>JAYPEI010000001.1:0-130710 GCA_038125665.1 Enterobacteriaceae bacterium
GACAAGACTACCGTATCAGGGTCATTATTTACCTGTGTGTAGTTAATCTCAGTTACAAAATTATCGTGCCCGGCGTGTAAACCGCTCGCTGAATGGTCTAGCGTCAAATTCAAATGATCCTCAGCAACACTACTTACCCGTAGAACTGGCTCTGTTCCCAAAACGCAGTAATGTTTCACGATTAACTCACCGTTATTTTCACTATAGGTTGTTAACATCTCATCACCATCCTCTAGTAATGTTTCTAGAATAGTGCTTCCTCCCGAAGTCAACTTAAGCTGATAAGAGACATCAATCTGCTCACCAGAATACCCATTATTGAGTGTCCCCTCCCAAGAGCCTAACCTTCCTTTTACGTACTCGAAACCTGCACTGTGACCTGACATTTCATTTTCATTAACATCTTGAGAATAAGCATTCAGCGCTGTACTACATAACAACACAGACAAGAATGAGCTATAGTTTTTTTTCATTATTTTGTCCCCATTAGTGTTGGTTTGAATACCAAGAGTTAACACATCTGAATTATTTGTCTACTATTTTTTTTGTTAACGCGTGAATAGTCGACTTTTTTGCTTGGTCTTTTTATGTGAGTTTTGAACAGAAACTTAGAAAAAATTATTATTGGGTATAGATAATTTAAAAATTTGATTTGTGATTAATTATTCCATGAAGTTCTGAAATTAGTTTTTCTTAAGCTCGAGTCGAGCACACCAAGTAGGGTTTAAACAAAGTTCAGATGATGAGCCCTTGTCCAATACAACACACTATTTTTTTTGAGAATCACTCTCAGTTGCTCCACCACCTAGCACTTACCCTTCATTATTTCTCGCCCATTGAGTTTAAAAACGATAATGTTAGTATACTGACAATAATTCAATAAAACTCATATAGGGGATATATGAATAGAATCGTCCATCATGTAATCGCTGGCCTCATCCTCTCCTTAGGAATGACTGGCTGCAATCAAAATAACACTGCAAGTAAGCAGGATCTTTCAGATGATAATAGTAATGGTTCAACCCAAAGGTGTGAGAATGATTCCACGCTTTCCTATGTCTGTGGACTGATGAATGCTGAAGATATTCATCACATAGGCGACTCCGGATTACTACTCGTCAGTGGGATGGCTGACGAGCACAGTGGTGGGCATATCTATCTACTAAACCCAACAACACTGAGTTATACAGATTTAGTTAGCGCAGAAAATTATTCTGTGAGCCAAGATAATACTCTATTTGGATCATGTCCTTCCCCTCTTAACACCAGTAACTTTGGTTCTCATGGCCTAGCTGTTCAAGAAAATTCTAAAAATGAGTATAAAGTTTATTCAACGAGCCATGGAGATCGAGAAGCTATAGAAATTTTTTCTTTGAAAATCTCTGATGATATTGGCCAATTAACATGGCAAGGCTGTGTCGAACTAGACCCAACAATCATGCACAACAGTGTCGCCATTTTAGAGGATGGTGGATTTATAACTACTGAATTTATACGTTGGGATGCGGATTTTGCAGATATCTATAGCGGAAGGCCAACTGGTGGTTTATTAGTTTGGCATCCTGGTATGTTACCAATACAACTGGATGGGACACAATTAGCAGGCCCAAATGGTATTCTAGTATCAGATGACAATAACACTGTATACGTCGCAGAATTTGGCTCTGGTAACCTCATAACTTTTGATCTTTCCACCTCACCCGTTGGTATCAAAAAAACAGCACTGACAAACTTTCCTGATAACCTTCGTTGGGCTGGTGACAACCAAATCTTAGCTGCAGGGAATAATATTTCAGGGGAAGGCTGGTCTGTAAGTAGCTTTAATCTAGAAGATGGAAGCATTGAAGTGATAGCAAACTATCCTGGCACAGTAAAAATGCAGGGAATTAGTGTGGCAGAACAACTTGGTGAAAAGATCTGGGTTGGCACCTACTCCGGGGACAGGGTAGGTTACTTCAATCGATAATTCAAAATACACTGAGGTAAATATGTTAGAGTTATTCCACTCAAAACTTCTAAAAATTACTTTTGTTTATTGCACAATAACAAGTATCGGTTACTTTAGTACGGGTGTTCATTATGCTGTAGCTCAAAAGTACAGAGATGCGCCAGATCCATACCGGGCAACAGACTTGGTTGGGCCCGATCCACGAGGACATGACAGAGGCGTAATCATTGCCGAAGTATTACATCCTGTGTATGCAGCCAAAGAAGGAGCTGTACCTGAAGGTATAACACCACTACCAGTTGATATCTTTACCTCTAAAGATTTTTATGCGGATCAGCAATACTGGAGCGACCCCAGATATTTTCGTTGCAACTCATCCACTATGTTGGAAGCCCAATGGGGTGCTGTTCAAGTTGTGATGATTGGTTCGAATCCTCCAGAAACAGCCGCGTGGGGTTATTGTGATCGTGACTATCCCCTAGAGGAAGTTTTTAGCCCTTACCCATTTGACTCAGCACAATCACACTACGAAGCATTGAAAGATGAAGCACAAAAACGTGGTGGCCCTACCAAATACACAAATGATAATCTACCTAGCTGGAGTGGGCGTTATGACAGACAACGCGCCAAAATCCGTTCATGGCTCTATGGAAATGTTATCCAAACTTCTACGTTTGCATCTATTCTCACTGATGAGTACAAAATGCGCTACGTTCAGCAGAAGTACCATGAGGCACACAATCACCCAGTGTGGCCAGCCTCTTTCTGCTGGCCTGAAGGTTTTATGCGTCGCATTTCTCAATACGGCGGCGGAGATACTAGTATTACAATCACGCCATGGATGATCCTCGATGAGCGCTATACTTCACAAAGGATGATTACACAGATTTATCTAGATCGAGATTTTAATACAGATAGCAGTATCCCACGACTTGGACCGGATGTGCCGCAATGGTATGGCGATACAGTGGGATTTTGGGACGGGGAAGCCCTGATTACTTGGACATCAAATATTCAAAGTTGGATTTCACATGGAATTTTTGAGTATAGTCCATTGCTACAAACTATCGAAATCTATACTCCTGTAAATGACGACGAATCTAACCTAACGGGTCTCCGTCATGAAGTGATACTTTATGATAAAAATGTCTTTGTAAAACCCATACGCGTTGTGCAGTACCTTGATCGTCTTGGCGAACTCAACGAGTTTGAACCCTTTGGAAACACTGCTTGTATACCAGGAAACTACCCCATTCAGGGACTGACAACACCGATGTCACCAAACCAAATATTTGAATATGAAATACCAGATATTTATGGTCGTCCATGGGCTCATATTTGGGAAAAATATTTTGAAGAAGGAATGACACCACCAACCGAGGAAGAAGATATTTTCAGTTTTTAGCTGGGGTTAGATTCGCTATTAACTTTGAAAGGATCAAGACAGGCAGGAAGCACATCAAGCTCCCTGCCTTCTCCTAATACAGATAAAAATAAAGATATAGTTGTGTACTGACCAAGCATGAAAACTATATCAGCAACATTTCGCTCTCCAAGGACATTGACAGCACTCTCAAGCGTCTCATCAGAAACATTTCTTGTAAGTGAAAGCTCCAACACGTAGTTAAAAAGGGCTGCTTCATCTTCGTTAATGAATGATGGTTTTTTACCTTGCTTGATGTCTTCAACAATGTGTTTGCTTAGCCCTGCCTCTAGGGCTCTTGGCGCATGAAGATACCATTCATATTGATCATGAAATATGCGAGCATGAATCAAGACCAGCAACTCCACTAATCGATTACCAAGATCTGTGTCAAATCTAAGATATTTACCAAGATGTTGGAAGCGCTCAGCAGCCTCTGGGCTACGGAGCATCATATTAAAGGGTCCCCTCATCCCATTTAAAGAGAAACCTTTGATCTTATTGATAAGATTTTTTTGCTCAGGCGTTAATTCATCATCTGAAAGCTGGCGAAGGCGCTGAGGTAAAGCAAGAACTTTTGAATCATCCACCACTTATTTGACTATCCCATGTTTGAGCTTGTGTACTGTTTCCGCGTAAGGAGTTGGAGCAACCGTAACTCTCACTTTCATTTGACGGTGCCTTTCTACATGAGATTTACGCGAACCACCGTAGGGCTCCCCCCAAGTAAGTACAAGTTCAGTACCGACATCGGCATGAGATAAATCCATCATGGCCAGAGAAAGAACTTTCGCCTCATTAGCACTATAACCAACAAAAGTAGATAAACCTGCTAGTGCACCATCTTCTGTGCGAACTTCATCATACATTTGATAAGCATACGATGCATAGGGTAGACGGAGCATCTTACCAGCAAGACCAGGCTCTAAAATTGAAGCAAAAATTGCAGCGACATCCTCACTATTCCAGACAAGTGTTCGGCGACAACGAGTTGGATTAGCAGCTTGTTTTTCTAGTGCCTCACGACCAATAAAGTCATGATCAAATTTTATCCGCTTTTCTACTCCTAAGTCCCAAGGCGTTACATAGTAATCTTCAATTTTTGAACCAATATAACTTCCACCTAGCTGAGCCCCAGCCTCCCAAGAATTTGCTGGTAGCCATTGACGGTATTGATTAAGTGATGGACTAGTAAATATCGCTGGAAATGGCGAGGCCATCCATCCCCCCTCTGTTACTGCTGAAAAATAAGCCAGAGTACCACCTCGTTTTAAGCCATGCTTTTCACCTACTTGGATCAATGCATCAAGAACTTTTTCCTGGTCGTCATAGTCGCCTGAAAGCTCTACCCCTTGGTGCCCAGCCATACCGTGGCGGAGAGCCATGACATCACACCCACCAATCTTAACCATCCCCGTACCGAAGAAACGAATTTCTGGAATTCCATTTTCGACAACCTCAGTAAAAATTTTACTGGCATTGGGTCCATCCATACCTAATCGAAATTTTTTTCTTTTCCCATTTGAATTTCGAGCAGTATTGTTATCTCTTTCAACAGTAACATTGTAACCACCCTTTATAGCATTATATTCAACCCAATTAATGAGGGGCATACCACTGACAAGCTCAAAATCTTCAGAACCATGGCAATACATAAGCGTTTCACCAATCACTTTACCTTCTTCATTACAGGCAATGTATTGCTTAGCAACACCTGGCTTGAAGTTATCAAAACTGTTAACACCAAGTTTACTTAATAGTTTAATCGCATCGGGACCTTTAACAAAAAGTTCTGGCATATGATGAGACTGATCAAATAAGACTGCTGAATTTCTCCATGCGCGCTGCTCTTCCATCCATGTGCTTTGTTCTAGTGGTACTGGGGTTAGACCTGTTTTTGCCTTAACATGAGGTGCTACAGTATCGTTATAAAAATGGTCAACAAGATCTGACTTTGATGATAATAAATCCGCAAGTGTTGTTATGGTGGTAGACATTTTTTACCTTGATGAATTATGTTTTTGACAAAATGTTATTGCAGTGAGTCTTTTACAACTAATCGATGCAGGATCCGGAGATGCCCCTGATAATCGTTCGAAGCGTAATGCCATACTTGACGGTTATCCCAAAGTGCCAATGAGTTAGTCTGCCATTGCATCCTTGCATTAAATTCGGGGCGTAAAATTAATTTATAGATCTCATCTAAAATTGGCTTACTTTCTTCTCGAGTCATGCCAACAAAATTTGTCGTATAGGATGGATTAACGTAAATACAAGCCTTACCATTTTCGGGGTGCGCAATGATAACAGGATGAATAGATTCTGAACCTTTGGATTTTTTTATTCCAGCAGCAAATCGACCATCAGGATCTCCTGTTCTCGCGGCAACTTGCTCTAGTAAGAATCTTTGACTATGAACTGCTTCAAGTCCTTGTAATTTTTGTCGCATCTCCTCTGACAAAAAATCATATGCAGCTGATGTACTTGCGAAACAAGTATCTCCCCCATATGGAGGAATAACTTTAGCGTACAGAATGGTGCTCATGCATGGGTTTTTCTGATGTGCTTGATCTGTGTGCCATTCATCCCCAATATTACTCAGCTCATGAGGATTTTTTCGAATTTCTTCAACTTCTGCGTAGCCAGGGACTTTTTCTATCGCTGGACTTTCATTTACAAATAACTCACCCCAACGCTGACCGAATTGGCGATATTCGTCCGTGGTTAGTTCTTGGTCCCTAAAATAGATAAAACCATGCTCCCATAAAGCAGTTTTAATTTTCTGAAATGTTTCTTCATTACAAGTAGTGAGGTCAACTCCCATTATTTCAGCGCCAATATAACCACCAACCTTACGTACTTCCACAAAGAGAGTCTCCTCAGTTATCTCAGAAGTTTTCTGGATAAATTATTTTTTAACCATGAAAAGGTTATAAATCATTCTTTACCATCATAATACTGACGGTTTTTTGAGTCAAGTTATTGAGCGACCTACTACTCTCGCAGGTGATCCATCAGAGCCTTCGATATTAAGCGCTAAGAATAGGAACTCTCCCCTACCTGATTCAATTTCTTTTGGTACACGTAAATTTTCTGCAACCAATAATCCGTTTCTCAACATAATGTGATGTGCGGGCCAGTCAAAGTTTGAATCTCTATAAGCTATAGGGAGATCCGGTGAGGGAAAATCAACAGCAAACAATTTGACGCCACAATCTACCAAGTATTGTGCAGCTTCAGCACTAAGATAAGGATGTTCATCATACCGGGCAGTATTTGCATAGTTTGACCATCCTGTGTTCAAAACAACGATGTCTCCTCTCTGGATTTCTAGGCCATCAAAGATTTCAGGGCCTAATTCTTGCACAGGCTTACAAGTAATATTAAGTAAAACTCCTTGTCCGTAAAGTCTATCGAGAGGAATTTCATGGAATGAAGGACCGTCTATTATAAAGTGTACGGGCGCGTCAACATGAGTACCAAAATGAACGACCATCTGCATTTCAGATAAGTTAACTTTATGTTCTGGCATACTTCTTATACGCTCGAATCTAGCTTCAGGAAAGGGAGAAACAATTGTTTTGCCTGCTGGGACGGTAGGCACCGGAGTCGATTTTCCCAAAGGGTACGACAGATCAAGCCAAGGTGCGTTGCTTTCGGTCAAATGAGGAGCTGGTATAGTTGACCACCCTTTCCAACCCATGCTTTTGTGAGTAGAACTACACATTCTTAATCTCTCTTGAGCGATAGCTAAAATCAGCTCCTGTATGCTTTTCGAAATAAGTAATCATTTTTGTAAAGTCATCAGTAGGTGAAAATTCCTTGGCAATACATGCCCACTCATCACGAGCCTTGGCTACCATACCACCATTCATACCCACTTCTTTTGCTTGCTCAAGATAGAGATCAAGAGCTTTTGGACCACCGGGCATTTTCCCTCCAGCATCAAAAGATCTTGAAAGAATATGACGGGCAAATTTGTCCATTGTCCAACTATTTCTGCCACTACTTGAATTAATCGTATCTAACAATACCTGTGGATCCATCCCGTTAGCCACACCCACACTCAGTGCCTCACAATCAGCAATAAATACTGTAAAACCTATCGCATTGTTTACTAATTTGGTGAATTGTGCCTGCCCAGGAATATTACCAATGGGAAAGTTGTTAGCTGCAACGTGTTGCATGCAATTAGCAAGTCGGGACATTGCTTCTCGCTCTCCAGCCATCATAATGCTTAGTTCTCCACGATCAGCGATAGCAACACCACCACTTACAGGGGCGTCGACCAAAGCTACGTTATGTGCCGCGAGTATGGCGTTCAGCTCTCGCATTCTACCAGGACTCATGGTGGAAAATTCTGCGTACACTTCAATAGCGTCTCCTTGAGCTGCTTCTTCACACACACTGACGCTACCTCCCGTTGGAATGCAGACAACTACTAATGAGCATTGGTCAGCCACGTCCCTAACAGAGCTGGCAGGAACAAGACCCTGTAATTCAAATTTATTCATCACTTGTTTATCTAGGTCAAAACCTGTGACCTCAACTCCACAACTCAACAGACGTTTAACTATAGCTCCTCCCATGTTACCAAGCCCTATAAAACCTAACTTATCTTTATGTGATGAAGGTAGCACTTGTTCTAAAGGCTGCGCCGTGCCACGAACAAGGATCCCAAGTTGATTCTCAAAAAAACGAATGATATTTGCTGCGTCACTGTGAGCTTGTTCATTACTCATAGCTATAGACCAAAGCTCTCTGGTGTAGTCTATTAAGCCTTTTGGAAGTCCAACAGATTGAGCTTGCTCTAAGTACAGAGATAAGTCTTTTAATACACCGCCAATGGGACCGCCTAAGTTGTAATTTCCTCCCAAGATTCCACGAGGAATTTTCTCAAGCGTCCCAGTATTTTTACCAGTACCATGGTTAACTACAGATAGTAATGTATCAGCAGAAATACCGTTTTTAACTCCAACAGCAATCGCCTCACATGAAACAAGAAATGCTGAAAAATTTATTGCATTATTTACGACTTTACAAAGTTGTCCTAAGCCTGGTCTGGTACCTACATGATGTAGCTTTTCAGAAAAAGTAGATGCTAAAAAATTATATTGGGAATATAGATTAGTGGCGCAGGCTATCATAAGACTCAAACTGCCTCTCTGTGCAGCAAATTCCCCACCGCTCATTGGAGAATCTATAACTAATACTGGATCCAGTATAGATTCTAATTCTCGCAAACAGCTAGGTCCCACCGTCGACAATTCTATATATACTTGTATAGATCTTCCGTGCGAAAGTGCCCTAGCATTTGCTAACACTGCTTTATCATCTGGTAGGCAAGAAATTACCCAGGTGACTTCATCTGCTAGTGCAACAGCAGAATTAGTTATAACTGCTCCTTCTTTAGCAAGAACTGACATAGCTTCTGAATCTATGTCAAAGATTAAAACCTCAAGTCCAGCCTCTAACATGCGACGGACGATCGCACGCCCCATATTACCAAGCCCAACAAAACCTATTTTCCTCACCACAAAAGACGCTCCTCATTTAACCTGAACGATCATTTCACCTATTTGTTCTATATAGCAACATAGAGAATCATTAGGACGAATTGGGCCCACACCCTCACAGGTTCCTGTCATCAAAATATCACCTGGCCATAGAGTATAAAATTCAGAAGCCCAAGCTATTTGTTCAGCGATTGACATGATCATCATACTAGTATTAGAACTTTGGCGGAGCTCTCCATTCACCGCTAATGAGAAATCCAGATTAGTTGGATCTTTTATTTCATCAGTAAGGACAAGCCAAGGTCCAAGTACGGCAAAACTATCTAGTGATTTTCGAAAGCTTCTATCCTCAGGGCCACGCACGACAATATCTAGGGCTATAGAATAGCCAATCACAGCATTCATCGCCTCTTCCACCGAGACCTTGCTAACTTTTTTTCCTATAACAACTCCAAGCTCCATTTCGTGATCAGTACGCCTATCAGGCATGTGTACTGTAATTCCATTTGATGACCCCACAAGAGCACTATTGGCTTTTAGAAAAAGTCCTTGTTCACGTATTGATCCAGAGTAACGATTTGTGAAAACTATTTTATTGTCATCTGTTTCTGCTTCCTCCACATGCTTGAGATAGTTTGCTGGAGTACCAATAATCTTTGTCGGACGCGCAACCGGGCTATGAAATACACAAGAATTTATCGGGAATCGTTTAGCATTAACTGTAGCTTCTTTGATATCAGGTAAGATTTTCTGTAAATGGGTAATGAGTAGGTCACCACTCATTTTGGGGTAAGTGTCCTTGGGTAGTTTCGCTAATACTGAGGAGACGTCTAAGACATGATCCTTTTCTACAACGCCTAGCTGCATCTCATTGAACCAACTTATCTTCATACAACAATCTCGCTCATAACCATTGGAAAAACATTTTGGGGATAACTAATTAATGAGAAATCAAATAATTTAATTCTAGATACACTTTGATTTAGCAATCAGAAAAAATTAACTGATAAGATCTAACCAATATGCCCAAGTACGCTCTACTTGCAATGAAGCAGTTTCTTCACAAGCAGCAGCTTCTTGGGGAGTAAGGTATAAGGGCTCTCCTAAAGCTACCGCCGAGAGTTGTATACGAGCGTTGAGTTCTGCATAAACAGCTCGATATACAACTTGCTGAACACTTGGCCCAACAGCAGTAGAACCATGGCCTCTCATGAGAATAAAAGATTTATCACCAATTTTTTTGGCAAGCTCATGACCAAGTTTTTGTGATGTTATTAGTAAGTTTGAACCCTCACCTGTATAATCCCGAATTTCAAAAAAAGGAACACCATCCCCAAGAAAACCACAGGTGTGACAAAGAGGTTTGAACGGTCTTTGAGACACAGTGCTTGTCGCAACAATCAATGGTGAGTGACTATGAACAACCGCATGTACATCTGGCCTAGATTTATACATTTCACTGTGTATGAATCGCTCAATGAAGGTAGGCGTTTGTTTAGCTGTTACAGGCTCTGCATCAAGATCATATTCTAAAATATCCTCTTTTGTAACCAGTGCTGGGGCAAGACGTCTAGTCATCAAAAAACGGTCTGGCTTATCAGGATGACGGGCACTGACATGGCCAAAGGCATCTACTATACCGAAATGAACCAGAATTTTATTGGCCTGTACTAAGCTCTCTAGAAAACCGGAAAGATCTGAATGTGTGGATGTTGTTGTCATGTTTTAAACTGATTATAGTGCCGCTTCTTTGTGTGACAGACCTATGCGACGCAACATTTCTGCGTCAGTAACTTGCAACAAAAGGGAATCAGAGGACACTTGGTGAGTCACCACGTTTTTTCTTGGTATGGTGAAAATATCATTTTTAGACCAATGGAAGTTCATCTCAGAACATTGAGTCATTCCTTCTCCTTCGATCACTAAAAAGACAGAGTCTGCATTTGATTTAGTGGGAATAACATGATGCTCGGGTTTTAATCCCAACAACCGGATATCAAGCGTCGGTAAACAGGTAGTCTGAGTATCAGGATCAATGTAAGAAATACTTTGAAAGCCGAATTGGTTGATCGGACTTTTTGTTAACAACTCAACCATATCCTTCAGAGGAAAAGTATATTTAGAACTTCCTGGCGGAATTGTCCCTGGCTCCACTGGGCCTGGCTGAAATGTAATGGTCCCTAGTGCGTTATGAACCGGTGCATCTAAAATATCTAGCCATATAGCTGGTTCACTCCCTTCATGATAGTGTTCATGCCAGCAATCTCCCGGAGTTAGGAGCATGTGTCCAGGAATCATTGGTGCATGGACATTATTGACTATTGTAGTGGCGCCCTCACCAAACAGGACAAAACGTAGTGCATTGATTGAGTGACGATGAGGTCTTGCTTTCTCCCCAGGCAATAAAATTTGAATGGCAGCAGCAATATTTCCTACTGTCGATTCATCACCTTCAAAAGAAGGGTCAATATTACATAGCCTTAGTACTCTTCTCTCAACAACCTCTGGGCTAGTCAACTTTGCAGCTTCCATAATATGCAGGTTAAGTTCAGCCCAAGACCAATGATGCCCTTTACGAGCTCCAGGAGTTGGTGCATGTGCCTTACTCTCCCATAAAGGAGCCAATAACGCTTTATAGCAATCCATTACTTTAGTGTTCACACTTTCTGCCGCTTACTTGAATGATAGTGGGGTTATGCTATCTAACCGTCATAGTACTGTCAATTTAAAGATTAAATCTAAAATATTGATTAAATTGGATATTTATCAAGTGATGAGTAAGTCTATCAAAATTTGAACTTCTTCTGATCCAAATAAAAGTAGAGCCTAATGTATTACTTTTTAGATGCTCTCTTTTTAACTGGCACTGTAGAGCGTGATTCAACCACTCCATTAGGTCCACTTGTAGGCGCCCTACTTAGTTCATTATTGGTGTCAACCAATTTATGCAATAAACGCATGAAAGTGGATGCCTCATTGGTAGAAAGAGGCTCTAGAATGATGCTGTCTACTTCGGCCAATCTTTCACGCATCACTTGAATGAGAGCCTTTGCAGAGCCACTGGCATATAAAGCCGAACTACGAGCATCTTTTTCTTTTTTTATTAATAGGCCTTTATCAGAGAGTCTTTGAACTACGTTTGAAATAGTCTGCCTATCCAAACCTAGCATTTTTCCAAGTCCCGCTTGATGAATTCCAGGATACATATCTACTAATTGAATCGAGCCATATTGAACGGGCGTTAGTTCAAACTCTTTACCTTGACTTAAAAAAACAGACACAGCTATCTGATGTAATCTTCTAATTAAGGGGCCAGGACGGTTAAGGACTTCAATTTCATGAGGTTCAGGGATAGATGTAATTTCAAAGTCCTTTCCGGGAGTGTTGTTCAACGTATCATTGCTTATTGGATGCTCGATTTGATTTGAAACGGCCCTAAGTTGTTTGATTTTTTTTACCACAGCAGATTTCTCAGAGTATAAACAAATATCTAGTATACATGATTACGTCAAGAATCTGTTGTTTAGTCCTAAATGTGTGCTACAAATAGTCTGTGTGATTCTCACAATAGTGATAAAAATATATCGAGGGGTAACAGTGAATAAGACAGAACTAAAACAAATAGTCGCTGAAAAGACACCCAAAATATTTCAGATGAGCATGATTCTACTTTGTTTCCTCATCACAGTTATCGATGGCTACGATATTCTCTCGATTTCCTATGTAGCCCCCATAATTGCCAGAGAATGGGAGCTAACTGGTGTGGAGCTAGGTTTTATCTTCAGCTCAGGCCTAGTAGGCATGACACTAGGTGCTTTAGTTCTCTCACCCCTAGGTGATCTATATGGACGGCGCACTGCTATTCTACTCATGTTACTCCTTATATCCGTGGGCATGCTTGCAACAGCTTTTTCAAGTCATTATGGCGCTATAGCAAGCTTTCGCTTCCTTACTGGTCTTGGTATTGGAGGCATTGCAAGTAACATCGGTACAACTATACTTGAATTCGTTGCCGAGAAAAGTAGAACCAAAGCTCTTGGATTAGTATTCGTAGGCACACCTATAGGTGCAATCATCAGCGGTTCACTTACTCTCTTTGTAGTGGAAAACTTAGGGTGGCCAGCAGTATTTGTTAGTGGTGGTCTACTCACATTTTCCATGTTTTTCATAGTACTGCTTGCTTTACCTGAATCTATCGAATATTTGCTAAGTAGTTGCAAGCCAAACCGGCTGAGACGTCTTAACCACACACTGACTTATTTAAAATTACCAAAATTAGATGAATTTCCTGAAGATGATGATAGAAGTTTGAATCACAGCAATAGCTTTATCTTTGAAGTTTTTAAAGGAAAACTTTTAGCAAGAACGATACCTATTGGCCTAATACATCTATTTTATATGTTTGGTTTTTATGCCTTTGTTAACTGGTCTGCGACTCTATTGACGAACATGGGATTAGTTGATTCAGCTGGCATTTCGGTTGCGATGCTCATTTATGTGGGAGGAATTGGTGGCGCTTTAACGGTAGGTTGGATTACTCCCAGACTTGGTTTATTACTGACAACTGCTATAGGCTTTTTTGCAGCTGGTTTGGGCTTAATCGCATTTGGTTTTGCACCAGAGAACATCATTCTTCTAGGAATGATCACAGTTTTCTCTGGTTATTTTTTCTTTGGTATTCAGGTGAGCTTGTATACTTTTGCTGCAGCATGCTATCCCACAAATGTTCGCGCCACTGCCATCGGGCTGGCCTTCACCATTGGAAGAATCGGATCAATCATAGGGCCTCTGACTGCAGGGTATCTCTTTGACGCTGGTTTTGATAGAGCCATCATCCTTACTGCACTAGCTTTGCCACAATTATTAGCCACTGCATTAATCATATATATGAAAGAGCAACTTACTTTTTATCAAGAATAATTGTATTTAGAGGCAATTCAATTTTTGGTTGTTTAAATTACTTAACTTGATTTTGCTTGCTAAATTTAGTCATAATACTGACATAATGTTGGGAGGATTAATTATTATGCAAAATAAAAAAATGATCTGGTCACCAAAAAAAAATATCGCTTTTTTTTTGACAACATTTGGACTTTTGTTTAATCCCCTCTCAGTTGCTCAGAATATCTCAACAACTCCAGGCCCTGATTGGCTAACCAATGGTGGTGATATTTTTAATACCCGCTACTCCCCTCTCAAAGAAATTACCAAAGATAATGTTAAAGATCTCAAAGGTGAGTGGCGCATTCATCTTGGTAACTCTGGAGCAGGCTACCGTAATTCAGGAGAGGCCCAACCTATAGTTCATGAAGGAGTAATTTATATAAGCACGGGTGATAGTGATATTTTTGCTATCAGTGTAGATACAGGCGAAATCCTTTGGCAATACCGAGCCAATTTGAAAGACGAAGATGTAACACAATGCTGTGGCTGGGTAAGTAGGGGTGTCGCATTAGGTGATGGCATGGTCTTCCATGGAAACCTCGACAACAGAGTCGTGGCATTAAACCAAAAGACAGGAGAAGTTGTTTGGGAAGTTCAATCTGAACAAACAGGCATTGGTTACAGTATCACTCATGCCCCACTCTTCTATGATGGCTTACTTTTCATTGGCTATGCAGGAGGTGAAATGGGTGTACGAGGACGTATACGTGCACTAGATGCTAAAACTGGTAACGAAATCTGGATTTTCAATACAGTCCCAGGTCCAGATGATTTTGGTGGTGAAACCTGGCCAACAGATAGTGATATTTTCCAGCGTGGTGGCGCCAATGTCTGGCATACCCCAGCTCTTGATCCAGAGCTTGGGCTTTTATATTTTTCTACTAGCAATGCTGCTCCAACAGGAGAAGGTTGGTTACGCCCGGGTGATAATCTATTCGCCGCCTCTATCATGGCACTAGATTACAGGACTGGTGAATATCGTTGGCACTTTCAAGAGGTTCATCATGACATTTGGGATTACGATGCACCGAATCCAGTTATCCTTTTTGATGCAGAGTACGCTGGAGAAACTCGCAAAGCTATAGTTCAGGCAGGAAAAACAGGATGGTTATATATCCTAGATCGAGTTACTGGAGAACCATTACTTGGAATAGAAGAGCGCCCGGTTCCACAAGAACCTCGCGTCGCCACATCAGCAACACAGCCCTATCCGAAGGGTGATGCTTTTGTTCCACAAAAACTTGATATTGCGCCAGAGGGTTTCAAGCTTATTAATCAAGGTGCAATCTTTACGCCGGTGTACGATGAACCAACTATTTTTACTCCAGGTTTCGTGGGTGGCGCAAACTGGCCTCCCAGTGCTGCAAACCCAATAACTAAAACGATGTTTATCTGTGCAGCAGACCGCCCTGTTGTCACTAAGGCGACTATTGATGGAGTGGCGCCTCTACCCCATTTTCCTCTACCTGATATGGGTGTAATTGCTGCTATGGATCTGCAAACTAATCGGATAGTGTGGCGTCAACATATTAATGAGCTTTGCTGGAGTGGTGTAACAGCAACTGCAGGTGGTCTGATTTTTGTTGGTCGAAACGATGGACGCTTAACCGCATTAGATGAATTTGATGGTAGCAAACTTTGGGAGTTCCAAACAGGCGCGGGTATGAATGCACCAGTAAGCACTTTTGTTTGGAATGGTACTCAGTATGTTGTTGCTTACTCGGCAGGAAATTTATTAGGGGGTACTGATCATGGAGACAGTGTCTGGTTGTTTTCATTAAATGGTAGTATGGATACCCTCCCCCTACCCCCACCCAAGCCTTTACTTAAAACCCCACCAATTGAAGATGAAATAGCTGCACAACTAGTAGTTGTTGATGCTGCTGTCGGAACTCCACAACTTGATAATGGTGGAAAATTATTTCGCTCAATTTGTTCAGCATGTCATGGTGAAACAGGGACTGGGGGGCATGGTGGTGGCGCAGATCTTACCGTTATAAGTGATCCTGTCATTGTTTCGAATGCCATAAACTATGGTAAGAATAAAATGCCTGCTATTGGGGCAGCTTTCTCCCCAGAGAGTTTGCGTGATGTATCCGCTTACGTAACAACAGTACTTAAAAAATAATGAATCTAGGAACAAGAATAGCTGTAACTTGTCTTCGATTTAGTGGAAAGGCTATTTTTATAAATGCCATACTCCTATTAGCCACATCTGTATATTCGCAGGAGTGCTTGGTTCCTTGCAGTACGCACCCCCTCATTTCATCTGGAAATGATGCTTTTCCAGAGCACGTCTTTTGGGGAGATACACATCTTCATACTTCGCTTTCCTCTTGGGATGCTTATGCATGGGGTAACCGCTTACACCCAGATGAAGCTTACCGATTTGCTAAAGGTGAAACTGTTATCGATACAAATGGTAGACCAGCTAAACTAGAACGTCCCCTAGATTTTCTTGTTATTGCAGATCACGCTGAAGATCTTGGTGTCATGCATGAAGTTGAGAAACTAACAGACTTAGCAAAGGATCTGCCAGCAGAGCATCTAAAAAGACTGCAAAGTTATCAACAGGAATTTGAGAAATTCCGTCCATCTCTCGAAATTCCAACCAATCAGATTGATTTTAAAATCTATGCAGAGGCTAATACTGGCGAACTAGTTAGTGATAAAAAATTTCAGACTCGTGTTTGGCATCAAGTGACTGCACTAGCAGACAAACATAATGAACCCGGTGTATTTACTGCATTTATAGGCTACGAATGGACATCGGGACCACAAGGGGGAAATTTACATCGGAATGTTATATTTAAAGATGATGCCAGTTTAACAAACCAAATTATTCCCTTCTCCAGGTATGACTCAGAAAATCCAGAGGATTTATGGGCGTTTATGGCAAATTATGAGGAAAAAACTAATGGATCTGTGTTAGCTATACCTCACAACGGCAACACCTCTCTTGGTGGTATGTTTGCACTGACAAGACTTGATGGAACACCTATCACCTATAGATACGCAAGTTTACGGAATCGTTTCGAGCCTGTTTACGAGATAGCGCAAGTTAAGGGTGTTTCTGAAGCACATCCCTTTCTCTCACCTACTGATGAATTTGCAAATTATGAAATCTGGAACAGTTGGCTAGGTGAGGAACTATTTCCCGGCAGAAATTGGGATGATCAAGAGCGAGAGAGAAAAAATGGAGAATATTATCGTTCAGCTCTTAAACGTGGATTACAAATTGAAAAAGAACTAGGAGTAAACCCTTTTAAACTCGGTGCTGTTGCAGGGACTGACTCACATGTTTCTTTAGCTGCTGTAGAGGAAAATAACTTTCAAGGAAAATTTGCTGCAAACGCACTAGGTGAAGTCCGTATCGGTGATGACATGACGGCTGGCACAAAAGCAGAAACAGACAAGGCTTCATGGTCTTCTTTCGGCGTGGATCGTGTTATGCCCCCGGCTCGAAAATTAGCCGCTAGCGGTTATACCGCTGTCTGGGCACTTGAAAATTCTCGGAAGGCGATCTTTGAGGCACTCCAACGTGGTGAAACTTATGGAACAACTGGTTCAAGAATGGTTGTAAGATTTTTTGGTGGTTGGGCATACGAAAAAGAAGACACTGAAAGCTCGCAACTAGTGTCACAGGGTTACAAAAAAGGTGTTCCCATGGGTGGTGATCTAACACGAAACTCTACATTTACTACTTCAAATAATTCTCCTACCTTCTTACTAAATGCATTAAAAGATCCCATGGGGGCTAATTTAGATCGAATACAAGTTATCAAAGGTTGGTTATTGGAGGATGGTTCAACTAAAGAAAAAGTGTATGATGTAGCTCTTTCTGATGAAAGCAGGAGAGATATAGGGGGCAATATCACTCCAGTTGGTAACACAGTAAATCCTCAAACTGCAACATACACAAACTCAATTGGTAGCAGTAGCTTATCCACGGTTTGGAGAGATCCAGATTTTAATGCCGAACAACCAGCATTTTACTACCTTCGGGTATTGGAAATACCCACACCCCGATGGAGCACTTATGATGCAATCACGCAAAATCTAGACTTAGCTTTAGATGTCCCAGTAATACAGCAAGAACGCGCCTATACTTCTCCTATTTGGTACATCCCCTGAAGAGGAAAAAAATATGATTAAAAAAACACTAACACTTATCACAGGGCTTCTGTTTTTTGGGCTTTCATCATTAACAAATGCACAATCGGATGCAGAGCTACGTGGAGGCTGGACAGCTGATATCGACGGTATAACTCATGTTTACATTATTAAAATTGAGGATGGTAAAGTGACAGGAGGCATTTACTGCTTTGACTGTCTTAATTTTGACAACGTTGCTTTTATTCGTCAGGGTACAATTGATGAAGGTATGATCGATTTCGAAGTTTTGCATGATCGCGGAATGAATGCCCCCTACGTTCGCAAAGTTCATGCGGAATATAGTAACGGTAAAATGCTTATATCAAGTAATGGTGGACCTACCGCTAATCCATCTGCTATCGAGTACGGCAGGCAGCCAAGAATTACTTTCGGACCTCGTTTAAATTTTCCTCCATTTAACCCTAAGGGGCCCGCTGAGCTTCTCTCCTTGGATAAAATCACAGGCCGATGGGTGGCTTATTCCGGAATGTTAGATCGCAAGCAATACATGATGTTACGCGAGGTGGATGGGGAAATTAAAGGGTTAGTCTGTGGTCCTTGTGTTGATCCTCATCGAATGGGGCCCATAGAAAATGGGCGCATAGATGGCGATGATCTATATCTAGAGATTATTCATGAGGACGTTGGTACCCCTGAAGGTCTAAATAATGCCCCCAATTACAATATGGTACACATGAAAATTGTCGACAATGAAATGCACATGGAATCAAGGACTAACACTGACCCTGACAACACACTTTTTACAATGATGTTTGTTGGTCCTTTCAAAGAGTAAACAACCTAGTCAAGTGCAGGTTCCCGCTATGGCAGAGAGAATTCAATTATCGATAGCAATGGGCGATTATGATCGTACTCAGGCGCTGAGCTCTGGTACGATCCAAATCGATGGGGTAGACCCTATTTATTTAAAACTCACACCAGAGGAAATGTTCTTTCGCTCATTTCGTCATGAAGACTTTGATGTTGCAGAGCTTTCCCTGTCTACCTTTACCTTACGCACCAGCCGTAATGATAATCCTTACATAGGTATTCCCGTATTTCTGTCACGAGCTTTCCGCCATACATCAATCGTAATAAGAGCCGATAGAGGGATAAATTCTCCTGAAGAACTCAAAGGTAAACGTATCGGTATACCAGAATATCAGTTGACCGCATGCGTATGGGCAAGAGCAATACTTGAAGATGAGTATGGTGTAAGCCCCGCAGACATTCAGTGGGTTCGAGGCGGGATGGAGGAACCTAATAGACAGGAAAAAGTAAAACTCAACCTTCCCAATGGTGTAAAGCTTGAAAATGCGCCACAGGATAGAACATTGAGTAACATGTTAGAGGACGGTGAGATTGATGGAATATTAGGACCACGTCTTCCATCGTGCTTTGGAAAGCAAGGTGTGCCACTTCGTTGGTTGTTCGATGATACCACTTCTACTGCAACTGACTTTTATAGACGCACTGGTATTTTTCCAATTATGCACTTAGTTGGGATCAAGAAAAAACTTGTCGAGACCTACCCTTGGCTACCTGCAACACTCACAAAGGCATTTGAATTATCGAAACAACACGCACTTAACAGATTATCAGACACATCAGCTCCCAAAGTAACACTACCATTTGTGGAGGAACAATTACATGCTGCTCAAGCTTTACTTGGGCGTGATTTTTGGCCTTACGGTATTACTGATAGTAACCGGATTACACTCAATACCTTTTTACAACATCACCATAGACAAGGATTATCAAAAAGACTAGTAGAAATTGAAGAGCTCTTTCATCCTTCAGGCATGGAACTCTTCAAAATCTAGAGAAATATTTTATTTACGATAAGCCTCGCGTATCGATGCAGTGTAAGGTGCAGGTGCAACAATAGCTCTAACTTCACATTGCTGATGAGGCTCCACTCCCTGCCGTGTCGAATTTGGATTCTCACCCCAGATGACCTTAACTTGAGTCCCCGGTTCACTAAATTCAAGATCAATTGTGGCCAAAGATATGAATGCGTTTTCATTTGCAATGTGACCTAAATCCATGGATAAGCCAATCTGCTTACCATCCTTCATCACTTTATCTGTCTGATAGAAGGCATAGCGAGACTTGGGTAAGGCTATGTACTTATAAGGTAAACCAGGCTCAAGATGTGAACGATGGATTTTCATGATGTCATCAAGATTCCACTCTAATGACACTTTTTTACGCTTTTGATTTTCGGACATCTCCTCCAGTGCAGCACGCCCAATAAAGTCATGATCGAATTTGACTAAGTGACCATAACTGATGTCATATGGATTAACGTAATAATCATACACATTATCAGAATCCATGGATCCACCCATTGAACCCACCGCAGAGACTGGCAACCATTCACGGAATTCCAGTTCGTTTGGACCAAATATTGCACTTGGTGGCCGCGGAATCCATGCTGATTCCAAATTCGCAACCGCGTACGCCTTAGCACCGCCACGAACTAAGCCAAACTCGCCTCCAGCTTCAATTATTTTTTCCATTAAGGCCTCACCTTCGGCCCAAGGCCCAATAAGTTCAAAGCCAGGTTGACCTGCCATACCATGACGTAGTGCACGAACACGTTTACCATTAATCGTAAGATCGGTCATATGGAAAAATTTAACTTCAGGCACTTTTCCACCAATTAACTTTTCTACAATTTGAAGAGCTGCAGGGCCTTGAAGTTCGAATCGATAATGTCGTGGAGGGCCTTGGCGTCGTGCAGAATTAGCTTCCCTTTCAACCTTAACATCCCACTTGCCTGACTCGGCATGAAATTGTACCCAGTTAATACTAGAAGGGTTACTGACTAAATCGTAGTAACCTTCTTCAAGGTGGAATAGAACACTGTCCCCGATGAAGTACCCTTCCTCATTACAAACCACGTATTGTCTAGCTTTCCCAGGACCAAAGTTGGCGAAGGAGTTGACCCCCAGATAATTAAGCATCTTACTCGCATCAGGCCCTGTTATAAATAGATCCGTCATGTGATGGGATTGATCTAAAAGCACACAAGACTTTTTCCATGCAGCTTGTTCACTTATCCAGTTAGTGTGCTCTGCTGGCACAGGAAACTCAAATGCCGGAAAAGAGATTTCTCGTAGTAGCTTAACGGCTCCACCTGCTTCTTGAATTGCCTGTTCTAAACTTTTTATTGCCATTTCTATTCGAAAACTCCCTATATAGTTTGATAGTAGTTTTATATGCCTACTGAATTGTGACACCACCGTCTATTAACATCCCGTGCCCTACCATCATAGAAGACTCTTCCGATGCTAAAAATAAAACACTCTTAGCAACTTCTTCAGCAGTTCCCATGCGACCTATGGGTTGAACTGAAGAAATAAATTCAAGGAAACCAGGCACATCCCTGCCACTGTCAAGAAGGGGGGTATCTATAATACCCGGGCAGACTGCATTAATTCGAATTCCATCACCGATAGCATCCAATGCTGCAGCACGTGTTAGACCAAGAAGAGCATGTTTGGAAGCGATATAACCTGCTGAGAGCTTGAGCCCTATATAACTTGCTACAGAGCCTGTGTTTATAATAGCTCCTTTGGTCTTATTCTCTCTCATTACCCTAATTTGGGTTTTCATCGACCGGAATACTGCTGTCAAATTAATATCTAATACACCTTGCCATCCCTCATCAGGATAGTCAGCGATATCAACATTTGGTCCTGTAATTCCTGAATTGTTATGTGCTATATCAAGACCGCCATAGTTACTCATCGCAAACTCTACCATTTTTTCTGGGGCGTCCTTGGATGTTACATCAAGCGCTAAACTTGAGACGACAGCACCGGAGCTAACTAGTTGGGCTACCGTTTCAGCTAACAACGATTCATTGCGATCCACTAAAACTAACTTGCCGCCTTCAGTGGCAAAGGCTCTAGCTGTAGCCTTTCCGATTCCACTGGCTGCGCCTGTAATTAGAATAGATTTACCTTCAAACCTTCTAGCTATCTGCGACATATTTATTCCTACGGAATGACTCAATTTTTGTTTTAATAAAAAGGGCACACAGGGTGCCCTTTATTGATCTACAACATAATACCTTAGAAGCTGCGTCTTGCAGTTACAAAGTATTCCCTTGGTCTTCCGACATTGGTTTGTACAGTTCCATTAATTGTTGAAAGATCAAAAGCATTGGTATTGTAGTGTTCATCACTGAGGTTAGTGACACCAGCTATAAACTCCCAACTACCATCGCTAGTTTCGTACGAAATGTTAGCGTTTACTAGCCGATAATCTTCAAGTTTATTACGAGGAGAGTTAACGGGGTCTGTGTATACACTGTCCATATAATTCATATAAAGCTGGGGTCTAACTTTAGCTCCTGAGCTTGTATTAAACTCATAAGCAAGTTGCAGTGAATACTTATTCTCTGGCGTGAATGGCGCAATGGAATTTTTGCCAATGCCTGAGGCCGTCGCATTAGTATCCAAAGTTTGATATTCAAAATCAAGAGTGCTCCATGAGCCTGTGAGACTAAAGCCGTTACCAGGTTCGTACACCACCTCTACTTCGAGTCCACTAATATCGGCATCTCCTGCATTAAAGGGTGCTGCTGATAGGAAGAAGTAGTCAGGATCTCCCGGGGCACCTGGGAAACCATTAGCGTCAATAAGGATGATATCTGTGTAATCGTTCATGAAGTAAGCCGCATTAATGCGGAGAGTGTTATCTAGGAGATCAGCTTTGACACCAATTTCTCGAGCATCCACAGTTTCTGGCTTAAACGGAACGACCTGAGAAGCTACGAATGGACGTGGGTTAATCCCACCTCCCTTATATCCAGTTGAAAGATTAACGTAACCCATCACATTGTCATTGAACGTGTAGTCAGCACCTAAACGCCAGTCGGTCTGACTACCTGAGAATGAACCATCAAGGCCATGAATAAGCCCAAATGGTGGCGGAGCAACAGTACCATTAGGTAGCACACGAACAAACTCTTTGTAAGATTTATCATCTTCTGTGCGACGAACCCCTGCTGTAATGTTCAAAGCATCTGTTACACCCCAAACTGCATGCGCGAAATAGGCAGAGCTCTCGCTGTCGACGGGATCATTCTGTAAGAATCCAAGGTTTTGAACATTTGCGGCTACACGCCCTGAGCTGTCAAACCAGAAACCACCAATGGTCCAGTCAATATTGGCATCTGTCATAATGCCGCTCAAACGAAGCTCTTGTGTGGTTTGTTCATAAGGTGAGAAATTTGATGTGAGACCAATCAACATCGGACTACCATCATTATCGCCTGACCAATTAGTTTCCATATCAGTGTAGGCAGTGATTGAAGTCAATTGAAGGTTGTCACTAATATCCCAAACTACCCGAGCAGAATAAGCATCCATATGTGTTGATGCCTCAGGATTCATTGTATAACCAGTTCTGGGATTCGTGAAATCAGCATAGTTCGTATAAGTCCCAGTTGTGACAAAACGGCTATCGTAGGTGACCCCTTGGTAAGGAGGAGTCTGCAGAAATGGCGGAAATGCAGATTGGTCAGCAAATGTTTGTTCAGCACCTGCAGCTTCGGAGTCGTCACGAATCATCATAGCCGATAGCATGACATTGACATCCTCGCTGGGTTGCCAATCAAAGACAACACGGCCACCCTTTGAGTCAATCGCACCCAGTGTACCAATTTTGCAATCATCAAGACTTGCACGATTGTTAGGTAAGGTTCCCGCTTGTGTGGGATGAGCACAAGCAAAATCTAGTCTCGTCACGTGTCCATCGCGTGACTTTGAGAATCCAGATACACGCATGTTCAGTTGATCATTAAGAGCTACATCGTAGGCCCCTCGCATATCCAGACGATCAAAGTTACCTCCGGTCACTGAGACATATCCATTTCCGCTTCCCTCAGCCTTTCTTGAGTAGAGCTTCATTGCACCGCCGATAGAATTTCTACCAGCCAGTGTCCCTTGCGGACCACGAAGAATCTCAACCCGATCAAGATCAAGCAAGTCAAAGATAGATCCTGCAATTACACCATGGTAGACGTCGTCCACGTATACACCGACACCAGGCTCAAAGGCAAAGTTGGTGTCATATTGGCCAACACCACGGATATAAACAGTTGCACCTGAACCGTAGGCATTCGATCCTGCTTGAATATTCACGTTTGGTGCTGTGGCTGCGATATCTACCACACTATTCATGGCTTTATTTTCAATCTGATCACCAGTTACTGCTGTAATTGCGATCGGAGTACTTTGTAAACTGGCCTCACGGAATTGAGCCGTCACAAGGACTTCTTCCAGTGTATCTTGAGCATAGACCGATGTACCTATTGCTACAGAAGCTAAAATTGATGCTGAACATGCTGCTTTTGTCGCTAAAGCCAAACGGTGCATAGACTTATAGGGAGCTTTCATTTGATGCACTAGTTTCATTCCTTTTCCCCTCTTGAGTTGGCTGACTTGGGGTCAGTGAGTTAAGTGTTATAAAAATCTTTGAGACACTATAATCAAAGGACGGAATACCTTTTAGAAATAATGTCAGTATTATGATCATAATAAGATAAATCAGCAAAGGCAAGTGGAGAAAAACGCAATTTGATATTTATTCTTTGTATAAAAACAAATAAATTCAATAATATATAAAACCCCAGTTTTTTTTTGTATTTTTAAAAAAAAATCTCAGTACTAAGAAACCATGACATGGGGCCAATGGATTATGAATTCTGAATTTATAGGGGTTGTAGCCATCTCTTTACTAGGCTTAGTTGTAACGCTTTCCAGCCAAGATATGACGACTGAGAGACAAAATTTAGATTGGCAACATTACCCATCACCCCATACTTTACCGGGTAACTCACCAGGTTTGGAGCCATTTTTAGCAGAAGAGCCATTCATAGAACTCTCACGTCATGGACAGCTAGGTTTTATACTTAACACAGTAGGGCTAAATCTTGAAATTTGAAGAATTAAACTCACAACTTGTCGCCGATGATTTGCAATTCCCAGAGGGACCGCTCTACCTCAGGGACGGAAGTATTTTATTGGTAGAAATTAGACGTCAAACTCTTACTCGCATCTTTCCAGATGGGCAAAAGAAAATAGTAGCCCAGCTTGGTGGAGGACCCAACGGACTCGCAATGGGTCCTGATGCAGCTATTTATGTTACCAATAATGGTGGATCCAGCTGGATAAAACGAGAAGACGGCTTAGTTGTATCAGCCGGACCATCCAAAGATTACACCACAGGTAGTATCCAACGTGTAGAGTTAGAAAGTGGAAACATATCTACTGTCTTCACTCACTGTGGAGAATTTCCACTACGTGGACCCAACGATTTAGTGTTTGATAGAACAGGAGGTTTGTGGTTTACAGATTCAGGAAAAAAAAGCGCTGATGGTCAGCTAGAATTAGGCAAAATCTACTATGCTCGTCTTGATACAAAAGAGATTCATTGCGCACATAAGGGTATGTTAGTTCCCAATGGGATAGGTTTGTCTCCCGATGAAAATACACTGTTCGTGTCAGAGACCATGACAAGCCGAGTATACGCTTTTCCTATTATTTCCCCAGGATTTTTAGCCCCTGTTGATGACTTATGGAGCAAGGACAACAAAGTTCGCTGTCTAGGTCCATTACCAGGATTACAGATGCTGGATTCCTTAGCAGTCGAGGCCGGTGGAAACATCTGTGTTGGCACACTAATTCAAGGAGGGATTTCAATTTTTTCTCCAGATACCGACACAGTTGAAAAAATCCCCTTTCCGGATCAAATAATCACTAACATCTGCTTTGGCGGAGATGATATGTGCGACGCCTGGATAACTGCTGCAGGTTGTGGGGCGCTTTACAAAGCAAAGTGGCCTAGACCAGGTTTAAAACTAAACTTTACTCTCTAGTAATTTGACGCTTGCCTAATTTGCTCGGCAGCAGATTCACCGGCAATCATGCCAAAGACTGCTGCTTTTGACAGTCCCCCTGTATAAGCTGAATTAGGACCTCCCTCCAGCCCACCTGTAGAAGCTCCTGCCGCATATAAGCCTATAATCGGTTGGTCATTCTTATCTAGGGCGCGAGCTTTAGCATCAATGGCAATCCCACCCATTGAATAGGTAATTCCCGAACAAACAGGTACTGCTATAAACGGTGCCTCAAGTATAGCTACTGGCTTAATCCGCACACTTGTACGAGTTGGCACTAATAATTCGGTAGTACTGGCTGCCACTGCTTCATTAAATTCTTTAACTGTTCGCTCTAACTGGTCAACTGGTAAGTTTATCAGTCTAGCCAACTCGTCAATTGTTGCAGCAGTTATAATTTCCCCGCCGGCTTTTGCCAAATTAGGATTAGGCCCCATGATTGCCTCTACTGCTGGTCCTCTCCAAGTCACTTGATCACAAATTACTGTACAACAAAGTGGATCTTCAAGTTTTGCAATAGCATTCGCTGCAGCAACACCTCCAAGACCTTCATCTATAATACGTTTACCCTGCCGATCTACAGCAATACCTGAAACCAACATGCTATCTATCATTGGATGTGGCCACAGTTTATCGTTAAATCTCGCATCTGCATGTAAGACATGACCATAAAATTTGTCAGTACCTATTAACTTAGCACCTTTCATTTCTGCCATTCTTATGCCATCCCCTTTCCCTGTCTGGGCGTTACGCTGACAGAGTTTTTCGGGAGCAGGAGAAATATATTTACCAACCATTGCTAAGTTACCTTGAAAACCGCCGTCAGCAATAATCACAGCAGCAGAATTTGTAACAGCTGATTCATCTCTATTATTTTGCCACTCTACTCCAACGCAAGCTCCATCTTTCATAACCAGCTGACTCGCTCTTGCTCCTAATAATAGCTTACCACCCAAAGATTCTAGATTGTCAGTAAGTGTCCTCAACAGAACATCTCCACCTCGCCCTTTCCAATGCAAACCAAATTGTTGTAATCGAGGAGGAGCCAATACTGTACCTAATTCTGGAGAAGGACCACCTTTAATGAAACGAATACCGTTAGATTTCAGCCACTCAATTGAGCGCATAGCATTGTCGGCTAATGTTTTTGCCAATTCTGGTATGGCAAAACCTTGACTTGAGTTGTTGATGTTGATTAAAGCTTCCTCTGGATTTACACGAATATCGTTCATGGCAACATGAAATATTCCTCCCGTAATTCTGGAGTTACACAAATAACTAGGATCATCTACAGCCTCTAAAACTACAACTGTTAAGCCAAACTCTGCGGCTCTACAAGCTGCAGTTAGACCTGCAAGCCCCCCCCCAACAACAATAAGATCGTAAGATTCTGTCGTTTGCATAAGAAATTCCACTGTAATACAGACTTTCGAAAATAATCAGCATTATGATACTCTTGGTATCAACAGAGCAAGTATTGGAGAATAAGGATGCAAGAAGAACCAAGTTACTCCCTGATCCACTTTACTTTGAAGAATGCATTATTATTACAAATTTGTGCGGCTGTATCGCCTTTACTTTTACTATGTTTGATAGCCTGGCCCGAGCTTAATATTTTAAAGATTATCGCTGGTATTATGATGGGAGCTGGTGCAGCTTTTTGTATGAGATTATTTATACAGTTAGTGAATGTGATAGCGGAAACCCTACTCCCAAGATAAGAAAAAAGGTTTTTCATTCCTTATCAAATCTAAACTTCCTCTAAGTAATTGATTATGACTAACTTACTAAAAAGATAAGAAGTAACTTTTTTTATCCTTGTGGTCAGTTACGTAAGTCCTCAAACGAATCTTTGCTTCTAAGATGTGAGGGCACTTTAAAGCTAACAATGGTCATCGAGATTAAGGCGTAATATCCCAAAATGCCAACAAGTTCTACAGTCGCTTGTTCTCCTAAGGCGTTTAATACCTTTTCATATTCATCATCACTAGAAACTCTTTCCTTCAGAAGGTGATAAGCAAACTGATAAACAGCTGCATGCTGGGGTGAATCAAACACAGGTGCGCTTTCAGTACGAATAGCTTCTATTGTAATGGGATCTATACCAGCCTTAATTGCTTCCGGCTCGTGCAGGTCCCATTCTAGTGGTGCTTTCCAATGAGCAGCTGTAGTTAGAATAGCTATCTCAATCATAGCCGGATCTAATATTGTTTCGAAGCGACAAAAACGACCATATTCTTGCGCGTGTGCTGCTAACCTAGGGCTTCTCAGCCATACCCAATGAGGTGCACCTATCTGTCCCCTTGGCCCTGAGGCAATCTGATCATAAACTTTACGTTGTTCATCACTCAGCTTATCCATAGCGACTGGCGGCAATCGATGAGTCCTCTGGTTCATTGTATTACTCCAAGGGTTGTTTGTGATGAATACCCTAAATGGATCAGGCTTAAGCTTGTTACGTCTGTATCCTCTGCACATAAATTGGTAGCATTTTTTATGACTTCATTTGCTCTTGCAACAAGTGCTTGAGGCATTCCCAGATCACGCTGTAGTTTTAAAAAATTTTCCAGAGCAATTTGTGCCTCTTTCAAGGCAAGTATATTTGAAATCTCTGGCAAATCACCTTCGAAATCTTTCTCACCAACTGAGAGGTCTAGCCCCAAATTATTTTCACTCCAATAACTACGAGCTGTACCAGCATTTAACAAATTTAATTGTACCAGTGGGTCTATGCCAAAATATTTACTCACTGCTATGGCTTCCTTAGTCGCTAGTAACATGACCAATGAAAGTACATCATCAGCTAATTCCAATAAAGAAATTTGTTCGTCCTTTTCCAGAAGACACCTTGAAAAATTTGTACTCAATTCAACACCGGTGAATTGTTCAAAATATTTGACCAATGTAGCGGCATCTTTCAATGGATCTAGTGCTTTGGTCGCACATTCCCAAACTTCATTAGTACGCTGAATCATCGCTGGTTTGAGTCCGCTAGCTTCATACTCAGCAAGAAACAATTTTTGATCCTTGAGTGCCGAGACCAAACTCGCCCCTAAATTAAAAGTTCGATTCATAATGTAATTTGGAATTTTAGTGACTGTTCCACTATTTCTAGCACGTCCACTATTAAGATAATTTAATGCAAATAAAGGATCAGTTTTCAAGGCGACTAAAGTACAAAGGACTTCGCATGATCCTAAAAAAGCTGTCATGCTTATGCCGTTATTTACCAGTTTAGCAAGTTGAGATAGCCCAGCTTTATCACCTATATCTACTACTTTTTCTCTGGCATAACCCTCAAAATTCGACAATGGTAAACAAAGTTGTTTTATTTTCTCGCGCCAAAAAGGTGAACCTGAAATCATAAGACTAAGTGTCCCCTGTTTTGCTCCCAAGGGGCCACCACTTACTGGCGCATCTATCAATTGGCAATTTATTGCTGATAATGTGCTTTGCATTGTTGCCAATGCTGCAGGTCCAATAGTAGAAAATTCCACAACTAGAGACAATTTTGGACGCAATTTAGCCGAAGCAATTTCTTTAGCTACTGCTACCGATACTTCTGGGGTTGGCAAACAAAGCATTAGTACCTGACAAGTTGCACACAATTGCTCAATCGACTCGGCAATAACAGCCCCCTCTTTAGCAAGCGCGTGTGAGGCTAATCTATCTTTGTCATAGACATATAGGGGCTCACCTTCAAACTCCAGACTTTGATGTAATATTTTTAGGGCTATTGCTCTGCCCATTTGTCCTAATCCTATAAAACCTAACAATAGTTACTCCTTATAATGTCAGATTAGCTTGCTTTGCTAGACTATGTATATCAGTATTATGATGGTTAATCTATATGTATAAAAGTGTGAATTTCTCCAAAATAAATTTGCTAATGTCTTATTTACCATCAACAAATTTTCTATGAAGGCTTGGAAAAGTAAATAATATAAGGATAAATCTTCAAGTGAGACTACAAGACGAGATTGCATCAAGGCACCAAATAATATTAGTTGCCATCTGCTTTCTAATTACAATCATAGATGGATTTGATCTTCTTTCAATTTCTGTTGTTGCACCAGTTTTATCAAGGGAGTGGGGGCTTGATCCAATAGAATTGGGAGTTGTCTTTAGCTCAGGTCTAATTGGTATGGGGCTTGGAGCTTTATTACTTTCGCCAATTGGAGATTTCTATGGTCGAAAGAAGGCGATCTTACTCAATCTTTTTCTAGTAAGTTTAGGTATGACGGGATCATCGCTTGCAAACGACATATATCAACTTGCCGCCATGAGATTAGTTGCTGGTCTTGGTATAGGAGCCATGATCTCTAATACCACGGCACTAATTATGGAATTCGTGCCTACTCATCGACGTACATTAGCCCTAGGACTGATGATGGTAGGGAATCCCATAGGTAATCTTTCCAGCGGGGTAGTAGCCCTCTTTGTGCTAGAAACTGCAGGATGGCAAGCTCTTTTTCTAACAGGAGCCTTAGCTACGGCAACACTAATCCCAATAGTAATGTTGACAATAACTGAATCCATCGAATTTCTGACAGAAAAACGTCCCAGAAATGCTCTGGAGAGGATAAACAAAGCTCGTTTAAGCTTAAAACTCAGCTTGCTAACTTCATTACCTGATGTTGTTAAAGAAGTAAAACCTCCGATGGAATTACGCTCTTTACTTCAGGGGGAATTATTACAAAGAACCTTATTGATTGGCACGATACAGTTTATTTTTATGTTTGCCTATTATATCTACGTGAACTGGTCCCCCAAAATAGTGGCAGATATGGGAGCATCTGACCAAGCTGCTGTACTCGTGAGTATGTCAATTTTTGCTGGAGGAATTAGTGGTCCTTTATTAGTACCTCTCATAGTAAGAAAATTAGGATCTGTAAAAACAACGACACTGGGGTTCTTTACAATGTCCTTGGGAATATTTGCCTTTGGACTTATTCCATCTTGGTTAGCTCTAATTGGTACAATTTGCCTTATAACTGGATTTATTATTTATGCCACGCAAATACCCTTGCTTGCCTTGATTGCAGAATCATTCCCAACAGAAGTTCGAACATCAGCACTGGGATTAAGCTTTGCGATTGGTCGAGTAGGTTCAGTTATTGGACCTATCATTGCAGGGTTCTTACTCGATAATGGTGCAGCACGAGCTGGTTTATTTATGGTTGCAGCTTTCCCATTGCTAGTGGGAGCTTTTCTTATCAAGAGAGTTGCTAAATAGAAAGTAATCCCTCGGTCAAAAACTTTTAAGCAAATAAGGAATTAACTATTCATCACTTGATGGACCAAGCCCTAACTTAGAACCAAGGCCAGGATAGTTCATATTTCCGTATGACCTACGTGATGAAATAAGCCAGACACCATTCACTTTTTCAAATTCATCTTGGTAGGTGCCTTCAAAAAGGATAGTGGGAATATTATTAGAGTCAACATTTGGCACAATAACTTGTAAGTATGAAAACCCTTTGGCATGATTTGAATCAACTACCTCAACTATTGGATTGATTATTTGTGTTCTCATAAAACCAAACTTATGTTCACCCTCCAGAGATATGCCCAACTTTGCCATCTTCGTTACTTCGCCTTTAGCCATTTCTAAAATTGCTTCTCTACCTCTTATAAAACCCATAAAGTCTGCATCCTCAGTGAATAGATTAGCATAGGCTTGAGGGTTATCGGTATTATGGTAAAGTGCATATTTATACATAACTTCTTGTATTTGAAATTTAGCAACAACAATTTCAGTATCTGTCATATTATCCTGAGCTAATACTAGAGCGGGTGAAGCAAAAGAAAGAACAAAGAAGTAGGAAAGATATTTCATATTTAATTATTCCTCGCAGTTATATTTTTCTAACTGTATACGGTCGAGATAAATCCAGTGTTTACTAAATTCAACTGAGTTATTGAAATTTTGAGGGTCTGTTACAGTCAACAAATAATCTAAGCGGCTGCCATCTGAGTTTGGAGTAAATCTTTCCTCAAGAAAAACATCTTCGCTTAGAGGTATACCTTTTTGGGTTAATAAGTTCCAGTTCAGACTAGTTGTTGTAACTATTAATGTTTCATCTTCCCAATGTCCAACTGAGTAGCCTAACTTTGAGGGTTTAGATTTTTTTTGGGTATTTTCTTGATTCATTATTACTACCCTCTTTGTATCGTACTCTTCTTGTTCAATTAGTATAGAATCGCCGAGATCAGTAAATCGCATTGGGTATGGTTGCTCCATAATTAATGGCATACCCTTAGACTGGCAATTTAAAGTAGGGTTATCTCTAACAGGGTCAAAATTTGAAAATCTCTCCAAAGCTGTGGAAGTCATAGGATAATAATTAGGCTCATTTGGGAATAAAGGAACAAACCCAGCTGTTACCCAAGTTTTAAATATACCCAATTCCGGGTGTGTTTTATCTCCGTATTCTGCGTAGGGTATAACCCCGGTTAATTTGACTTCGGGTTCGGGATTTAAAGCACTTGGCCTTTCACCCATAAACGCTATTTCATAATCTTCTTTTTGAATGACAAGATATCGCAGAAAGGTTTCTGTCTTTCCTAACATGGAGTCGGGTCCACCTATAATTACATGATCTCCCTGTTGGAGTTGTAAAATATCTAGACCAGCTCTCTTTAGAGCAGTAATACCGATGCTTTCAACCAACCAACTTTCAACGTCTGTACCACTTTGAACTTCAACTGTTATTAAAGAGTGCGGATTACGCCAAGAAATGTCAGTTACGATTCCTGAAATTTCTATAGTTTTTTCAGAAGAAAATCTACCTATAGTGATGTGATGTGCAAATACATTAATTTGGAAGAAAGCAAACCCAAGGGAATAAACCATTAATGTTAGAATAGTATTACCAAAAATTTTGGGAAGGATAATAATTTATTAACCTCTGTTACCCTTTCCAGTACTACAGATTAATTTCGTATCTGGTGAATTACAATCTAGTATGGTTCTAATTGGTAGAAAATCACAGAGTACTTTGTGCGGCAAGTAAGTTTTGAGAAGCTTGATAAACTAGAATTTGGCGGTGAGAGAGGGATTCGAACCCTCGATACGTTTCCGTATACACACTTTCCAGGCGTGCTCCTTCAGCCACTCGGACACCTCACCTTTTACTCTATAAAACGAGCGGCACTATAACGGATTCAACGATGAGCTTCAAGAAAATCAAAGATTTGGGGCGCAGCAAGCTGATAAGAATTAAGGTGCTCACCACCCTCTACTTCAAAATACTCTACTACCACTCCCTGATCACTAAAGGATCTTGCCATAGTACGAGAGGCTTGTATCTCATTGGAATTATCATTAGTACCGTGCAATATGAAAAGCGATGTCCCATTTTCTACTAATTGATCAACCGGATAAGACGTTACATCGATGGGTGCTGAAGAAATAACAGCAGCCTTAAATAATCCTGGATAGCTCGACAAGAAGTGCAAGGCACCTGAGCCTGAGGGATTTTGACCATGTATATATAATCGATTGGCGTCTGCTCCATATTCACCCATTACGAGGCTAAGTGTATTAAGAACATCATGTTCAGCTCGGAGATTTTCCGTTACCGTCCAACCAGCCGCAGGCTCAGATGGTCCTGTAGGGCGAATGATTGGATATCCACTCCCATAGTAAGGTTGAGCAAGACCACGATAGCCTAGGGGTGAGAGCACTATATATCCGTGCCTACGAGCCTCTGCTACGAGAGCATTTGGTGATCGATGATTATTATCGAAGTGAGGACCCGCACGGAGAGTCACCAGAACAGGCAATCGTTGACCTGGCTGCCAACTTTCAGGCACATATAATCGATAAGGTATAGGCTCACCAGTTTCAGGAAAGGTATAAACACGGTATTGTTCACCAGTTTTTTGGTAACCTATAACCCCTGAATCAAGTGTAGGTAATTTGTTGCTAATAGCTCCATGAAAAACAGTAGTGCCTAGATCTTTCATAGCTTGAGCCCTGATATCAATCGGGCTCAAGAATATGCATGCTGCTGTTGATATAATAAATAATCCCTTTATAAATTTTGCAAAATCACGAGGAGTAAAAAAGAAAATCCCAAAAATTACCCGCATGATGACCCATAGATTTGCTGTCCCAATAGTTGAGCGACAACTAACACGAGACGCTTGGGGAACTAAAGTGGGCATTTTTCCTACACTCCTGTCCACTCTTGTACATACTCTGCTGCATCTACAGAAGGAACCTGCCTCTCCACAGTGGCAGTACCTACATAAAGATACCCTACTATCTGGTCAGTTTCGGCTAATCCTAATGCTTGATTAACTGCAGGATCGTAACACACCCCACCACTACGCCAGATAGAAGCGTAACCCATTGCATGCAAGGCCACAGACATATTTTGGATACCTGCGCCTACTGAACAGATTTGCTCTAGGGCGGGAATTTTGTCTGTCTCTTTAATTGTGGCAACGGCTATAATCACAAGAGGCGCTCTTAATGGTGCTTCAAGCAATTTCTTTGTCTGTACCTCATCACTAGGTTTGCGTGCACGAACAAATAACTCGCCTAGCTTTCTGCGCGCATCACCACGAACCAGTAGATAACGCCAAGGACGTAACATCCCATGATCTGGAGCACGCATAGCACATTTCAGAACCTCCTCTAACTCATTTGCGTGTGGAGCTGGCTCAATTAAACGAGGGCTTGCGGTGCGAGTTTGTAGGGCTTCAAGGGCATTCATCATCAGCTGATTTTTTCCTAATATCGGGTGAACACTTACTGGCGAGTATAACGAGGTAAATTGGCATAATGGATACTGTCATGGGTAGCACGTACAGGGTTGATATCTAGGCCACCACGACGTAAGAAATTAGCCTCTACGCTGAGTTCTTGCGGCCTACAATGACGTTGAATATCAAGAAAAATTTTCTCAACACAATTTTCATGGTAATCCTGATGCTCTCTAAAGGAAATAAGGTAGCTCAGTAGGCTCGTGGGCGCTATGGCATTACCTTTATAACAAATCACAATAGTTGCCCAGTCGGGTTGACCCGTAACAGGACAAAGTGAGCGGAAAAGGTCCGTGTATAACACTTCCTCCACTATCTCAGCTGCCAACCCTTGATGTTCTTTGACATGTAATAGCAGGGGATTCACTTCATAATCTGAACAGCTCACCGAGTATTTATCCAAGCAGTTTCCTTCTGGTGCCTCAAGTATTTCCTGCATACCAGTAAAGGGTTGTAGCAGAACATCTACTGGTGCTCCAGCAGCTTGACTGATGTCGCGTAGTAGGACGCGTTGCAAAGTATCGATATCTGAAAAGCACTCCATATTTAGGGAGTTCAAGTAAAGCTTAAACGATTTTGACTCTATCAGATTAGGACTATCGACAGGAATTAGGAAACGAGCTCTAGCAACCATTGGTTTACCAGAATTATCTAACCAGCTAAGTTCAAAAGCATTCCAAACATCTCTTCCCATGAATGGTAATGGAGAATCAACTATACCCAGTTTTTGGCGGTTCTCAGCCCGAGGTATGGGTGCCAATACCTCAGGGGAATATGCTTTCGGATAAGCGACATCTTGCCCTAAAGGTGAACCAGCCATTAGCTACGCAAGCCTTTGCTATATTTCAACAAATAAAGTGAGTAACTAAATAAGATAGCAGTAAATAGGCAAAGTATCAGTAAACCGTGCCAAATCTCTACGTCACTAACACCTAATATACCGGCACGAAAAGCGTTTACCATATAGAAAATAGGGTTCAATTTTGATAGGGTCTGAGCAAAATCAGGCAACAGCTCCACTGAGTAAAATACTCCACCCAAATAGATTAGAGGAGTAAGAACAAACGTAGGAATAATTGAAATATCATCAAAGTTTCTTGCGAAAACGGCATTGATAAACCCCCCTAAAGAAAAAACTACAGATGATAGTAAAATCACTATCAAGGTAATAAAGAGATGTTGCACATGTAACCCACTAAAGAAAAGTGAAATCACCGTGGCTATGATGCCAACACAGAGACCTCGAGCTACTCCGCCACTCACGAAGCCTACAAGAATTACCCAATTGGGTACTGGGGACACAAGTAGTTCTTCTATACTACGCTGGAACTTTTGGCCAAAAAAAGATGACACCACGTTGGCATAGGAATTATTAACCACTGCCATCATGATCAGACCTGGCACGATGTACTGCATATAGGAAAAACCAGACATCGTACCAATACGACTTCCTATCAAGGTACCAAAGATCACAAAGTAAAGAGCAATCGTAATCACTGGAGGAACCAGCGTTTGTACCCAGATACGTATAAATCGGCGTATTTCTTTCACCAAAATAGTTTGAAAGGCAACCCATTGATAACGAAAATCCATGTCATTGCTCTCCTACTTGCCCAAGCTGATTCTTCTGATCAAGCAAAGAGACAAACAGCTGCTCCAAACGATTTGATTTATTCCGCATACTTTTTACAGCCACTTGATGTTTAGACAGTTGCTGGAACAACTCGTTCAAATTACAACTACGGTCTAACCCAATTTCCAAAGTTGAATCATCGATCGAGCGCACATGAAAGCCCTCTAGGACAGGAACATTCAGCAAAGGCTCACAAGTATCGAGAATAAATATCTCTTCATTTAAGGTTTGTAGAAGTTTTTTCATGCTCGTATTTATCACTATCTCACCTTTGTCTATCATGGCGATATTTCGGCAAAGTGTTTCTGCCTCTTCAAGATAATGAGTAGTTAAGATGATAGTCGTACCTTCTTGATTTATCCCCCGAAGAAAGTCCCACGTTGAGCGCCTTAGCTCTATATCAACTCCAGCCGTTGGTTCATCAAGTATCAGTAAGCGAGGCTCGTGGACTAATGCCCTAGCAATTAATAGCCGGCGCTTCATGCCCCCAGAAAGCATTCGTGCTTGTTGATCTCTTTTATCCCACAACCCTAACTGCCGTAAATAGCGCTCAGCCCTTTGACGAGCCAACAGTGAAGGCATCCCGTAATAACCCGCCTGTGTTACACAAATATCGAGTACTTTTTCGAAGTGATTAAAATTTACTTCTTGTGGAACCACCCCAAGATTTACTTTGCAGTCAAATGGATGAGTATCTATATCATGCCCAAAGACAGCCACATGTCCTGCTGATTTGCGTACCAATGTAGATATTATACCAATACTCGTTGATTTCCCGGCTCCGTTAGCCCCCAACAAGGCGAAGAAATCACCTTGCTGAACCTCAAGGTCTATCCCTTTCAGGGCCTTCAGTCCATTATCGTAGGTTTTACACAAGTTTCTAATTGCTAAGGCTGGCTTCATGAGAAATCACTTCAACTTTACTGCTGGTAAGTCCGAGGATGATACCACTTCGCCGTCTGAACTCCCACTACGGCAAGTGCCAATTCATTAACAGACTTGGTTTACAAGCAAGTTCTGTCATAATTACGAGTATTCAACTCAAGGACATCTCATGCTTAACCGTGCCCAAGCGCAGAACATGCTAACGCTACAAAGTGCTATGAATGCCAAAGTAAATCCTGAATGGCTAAAAGCTGCCTATCCTTACCTCCGAGCCGTAGTCATTGAAGGTGCTGAAGCGATGGAGCACAAAGGTTGGAAATGGTGGAAAAGGCAAGAGTGTGACTTAGAACAGTTACGTATGGAACTTGTCGATATTTGGCACTTTATGCTCTCTCATTTACTGTTGGAACATAATGGTAATGAAAATGCTGCCCTTGATGTGCTAATGAGTACTGAAAGTGACGATGATTTAGTCTTCGATAATACTTACTTCTCAATTAGTTCCATGGAACTATTAGAAAAATTAGAGCTAACCATTGGATTAGCCGCGGCTCGTCGTATGAGTCTACCCTTGTTTGCTGGACTGTTAACCGACTGTCAAATGGACTGGCAAGATCTCTATTGTCATTATATCGGCAAAAATGTACTTAATTTCTTCAGGCAAGATAATGGGTACAAGGTAGGTACTTACCGTAAATTGTGGGACGGTCGAGAAGATAACGAGCATTTGGTCGAAATCATGGCCGACTTAGATTCTAATCAGGCAGATTTTCAGCACGCACTGTATGCTAGTTTGCAAGATCGTTATAACAGGTCTCAATAGCCCTACTCAGTCATGAGAAAAAATGCCTCTAATTCTCAACAAGTCGGTAATCCAAAGAACCACTACAAGACCATGATTTTATTTTGATTTCGAATAACAGGCACTTTCAGTTTGGGGAGCTTTCAATCAATGGGGGCTGTGATTCCATAGAATCAATAGGAAGCAACAAGAACTCAGTCTAGTCACTAGTTGACCCGTAACAAAAAAAACAGCTTCAATCCATAACGAAGCTATTAAAAACTAAAATGAAAAATTTTTACCCAACGACAATTTACCCAACTGCAAACCCCATTCAATCGAGGCAAAATTCTTACAGCCATCACTTATTTTATCCTCAAGAGGGCACAGTCTTCTTGTTGGTTTTTTGGGATAGGTTCTACCCGAGGGGACAACTAAAGAGTGAAGTGGGGTGACTGATGGGGCTCGAACCCACGACAACCTGAGTCACAGTCAGGGGCTCTACCAACTGAGCTACAGTCACCATATTACTTCATCAAACATTGGCATATTTCACTAAATCTGAAACTTTGCCGAAATCGCTATAGACAGCTATGGATACATTTAACAATTATTAGCTATCGGTATTCTAAAGTGAATCCGCTGCAAGTTGCTTCTTTAAACGCCTACAATAAACATAGAATCATCAAAAAAGCATCTTTAGAAATCTTCACCAAGTTCACCTAAAACATCGCTATGAAACAAATAAAACAACTTCACAGCTTTTAAAGTACCCTTTTCATAACCAATCTAAATTGAATACAGGCTTCTGTGACATACCTGAAATTCTTCATGTTTAGATGGCACGCCCGGCAGGATTCGAACCTGCTACCCTCGGCTTAGAAGGCCGATGCTCTATCCAGATGAGCTACGGGCGCTCATGATAAGAACACTTGCTCAGCAGGTTGATGTCAACCGATGATCAGGTTGGTCGGGGTAGAGAGATTCGAACTCCCGACATTCTGCTCCCAAAGCAGACGCGCTACCAGACTGCGCTATACCCCGAATAAGCTCCTGATCAACACTGATACAGTATACCTTAATGGTCAGGCGGATACCGTATACCAGTGGGCGGCATTTTAACCACCTAAACTGCAGTGGTCAATAATTAAGAGAGTTGAAGATGTGACATATAATCGAGGGTTTACACAATCAATCATGAATAAGTTGAGGTAGTCGAATGCTTTATCTCTCTATACGCCAGCTACTGGTGCCATCTTTGTCTTCAACAACAACATTCAAGGCTTTCAACTCATCTCTGATGGTGTCTGCAATTCTCCAGTTCTTGCTAGCCCTAGCTTGATTACGTCTCGCAACTAATTCATCAATATATTTTGCATCCACCTCTTCTACTGAAGGCACAGCTCTCAGAAAAGTAGAGGCATCATCTTGTAACAAGCCTAAAATCTCACCCAAAGAACGAAGATATCCTGCAAGTTCGATTGCGGTCACTAAATTTTGGGTTTTCTCCCGATTAATCTCACGCACCAAATCGAACATCACCGCAAGTGCTTCAGGTGTATTAAAGTCATCTTGCATGGCTGCATGAAAGCGCTGGTGCCATATGCTATCGGTTGTCTTTGTTTGTACAGGGAGATCCTTTAATGCGTGATAAAACCTCTCAAGAGCTGACCAGGCAATTTTCAAATTCTCTTCTGAATAATTGACTGCACTGCGATAATGTGAGCTCACTAAGAAATATCGTAGAACTTCAGCCGGGTAGTTTTTGAGCACTTCGCGTACGGTGAAAAAATTATTTAAAGATTTTGACATCTTTTCGTTATCTACACGGACTGGGCCATTATGCATCCAGGTATTCACAAAACGGCAACCATAGGCTCCTTCGCTTTGTGCAATTTCATTATCATGGTGAGGGAACATTAAGTCGCTACCCCCACCATGTATATCAAAAGTGTGCCCTAGACATGAGGTCGACATTGCAGAACACTCTATATGCCACCCAGGACGCCCAAATCCCCAAGGAGAATCCCAGCCTGGCTCTCCTGATTTAGCAGCTTTCCAGAGGGCAAAGTCCCGAGGGTCTTTTTTGCTTTCGTCTATTTCTATTCGAGCACCTGCCATGAGTTCTTCAGGATTTTTTCGAGACAACTTTGCATACTCAGGAAAGCTGTTAACTGAGTAATAGACATCACCGTTAAGTGCTGCATAAGCATGGCCGCGCTCAATTAGCTTGTGAATGATAGCGACTATTTCTTGGATGTATGCAGTGGCTCTGGGTTCACTGTTGGGTCGTAAAACATTTAGTGCAGCTTCGTCTTCATTTGTAAAACTGATAAAGCGCTCTGTGAGCTCTGTGAATAATTCATCATTTTCTTGAGCTCTACGAATTATCTTGTCATCAATATCTGTTATGTTTCTAACATAGTTGACTACATAGTTAGATGCTCGTAAATACCTTACGACAACATCAAAAGCGACGAGCATACGTGCATGCCCAATATGAGCGTAGTCGTAAGTGGTGAGTCCACACACATACATACTTACTTTACCTTTCTCAATTGGGTTAAATGGCTCTTTACGCTGTGTAAGCGTGTTAAAAATCTGTAACACAAAATATCCTTAGCTAATGGAGTATAAAACTGGCTTATTTCCCCCAGGTATCTCGCAATCCTATCGTTAAATTGAATACAGGAGACGTTGGGCTGAAATCATGTCGATCCGCCACAAAGTAACCTTCTCTTTCAAATTGAAAGCGATCTTCAGGTCGAGCTTGTAAAAGCGAGGGCTCGGCACGACAATTCTGAAGGATTACTAAAGACTGTGGGTTGATGTGAGCTCTATAATCTCCCTCAGCCGCATCTGGATTTTCATGACTAAAGAGACGATCATATAAACGGACCTCAACAGGCTTTGAGCTTAAAGCTGGCACCCAATGAATCACGCCATTCACTTTACGTCCTTCTGGTTTTTTCCCTAAAGTCTCCAAATCGCATGAACAACGTAGTTCAGTAACGTTACCGTTCTCATCATAAATAACTTCATCACATCGGATCACATAAGCGCCACGTAATCTTACCTCGCCACCAGCAACCAATCTTTTGAAACCCGGCTCTGGCTGTTGTTGAAAATCTTTTTGGTCGATGTAAATTACCTTTTCAAGATCGATGTCTCGCTGCCCAAGACTTTCATCTTTTGGATGAGAAGGAAGTGTAAGTGACAAGGTTTCAGGTAAATTTGTCAGAACTACTCTAAGTGGCCGTAAAACACACATGGCACGACGAGCTGTCTTATCTAGATCTTCTCTTATTGCAAATTCTAGCATACCCACATCCACTACAGAGTTCGCTTTGGCCACACCTGCCATTTCGCAAAGGTGTCGTATTGCAGCAGCTGTATATCCCCGACGACGCATGCCATCTAGAGTCGGCATACGCGGATCGTCCCAACCTGAAACTAGCGATTCTTCTACCAGTTGTCGTAACTTCCTTTTACTCAACACTGTGTAGTTGATATTCAACCTCGCAAATTCAATTTGTTGCGGATGGCTGTTGATACTAATATTGTCGAGCACCCAATCGTACAAAGGACGATGATCTTCAAACTCTAACGTACATAAAGAATGAGTAATACCCTCCAAGGCATCAGAGATACAGTGCGTGTAGTCGTACATAGGATATATACACCATTTGTCACCTGTTTGATGATGATGCTGATGCTTGATTCGATACAACACTGGGTCACGCATATTAATATTTGGCGAAGCCATATCTATCTTGGCACGCAGAGTGTAGATTCCGTCTGGAAATTCACCTGCACGCATACGTTCAAATAAATCAAGATTATCTGCAACAGCTCGATCACGATCTGGACTTGGCTTACCCGGTTCAGTCAGAGTGCCTCGATATTCTCTGGCCTGATCTGGAGTCAATGAGCAAACATAGGCTTTTTCAGACTTTATTAATTCTAAGGCGAAAGCATAAAGTTGATCAAAATAACTGGACGCATAAAACTGACGCTCCTGCCAGTCATAACCAAGCCAACGAATACTTTCCTTGATCGAGTTTACAAACTCGATATTTTCCTTTTCGGGGTTGGTGTCATCGAAGCGAAGATTACACAAGCCATTGAATTTTTTTGCTGTACTAAAATTTAACCAAATAGACTTCGCATGGCCAATATGTAAATAACCATTTGGCTCTGGGGGAAAGCGAGTTCGTACCTTGCCCCCGTTATTCCCCTGCTCCAGATCATTAGTGATCAGCTGGTGGATAAAGTTACTTGGTATGTCGTTTGTCGTATTACCCGGTTTGCTGTTGCTACTCATTGTCACTCGCTCAGCGTGTCTAAAATGCGTATCATAGCCTTTTTACCCCTTGAATGAGAGACCCCATGATCACTTTACATACAACTCTAGGCGATATAGTACTTGAACTGGACCATGAGAAAGCCCCTAAATCTGCTGAAAATTTCGAAAGCTACTGCAAAGATGGTCATTACGATAACACGATATTTCACCGCGTAATTAACGGCTTCATGATCCAAGGTGGCGGTTTTGAGCCTGGAATGAAACAAAAAAATACTCGTGCACCAATAACAAATGAGGCTGATAATGGGCTCTCAAACGATATCTACACAATCGCTATGGCACGTACCTCGGACCCACACTCCGCTACAGCCCAATTTTTTATCAATGTTAGCAATAACCACTTCTTAAACCACAGTGGTAAAAACACACAAGGTTGGGGTTATGCCGTATTTGGTAAGGTAAGCTCGGGTACAGAGGTGGTCGATAAGATTAAAGCTGTCTCCACTGGCTCAAAAGCAGGTCACCAAGACGTTCCTTCAGAAGATGTAGTGATTACCAAAGTCACTATTTCTGGGGTAAGTGATGCAAGTAACACAGAATAAGCGTCTTGTATTTATTTCCGATCTGCATCTAAGCGAGGAGCAGCCCGAGCTAACTACTGCTCTTTGTCATTACCTATCGACATTGAGCAGCTATTGCAGCGCCCTCTACGTCCTGGGAGACTTATTCAATTTCTGGCTTGGCGATGATGATATACAGACTTGGCACCTTCCAATAATAAAAGCCTTTCGGAAATTGAAAGATGAGCAGACAGATATCTTCCTCATGCATGGTAACCGTGACTTTCTCATTGGCGAGGACTTTGCTACTCAAACTGGGATTTCCCTACTAAAAGCACCTACTGTAGTTGAAAGTGGGAAAGTACGAGCTTTGCTTATGCATGGTGATGAGTTATGCACCCTGGATAATGATTATCAAAAGTTTCGCCGGACAGTTCGCAATGCAAACTGGCAGAGGGAGTTTCTTGACAAACCTTTGATGGAAAGACGCGCTTTTGCAGTCAGGGCCAGAGAAGCATCTCGCACCATGAATTCCACTAAGCCGAGTGACATCATGGATGTTACCGCTGCGGAGGTCATCAGAGTCATGGAGGTAGCTGGTGTCAATCTCCTGATTCATGGCCATACACACCGACCAGGGCGTCACAAATTAGAGTTAACTCAGGGTTGTGCAGAAAGAGTTGTTTTAGGAGATTGGGGCGATAGGGGTTGGTATGCTGAGCTATCACACTCAGAGCTTATCTTAGAGAGTTTTCTAATTAACAAATAAATTTCTAGCGAAAATAGCGGTCATAGTGAGCTTCACTTAAAGTATGAAGCTCATCGTTAATTTGTAACAACATGTCACGAACATCCTGCCCTGCATAGGGGGGTTGTACGGATACCCCCGCCTCACTAATTGACTGTAAGCGATGCAAATGCTTCTGGAGTAACTGGTGTAACCAAAAATAAGGGCTTAGATCAGGGTCATAATATACTCTGAAATCTTGGAGAACGGTTTGAAGCTTGTAGTGATCTTGAATTATAAACTTATTACTCATCAACTGCTCTGTGAACAGATTTATTCGGGCTTGTACAGCCAGTTTCTGTTCATGTGTAAATCCATTCCAGCCGATTACTTCAAAATTAAAGCGCTTACAACCCCGGCAAATTTTGTCGCCAAATGAGGTGGTAGAGCAAATTCCAATACACGGGGTTTTCACTGTTTTCATATCAGTATTTTACCAAAATTTCAAAGAGACTGCTGGTGGCGAGGACCATCACTTTCGCTTACAATATCTTCATTTATTGCTATTTATTCCACTTTGACGATACGAGGTAAGCGTAGTGTTGGATGCCTATCGAAATCATGTTGCAGAACGGCAAGCAATGGGCATAGTCCCAAAGCCACTGGATGCAGAACAAACTGCGGCCCTAATTGAACTTTTGAAAAACCCTCCAGCTGATGAAGATGACTTCCTGCTAGACTTGCTAACCAACCGAATTCCGGCGGGAGTAGATGAAGCGGCTTACGTAAAAGCTGGCTTCTTAAGCGCAATAGCGAAAGGAACTGACCACTCTCCTATACTGGATAAAGCTCATGCTGTTAAATTACTGGGTACTATGCTTGGGGGCTACAACATATCCACGCTAGTTGACTTACTGTCCGATTCAGAGCTTGGGGGACTAGCTGCAGATCAGCTATGCCACACTTTGTTGATGTTTGATGCCTTCCATGACGTAGAAGAACTTGCCAAAAGTGGAAATCCTCACGCTCAGCGGACACTTCAATCTTGGGCCGAGGGGGAGTGGTTTTCTTCTCTAGCTAAGGTGCCAGAAAAGATAACTGTAGCTGTTTTCAAAGTTCCAGGTGAGACCAACACCGACGATTTATCCCCGGCTCCTGATGCTTGGTCAAGACCAGACATTCCACTTCACGCACTCGCGATGTATAAAAATCCTCGCGATGGTGTCACCAATGCTATCGCTCAAATCGAAGAGCTCAAGACTACTGGATATCCGGTAGCGCTTGTTGGAGATGTGGTTGGAACAGGTTCATCTCGTAAATCTGCGACTAACTCGGTGCTCTGGCACATGGGTAATGACATCCCTTATATTCCTAACAAAAGAGCCGGCGGGGTGTGTATTGGTGGACAAATAGCTCCTATCTTCTTTAATACGATGGAAGATGCAGGTGCTTTACCAATAGAGTGCGACGTCAGTAATCTTGAGACTGGCATGTTAGTAGACATCTATCCATATAAAGGTCTTATTTGCGCTCATGACGCTGAGACGGTGCTCAGCGAATTTAGTTTGAAAACTCAAATTATTCTTGATGAAGTGCAGTCGGGTGGACGAATTCCATTGATTATAGGTCGTGGGCTTACTGATCGTGCACGTACCAGTCTAGGACTCCCCCCATCGGATCTGTTTCGCCGTCCAGTGACTCCTTCAAAAAGCGACAAAGGTTTCACTCTCGCACAAAAAATGGTGGGAATGGCCTGTGGCGTTGATGGAGTTCGTCCAGGGACTTATTGCGAACCGAGGATGACAACAGTGGGCTCCCAGGACACCACCGGGCCGATGACTCGAGACGAATTAAAAGACCTAGCTTGTCTTGGTTTTTCTGCTGATCTGGTGATGCAAAGCTTCTGTCATACTGCAGCTTATCCAAAACCTGTAGATATCCAGACTCAGCATACTCTACCTGACTTCATACGAAACCGTGGTGGTGTATCGTTAAGACCTGGTGATGGAATAATACACAGCTGGCTTAATCGCATGCTAATGCCTGATACCTGTGGAACTGGGGGAGATTCACATACTCGTTTCCCCATCGGTATCTCCTTCCCTGCGGGCTCGGGTCTTGTAGCCTTCGCCGCAGCAACTGGAGTCATGCCTTTGGATATGCCTGAATCGGTATTAGTTCGTTTCAAAGGGAAAATGCAGCCTGGTATCACCTTACGGGACCTCGTAAATGCTATCCCCTACGCAGCTATTCAACAGGGCCTCCTAACTGTAGAGAAGAAAGGTAAGAAAAATATTTATTCTGGTCGTATTTTGGAAATTGAAGGGCTACCCGATCTAAAAATCGAGCAGGCCTTCGAACTTTCAGATGCCTCAGCTGAAAGATCAGCTGCAGGCTGCACGATCAAGTTAAACAAAGGACCCATTATCGAATACCTCAACAGCAATATCGTTCTGTTGCGCTGGATGATAAGTGAAGGGTATGGCGATCCACGGACACTAGAGAGACGCGCCCAATCTATGCAAGCTTGGTTAACAAATCCTGAATTACTCGAAGCAGACGAGGACGCAGAGTATGCCGAAATCATTGAGATTGATCTTGATAAAATTAAAGAGCCCCTGCTGGCCTGCCCCAATGATCCAGATGACGTTAAACCCTTAAGTGAAGTTGCTGGTACGCCAATCAATGAAGTTTTCATTGGCTCATGTATGACTAATATTGGTCACTTCCGAGCTGCAGCACAAGTTCTTGAACAAAATAAAGGGGCTTTACCAACCAGACTTTGGGTAAGCCCGCCAACTCGTATGGATCAACATCAACTCACAGAAGAAGGCATCTACTCAATATTCGGTAAAAGTGGTGCAAGAACTGAAATGCCTGGATGCTCCCTTTGCATGGGTAACCAAGCTCGAGTTGCACCTGGATCTACCGTAATTTCAACATCCACACGTAATTTCCCGAACCGACTTGGTGATGGAGCTAATGTATACTTGTCTTCTTCCGAAATGGCTTCTGTTTGCGCTACCTTAGGCCGAATTCCAACCGTAGGAGAGTATCTACAGTTCATGGAACGTATTGATACCATGTCTGCTGATATCTATCGTTATCTAAACTTCAACGAAATCGCCGATTTCATGCAGGCCTCTGAGAAAGCCAAGAATATTCCCCTGCAGAACATCGTCGAGGTCGCTTAACCTTAACTCGGCAATGACTTGCACCGAGCTGCTTAATGCCCGACTGACAAAAGATCGTAGTCGGGCTCAACAACTTCTTCAAGCTGGCGAACTAGTTGCTGTACCCACTGAAACGGTCTATGGATTAGCTGCCGATGCGAGCAACCCTGATGCTGTGGCCAAGATTTTCACGGCCAAACAACGTCCAGCTAATCATCCGCTCATCGTTCATTTGAGCAAATTAGAGCAACTCGATAACTGGGCCGAAAACATACCCCCTGCAGCGTATAAACTTGTCTCTAAGTTCTGGCCAGGCCCGTTGACACTTTTACTACAAAAAGCTAGACATGTATCTTCACTCATTACTGGTGGGCGTCAAAGTATCGCCCTGCGAATGCCTGAACACCCCTTGCTACTAGAGCTTTTGTCACAGATAAATATGGCCGTGGCTGCCCCTTCGGCAAATTTGCATAAAAAATTAAGTCCTGTGCGGGCAGAACAGGTGATGGAATCTATGCAAGGAAGACTGGCGGCTGTCCTCGATGGTGGCCCCTGTCGCTTTGGTATAGAATCTACGATCATTGATTTACGCCAAAGACCTTTTAAATTACTACGAAGTGGACCTTTGACTCGCAAAGAGCTAGAAGAGGTATTAGAAGAGTTAGTTTTACTTCCTATCGTTCATGATGTTGCTATACCAGGAAACATGGCTGATCATTACCAACCCCGTACTCCCTTACTTGTCTGTAAACTGACTCAATTATCTGAGCTTTGTATGAAATATCGCGAAAAAAAGGTGATGATTTTACGCTGGAGTAAAGTAGAAACATTATCCTCAGACCTAGCTTTAACTTGTCACGAGATATTTAGCATGCCTCAAGATAAAAACAGTTATGCCGCCCTATTGTATGACACACTTCACAGCGTAGATGGGAGCGGTTTTGATTTAATTTTGCTTGAACAGCCACCCCAAACAGAGGAGTGGTTGGATGTGAACGACAGGTTGCAAAGGGCTACTTATAAAAGAGCTATAGAATAATCAAGTCTTAAATAGCCCACCAATTAAGCCTTAAATATTATCTATGTTGTGGTAGATATTTTGCACGTCATCAACATTGTTGAGCATATCCATGAATTTTTCAAATAAGGGAATATCATCTCCACTAATCTTGACGTGAGTTTGAGGTATAAATTGGATTTCATCTACCTCATAAATAACTTCACCGAAAGCTTCATGTAACGCAGCTTTAGCTTTTGCATACTCTGTGTTGGGTGCAAAAACCGTTAACAGACCTTCATCTTCCTCAATGTCACTGACGTCCACGTCTGCATTTAACAAAGCCTCCATGACTGCTTCTTCATCGCCTTTGAAAGATAGGATTAGACTGTGATCGAACATATGACTCACAGTCCCTTGAGTGCCCAATTTTGAATTGGTTTTAGTAAAGCACTGACGAACATCACCAAAAGTACGGTTTGGATTATCAGTGAGACATTCAACAATGAACATACTAGAGCCAGGACCAAATCCTTCATAACGAGCAATGGAATAATCTTCACCTCCGCCTCCACGAGCTTTGTCCAATGCTTTATCAATTACGTGTGCTGGCACTTGATCACGCTTAGCGCGGTCAATGATTGCACGTAATGCAAGGTTACCACTTGGCTCAGATCCACCCTGCTTCGCAATCATATAGATTTCTCGACCATAACGGCCATAGATGCGGGACTTCATTGCCGAAGTCTTAGCCATGGAGTCCTTTCTATTTTGATATGCACGTCCCATGGGGATCCTTATTACGATAAAAAGCTATATTCTACCTTAAAAAAAACCTTATCTCAGTCCTTAGCTGCCGTAAGGAAGTAAAGTGTCACGGCCGCTAATATTGAACCTGTCCCCATAAGAATTGATACTATCGGTAATTCCAGGCCACCTTGAAGCAAAAAACCCGCAATAATCGGTGACAATACTGAGCCACCACGACCTACCCCAATCGTAAAACCCGTGCCAGAGGCTCTTATATGAGTTGGGAAGACTTGTGCCACAATGGCGTACATCCCGACAATTCCTGAGTTGATAAAGTATCCAGCAAATGCAACTGCTGCAGACAGAATGAATAGATCAGGACTCACCTGACCGAATAGACAGGTAGCTAGCCAGGAACAGAAGAAAAAGAATAGTGTTAATTTGCGCAAATTAAACCAGCGCGTTAAAAAGCCAAAGCTCAGGCAGCCTATAGCTCCACCAACACTTGCCCATGTGAGAACGCCTCCCGCTGAGGCTGGACTAAAGCCCATGTCTACTACAAGTTTTGGTACCCATTTTAAAATGTAATAAAACGTAGTGATGTGCAGGAAGTAAGACGCAGCTGCCAGTAAGGTAGTAGCGAGCATAGCCTTGCTAAAAATATCAACCCAAGCTTTACCCTTGCTTTGGTTTTCAAGCTCTGGCAGAGCATTCACAGTAGGCTGACTTAACTTAGTCATAATAGTATTGATTTTCTCTAAGCCACCCTGTGGTCGTTTACGAACAAGCCAATGCACTGACTCAGGCATAAACAAAATAATAGTTGGGATCATCACAGCTGTAACGACTGTGCCGAAATAGAAAACTGAACGCCAATCGTGGGTTTCAAGTAAACGTGAAACGATGTAACCACCAAAAACACCTCCCAGAGGATAGCCTGCTGCCATAAGAGCGATTACCATAGGACGCTGCTTGTTACTCGAGAACTCCGCGGCTTGTGCATTAATAGCCGCCAACATGCCACCAATTCCTAATCCAGTAATGACTCTCCATGTTCCAAGGACCACGAGAGAATCAGTCATGGTGACAGCGTACATCCCCACCACCATCAAAAGAAGACAGCCCATTATTGTTGGCTTTCGACCTAGTGCATCGGCAACGCCACCCAGAGCAATTGACCCTATTGCCATACCCCAGAGCTCCATAGATAGAATGAAACCTAAGCCTACCGTGGTGGTTCCCCACTCTTGAGCAATGCCTGGAGAGGCAAAGCTAATCGCCATGACATCAAAGCCGTCCAACGCATTAAGAGCAACTGTGAGAATGACTACTAGCCACTGCACACGAGACATCTCATTCTGATCCAGAATTTCGCGCGGGTCTTTGAGCGATTGATTGGTATCCATGATATCCCCTTGGTTTTGATCTTATTATTTGTTTTAAAGTTTTATTGGTTAAACTACAAGTTCTAAAGATTTAAAGACTACCTCACTTACATCTTTAGATAAATCCTCTTGTGCTGCAAGTTTTTGTAATGCCGACCGCATCAACTGCTGACGAGACTCATCATGCTTTCTCCAGCGTGTCATTGGAGTGAGAAGTCTTGAGGCGATTTGGGGGTTAGTTTTGTTGAGCTTTAGGATCTGATCGATTAAAAAATTATAACCACTACCATCAAGTTTATGAAACCCAATGTGATTATTGTTGCAAAAGGCGCCAATCACAGCTCTTAGTTTATTTGGGTTATTCCAATCAAAAGCTGGGTGCGCTAAGAGTTTTTCAATGGCGCTAAGACGGTCTTTACCTGGTGTAGAGGCCTGTAATGAAAACCACTGCTCTACAACCAAGGGTTCTGTTTTCCACTGCAAGTAGAAGTTTTCCATTAGTTCCGTGGCTAATTTACGTGCCCCCTGAGCCGGACTCAACTGAAGAGCCCTGAGTGCCCCAAGAGCATCCGTCATATTGTCACTTCCTTCAAATTGCAGCCATGCGGCGTGATGCCAGGCGGGATCCTCCAAAGAGACAAGATAAGACAAGGCCATATTCTTGAGAGCTCTCCTAGATACTTGCTCATGTGAGTAGGTATAAGCCTCTTTTTCTTTATTTGCATGATAAATTTCTGCTAACACAAGCTGCAGCTGTCTCGCCAGTTGATGCTTGACCTTTTCTCGAACATTATGAATAAGATCAACATCTATTGAGCTAAAAAGCTCAGCTAAATAAGCTTCAGAAGGTAATGTTAACAAATTTGCTAGCATGCTCTTATCAATGGAACTTCCGGAGTTATGCAAAAGAGCCTCTCGAAGAACTTTCTCAAAAGCAACCACTAAAGCCTGATCAAGGTGAAATGATCTTCCCTCACGAAGTTGAGTCATCCCTTGCAAGATAGCATGCAAAGACAGTTGCTGTGCAGCATCCCACCTGACATAGCCGTCTTGATCATAAGTTAGTAAAAATAGTAAATCATCTTGAGAGTATTCAGCAGTCAGTTTTACAGGCGCAGAAAAACCTCGCAACAACGAAGGCACTACCGGCTCAGTGATATTAACAAAAGTAAAGTGTTGCTCAGCGTTTTTGATATCGAGTACACGTTCGGTTAGGATCATTTGTTCACCAGCTTGCCTGATAGCAACTGGATTCCCTTGAGGGTTCAACAAAGCAAGAGCTAAAGGAATATGAAATGGTTCACCACGACTTTTTTGGATTACCTTCATATGCAATTGATTGGATGAGTTATTATATTCCCAACTGACAGATAATTCTGGTGTCCCAGCCTGTGTGTACCACCGACGAAACTGTTGGAGATTTTGACCACTGACCTCCTCCATCACCTGGACAAAGTCCTCCGTGGTCACTGCCTGACCATCAAAGCGTGAAAAATAAATATCTGTTGCTTCTCGAAACTTCTCCTTTCCCAACATTCGAGCCAGCATGCCAACTACTTCAGCTCCTTTTTCGTAAATGGTTACCGTGTAAAAGTTTGAAATTTCAATATAAGAATCCGGCCTAACAGCATGAGCCATAGGACCTGCATCTTCTGCGAACTGTACAGTTCTAAGAAAGTTGACTTCTTCTACTCTATTAACGGCAGCAGAACCCATAGACGCGGAAAATTGTCCATCCCGATAGACAGTAAAACCTTCCTTCAGGCTTAACTGAAACCAGTCACGACAAGTGACTCTATTACCCGACCAATTATGAAAGTATTCATGGGCAACGATCGCTTCAATTCTCTGAAAAGCAACATCTGTGGTAACTTTAGGATTAGCTAAAATGCACGAGGAGTTAAAAATATTTAGCCCTTTGTTTTCCATTGCTCCCATATTGAAATGATCAACAGCAACTATCATGAAAATATCTAGATCATACTCACGACCATAGACCTCTTCATCCCAGCGCATTGCTCGCTTGAGTGATTCCATAGCGAAGTCACACTTATTAAGATCTTTTGCTTCAACAAAAATCTTCAAGGTCACTTCACGTCCCGAGCAAGTAGTGAACCTATCCGAGACAGACTCTAACTGCCCCGCCACTAAAGCGAATAGGTAAGAAGGCTTTGGAAAGGGGTCTTCCCAAACCGCATAGTGTCTACCCTCTGGTAATTCCCCTTTATCAATACAGTTCCCATTAGATAAAAGAACTGGGTAATTAGCCTTATCCGCTTCAATGCGAGTTGTAAATCTGGAAAGTACATCTGGTCGATCCGGGTAGTAAGTGATACGTCGAAAACCTTCTGCTTCACATTGCGTACAGAACATTTCATTACTTTTATACAAACCCTCCAGAGTAGTATTACTTTGCGGTTTAATGCGAGTTATCGAACTGATAACATATTCATCTGGTAGAGAAGTGAGCACCAATGACTCTTTAGTCAAAGTATATTCATCCTCAATTAATACACGACCGTCCAAAGCTAGCTCTATTAATTCCAGTCTAACACCATAAAGTATCAAGCTATTTTCAAAAGACTCATTATTGGTGTTTTTTTGAAATTTCATCTGACAATATACGAGCGCATGAGTTTCAAAAAGTGTAAAGGTTAGTGTAGTTGTCTTAAGAAGATAGTTAGGAGCCTGGTAGTTAGCTAAATAAACTGTCTGATTTGCTGCGTTCATAAATTTCCTATGATACAGGTGGCTAGGCTAATGGGAGCTAATTGACACTGACAGTCAAAGAGTAGCCAGTATATTTGCGTATATTTAGTACCCCCTCTGGAAATATTAAGTACTGCCCCTTCATGCCCAATAACTCTCCTGAAAAAGTTTTCTCTTTTTCAAGATCTATGACAGTTAAAGAAGGAGCAACAACTGGAATCTTTTTATTCTCGTTGTTGTAATCACTATAGCCCTTGCAGGGATAACTAAATTCTACTGACTCAACACCCACAAGGATTGAGATATCTAGTTCGCCTTCATGATGGCGTAAATCATTGAGCTCATTAGCTACGAGGGTAAATAATCGCTCAGCCTCTGCTGACATATTCAGAGGTTTTTGCTCCATTCCTCCTTGGAGCATAGCCCGCCAATTAGTTCTGTCTGTTACGTAAGTACGAAAAAGTGCTTCGCAGAATCCTGCCTGTTGCCTGGTACGTGTACGAATAATTGCCAAGGCCTGAGTCGCCCCCTGATCCAGCCACCGTATGGGTGCCTGAGATGCACGAGTTATACCGACTTTCAAACCAGAGGAATTGGCTAAATAGACAAGATGATCTTGCATGCAATAATGCTCCCCCCATACTGGTTCACGGCAGGTTCCTTGCGAATAGTGGCACCTTTCAGGTGCCATGATACAAGTGTCACATTGTGCCAGCCTTTGAAAACATGAGTAGCAATAGCCCTGGTTATAGCTTTTTGGTGTCACCTTATTGCAATCAACACAACGAATTTCTCCATGGTAAGTAAACGAAAGTAAGTGGCCTATACAATCGTTCAGTTTTAGCACACTACTTGACTCTACTCTTGATGAGGTTTTGCTTGCTGTAGAAAGTGAAGTTTCGCCGACAGATAAAATATGCTTCTGTAAGACTAATTGGTAAGACGCAGGATGTTCTGCTCGTATGTGTAATTTTCGAACTAACCCACTTAACTCATTCGATAACATCAATGTTTCTCACACCTTGTAGGATAATCTTTGGAGATATACGCGACTCTCTCCGCTTCAGGCAAATGTAGCTGATCATAAAGAATGATTGCCTGCAGACAAGTTTCTCGCTGGGCAAGTGTCAGTTTATCACCATTAGCCCACTTACCTAATTCAACAGCTTCTTTCAAAGCCAGGTAATGCTCAACTGTCATATTTTCAATTAGCTCCGCATAGCTTGCTGGCTTTTCCATGAGTTTAATTGAATTATCTGAATTATTTGTCATTTAAAGAAATCCTATACCGAAGCGCTGATACAGCCCCCATTGCCATTCCAGCAATAAACCCAGCCAGATGAGCCTCATTGGCTATCATACTCAAGTTTAGGACTGTCATTAATATTAAAGAGATCAGCATGAAACCAATCAAACTACGAGGGATAGTGATACCAGCCCGTGGAGCCAAGCTCCGCCACATCCAGATATAAGCAAACAGTCCATAAACAACTCCAGACATCCCCCCAAAGTAAATCGTTTCACCGTAGAGATACTGAGCCGAATTGGAAAGCAATCCCAGCATGGCTGTTAGTAAAGCGAAACTCAAAGAGCTTTGCCGTAATTCAATACGTTTACCGAGCTCCCAGAACCACAGCATGTTGAAGACAAGATGCAATATCCCACCATGTAACAAGGAGGGGGTCAACATACGCAAGATCAAAGCCGGGTTGAGACCTTGAAGCACCTCTGCCGCGTCGATTTGGCCACTCCCATGAGCTAAATCAGGAAAAAGCATGGCAAGCACTATAGAATTGGCACTTTGTAACGGAGCCAACCAGTAACTCAAAAGACAAGCTGTGATTATGAATAAGGTAAATGGCGACTGTATAAGTGCAGAACGAAAGTTTTTTCTAGCCCCATTACCAAACCAGAGCCAACTAAACTGCCATGGATCTTTTTGCTCGGGGACTATTTCTCCCAGATCCCAACGTCTATGCAACTCTAAGGTCTCTTGCAGCTGTTCAACTCGGGCGACTAAGACCCATTGTTCATTCGCTTGCTGAATAACTTGGTGAGGAATTCGTTGTTGCCAAAGCAGACGCGAAAAACTAGCCAATGACTGCTCTTTGGGCACTACCAGGGCCCGAAACATAATTATTTATCCTTTTGTTGACCAGGCCGGCGTGACCATCCTAGTTTTGATCGGCAAGTTGCGTAATAGTCATAATCCTCCGGATGCAGTAGCTGGAGTTCTGCAGTCTTTCGCCTTATTTCAAGCACTTGCCCAGACTCACAGGTATGAACCATTGTGCCATCACAAGAAAGATGAGGCACTACACCATGGCGTTTACCAATAATTATTTTTATAACACTGTGGCTATTAACCACTATTGGACGTGAACTTAAAGAATGTGGATACATAGGAATAAGGACAAGGGCATCAAGGCGCGGGTGCATAATTGGTCCTCCAGCTGACATTGCATAAGCAGTGGATCCAGTTGGAGTGGCGACTATCAGACCATCTGAACTTTGATGATAAACAAATTGATCGTCGACATATAAGTCAAATTCAATCATCTGCGCAGCTACACCAGGATGTAAGACTATATCGTTCATGGCCTTACCTAGCATGCGCTTTGTGACTGAATCAGAGCACAACTCAACATCCAATAGGAACCTAGGTTCTAAGCGATATTTACCCTGCATAATTTTAGCAAGACTTAACTCTATGTCGTCAGGCAAAATATCTGTCAAAAAGCCAAGGCGCCCCCTATTCACACCAACCACCGGCACTCCTTGCTCAGCCAGTGTGGCTGCAGCCTTTAACATTGAGCCATCGCCCCCTACAACTATAACTAACTGACAACAATGCCCCATCTGCGTTCTATCCACTACGGGCATACTGGAATTATTCAACAGCTCTGCTACTGAGCTATCAACTCGTATAGACAGCATTGGATAAGCTGAAAGCGCATTAATTAAGGCATGCAAAGTATCGAGAATATCTCGATTATCACGACGACTTATAATTCCAACTGAACTAAATTGCAAAATTGATTTCCTAGTATTTGAAAATTAACTCGAAGATTTGTTCAACTCATGATTAAGTATAGCATCAGAGTGCGCTCTTAGCTTTATTCACCAAGCCAAGCGGCCTTACCTCTACGCCCTTGTAATCCTCCCGTATGGACCAATAAGATATGGGCTGGCGACTCCACAACACCCTGAGGCAGAGTCTCCATGGCGTAAACTAGTTTGGCAGTGTAGATAGGGTCCAGCAAGATGTTATTTGTTTTTTCAAATCGTTTCAGGGAATTTAGTAAGGGTTGATTCACCTTACCAAACCCACCGCAATGGGCATGTTCCAATACTTGCCATGACGACAATGGGCTGAGCTGTTCTTTTAGAAGAAATCTCTTAATCTCACGATGTAGGTAGCCCTCACCTTGCATAGTCTGTACTCCTAATACTGGTAAGGACTGCGTTGAGATAAGTGCCGCCATCGTAGTTCCAGTGCCACACGCAAGCGCAAAGTGTGTTACTCCCAATGCTTCCACCATAGGCTTTAAGCTCCTAAAGAGACTATGGAGCCCGACAATCCCATGCCGGCCCCCTCCTCCTTCTGGAATCACCCAGCATTCACCAAAGCGCTTGAGCAGATCTTGATGAGACTCTTGGCTTCTAACTACACAATCATTGCGTGTATAGCGAGCATATTCCTCACGGGTTGCCGGAATAATTTCAACACCACTGCTACGTAAGTCTTTTAATGTACATGTATCTTGTACAGGGTTAAATGAAACGGACTCAAGTCCTGAGGGGTATAAACCACGCACTATTGCGGTCACTTTGAAATCAGTTAGATTTGCTACCTCAGATAGAGCATGCAGATGATTAGACCAGCGCCCTCCAAAGCTAAGCAAATGATTCTTTCCCTGTTCAAAGGCAGATTGTAGATGCCCTTGTAGTTTATAAAGCTTATTCCCACCAAGCTGTCCATTTAATTGATCTAGCCTCAACATGGAAAAAATTAGCCCATCATCTCGAGCATGGATATGTATTGGCTCTATCGAGGACTGCAGGAATGGCTCTGCATTGAAGAGGATTTTTGAGTACATCAGACTTTCACAGATTCTTTACCCACTGACTGTTCTGAAAAAACTCATTGTGTAAATTGTATGTATCGGTTAGAAAGCTTGGCTAACGCGTTCGCAGGGAGAGAAAAAGAATGGCGACCCGGAAGGGACTCGAACCCTCGACCTCCGCCGTGACAGGGCGGCATTCTAACCAACTGAACTACCGGGCCATTCTTTTATTCAAGCAGCTTTCTTTTTTGCTGCAGTCATCTCACACCTAAATCTCAAGAAGAGAGGATTAGAGATTAACAATTTATCTTGAAGATCAAAAGATAAAGTTTAAACACTAACTCATATAGGCTGTGGTGGGTGAAGAGGGACTTGAACCCCCGACATTCGCCTTGTAAGGGCGACGCTCTACCAGCTGAGCTATTCACCCGCAGCGCTAAGGATGGGCATTTTACCTGCCTCGTTTCCTCTGTCAATTATTTGTTAAAATAAACTCAGATTATTTTTTTAAAAATCATCAGGAATCAGCACATGGATATTTATAAAGAGTTTTCTTTTGAGGCTGCACATCACCTCCCTAATGTCCCTGAGGGTCATAAATGTAAACGTTTACATGGGCATTCATTCCGTGTCGAGGTGCACGTAGAAGGCCCTCTAGATCCTATCCTAGGCTGGGTAATGGATTTCGCAGACCTCAAGAGGGTAGTTAAGCCCATAATTTCAAGGCTAGACCATTATTATCTGAATGATATTCCTGGCTTAGAAAACCCTACCAGTGAAGTAATCGCAGGGTGGCTTTGGCATGCTATCAAGCCAGAATTACCTGAACTGAGTATCATTGTTGTCAATGAAACTTGTACAAGCGGCTGTACTTACCGGGGAGAATAGTGAGACTCTAGTCAGGCAGTTGCCAGTCAATTGGTTCTCTACCCTGGTTGATCAACCAATCATTTGCGCGCGAGAAGTGCCCGTTGCCAAAGAACCCTCTGTAAGCAGACAAAGGGGATGGGTGCGGACTGCGAAGCACTAGATGCCTGGAGCTGTCTACTTTAGCGACTTTGTTCTGCGCATAAGATCCCCATAACAAAAATACTAAGCTAATAGGCAAGTCGTTGATCACCTCAATCACTCTGTCTGTAAATCTCTCCCAACCCCAGTCCTTGTGAGAAGCAGGTTTATGTTGTTCCACTGTTAGCACACAATTCAACAATAATACCCCCTGCTTTGCCCAGTGCTCTAGATTTCCATGTCTTGCCGAAGGAATTCCTAGATCACGCTCTAGTTCCTTATAAATATTGATTAGCGAAGGGGGGGCAGGTATACCATATTCTACTGAAAAAGAGAGCCCGTGTGCTTGCCCAGGGTTATGGTAAGGATCCTGCCCCAAAATAACGACGCGAATATCTTGTGGTTGAGTGGAGTTAAATGCATTAAAAATAAGTTCGCTAGGTGGACAGATGACCTTTCCTTCGCGCTTTGCAGTGAGAAGTTTGTTACGTAGCTCCTGCATATAGGGCTGCTTAAGCTCTTCACCAAGAAGAGCATGCCAGCTCCCAAGTAAACTTCCTTTTTGTTGATTCACAACTAACTAATCTAGTTGTGGTCGCATATGAGGGAACAGTAGCACATCACGAATAGATGGCTGATCAGTGTAAAGCATAATCAAGCGATCAATACCAATCCCCTCGCCTGCTGTTGGTGGGAGACCGTATTCTAAAGCTGCAATATAGTCATGGTCGAAATGCATAGCTTCCATGTCACCAGCGTCTTTAGCCTCGACCTGTGCTCTAAAACGTTGAGCCTGGTCTTCAGGGTCGTTTAACTCGGAGAACCCATTGGCAATTTCGCGTCCTCCAATATAGAGTTCAAAGCGATCTGTAACTTCACCATTGGTGTCACTACGACGAGCCAGCGGAGAAACTTCAGTTGGATACTCTGTGATAAAAGTGGGTTCTATCAGTGTGTGCTCAACTTTTGCTTCGAAAATCTCCATCAACAAGCGTCCATGCCCCCACTGGGCCTGTGGTTCAACACCACATTGACTAGCTAGTTTCTTGAGTGAGTCGATGTTTTCAAGCTGCTCTTTAGAAACTCCAGGGAGGTGAGTTAGTACAGCATCCTTAACACTGATACGTGAAAAAGTCTTACCAAAATCCAGGGTATGCCCCTGATAATTTAGGTTAGTAGTACCGAGACAATTAACAGCAACATGCCTTAGCATTTGTTCGGTGAGATCCATTAACTCGTGATAATCCGTGTATGCCTGATAGAACTCTAACATGGTAAATTCTGGATTATGACGGGTGGATAAACCCTCATTACGAAAATTTCTATTTATTTCGTAGACTCGCTCAAATCCCCCAACCACTAACCTCTTCAAGTAAAGCTCTGGTGCTATACGGAGATACATATCTTGATCAAGTGCATTATGATGAGTGATAAACGGTCTAGCAACAGCTCCACCTGGGATCACCTGCATCATCGGCGTTTCAACTTCCATATAATCACGAGCGTTCATGAAACGGCGAATACAATCAATAATTTTTGAACGCAAAATAAATGTATGGCGTGTCTCTTCATTGGCAATCAGATCAACATAGCGCTGGCGATAGCGCTGCTCGGTATCATGAAGACCATGGTATTTATCTGGTAATGGTCGTAATGATTTCGTCAAAAGTTCTAATTTAGTAGCCCAAACTGAGAGTTCTCCTTTGCCAGTTCTAAAAACACGACCTGTCACTCCAACAATATCACCCAAATCTAGCGACTTATTAAGCGCATTCTGGGCTTCATCATATTCCTTATGGTTCAAATAAAGCTGCAACTGACCAGTGCCATCCTGAATAACTATGAAGGGACCTCTCATGCGAATAATTCTACCGGCCACTTTCGCAGGAGGCTTAGACTCTTCTAAAGCCTCTCTGGATTCTACTCCAAAATTATCTTGTAAATCTGTAGCGAGAGCATCACGACGAAAAGTGTTCGGAAACGCAGAGCCAGACTTACGCAGCGTAGTTAATTTCTCGCGACGTTGTGCTATGAGTTTATTGTCATCTTGCGCATCTAATTGAGAGGGTCTTTCCTGGCTCATGATGTGTCACATTCTCTTTGATCAATTAATTAATAGTAAGCTGGCGAATAATTACAAGCCCATTTTTAAACTTGCTTCCATAAATTTATCTAATGCGCCATCCAATACTGCACCAGTGTTTGTCATTTCAACACCTGTACGCAAATCTTTAATCCTTGACTGGTCAAGAACATAAGAACGAATTTGAGAACCCCAGCCAATGTCAGCTTTTTCATCTTCAATTTTTTGCTGATTCTCACGTTTTTTTTGCATTTCCATTTCATAGAGTTTTGCTTTTAACTGTTTAAGTGCCATATCTCGATTCTTATGCTGAGATCGCTCACTCTGACACTGAACGACGATGCCTGAAGGCTCGTGTGTCATCCTAATGGCAGAATCAGTTTTATTCACATGTTGTCCACCCGCACCTGATGCTCGGTAAGTATCTACGCGGACTTTACTCATATCTATCTCTACATCAATTTCGTCATCTATTTCTGGAGAGACAAAGACAGACGCAAAGGAGGTATGGCGGCGATTGCCGGAATCGAAAGGAGATTTTCGAACTAATCTATGTACTCCTGTCTCGGTACGCAACCAGCCGAAAGCGTGATTTCCTTGAACGTAGATTGTAGCACTTTTTATTCCTGCAACCTCTCCAGCAGATGCTTCCATCAACTCAGCTTTGAACTCGTGTTCATCACACCAACGCAAATACATTCGTAGAAGCATTTCAGCCCAATCTTGTGCTTCGGTCCCCCCAGAACCAGCCTGAATATCAACGTATGCATTTCTAGCGTCCATTTCACCAGAAAACATTCTTAGGAATTCTAGCTCATCAAGCGTTTGCTCAGCTTTTTCTAGTTCAGTTTTTGCTTCTTCAAAAAGAGAACTATCATTGTCCGCCGCAGCTAATTCAATGATCTCTGCTATCTCTGTAAATTGGCTTTCTAAAGCGAGGATAGTATTGACTACACGAGCTAAATCAGCTCTTTCTCTACCAAGGGCCTGAGCTCGCTCTGGCACGTCCCAGACTGAACTTTCACCTAATTCTAACTCTACTTCAGCTAGTCGTTCCTGTTTAATCTCGAAGTTAAAGATACCCCCTAAGCACATCGATTCGTGCTAGGGCATCGCTAATAAATTGCAGGGAAGCATTTACTTCCAGCATGCATAAATCTCCCATTGCTAAATAATTTGAGGATATACATTCTACCTTTGAGAGACTGCATAAGCTACACTAAACTCCATGTATCTTGGCGTGTAGGATTCCTATTCCACTTATGACGTACAGATCCAAATATGCCAAACTGAACTGGAACGCTCAGGGTCTACCTTACTCTGAATATTTTGGTGATGTCTACTACTCTAGAGCGGACCCATTAGGTGAAAGCTCTTATGTTTTCCATGTAGCCAACAAACTGCAAGATCGCTTCGAAAATCCAACCAATACCCATTTTGTAATTGGTGAATTAGGTTTTGGAGCCGGACTAAATTTCCTAAATACTGTAAAGCTTTGGTGTGGGCACGCCAGGTCAAATCAGGTACTACATTATTTAAGCTTCGAACAATTCCCTCTCACCCGTGAGGATATAAATCGCGTCCTATGCCTTTTCCCCAGCTTAGGTCAATACAAACAAATATTAATGCAAGTCTATGATCCTAGCTGCACAGGTTCAAGACAATGGCTTTTAAAATTTAGTTCTCATACAGTGATATTAACTCTCTGCCTACAAGATGCTCGTGATGAACTAGCTAATCTTGCCAATCATGCTGAAAATGAAACTCCACCATTTCAGGTCGACTGCTGGTTTTTGGATGGATTTGCTCCACGCTGTAATCCTGAACTTTGGACTCACGAGCTTATTCAAGATATCGCTTACCTCAGTCATCAACAAACTACGTTAAGTTCCTACTCAGTAGCAGGGAATTTCAAAAAAGCCCTACAAAATGCAGGTTTCCACTATCAAAAAGTTACAGGCTTTGCGGGTAAAAAGCATATGCTACACGCTCAAGCTTCATCGACCTTCTCTGCGCCCCCAGAAAGAAATTTAGGTACCATAGCCATCATTGGAAGCGGACTAGCAGGTTGTGCTCTTGCTTCACAATTATCCGCTCTTGGTATTACCACTCACGTTTTTGACTCAGAAAAAGTTATAGCATCTGGAGCTTCAGGCAACTCTCGAGGTATCTTACACTACAAGCCTTCAACACAAGATAGCCTTGATAACTACTTCACACTACACGCATATTTGCATGCTTTAGGTCATTACAAATCACTACATATACCGGAAACTATTTTCAATCCTATAGGGGTTGTCCAATATATGAATAATAACGGCAGGCAAAAACGTTTCGAGAAATTATCAACAACACGGCTCTATCCTGAAGAAATTTTTTCTGTAAATGAATCAAAACAACAGCTCTACTTCAGTCAAGCAGGCTGGTTAAATCCTGCTGCTCTATGTCAGTGGTACTTGGATCAGAATTACGAAAAACTAATACTGCGATTTAAACACCAACTAGTCGGTATAAGTCCAGATTCTCAACAGTGGGAATTACAGTTTTTAGTAGAACGAAAAGAGGAAATCTTCTTCAGAGCAGATCACGTTGTGTTGTGTAACGCTGCTGATGCTATGACTATCAATGGTATAAATACAATCACAGATCAAGTCTTACCTTTAATTGGAAATCTAGGTCAAGTTGACCACTTCAAAGTTTCAGAGGATCTTATAACTGATCAATCAGTGAAATGTGGTAGCGGCTATGTAATCAAAGATGCCGAAAGTGTCACTATGGGTGGAACATACTTTCTAGGGCCAGATACAGCTTGTAATCGCGAATTACATACACTTGAGCATTTACGACACAGTGCTGATCTGGGCTTGGAAGAGCATCTTTACAAGCATCTTATAGCTTCCTTACAAACAAAGAATCGGAACTTACTAGAGCAACGCGTTTCAGTACGTTGTACGTTGCCAGATAGAATGCCGGCTGTTGGACCATTGGATAACAGCCATCATTCTCAGATCAAAGGACTTTGGTTAAATATTGCACATGGATCACATGGATTATCACGCACGCCGTTAGCAGCTGCACTTATAGCTAGTCAAATGCTAAAAGTACCTTCACCTATACCTACGACTTTACACAAAGTTGTCGCACCCCAAAGGTTTTGGACTGCTCGAGATAAAACGCAAAAATTTTACAGCTAATCTGCTGTTAACCTTATGTGGCTATAAATTTTCCTATCAAAGGGTTGCTTATTTTCTGGCTAACCTAAGATGCAAACAAAAATTAAAAGGTCTACATTAGATACAAAAAGATAAAATGCTATCTTCTTTGTAAAAATGCACCTAACACTTTTACCATGGCATGGATATCACTAGCACCGGCTAATTCGCGTACCGAATGCATAGCTAGCGTAGGTAATCCCACATCAATTGTTGTGACTCCAAGTTCGGCAGCAACAATAGGGCCAATAGTAGACCCACAAGCTAGATCAGAACGCATGACAAAACTTTGACAACCCACATTCTCTAGCTGACATAAGCGTCTAAACAAGGCAGCACCACGACTATTAGTCGCATATCGTTGAGAGGCATTATATTTCAATACAGGTCCACCGTTCATTCTAGGACCATGTTGAGAATCATGCTTGTCGGCAAAGTTTGGATGAACAGCATGGGCATTATCGGCAGAGATCAGCAAAGAATTTGCAAGAGTTTTTCTTAGAGCTGACCTTCCAGTTTCATCTAAAGCATGTAGGAGTTGTTCTATTGTACCCTCTAAAAAAGGACCTGCAGCTCCACAAGCAGTAGCGGAGCCCACTTCTTCATGATCATTAAAGACAAGCATTGAGTAGGCAGTAGAAGAAGAAAGTAGTGCCTGTAAGCTTGTGTAACAAGACAGCAGGTTATCTAGCCTAGGGGCAGCAACAAATTCTTTATGCAAGCCAACCAAGCCCGCCGGTTGTGTGGGATATAAAGAGATTTCAAAGTCAAGAACTTCTTTGCAATTCGCCCCTTCTGGAGAGTTAATGACTTGCTCTCGAAGAATTTCACGGAAAGAAAACTTCTCGTCGAGTGGGCTCTGTAAGAGAATTGCAGGTAGCTCCTTTTGAGCATTTACACTACGATTACGGTTAGCTTCCCGGTCTAGATGTATAGCCAAGGAAGGAATAACAACTACAGGTGATTTAAAATCAATCAAAGAGTCGTAGAGTTTCCCTGTTGTATCAAGCCATGTACAGCGCCCAGCCAAAGACAAATCTCTATCAAACCAAGGGTTCAATAATGCTCCACCATATACTTCGACACCTAGTTGCCACAAGCCTTGGCTATAGATTTCTGGATGAGGTTTGACTTTGAGGCAAGGGGAATCTGTATGCGCTCCAATCATACGCAGACCTTGCTCAGTTAGCTTGCCATCCCCCACCGTAAAAGCTATCAACGAACTATCATTGCGAGTGATAAAGTAGCAACCACCTGTGTTCAATGACCATGAAGACTCTTCAGACAATCTTTTATAACCACTTTCTTCTAAGGCTGTGATCATAGTAGCCACAGCATGGAAAGGGGTAACAGCAGAATCTATAAAACGGCAAAGATCATTTACTGACATATTTTGAGCACACTTTTATTGCCAACTTCCTACTCTATTCCTAAAAGCTCAACTTCAAAAATTAATACTGAGTTTGGTGGAATCGGACCAACAGCTGCGGAACCATACCCTAACTCTGGTGGAATAGTGAAACGGAATTTGTCTCCCACATGCATTAGTTGTAAACCTTCTGTCCAACCAGAAATGACTCCATTAAGGGGAAAACTGATAGGTTCACCACGCTCAACAGAACTATCAAAAACTGTGCCATCTGCCAGTGTACCGTGATAATGCACACGGACTGTATCGGATTCTGTAGGCATGAGGGAATCGTTGTCTTCGCTTCGAGAGATAACCTCATACTGCAAACCAGAAGCTGTCGTCACAACACCGCTGTTGACACTATTTGCTGAAAGAAATGCCTGACCAGCTTCTGCGGCAGCAGCCTCGGCTGCTTCAATTTTAGCTTGCTGAGCTTCCCCAAACTCTTGTAAAGCCATCATAATCTCATCTTCAGTCATCAAGAGTTCGCCAGTTGTACCATCACGCAAACCAGCGAGAAGAGCATCCATATCAAGGCTATCGAGCAACCCCTGTTGCGCCAGATTGATCCCGATATTCACACCGATACTGTAACCAATTTTTTGTGCAGGCGTATCAATAATTGCCTGTTCTTGTGAAAAAGCAACAGGAATTACACAACCCATAAACACACAACTGGCTGCAATTAAACGTAACTTTTTTTTCTTGATAAATAGATTCATGCCAATCTCCAGGCCATGTGTATTCAAATTTGAAAATTATCTAGGTCAGGTAAACGCCATAGTCTACCTGCTACATTGTATCTTTGCCAATGCTCTTACTAATCAATTTTACTAAGTGATACACTTTATCTATTAAACTCAGATTAGATACAGTGAACTAAGCCGGTTCTTTAGATTAGAGAGACACAAGAGATGCCGAGTCATCAATTACCAAACTATATTCGAACAGACTATTGGCAGACAAGAAGTTACCTAAAATCCTTTAGTGTATTGGTGTTTCTTTATTCCTTATATGGTTGCGCTAGTAACCCATACGAAGTGACATTCGGAAATATCGTTCTTTTTACACCAAAGCCCACAGCAATCACTGAATATGTTCAAGATCCTGGCTTAGAGACATGTATTCGTCTATTGATGACTTCAAGCGGTGTCAACAAACCTGAAGAAATCAAATTACTGACCTGTCCAGCTCAAGGAGTCAATAATTTAGTTGGTTTGAAAAAATTTCTTGCTCTAGAACAATTAGAATTAAGCAATAACTCTTTGCAAGAAATAGGTGAAATCGGCGAATTAAGAAATCTAAGGATGTTGAGTTTACGCAACAACAACATTCGGGCCCTTGATGAATTATTTGAGTTAGACTAAGTAAGTTTTGTAGCTCTTGTAGGAAACAATAATCTAAAATGCGAACAACCAGATTTGCTTGAGAAAAAGTTAGGGTTAGGACTAGGTCGCCCTAATAGCTGCAGAAAATGAAGCTAGCTTAGTGTTACTGCATTCTTTGTAGCAAATCTCAAGCAAGAATGATCAGGCCATTTGCAAGTATCCCTGCACTTGCGAGGAACTTGATGATATTAACCCGCTATGAAAGCGAAATGTTTCATCAGGAGATTCTATGAGAGACTGTTCCAAGTTTCTAATTTCAACAATCCTTTTCTCAAACCCTTCATCTTTTAGATCGCCTGCTAGCTCTAAGTAGTCCGCAAAATGTCTGGCCTCAGAACGAAGTAGAGAACGATAGAATTTCTGCAAGTTCTTATCAAGATACGGTAATAAAGCTGCAAAACGCTCACATGAGCGCGCCTCAACGAAGGCTCCAATCAGCAGAATATCAATCAAACGTTCTGGTTCTTTTGCTCGAACTACTGAGCGGAGACCAGAGGCATAGCGCGATGGGGTTAGATGTCGGTAGTTAACCCCTCTATCCCTCATGAGCGTCACCACTTGTTCAAAATGCAGAAGCTCCTCGCGTGCAAGTTGAGACATTTTGGTGAGCAACTTTGTATTATCGACATATTTATAAAGCAAACTCATCGCTGTAGATGCTGCTTTTTTCTCGCAATTTGCATGGTCTATGAGAAGTTCTTCTGGATGAGCAAGTGCAGAATCTATCCAGCAGGTTGGTGTTTGACAGCCAAGAAACTCATGAATGGGATTTAAATCAACAAACATCATTCTCTCACACTAATATTTTCAAGACTAAAAAGAGTCTAGTTATTCCTGAGCAGGGTCTGTTGTTTCAGGAGTGTTTTGATCAACGTATTCACTTTCTAATATATCGGCAAATTGTTCGTCTTGATCTTCTTCAATACTCCACTCAATAGCTAACTCCTTACTAGTTTTAGCGCCAAGCTTCCGCAGATCCTTGATTCGCTTAACAACATTACCATTACCTGTAAACAGGCGTTTCCGTGCTGAATCTAAGGCATTTTGTGATCGCTCAAGCTGTTTATTTGCCTCATCAAGATCCTTAGTAAAGGCAACGAATTGGTCATACAGAGACCCTGCAATTTTAGCAATCTCATTGGCGTTTTTATTCTGGTATTCGAAACGCCATAAACTCTGAATCGTGCGAAGAGTAGCCAATAATGTGGAGGGCCCAACAAGAATGATATTTTTACTAAATGCATCAGTAAAAAGTTTATCATCATGTTGTAAAGCCAATAAAAATGCCGGTTCAACATTAACAAAAAGCAGGACAAAATCTAGCGTATTTATCTTAGGTAGATTCTGGTATTTCTTGCCTGACAAGTTTTGAATATGAGCTCTTATAGACTGTATGTGAGCTTTTAAATAAAGCTCTCGCTGTTCTTTTTCATCGGAGTTACTGAATGCAAGATAAGAAGTTAGAGACACCTTGGAATCGATAATAATCTGTTTTCCCTCGGGCAAATTAACAATTACATCCGGGTATTGTAAAGCTCCTTCATTATCTCTCTGGGCTGACTGAATATCATATTCACGACCTTTAGCGAGTCCTGAGCTTTCAAGAAGTCTCTCTAGAATGAATTCACCCCAGTTACCCTGTGTTTTATTTTCACCTTTTAACGCCTTTGTGAGACTGTCTGCTTCATCGCTAATTCGAGTATTCAACTCCATTAATCGTTTGAGCTCATGCTCCAATACAGAACGTTGCTGTGATTGCTGTAAATGTGTTTGTTCTATTTTTGCTTCGAAAGATTGAAGTTTCTCTCCAAGTGGTTGTAATACCTGTTTTAATTGAATTTCGTGTTGCTCACCAAAAACCTTACCTTTCTGCTCTAACACTTCACTTGCCAATAAAGCAAACTCTTGTTTCATGATAGTTCGTGCGTCATCTAATACACGTATTTCCCGTTGATGCTGTAAGCGTTCTTGCTCGAGTAGCGTTACCGCTCTAGCTAAGTCACTTTTTTGTTCAGCGAGAGTCTGGTGCATTACCTGTAGTTCAGCCTTTGCCGTCGATAACTCTTCTAGAAGACGCTGTAGCTCATGATCGCGGGCACTCAAACGCTCGTTCAGAATGATAATTTGTTGAGCGTCACTACCTTCCTTTGCAAGTGGCTGGCGAAAAACTCGCCAGCTTATGAACATCAACAAGAAAAGAACTGGAATGAGTAGATGATAAATTTCCACTCCTACTCCTTAGCGCTTGACGCTATGGTTAGTTATTGAAACTAGAAGTGCAGCCCTAGGCGTTGACCTACCTCTTTGTACGTTTCGATCACATCGCCAAGATCCTGACGAAATCGGTCTTTATCCATTTTTTTCTTAGTTGCTTTGTCCCATATTCTACAACCATCTGGACTGAACTCATCACCCAAGTACAACTTGCCATCATTCATACCAAATTCGAGCTTGTAATCCACCAGAATCATATCTCCAGCATCAAACAAAGCTTTCAACTCATGATTTACCGCTAAAGTCAGTCTTTTCATCTCGTCAATTTGAGCCTGTGATGCCCAGCCAAAACTAATAATATGAGAATCATTAATCATTGGGTCATGTAACGCATCGTTTTTTAGAAAAAACTCAAAAGTTGGTGGAGTGATTTCAGTCCCTTCCGGAATACCATAACGACGGCTCAAACTACCCGCAGCATAATTCCTCACTACACATTCCAAAGGGAGCATATTCAATGCTAACACTTGAGACTCAGTATCCGACAAGAGTTTAACAAAATGACTTGAAACGCCTGCATTAGCTAGCCTTTCCATTATAAAGGCATTGAAGAGATTATTTACTCGGCCTTTATCTTCCAACTGCTGAACTTTAGTACCATCAAAAGCAGAAGTATCATTACGAAACTCCATAATCATATACTTAGGATCGTCTGTTGTATGGACGGTTTTGGCTTTACCTCGATAAAGTTCACTGCGCTTTTCCATTGGAGCTCCGTTCATGGAATTAGGACCTGTAAAGTATGCAATACTGAACTAGTACATGTTAAAAACTTATTTAAATATCATATTAATGACAATTAGAGCTCAAGAAATTGTGAGTCTCGAACCCAAAAACCTAGTCATAAGTCTGCCCCCCAAAAAGATTATCTCTTAGATCCTTTATCCAAAGTGCTCTGCTAGGCAATTGTAGTCCTGATTTGGTTCAACAATGCTCTAACAGCATCACCGGAACCCTCCAGGGGACTATTACGTTCAGGGAATCCAAGAATTTCAACCCCCTCTTCTGTCTCAATGAGTTCGACACGTATTATGTAGTAGCTATCTGCATCACTAAGAATACGCCCACCTAATGTAAAGAAGCGCTTCAGAACCCCTGGTTTTTTATTTTCTTCTTCTGGACGGGCATCCGGGTTGTAACTCACGATCATGACACCATTGTCAATATCATCACTCACTACTTCGATAAAATTTCTGACCAACGCTCGTCTCACAGCCGCCCATGAACGATCATAGGGAGCTTCTAAACGTAATATCGGCAAGCCCTGAGGCGTGCTAATTAGCTCTGCACGCCCCTCGCTAGTCAATGAGCGTGCCAGTAGTGAGGCCGAACCCGTCTGATAAAGATCTGCAACGTTAGCAAGATAACGTGAGATGTCTAATAGAAAGTCATAGGCTAACTCCAAGTTCACAGACGATTCAGGAAATCGTGTCGTCTCAATGGGAGGTAATGCTTGAGGCGCTTCAGTCAGGATCAAGCGCACCTCTGCACTATTAGGTTGAAAGCCATTATCTACAAGAATCTGGAATTTTTCACGATTGATAAATTCATTTTCTAGCGCAAACCATTGTGTCTCCATAACTCCATTGCTAGGATCCTCTAGCACCAGGTCGATCCCCTGACCTCGCCAATACTCCCGTAGTCTTGGCCAAATCTGGCTGGGGCTAGCATCGGCAACAATCCAAGCTCGTTCAGCCATGCGCTGAATGACCACCTCACGATTATCAGTTGCCAGGCTAATGTTAGGACGAGGTGGATCTGGAAATGGTCTGGCTGCTGCATTTTGTAATTCTGGAATTACAAGCAAGTCATCGATGATGTAATCATCATATCCAGCTGGCACTCTGATACGCGGAAGATCTTCCGCAGCCAAATAATCTTCTTTTCGATCACGGAACATTCCCTCTTTTCCAACTACTTTGGCGATAGGTTCGCCAACATAAGGAAGATTTGTCGGCGAGGGTATCAAGGTACAACCTGCCAGAGCCAATGCCAGCAAAAAAGACTGTAAGGTTAAGTTAACTGTTTGAAAAAAATTCATCATAGAGCCCCAGCCTTTTGAAGAGAGGCTCGTACTATAGATTGGTATTTTGGATCTAGAGTGACCAAAGGAAGACGAATCCCTTCACTGATTCGCCCCATCTCCATTAATGCCCATTTAACAGGAATCGGGTTGGCTTCAACAAAAAGATCTTTATGTAAACAAGCAACTCTGGCATCAAGAGCTCTTGCTTCTTCTGCTTTACCAGCTAAGCCCAGCGCACAAATCTCTGCTATTTCACTTGGCACCACGTTACAAGTAACCCCAATATTCCCCTTAGCTCCAAGGAGTATTAATTCAAGAGCAGTGGCATCATCTCCAGAAAGGATTATAAAATCTTTACTGCAGCGTTCTAACAACTCTTTACCACGAGATAAATCTCCAGTGGCCTCTTTGATACCAATGATATTAGGCACAGAGGACAACTCAACCACGGTATCTGGAAGCAAATCGCAAGCAGTACGTCCTGGCACGTTGTATAAAATTTGAGGTATATCAACCGCGGCGGCAATTGTTTTATAGTGCGCCAAGAGTCCACGTTGAGTAGGTTTGTTGTAGTACGGCGTAACTAACAAGCAAGCATCTGCACCAGCTTCTTTGGCCCTTTTGGTCAATTCGATAGCCTCATCCGTAGAATTTGCCCCAGTACCTGCAATCACAGGAATACGTCCTGCTACGGCGTCGAGCACGGCCCTAATTACTGCCACGTGTTCATCTACGTTGAGAGTGGCAGATTCTCCCGTAGTTCCAACAGCCACAATAGCATTACTGCCTGATGAGACATGCCACTCCACCAAACGCTGTAAAGCAGGATAGTCTATAGCTCCACTCGTGCTCATTGGCGTAACTAAAGCGACTATACTGCCATAAATCATGAAAACCTCGTCGGAATTATTACCCAGGTATGTTTTGGCCAAAATTAAAAGGGGATTTTAACGCATCCCGCTTTTGGATGGTACCTACTAGCTCATAGTTCCAACCCCCTGGAGCCTCTTCACTTGCAGATTTCCAGCTACAAGTATCCCATGAATACCAAAAAAACTTCACCTTCTGGTGTCCTTCATGGCTTACCTCGAGTTTCCTGTTGCTAGCTGAGCTTGATGGTGGAAGGCTTGGGACTTGGACGGGGCTATACACAAGATATGAACAGTCAGGCAAAGCAGGGGAAAAATTTACTTCATACTGACGACTGCAAATAATATTCGAACAATAAAAATAGATGTTAGTAACAAAGGAAATACACTGAAAAGCATGCGCCCTGGGCAAGACCTCTAAGCTCAGACCTCATTTTCAAACGGATGAGAAACTGGCCAAGCTCTCATGATAGCTTTTAGAAAAGTGGCTAGCGGAATAGCAAAAAAAACGCCCCAAAAGCCCCATATTCCCCCGAAAACTAGAACCGCTGCTAATATTGCTAATGGATGCAAGTTAACGGTTTCAGAAAAGATCAAAGGCACCAGGATATTTCCATCCAGTACTTGCAGAATAATGTAAATAATTAATAACTGTCCAAGCTCAGGACTAAAACCCCACTGAAAAAACCCTACCATAGCTACGGGTATAGTAGCTACAGTAGCTCCAATATAAGGGATAATCACTGAGAAACCGATGAGAACTGCCAATAGAAGTGCGTAGTTTACCTTAAGTAACAGCAGGACAAGGTACACAATACTACCAACGATAATAATTTCAGCCCCCTTCCCACGAATATAATTGGCTAGCTGATCATTCATCTCATGCCAAATTTGTGCCATTACAGGACGCTTTTTAGGAAGCCAATTTTCTATCCAATTTAATAGCCTAATTGAATCTTTCAGCATAAAAAACACCATTATTGGTACCAAAACAACATAAACGGCAATGGAAACCGCCCGGGTAAAGCCAGTGACTGAGTATGACAAGAGGGTTTGTCCCATAGCACCCAGTTCATTTTGAAGGTTATCCAACACTGCCTGTAATTGGTTTGCGTTGAAAAGGCGAGGATAACGCTCTGGCAGCAATAGCACCAATTGCCTCACTTGTTCCAACATTTGCGGCAGATCATTGAGTAAAAGGCTAATCCTATTCCATGTAAAAGGCAAAAATACCAGTATTAATAAAATCATAGCTCCGAGAAATATGGCAAAGACTAAATAGACGGCCAGCTGTCGCGGCACACGCCAACGTATCAATGTATTAACTAAACCTTGCAACATGTAGGAAATAACTAAGGACCAAAGTAAAGGTGCAAGCACAGAACCAAGCCACCAAATGACGAGCGAAAAACAAAATAGCAAGAAGACTAGGATTATTGCCTCCTCTTCCTTGAAATAGCGTTGGATGAAACCTTCTAATACCTTGATCATTTAATTTTCCGAACTTAATGTTACTAGACGTCTTAGCGTTAGACCTCTTAAGTTTTTAGTCACTTTTTTATTAGCAGATTGCTCATCGGTCAGAGCTCAGGCTTTCTGCAATCGATAATAGTAAACACCCTCTTCTACCCAGCTTTCAAGTAACTTGGTACCACTTTGCTTAGCGAAGGCAACAAAATCCCGTTCTGAGGAAGGATCTGTAGAAGCTACTTGCACTACAGCACCGCTTGCCAATCTGTTTAGTGCAAGCTTCGTCTTTAGCAAGGGCATAGGACAGTTCAATCCTTTTAGGTCGAGTTCCTCAGTGATGTATTGTGACATCTTTGTATTCACCAGTTAACTAAAGTTATCATTCTAGCAAGGACACTTGGAATTACCTATTAATGGAAGTAGAAAACTTTCATTAAAAATCTCTGCTAATGAGAGCTTTGCAGTGTTAAAGTAACAACAAGAATAGGCAGTTGTGGACGATAATGAAGACCATAAATCTAAACTCTCCTGGTGTGTCACAATCACTGGTCAGATCTTCTCTCCTGAACATAGTTAGTGCGTTTTTCGGTGTTTTGCTCTGTTTTACCTTCTGCCCCCATAGTCAAGCCCAAGTTAACCTGCCCGTATTGGGTAACGCCATTTCTGGCACCGTCTCCAGCCAGCAAGAATATGAATTCGGGCGTGAATTTCTACGTCAAATTAGACGTGAGGCACCATTGTATGATGATCCTCTTTTAATGGATTACATACAGAGCTTGACTTATAAACTAGCTGCTAACAGCGAGTTAACCGATCATAGGCTTGAGTTCGCCCTAATCGACGAAGAGCAAATTAATGCCTTTGCTGCACCAGGAGGCATAATTGGAGTCAATGCAGGTATTTTTTTAAATGCTGAGCGCGAAGGTCAATTAGCTTCAGTTTTGGCTCATGAGCTTGCCCATATTAGCCAACGGCATTATGCACGTCGTGTAGAACAGCAGAAGAACAATACTTTACCGAACATGGCCGGTCTTCTGGCATCACTCGTTATTATGGCTACTGCAGGCGGGGAGGCAGGACAGGCAGCATTAATGACCAACCAAGCGATTGGTGTAAACAACCAGCTAAGATTCTCTCGAAGCAATGAGCAAGAGGCTGACAGTATTGGTATTAGAACGCTATATCAGGCTGGCTTCGACCCACAAGATATGGTTGCAATGTTTGAGCTTATGCTGAAGGGGCGTGGTGGTGCTGAGAGACTACCTGAATTTATGCTGACACACCCCCTTGATGAGAATCGTATTGCCAATAGCCGTAATCGCGCCAATAGCATGCCTTTGGTTCAAAAACAATCAAGCCTGCAATTCTTGCTAATGCGTGAGAGAGTCTTGGTAAATTACAGTAAAAATCTGCAGAGTTTAATTGAAGATCACAAAATGCAATTATCGAATAAACGTGATTTATTGAAGGAAGAGTCTCTAGCTCTTTACTATGGCATTGCACAATCTTTGTTAAAAAGTGACCGATTAATTGAAGCCGTACAAATCAGTGATGAATTGTTTAGCGCCAACCCAACTAATATTGCTTTTGCGTTACAGTCTGCTGAAATAGCCGCTGCTAGTGATCGCTTACCAAGGGCATTAGCAATTTTAACCGATCAGCTTGCAATTAACCCAGGAAACAATCCTTTAACCCTTGCTTATGCCAAAGTATTAGAACAAGATAAACAATTCAATAAAGCGGCAAAAGTTCTACTCGATCATTCACTCAAGGCAACTGATGCACAAAGAAGTGATATAAATCTCTGGTTTCAGCTTGCCGAGATACAAGGTCGCGCTGGAAACATCTCTGGCCTGCATCAAGCCAGGGCTGAATATTTCATTTGTATAGGAGATTTTACCCGATCTAAAGAGCAGTTGAGTCTTGCTCTCAAAATAGAGTCTGACAAGCTAACTCAAGCAAGAATTCGCCAACGTCAGGATTACATCCGGGAAATTGAAAGTAAGTTCTATCGTTAAAATGACTCGACAGGGCAACTCGTACAGCCAATACTTTTGCGCTGCTGTGGAATTCGCATCAGTTAAATATAAAACTAGCTAATCAAGCCGGTAAACTCCCATAGCAAAGTAGTCACGGCCATAACGTTGTATAGTAGTTTAAAGGGAGGCTTTGAAGTCTATCATTCTTTGAAGGGGAATAAGTGCTTTTTTAGCCAAATCCGGATCAACTACCACTTCATGAAGACTTGACTTCGAATTGGACTCTGGTCTGCTCTTATATTCTAGCGCTGCTTTCACATTAGCTAAATGGTTCATTGCCATCCAAGGACAATTAGCACATGATCGACAGGTGGCACCTTGGCCAGCAGTTGGGGCTAACAGGAATTCTTTGGTAGGCGCAGCTTGGTGTAACTTGTAGAAAATTCCATGATCGGTTGCGACGATAAAAGTCGACTCAGGACGCTCCTTCGCTGCTTTAATAATTTGAGAAGTCGAACCAATAACATCAGCATGCTCTAAGACCGATAAAGGAGATTCAGGATGAGCCAGGACAGCAGCATGTGGGTATAGAGTCTTCATATCCAACAAGGCCTTGGTTTTAAATTCTTCATGGACAATACAGGCCCCATCCCAAAGCACTAAGTCTTCCCCAGTCACATCCAGCGATTTTTGTAAATAACGTCCCAAATGCCTATCTGGTGCCCAGATAATTTTCTTGCCTTGACCCAATAGATGATCTACTAAATCAAGAGCTATAGCGGATGTAACTACCCAATCCGCCTGTGCCTTGACCGCTGTAGAAGTATTAGCATAAACAACTACTTCATGCTCAGGGTATTGTGCACAAAAAATCTGAAACTCTTCAGCTTGACAACCCAAGTCTAAGGAACAGGTGGCCTCAAGTGTAGGCATCAGTACGTTTTTTTCAGGGCTAAGAATTTTAGCAGTTTCGCCCATAAACCTTACTCCTGCTACAAGTAAAGTACTCGCTTTACTTTGCGCGCCAAATCGTGCCATTTCCAGGGAATCAGCGACTAAACCTCCTGATTCTTCTGCAAGCTCTTGTAATTCAGGAGCAGTATAGTAATGTGCAACGAACTGGGTATCCTGCTCTTTTAGTATTTGGATAATCTGCTCTTTTAACACTATTTGATCGGAAGTTTTAATGGCGTTTATGGTGGGCACACGGTTCAACCAAGATTTAACCATAGCTCGGTCAGAGAAAAGTTCTGTTTCTTCATGGGAGTTTGTAGTCATAGTTAAAGTATCTTTAAACAGTGCAGTTTCAACGATTATATAGCTAATCAAATAGCTAAATTTCAAGGAAGCTTCCCTGAAAGTAAAAGGATTATTGGATCTAAATCAATAATTCATCATAGTCTATCTCTCTTAAATTGCTCTGTATCCAGGATCCACCCAAGGACTTTACTTCAAAGATATGATTGATCAAACAATTAATTGCTTACAAGAAGCCTGAGATACCTTGAGTTTTCAAGAGATATATAAATAAAGCAAAGGAAGTATTGGAAAAGATGTACAGACAGAGAGGTTATGGTGGGTCGTGTAGGATTCGAACCTACGACCAATTGGTTAAAAGCCAACTGCTCTACCGACTGAGCTAACGACCCTCTTAGAAAGCCGAACATGGTACGCTGTCTTGGGAAAATTTCAAGTATATTCCCCAATTTTTAACTCCGTTTTTCCTGATATATTGTGGGATCCTTGACCCCTGCTTCTAAGAATCCTCTGCGTCTGAACCTACATGAATCGCAAACTCCGCATGCTTCTCCTTGGGTATCCGCCTGATAACAAGAGATGGTGAGAGAGTAGTCTACTCCCGCCGCAATCCCAAGTCTTATTATGCTGGCTTTATCCAGATCCATGAGAGGGGTAGCAATCTGTAACGGCTGACCTTCCACTCCTGCACGTGTCGCTATATTTGCCATTTCCTGATATGCATTAATGTATTCGAGCCTACAGTCTGGGTAGCCCGAATAATCTCTAGCATTCACTCCTATAAAAATGTATTCAGCACAGAGAACCTCGGCCCAAGCAAGAGCATAGGAAAGAAAAAGCGTATTACGTGCCGGAACATAAGTGACAGGAATTCCCTCGCTTTCTTTCTCTGGAACTGCGATCGCTACATCAAGAAGGGCTGATCCACTTATGCCGCTCATATCCATAGGGATAATACGATGTTCCTTAACCTGCATTTTTTGGGCTATCTCTGCCGCAGCAACTAATTCACATCTTGATCGTTGCCCATAATCAAAACTGAGAGCATAACATTCCAACTCCTGCGCTACCGCCAATGCAAGACATGTGGTTGAATCCAAACCTCCGGATAATAAGACTACTGCGCGTTTTTTTACTGACATATTATACTTATGCTTCCTATTCTTTAGCTGCCAAAACAAACTGATTTATTTACCACGTGCATCCTGCCAGAGTATTTTATGTAGCTGAATTTGCATCCTTACATTCATCTGATCTGAAAGAATCCATTGAGCTAGTTGAGCTGGAGCTAAAGATTCATAAACTGGTGAAAAAAGCACCTCTCCTACCCTGTCTATCAGTTTATGAGTTTCAACAATGGACTTTGCCCACTGGTAATCGCGCTCTCCACCAATGACAAACTTTATTTGATCATTAATCCCAAGTAGTGGAATATTTGTGAATAGATTTTTCTCCATTTCACCAGAGGCAGGGGTTTTTAGATCCATTACTTTACTAATTCTTTCGTCCACACCACTAACATCAATAGCTCCGCTGGTTTCTAACGATACATGATATCCGGCTTCGGCTAAGTCCCTCAGCAGTGCTAGACAGTTGGGCTGAACTAGAGGTTCACCTCCAGTTACACAGACATACGGGCAATTATAAGTCCTCACCTGCTGTAATATTTCCTCCAAAGTGTATTGCATACCGCCACTAAATGCATAAGCCGTATCACAATAGACGCACCTTAGGGGGCAACCCGTAAGCCTGATAAAAACAGTTGGACGACCACTGGACTTACTCTCACCCTGAAGAGAGAAAAAGATTTCGGTAACACGTAATGTATGGATCATGGCCGAGCTAGGTAGTCCTGTGCCAGCCTGATTTCACTGGTAGAATCTGGATAACGATGACTCAAATCTCCCCAAAGAGCTTCAGCACTGGCTCTATCCCCTTTTTGATTCATGGCAACTCCCATCTTTAGAAGTGCTCCCGGCGCTTTAGCATCTGTCGGGTAGTTTTCTAATACTCTTTGGAAAGCTGAAATTGCCTCATCATAATTAGCCAATAATAGTAATGCTTCCCCTAACCAATAGAGTGAATTTGGCATCAATCTACCAGATGGATAGCGTTGTTCGTATGCTCGAAACATTACAACTGCTTCCTCACTTTTATTTTCCTCTAACAAGGCATTGAGTGCGAGCCGGTATAATTCCTGCTCTCCAAGTCCAGCATAATCTGAACCAACATCACCGGCATTATCTGACTCCTGTATGTTGCCAGCGATTTTTTGAGTGTCTGAAGCCACTATATTAGTTAAAGTATCAACTTTATCTTGAGGTTTTAGAGAAAATTGATCTAAGTCACCTGAAAGAACATTGGCAGAGGCTTTGCTTAAAGCGGATAGACGATTATCCATGTCAATGTATCTGTCGCGAGTATCTTGCTCCAACTGACGAATCTTGTTTTTCTGCTCCTCTACAATTCCTCGTAGAGTCTGTAGCTCCTGCTGTAATACAGTCATCTCATCGTAAAGTGATAATAACAGTTCGTTGCTACCATCTCCTTGTTGAGCCTGTACGAGCGCAACATTGGAATACAGTGTTGTGGAAAAGATCAGTGCGTAAAGTCTACTTAGCTTTTTTTCCGCTATTAACTTTTGTTCAGGCAAAGGGAGCTCCTTCTGTTTCAAATTTGTGCTATCAAATTGAACTAGCCAAAATAACTAGGCCGAGCTAAGCTCGGCCTAGTTATAGCAGATTAATTGGTTATACGCACTGCCGAAGTTCATTCACAGGCTTGATCAATCTTGATGACCTAGTTCGCTGGATAATTTAAATGCTGAAATGACTTTTTCCAAGCAAATCAAGTAAACTCATGGTCAGTCAAACAGACTAACAGCTCTGTACGTTCAGCACTGGCCTAACTCTCATTCCCTTATGTCACTACTCCAATGGCATAAATTAGAGATTTGCAGGAAGCAACGGTAATGCGTTGATGTACCCACAAACCTTACTATTTAATCTCTACGCGTCGGTTCTTTGAGTAAGAGGCCTCATTATTTCCAGTATCATCAGGACGCTCTTCACCATAACTGATAGTTTCTAATTGTGAAGAAGAAACTCCCTGGACCTGCAGGTACCTTTCAATTGCTTGAGCACGTCGTTCGCCAAGAGCCAAGTTATATTCGCGAGTACCCCGCTCATCTGCATGACCCTCTAAACGATATTTCATACTTGGGTTTGCTTTTAGTTGATTAGCGTGGAAGACCAGAGCAGCACGCGCTTCCGCGCTGAGGTCTGACTTGTCGAATTCAAAGTAAAATACTTTGGTAGCGAGTGCATTATCACGTTCTGCGCGCTGAGCAGCTGTCAGACCATCATCCGGACCAGTAGTAGCAACAGGCGTTGCCTCTCGGGCTGACATATCATCCGAAGTTTGCACTACATCATCTGTGGATTTACAAGCCACCAACATTAAAGAAAGTAAAGAAGCGGCACCAATGTTAACTAGAGCAGAATTTTGCATATAAACTCCTTGTGTTTTTATGCAGGTGGGAACAAGGCGTGTATTTTACGACATTATTTACAGCTCTCAAGAGGGCTGTAAAAAAATATTTATTTATCGTAACCTTACCCCAATACTAGAAAAAATACAGCACTAAATGACTATTTATCCAAATTATTCATGTTCAGCTAGTCTAAAAATGGCGACCAAGCTGGTTCCCTTACATCACCATCATTGACCGGCAATTGAATTTTCACTTTGCCATCAATAGAAACTGCATTCAAAACGCCTCTTTCACCCTCTTTAGAGGCATAAAGTATCATGCTGGCATTAGGAGCGATCGTGGGTGATTCGTCAAGATCTGTGTCTGTTAGAATCCTTAATGTCCCTCTAGAAAGATTCTGTATGGCCAGATGGTATGGGTCTCTAGTGTCGTATCTGTGAATCAAGACCATATTCTCACCATCTGGGAGCATCATGGCTTTGGCATTATAAGTTCCCTCAAAAGTAACACGCTCTGACCATAATGTTTCTAAGTTAACTTGGTAGATTTGTGGGCGAAAGTTACCCCCTTGCTCAGAGGTATAGAGAAGTGATCTTCCATCAGGCATCCAGCTAGGTTCAGTATCCACGGCAAAATGATTCGTCACCTTGGTTAGCGCCTTTGTAAGTAAATCCATCACATAAATATCTGGGTTGCCGTCTTTTGATAAAACCATAGCCATTTTACTGCCATCGGGTGACCACTGAGGAGAACCATTGATTCCTTGAAAATTCGTAATCTGATCCCTTTGACCCGACTGCAGATCATGAATATAAATTCTAGGCCTGGTAGACTCGAAGCTTACATAAGATATTTTTTGGCCATCAGGAGACCACGTGGGTGACATGATAGGTTCTGGTGACTCGAGTAAAACCTTCGGACGCCCACCATCCATATCCGCAATATTCAATTGATAGTTAGTCACTGAATCATTGATACGTTGCGAAGTGACGAAGAGTATCTGGGTAGAAAAAGCGCCTCTCACTCCAGTCACCTTCTCGAATATGGCATCAGCAATTTGATGAGCTATATCACGCAGCTGAGCTAGATTGCCACTGATAACCTCACCGAGCAGCCTATTTTGACGTGCAACATCGAATAGCTCGTACTGCACTTCGAATAAATCACCGGCTGCTGCCTGACTGATTTTACCTACAACCAAATAATCTGCACCTAAAAAGCTCCAGTCACGATAAAAAACCTCACTTTGCTGGTGAGGCAGACTTAGCATGTTACGTTGGTCAATGGGACTAAATTCCCCACTCATGCGTAAATCACTACTTATCACAGTCGTCACATCCTCAGGCAATACACCAAAGCCCTCCCAGCCAAAGGGGACAATGGCAATATCAACGGGGTCATCCACCCCTTGACTAATCTGAATAGTCAGCTGAGCTTGGGCTCCGGCAACGAACAATAGTATGTTTAGGGAGAGCAAAACCACGGCTTTGAACTTCATCGCAACAAATCCTCGGGTTTAAATAACAAATTAAAGCGTCTGAAATTCCTTTCATAAATAGCATTAGGTAAATCTCTTAATTCTTGCAAATCACCCACTCTCGCGACTGCTTGCAATACAGAACTATCGAATAAAGTATCGCCACTTGACTGAAGAATACTATAACTAGTTATATCTCCGATGGGAGTAGTACGAATTTCTACTAAAGCAGCCATTCCATTACGAGCTGAAGGAGGTATCACCCAGTTTTGCTGAATTAATTGTCTGATGATCGCCATATACTGACCCACAAGCTCGTTATCTACTTGCCTATTGTTGTTCGCCTGCATTTCTAAAGCTTTACGATCTTCTTCAGCTTTCTGTAAGGCTTGCTCACGACGACGTTCATCGTTAGCAGCTTGTTGCTTTGCTCTATTCTCTTGCTCTCTAATCCGTGCCTGTCTTGCTTCCTCAGCCTTAGCACTTTCTTTACGAGCTTGTTCTGCTTTGTTTTCTTGTTCAGCCTCCATTTTTTTTTGTTCATCTGCCTTACGTCTAGCTTCTTGTTCTCTCGCCAGTTTTTGTTCACGCTCGCGCTCTTGACGGGCTTCATTCTGCCTAGTTATGTTCTCTAAGCGACGCAATTTTTGGGGGTTATCTTTAACTGTCGCAACAGGCATGCTGACAGTTTCAATTTTCAAGGTATTATCCGGAGCAAAATCTCGTTCCACCATAAACCAAAATAAACTGGCATGCATAAAGACTGCGAGCATAACAGCCGGAGGATAGCCTTGATGTTTCAGTAAAAAGGGCAACATAACTGTTGCGCTACCCTCCTTAATTAATGTTTATTTCAAGAGGCTGGGTGACTAGGAGCACGTTGGGCACTCCAGCACTTTCCAAGGTGCTCATTAGTTCCATTACCTTACTGTAATTGTTTGCTCCATCAGCTTCCAAGTAGACAGGCACTGATGGATTCTGAGCCATTATTTTATTGACCATATCCCTAATCTGCCCTAGTTGGACTGCTGGTGGATCCTCATCTGTTTCTTTACCCAAAGAGATGAAATACTGACCCTCGGCATCAATTGAAACCACCAAAGTGAGTTGATCATTGTCTTCGACTAACTTCGCGTCGGTTTTTGGTAAATCAACTTTCACACCTTGAGTAATCAGAGGTGCGGTCACCATGAACACAATTAGTAACACAAGCATAACGTCAATGAGTGGAACAACATTGATTTCCCCCATCAATTTCCTTTTTGGACGCCTGACTTGCTTCATTTCTAGTCATCCTCACGATTCGCGGGACGACGAGTGTGTGCCTGACGATGTAAAATGCTGGAAAATTCATCTAGAAAAGTATAGTAGCCATGTACCAGTCCATCGACTTTTGCTGCAAAGCGATTATAGGCAAGAACCGCAGGGATAGCCGCAAAAAGCCCCATTGCCGTTGCAACAAGAGCCTCAGCAATACCAGGTGCTACTACGGCCAGTGATGCTTGACTTTGGCTGGCAAGACCAATAAAAGAGTGCATAATGCCCCACACAGTACCAAAAAGACCAATATACGGGGAAACAGATGAAACCGTAGCCAGCATTGGCAAATGCTTTTCCAATACTTTTTCCTCACGGGCTAGGGCCACACGCATGGCACGCTGTGCCCCCTCCATCACTGCATCAGATTCTATCCCGGGTTGTTGACGTAGCCGTGTAAACTCTTTGAAACCTGAACGAAAAAGGTTCTCCATGCCTATCCATGCAGAGGAACCTTTCTGCCTCGAAGTCCCCTCCCGAAAAAGCTGACTTAAGTCTACACCTGACCAAAAGCGCTTTTCGAAACCATTCATCTCCTGCTCCGCATCAGCAATAACAAGCCACTTTTGTACAATCAGCACCCACGACAACACTGAAAGTGAAAGTAGCATCAGCATAACAAGCTGAACTACCCAAGTCGCTCCCGTGATTAGACTCCATAAACTTAATTCACCATTCATGATGCGTTACCTTCTTTCTCGTTAGCAGTCTTGTCATCCTTCTTTTCTCTTATTGAAACCGTGTTTGTAAAAAGATCATCTGTGGCGGTAACAGCTTTTAAACCAAAGTAGCTCCAAGCAGATTGCGTTGCCATTCTGCCTCGAGGTGTGCGTTGAATGAACCCTTGCTGTATCAGATAGGGCTCCAATACATCTTCAATGGTTCCTCTTTCCTCACTGATGGCAGCAGCTAAACTTTCAACACCAACTGGTCCACCATCAAATTTTTCTAGGATTGTCAAAAGCAAACGTCGGTCTAAATGATCAAAGCCATTTTTATCGACACTTAACATTTCTAAGGCTTGTCCAGCCAGTTCAGCAGTAACTCTACCATCGCCACGCACTTCACAATAATCTCTCACACGTCTTAGAAGTCTATTTGCTATCCGAGGAGTTCCCCTGGCTCTAGAGGCGATTTCAAGCGCACCATAATGGTCACAATCAGTATGAAGAATGCTGGCTGCACGCTTCACGATAGTGGTCAATTGATCGACTGAATAAAACTCTAGCCTTTGAACAATTCCAAAACGATCACGAAGCGGGGAGGTTAGTAATCCGGCCCTAGTGGTTGCACCCACAAGTGTAAAATGAGGTAAATCTATCTTTAAGGATCTTGCGGCAGGACCTTCTCCAATCATAATATCTAACTGATAGTCCTCCATGGCTGGGTATAGAACCTCCTCTATTGAAGGGGAAAGACGATGTATCTCATCGATAAAAAGTACATCCCCCTCTTCCAAGTTAGTTAGCATGGCTGCTAAGTCACCTGCTTTTTCAAGTACTGGGCCAGATGTTGACTTGATAGTGCTTCCCATCTCGTTAGCAATAATGTTACTGAGGGTGGTTTTCCCCAGGCCAGGCGGACCAAAAATCAAGGTATGGTCAAGTGCATCCCCACGCTTCCGTGCGGCATCTATAAATATCCCCAACTGTGTTTTAACACTTTCCTGACCAATATAGTCTTTGAGCAAAGCCGGTCTGATAGCGCGATCATAATGTTCATCGCGATGATTTTCCTTAGGTGACATTAGACGATTGTCTTCTTGCTCTTGCATGACTATTGTTGCCATATCGCTAGCTGTTTCTCTACTCTAACACGGACACAGCAAAGCTTTCCAATGAAGTTTGAAGGATCTATCTTTTTCCCATCAGTCTAAGTGTCTCACGCAAAAGTTGCTCTGTAGAAAGTATGCCGGCAGAGTTTTCAAGTTTAGAGAGCGCTTCAGACAGTGCTTTGGCCACTTCTTGAGGTTTGTAACCAAGGGAAGCAAGCGCTGTCTCAGCTTCTTGTAGGATTTTACCTTGTGAGTTGGCTTGAGCACTTTTCTGTCCTGGTAATGGAGAAGTGTCCTCCCAGTCTCTCAGGCGATCTCGCATTTCAATAATTAGACGCTCAGCAGTCTTACGGCCAACTCCCGGCAACTTCAGTAAGGTATTGCTATCATTCTGGGCAACACACAGGGAGAACTGAGCACCATCCATAACCGAAAGAATACTCAAAGCGAGTTTTGGTCCTATACCATTCACTTTGATTAATAAGCGAAAGAGACGACGGTCCTGCTCAGCCATAAATCCAAATAAAAGATGAGCGTCTTCCCGTACAACTAGATGTGTATACAGTACTAAATCTTCCCCAGCCTCTGGCAACTCTACCAATGTCCCCTGAGGCACCTCAACCTCATAACCCACCCCTCCGACATCGATGAGGACGTGAGCATCAATGTGTTTGACTAGTTTTCCAGTGAGCTGACCTATCACTTGTTACTTCCTTACTGTTATTTGTCAGGATATCCGACCACGTCTACTACTACGGGCTCCAGAAAGCTTAATCAGAGTATCAGTGGTATGAGCATGACAGATTGCCACAGCTAAAGCATCAGCCGCATCTTGGGGAGGTGTGGATTTCAACTTAAGTAATAAGCTAACCATATGTTGCATTTGTTTTTTATCTGCTGCACCGGAGCCTGTGATAGCCTGTTTTATCTTTCGAGTAGCGTATTCGAAAAAAGGCAACTCAGCATTAGCACAGGCTACCATAGCTGCACCTCTGGCCTGTCCTAGCTTTATCGCTGAAGCTGCACTCTTACCGACGAATATCTCCTCTATCACCACTTGAGAAGGATTATACAATGCAATTAGCTGAGAAATTTCTTGATAAATAGTTCTCAGACGCTGATCAAAGTCTAGAGTCTCTATGCGAATGACTCCCATTGCAACAAAACTCAAGTGACTTCCTCTTGCATCGATCAGGCCATATCCGCAAGCACGTGAACCTGGATCAATACCAAGAATAACAGCCATAAAATTAAGACTGAGATTGAGGCTGCTCACGCAACCTGATATGCAGTTCACGCAGTTGAGCTGACCCAACTGTACCTGGAGCATCGGTGAGAGGACAAGCCGCTGATTGAGTTTTTGGGAACGCAATAACATCGCGTATGGATTGTGCACTTGTCATCATCATGACGATACGGTCCAAACCGAAGGCCAAACCTCCGTGCGGAGGAGCACCATAACGTAATGCATTCAAAAGATGAGAAAATTTTTCTTGGGCTTCCTCTTTGCCTATTCCCAACAGACGAAAGACCGTCTGTTGCATATCTAAACGATTGATACGAATTGAACCTCCGCCAAGCTCCGTACCATTTAATACCATATCGTAAGCTCGAGATAGCGCTTTGAGTGGTTCTGCCTGCAATTCCTCTGGAGAACAAGAGGGTGCCGTGAAAGGATGATGAACTGATGTGAGATTGCCCTCTTTATCCTGCTCAAACATTGGAAAGTCGACGATCCAAAGGGGCGCCCAAGTAGTTGTGAGCATATCAAGATCTAGACCAACCTTGACACGCAAAGCAGCCATCGACTCATTAACCACTTTAGCCTTGTCAGCACCAAAGAAAATCAAATCCCCAGTTTGAGCGTCCAAACGCTGAAGCATAGACTTAATGACGGCTTCGGGTAGGAACTTCACTATCGGAGATTGCAGTCCTTCTAAGCCTGCCTTCATGTCGTTAACTTTTATCCATGCTAGGCCTTTGGCTCCATAGTTAGCCACGTAGCCGGTATAAGCATCAATTTGCTTACGCGAAAGTTTCTCCCCACCTGTTGGAACTCGGAGAGCAACAACACGAGAGTCTGAATCATTGGCGGGAGCATTGAATACTTTGAACTCAACTTCTCGTAATAGGTCATCCACATCAACCAATTCTAATGGAATACGCAAATCAGGACGATCAATTCCAAAGCGTTTGATAGCTTCTGCATAAGTCATTCGAGGAAAAGCCTCTAAATCCACATCAAGATGCTTCTTAAAAACTAATCGCATCATGTTCTCTGTTAAAGTCATGATTTGTCCTTCGTCCATGAAGGAAGTTTCGAGATCGATTTGGGTGAACTCTGGCTGACGGTCTGCTCGTAAATCTTCGTCACGGAAACATTTAGCAATCTGGTAGTAGCGATCTATACCAGCGACCATCAGTAGTTGTTTATATAACTGAGGGGACTGGGGTAAGGCAAAAAAGGAACCAGGGTGAGTTCGACTGGGGACTAGATAATCTCTTGCACCCTCAGGAGTAGCCCGCCCAAGTATTGGGGTTTCTATATCCAGAAAGCCGTGTTCATCAAGAAAATTACGTACAGTGGAGCTTATCTGGGAGCGCATTCTCAGGCGACGCAGCATTTCAGGACGACGTAAATCAACAAAACGATTTCGCAAGCGTATATCTTCACTCACTGTACTGTGTTCATCCAGTAAGAATGGCGGTGTTTCCGCTGGGCTAAGGATTGTCAACTCCTTACAGAGTACTTCAATGGCTCCGGATGTCATATCTTTGTTAACAGTACCCGCTGGTCTAGCACGAACTCGGCCATCAATTCGTAGAACAAATTCAGAGCGTACATTCTCAGCCAGCTTGAAACTAGCATCTGTATCTGGATCAACAACAACCTGAGAAATCCCCTCACGATCACGTAAATCTAGGAAAATAACACCACCATGATCTCGTCGACGGTGAACCCAGCCACAGATAGTCACATCTTGGCCGTCAAGTTCTAAAGTTAATTCACCACAATAATGACTACGCATAGTATTCCCTAAGCTCTTAATTGAAATGTTTAAATTGTTATAAGACTTTTTTAAAGTTATTTTTTTCCGCTTAACACATTTGGACAGTTTAATCTTCCCTTGGCTTCTTAGATGCTATTTAACTAGAAATTTCAGCATGATTATCTAGATAGACAGCTAGTTCGCAAATAGAGCTTTGACCATATTTACAGATTAAAGCGTGTTTTTAATTTTCAGAAGAGGTTTGTGCTGTATCGTTTTTATTATTACCTTTTTTAAAATCCGTCTCGTACCAACCATCTCCTTTTAGACGAAAACTGCTTGCAGAGACTTGCTTTACAAGCGTAGCTTCACCGCATTTCTCACACACGGTTAAGGCCACTTCGCTGATCTTTTGTAACTTTTCGGTAACATCATGACAATTGTTACAGCAATATTCATAAATTGGCATAGCGGCTAGTCATCCAAAAGTAATAGGGTGGCAGATTATAGCGGAATTTACTAAAATCTTCAGCTAGAGGGTTCATAGACGTTCACCTAATATTTTTAGGCAAAAGTCTTGCTCATGGCGAATGCTTCCGTTATAAATAAACCTATACGGCTTGGCATCTTTTTTATCAAGTTATAACAGACAGATTTTTGATATAAGGTTGCCAGCCAAAGTGGCTAGCAGTAAAATTCAAGAATGACCACAAAGGGTAACATCCAACATTAACCTACAACAAATAAGAGACATAAAGTATGGCTGGCAAAAATCCTACAAAGAAACTTAGTGCTATCTCCGACAAGTACAGCAAGACTGCGATACTTGCTTCCATTTCTGAAGAGACTGGTCTCACCAAAAAAGATGTAAATTCTGTTCTAAACAGCCTGGGTGACCTTATTGAGCGCCATCTAAAAAAGCGTGGTGCTGGAGAATTTACCTTACCAGGATTATTAAAAATCAAGTCAGTTAAGCGTCCAGCACGCCCTGCTCGCAAAGGTGTTCCTAATCCATTTAAGCCCGGCGAGCTTATGGACATTCCTAAAAAACCAGCCTCAACTCGTGTGAAAGTACTGCCTTTGAAAAAACTTAAGTCAATGGCTGAAGCATAAAACTTAAAAATTTCATCATGTAAAAGCAGCCTACGGGCTGCTTTTCTCTTTCTGAGATAAAGAAATCATGCGTACTTCGAATTACTTGCTTGCAACAACCCGTGAAACACCTTCTGATGCTGTTGTTGTAAGTCATCAGCTAATGCTCAAAGCTGGCATGATTCGTAAACTGGCTGCAGGTATGTATACATGGCTTCCTTTGGGTTTACGAGTACTGAATAAAGTCAGCCAGATTATTCGCGATGAGATGGATAAATCTGGCGCTTTAGAAGTCTCTATGCCAGTAGTTCAACCAGCAGAACTTTGGCAAGAATCTGGGCGCTGGGATCAGATGGCCGCGGAGTTACAACGCTTCAAAGACAGACATGATAGAGATTTTTGCCTTGGCCCCACACATGAGGAGGTCATCACGGATCTCGTCCGTAATGAAATAAGTAGTTACAAGCAACTACCAATAAATTTTTACCAAATTCAAACAAAGTTTCGTGATGAACGTCGACCACGTTTTGGCGTCATGAGAGCACGTGAGTTCTTGATGAAAGATGCTTACTCCTTTCATATCGACTCTGAAAGCCTTCAAAGTACTTACGATTTAATGTTTCAAACTTATAAGAAGATATTCACTCGACTTGGCTTTGATTTCAGAGCAGTAGTAGCTGATAGCGGTAATATTGGTGGTAATAGTTCGCATGAATTTCATGTGCTTGCAGATTCAGGTGAAGATCATATAGTCTTCAGTGATGCCAGTGAATATGCTGCAAATTTGGAGATGGCCTCAGCCATAAATCCACCATTTCCTGCACCTAAGCCAACTAAACAATTACAAAAAATTCCTACACCGGGAGCTCAAACTATTGAGCAAGTTGCCAATCTACTCAATATCTCTCCTTCTCAATCTATCAAAACATTGGTGGTTAGAGCCAATTCGGATAGCCCTCATAGTTTGGTGGCCTTCTTGCTGCGTGGTGACCATGAACTAAATGAAATCAAAGCAGCTAAAATTGCCGGGGTGAGCTCTCCCCTTGAATTTGCTAGTGAAGAGGAAATTATTGAGGCTTTTAAGTGCAAACCTGGCTCATTAGGACCTGTGAGTACCGATTCAAAGAAAATTCGGTTAATTGCTGATCGTGACGCGGCCGTGCTAGCTGATTTTGTCTGTGGCGCGAATGAAGATGGCATTCACTTGACAGGAGTTAACTGGGGCAGAGATGCATCTTATTCGGAAATAGCCGATATACGTAATGTTGTTGAGGGCGATATAAGTCCGGATGGCAAAGGTAAACTTAGTATCCGCCGGGGTATCGAAGTAGGACATATCTTTCAATTAGGACAAAAATACTCGAAGTCCCTCAATGCCAGGGTTCTAGATGAATCGGGCAAAGCAGTGGTCATGCATATGGGTTGTTATGGCATTGGCGTGACACGCATTATCGCTGCTTGTATTGAACAATGTCATGACGAAAAGGGAATAATTTGGCCTGACAATATTACTCCCTTCCAGGTAGCACTAATCCCTTTAAATGCTCATAAATCACCAGAAGTGATGACCCGTTGTGAAGATCTATATAACCAAATGCTAACTGCAGGTATTGAAGTTCTGATGGATGACAGAGATCGTAAAACAACACCCGGGGTGAAGTTCGCCGACATGGAACTCATTGGTATCCCTCATCGTATAGTTATCTCAGATCGAGGTTTAGCCCAAGCACAAGTGGAATACAAGCATCGTAGCGCAGAGTCACCGAAAATGATTTCAGTAGACGAGGTGGTTTCATTTTTATTGACCAATGGGGTTAATCTTAGCTAACAAAGTTGAGAACACAAATCCATAAATACACAAGACTATGTTCGTCGCCGAATGTGAAATTCTAAGGACAAAGAAATCACTATGAACTCTAACCCTTACATACTCATACTGTACTACTCTCAAAGTGGCTCAGTATGTAACATGGCTTCAGTTATTGCTGATGGTGTCGAGTCCACCGGAATGCAGGCTCGCTTGAGAACTGTACCAGCTGTAAAAACAGTGATTACTGAACCTGCACCAGCCATTCCTTCCGAAGGTTCAATTTATTGTTCGCCCAATGACTTCACACATTGCGCCGGATTAGCACTGGGAAGTCCAACCCGTTTTGGTAATATGGCCGCTGCCATGAAATACTTTCTTGATGGAACTGGTGCTCAGTGGTTATCGGGAAGCATGATTAATAAACCTGCAGGGGTTTTTACCTCTACTTCTAGTCTCCATGGGGGACAAGAAAGCACACTTATAAGCATGTTGATTCCATTACTCCATCATGGCATGTTGTTTTGTGGCATACCATATAGTGAGAAAGCCTTACATATAACACAAAGCGGCGGCACACCTTATGGTCCAACTCATCTTGCAATTGATGGCAATAGCACTTTGACTACTGATGAAAAAATTCTTTGCAAGCAATTTGGAAAAAGACTGGCTCTCATAGCTCAAGCTACTGCAAACATAGCTTTATTATCTGGAAAATCAAATTAATGATCTTAGTTCGTTTAGTACAACTACTAAGTATCGTATTACTACTGTTAATTACTCTGCCATTTGCATCACCTCAGCTCACCCCGAGCTTTGGGTTCTGGCTAATGCAAAGTTTGCCATTATTTCTTATTTTACCTCGCTTACCTCATCTTAAAGCCACACAATGGCTAGCGTTTGTTACCCTTTTTTACTTTACAGTTGCCGTATTAGAAATTTCAGCTGCTCAGTCAATTTTAGAACTTTCTCTTGCATGTTTAATGCTGCTTTCTTGTTTAATCCTATTTATTACTGCTATAGTGATAATTAGAAAATATTACTCCTAGATAGGTGAATCGACACCATGCTAAAAAATATCTTGCACCTAATAGCATCGGTTTATCGTGGATTTCGTAGCATTGTTTTAAATTCCCTTTTTATTTTTTTGGTCATCTTACCTCTGACTTTGCTCTTTTTTTCTGATGGTGAACCAAGATTTAGCATCACTCCTGACTCAACTATAGTCCTCAATCTTCAAGGTAGCTTAGTTGAAGAAAATAACTTCAAGTCACCCCTTGATACCATTTTAGCTGAGGCTAACAATCAAGCTGCCCCCAATCAGATTATCCTTAGCGATTTACAGGAATTGATAAATCGTGCTGCAGAAGATCAACGCATTACATCTATGGTCCTACAGTTAGATGGATTTACTGGTGGTGGACTTAGTCAACTACGTGAATTGGCTTATTCATTATCATTTTTTCGTGGGCAAGGTAAAAATATAACCGCCATCGGCAATCAGTTTTCACAAGCACAATACTATCTGGCAAGCACTGCAGACAAGATCGTACTAAGTAAAATGGGGGTAGTTGAAGTGCTAGGTTTAAGTACTTGGCAACCTTATTTCGGTTCCGCCCTAGAGAAACTTGGTGTCACCGTAAATGTTTTTAGGGTTGGCCGCTACAAGTCTGCCGTAGAACCTTACCAGCTAAATTCTATGTCGGACGACGCACGCCAAAATTATTCCACATTGCTTGGAGACCTATGGCAAATCTACGTCGATGACGTGACTGAAAGACGCTCAATACTACCCGGTGACTTGCAAACTTACGCAGACAATTTTGATCAGTTGTTGATAGCGGCTGGGGGTAATCTTGCTCAAGTGGCTCTAAATGCAGGCCTAGTAGATGAACTGACTAATAAACCTATCCTATATTCTCTGAATAATCATTTCCAGGACAAAAACTTAGTAAACTACCAAGATTACCAACGGTTCGGCATGTTGCCGAGAATACCTACTGGGGAAAAAATCGGTTTGATCATTGCCAGCGGTGAAATTCAAGATGGTAATTCATCTCAAGGTATCATTGGTGGACAAACACTGGCAGCCCAAATTCAACAAGTCACTGAAGATGAGACTATCAAAGCCTTGGTATTACGTATCGATAGTCCAGGAGGTAGTGTCAATGCTTCAGAGCAAATTCGAAGTGCATTAGAAACCTATAAATTTACTGGTCGTCCTCTGGTTGTTTCGATGAGCTCAGTTGCGGCATCTGGTGGGTACTGGATAGCCACTCCAGCTGACAAAATTATTACTAATTCTGCGACTATAACCGGCTCAATTGGCATTTTCGGATTGATTCCTACCTTTGAGGGTTCAGCCGAGAAACTAGGTATTAGTGTAGATGGCTTAGGAACTAGCGAGCTTGCTGATTTTGCAGTGACTGGACGAGCTCTCACTAAAAAAACAGAGCGCATTATCCAAAGTAACATTGAATATGGTTATCAACAGTTTTTACAACTTGTCTCAGATTCTAGAAACCTTGAAATTTCTGCTGTTGATACTATCGCTCAAGGTCAAGTATGGAGTGGTCAACGTGCAGTCACAATGCAGCTAGCAGATGAAACTGGTAATCTTGCTAGAGCAGCTGAAGTAGCTGCAAACCTTGGAAATATAGAGAGTTACTATTTATTCCCTGTGCGCCCAAAGATCACAGCTTTGCAAACATTAATTATGGAGCTAGAAAAAAATCTCCACTTGGGCGAAGGCTTGTCACGCTTCGTAGAAATCATCTCTAATCTACTCGCACTCAACGGATATGACACTTTTGCTACGGAAGAAATTAATCATTCCCTACAAGAACTCACTACTTTCCTACCTTCACAGCTACATATCTTACCGTCAGGAGACTCCCTAGGCGCCTACGTATATTGCATATCATGCCGCCAACTAGGCTACACAGAATAATCCAATCCCCTAATAAAATGGTAGCAAAACCAAGTCATTTACTTCACTACCAGTCCATTACCCCCTTTACGAAGGGTATTGTTACCCTTCTCTGTTCTGCAAGTGATGTCTCATCTAGAGTACGCAGGATTTTAAGGAGCTCCTCTGGACTTCTAGGGCTACGATTCATAATAAAACTAAGCACTTCATCCCCTATGAACATACCTCTTTTGACCGCTAAGCGCTGGAATAAAATCCCCAACTCTTTTTCTGGTAAAGCTGAAAGTTCGAAAATTGCAGCCAACTGCAAACGCGAACGCAAGTCTTGTAATTTCCAAGGGATATCTACAGGCAACAGATTACTACCTACACAGAGTTTTCCACCAACTTTTTGTATTAGATTAAAAAAGGTGAAAAAAGCTTCTTCCCAATCGAAATATCCCGCCAACAACTGCAAGTCGTCAAAAACGATTAAGGGATGGACTTCCAAACCAAGCAGACAGTCCGGCCCATAGGTTAGTAGTTGTGCGACTGGAAAATAAATTGCTCCTTCAACATGATTAGTTAGCGCCTGTAACAAATGGGTTTTCCCAGTTCCCTTACCTCCCCACAGATAGCAGAACTGTAAATCACTGGTCGCTAGTTGCTGTAACTCATGAAGCAAAAGGTCATTAGCAGGAATCGATATAAACTCGCTGAAAGTACTATCCTGGGGCATAGTGAAAGCGAGTGGAAACTGTTGCATTAGGGAGTTACCATACCAGATTGGGCTGTTGAAACCCAGAGATAACCTAAGCTTATCAACTGACCATCTCTACTAGGTTGTTTTTGCACCTTAAAGCGTGTATCCAGAGCAAGACTCTCAATGAGTTGCCGTAATTGCCCTCCAGTGTTCAAACTGAATTCAATTGTCTTGGAATTCACACCTAGAATTTGCAGGTCACTAATCATCGGTAAACTTTGTAGTGCATTTAGTAACATGACAAAGTCATAAACATTTTCTATTCCCGTGACTTCAAGGACAGCTCCTGCTCCAGGTTTAACGCGACTCAATACAACACCATAATTATCAACTAAGCCCCTAGCTGTCAGTTCGAGACTAGAAAAAAGAAACTCAGCCACATCACCTTCTACTACTTCAATAGACTGAGCACGCCCTCCCGTTATATGAGTTGACTGAGCTTGTATAAGACCATTTGATAGCTCCTTGATTCTTAATACCAAGATGCTTTGGGCATCATACCTCGCTGATGCATTTAAGATGGCGCTTTCATTAAAATTCCACACTGAACTTGGACTCAATAGTAATCTGTCATCTAGATCTAATACTGGCAAAGTGAAAGGAAGTCTCCTAGCTAGCGCTACTTCATTAATCTCTTTTAAAGCTCCAGCCAGCTTTGAATACTGTAACCATTCTAATTTTCCATTTGTGGATTCAAGCACTCCCCACACAAGAGTTAACGGTCTGTTGTCAGGTAAAAAGGGTAAACCTGCGTTATCTAACAAGCTCAACACAGCAGTTGGAAAAAAACTCAATTGAAGAAAAATGGAGGAATCTTCTTTGAGGATCAAAGCATCTTCCTCCACGACTGAAGAGGTTGAAGAGTCTGGACTCTGCGCGCGATATGACCAAGATTCGACGAACTTACCCGGGTTCCGCAAAGCTTCACGCATTATAGAGTTCTCAAGAGCAGACTCAACTAATGTAAGACGAAGAACAATACTGCGAAGCGCTGTAGCGAAAGCCTTTTCACGCTCATATTCATCATCTCGTGAAATTACAGGAATCTCTACCACATACAAACCTTGCGCATTTTGTGTCTCAAACATGCTTTCTACGGTGACAGGAAGTCGTCCTTCATTTAAAGGTTCAGCACTATACGCAAGGTGCCAAGAGGACAGAAAAAAAATGCTTAATATCACCTGAAAGTTACGCCAAGACGAGATTAAGGTAGTAGCGATAGCTAACATATGCCAATAAAAAAATAAATTTTGTGAGAAAGAATATTTCATACGCTAATCTTACCTGAAAGCGAGCTAAAGAACCTAGACTTCTATCTATCCAGATCTAGGCCAAGGCAAAGAATCATGCTACTTTGTAAAAACTATGTGTACTCAAGATAACCAGATTCTCACAAACAAAGATCTTCAAGCTAGAACTAAAGCTTTACCATTTTATATTTTAAAAGTGTGGGTGTTATTTGCTGTTCTTACGCCCTTCTCATTTCCGGCTGAGACCGCAATTGAAGCTCCTATAGATACTCATGCTTTACCATTTTCATTATCATACAAAGCAACTTGGGCTGCCCTAAATGCTACCTCAGAGCGTTCCTTGAGTTACAGTGATGACGGTCTTACCCAGCTACATGCCTATAGTGAAGTCTCTTTTCTCGGCAAATCGATAGTAAGAATCAACGAAGAGTCTATTGTTGATCCCCTTCTTGGCCTGCAAGCTCTTTCATACCAATACAAGCAACGAGGTATTGACGCCAAAGAACGTTACTATCAGTATGATCCCACATCTCAAATAATGACTTACGAGCTTGATCAAGAGAAAGGATCTGTACTCGTTACTAATGGAGTCTATGATGAACTCTCGTTATTTCTTGCTGTGCGAGCCAATGTCTATGCTGGACGCTTAGACTTCATGATCCCAGTCTTTGATCGCAATGATGTAGAGGACCATCACTATCGTGTACTAGGTGAGCAAATCTTAGATACTCCGGCGGGCACTTTTTCTGCACTTCATGTAGAGCGAGTTCGCAATCCAGAAAGTAAGCGAAAGACCGAATTCTGGTTATCCATTAAACATGATTATATCTTACTCAAACTGAATCAGACTGATACTAAAGGAAGAAAATTTATTCTTGAGCTCACGGAAGGCCTCGTTGCTGGTAAAGCATTAAGTTCTATGGAGTCTATTGTCGACTAGATAGAGGAGTAATAATTATCAACCTCCCTTTCTATATCCCAATAATCCTTAGATTATCGGCAAAAGATATTGAAATCTCTTTAGGTCCTCTGCTTGGTCAATATCATACAAGCATGATAATAAGGCCACCGATAACCTCAACTGTTCGGCTTTAATCAATGTCTGGGAGAGCACTTTCTCTGTACTCCAATTAATATTGGTAAACAACTCCTTATGACAACTATTTACACCAATCAATCCATATCCACCATCAAAGGTAGGCCCTAAAACCAAGTCATGCCAATTACTTAGTAATCGAACAGCCTCTACACACTCTTGAACTCCTAACTCTGGCAGATCTGAACCTACCAGTATGACCTGTTTATATCTCTGTAAGCCGGATCGGATTGAAAATAACATTCTTTCACCAAGCGACTCTCCCTCTTGAATAAACACTGGGAATGCATATTCTCCCCATTGCATTTGCTCCTCAACCAGAGCCTCAGAGCTGTCCATCCATAGCTCTACTTGCAACCCCTCTGGTAAGTGTTTTAACCGCTCAAGCAGTCCTGTTAATAAGTTACGGTACAATTGCGTGCTGACAACAGTACCTAAAACTGGGATAAGACGGGTTTTTACTTTACCCTCCTGTGGCACCCTGGCAAATACCTGTATGACCGACTCATCATTATTTATCATAGAGCCGTGCCAGTGTTGCAGGTGACATCCCTAAAGCAAAAGCTGCGCGTAAAAACCACATCTTGAGAATAGTCAGAAAAAAACCATGTTTTTCCCATCGCCTTGCAGAGGTAAGTACTGGATTTTCAATGATTGCGGGTTCAGTCAAATGTTTTAGTTTAGCTGAAATTACGATGTCTTCCATCAAAGCTATTCGATCATATGCTCCTACTTTCTCAAAACTAGAGCGATACATGAATAATGTTTGATCACCCGTAGCGATATGAGTCAAGCGAGAACGCAAGTTCATTAACTTGGATAATATCCGATATCGCCATGAAGGATTTATCATCTTCACAGAGAAAAAACCCCACTGAGCTGAACCTTCAAGCGCACGCAGGATACACTTATCAGCCTCTAGAGGTAACTGCGTATCAGCGTGTAAAAAAACTAATATTTCATGGTTTGCTAATTCTGCTCCAGCATTCATCTGCAAAGCCCGCCCAGGACCACTCATGACAACTCGAGTAGCCCATTTCCTAGCAAAAACACTACCACCATCTCTACTGCCACCATCGACTAAGATGAGCTCATGTCCGTTATTGAGTAAAGGATAGAGGGCTGGCAGAGAATGCTTGAGCTCCTCAATTTCATTAAGAAAGGGCATTATGATGCTCAGTTTGCTCATGAATTGAGTGCTCCTCCACAGCTGGATCCCTGGCCAGCCGTGCATCCATAGCAGTGCCCTGCAACTCTTACTGCCCTACCTATCAGTGGATCTTCAAATTCTGCTGCTTCCAGAACATCTCTTAAATGTACATTCCGTGTACTAGCTCCAAGGGGTAGACCCAACATCTGATTAAAATCGCAATCGTAGACAAAACCACGATAGTCTATTGAAAGTAATGATCGACACATGACCGTGTGTAAATTATTTTCTTGATGGGCACCCTTCAGTAACTGCATATAACTAGTGAACTTGTCAGTGGCGAGCAAATACCCTCCATAACGCTTAATCGGCATATTTGCTAAGCTAAATAAATTATTAAAAATAACTCCATAATTCTTTTTTAACTCTCGTTTATAAGCTGCTTGTAGCTCTTGTTGCGAAGCAGGCAAATACTCACCTGTTGGATTATAGACAAGATTGAGGATTCTATTATCATCTTTTCCGTAGCCCAAGGAATTCAGTAAAAGTAATGCCTTTATTGAACTACCAAAAACTTTTTTTCCTCGCTGTTTGGTGACGTTTTGCTCTTGATAGCACGGTAAGGAAGCTACGATGGTTACTCCGTGATATGCTAAAAACTCAGCAAGGTTCTCTTGCTCTGGCTCATTCAGAATGGTCAAGTTACAGCGATCAATTATTGAAACTCCTAATTCAGTAGCAGCGCCTACCAGCCAGCGAAAATGAGGATTTAATTCGGGAGCTCCCCCTGTTAGGTCTAATGTTTCAATATTCAATTTAATGACAAGCTGCAACACCAATTCAAGTATGTCTCTTTCCATACTTTCATATCGAGTTGGTCCTGCATTTACATGGCAATGCATACAGGATAAATTGCAACGATAGCCAAGATTGAGCTGAAGAGTCTTCAAGCTATCTCTCCTGACCGGAGGAAAAGGAATCTTAACCAGTAAAGGCTTCGTATCGAACATAATTTACTACCATAAAAAAACTAAGTTGGACTTAGAAATCTCAGATGATCAGTGTAACCTCTCTATATGCGCCAACATAGACTTGCTTGCAATAATTACAGGTTTTTACTCTCATGCCAGTAACCTTTTCATTGCCACTAGAGCCCAACACTAGCTTTACAAACTTACTACCCAGTGATAAGGAACTACAAAATCATCCTAGGGAAGTTCTCGATGCAGCCTTTTCCTATGTCAATCCTCAAGCTTTTCCGAAAGCCTCTTTACTTGCCTTCACCGAGAAACTCGCTAATGACTTAGCACTGCACCCAGAGCAGATTGATGAGCAAACCTTCGTTGAATTGATGTCTGGACAGCTTCTATTTACTAATCAAAGGCCTTATGCACAATGCTACGGTGGACATCAGTTTGGTCATTGGGCAGGACAGCTAGGCGATGGTCGAGCCATTAACATAGGAGCTTTTTATACCAAATCGATCAACAGTACCTCCCAAGGAAAGGCCGCTGATCAAAGCAAAAAGAGACAATTAAATACTCAGGTGTTGCAACTAAAAGGAGCTGGAAAAACACCCTATTCCCGTAGTGCTGATGGTTTAGCAGTTCTGAGGTCATCAGTGCGAGAATTTCTATGCAGTGAAGCTATGTTTCATTTGGGGGTTCCTACAACACGAGCCCTCTCTTTGTGCCTGACTGGGGAAAATGTCTGGAGAGACATGTTCTACGATGGCCGACCGGCCTTGGAGCAAGGGGCTATTGTCTGCCGAGTCGCCCCCTCCTTTCTGAGGTTTGGGTCCTTCGAACTTTTTGCTGTACGTCAAGAAATAAAGGTCTTAGAGCAATTAAGTGATTACCTTCTTAACCAATATTTCACTGATTTATCTCCTACGAATAAAGACCCTAAAGATCATCTTTTGGCTTGGTTTCATTGGCTATGCGAGGCAACCGCTTCTCTTATTGTTCATTGGCAACGTATTGGCTTTGTTCACGGAGTGATGAACACAGATAATATGTCAGTTCTTGGTCTTACAATTGATTATGGCCCCTATGGTTGGCTTGAGTCCTACGATGCTGGCTGGACACCTAATACTACTGATGCACAAGGGAAACGCTATCGATTCGGTGCTCAACCACAAGTTGCTTTATGGAACTTAATACAATTAGGCAATTCCATATTCCCGCTAATTCAATCTGCTGATCCTCTAGAAGAGTGTCTCCAGCACTACCAAAATAGTTTCGAAAAAAATTGGCTTGCAATGCAACGGAAGAAATTAGGCTTTTTTCAAACTGAAGATGATGATGTTAACCTTATCAATCGTCTTTATAAAGTTCTTACAACTGTCGAGGCAGACTACATACTTTTTTTTCGAGCCCTCGTGGAGATAGATACCAACACTCAATTGACTGAATTACCCAGTAAATTACTCGATACTCTTTATAACAAGAAACATACAAATGAGTTACTTGATTGGTGTCAGCGCTATCAGCAACGCTTGAGAGTTGAATGTAGAACAAATCCACAATGCCTGAGTCCAAAAGAGAAAAATGATCTTAAGAAACACTCAAAAAGACGTCATACTTTAATGAACACTACCAATCCACTCTATGTGTTGCGCAACTGGTTAGCACAAGAAGCGATAGATGAAATCACTGAATATGGGACAACAAAGAAACTACAGCTACTACAAAAAGTACTTCAAAATCCATATAGTGAGCAATCTGGCTGTGAGCATCTAGCTTCGATGCGCCCAGAATGGGCGCTCAATAAGCCAGGATGTTCCATGTTATCTTGCAGCTCATGATCCTAAAATCTTGTGCTAAAATGAAAAAATGACCCCTTAGTTTAATGGATAGAACGAGCCCCTCCTAAGGGCTAGGTACAGGTTCGATTCCTGTAGGGGTCACCATGTCGATAGACTCTAAAGACTACATAACAATTTAAGAACAGCAGTTTCTGATAAAACAAATATTAGTGTGGAGTCTAGGAGTGTACAAATAGCAGAATATTAGAGAGCCAATTTTTTATATCTTTAGCGTGGAATCTATTATTGCATAGCCTTTTCAAAAACGATTTAGCTTAGGATCACTACAATTTTTTACTTATGGTCTAATTATACTTAGAACTTTTAATATAGAGTGGAATACATAAGAGGTAAAGAGAACTTATCATGACCAACACACGAAGTCCTACTTGCAAATTTGGGTAGCCTGCGTTGTACCACCAAAGTTGAAAATTATTCGTCAGTAAGATCAAAAAAACTAATATGATTACTGGCCAAGACAATGGAAGTCGATTAGCCAAGTAGAGCCCAATCCAACCCGAAATTAAGCCAACACTTGCTCCGGCAAGAACATCTTCAGGCCAATGGACTCCACAAGCTACTCTTGAAAGACAAACCAAAATGGCAACACCAATGATGACTGCACGTTGCCACTTTTTAGTAACAGTAGGCAGCAATAGTAAACACATCGTCATAGCTGTTGTGCTATGCCCGGATGGAAAGGACTTTTCAAGAAGAAATGGTCCTACCACGTGTAACCATTCATCATGGATAATAGCTGGTGGACGGTCTATTAATAGTAGCTCCTTACCTAGAGTGGTGAAAAAAGTAGCAATTAATGAACTAATAAACAACGCCTGCAAAAGTCGAGGAAAATGCCAGGAAAAAAATAAGATGACACATAATGCTACACGAGTATCCCCAAAAATAGTAACAATGGACCAAAATTCATTTGGGAGAAGCTGAAACTTTACATGTAACCACTGAAAGCTCTCATGAGGAGTTAACCACAAACTTGCAAGGGATAAACTTAATAAAGTCAGCGATAACCAAGGCGCTAAGCAATAAACGAATCCCGCATTAAGCTTTGGATTAAAGTGACCCTGATAAATCCCAATATAACTATCTACTACCCGCTTCATTCGACTCAGTGCTCTTCCTCATTCTTAGCTTCCACCACTCTCAACAGAAGCACTCCACTTTGCTCAACAAGGATATTCAGCTCGTGAGGAAGCACCACAGCTTGAAGCTCTTTAATACGATCTATTCGAGTAAAAACTAACTGCCCTGGAGTCGGCAAAGTTTCCAAAACAACCTGCTGACTATACACTGAAAAACTAGGCATATTAATATGAAACTGAACTACAGACTCCTCCAAGTCAATAACCTTTAACCCTGCATTTTTTACACCTAACTGTTGAGCTTGTGCATACAGTGGTAATAGGGAAAAATTCAGACTGAACATAGCCAGCAGTGATAGAACTATTTGTTTGGTTAATGAGTTCAGCTGTGGCGCAACTAGTACACCAACAGCTGTAAGAACCAGCAAAAAGGCAGGTGCAGTCCCTAAGCCTGTATAACTTGCTAACAAACTACTCTGGAGTTTAGCTTCGTATGGAGCAAGGTCTTCAAAAAAACTTAATAGTACAGGAGCAAGACAGAGCGTTAGCACAAGAAAAAAACCAAGAGAAAGACTTAGATACCTATTGTTGGTGTGTGTGCTTGAGAACTCACAAGAACACTCCTCCGCAAGCCACAAAAAAATAGGTGTTAAACCATAAAGTAGATAATGTGGGAGCTGAGTAGATGAAAATGAAAATAGTACAAAGCTCATAACAAACCAACTCACAAGATAAGTCTGCTGCCAACTTTTTTCTAATAATCTTCCTGGTAACTTTTTCAAAACATTACCCAGTTGATCTAGAAAAGGAAGAAATAAAATGGGTAGCAAAAGTACGTAGTACAATGGATGCCCACCATGGCTTTCCATAGTCTGAGTAAAACGTCCTAGATTATGATACAGATAAAAACCACGGAAAAAATCGAACCCTTCTCTTTCATACACGAGCACATGCCAAGGGATGACTACCAACAGGAATACAAAAATTAAGCGCCAATTCAAAACGCTTCTCAGCCAGAACTTTATCTCTCCTACTCGAGCTAAAGCAATTAATGCAGAAGTAGCTGGTAGAATAACTGCTACTGGACCTTTTGTCAGAAATCCCAGTCCAAGTGATAGCCCTAACCAAGGTAACAAGTAAGCAGAGCGCTCCTTACAGTACAGATACACGAGAAGAAAACTTGTGTTTAAAAAACAGTTTAGCAGAGCATCAGCAGTTGCAGTCTTGAAGATAATTGTAGCAAGAATATTGACACTCAAAAGAAACACTGTAATACGGGATGCTCGATCACCAAAATAGCATTTAGCCAAAACTCCCACTGAAAAAATCCAGCCGATGGAAGCTAGGACTGAAGGCAAGCGAAAACCAAACTCATTCTGACCAAATAAACTGACAGATATTGCTTGAAACCAGTAAGTAAGAATAGGTTTGTCATACCTTGGTTCACCGTTCAATGTGGTGGTTATCCAGTTCCCGCTGTTAATCAACTCACGTGTCGCCTCTGAGAAAGCTCCTTCATCAAGATCAAACAGTGGTAACCAAGCCATGCCCCAGAACACTGAAATAAATACAATGCCAAGAAGAGTGGGAGTAGTTATCAAAAACTCCGATAGGTTTCTAGTTTGGCTCATGCCACTCTCTTTCGACTGAAATATCTTCTTTTAGGGGATATTCACGTAGGGGATTTTGACGAGTAAGCATCTCAGCAAGCACACCGGTGCTAATAAACTGAATTCCGGCGAGAACTAGCATAATGCCAACAAATAGCATTGGCCGGGTGCCGATATCTTCATTCAGTACAAACTTCACTAGCGCTAGCCATGTTAGGATCATGGTACCTACCACACTCTGAGCCAATCCAATCTGTCCAAAAAAGTGACCAGGACGTCGTGACCACTTCAGGAAAAAAAGCATTGAGATCAGATCTAGAATAACTCTCAGGGTTCGACTGATGCCATATTTGGATTCTCCAACAGTTCTCGCCCTGTGGTTAACCACCATCTCTCCAATGCGATTAGGCGAAGTGACTGACGCAACCCAAGCAGAGATAAATCGATGCATTTCTCCCATTAGGACAATACGCTTTATCACGGTAGCTCGATAGAGTTTTAAGGAACAGCCATAATCATGCACATTCACTTGTAGAGCTTTTCTAATGAGTTGATTCGCAATCCACGAGGGAATTAATCGAGACAAAGTATTATCTTGACGGTGGAGACGCCAACCGCTCACCATATCTAGATCATTTTCAATTAGGTGAGTGATCATCCTTGGTATGTCTGAGGGGTCATTCTGTCTGTCTCCATCCATGGTTATGATCAAGGCACCACGTGAAGCGTTTATTCCTGCCTGAATCGCAGCAGATTGACCAAAATTCCTTGCAAAATTCAGTATGCAGATATGATTGCCATAAAGTTCGCGAGCTCGCTCTAGTTCATTTTGTGTAGAGTCAGAGCTACCGTCATTGATGGCAATAAACTCCCATTCACCATGATAGCCTTCAAGGGTAGCGTGTATCTCCTCAATAAGTACCAGTGAATTACCAGCTTCATTATAGAAGGGCACCACTATTGAAAGAGAATATACTGAATTCGTTTCAGATTTTAGATTCATGCAACAACTCAACTTACTGTTTTAACTTTATTTATTTTAGAAAATATAGATAAACAAAGAGTGCAAAAAAAAGCAGCAAACACTGTATTTACTAAAATAAAGATATGGGCGTTAAGGGCAAGAGCCAGTAAGTCAGTAGCAGGCTCTGCCAAGAAAGCACTAGTAAGAGCCGCAACTCCAACAAAAAATGTCTCAAATGTACCTGCACCACCCACCCCGTGTATTGGCAAAATACCTGAAAATTCAGCCCCTAATGCTGCACTTAAGGCCAACTCTAACCCGACTGATTCCAAGCTGAGTATCAATACACACAAAGCCGCAAGCTTGGTCATCCATGCTAGCGATGTTAGCAACAACCACCCAAGAGCCACGGTTATTGATCTTGGCGAGGTAGTCATGAAAATACTAAGTAACGAGGTACCTAGAAGATAACACCACAGCTTGGATAAAAAGACCCTTGCGATAATGAGAATCCCAAAGCAAGCCAATAAAACGGCAATTACTGTAACAAGAAATAATGAAGGCAACATTAAGACGAGTAACCCCCCCCCTAAAAGCGTCATAAAAAAAATATCATTAAATCTCAACCATAGAAGGGAGCTTATTCCATCTCGCCACCTTAAGCCAAACTGATGCTTAAATAATACTGGCAATACAAGCTCGCCTAGTCTCATCGGTAATAGATTATTTGCCAACTGATGTTGAAGCGAAATACATAAGGTTTGAGAGTATGGTACTAAGGCTCTCTCCAGTAAGTTATCTGCTTGAGATTTTTTGATAAAAAAATTATTCAAACATGACTGCAGCCTTCGAGCTCTAAAGAAATGACTGAGTTGAAACAATAAAACAGCGCAAAGTAAGGCTTTAATATTTACACCTTGCCACTGAGTAATGATGGTATACCAATCTTCTTTGAACTCAAGAACCATCACAAGAATCATTAACATAACTCCCCCGAGCAACCACAGCCAAGGATTACTAAGGTGTTGGAGAAAATTTTGTTCGGGTGAAGAACTGGGTAGAGTTTCAGTCATGGTGTCAGTTAACATACTCATCTGTTGATGTTCTGCTGGAAAGTTTACCATGATATTAGTAACAGGTTCGGCTGGTTTTATTGGGATGCATGCATCACTTGCTCTCCTCGATTTAGGTCAAGAAGTATTTGGCGTTGATAATATGAACAGTTACTACCAAGTCAGCCTAAAAGAAGACCGACTAAAGCGACTTACTGGATATCCAAAATTCAAATTCCTACAAGGTGATTTAGCTGACACTAAGTTCTGTGAAGAACTGTTTGATAAATGTAAGCCAACACATGTCTTACATTTAGCAGCTCAGGCCGGCGTTCGTTACTCCCTTGAAAATCCAGCCACTTATATTCAAGCTAATATTGTTGCTTTTGGTAACGTGCTAGAGAGTTGTCGAAAGCATCAAGTGGCTCATCTTGTCTATGCAAGTTCTTCTAGCGTTTATGGTGCTAACAGCACTCTACCATTTTCGACAACTCAGCCAGTGGAGCTGCCCGTATCACTTTACGCGGCCACAAAAAAATCGAATGAACTCATGGCCCATGTCTATAGCCATCTGTTTAATATACCAACCACGGGGCTTAGATTCTTCACTGTCTACGGCCCTTGGGGAAGACCTGATATGTCTCCATGGCTATTTACCTCAGCTATTCTTGAAGGACGCCCCATCAAAGTATTCAATAATGGTGATATGGAGCGTGATTTCACTTTTATCGATGATATCATCTCTGGAATTTTGTCTGTCTTGCACTCTCCTCCCAACGAAGGTGATCAGAAAAATCATAATTTACAATACGCAGTCTATAATATTGGCAATAATAGACCTGTCAAACTACTGAATTATATAAAGATCCTAGAAAGCGAAATTGGCATCCCAGCCAAACTAGAGTTCTTACCAATGCAACCAGGAGACATGCAAGCGACATTCGCCGATATTGAACCATTGCGTCAGAATTTTGGCTTTGATCCTAGAACAGAACTAGCGACTGGTATAGCTCATTGGGTTGATTGGTTTATGGATTATCATGCACTCACTCCAACTAATAAGCGCAAATTCTAGGAGCCTGTATGCGTAGAGCCGTTTTCTCAATATTTGGTCTAGCTCTCTCGTTAGGGCTTCTTCTTACCCTGGCATCTCTCTGGCAAGCCAATGTTCTTGTGCATAATCCACAAGATGAACATAAACTGCCGCTAAAAAATCCCAGGGACTTCGGAATGGAATTCCAGGATGTTCTGGCTGCTTCAGTTGATGGCTTTCTGCTGAATGGTTGGTTCATTCCTGGCGAGAATGATGCACTTATCATGATGCAACATGGGTATAAATATAACCGCCAGGGCTTACTTGAAGAGGCATCAATGATGCATGAGGCTGGCTTCAATGTGTTAATCACTTCTGTTCGAAGTCATGATTATAATAAGGGAGAGTTAATTACTTTCGGCATCAATGAGCAACAAGATCTAGCTGCTTGGTACGACCTTGCGACGAATGAACTCCCAGTGAATCCCTCAAAAATTGGCATGTTAGGAGAGTCACTTGGAGGCTCCATGTCAATCCAATATGCAGTGACAAACCCTAGCGTGAGAGCAGTAGTTCTCCACAGTGCCTTCTCTTCTCTTCAGGACACTATCAACACCTCTGTAACTTACTTTACCGGACTACCTGCCTTTCCCTTTGCTCCAATGATTACTTTCTGGGCTGAGCTTATCTTAGGTTTTAGTGTTGACCAAGTTGATGCCACTCGATGGATATCAGATTTTTCTCCCAGACCAGTATTAATTATTCATAGCACAACAGATCTGGTTATTTCTCAAAAAAGTGGTGAGTTACTCTATCAATCAGCAAGTGAACCTAAAACTCTCTGGCAAGAATCTGGCATAGAACATGTCGGATTTGACAAAGCCAGAGCTGACGATTTTTCGCAAAAAGTTGGTGAATTTTTTACTAATGCTTTAAAACCCAGTTTTCCTAAACCTGGGGCAGCAAAAAGTAAGTGGGAATGATGCTAGGAAGATATCTCAGCTTGTCGTACCCGATAAACAAACACCCTTAGCTCAAGAGCTAAGGGTGTTTGTTTTCTGTGCTACAGAATTTACTGAGAAAGATGGTTCAAAAACTTTTACGCAATGTTAAACCAAAAGTACGAGGCTCGCGTGGGTAGGCACTAAGTTTTCCATCCTGTAACGGGGTATCAAACACTGTACCAAACCAGCTTTCATCGGTGAGGTTGCGGCCCCAAGCAAGGAGTTCTAGATCATTATCCATACTCAAAGTTGCATTCAAATTCAGCAAACTCACAGCATCTTGCAAAGCAAAAGGATCGTTATTACTGATCATAAATGTTTCAGAGTAATAAACATACTCAGCACTGACCGACAAACCATTACCCGCAATATTAAACTGTTTAACCGCTTGTAGTGAGGCAAAATGCTCTGGGACATTACCTAGCTGATCTCCGTTGCGGTTACAGTACCCTTTGGTTAGGTACTGAGAAGCTTCAGTGACATTTCCAGTATGGAAGATATTGGATATCTGACAGTTCCCCTTGTCAAAATTATCGTAAGTGGCATCGGTATAGCTGTAGGCTAAGCGTAAATCAAGGGAGTCTAGGGGATTCCACCAAATTTCAGCTTCAAATCCACTGACTTCTGCAACACCTGCATTTTGTAAATTGAAAGCCGTGCCAGTAAATGTGTTAGTTTGTAAGTTATCAACATCCATTCTGTATAGAGCCAAGTTCATACGCAAATTATTGCCTATGTCTTGCTTCAGGCCCACCTCATAATTTTTAGAATCCTCCGCATCGAATACAGTATCAAAACCTAAACCGATTCTGTCCGTGTTGGTGCCCCCAGACTTGTAGCCTGTTCCGTAAGAGGCATAAATCATTGTGCTATCGTTAGGACGAAAAGTCAGACCAACATTACCTGTGACACGATCGTCATTGAGTTTTGCGTTTATGTCAGGACGAGGGCAGAAACGCGCAGTAACAGTACAATTGGCCCATCCAGGCTGAAAAAGCACTGACAGTGCGGGCACGTAGGGAGCGGGATTCATTTGTGCAAGAGCAGCGTTAAATGTAACCCCGCTTCCGTCACCTGGGGGCGCTCCAAGAAATGCTTTGTATTGAGCCTCAGCAATACCAAATGCTGCACCTATTGCTGATAAATTTAGGGCACCAGGTCCAGGCGTGGGGATAGACTCCTCAAAAGTGCTCAACATAGTTTTCTTTTCGCTGGTATATCGTAGACCAATATTAAGTTCAAGCTGATCACTAATATCGATATCCACTCTGGTAAATAGAGCATTTGCCTCGTGCTCCTGGGTGCTTTGATCATGTATGATATTTCCAGAGGCAATGTGTGGCGCAAACTGAGCAGGAAAAGCTGTTCCCCATGCAAGGTTCATAAACCCGAGGAGTGGCTGAGCACTCACCAGAGTAGTTAGATCCTTCGAGGCAGCAAGGACGTAATTTGGCAACATTGAACCCAGCGGTAGTTTGTCGTCACTATTGATATCTTGTTTGTAAATAAATGCACCAGCGGTGAGTCTTACCGGATTATCTGCGTTAGTTGAAACACGGAACTCTTGAGTAAACATGCTTTGCTCCGCACCATAGGTCCTACTCGCTAAGTCAACGTCAGAGAAATCAGCGTCTATGAAGTCATTTGTATCGAAACGACGGTAAGCTGTAACTGAGACAAAGTCCAGATCTCTCACACGCTTGTTAACTTCAATAGAGACACCACGATCCTTTGACTGAGAGCGAGGCAGTTGATTCACTGCCATACTGTTATCAGCAAACGAGCCTGATCTAAAAATAGTGCCTCCCAACATGGATAAAATGTAGTCAGTTCCAGGTACTGGTGCCCCATTTTCAGTCCGCCCGGAAGCGACAAATGAATCTTTCAATGTCAATGCCGCACAACAGACCTCATCGATTTTGGCGTAGTCAACAATCGCTCTTACTGACAAATCATTATCACCTTCGTACAAGAATTGTTGGCGAAAGCCCCAACGATCTCTGTCATTGATATCCTTGGATGAACCTTCATTTATAAATCCATCACGGGAGCTGAAAAAAAGTGTCGAACGTGCGTTCGTGTTGTCAGTCACACGATAGTTACCAGCCGCACTGAGATTAACGAGTCCAAGATTTCCAACCGTCATATCGACGAAACCGTTTTGTTCATTTGAAGGACGGACCGTACGCATTAAGACAGAACCAGAGGCAGAGTTCTTACCAAAAAAAGTACCCTGAGGACCACGTAGAATTTCGACTGCCTCAACATCCACTAGCTGATTGATGACTGAGCTCTGACGGGCACGATAAACACCATCCACGTACAACCCGACTGAAGATTCAAGACCAAAGTTTTGGGCACCAGTACCCACACCTCTGATAGAGAAATTAGCTGTGCTTGAACTCTGATTCACTCCGACCAATAAACTAGGAACAGAGGTCTGCATTTCAAGTAAGTCTTTCAAAGAGTTATCTTCAAGAGTAGCTCCTGAAACAGCACTAACGGCAACGGGAACATCCTGGATGTTTTCTTCACGTAGCTGAGCGGTAACCAGGACTTCTTCTAATTGTTGCGCCTGAATCGCTGGTGTCATCACCACACCCAGTAAGCCAATCGCCAAAGCTAGTTTTTTCTTTTGCATATTTTTTACCCTTGAATAGTCGAGGAAAAGTCTATTAGTAATAACTAAAATACCAATCTCATGAAACCTCTTCAGATGCTAGCAACATAGCATTGAAGTTATACAACTTACCAATGTAGCCATCTAAGAACATAATATCAATTAATATCCGGGAGTAACTACCCTCGTTGCCATAAATAGACACCAGAGGCTAACCTTTCCTCCCAAAGAGAGATATTGTTAGCACTTCCATCGCACCCGCCGTCATTGGTCGATAGAAAAGTCCCATCTGGCATTTTCACCCAACCTAAAGCCCCCCCAGGACGATTATCTTTCAAAGGACAAAACATGAGAGTTAATTCATCCCCTGGTTTGAAAGTGTTCCCCGTTATACCTCTACCAATTAACTGAGGTGGTGCTGCAGATTCAAAACTCCAAAGAGTTTCTGTTCCATCGTCAGCCAGAGCACTGACATAGAGCCAGGCATGTGGATTGTTGAAGGTCCAGCGAACAACTTTTGCAGTGACTACCTGCTCAGTTGATCTATCAAACATACTAAATGAATGATGAGCAAAAGCCATATCAGATAACCCTATGACAGTTAACCAGAAGGCTGATACTTTCCACACTGCCATCAATCTTTTACTTTTCATATCCCCTCCACTGTTGTGTTAGTAGATTATTTTGACTGGTTTTGTAAAGTTGTGTTGTAAATCGGATCACGCGACTGCCCCGGTAAATCTGGGAACAATGTCTGCCCTCTTGGGTCCTTAAATCCCTCTTCACCGGGAAGATGAAAATTTGTCATACCATTCTCATCCAAATAAGAGTTGCTGCTATCATCACATTCCCAATGCTGGGGTCTATGCCCCGCGGCCATCAGCCCTGTGGCAGGTTTAAAGGCATAAATCGCGTGTAATGGCTCAACGAAAGCAAAAGAATCGTAAAAAGAAACCTGCACCTCTAATCTTGGCAAACCGTCGTAATCTTTTAGTTCCCAAGTTTCCACCACCTCAAACTGATTACTAGTCATGGGTGACCAACGGGTGAAATCTGCCGGCAGAAGATATTTAGTATGTGTAATTAATTTTTCATTATCCCAAAAACCTATGGTGTCACCATGCCATGAGTGTGTTCCGTATAAATTACTATGGTTTTCACCGATGTAGATGCGACGAACCCCATTAGCAAAGTCGTTAATAAACCAAGATTCATCGGGTAAATTGATAAATTCATGAGTGTAAGGCTCCAGCAGCCAACGGGGCATACCAGCAGGCTCACAATGTGTTAGTCGGTCATAACGTACCTGTCCCTCTTCTACCTGTTGACGCCAGCGTTCTCGATAAGCAGCTTCATAAGCTGGGGTTAGTACGCCTTCTTTTACCGTACCGCCGAAACCATAACCATCCAAAAAAAGCTGCATGTGGGTATTGCCCGCCGTCTCCCACAGACCGTCCCAGCGTGGAACTGACTCTAATGAGTGATTAGTGCCTCCCTGAGCTTCCTCTAGCAACCAAGCATAATGTGCATCAGAGTTGGCAAACTTTCTTGTGGGGGGCTGAACAACAAGTTCAGGACCGTAGCCTGCCCCGAACCCCTGAGCGAGTGAGGTATTTATACCCGTTGGTATTCTCTCGATAAGATTTGAAGCCATCAAAAAAACGATTGTTAGTGTAAAAACTCTGATTAATCGCCTAGTCGTCATCTTTCCTCTTGGGGCTTTGAGTTGATGAAAAAAAAACGTGAGCAATATTCTGAAAACCTTATCCATACCATGTCCCCCTCAAGACATCCCCTACACGATAAAAAAATGATTATTGTTAATCCAACGCTAATGTTGAGTCCGTAGAATAAGTTGTTTGATCAGTCCCCTCTTGGCCTTATCTAGACACAGTTACTGCTGTTGATGTTTATCTGAATGACTCAATAGTACAATGGTAACCAAAAAGTACAAGGCACCCAGCTAGTCACCCCGGCCAGCTGGGTTTTTTTTAGAAATAGACCATGTCAACCAGACCCTGATTACGACTAAGTACAATCTACTCACGAATTAAGATAAACCCATTAATAGGCCTTTAAGATTTCTTGGCATGAAGTACTTCGAGTGTTCGACTTAGTATCTAATCCGAACTGTTTGGGAAACTAGATTTTTATTAAATCGGTTGGAGAAAGAGTTATCGCGATTACTTGTTTGCAATGGTGGTCTGGCAGGGCTAAAACAATGCCTCCCCCGGGCTCTAACGCCTGAGGGAGAGCAGTAAATTATATTTAAATCAATGCTATAGATGTTATTTTTAATACTCGTTATAGGGTTTCAATATAACTTGCAATATTATCCATCTCCGAATCAGATAAGATAGCAGCTTGTCCCCACATCACAGCACTTTGCTCACCACGAGTTTCGTTATTCTTATACTGCTGCAGAATGCCAGTCACCTCACTTTTTACCAAAGCAGTGAGGGCTGGTCCAACAAGACCTTGTCCTTTATCTCCATGACAAGCCTGACAAACGGCAGTATAGCTTTTTTGCCCCAATACAGCTGGACTTTGGGAAGCGGCTTCAGCTTGTTTAGCAAGCTCCTGCTCGGCTGGAGTTCCATTCACAACAACATACTGGTCGTAGCACTCACCAAAGCAGCCATTGATGACTGGTTGCCCTTTTATGGACAAGCCCTCATAAGCAAAACTGATGATGGCTCCAAGGAATATTATTATCCCTGTAGGCATTAACAAATCTCTCATTTACAACACCTCCTTACAAACTTAAATCAAGGATTTTAATCATAAAAATCAATATATCTGGAGAAACCACGAGGCTTAGCAGTCACGAAGTTTTCTATACAAGGTACGCAAACTTATCCCAGCCTGTTCTGCCGTTGCTTGTTTGTCGCCATTATTTTGAGCTAACAGTTCTCGCAAGGTCATGATTTCAGCGAGTTTCCGCTCCGCTTTTAAGCCAATAGCGGATGGAAAAAACTTCTTACTGCCAATCTCTTTGGGAAGTTCTGAGGTTTCTGAAACACTGACTTTGGCCTGAATTCGCCCTGCGAATGGCGCGCCATGGTAGGCCATGTTGACCTGAGAATCCAGTCCAGCATAAGAAGAATGAGGCAAAATATCGCTATCGATAGCGGCTTTTGATGGAAAAGCCTCGTTGGGAGACTCCTCAAAAAGGGTAGTCTCAAGAGATAATGCCTGACCAATGACACGATGATCTATAAGATTGGTATTGGCTAGTACTATGGCTCTGGCAAGGATATTGCGTAACTCTCGCACATTACCAGGAAAACTCTGTTGCTCCATTAATTTCATGGCACGCTCAGTTAGTGCGTAGTCTTTAGTTGGGCTCAAACGGCCAAGCAAGCTTCGCGCAATCAAACCTAAGTCATCTTTACGTGCTCTTAATGGTGGTAGTTGTAGAGGAAAAACATTAATTCTGAAATAAAGATCCTGACGAAATTGCCCTGCCCTCATCATAGCAGGCAAGTTTTTATGAGTGGCCGCGATTAAACGAAAATCAGTACGTCTCGTTTCAGTACTCCCAACAGGACGAAATGTACCAGTTTCCAATAACCGTAGTAACTTTACCTGCAGCTCTAAAGGAACATCAGCAATCTCATCGAGAAATAAAGTGCCCCCATTTACCTCCTCTGCAAGTCCCACTTTAGTGTTATTTGCTCCAGTGAATGCCCCTCTAATGTGACCAAAGACTTCACTTTCAAACAAAGTCTCCGTGAGTCCCGCACATTCCAATGTTACCATGGCTTTGTTGGCACGCTGACTGGATTGATGAATCGCCCTAGCAACCAACTCTTTGCCGGTACCTGATTCTCCAAGCAGTAACACTGAAGCCTCTGTCGGAGCTACGCGCGATATCCTTTCTATCATCTGATTAAAAGGCTTTGAGGCCCCTACCAGGACACTACGATTGACTTCAGCGCTAGCCTCCTTGATTGGTTTTAGAATTTCCACAAAGTAGTTCAAGCGCCCACTCATGTCATGAAGTGGTACAAGTTCTACATCAACATGCTCACGACCTCTTGGAGTTTGGTGAATATGAAGGACTCTTGCCTTGGTTTTCGATTCTAAAGCTTCCTTCAGGGGACACTGTTCGCCAGACTCATCGCAAGGACGCTGATACCCATGAGAAACTTGATAGCAAAGGGAGGTAGTTTGTTTAGGCAAAGCACCAAATTTTTCACAATACTTAGCATTGGCAGCGATTATTTCGTAATTTGCTGTCACCAGAATTGCGGGATGCTCTTGCATGTTAAGCATAGCAATTAGCTCTGTAGAAATATCTTTAATTACTGGAACATTGGTTGCCAGATTCATTTGTTATCTTCACCCCTTCTCTAATTTCTCCTTTGGCTCACTTTTAAGTTGACACAACCTACTCAACCTCAACTTGCTACTCTAAACCTTAATCAAGCTTTAATTTAATACTATTGATTAAACTACTAGACCGCGCCACTAATAATGACAATTTTGACAAATACTGTCATTTATGGCAAATAATTATCTTCATAGCTACAATAAATTGGCAAAATAATTCTACTAGTTGATAAAAATATCTCTAATTATTAGTAGTTTACAAATATATGAGCAGGCTGGCATGAATTGTGCTTTGTATCTGAAAGCAATTAAACTTGTAGAGTTACGCGCTATGTTAGATTTTGATCCATTCCTGTTGGCAAGGTTACAGTTCGCTGCCAACATCAGCTTTCATATTCTGTTTCCAACTATTTCCATTGGCTTGTGCTGGGTTCTTGTATATTTCAGAGCACGCTTCACAAATACAGGCGATGTTGACTACGAACATGCTTATTACTTTTGGGTAAAAATGTTCGCCCTCACATTTGCCATAGGAGTTGTTTCTGGAATCACCATGAGTTTTCAGTTTGGCACTAACTGGCCTGGATTTATGTCCAAGGCTGGAAATATAGCAGGCCCTCTGCTGGGCTATGAAGTCCTCACGGCATTTTTCCTGGAAGCCACTTTCCTGGGTGTTATGTTATTTGGTAAACACAGAGTATCTAACCGTGTACACCTGCTTGCTGGCACTTTGGTTGCCATAGGAACTTCCTCCTCAGCGTTTTGGATTCTAAGTCTAAACTCCTGGATGCAGACCCCCGCTGGTTATGAGGTGGTTGAAGGAATTTTCTATCCAGCCAATTGGCTGGCTATCATCTTTAACCCTTCTTTCCCCTATCGTCTGGCACATATGCTCACGGCGTGTTTACTCACAGCGGCTTTCTTGTTGATGGGGGTCAGTAGCTGGCGAAGACTCGGAGGGATAGACCAAGTGGCCAGTGGGAAAGTCTTCAAAACCGGTTTAATCATGGCTTTAGTCCTAGCCCCTCTACAAATATTTATCGGTGACATGCATGGTTTAAATACCCTAAAACATCAACCTGCCAAAATCGCTGCTATTGAGGCTATCTGGGAAACTAAAGAAGGAGCCCCTTTTACTCTTTTTGCTGTTCCTGATGAAAAAAGAAAAACAAATAGATATGCCCTGGAAATACCCAAAGCGGCAAGCCTTGTGCTCACACACAAGGCTGATGGTCAAATTCGTGGGTTAAATGAATTTGAGGGTAAGCACCCTCCTGTGGCCCCATTATTTTATTCCTTTCGTATAATGGTTTCCATCGGCATGCTAATGCTCTTCTCTGCTTTCTGGTTCGGCTACACACTTTTCATTCGCAAAGAGAACCTATCACGATGGCAACTTAAACTGAGTTCCTGGATGACATTCTCTGGCTGGGGAGCAGTATTGTCGGGGTGGTATGTAACAGAAATTGGCCGTCAACCCTGGCTTGTCTATGGTCAGCTCAGCGTAATTGATGCCGTGGCGGAACACAGTGGAGGAATGGTTTTCAGCACGTTGATGCTTTGGCTGATAATTTACGTTTCTGTTTTGTATTTCTATATAACTACGATGCGACTAATGGCCAAGAAGCCATTAACAGATTTATTGCAAACAATTCAACATTATCCCTCAATACCTGGGCAGGAGTCTCAGCTTTTATCTAAGCCCTCATCACAAAAGGTTAAGCCTGGAGAACACCAATTATGATGGATTTTTTGCTACCACACCTCTTTGCTACCGTGATGGGCTTTGCACTGCTGATGTATGTGATCCTTGATGGATACGATCTTGGTGTTGGCATCTTACTCCTACTCGCCAAGGATCAATATAAAGACCAAATGATAGCTTCTATAGGCCCCTTCTGGGACGCTAATGAAACTTGGATAGTGCTGGGTGTAGGGGTCTTATTAATTGCCTTTCCTCAAGCACATGGGATCATATTAACGTCTTTGTATTTACCTGCCACACTCATGTTGGTTGGTCTTGTACTTCGAGGTATTGCTTTTGATTTCCGCGTGAAAGCAGCCTCCGGTCAAAAACATATGTGGAACTATGTTTTTTTTGTCGGATCTTTGCTTGCCGCTTGTTGTCAGGGTTGGATGCTAGGCTCATACATTAGTGGTATGGACAACTCAACTACTAATTTTATTTTTTCTGGACTCACAGCTGTGGGGCTCCCAACACTCTATATTATGCTTGGCTCTTGTTGGTTATTATGCCGAGTTGAAGGACCACTAAATAAAAGGGCCTGGCATTGGGCCAAAATAGGCTGGCTTCCCCTCGGATTTGCTATGCTCATTGTGTCAATGGCCACACCGCTTGTCTCTACAGAAATAGCTAGCCGTTGGTTTACTCTTCCGCAGCTGATTGGCCTACTCCCTGTACCCCTTCTAAGTGTGGGCGCCTATTTATGGATAGGGCTGGTTGTCTACGGGATTATTCAGGGAAGACCTCTCCATCTGCTGCTCAGCTTAGCTTTGATTTGTTTACTCTCTGCTTTAGGCTTGGCCTACAGTATTTATCCGGACATATTGATCGGTCGCATGACTATCATAGAAGCAGCGGCAGATACATCCTCTTTACAGTTTACCCTTTGGGGAGTGCTGATTGCCGTGCCAGTTATTCTCTTGTATACCATTTTTGTCTATCGCATTTTTTCAGGCAAAGTAACACCTGAAACTACTTACTAAAAGACGGGGAATTTCATATGTCTATTAACATAGATCACATCATCAAGCCTGTTATCTACGCATTTTTTGATAAAGACTCATCCACCTTTACATACATCGTCAAAGATCCCAACTCCTCAGCATGTGCCATCGTGGATTCTGTTATGGATCTAGACTATGCCTCTGGAACAATCAGCCTTGGCAGCGCTGATACGATCATTAAGTTTATTCTTGAACACAAGATGACTCTCGAGTTACAAATTGAAACTCATGTTCATGCTGATCACCTCTCAGCTGCACCTTACATTCAAGATAAACTAGGAGGGAAGATTGGTATCGGAGAAAAGATTACCGTTGTACAAGACACTTTCGGCAAAATCTTTAATGAGGGCACCGAATTCGCGCGTGATGGCTCACAATTCGATATATTATTTACCGATGGTCAAAAATATAAAATAGGCACTCTTGAGTGCATCGCGCTACATACTCCAGGTCATACTCCCGCCTGCATGACACATCTCATCGGAGATGCAGCCTTTGTTGGGGATACACTATTCATGCCTGACATTGGAACTGCAAGAGCAGACTTTCCAGGGGGAAATGCTGAGGCTCTTTACAATTCCATTCAACATATCTTTGAGCTACCTGAAAACACCCGTCTCTTTATGTGCCATGACTACCCAGAAACACGTGAGGTGGAATATGAAACAACAATAGCTGAGGAAAAAGCACATAATATTCATATTCGCGATGGCATAAGTAAGGAAAAATATGTGAATATGCGAGAATCACGAGACAAGACATTATCTATGCCAAGGTTAATTTTGCCTTCTTTGCAGGTAAATATGCGTGCAGGACATTTGCCACCTGAAGAAAGCAATGGACTGGCCTATCTTAAAATTCCAGTCAATGCTTTCAGATAAAAAGCCAGATAATTTAGGTAGTAATATTCGAATAATTCTCTTTTTTTAAACAACTCAGGAACCTATAAGTGAATCATACCGCCAAGTAATGTTGATACTAAAAAGTAAGGTAGTAGTTGACTCATTAACCTATCAGGAGGGGACAGACATGCAAACTATAAAATTAGACCAAGACTTTTCAATATCTGATCAAATTACTGTAGCAGATATCCAAACACTCAAGGAGGCTGGAATCAAGGTGCTTATCAGTAACAGACCGGATGGTGAAGCCAACGATCAGCCTACTAATGCTGAACTTGCTGCCGCTGCCCGCGATGCTGGATTGACCTATCAAGAGGTACCTGTTGTTCTCGACACAATCAATGCTGCTAATGTTCGTGATTTTGCTAAGGCATGTAAAGCCGGTCTAAAGACTCATGCCTTCTGTCGTAGTGGCGCTAGATCCTCTAATCTTTATGGCCTTAAAAAGCTAATGCAAGGAGAACCAGCTGATGTTGTCATTGCTGGAGCTGCAACAGCTGGAGTGAACTTAACAACAATGCCAGCCAAATTTGCTTCAGTCATCAAGGAACTGACAGAGAGTTTTACATCTTTGCCCCTGCAACATAACTGCAGTATTCTCATTGTAGGAGGCGGTGCAGGCGGTATTGCAGTAGCGGCAAGCTTGCTCAAACGTAGGCCGGGTTTAGACATCGCCATTGTTGAACCCTCGGACGAGCATCACTACCAACCAGGTTATACTATGATTGGTGGCGGCATTTTTAAAAGTACAGATGTCGTAAAACCTGAGGCTCAGGTTATCCCCAAAGGGGTCACATGGATCAAAGCAAGTGTGACACATTTTTTACCGGAGTCTAACCAAGTAGTTTTAGATGACGACACCAAAGTTAGCTACGAGCGTTTGGTTGTTTGTCCTGGGCTAAAACTAAATTGGGATGCCGTGTCTGGTCTTCGTGAGAGTATAGGTAAATATGGGGTCACTTCGAACTATGATCCCCGTTATGCCCCTTATACCTGGGAATTAGTACAATCCTTGAAAAGTGGCACGGCCATTTTCACGCAACCGCCCATGCCAATCAAATGTGCTGGAGCACCACAAAAAGCACTCTATCTCAGCGCTGATTATTGGCTAAAACAAGCTTGCCTAGACTCAATAGATATTCACTTCTGCAATGCTGGTCCTGTTCTTTTTGGAGTCAAAGATTATGTTCCTGCACTGATGCAGTATATTGAACGCTACAAAGCCAAACTCGATTTTGGCCATAACTTGATAAAAGTAGATGGCCCTAATCAAACTGCCACCTTTGCAACTACGGACGCAAATGGCCAGTCAAAGCAGAGGGAAATCAAGTTTGACATGCTTCATGTCTGCCCCCCTCAATGTGCCCCAGACTTCATAAGAAACTCTCCATTAGCCGATTTTGGGGGTTGGGTTTCAGTTGACCCTAAAACTCTCCAACATACTCGTTACAGTAACATATGGGGACTCGGAGATGGTACAAATACGCCAAACGCCAAAACTGCGGCAGCGGTTCGTAAACAGGCCCCTACTGTCGCTATGAATCTTCTAGCTGATATTGATAATAAAAATGCCGTGGCCAGTTATAACGGCTATGGCGCATGTCCACTGACAGTAGAGCGAGGCAAAGTTGTGCTCGCTGAATTCGCTTACGGCGGCAAGTTAGACCCCTCATTACCCAATTGGATTCTAGATGGCAGAGGACCAACTTCACTGGCGTGGATATTGAAAAAAACTCTCATGCCAAGTTTGTATTATGACTTTATGTTCAAGGGGCATGAACCCCTTGTAACTCTTGAGAAGTTAAAGCAGGAGACAGCGATCAACAATTAAATCGACGATGAGACTAAAGATGTTTAAACGGATCTTACCCTGTACTGTCTGGCTTGCAAAATATGACAGACAAATCCTCACAAGTGATGTACTGGCAGCAGTGATAGTCACCGTCATGCTAATCCCGCAATCACTAGCTTATGCATTGCTTGCGGGGATGCCCCCAGAAACTGGCCTCTATGCGAGCATCTTACCCCTAATACTTTATGCAATATTCGGTACTAGCCGGACATTAGCTGTAGGGCCAGTGGCAGTTGTTTCATTGATGACAGCAGCGGCCGCAAGTGAGGTGGCAGCCAGTGGTTTGGTTACTCATATTGAAGCTGCGATGATGCTGGCGTTAATTTCAGGAATACTACTAGCGTTGATAGGTATGCTTCGACTGGGCTTCCTAGCAAACTTTCTCTCACACCCAGTAGTTTCAGGTTTTATTAGTGCCTCAGGAATCATTATTGCACTTAGTCAGTTGAAACATTTTTTAGGTATTTCTGCAAACGGCGATACTTTGATAGAACTGCTAGAAACACTGATTCGCAACGTTTCTAACACAAACTTTTACACAGTGAGCGTAGGAAGTTTTGCCCTTTTGATACTTATCTGGGCTCGAACTGGGCTGAAATCAATTCTGAAATCGATGGGATGGAATACATTTTATGTCAATACGGCTGTAAGGATTGCTCCTGTTTTTGCTGTCATATTAACCTCGCTTGCAGCCTACCTATTTCGCCTAGATCAACTCGGGGTAAAATTGATGGGAGAAATTCCCTCGGGTCTACCTTCATTATCTTTACCTCCCTTGGAATTTACAGTTATTCAGTATCTACTGCTTCCAGCGCTGATGCTCTCAATAATAGGCTATGTGGAGTCTGTATCAGTTGGGAGAACGCTAGCAGCTCGAAAAAAACAGAAAATAGATCCCGACCAAGAGTTGATTGGACTTGGTGCAGCCAACCTTGGTGCAAGTATCAGTGGAGGTTTTCCTGTCACTGGCGGCTTCAGCAGATCTATAGTCAACTACGATGCTGGTGCAGAAACACCTGCTGCCTCTTTCTTCACTGCAATAGGTATCGCTTTAGCGACTATACTTCTGACGCAATACCTTGCTTGGCTGCCAAATGCCACACTCGGCACCACTATTATCATTGCAGTGCTTTCCTTGGTTGATTTAAAAATTCTTAAAACAACTTGGAACTATTCACGCTCTGACTTTGCCGCTGTAAGCCTTACCATGGGTATGACATTGATTTTCGGTGTAGAAATTGGTGTCAGTACTGGAGTGCTAATCTCGCTTTTCTTGCACCTTTACAAGACCTCACGCCCTCATATAGCAGAAGTTGGTTTAATTTCTGGAACAGAGCATTTCCGTAATATTCTTCGGCACAAGGTAAAGACTTACAATGATTTACTTTTACTACGAGTTGATTCAAGGCTTTACTTTCCCAATGCTTCCTTCATTGAGGATGAAATCCTCTCAACATTACTAAAGCGTCCCACTATCAAGCATGTAATCCTTCAATGTACAGGAGTAAATGAAATTGACATCTCTGCCCTTGAAGTGCTTGAAGTATTAAATGAGCGTTTACTTGAGCAAAATATAGGATTTCATTTAGCCGAAGTAAAAGGACCTGTAATGGATAAGCTAAATAAAACTCATTTTTGTGAAGTTTTAAACGGTAAAGTAACTCTCACTCTTTACGAGGCTGTGCAAACTCTGCATCATGGAGACTAAACTAAGCTACCTAATAAGTCGTATCTTGTGATATGAGTGCTAAAATATTACCTTTCGAACGACAACTGCAGGATGCCCTGTACCATCTACACGCTATAGTCCCAAATACAGCTATCACTGCTGATTTACTAGGAACTGAGCGACACAGTCACGCAATCCAAATCAGTGCAGATGGGCTTCTACTCACTGTCGGTTACAGTGTAATGGAGGCTGAATCATTATGGTTAACCAACCGCAAAGGGGCTAGTTGCACAGCCATATTGCTGGCCCAAGACCATGAGTCTGGAATTGCCTTATTGAAAGCTATCTCACCTATGAGTAGTTTCCATCTGCAGCTCGCCTTAGACTCTGAAGTGAGTGAAATGGATAAACTATTTATCATTGCTTCTGATCAAAAAGAATCTCAAGTGGTCACCTTAATAGCTAAACAAGAGTTTGCTGGTAGATGGGAATACTTGCTCGAAACGGCTTATTACACGCTGCCTTTATTTGAGCGATGGTCTGGTGCGGCTTTAGTCACTTCTGATGGTAAACTCTGTGGTATTGGATCTCTAGCCCTTGGAATTCGTTCTTTATTACATTCATCTAATCCTCAAAAAGGTCAAAACGCTGGTATTGAACCAGGCAACTTATTTATCCCAGTAGCGAGTATTGCTAGTCATATTGAACATTTAAGAGACCACGGAAAACGTCCAGGTAATCCTAGACCCTGGTTAGGAGCCCTGGTAGAAGAATATGACGCAGAGCTTCATGTTGTTGGGATCTATCATCAAGCACCAGCAGCACTTGCAGGTCTCAAGCCGGGTGACGTGATACTATCGGTAGCAAAACAACCAGTTTCAACCATGTCAGGCTTTTACCGTACACTTTGGCACTACGGGAATGCTGGGATGAGTATTCCTCTCACAGTTAGTGACGGCAATAAGCAACGCGAAGTTTTACTCCAAAGTACAGATAGGGAGAGTTTTTTCCTGGAACATAATCAATCTAACATCAATTAAGTGATTTTTTATGAAAATGCTGAGTTGGAACGTCAATGGTATTCGTGCTGTTATGAAGAAAAATTTTCTAACAGACATGCTCTTACATAATCCTGATATACTCTGCCTTCAGGAAACTAAAGCTCAAGTACACCAGATTAAGGAAACCCTTGAACCCCTTAATGGCTATCACATTTATGGTAATGAAGCAGATCGAAAAGGATATTCAGGTACTGCCTTGCTTAGCAAAATTCAACCACTCAGCGTAAATTATGATATAGGTGTTGCAGAACATGATTGTGAAGGGCGCGTAATCACTGCAGAATATGATAAATATTATGTGGTAACCGTCTATACTCCGAATTCAGGGAGTGAATTAAAAAGACTTGCTTATCGTCAACATTGGGACATAGCTTTCCTTGAATATCTCAAGAAACTGGAAACACATAAACAGGTTATTGTGTGTGGTGACCTCAATGTAGCCCATACTGCCCTTGACCTGGCTCGCCCAAAAGAAAACTACAATAAAGCCGCTGGTTACATGCAGGAGGAGATAGACGGTATACAGAATCTTATTGATGCTCAGTTTGTTGATACTTTCCGTCACAAAAACCCAGAACTACAGAAATACACTTGGTGGTCTTATCGTGCTGGGGCTCGGCAGCGTAATGTAGGTTGGAGGATAGACTACTTCCTGGTATCTCGATCATTAACGAAAGACATCAAATCTGCCGATTGTCTGAATGAAGTACATGGTTCAGACCACTGCCCGGTGATGCTTAAAATTGGCTCTTAAGTTACAAGCTAATAGTGGCATATTGGGCATAACCTATTCATTACTTTCTGTTATGTTTCATCTTGGTCTCGGTCTTCTCTATTCACACTCTCCCAATAAAATGGAAGCGCAATTGATCTTTCCCGTCAACAACAACTTTTTCTGTAAACATTTCGTAGGGTCGCACCCACAATAGATTGGATTTTTTTCCGTCAGGATCATTAGGGTGTGTATATAAAGTGCGATAAAGAACTAACCACTGCTCTGTTTCTGAATGACGAACAAGATCAAGGACCTCATAATCCTTTCCTTTATAATGCCGATAGCGACCTCTAGGAAGATCTGGAATTTTAAACATAACTGCAGCCTTAGGTGGTGGAATGGGGTATTTTCCTGCAAAGAAGTTATCAAAAGCAAAACTTAACTGTAGTTTTATTAATAATTAATTATCGAAAAGCTGTATCAATTCTTTGTTTGCTTCAAAGTGAGTACGCCGTTCATATAACCTACCCAGAGGTATATTAAAGATTGGTAAGTGGATAGCGAATAGCCTCAAGCAAGGTAACAAAGAGCCAAGTTATGAATACTGGTCTTTTGCTAAGATCTACTACTTAGCAGTTTTTTCATGAGTGATGTATTAGCACATGGACATCATCTCTAGTGCCACTATCAATGCTATCTTCTTTATCCTGCTTTAGTTTTGCAAGATCATTACGCCGCTCCTCTAGAGCATTAAGATATCTTTCATTAACATCTCCTGTGACATAGACTCCATCGAAGACTGAACATTCAAAATCAAGTGGTATAAGAGAACCTTCAGCACAGGAGGCTACGAGGTCATCTAAATCTTGAAAGACTAACCAATCCGCACCAATGGCTGCTTCAACTTCTTTAATGGTTTTGTTCCATGCTATTAGTTCAGATTTTGCTGGCATATCGATTCCATAGACATTTTGGTGCTGAACTGGTGGTGATGCTGAGCAGAAATAAACATTACGTGCCCCTGCTTCCCGTGCCATTTCAATAATCTTACGACAAGTTGTACCACGTACTATTGAGTCGTCCACTAACATCACATTTTTATCCTGAAACTCCAAAGCTATGGCATTCAGTTTTTGCTTTACACTTTTTTTGCGTTGACTTTGACCTGGCATTATAAATGTGCGACCAATATAACGATTCTTAACAAATCCCTCTCTAAACTTAACACCAAGAGCATTAGCTAGCTCGACAGCCGCAGTTCTTGATGTATCTGGGATGGGAATAACCACATCAATATCATGCTCAGGTCTTTCCCGGAGTATTTTCTGGGCAAGTTTTTCTCCCATTCGTAATCTTGATTTGTATACAGAAACACCATCGATCATAGAATCAGGTCTAGCGAAATAAACATGCTCGAAGATACAAGGACGTAATACAGGAGACTCCGCACATACCTTAGTAAATAACTCACCCTCTTCATTAATATAAATAACTTCACCTGGAGCCACATCTCGGACCAACTGAAATCCTTGGGAGTCTAAAGCCACGCTTTCAGAAGCCATCATGTATTCAACACCCTTACGAGTTTTACGCTTACCGAGCACAAGGGGTCTAATTCCATAAGGATCTCGGAATCCAACCATGCCATAGCCTACAATTAAAGCAACTGCCGCATAAGCGCCTCGACAACGTTTGTGTACCTCCGATATTGCCTGAAAAATATCTTCTGCTGTGGGTTTTAACTTACTAATAGATTGTAATTCATGGGCAAAAACATTGAGGAGAATTTCAGAATCAGAATCTGTGTTGATATGGCGTAGATTCTGTTTATAGATAAGTTCCGATAGTTCTGCTGAATTTGTAAGATTTCCATTGTGCGCGAGAGCGATACCATACGGGGAGTTAACATATAATGGTTGTGCCTGAGCTGGCCCAGAACTACCTGCAGTTGGATAGCGAACATGACCAATACCAATATTTCCTTGTAGATGTTTCATATGCCGTGTGTGGAAGACATCACGAACTAAACCATTGTCTTTTCTAAGAAAAAGTCGGCCATTGCATGCTGTTACGATTCCAGCAGCATCTTGCCCACGATGTTGTAAAACTGTCAGGCTATCGTATAACGCCAAATTCACAGATGATCGAGCAAAGATGCCGACTATTCCACACATCTTGTTCTCCTTGAGAATATTTTTTATTTTAAAGTTCTTTGTTTGATTCAGCTACTTCCGGAGCCAGCTCACTCATAACTTGCTCACTTAAATTTATAAAATACTTGCTTAGACTTGAATTTTGAATGTAGAACTGCGCCACATTAATCTGTTGGCCTACCAGTAACAATATTGATGTGATAATGGTGCCACGGCATATACCGAACAAAGCTCCCAGAGCTCTATCAGCTGCTGCTAGTCCTACCGCTTGAGTAAATTTTTTTACCAATGCACTAATAATTGAACCAATTATAACAGTAACTACAAAAATAAGAGTTCCACAAAGAACCTGTTGTACCAACAACGATTGCAGCATAGGTAACCAACTCGACAAGGTAGTTGTATCTGTTCCAGCTAGTACTTTACTAGCAAAAATCACTCTAAGGGACTCGTAGAAATGAAGACTAAAATATGCCGCCAAGACCCAAGTAACGAGAGATAACAGTTCCATCACAAAGCCACGTAAGATGCCTGCTAAAAATGAAGCAACTAATATAACTAATATCACCAAATCTATGGTGTTAAGTGCTGTTATCTCCATTCTCTAGTGCCTTGTAGCAATTATTCTTTTGAGGCCGTAAAGCTTAGAATAGACGGCTTAAGTTTGAACTCAGATCCCAACCGGGCACTCATTGCATTGGCTTCTGCTCTACTAATTACTGGCCCAACATAAACTTCGGTGACGGGCGTACCATTTAAAGTGGATGGTCTAGAAAAAGCCGACTCTCCATTAAGCATTAACTTAGCTAAAAGCGCATCGGCATTTTGGGATTCTTGGAAAATTCCCATCTTGATCAACCAACCTTCTGGCAAACCTTGTTTATCAAAAGTAGGCTGGTCAAAGTCATTGTTATTAATGTTATTACTACCGTTGACTCGATCTTTAGCAACAGGTATGAGAAGTTGATCATTGGGATTAGTCGCCGGTTTTCCACTCTCAGTATCAAATGGAACTAAGTTGTTAGTTTCAAAATCATGAGACTCTCCATCAGGGGCAGCTTCCGACACAAGTTTCTCTGGAGGCATTGGCTCTTCTAAAATTAATACTTCTAGTTTCGGCTCTGATGGCACAGTTAAATCTTGTGCGCTCGGTGGTAACCCATCACCATCAAGTAACAAGGTGACTGCGATAAGAATGATACATACCAAGACTGCAACCCCAACTAATCTTTGTTTAGTTTGCTCATTCATAGTAGCTCCAGGACCGCACCAACAGTTAAAAAAGAACCTGTGACAACTATTGTAACTGGATTTCTTTCAATATTCTTATCAAATGCGATTCTATTTTCATTTACCTCAAGTGTTAATTCTTCTGCATACAATAAGGCAGCGTGAAAAGCATCAGAAACACTACCATAAGTTGATGCACTTACTCCAAGGGCAGCAACACACTCGTAAAGAAAATCAGGTCCAGTACCACGCTCGCCCCCTAGGGCTGGAATAAATACTTCTCGAGCATGCGGAGCTAATTCGGCGACCACCCCTTTTCGATCTTTATCTGCGAGCATACCAAGCACCAGTAGAACTCCTTGTTTATCCAAAGATTTCATCTGCTTACCGAGATAACGTGCCGCATGAGGATTATGACCAACATCAAGTAAAATCTGGTGGCCCTTATAAGTCACTTTTTGCATTCTTCCGGATAGATTAGCAGACTTCAAACCCAAATTAATTTGTGCCGGGACCACGAGATCCATTAACAATAATGCTTGAATAACTGAAGCTGCATTAGCAAGAGGAAAGTGCAATATGGGCAGTTGAGAAAGAACCAGCGCTGTCCCTAGCGCATCCTGCCCCCACCAACTCCAGCCAGTAGGCTCTTCTTTATAGCCATAGTGAGTACCGCCAATTAATAATGGTGATTGTAATTGTTGTGCATATTCAATGACAGTGGAGGGAATTTGTGTATCTCCGAACAACACTGGCTTTCCCGCTCGGATAATACCTGCCTTTTCTAGCCCAATGCTTTCGACATCAGGACCAAGCCAGTCGACATGATCGAGATCCACATTAGTTATGATTGCTAAATCAGCATTTAATAAGTTAACTGCATCGAGCCGACCACCCAAGCCTACTTCCAGAATCATGAAGTCAGGTTTATGATGAGCAAATAACCAAAATGCCGCCAGCGTACCAAACTCAAAATAGGTCAAAGAGATTTCTTTTCGGGCCGCTTCCACAGCTTCAAATGCTTCACAGAGCTCGCCATCCGTTGCCAACCTATCGTGAATTTGAACCCGTTCGTTGTAATGAACTAAATGCGGTGAGGTATAAGAACAAGTGGAGAAACCTGCAGCACGAAGAATAGAGCCAATCATAGCTACGGAAGAGCCTTTACCATTAGTTCCACCAACTACTATGATACGAGAGTGAGAGAAATCAAGAAAAAGTCTCTCTAGTACTTCCCTGGCTCGAACCAGACCCAACTCAATAGTCGTGGGGTGTAACTTTTCCAGATACGCCAACCAAGTTGGTAAAGAGTCAGGACTCATAGATTCTCTTAAATTACTTTCTAGGAAAAAAGATTACCCTTGATTTTGTGGCATAAATTTATCAACAAGACTAGATAGTCGATCGCGTAATGCATGTCGATGTATCACCATATCAATTGCCCCCTTCTCAAGTAAGAACTCAGAACGCTGGAAACCTTCAGGTAATTTTTCTCTCACTGTTTGCTTAATAACATCTTGACCCGCAAAGCCAATAAATGCTCGAGGCTCAGCTACGTTGATGTCACCCAACATCGCAAGACTTGCCGAAACGCCACCATATACTGGGTCAACTAAAACAGAAATATAAAGGTTACCTTCACGCTTCAATTTTTCTAAAGCAGCCGCCGTTTTCGCCATCTGCATTAATGAAACCAAAGCTTCCTGCATCCTAGCGCCACCCGAAGTAGCAAAACATACAAAAGGTAATTTCTGGTCAAGGGCTCGATTAATGCCACGCACAAATCGCTCCCCGACTACAGACCCCATGGAGCCACCTATAAAACCAAATTCAAAAGCAGCAACAACTATATCCCTACCATTCAATCTTCCTTGCATCACCACAAGAGCATCTTTTTCACCGGTAGCTTTAGTTGCCGCAGAAAGACGATCTTTATATTTTTTTAGATCTTTAAATTTAAGAATATCACTGGCTTGAAGATCAGCTCCAATCTCTTGACGGTTTTCAGGGTCTAAAAAGATATCAAGGCGGCGTCTAGCTGTTATACGCATGTGATGTTCGCATTTAGGACAAACATCAAGGTTTTCCTCAAGTAAATCACGATATAGCACAGCCTCACATCGTGGACACTTTTTCCATAAGCCCTCAGGAATGCTTGAACGGGCTCTGTTTGCCGTGTCTGTGCGCATCTTGGAAGGCAGAATTTTATCTATCCATCGACTCATTATTTCACCTGTCTGATGCTATCAAGCGCTTCTCGGATCTCTCCTATCAACGCACAAGTCTGAACAAGCTGCTCATCGCTATGAATTACTCCTGCCCTCAGTTCACCTACTCTTTGCACTAAAGCAGAGCCAACAACAACTGCATCAGCGAACTCCGCGATTCTTTTAGCACTTGCTGCATCACGGATACCAAAACCAACCCCTATGGGTAACTCTGTGTTTTCACGTAACTTGGCTAGTTTACTGGCAACCGAGTCGATATCTAGATGGGCAGCACCCGTGACGCCCTTCAAGGACACATAATAGATATATCCGGAGCTTTGCTCACATATAGTCTTTGTTCTTTCAGGTGTAGTAGTGGGAGCGATAAGAAAAATATTATCCAGTGCCGTCTTCTTTAACACTTGATGGAGATTGTGAGATTCTTCCGGTGGCATATCAACAATCAATACACCATCTACGCCTGCCTCTATTGCTTTGTTGCAAAAGATCTCATAGCCCATAAACTCAATGGGGTTCAAATACCCCATCAATACCACAGGAGTAGTTTGATTCTTCTCACGGAACTGACGAACGATATCAAGGGTTTTTCGTAGAGTCATTTTTCCAGCCAATGCCCTTTCAACTGCGCGTTGTATGACAGGGCCATCTGAGGAGGGATCACTAAAAGGAAAGCCCAACTCAATGATGTCGGCTCCTTGTGCAACCAGAGCATGCATCACACCAATAGTAGTCTGTGTATCAGGATCACCTGAAGTTATATAGGGAATTAGTGCCTTGCGGCCCTGTCTTTTTAGGTTATTCAGATACTGAGAAATCCTACTCATGGAATCACATCTTCTAATGCGTCAATTAAATTGTAATGTTATCGATCTGCGCTACTGTGTGCAGATCTTTATCCCCTCGACCGGACAGGTTGATTACCATAATGTGGTCTGAAGGTAGTGTTGGGGCAAGTTTAATTGCCCCAGCAACTGCATGAGCGGTTTCTAAGGCTGGGATTATTCCCTCCGAGCGAGTTAAAATTCTAAATGCCTCTAAGGCCTCGGAATCGGTTACTGCTGTATATTCAGCCCTACCTAGATCTTTTAACCAGCTATGTTCGGGTCCAACTCCTGGATAATCTAAGCCAGCTGAAACCGAATGAGTCTCTATAATTTGACCATCTTCATCATTCATGAGATAGGTTCGATTTCCATGTAGGACACCTGGACGCCCAGCAGTTAGAGGGGCAGCATGACGGCCTGTTTCTATGCCTTCTCCACCAGCTTCTACTCCAATCATTCTAACTTCTTTATCGTCAATAAAGGGGTAGAACAAGCCTATAGCGTTCGAACCACCACCAACACAAGCAATCAGAGAATCCGGCATTCTACCTAACTGCTCCATGCTTTGTTTTTTAACTTCACGTCCAATAATGCTTTGGAAATCACGTACTAGCATTGGATATGGATGGGGGCCTGCCACAGTACCAATTATATAGTAAGTGTTATCGACATTTGTCGCCCAGTCACGCAGCGCCTCGTTCATAGCGTCTTTGAGAGTACATGAGCCAGAATCAACACCTACCACAGTGGCTCCCAGCATTTTCATACGAAAAACATTAGCTGCCTGACGTTTGATGTCCTCCGTTCCCATGTAAACGAAACACTCAAGCCCCATACGTGCCGCTACAGTAGCAGAGGCAACCCCGTGCTGGCCTGCACCAGTCTCTGCAATAATTCGTGTTTTCCCCATTGATCTGGCTAATAAGGCTTGACCTATGGTGTTGTTCACTTTGTGAGCACCTGTATGATTAAGATCCTCTCGCTTTAAATAAATTTGCGCTCCACCTAACTTACGAGTAAGACGTTCAGCAAAGTAAAGTGGTGAAGGACGACCAACAAAATAACTAAGATCATGGTCAAACTCTGCCCAAAATGCTGGATCAGCTTTTAGTTCTGCATAGCGCTGTGTTAGTTCTCGTAATGCAGGCATTAAAGTTTCACCCACAAAGATACCACCATAGGGCCCGAAGTGACCTGAAACATCGGGGCTGTTGTAACTCAATGTTGAATTCTTAGACACTTCTTACCTCTTGCATAAATTTTGCTAACAAATTGACCGACTTTTCACCTAGGCTACTCTCTACTCCAGAGCTGACATCAACCGCCCAGGGGCGTGCGACAGTTATGGCTTCCTTTACATTATCGGGATTCAGCCCGCCAGCTAAAATTATACGTGAACTTAAAGCATTTTTCGCCTCACCATAGTGCTTAGAGAGGAGATTCCAATCAAAAGTCTCACCACTTCCCCCATATAAACCTTCATGCCAGGCATCTAACAATATTCCTTGGCTACCCGCGTTTAACCAAGTCTCGATGTTAGTTAGATCCTTTTCACTGCGGATTCGTAATGCTTTTATCCATGGACGCTTAAAAGAACTACAGAATTCAGGCGTTTCATCACCATGAAACTGCAATAATCCGAGTGACACGCTGTTCAAAGTCTTGTTCACCTCGTCGGTCGATGCGTTCACAAATAGCCCAACAGCGGTCACAAATGCAGGTAACACCTGCACGATCTCCGCTGCTCTCTCAGTTGAGACAGCTCTAGGACTCGAAGGATAGAAAACAAGCCCGATGGCATCCGCGCCTGACTCTACAGCAGACAGAGCTTGAGCGACATTGCGGATGCCACATATTTTTACACGTGTTGACACTTATGATTACCAGGTTGATTAAATTTGATATCTACACAACAAGACTTCGGTAGGTCTGAGATTCATTTTAGCAGAAGAGCACCCATTATTTGAGTATGGGCAAGAAATACTCTGCATTTGTTGGCAGCTCGAATACTGAGGGGTAAGCTACCGCAAAAAGGGTCAGCCCATGGGCAGGGGCCGTTGG
>JAYPEI010000001.1:130720-138773 GCA_038125665.1 Enterobacteriaceae bacterium
CGCAAGCTTTCGATCACGGGACTTCAGCAACCAAGCTAACCATTCAGGAGCCTCTTTTCCTTCACCTATAACTATAAGAGCACCCACGATATTACGAACCATATGTAGGAGAAATGCATTTGCAGTGATATCAACAACAAGATATTGCCCAACTCGGATAACGTCGAGAGCATGCACACAGCGCATCGGGGTTGATGACTGGCAACCAGAGGCTCTGAAAGCACTAAAATCATGCTCACCATGTAAATACTTTCCTGCTAATTGCATGGCCGTTTCATCTAGTGGATGTCGGTGATGTGTCACCTTGCCATGAAGCAGAGGCTGCCGAATTTCATGATTATGAATGCAGTAAATATATCTACGAGAAAGTGCAGAGAATCTGGCATGGAAGGTTTGAGGTACTTCCTTAAGCCAATTAACCACTAGACCAGTTGGTAAATTAGCATTGGTACCACGCACCCAGGCTTTTAATTCTCTCTGAGCTTGCGTCCTAAATGACACAATCTGTCCCGTTGCATGGACCCCAGCATCAGTTCGACCAGCACCAACCACTTTGATAGTCTCATTTGCTACTTTTGAAAGCGCTGTTTCTAGGGTTTCTTGTAGAGTATTAATACCTGGAGTAACCTGCGCTTGCCATCCTTTATAGTCTGTACCATCATAAGATAGGCAAAGGGCATAATGAAGAATTAGCTCTGCCATTGAGAAATCAGTCGCTCTGCCTCAGCCTGCTGTTCCGATGAACCGGATACTTTTATCCGGGCCAATAGATCAAGAGCCTCTTGATTACGCCCCATTGATTTAAGCGCAGTTGCCATATCTAAATCTGCATCCTGGCTCTGTACTTCATAGCCAACAATCGTTGCGGGCTCTTCTTCGTCTAGGTCAGCTTGCATAGCCGAGACAAGGTTCTCCTCAAGGCTGGGTATTTCTTTAGTAACCTCACTAATAGAGTCTTCTTTTTTCCTAAAAAAGACTAATAAGCCAAGTATAAGGACGATTGCGGCTGATATACCACCTAACTGAACCATACGCCACCGTTCAGCCTCGGCTGCTGCAATGGACTCAGCTTTTAATTGGGCTTCTGCTAGTTCCCTGGCCTTTACTTCTTGCTGGAGGCGCAACTCATCAGCTGCAAGACTAAGTTCGGCACGGAGTTGGTTAAGCGCCAATAATGCCGCATCTCTTTCGCTGCGTATCTCAGTGATATCCTCTAATGCACTTTCAAGCTGGTTTTGATAGTTGTTATAGTCCAGACGCGCCTTATCAAGAGCTTCCTCGGTAAATTGCAATTCCATTTCCAGCTGACGAAGCTGCTGTAGCTGCATATCGCTCGCGAGTTCTGCAGTAACACTCAGGTTGTCATTGCTGTCAAGAACACGCAGCTGGCCCCCAGTCTCTTGAGCTAGCGATGGTGGCAAAAAAAGCGTGACAAACGAAGCCAAAAAAAATGATAAAACAACGTATGGCAGATAAAAACTACGCATAATCTGCCCGAGCCATCCTTCTTGTAGGAGGTGTTTTTTGAATATGTACTTACGCATTATGTAGAGAGTATGGTTCAGATATGCTCTTTGATCAATAGCTCTGCAATCTGAACAGAGTTAAGGGCAGCACCTTTTCTAAGGTTATCAGCCACAACCCACAGGTTTAAACCGTTAGGATGGCTAATATCTTTGCGAATACGCCCTACCCAAACCTCATCATTGTGTGTTCCTTCAGGAATTGGCGTTGGGTAGCCACCGTTTTCCTGCTTATCCATCAGCTTTACACCAGGTGCCTTACTTAGGAGTTTGCGAACCTCCTCTACTGAGATTTTCTCCCTAGTTTCAATATGTACAGCTTCGGAATGGGAATAAAATACAGGGACTCGAACACAAGTTGGATTAACAAGAATCTCATCGTCCTCAAAGATTTTACGAGTTTCCCACACCATTTTCATTTCTTCCTTGGTATAGCCATTATCTTGAAATACATCAATATGAGGTATCACGTTAAAGGCTATCTGCTTAGGATATACTTTGTTCTCTGCATCACGCCCATTTAATAAAGCGGCAGTCTGACCGGCTAATTCATCAATGGCATCTTTGCCTGTGCCAGAGACAGATTGATAAGTTGCTACATTAATTCTACTAATACCGACCTGGTTGTGAATCGGCTTTAAAGCTACCAACATTTGAATTGTTGAGCAGTTTGGGTTCGCAATGATATTGTGTTTCTTGTAACCGAGAACAGCATGAGGATTGACTTCAGGCACAATAAGTGGGATGTCTTCCTCATATCTAAAATGCGATGTGTTATCAATGACAATACAACCTGCGGCCCCTGCCTTGGGTGCATAAACTGCAGAGACACTGGCACCAGGAGAAAATAGTCCTATGTGTGCCTTGGAAAAATCGAACTCAGCAAGGTTTTTCACAGTATATTGCTTGTTCTTGAAGGCTATCTTTTCTCCAGCGCTACGCTCTGAAGCTAAAAGATAAAGGTTATCGACAGGAAAATCACGCTGCTCGAGAATTTCAATCATCGTACGGCCAACGGCACCTGTGGCACCAACCACGGCAACATTGTACTTCTTGGTCATTACATTTCTCCGGACGTATGAGACGTCAAAAGAGACCAGGTCATGAGACACGAGCGACCTGGTGTAGCTCGATATTGAAGGAAATTAAGCAAGCCAGGGTGAGTCTGTATGCCATTTTCTCTCAAAGGCTTTTATAGTATCAGCATGTTGCATGGTGAGGCCTATATCGTCCAAGCCATTCAAGAGGATATGCTTGCGTGCAGGCTCCACTTCAAAAGTCAAAATTGTTCCATCAGGCTTAGTAATCGTTTGAGAGGCAAGGTCTATTGAGAGACTATAGCCTTCCTGCGCCTTTGTCTCATTAAATATAGTCTCGAGAATGTCTTCAGGTATTACAATTAACAAAATACCGTTTTTAACACAGTTGTTAAAAAAAATATCAGCAAAACTAGGGGCTATAATACAACGAAAACCGTAATCATCTAGAGCCCAAGGTGCGTGTTCACGACTAGAACCACAACCGAAATTTTCTCGCGCAAGCAAGATGCTTGCTCCTTGGTAACGCGGGAAATTACCAACAAAATCAGGATTCAGGGGACGATGGCTACAATCTTGATCAGGCTCACCTTTATCCAAATATCTCGCTTCATCAAAGAGATTTTTTCCAAAGCCTGTACGCTTTATAGACTTCAGAAATTGTTTCGGAATAATATAATCTGTATCCACATTAGCTCTATCGAGCGGCATAACCAGACCTGATTCTCGAACAAATTTTTTCATCGATTATTCCTAATTTATCTATTACACCTGATAATTACCAATGGGTCGTATCGCTCAATTTAACTCAAGATCACGTACATCGACGAAGTGACCATGAACCGCTGCAGCGGCTGCCATGGCAGGGCTCACCAAGTGTGTACGCCCACCAAATCCCTGACGTCCTTCGAAATTACGATTAGAGGTAGAAGCACAATGCTCACCGTGTCCTAGTTGATCTGCATTCATTGCAAGGCACATAGAGCAACCTGGTTCACGCCACTCCAATCCAGCTTCAATGAAAATTTTATCCAGACCTTCCTTCTCAGCCTGGGTTTTAACTAAGCCCGAACCTGGTACTACAAGTGCTCGTTTGATACTGCTAGCCACTTTACGACCTTTCACAACTGCAGCAGCTTCACGCAGGTCCTCAATGCGTGAGTTTGTACAAGACCCAATGAAGACCTGATCTAATTTGATATCTGTAATAGCCATGCCAGGCTCTAGCCCCATATATTTAAGAGCTTGAGTATAATTCCCTTTTTTTGCCTCAGAACTGGCATCATCGGGATGTGGAACATGACCCGTTACAGGCGCCACCATCTCGGGAGAAGTACCCCAGCTGACTTGAGGTAGGATATTTTCTCCTTCAAGTTCTACAACTGCATCAAACATAGCGCCTTCATCACTGACAAGATTCTTCCAAGCAGCAATTGCTTTGTCCCAAGCATCTCCCTTTGGGGCAAAGGGACGTCCGTACAAGTAATCAATAGTTTTATCATCAACGGCAACGATACCTGCGCGAGCGCCGGCTTCTATCGCCATATTACAGATTGTCATACGCCCTTCTATTGACAGATCGCGAATTACTTGACCTCCGAATTCGATGGTATAACCAGTACCACCTGCAGTTCCAATCTTACCGATGATAGCCAACACAACATCTTTCGCAGTAATCCCTGGCTTCAACTGGCCATTAACTCGAACAAGCATATTTTTTGCTTTCCGTTGAACTAGGCATTGTGTAGCCAAAACGTGTTCAACTTCAGACGTTCCAATACCGTGGGCAAGAGCACCTAAAGCACCATGTGTAGATGTATGCGAGTCACCGCATACAATAGTCATACCAGGGAGTGTTCGGCCCTGCTCGGGGCCAATAACATGCACAATCCCATGACGCTCATCTGAGATCCCGAATTCTGTGATACCAAAATCGTGACAATTATCATCCAACGTTTTTACTTGAATTCGAGAAACAGGATCCACGATCCCTTCAACACCCCTGGTGCGTTCATTTTTCGTGGTGGGCACATTGTGATCAGGCGTAGCCATGTTGGCTGCTGCCCTCCAAGGCTTGCGACCAGCAATACGAAGTCCCTCAAACGCCTGAGGAGAAGTCACCTCATGCAGAAAATGCAGATCTATATAGAGAAGTGAATTCCCATTATCAAGATCGGTGACCAAATGTGAATTCCAAAGTTTGTCGTAAAGAGTCTGTGCAACCATAGCGTGCTCTAAGTCCCTTAGTTAGTGAAGTTCTTGTTATCTGCCTGGTGTGGCAGGAATAATTGGTGTAACGCTTTTGACACACGCATTTTGCGCGCGATGGCGTAAAAAATGATCCATTAGTGTCAAGGCCATCATAGCTTCAGCAATCGGGGTGGCACGAATACCAACACAGGGATCGTGTCGCCCTGTTGTAACAACCTCTGTGGAAGCGCCGTGGATATCAACAGTCTCACCAGGCAGACGAATACTGGAAGTTGGTTTCAAAGCAATATTGACAACTATATCTTGACCTGTGCTAATACCTCCCAGGATTCCCCCAGCATTATTACTGAGGAAGCCTTCTGGTGTCATAGCATCACGATGCTCACTACCCAGTTGACTTGCCACAGCAAAACCAGCACCGAATTCTACCCCTTTCACTGCATTTATGCTCATTAATGAATGTGCCAATTCCGCATCTAGTCGATCGAAAACGGGTTCGCCTAGCCCAACTGGAACATGACTTGCCACAACAGTTAGAAGAGCCCCAACGGAATCGCCAGACTTATTCAAAGCCAACATATAAGTCTCTAGTTCGGTGATTTTGGTAGGGTCGGGGCAAAAGAAAGGATTATTATCAATTGTATCCCAGTGAACATTCTTTATGACTATTGGTCCTAACTGTTGTAGATAACCTCGTACCTGCATACCGCAAGTTAGAGCCAAATATTTCTTGGCAATAGCGCCTGCAGCGACTCTCATGGCTGTCTCTCTTGCAGAAGAGCGCCCACCACCACGATAATCACGGATACCGTACTTTTGTTGATAGGTATAATCTGCATGTCCTGGACGAAAAACAGACTGGATCTTGCTGTAATCCTTGCTACGCTGATCCTCATTGCGAATCAAAAGTCCTATCGGAGTACCTGTAGTTACCCCTTCAAAAACACCAGAGAGAATTTCAACTTCATCCGATTCCCGCCGTTGCGTAGTAAAACGCGAGGTGCCCGGTTTTCGTCTATCAAGATCTTTTTGGATATCATCTACACTCAGTGGTAGACCTGGTGGACAACCATCGACGACACAGCCAAGTGCAGACCCATGACTTTCGCCAAAGGTGCTGACAGTAAATAATTTTCCGATGGTGCTACCTGACATGGTCTGATTCGGTCCAAAGCGCTAAAGGCTAATATTATAGCCTGAATTAATACTAAGGACTACTTCGGAAATCTTTCCGCTGTGGCAAATTTCCAATAGATATTCAATGCGCTAAATTGGGGTAGCAGATTTGAGCTCGTCTTTGGTGATGAAGCAAACCCCCTCGCCTCCAAAGGAAAATTCTAACCAATTTAATGGTAGCTGGGGCACTACTTCTGCTAAAACTTTCCAAGTATAGCCGGTCTCAATGACCAACACTCCCTGTTCAGCCAACTGAGCATAGGATCCACGGAGTATTGCTAAAGGAATTTCTAAACCCTCCTGTCCCGTGACCAATCCCATCGCTGGCTCGGCAAGATATTCATCAGGGAGTTCACTGAACTCCTCTAGCCCAACATATGGTGGATTACTTACGATAAGATCGAAATTACCTGGTAATTGTTCAAAGAGGTCGGATTTAACCAAATAAACGCGTTCTCCCAACCCAAAACGCTCTACATTGATAGCTGCTACTTGCAAAGCTTCTTCTGAAAGATCTGATAACCAGACCTTCGCCTCAGGAAAAGCTAATGCACAAGCGATACCAATGCATCCCGAACCAGTGCAGAGGTCTAGAATGCGACAGGGTGACGTTTTTACGATACCCGTAAACTCTTGTTCGATCAGCTCAGCCAAAGGAGAACGAGGGACTAACACACGCTCATCAACAAAAAAATTTAATCCGCAGAACCAAGCCTCTTGTAAGAGGTATGCCATAGGCTTACGGGAAGAAATACGCTCATTAAGTAAACTCTTTACTTGCTGACAGACTTTGGACTCAGGATCCACTAGAGTTTCAGCAGAAAATTCCAGTATCCCTGCCCGTCGATGCAAAGTTTCAAATAACCAACATGCCTCATCCCAAGCATTATCAGTACCATGCCCGTAAAAAAGTTGCGATGATTCCAGCTGCTCTTGCATCTGCAGGAGAAATTCTTGAGTAGTCAGCACTAAATTTTCCTAGAGTCACTTATTCGAGTCGCAGAAATCAGCTTAAGGGTCTACAATAACTACCTTGTTTCAGGAGTCCCCCTATGTCACAAACTTCACCAGACCCAAAACTAAAAGCGTTAACTGAAGCTTACACAAACATCATAGAACAGATAGGCGAAGACCTCCAGCGTCCTGGACTTCTCGGTACGCCAGATCGTGCCGCTAAAGCCATGCAGTTTCTGACTCGTGGATACACTCAGAACATCGATCAAGTAATCAACAATGCCTTGTTTCCTACTAGCTCTAACGAAATGGTCATAGTTAAAAATATAGAGATGTACTCTATGTGCGAGCACCATATGTTGCCCTTCATCGGAAAGTGTCATGTCGCATATTTGCCCACAGATTCGGTAATCGGACTTTCAAAAATTGCCAGAATAGTAGACATGTTTGCTAGACGCTTGCAAATTCAGGAAAACCTGACCCGTGAGATCGCTGAAACTATCATGGAGAAAACTAACGCCAGAGGTGTTGGGGTTATCATTGAAGCCAAGCACATGTGCATGATGATGCGAGGCGTGGAGAAACAAAACTCCTCAATGACAACTTCTTGCATGCTCGGATCTTTCAGAGAATATCAGAGTACTCGTAACGAATTTCTTTCGTTAATCGATTAAGAAATCTCGAATTAGGCTAGCGATGAGGTTGGCTTGTGTTTCCATGTGCTGATGGTGTGCACCATCAAGCATGTGATAGTCCAAATTTTTTACAAGCGCCCTACGCTCACGGAAGTTCTCACCTCGTTCTTTATTATCTTCACCCTCCCAAAATGAGGGTGCGGCAATGAGTTGTACTGGACAGTCTAAAGCCCGCAACTGTTCTCTGACATGGTCTTCGGTAAAAGACATCATTGATCGCGTATTTAACTTAGGATCAATACTCCAGTACCATCCCCCGTTTTCTTCAATTACTCCCCTCTGTGCCAACAAAGCAGCAGAAGCATGGCTCAATCCAGAGTGAGCTCTTGCTGCAATCGCCGCCTCTAAACTTGAGTAACGTCGGCGACCTTTTGGCATCTCAAAACTTAAGGGTTGCCCCAGAGCCACGCGCATTTGCTCTAGACTATTAGTGATAGGAGTAGTCACGGCACCCAGA
>JAYPEI010000001.1:138783-379282 GCA_038125665.1 Enterobacteriaceae bacterium
GATTATCTAGCAAGATTAGCTTCTTGATAAGTTGCGGGTAAAGCGCGGCAACGAGGATTGCCAGCGCCCCTCCCATTGAGTGACCGAGTAGTACTACAGATTCATTTTTTAACATTGCAACCACTGACATAACTTCTCGCACGTAAGACCAAATCGAGTAACTTGCATCAGTACTACGCCATTGCGAGCGACCATGCCCAGCAAGATCTGGGACAAAAAAAGCATAGTCTGGCATTGCTTTTGCCAGAGTGATGAAAGAGGCTGAATTATCCTGCCAGCCATGTAAGGATAGAATTACTGGAGCTCTAGGACTACCAAAGCGTTGACAGGCCAATTTTATGCTTTCAGTTTGACAGACAAACTCTCTCACAGTAAGTGACTCTAAATCATGCATTACTTCCAAACCTGGAAAATAAAGTTTTCAATAAATTGCCTTCGCCAAAAGTGACAAAATCCATTTCGTAAGCTCTAAGTTCTGCTGTTCCCATAGGATTAGCCTCTTGGACTACACCATACTGGATCAAGGCTGAGAGCTCACTGATCTGAGGGTTATGGCCAACAACAAGCAAGCTTGTCTGACAAAACTTCTTTTCAGTTGCTACTTGGTCATCGAGATTGCCTTGCTCTAGAAGTGATGCTTGTTTCGCAATCTCTTTAAATTGATGCTTCACGCCACTGGATGGGCTTAGCCCAGAAAGACAGTAAAAAGAGGGCATCATAGAGTTATTATTTAGATCAAATTGTTGTTGCAAGTTATGATTTTTAACAATGTTATGTAGCTCATTTTTTTGCCTAGCTAGTACATACGCATTGAGAAATAATTCTGCTGTTTGTCTTGTCCGCACATAAGGACTGGCAATACAGAGATCAACTGTGAAACCATGATCAACAAAATCAGTCGCAATTTGAGAGATTTGTTCTTGACCAAGTGCGCTCAGAACTCTTAGAGCATCATTAGGTGCTTGTGAAACCGCGTCACCATGTCTGAGTAGATAGATGTGCATAAGGCGCTACACTGGGCGAAACCTGCTAGATCATGGACGAAATTCTTCGGCTGGATTTTGTACGTTCTCTGCCTTTTGCTCTTCCTCTGCGATTGGATGTTCCATGTCCTCCTTTACCACCACTGGGGCCACTGGGAAATCTGAAAATGGGAATGGTTTTTGGTCAGTGTTGTAGCACATGTAATCCAATAACTCTTTGAGATATGCTGCCAATTGGGCAGATAAAGACATCAGTCTTGGGTTTGCCGAACTATCTATGAGGGACCATAGCGCCTGGATGGGAATCATGACTGAAAAAACGAAAAGTACACACCAAGTGATGAGACCAAATAACAACATGAATACTATTCGTATCCATTGGTCACTAGAACTCAGATTTTTTTTTAACTGCTCCTGATCCATCTTCTGCTCCCGGTCAGTGATCTAGATTTTTAGAATGCCCAACTTCAAACTCAACATCAAGTTCGGTTTCTTCAAGCATAAGAGAATTTATTATATGGTCTAATCCAGCATTGTTGTAGAGAATATCATAGAGAGAAAAAGCCAGGGGCATGGCCACTTGTAAAGATTCTGCCCAAGAGCGCACTTGCTTTACCGTGTTAACCCCCTCAGCCACTTGCCCCAATTCGTGAATAATCATTTCCAGCTCTTTTCCTTCACCTAAGGCTTTACCGACCCGAAAATTACGAGAAAGTGGGGAGGAACAAGTCACGATCAAATCTCCCACTCCGGAGAGCCCTAAAAAAGTCATCGCATTGGCTCCTAAACGAACACCGAATCGAGCCATCTCGGTAAGACTACGGGTCACTAGCATCGCGTTAGTGTTATGTCCCATACCTAATTCATCAGCAAGGCCAGCAATAATGGCATAAATATTCTTTAGTGAACCACCTAACTCTACCCCTAACATATCTCTATTAGCATAAACTCTAAAGTTATCCGAGTGGAGTAATTGCTGTACCAGTGTTCTAACTTGGGCATCTCTACTAGCAACAACGGTCCCAGTGGGACTACGAGTTGCTATCTCATGAGCTAAATTGGGGCCACTCATTACAGCTATACGAGCATTCGGCACTTCTTGCTGTAACACCTGACTCATCAATGCTTGCGAACCTGGCTCAATACCTTTGGTTAGACTGACCAGAATCGGTTCTGATGGAAGTAAAGGGAGTAATTGACGCACCACTGTTCGGAAAGAATAGGAGGGCACAGCCACCAAGACTAAATCTGGTTGGTACAAGGCCTCTCCAAGCTCGTGCACAGCCACCACTTGGGGGTGTAGTTCTAACTCAGGCAAGTAGATAGAGTTTCGGCGAGTGGTATTTACCGAATTAACCTGATCCACATCACGCATCCAAAGCCTAGCCTCATGGCCATTATGGGCAATAATATTAGCGGTAACTGTACCAAAACTACCCCCGCCAATGATTGCAACTTTTTTTCCTGTCATTGCGTTGCCTTCTAGTTTAGAAGGTCGCCAAGATAGCAATAAAACCTTCGCCCGACTAGTAAATTACCTCTTTGAGACGCAATTCAGGGCTCTTTTGCTGTGATACCTCATCTTTAAGTTAATTGCTGAGAAAGTGCTCATGTCATATCATTTAGCGAGGAATAGAGGTAGGACATCATGATTGCTATAGAAGAAATCTGGCAAACAATCCGCAAAGAAATAAGCGATGCGGTGTTTCTTGAACCCGAGCTTGGTACATTTTATTCAAAGCGAATTTTGCAACATGGCACACTATGTGAAGCATTAGCTGACTTACTAGCCACCCGTCTAGCCTGTGAAGATATGTCTCAAAGTGACATTCGTTCTCTCTTCAACCAAGCGTTGCTTAAAGACACTAAGATAGTCGAATCTATAGCATACGACCTAAAAGCCACACGAGAACGCGACCCAGCAGCAAATTGTTACTCATCAGCCTTCCTTTACTTCAAGGGTTTCCAAGCTTTGCAAGCCTACAGAATTAGTCACTGGTTATGGCATCAGGAACGGTATGGGCTAGCTCGTTATCTACAAAGCCGTATTTCAGAGGTATTTACTGTAGATATTCACCCTGCCGCAAAAATTGGTAAAGGAATATTAGTTGACCACGCAACGGGTATTGTCATTGGTGAAACCTCTGTATTGTACGACAACATCTCTATTATGCAGGGAGTAACACTTGGGGGGACAGGAAAAGTGACAGGAGATCGTCATCCAAAAATTCACTCGGGAGTGCTTCTTAGTACGAGCGCCATTGTTCTTGGCAATGTCATTGTCGGCGAAGGGGCTAGGGTTGCGGCGGGATCCGTAGTGCTACGAGATGTTGCTCCTCATACTACAGTGGCAGGAATTCCAGCTGTTAAAGTTGGAAAACCTCGCGAAGATTCCCCTGCTGAAACCATGTCGCATGAGATCAATGCCAGCGAAGATAACAGTGGCTAAGAGCTCACTGTTACTCATTCATGGTGCTTGGCATAATCAGCATTGTTGGGATCCACTGATTCCGCAGCTGCAAAAGCTTCAAGGACCAGACAAAATAGATATTCTGACCATGAATTTACCCGCTCGGGGAGTTAGTGATCGTAAAAACTTGAAAACTTTTCGACACTATGTCGATTCTGTCATTGAAAATTGCAGGAAAATAACAATTCCCTATGCTCTCCTAGGGCATAGCATGGCAGGTGCTGTCATGACTCAGGCGGTCTGCGAGCTTGCCGAAATGGACTCGGCTGCCCTCCCAACAAAAGTCATTTACCTGTCTGCCTACTTGCCGCTACCCCAGGAATCTATTTTCAAGCTCATTGACATTTACAAAGAAGATAATCCCTATACTCGAGCCCCATTACCAATTATAACGTCCATCCGAATAAGTAAAGATCAGCGATTTTGTAGTATTATCCCTGAAGCAATAGATTCACTTTTCTACTCCCTGAGTGATCCCTTTCAAAGAGGGCAATTACCAGAGCAGCACTTCTCATCTGAGAGCATCTTTGCGCTTAGTGGGAACTGTCATTACAAGGAAGAGAGTTTCGCAAAGCTAAATTCACATTATTTGCTTTGTTCCGAGGACAGAGTGATACCCCTGCATCAGCAAGAATACATGCTTGAGCGTAGACCGGTAAAGCATACCCACCAACTCAACACTGACCATAGCCCCTTTGTATGTCATCCTACTTTCTTGGCACAAAAACTCCATGAGATTCTTACAAGCTGACGTTGCTCAAGGGTTAAGTGCTGTAATATGCTCAAGCTGCAAGATTCACTAGCTCAATATTTTTTCTAACACTTAGTTTAAGAGAGGATAAATCATGCAACTGAAAAGAAAATTTTTTTATTTAGGTCTACTTATGACCTCTATATCTACCCAAGCTGCTGATGAGACAACTATGAGTTTCTTTATAACTAGTCGCGGCTCAGGAGATGGGGCCAACCTTGGCGGCCTAGCAGGAGCCGATGCACATTGTACCGCACTTGCTGAATCTGTAGGAATGACAAGTGGTAACTGGCACGCTTACTTGTCAACGACTGATGGGATCAATGCACGCGATCGAATTGGTACGGGCCCGTGGTATAACGCTAAAGGGGAGCTTGTGGCAAGGAATTTGGATGATTTACATTACAGTAATGTACTTTTTACCAAACAAACTGCTCTCAGCGAGAACGGCAGTTTAATTAAAGGACGGGGTGATGACCCTAATCAGCATGATATTTTAACTGGCTCCAACCCAGACGGCACAGCATCGGTGATGACTTGCGACGACTGGACTTCTAATTCCGCCGATGGCTCAGCAATGGTCGGACATTTTGATCGAACTGGTGGCGGCGCTATTCCTGAATCTTGGAATGCAGCTCATGCGAGTCGAGGTTGTGGTCAAGACAATCTAATCGCAACTGGTGGCAATGGCTATTTCTACTGTTTTGCGACAAACCAATAATCTATAGCATGGAATGAATGATGCAAAACTCTGTGAGTTATACTCTCAAGGTCAATGATTTTGTCGACGGACAAAGTCTCTCTCGCTTCAATTACAGCCTTCTGTTTTGGAGCTTCCTTGCAATGTTTGCTGACGGCTTCGACCTAAACTCACTGGGTTTTGCAGCACCCTTTTTGGTTCAAGAATGGGGGATAGAACGTGCCGCTATGGGCCCTGTACTAAGCGCCAACTTAGCAGGAATTTTTCTTGGCGCGCCTTTGTTAGGCTGGCTAGGAGATAAGTATGGAAGACGCCCTCTCATAATAGGGGCAACTTTACTCTACGGAGTCATGACCTTACTAATGGCGTGGACCCACACAATGACGGAGATGATCTTTCTACGCTTTATCGCTGGCTTTGGTCTTGGCGGCTTAATGCCTAACACTATCTCACTAAACTCAGAGCTTAGTCCAAAAAAATATCGCTCTACTCTAATTGTTTTAATGTTTATGGGTATCACTTCTGGATCTGCAGCGCTCGGTCTAATTGCAGCCTATTTTATTTCGGATTTTGGCTGGCCTATTTTGTTCCACTTGGGAGGAATATTACCCCTGGCTGTTGCCTTTGGAATGTATTTTTTTCTTCCTGAATCTATAAAATTTCTTGCCACTAAGCCTGAGAGACACAAGGATCTGTTAAAGCTAGCTAAGAAGATGCGTCCTGATTTTAAGCTTCATGATAATCTCCAGTTTGAAAACCCTCTTATCATTTCTCACTCAGGTACAAGTCAAAAAAGCCAACCAGGTTTGGGTGTGCTGTTGAGTAATGGCTTACATATCATCACTCCATTGTTATGGCTTTGCTACTGTGTCGCGTTGATGGCTAACTACTTCTTGAACAATTTAATACCACTAATTTATGACACCTACGGGATGCCAGCTCAAGAGGCTGCCATCATAGCTACTTGGTATCATGTTGGTGGTACGTTAGGTGGCCTAGTTGTTGCCGCCTGTCTAGATCGAATGGGTTTTGTTATAGTTGCTCTACTGTTCGCAATTTCTGTTCCCCTAATTGCTACATTAGGTTTGGACTTGTCTTTTACAGCGCTTGGCCTCGTATCTGCCTTGGTTGGCATCGGAATTCTAGGGGCTCAATTTGGTAACAATACTGTGGCAGGTTTACTCTACCCAACCTCTATTCGTGGGCGTGGTGTGGGAACTGCACTTTCAATAGGCCGTTTTGGTTCAATTTTAGGACCAACACTCGGCGCTTTACTCTTGGGTATGAAACTTGATCTAAGCTCAGTATTTTTCTACGCTGCCATACCTGTGCTTGTTGGATTACTTGCGGCCTTGCTACTCACAAGACTTTGCTACGTAAGATTTCATAGTTTTCAAATTGACGATACCCCTGTGGATAATTAACGGGGAAGTCTATGACGAATCGTTTTTTTTTCTTACTACTAGCATTACTGGTCTGTGTTTCAACTGGATGTAACGATGGCAATTCTTTAACAAGTGAAAGCTCTTTTATAATCCGTGAAAATCAGCGACTTCTCACCCATAGTTACGCAAAATTCCGTAGCAATCAAATCTCATCACCAACATATAACTTAAGCATCGAATTAGGTAATGAAAGCAGTAATTTTACTGGTGAGGTAATAATCAATTTTTTATTGTCTGCAAACAACATCTCAGATTTGACTTTAGATTTTGATAGCGGAACTATCGATAAGATGGAAGTTAATGGCCAGGTCTTTGATCCTGAATTTGAACGTTGGTTCATCACCGTGCCGGCTGAATTATTGATACCTAATGCAAACAATACTGTCAGTATCTCTTACTATCGACCTTATGCAACTGATGGCGCCGGCCTGCATAGATTCATCGACCCTCAAGATAATCGTACTTACCTGTACACTAACTTTGAGCCTTACGATGCAAACCGTTGGTTCCCTCACTTTGATCAACCTGATCTCAAGGCTTCTCTAACACTACAAGTAAGTACTCCTACAGGTTGGGAAGTGATAGCTAACACCATGCCAGAAAGCGTAGTCAAAAACGAGAGCTCTCTGTATTGGACATTCCCAACAACGTTACCCCTGTCGTCATATATTTTTGCAATGCACGCCGGCCCCTATTTTAGCTGGGAAAGTGAAGTAGATGGTTTACTTTTGCGGTTGTTTGTTCGTCAATCCTTGGCGCAATTCGTCGACACGAAGGAATGGTTTATCCCCACCCAAAAACATATGAGTTTTTTCCAACAATGGTTTGATGTTCCCTATCCTTTCGATAAATACGATCAAGTGATTGTGCCTGATTTTAACGCTGGCGCCATGGAGAACGCCGCAGCAGTCACTTTCAACGAAAGATATCTGAGTCGTGGAGTTCGATCTGTAGCGCAAAAACGCAGCCTATCAAGTGTTATAGCGCATGAAATGGCGCATATGTGGTTTGGGGATCTTGTGACCATGGCCTGGTGGAATGGGCTCTGGCTAAATGAAAGTTTTGCCACATATATGGCTAATCTTGCACTCGACGCATCAGGAGACTTTGATAACGTTTGGGACTATTTTTATCTAAGGTCAAAGCTTTCTGCGTATGCTGCAGACACCTTAGTCACTACCCATTCCATAGAGCTACCTGTAAAAGATACAGGAGCAGCCTTTGCGAATTTTGATAGTATCACCTATGGCAAAGGGGGGGCCGTCCTTAATCAACTCCCTTACTTGATTGGCGAAGAAAATTTTCGCCAAGGTATTCATGACTATTTGCAAGAACACAGCTTCTCTAATACTTCATTGAGTGATTTTGTTGGAGCCCTGAGTAGGCGTTCTGGAATTGACTTGCAACAATGGGAACAAGATTGGTTACACACAAGTGGTGTCAACACTGTTAGAGCAGAGTTTACTTGTGAAGATAACTTATTAACTGGCCTTATCCTTCAACAGAAAGCCTCGACTATACCTGGAGCTGATAATAATTTACGAACTCAACGTACTCAAATTGCCCTTTTCGAACAGGTCGGCGATGAACTTAAAGCGACCACTGTCATACCAGTAACTTACAGCGGTAGCTCTACCGAAATACCTGTTCCCACCCAGACCACTTGTCCCAGTTTAGTATTGCCCAATCTAGGGGATTGGGCATATATGCAGATAGAACTAGATGATATCTCACAACTAACTTTAGAAAAACAAATTAGTAATGTCTCGGATCCGATGACCAGACTAATGTTGTGGCAATCTCTATTGGAGAGCATGCGGTCTGGTGAAATATCAATTGCAGACTTTCTAGCTATGCTGATTAGCAATTCAACAACTGAAAAAGATTACAATGTGCAGACATTCATTAGCTCAACATTCAGTGAAGTAGAAAGTTTACTCCAAGCATTGAATCTTGATAACTCGGCAATCTTACAAAAGCAAATCGAAGATAGCTTATTGACCCTGACAAATAATGCAGAAGCTGGTAGTGAGAGTCAAAAGATTTGGTTCTATGGATTACTCTCTGTCTCTTCAAGTGTCAATGCCTTAGACATTCTTGAAGACATACTTGATGAGAAATTGACTTTACCAGGACTTCCAATTGATCAAGACATTCGTTGGCAAATCATCAAACGTTTGAACAGATTCGAGCACAACGACTACAGAGAGAGACTAGAGATAGAATCAGGCCAAGATATTTCAGATTTTGGCGAAAATGAGGCTCTAGCAGCTCGTGCCTCCCGTCCAGACTTAGCCATCAAAGAAGAGTGGATAGATCTCATGCTGAAAAACCCTGAATCCTATAAATTAGCCACGATGCGTAAAATCATGGGTAGCCTCTTCCCACCTGAACAATCTGGCCTGATAGTTGCCCTGCGTGAACGTGTTCTCTCTTCCATACCAGCTCTAAGCCAGCTAGCGTCGCAGGAGTTTTTAGGCGAATATGCTGCCTATTTCTCGATGTCGACTTGTGATGAAGCATCTGTATATCGTTTGCAGCAAGTACAAGAGACTGAATCCAATTTGCACAGCGCTATTGTCAAGGCGTATCGTGTTCACCTACAAGAGGCCAAGGAGTGTTTTCAAATAAGACAAAGTAATTCAGGTCATTGAGTGGCAGAAGTCCCTACTTTCAACTGTCATAATGTTCTCTTTGTCGACAACGCAGGTTTGTGTAAGCATGCACGTTATTAAATCTATGGAAATTTTATAAAAACTTTCAATGGTGTTCTATGAATAAATTCTGCCATTTGAAAACATAGCCGCCCAGGCGACATCCCAGCCTTGTTGGTATAAAATAATCCTTTTACCTAAGCCCTGTCCTCATGAACGTTAAAGCAACTCTTGATCATTTAATCACTCAAACTTTACACACCTTGTACCCAGGTGAAGAAGCCAAGGCTAATGTCCAAATTGCAAAGAATCCACTGTTCGGTGATTATCAATCTAATGGCATCATGGGACTAGCAAAAAGACTCGGCAGGAATCCCAGAGACTTAGCCCATGAGATAGTCAATAAGCTTAAACTGGATGAGATCGCCTCTAAGGTAGAAGTAGCAGGTCCTGGATTCATAAATATCTCTTTATCCACCAAATTTCTTACATATAGCTTAAACTCTCTGGATGGCCAAACTCTTGTAAGTCAAGCCACTCAACCTCAAAAAATTGTTATTGATTATTCCTCTCCTAACCTGGCCAAAGAAATGCATGTTGGACATCTCCGAGGCACTATCATCGGGGATGCACTTGCCCGAACTTTTGATTACTTGGGTCATACTCTTATCCGACAAAACCATTTCGGCGATTGGGGAACCCAATTCGGCATGCTCATTACCTTTCTGCAAGAATTACCAGAAGGAAGTGAACATGAGGAAGCGCTCGCAAATCTGGAGACATTTTATCGAGCAGCCAAAGAACGTTTTGATGCCGATACTCAATTTGCTGAAAAATCTAGAGCCAATGTGGTCAAGCTTCAATCGGGAGATGAGCAATGTCAAAAAATGTGGCAGCGATTTATCAAAGTTAGTATCACTCATTGCCAAGCACTCTATAAGCGCCTGGGGATTACCCTGACAGAACAAGATATGGCACCTGAAAGTTTTTATAACTCTAAATTAGCCAACATCATAAAGCTTTTGGATACAGAAAATTTACTAAAAGAGTCCGATGGTGCACGCTGCGTCTTTCTGCCTGAATTCAAAAATCGTGATGAAGAACCTCTCCCCTTAATTGTACAAAAATCTGATGGTGGTTATCTATACGCAACCACTGACTTGGCAGCAATCAACTATAGGTGCCAAACACTTCAAGCTGAAAGAATTCTGTATGTCGTTGATGCACGTCAGAGCCTACATTTTCAACAAGTATTTGCAGTAGCTCATCATTCCTCACTTGTTTCATCAAAATGTAGTTTAGAGCATATCAGTTACGGAACAATGATGGGGAAAGATGGTAAACCTTTCAAAACACGCAGTGGCGATACAATAAAACTCATCGATCTTTGTGAAGAAGGTGTTGAAAGAGCCTTTAAACTTGTCTCAGGCAAAAATCCAGATCTCCCCAAAGCACAACGAGAAATTATTGCAAATACAATAGGAATAGCTGCAATCAAATATGCAGATCTAAGCAAAAATCGTAATAGTGATTATGTTTTTGACTGGGATAGTATGTTATCGATGGAAGGAAATACTGCACCGTATCTACTCTATGCTTTTGCAAGAATATGTAGCATTTTTCGACGTGCTGAATTATCGATGGATGACACCTATAGTATAGAAATTCAATCTACTGAAGAACGAGCTCTTGCTGTAAAATTATTACAATTCAGCGAAGTGGTTCATGGACTCACAGAGGAGTGCTTACCTAACCAACTCTGTCTGTATTTGTATGAGCTCGCGGGTGTCTACATGAAATTCTACGAAGCCTGCCCTGTTATCAAAAGTGAAGGGGCTGAAAAAATAAGTCGCCTTGGTCTGTGCCAGATTACAGCGCGCACGCTTAAACAAGGCTTGGAACTGCTGGGTATAACCCCACTAGAGCAGATGTAATCAATTGTTATTTATTCAACAGGAAGTCTTATGTCTGATCAAACCATTATATATACCTGGACGGATGAAGCACCTTATCTTGCCACGCATTCCTTACTGCCTGTGGTTAGAGCGTTCACAGCTTCGAGTGCGATCAAGATTGAAACCAGGGATATTTCTCTTGCAGGACGCCTTCTAGCAGTTTTTCCAGATTACCTGAGAGAAGATCAGATCCAAAGTGACGACCTCAAGGAATTGGGAGAGTTAGCCAAACGCCCAGAAGCCAACATTATTAAGCTACCTAATATTTCAGCTTCAATGCCGCAAATGAAAGCCGCCATCTTGGAATTACAAGCGCTAGGCTATGGTCTGCCAAATTACCCTGATGAACCTAAAAATGACATAGAACGTGATATTAAGGCCCGCTACGATAAGGTAAAAGGCTCTGCAGTAAATCCAGTGTTGAGAGAGGGAAATTCTGATAGACGCGCACCAAGAGCTGTTAAACAGTATGCACGCAATAATCCACACAGCATGGGAGCATGGAGCAAGGAATCCAAAACACGTGTGGCACATATGCAGGAAGGCGATTTTTTTGGTTCAGAGATATCATTGACACTGGAAAAAGCAGACAGTTTCCGAATTGAATTTGTTAATCCATTAGGTGAAGTCACCGTATTAAGAAAAGATGCCCCTTTACTTGAAGGTGAGGTCATAGATGCCAGCGTAATGCGTGCAACTGCTCTACAAAACTTTCTAGAGGATTGCCTCTCAGCTGCCAAGGAAGAGGGAATACTGCTTTCAATTCATTTAAAAGCCACCATGATGAAAGTGAGTGATCCTATCTTATTTGGACACGCTGTACGAGTTTATCTTAAAGAAGTGTTCAAGAAGCATGATAACCTCTTACGTCAAGCCGGAGTTAATCCAAACAATGGAATAGCTGCAATGCTGAGCACTATTGCGACAATGGACGCAGGAATACGCAAAATACTAGAGAACGATATTGCGGCTATATTTGCAAAGCAACCAAAGCTTGCCATGGTAAATTCTGATAAAGGAATTACCAATTTACATGTCCCCAGCGATGTAATAATTGATGCCTCTATGCCAGCGGCTATAAGAGCCGGTGGTAAGATGTACGATGACAAAGGAAAACTACAAGATACTCTCGCTGTTATTCCAGACCGTTGTTATGCAGGCGTCTATCAAGCAGTGATAGATTTTTGCAAAGAAAATGGCTCGTTCGATCCTCGCACCATGGGCACAGTACCTAACGTAGGTTTAATGGCACAGGCTGCAGAAGAATATGGCTCTCATGATAAAACCTTTGAAGCGAAAGCCAAGGGTACAATTCGTGTAATCAATAGTCAGAATGTAGTAATGCTAGAACATGAGGTAGATGAAGGTGATATTTGGCGTATGTGTCAGGTAAAAGATGCCCCAATACGCGATTGGGTTAAGTTAGCAGTTAACCGTGCGCGGCTTTCTAACACTCCAGCTGTGTTTTGGCTAAACCCAGAAAGAGCTCATGATCGTGAATTAATCAAAAAAGTGACATTGTATTTACAGGAATATAATTTAGAGGGTCTAGATATTCGCATTTTGGCTCCTGTTGAGGCGACTTTACTTTCTTGTGAACGTTTAAAAGCTGGACAAGACACTATATCAGTAACAGGAAACGTGTTGCGTGATTACCTAACTGACCTCTTCCCTATTCTGGAAGTAGGTACATCTGCCAAAATGCTCTCAATCGTCCCCCTAATGAATGGAGGAGGAATGTTTGAAACAGGCGCTGGAGGCTCTGCTCCTAAGCATGTGCAACAATTTATTACTGAAAATCATTTGCGTTGGGACTCTCTAGGGGAGTTTTTGGCTTTAGCGGCCTCTTTAGAACATCTCGCTAATGTTACCGGAAACAGGAAAGCCCTGATACTTGCTAACTGCCTAGATAAAGCTACAGGGACACTTTTAGAGGAGAATCGCTCTCCAGAGCGCGATGCTGGACAACTGGATAACCGTGGTTCTCACTTTTATTTAACGTTGTACTGGGCGGAAGAGTTAGCTAAACAAACCGATGATCTGGAGCTGGCTAATGAGTTCTCTAAACTAGCAGGAAATTTGCGTGGCAATGCTGAAACTATAGTGAAAGAACTAAGTGATGTTCAAGGTAAGCCAGTTGAACTAAAAGGATATTATCGTCCAGATCCAGTGCGTTGTGCAGAAGCAATGAGGTCAAGCTCGTTATTCTTACAAATAATAGGCTGACTCAGCTGAGGGATCATGGACTAGCTAGAGACTTGTTGAGAATAGGTTTCCTAGGTTTCCCCCTTTCCTGGCCCAAATGATTCAAAGCAAAAGGAAGGGGGGACAAGGAAAAATTTATTTAGAAGATTAGTTCAACAACCATTTGTTCATTAAACGAATGAAACTAGCTGGATCATCTAGCTGTCTTCCCTCTGCCAAGCATGCTTGATCAAAAAGAAGTTCAGCAAATTCATCAAACTGATCTTCATCAGCTAAGGCGTCTAACTTTTGCACCAATGCATGACCCATGTTAATTTCAAAAATTGGTTTAGATTCAGGCAACTTTTGACCAGAAGCTTCCATGATTTTGCGCATCTGTTGCCCCATATCGTACTCTGATAAAGCTAGGCATGCTGGGGATTCAGTCAAACGGTGAGTCACTCGAGCCTCTCCAATACGCTCATTTAGACTTGCCTTAAGACGTTCTAAAAGAGGTTTTGCCTTCTCGTCTTCTTCTTGATTCTTAGCTTTCTCTTCTTCTGAAGAAAACTTATCAAAGTCCAGCTTCCCCTTACTGATATCGCGTAAATTCTTCCCCGAATATTCTTGCAAACCAGACATTAGCCAATCATCAATACGGTCGCTTAAGAGAATTGCTTCAAGTCCATTTTTACGTAAAGACTCTAAGTGAGGGCTATTTTTGGCAGTTTTAAAGTTCTCTGCCACTATGTAGTAAATTTCTTCTTGTCCCTCTTGCATACGACTAATATAGTCATCAAGACACTGATTTTGCTCTTCATGGTCAGTATGAGTTGTCGAGAACAACAGAAGACCAGCAATTTTTTCCTTATTTGTCAAATCTTCGGATGGCCCCTCCTTCAAAACCGACCCAAAACTATCCCAGAACTGTTGATACTTTTCTTTGTCTTTTTTCTTAAGTTTAGCAAGCATATCCAATACTCGCTTAGTCAATGCATTTTTCATGCTATCTACAACGGGATCCTGTTGTAAAATTTCTCTACTCACATTTAGTGATAAATCGTTTGAGTCGATAACACCTTTAACAAATCGTAGATAAAGTGGAAGGAACTGTTCAGCTTGATCCATAATGAATATCCGCTGCACATAAAGTTTCAAGCCTCTGGCACCATCTCTATTCCAGAGATCAAAAGGTGGGCGTTTGGGAATATAGAGCAAGGAATTATACTCAAGTTTTCCTTCAACTTTATTATGACTCCACTCTAAGGGTTCTTCGAAATCATGTGAAATATGCCTATAAAACTCTGAGTACTCCTCATCCGAAACTTCGCTTCTTGGGCGAATCCACAAAGCTTTAGCAGAATTCACAGTCTCAAATTGTTGTTTTGATGACTCCTCTTCTGACTCTGTATCACTATTTTGACCAGTCGATGATGACAACATTTCTACAGGTATCGCTATATGGTCGGCATATTTTTTTACAATCGAACGCAATCTATAGAGATCTTCAAATTCGCGTTCAGAACTTTTCAAATGTAAGATGATAGTTGTTCCACGCTCAGCTTTTTCTATAGGCTCTACAGTGAACTCCGCTTCTCCTGTAGATTCCCAGCACACACCCTCACTTGGCGACAATCCTGCCTTACGAGTCAAGACTTGAACTTTTTCTGCAACAATAAAGCCTGAATAGAAACCTACACCAAACTGGCCAATCAGCTGACTATCTTTTTTTTGATCGCCAGTTAATGACTGAAGGAAACTAGCGGTACCAGACTTTGCTATGGTACCAAGGTTATCAGTTACCTCTTCTTTACTCATTCCAATGCCAGTGTCCGAGATACTAATAGTGTGGTTAGCACTATCAACCTCGATTCTAATCTTCAGCTCAGGTTGATTTTCATAGAGAGCGTCATTGTCTAGTGCTAAAAACCGGAGCTTATCTGCTGCATCTGATGCATTTGAAATCAATTCACGTAGAAAAATCTCTTTATTACTGTATAAGGAATGAATCATCAGATGCAGTAATTGTTTAGCTTCTGTCTGGAACCCAAGAGTTTGTTTTTCCATGTGCATCTCCTATTGAAACTTGTACATTGCAATAACGCCTTAGTTTGGGGCATTGTTCAGAATTTCAAGCTTGATCTTATAGATAAAGCCAAAAATGATTAAATTTACGACAAAAAAAAGCCGGCAGTGCCGGCCTTTAACAATATGTAAATTACCTAAACCACTGGGCTAATTCACGACGTTGCCTCTGTAAAGTTTCATATCGCTCTTTTTCATTTCCAAGATGTGTAACCCAGGTTCGTGAAGCGTCACGACTACGTTCATCTTTACCAGCTTTTCGTGCTGCCTCTATACCTTTTTCATGCTCATTCAGCTCTAAATAAGCACGAGCCTGTAACAAATATAATTGGTCTGGTCGGGACAAATCACCCTTCTCGATCGCATCATCAAAGGCTTTAACTGCATTTTCGTACTCACCAATAGTGAGATATACTCTGGCTAGATCAGCGTAGGTCTGACCATCTTCAGCGAGTGGCGCAGCCTTGATAAGAAATGGCACAGCCTTTTCATCTTCTCGAGCGATTCGATAACAAGTTGCGGTGAGGTTGTATGTACTAAATTCAGCATCGATACGACCATCTTCTAAACCAGACGATAACATTTCAGCACATCCATAAGGATTATCGTTATTACTAAGCAACGATGCTAGTGTTACCCACTCCGTTGAACTGTCTAAAAAATTCCCAACTCCAGATACGTAATACAGATATGCCTGATCATTGAACTTTTCAAGTTGTGCTGAAAGTTGAGCCAACAATGTCCATTCACTGGGATCGTTATATAAAATAACTGATTCACGAACTACCTGATAAGCTTTGACATAGTCTTCAATAGTTAGGTAAAGAGCCCTAAGCAGACCATAACTGTTTTTAGGTACTTCTTCTCCCTGTGCACGGACAAGTTCAAAGTTCCTTAGAAGGGGTGGAATGGCCTCTTGATAACGCTCTAGTTGATAGTTAGCGTAAGCAATCCGTAAATATACACCGTCATCAGGCTCAGATGCGATTGAATTATAAGTATTGAACGCGTCGATAGCATCTTGATAACGCTCTAGCACATAATAAAGCGATCCTACTTGCATCCAAGTCTGTTCTAGAATCTCTTGCTGTAGCTCAGGGAGATCAAGAATGGCCTCATAATTAGCCAAAGCACCCTCGTAGTTTTCTTGTATCTGATCAAGGTTCGCGTAAAACAAGAACATAGTGTAGGTCTCTCGTCCATTGAGGCGACCTTCGTTGTACATCTCGCGTATCTCATCCAGGACTTCTCTGGCACCAACGAAGTCCTCCACGTCACGTAGTTCCATGACTTCGTTGATTCGCTCATAAACTCGGCGAGACAAAGTCTCAGACTGGCGAGTGGAAGGAGGTGGTCTTCTTCCCTCTTCTTCCTCTGCAGCCATGACTGCATTACTTAATAGGGACTGATCTAAAATCAGATCACTTGCGAGCAATAGTGTTAAAGCTGCTATGGCAAGAGCCAGTGAAGTTTTTAATGTCAAATTCATCTATGCTCTCCCTCAGTTTTCCAGGTTAAAACGGAAAACGTACTGAACACCTGGGGTTTTAACTGGCTGGCCATCTTTGGTACGCGGATTAAATTTAAATCGCTGAACAGCACGCAATGATGCTGAGTTGAAAATATCTGGTGGATCCGCATCGACAACAACAGGATCAAGAACGCCACCATTTTCGTCTACTGTGAACATTACCTGACACCAACCTTCTATCCCTCGTTGTAACGCACGGTTTGGATACTGAGGTTGAATAACAACAATCGGTAGATATTCGGCATCTGAAGCAGCGACCGAAGCATTACCACCTAGATCTCCAACGTCTACGTTAACTCGACTAATTTGAATACCATCTCCTGTAGGGGCAGCTGCATTTAAGTCAGGCTCTGGTAGATCAGGGATTTCTTCTGGTTCGTCAGGTTGCTCAGGTTTTGGTTGAACACGCTGCACTTCAATCTCTATATCAGGCATGGTAATGTCAGCAATTTTTATTGAATCACCTTTTTCTGGTGCAATAGAGTCCATCGCAATCAGAAATTGCATTAAAAAAAACAATGCAAAAGTTACAGCTGCAGATAAGAGAAGTGCAATTCCTAAATGTATAAGTCTGGTCATGTCTTACCTCGTCGCAGCAATCTGTATGGAAGCTACATTTGCTTCACGGGATGAGTTCATGATCTGAAGAACCAATTCATTAGTGGCATCAACATCAGCTTGGATAACTACACCTGCATTAGGTGTCTCAGCCAGGCGTTGCTCAATACGTAGCCGTAAGTTACGTGCTAGCACTACATCCCCATCCATCCATAGCTCACCTGCTGGCGAAACTGCAATGAGGATAGGCTCCACATCAATCTGTTGCGCTGTAGTTGCAACTGGACGATTAACATCATAACCAGCTTCTTTCACGAATACTGAGGTTACAATGAAGAAAATCAGTAGGATGAATACAACATCAAGCATAGGGGTGAGGTCGATTTCACCAGCCTGATCGCCATCCTTACCTTTAGACATACTTTTCATAACACGAATCCAATCGGTTAATGGTTAATCAGTACTAGCTTGCGTGTTCAACAACCATGCTGTCCTCAAAATGAGTCAGATCTCGGTTAGTTTTCATTTTCAGCCAGTTACTCGCAAAAATTCCAGACAATGCTCCTACCATTCCAGCCATTGTAGGGATAGTAGCTCTCGCCACGCCTCCAGACATTTGCTTGGCATCACCGCCACCTGAGACAGCCATTACGTAGAATACTTCAATCATTCCAGTGACTGTTCCCAGTAGTCCAAATAAAGGGCAAATTACTACTAACACCTCAATTACAGGAATTGTCGAACGCATGTCCATTGAAACACGTGATATCAGCTCCTGACGAATAGCATGAGCGTACCAAGAACTTTTATCGCTCCTGGCTGACCATTCATTCATCGCAACTGACACATTTTGCCTATGTGTTGTGTAGAGGAACCAGAAGCGTTCAAGCAGCAGAGTCCATTTCACGAACAACAGGATCGCAATCAGGTTGAGTACAGGACCACCTCTGTCCATAAAGACAGCGATAGATTCCTGCCACTCCGAAAACATATATTGCAAGTCCATCGGTTAATCTCCGAGTTCAGAATTGATTAGTTACCAGCTTCTGCTCTTCTTGCAATAATACCAGTAGCCTGTTCTTCCATGATATGTATCACACGGTCTGAACGAGACTTAACTAGTGTATGCATCAAGATAGTTGGAACTGCAACAACGATACCAAGTACTGTCGTCACAAGAGCACCCGAGATACCGCCAGCCATGATTTTAGGATCTCCTGTACCGAAGAGTGTGATTGCCTGGAATACTGTAATCATACCGGTTACTGTACCCAACAGACCTAACAGTGGCGACACAGTAGAGATAATTTTCAGTAGGGTCTGGAAACGCTCTAGAGTAGGTGTTTCGGCTAGGATCGCTTCTCCTAGTTTTAGTTCTAGGGTTTCGATATCCATGTTCTTATCAGCTTCATAAACACTTAGTACTCTACCAAGTGGGTTATCCTTCTTAGGGGCACTGGAGTTCTTCAACTGTGCACGAACCTTGGCAACGATCAAAGATAGATTTAAAAGACAGAACAGACCCAAAGCCATGGCAAATAAACCTATAAATATGATGATCTGACCAATAGTACCGCCTTGATCCCAATATCTTTCACGGAAATCTGGTGAACTGATTAATGCAGATAGGTATGTACCGCCACTTGGACCAGTTGGATCTATACCAACCATGGTGAACCCACTACTTGCTGACTGAATTGCATCTGCAGTTGCAGTGTAGTCTTCTGGTGAAGTTGGCTGACTTGGAAGCACAGACAGGCGTTTTGTCGTCGGGTCATAGCTCAGGTAGTTACCATTAGAAACAATGTTGTAAGAACCAATTCGAACAACCTCCTGTTCACCTGCTGTACCATCTGGTTGAGCAACTTGGGTAGTAAACTTGACAACTTTTGAAGATTCTATCATTTCCTGTTGTAGGTAGAACCACAGACGCTCTAACTGCTCTATAGTAGGCAGTAGGGAATCATCACTCATAATACCTGCCAGCTCGGTAAGGAATACGTCACGACCTGGATATTGAGCAGAAATCAGAGATTGCTCAAAAGTAGAGCGAGTATCATTTACAACACCATTAATTGTACCAAATAACTCCGTGAGGTCTCCTTTACGCTCTTGTAAAGTCTCAAAACGTTGTGCTTTGGTAATTTCATTTTGGTTGTAAGTAGCTTCAAGCTGGGCAGAGATTTTCTCTTCCTGATCACGGCGCTTGGTCATTTCGTCCAGCATTGATTGACGCTGATTAACGTTTTGTTGAAACCTTTGCTCACGATCACGTTGTTCTTGAGTTTCATTAAGTTTGGCTTGCTCTACTAAAGACAATAAGTCATCAAGAGAAGAAGCAGTCTGTTGAGCCATTGCACCTAGGCCAAAAAGGCTAAGAGACGCTGTCGCCAGGGTCAGTCTAATTGATTTAACTAATTTCATTACTGTTGCTCCGGTGCTGAAATTGGAAGTTCAAGGATTTCAGTAGTGGCTAATTGCTGTGCCATACGAATACCTTCGGCTACAGGACGACGGTAGTCACTTTCCAGCTCAACGAACTGCTTAGCGTCTTTATCCCAGACGCCAGTTGATGTCTGATCACTTGTTTGGTAGAGCAAGGCTATTCGACCAACTCTCAAGAAGTCTACATCACGCTCTACACCATCTAACTCTAGAGTCCCGGTGTAGTGCTGCATGACTCTTCCGTAATTGATTTCTTGCTGATAAGCAGTTAGAACTAGACGAAATTTTTCCGCAATGTTTACATTTGAATCGTCAAAAGTGTCACGGATAAGAGCAAGTCGATCTCGACGAGCATCCAGCTGGAAAGGAACGTCCAACTCAACAAACTGCTCTATCGCCACCATCATGCGCTCCATAAGGGGAGCAACTTGACGCTGAAGTTCTGCTACTTCTTCGATAGAACGATCATATTGAGCGATCGTTCTTTCTTGTTCTGAAATTGTACGACGCATCTGGGCATTGTAGACTTCAAGACCATCGACAATTTTTGCCTGCTCGCTGAATTCTTCGACGAGCTCATCAGCTTCGTCAGATAGACGTACTACGCGAGCCTGTGATTCAGAGGCTGCCTTGAAATTTTCTGCAGCCAAGGCAGTAGCGCGATCAATGCCAGAGGTATCAATCACTGTATCTTGAGCTACAATTAACCCAGCAAAAAAACTCGCAGGAGCGATAACTAAGGCAGCAAGGACCTTGTTTTTAAAACGATGGTAGTTCATGTGCATTCCCATTTGTTCTAGTTGAATTCCAACCCACTTTACATAAGCCGACTTAGTTTCAATTTACTTGATAGCTAAGTTTGCTTTACCCACAGTGAGATCTTATTTATAGCTCTAAAAAAATTAATATTAACGTATGTAAAAAGATACTGGTATCCCATACTGGCTCACAATCATATAAGGTCCATGCCAAAAGTTCTACTGAACAAATATCCTTCATACATCGAATGTACCTCCACCACTTTATGTATCAATAATCTTGAATCTTCTAGCAAAAAGACTGCATGTGAGTCTCATCAATGGACCCAAAACAGACAATCCTAGTGACGCTTTTTATCATCGAGCGATTGACCACAACACTTGATGAAATTTGTCTAAACTGAGTTTCAGACTAACAATTAGATTATTGTTAATGAGAGAGTCCCGATGATTTAGTCCCTCTGTCTTTTTATTATCATCTCTAAATTCAGATTTGAATTCAGAGTGCGTCGAGCATAGCAAATAGTTTTGCCAGAGAGAACACCCAGAAAGAGTAAATTTTATTAAAATTTGTTATGAAAATAATAAACTCATAAGAGATGATCTATTTCACCTTTTGAAATCGATACTTCGTAAAATCTAATCAGGTGAAGGTCTATAGTAGCCCTTTCAAGGTTTCACCAATTTGCGCTAACGAACGAACTGTGTGGACACCCGCATATTGCAATGCTGCAAATTTCTCATCTGCTGTACCTTTACCCCCAGCAATAATTGCCCCTGCATGCCCCATTCGTTTCCCTGGAGGGGCAGTGACACCGGCAATGTAAGAAACTACTGGTTTGGTCACGTTCTGCTTGATGTAGGCCGCCGCTTCCTCCTCTGCAGAACCTCCAATTTCACCAATCATTACAATGGCTTCTGTCTGTTCATCAGCCTGCAAAAGCCCCAGGATATCAATAAAATTGGAGCCAGGAATTGGATCCCCACCAATGCCTACACAGGTAGATTGGCCAAAACCATAATCGGTAGTCTGTTTCACAGCTTCATAAGTCAGGGTTCCTGAACGTGAGACTATTCCCACCTTACCGGGCTTGTGGATATGACCAGGCATGATGCCAATTTTTGACTCTCCTGGAGTGATGACCCCAGGACAGTTAGGACCAATTAACCGGACGCCCAGCTCATCACAACGCCTCTTTACAACCAGCATGTCGAGGGTGGGAATCCCTTCAGTTATACACACAATGAGGTTAATACCTGCATTGGCTGCCTCTAAAATCGAATCTTTACAAAAAGGAGCTGGAACATAGATCACTGATGCTTCTGCACCTGTTTCTTTCACTGCCTCACTCACTGAATTGAAAACCGGCAAATTAAGATGCTTCTGGCCACCTTTTCCGGGCGTCACGCCGCCTACCATGCGTGTCCCGTATGCAATGGCTTGTTCACTGTGGTAGGTGCCCTGAGAGCCAGTAAAACCTTGACAGATAACTCTGGTATTTTTATTCAGCAAAATACTCATTGTGCACCTCCTGCTGCGGCAACGACGTGCTTTGCTGCATCCTTTAGGCTTGTCGCAGGAATAATATTTAGACCACTGGATGCCAGAAGCTCAGCTCCTTTTTCAGCATTGTTACCCTCAAGTCGCACTACCACTGGCACATCCACGCCAACCTCAGCTACTGCACCTATGATACCTTCGGCAATTAAATCACAACGAACAATACCACCAAAAATGTTGACAAGAACGGCCTGAACCTGATCATCAGAAAGAATAATTTTGAAGGCTTCAGTCACGCGCTCTTTAGTAGCTCCGCCACCAACATCCAAAAAATTGGCAGGCTGACCACCATGCAACTTCACGATATCCATGGTTCCCATGGCAAGACCTGCGCCATTCACCATGCAACCAATGTTCCCATCTAAGGCAACATAGTTTAGCTCATATTTAGCAGCATGAGCTTCTCTTTCGTCTTCTTGGGAGGCATCATGCATCGCTAATAGTTTAGGTTGACGGTATAGCGCATTACTGTCAATGTTAAGTTTGGCATCCAAACAATGAAGATGTCCTTCCTTAGTAATTACCAGGGGGTTTATTTCCAATAATGATAGATCGCAATCTGAGAAGAGTTTGGCCAGCTTAAGGAAAATGTCGGTGAACTGTCTTATCTGATCGCCTAAAAGACCTAATTTAAAAGCTAATTCTCGACCTTGATAAGGTAAAGCCCCACTGAGAGGATCTATTGTTGTTTGTAGAATTAGCTCAGGAGTTACGTGAGCCACCTTCTCGATATCGACCCCCCCCTCTGTGGATGCCATGAAAACTATACGCCGCGAGCTACGATCTACTACAGCACCCAAATAGAGCTCACTTTGTATATCTGTACAAGATTCAACTAGAATCTTACTAACCGGCTGTCCTTTGGCATCCGTCTGATAAGTTACCAACCGTTGACCCAACCACTGCTTTGCAAATTCGCCAATTTCTAGCTTATCTTTAACCAGCTTTACTCCACCTGCCTTGCCCCTACCACCGGCATGAACTTGAGCTTTCACTACCCATTGGGAACCACCGATTTTATCCGCCGCTGCCATGGCTTCCTCAGGAGTATCACAAGCAAAGCCTGTCGATACAGGCAGACCGTATTCAGCAAATAACTGCTTGGCCTGATATTCATGTAAATTCATGCTGATTTCCTGTTTAGTTTTCACTTGATAAGCAGCCACTTGCCTTGCTGTAGTGACTGCGAATTTGAGTCTTAGCGCTTTTTTCTATTGGCTATATGAATTGCCGCACCGTTTACCGCCAGGGCCGCCTCATGAACTGCTTCACAAAGCGCTGGATGAGAGAACACTGTCATCCCGATGTCCTCAGCAGAGCTACCAAATTCCATAGCCACAACAATAGACTGCAGTAAATCAGCAGCAGAGGGTCCAATGATATGGGCGCCCAAAATACGATCAGTTCGGGCATCCGCCAAAATCTTTACAAAACCGTCGCTATCATTGGCTGCCAATGCCCGACCACTTGCCGCAAAAGGGAAAACACCAGATTTATATTCTACCCCTTCCTCTTTAAGCTGCTGCTCTGTTTTACCTACTGCAGCCACTTCAGGGTGTGTATAAATCACAGACGGAATCAAGTTATAATTCAAGCTTGATTTGTGACCAGCAATAATCTCAACGACTACTGTCCCTTCTTCTGAAGCCTTGTGAGCCAACATCGGACCACGCACTAAGTCTCCAATTGCAAAAACTCCAGGAACTGAAGTTGCACAATTTGCATCAACCTCTATTAAGCCACGGTCTGTTAATTTTACGCCGGCATCTTCAGCCAGCAACCCAGTTGTGTAAGGACGTCGACCAACACATACGATCAATTTATCGAAAACTTCTTTTTTCTCACCCTCACTGTCGGCAAAGGTCACTGTCACTTTCGGCGCTTTGCCTGTACCCACCTTAGAACCAGTGACCTTAGCACCTAAGCGTATATCCAAGCCTTGTTTGGTGAATATTTTCTGAGCCTCTTTGGCCACTTGCTGATCCATCAATGTAAGGAATGAATCCATAGCCTCTAGTACTACTACCTCTGAACCCAGACGTGCCCATACTGAACCTAATTCAAGACCAATAACTCCTGCTCCTATAATACCCAAGCGCTTAGGAACCACATCAAATTCTAATGCGCCAGTTGAATCGACTACAACGTTTTCCACTAATGGAGTTGGGGTAATTTGGACTGGAACTGAACCTGCGGCCAAAATAACATGCTTGGCTTTCAGTATTTGCTTTTGACCATCCTTCGCAGTCACCTCAACTTGGCGATCTTTCAGTAACTTTCCTATTCCACTGAAGGAAGTGACACCGTTAGACTTAAAGAGACCAGCAATACCCCCGGTTAGCTGTTTGACCACCTTATTTTTTCGGTTAAGCATAGCAGGCACATCTACACCCAGTTTCTGCAAAGTGATTCCATGTTGAGCAAAACTCGCGTGTGCCTCATGATATTTATGTGAAGAGTCCAAAAGCGCTTTTGAAGGAATACAGCCAACATTCAAGCAAGTACCTCCTAAGACTGGCTTATCATCCGCATCAAGCCATTTCTCTACACAGGCTACAGACATGCCCAACTGCGCCGCCTTGATTGCAGAAACATATCCGCCAGGCCCGGCACCTATTACAACGAGGTCGAATTCTGTGCTCATGGTACTTCCTCTAAATTAACAAACCTTTCTTCATTAAACTTCCAGAAATGTGCGTACAGGATCTTCAAGCAAGTCCTTAACAGTGACCAAAAATTGTACTGCTTCCTTCCCATCAATCATACGATGATCGTAAGAGAGGGCGAGATACATCATCGGTAAAATCTTCACTTCTCCGTTTACTGCCATCGGGCGTTCTTGTATTTTATGCATACCAAGAATAGCTGTTTGGGGCGGGTTCAATATAGGTGTAGATAATAGAGAGCCAAATACTCCCCCGTTGGAAATCGTAAATGTTCCTCCAGACATTTCCTCTATGGTGAGTTTGCCATCTCTGGCTTTAATACCATATTCGCTGATAGAGCGCTCTATATCCGCAAGACTCATCGCATCTGCATCACGAAGTATTGGCACTACTAGTCCGCGAGGAGAAGACACAGCCACACCGATGTCCTGATATCCATGATAGACAATATCACCTCCATCAATTGAGGCATTTACTGCGGGAAAACGCTTGAGTGCTTCTACTGCTGCTCTGACGAAGAAAGACATAAAGCCTAGGCGCACACCGTTATGTTTTTTCTCAAAAATTTCTTTATATTGCGTCCGCAGCCCTATCACTGCTGTCATATCTACTTCATTAAATGTAGTTAACATCGCCGTAGACTGAGTTGCTTGCAGGAGCCGTTCAGCAACTTTCGCACGCAGACGAGTCATGGGAACTCGTTCCTCTGCTCTTGATTCTTGAGAGTTAGTCCTAGTAGCTTTTACCGGGGTCACGAGAGATTTCTGCACCATGCCATTAGTTTTTTGCGATGGCAAAGTCATAAAGTTCACGACATCTTCTTTCGTGATACGTCCATCTTTACCTGTGCTGGGGACTGTATTTGGATCGAGATTATTTTCTTCAATAAGTTTGCGTGCCGCAGGACTCATTAGCACTTCAACTTTACTTTTATCCTCAGTAGGAGAATTCGATACCAATTCTACTTTCTCTGTGCTTGCATTGTCAGGTAGCTCTTGCGCACTTTGTATAACTTTTCCTTCAGCAATAACTGCTAACAACTCGTTACTGACAATTGTTGCCCCTTCAGGTTGATGAATTTTTTGCAAAACCCCATTGAAGGGAGCAACAACCTCTAAGAGTACTTTATCAGTTTCGATATCAACAATGAGCTCATCCTGAACAACTGCCTGCCCTTCTTTTTTATACCATGTAGCGATAGTTCCATCAGGTACTGACTCAGGAAGTTGAGGGGCTTTGATCTCAATAGCCATAAGAAGCTCCATTAAGCGATGCCGAATGCATCGTTGATTAGTTGTTGTTGTTCACGATTATGCAGCGCGCCATAGCCAGCTGCAGGAGAGGCTGAGGCTTCACGTCCAGCGTATGTGAGCACCAAGTCTGGGTTCAACTTTCTACCCACAATCTTCATATGATGCTGACTTGAATACCAGGCACCCATGTTTTGTGGCTCTTCCTGGCACCAAACAAGATGTTCTAAATTTGTATATGGAGCGACAATTTCGTTAAGCACTTCATGAGGGAACGGATAAAGCTGCTCTATGCGGACAATAGCAGCTTCATCAAGCTCTAAGTCACGACGTCTTGCTCGAAGTTCGTAGTAGACTTTTCCAGAACATAAAATCAAACGTTTCACTGCTTTTGGATCCAATGTATCAGTCTCTGGAAGTACCATGTGGAAGCTTCCAGACGCCAATTCCTCTAGGGAACTCACTGCCTCTTTATGACGAAGCAGACTCTTTGGCGACATAACCACCAGCGGTTTGCGCAACGGACGCATGACTTGTCGGCGAAGCAAGTGGAAAATTTGTGCAGGCGTTGTTGGGATACACACTTGAATATTACGCTGCGCGCACAACTGTAAAAACCTCTCCAAACGAGCTGAGCTATGCTCTGGACCTTGACCTTCATAACCATGTGGAAGCAGCATAGTTAGCCCACATAAACGCTCCCATTTAAATTCGCCACTGGCGATGAACTGATCAATAACGACCTGAGCACCATTCGCAAAATCACCGAATTGAGCTTCCCAAATCACTAGTGCATCTGGCCGAGTTGTGGCATAACCATACTCGAACGCTAAAACTGCTTCTTCTGAGAGAAACGAATCATAAAGAACAAATTTTCGTTGTGATTCTGAAATTTTAGTCAGAGGCACATAGTTTTTACCAGTGTTTTGCTCGTGCACAACAGCATGTCGATGCGAGAATGTTCCACGCCCGACATCTTGCCCCGTAATTCTGACCTTATAATTGTTATCTACCAAACTGGCATAGGCCAGCAATTCTGCACAACCCCAGTCTAGGTTTTGCTCTCCTCGAGCCATTCTGCCGCGGTCCTCTAGAACCTTAGCTACCTGTCGGTTAACAGTAAACCCTTCTGGAATGGCATTGATTTTTTGTGCCAAATCTTTGAGGTGATGCATATCGATACTAGTATCGCACGGCATGTCCCACTCTCCACCTATATAGGGACGCCAGTCAACGTAAAGGGCCGTATTAGGTGCCATGACAAGACTCTTGACTACATGAGTTCCATTATTCAAGGCAGTCCGGTAACTGCTGCTCATCTCTTCAGCCTCAGGCATGGATAACAAACCTGCATTCACAAGTTTTTCCGCATAGAGACTACGACTCGATTGTAGGGCTCTTATGGCTTTATACATTACTGGTTGAGTGGCACTCGGTTCATCTGTTTCATTGTGACCACGGCGTCTGTAGCACACAATATCTACAACGACATCTTTATGAAAAGTATTACGGAAATCTAAAGCTAGTTGCGTAACGAAAAGTACAGCCTCGGGATCATCTCCGTTAACGTGAAAAATGGGTGCCGCAACCATCTTTGCAATATCAGTACAGTATTCTGTAGAGCGGGCATCCTCAGGACGTGAAGTAGTAAAACCGACCTGGTTATTGAGCACTATGTGTACCGTACCACCAGTACTGTATGCACGGGTTTGTGACATTTGGAAGGTTTCCATTACCACACCCTGCCCAGCTACAGAAGCATCCCCGTGGATAATTATAGGGAGTACTAAATCACCATGTTTATCTTGGCGTCGGTCTTGGCGCGCGCGGACAGACCCTTCTACAACTGGCCCAACAATTTCCAGATGTGAAGGATTGAAAGCCATAGAACAATGAACTTCTCCACCGGTGGTCATGATATTTGATGAAAATCCTTGGTGATACTTCACATCACCGCTATTGTTATAACTCGCCCTACCCTCAAACTCATCGAACAAAATTGATGGATTTTTTCCAAGAGTGTTAACCAAAACATTGAGACGGCCTCTGTGTGCCATACCAATCACAATCTCTTTAAAACCATTGGCACCAGCTCGCTGAATGAGATCATCGAGTGCCGGGATCAAAACCTCACCGCCTTCTAGGGAAAATCTTTTAGTCCCTGGGTATTTTGCATCCAGATGCTTTTCCAACCCTTCAGCAGCACTAAGACGCTCTAACAAATGCAAACGGGTAGAAGCATCAAAGGTTGGCTTACCTCCAACACTCTCAATTCGTTGTTGCAACCACTCGCGTTCATGTAAGTTGATGATATGCATGTACTCATAACCAATTGATGTACAGTAAATGTCATCTAACAATCGAACCAGTTCATTAAGCTTCATGGCCTGTTGGGTAATAGCTAAGGGTAACGTTGCAAAAATAGTTTCAAAATCTCCAGTAGCTAAACCATGGTATTCAATCCGTAGATCACCAACTTCTTCACGCTGTAATAAATGCAATGGATCGATAGCCGCCATCTGATGTCCACGTACTCTGTATGCAGTGATCAATTGAACAACATTGACCTGTTTTGCTTGGTGCAATAGTGAGGGTGTGCAGCTTTCTTCATTAACCGCTTGGTACGAGCCTCGACGGGGTAAGCCACGGAACTGCTCCACCATCTGCAAGTGTGATAATTCTCTGTAATTGGGCACTGTTGGTGTAGGCAAGGCTTCGAAAAAAGATGACCATTCACCAGAGACTGAATTGGCATCATTGCGCCAGTCCTCATACAGCGCCTCAACATAATCGATATTTTCCGGCGCCAGATGACTACTCTGTAACAGGATGTCTTTTAAATTTTCCTGAATACCCATGAATTATTCTCAACAATATTGATTAATCATCAAACTTTGTTTACGCGGACTAAAGTCAATATAAATTTAAAAATTTGAGCAAGCTGTGACCCAGACACTAAATACTCCGCTCAAGTAACATCGACCGAATATGACCTATCGCCCGAGTTGGATTAAGTCCCTTAGGACAAACAGCAACACAGTTCATAATCCCACGGCAACGGAAGACGCTGAAGGGATCTTCTAAGTCCTTAAGACGATTCTCAGTTTCTGTATCACGACTATCAGCAAGGAAACGATAGGCTTGTAATAAACCAGCAGGCCCAATAAATTTATCAGGATTCCACCAGAAAGAGGGACAAGAAGTCGAGCAACAGGCACAAAGTATGCACTCATATAACCCATCAAGTTTTGCTCGATCATCAGGAGATTGTAGACGCTCAATTGCAGGGGCAGGAGTATCGTTTTGCAAATAGGGCTTTACTTTCTCATACTGTTTGTAGAAAGCAGACATATCTACTACTAAGTCACGAATTACAGGTAGTCCTGGCAATGGGCGTAAAACTAATTTGCCGTTACTCACTACACTAGACAACGGAGTGATGCAGGCAAGTCCATTAGTTCCATTAATATTCATTCCATCAGAACCACAAACACCTTCTCGACAAGAGCGACGATAAGCTAGTGATGGATCCTGTTCTTTGATCATTTGAATGACATCCAAGACCATCATGTCCTTACCTTCCGGTAGTTCAATATGGTAATCCTGCATGTCAGGTTTACTATCAGTTTCAGGGTTATAACGGTAGATACTGACTAACACCATAACATCCTCTTATTAGTAAGTTCTTATTTTAGGCTCAAAAGTAGGCACTGTTCGGGGGGACATATTTACCTCACGCTTACCCACTTTATTGCCCTCAGCAAAATATAAGGTATGGCAGAGCCAGTTTTTATCATCTCGCTCTGTAAAATCTTCGCGAGCATGTGCACCACGACTTTCAGTACGAACTTCAGCCGCTACAGCAGTAGCTTCGGCCACTTCCAGTAGGTTCTGTAGCTCTAAGGCTTCTATTCGAGCGGTGTTAAAAGCATTACTGTGATCGTCTAGCTGCACAGCATCAATGCGCGGACGCAACGCTTTTAGTTTTTCAACACCTTCACGCATATAATCACCGGTTCTATAAACACCGAAATGATTTTGCATAGTTTGTTGCAGTTCTTTGCGTAATTCAGGCACTCGTTCTCCTGAAGTCGAATTATTTACTCCTTGTAAACGTCTCATTGCTAAATCAATATCAGTATCTGAAACGTTGCGTTGCTCTACACCTGAACGCAGCATACTTTCTATATAAAGACCTGCAGCTCGGCCAAAGACGATCAAATCAATGAGGGAGTTACCGCCAAGCCTGTTTGCGCCATGAACTGAAACACAAGCGGCCTCACCTACCGCAAACAGTCCTTGTACAAGCACATCCTTACCACAAGCATCTTGAGTAATAGCTTGTCCATTCACGTTGGTGGGAATTCCACCCATCATATAGTGACAAGTTGGCACTACAGGTATCGGTTCTTTGACTGGATCTACATGAGCAAAAGTACGACTAAGCTCACAGATACCTGGCAATTTCTCATTCAGAACGTCTTCACCTAGATGATCAAGCTTCAATAAAACATGGTCTTTTTGTTGCCCGCAACCACGACCAGCAATAATTTCTTGTATCATCGCACGAGCCACCACATCTCTACCTGCAAGATCCTTTGCGTTTGGTGCATAACGTTCCATGAAACGTTCTCCCTCTACGTTGAGAAGGTAACCACCCTCTCCTCGGCTACCTTCAGTGATCAAAGTACCAGCACCATAAATTCCAGTTGGATGGAATTGCCACATTTCCATATCCTGTACTGGATAACCTGCTCGGAGAGCCATACCAATTCCATCTCCAGTGTTGATCAAGGCATTGGTAGTAGAAGCATAAATGCGCCCAGCCCCACCGGTGGCAAAGACAACCGCTTTGGTTCTAACAAATACTACCTCACCATTCTCAATACATATCGCGATGACACCTGAGACATGACCATCCTGGTTCTTTACTAAATCTATGGCATACCACTCATTCAGAAATTGAGTTTCGTTATTAAGGTTTGCTTGAAAAAGAGTGTGAAGTAATGCATGCCCAGTACGGTCAGCAGCAGCACAAGTCCGAGCAGCCTGCCCACCTTTACCATATTCGCGCGATTGCCCACCAAAAGGGCGCTGATATATTCTACCATCTTGATTTCGCGAAAATGGCATGCCCATATGCTCTAATTCGAATACTGCCTTGGGCCCTTCACTGCACATGTATTCGATAGCATCTTGGTCACCAATGTAATCCGAGCCTTTCACGGTGTCATACATGTGCCAGCGCCAGTCGTCATCAGGATCAGTACTGGCAATTGCACAGGTAATTCCACCTTGAGCAGATACCGTATGCGATCGCGTCGGAAATACTTTTGAAATAACCGCAGTATTGAAGCCAGACTTGGAAAGTTCAAGCGCAGCTCGTAGACCAGAGCCTCCACCACCCACAATGACAGCGTCATAAGATATCGTTCTTAACTTTGCCACTATTTAAATACTCCAGAGAATCTGAACAGACCAAATAAGATATACTATGAGGACAACGGCACAAGCCACCTGAAAAATAAGGCGTATAAAGGTTGCTGCTGCACCAAGTGCTTGCCTCGTCAAATAATCAGTGCTGATTGTCCACATACCAATCCATGCATGCACACAAAGAGAAAGCACTGCTAGCAGAGTAAAATATTTCATGAATGGTGAGGCAAAAATTGCACGCCACGCGCTGTAGTTTATGTCTTCTATGGTTGATATTGTGGTCGCTACACATAGCACCCAAGCAAGAATTACTACAGCAGTGAGTCTTTGCAATAGCCAGTCATAGACACCATTTTTTCCAAAGCTCGTTACATTGGTCACCATAACCACACCCCCAAAATTACAATTAGGACCAATGAAATTAAAACAACTATTTTGGCAGCAAGTGGACCGCCAGTTTTAGTTTCACCAAAACCCAAATCCATCAGTAGGTGTTTAATCCCAGCTACCATGTGATAGATAAGACCAGCCAGAATCACAAATACAATTAACTTAAAAAAACCACTAGACATTAGTACCTGCACATTGGCAAATCCCGATCTGCTTTCAAGAGACTCCTGAAATAAAAAGAGCATAAAAGCAACACCAGCGAATAAAACAACACCGGTGATTCGATGCGTTATGGAAGCATACGCTGCAAAAGGAAGACGTATGCTTGTCAGATCTAGATTCACAGGACGCTTTAAGTTCACTTCATTTATCCTTAATTATAAAAATAAAATTGATAACTATAGCTTATCAACTTAATAAAAGATTATCCGCTCATTACTAATTATGCCTGAAGTAATAATTTTTTTTAATACACATTGATTAAATTTAGTTAAAAAATGTAAAAAATGTAGCAACTTGCGCTATTCTGACTTGATAGATGGTCAATAATACTGACCATGTTTGACAAAGTCTCTCACTGGGTCTAAATTTCCTACTTTAATATCTGTGTGCTAGGACGTCACTCACGAGGTGACTTATACCTACAATTCATCCGAAAAGGAGTATTTATGACTGAGAAATCTGCTCAGTTAACGGTTGATAGCTTTGCTGACCCAATAGCATTGCCTGTGTACAAGGGGAGCATTGGCCCCGATGTAATAGACGTTAGAGAACTTACTGCCAAAGGGGTCTTTACTTTCGATCCCGGTTTCATGTCCACCGCTTCCTGTGAGTCTAAAATCACCTACATAGACGGTGAAGAAGGTGTGCTACTATATCGAGGCTACCCAATTGAGCAATTAGCAGAAAAATCTGATTATCTGGAATGCTGTTACCTACTCCTCAATGGGGAATTACCCTCCACAAAAGAAAGAGTAGAATTCGAAAAAAAAATTCGTTACCACACCATGGTGCACGAACAAATCCATATATTCTTTAATGGTTTCCCTCGCCATGCTCATCCGATGGCTATCATGGTAGGAGTCGTAGGCGCATTGTCTGCTTTCTATCATGATGGACTCAAAATTGATAAACCTGAGCATCGATTAGAAGTTGCTGCAAGATTAATTGCTAAGATGCCAACACTAGCAGCGATGACATATAAATACAGTATCGGTCAGCCTTTCCTCTATCCACGCAACGACCTAACTTTTAGTCAAAATTTTCTCTATATGATGTTTGGCAATCCATGTGAAGAATATGTACCTAATCCAATTCTAGCTGATGCTATGGATAAGATCTTTTTACTTCACGCAGATCATGAACAAAATGCTTCCACCTCGACAGTTCGTCTTGCAGGTTCTACAGGTGCCAACCCTTATGCATGCATCTCTTCAGGGATTACGGCGCTTTGGGGACCAGCTCACGGTGGAGCAAATGAAGCAGTTTTAAAAATGTTAGGAGAGATAGGCTCTGAAGATAACATCGATAAGTTCATTGCAAAAGCAAAGGACAAAAATGATTCTTTTCGTTTGATGGGCTTTGGGCATCGTGTCTACAAGAACTTTGACCCACGAGCGAATGTGATGAGGGAGACTTGTCAAAATGTGCTCAATGAGCTAGGGAAAACCGACGATCCGCTTTTGAGAATAGCAATGCGACTTGAACAAATCGCACTTGAGGATAGCTACTTTATAGAACGTAACCTCTATCCTAACGTTGATTTTTATTCAGGTATTATCCTCAAAGCTATTGGCATTCCTGTCAATATGTTCACTGTAATATTTGCTACTGGCAGGACACCCGGCTGGGTGGCACATTGGAATGAAATGATTTCCAATCCCTTTAAAATTGGTCGACCACGCCAACTTTACAATGGTCCCACGCGCAGGGATTACCCTGAGAAGTAATTTGGATCAAAGCTATCTTAATTGACAATTCTTTGTATTGCTACTCTGACTACTTTTTTTTCTTACTTGAGTTTGCCAAAAAAAAACCCTCGTGTTTTTAGCACGAGGGTTTATTTTTTATGGCGTCCCCTAGGGGATTCGAACCCCTGTTACAACCGTGAAAGGGTCGTGTCCTAGGCCTCTAGACGAAGGGGACTGAAACTTTGCGATTGGTGGAGCCAAGGAGGATCGAACTCCTGACCTCAACACTGCCAGTGTTGCGCTCTCCCAGCTGAGCTATGGCCCCGCATTCTGGCGACTGCTTAGTCATGCTAAAAGAAAATACATGCCAATGACTTGAGTCCAGATATCTCGCAATCTCTAGAACACGGACACGGTGTATTCGAGAGAAGGGCGCATTCTAGGAAGCAGGGTGAGTTGTGTCAAGAAAAAAACTTATTTTAACATCAACTCTCTATACTCTTTCTCCAAGGTCTTCATCTGCTTCTTGGAGACTCCCCCAGAGATCTCAATCGCCTGTCTTAATCGTGCGCGCACCACATCAAGTCCTAAAATTGCCATGGAATCTGTAACAGAAACAGAGACTGTAGACCCTGCTATAGCTATGAATAAAGGCTGAAGAAATTCGCGAATTTTTATCTCCAGACGTTGAGCTAAATCTCCAAGCATTTCTTCTATTGTTGATTTATTCCAACACCTAAGCTCCTCTATACGCCAAGCTACTATTTGGAGTAATCTAGGACATTCCTCAGCAGAGACTCTCAATGCACTAAAGCTTTCTGCACTAAGCTGGGGGAGTCCATTGAAGAACAACTGAGTCATTCCAGCTACGTCTGTGAATCGCTCTACTCTTGGTTTTATCAGTGGCACGATGGCTTCCAACTTATCCTTTTGAAATGCCCACTGAGCAAATCTGGTCATAAACTCTTCTTCTGTAAGTTTTTCTCGTAAATAACGACCGTTAAGCCAGTCTAGTTTTTCAGTATCAAAAACTGGCCCTCCTAACGAGACTCTATCGATATTGAAATTTTCCACCATCTCTTTTAGGGAGAACAGCTCACGACCATCAGGCATGGACCACCCCATCATTCCTAGATAATTTGCCAGAGCCTCTGGGAGATAACCCATACGTTGATAATATCCTATACTTGTTGGGTTCTTACGCTTTGATAATTTACTTTTATCTGCGTTTCTCAGTAAAGGCATATGACAGAGCACTGGTGCCTGCCAACCAAAATACTGGTACAGTAATAGGTGTTTCGGAGCGGAGGAAATCCATTCTTCCCCCCTGATAACATGAGAAATTTGCATTAAGTGATCATCAACGACATTGGCTAGGTGATAAGTGGGCAGTCCATCTGATTTCATCAAAACTTGCATATCAACTTGAGCCCAAGGAATTTCAACAGAATCTCGCAACATATCTCGTACGATGCAGTTGCCCTCCCGTGGTACACGCATTCGAATCACATGATCCTCAAAGGCAGCTAATTTTTTCTGAACCTGTTCAGCGCTAAGGTGCAAACAATGTCCATCATAACCCGGTTGTTCTTTGTTATCTTGCTGCTTTTTTCGTAATTCATCCAATCTCTCGGCAGTACAAAAACAATAAAAAGCATCACCTTGATCAACCAACTGCGCGACATGTTTAATATAAATATCTGCCCTTTCACTCTGGCGATATGGTCCATGTGGGCCACCTATATCAGGCCCTTCATCCCAATCAAGCTGAAGCCAATGCAAGGCATTCATAATATCGGCTTCAGATTTTGCCGTACTTCTCACTTGGTCTGTGTCTTCAATCCGTAAGATAAACTGACCACCGTGCTGTCGAGCAAAACAGAGATTAAAAAGTGCGATATAGGCAGTACCTACATGGGGATCACCTGTTGGAGATGGGGCGATACGCGTTCTAACTATAGACATTTTACAATTCACTTTTGTTTAATTTCTTAACTATCATTATACCCAAGGGTCAGCTATGAAGCGAAATAAACTCAGCTAATCTTGGTCCTAGCACATCATTAGGAAGGCCAAGAGCCATAGCGACAGATACATGATTTTGTGAAATGGAATGAACTATATGGGGTAGATTGCCATGTTTTTTTTGCCATGCAACTAACAACTGGGCATTTTGTTGATGAAAAAAATCTGGCTCCAGTTCCGCCACACTTAACAATAAGGGTATACCGCAATTAAGTAATCCCTCAAGGGTTGATCTTTTTTGCAGTTCGCTTTTATCTTGAGTATCGAGGTAACTAATCTCTTGCTCTCGTAGCGGCATCGTAGTCCAGTCATACATCCCAGAAAGCAAGACCAACGCTTTCAATTTGACCAGCTTTCTACAATGCACCACATAGGAAGCAACATGAGATGCACCAGCACTTTGTCCCATAAGAACAAAACGTTCAGCGTTAATTCCCAATTCCGAGGCATTACGATGTAAATAGTTCATCGCGAATTCTATATCTTCGACTCCCGACGGCCAGTGATGCTCAGGTGCTAAACGATAGGTCAAACAAACACAATTAAATTGTTGATTCACCGCCCAATCACCCAGTGAGGTAAAAAATGGTGAGCCTTCTGAATGCTTGTCTCCCTGCACAAAACCGCCACCATGAACAAAAATGAGAACTGGACGGAATGGATCGGGTGAATCTTTCGCAGAGTATAAATCTAGTCTATGCCGGGCATCAGGACCATATTTAATGTCTCTTCGTACGGCTATTTTTTGTGAGTCATGTTTAGGTAATAAGGGAACAATAAGATCTCGAGTACCCTTGATCATAGCAGGTGTGATCTCTGCACCAAGACCTAATAACTTGCTCCGATAAAGCAAATTGTCCATAAAAATTCCTTGCAATTGAAACCGCTAGTTAAGATGAATACAGCACCAAATCGTTAGTTTAACATGTTGACGCAAGTCACAATGGGACAGACCTTGCTATCAAGACTTCGCCCTCTTTTGCTTCTAAATCTTCTTATTCATGTTAGTTATGAGTAAGGGGCAGATATGGTAGCTTCATGTTAAAATATTGACATTTCACATAAGCACAAAAGGATATGCCATGGATATCGAAATACTTCAGGCACGTTGGCAAAAAATGACCGCAGAGGAAATTATTTCTGAGGCACTCTCCATACCTGGTAAACCAGTGGTGACTACACACTTCGGGCCTCTTGAGGCAGTTCTTTTGCATATGGCAACCCAGCAACAACCACATTTGCAGATTCTGTGGATAGACCATGGCTACAACACCAAGGCCACTTATCGTTGTGCAGAAACGATCATTAATCTGCTTCAACTCAATATCGATGTATTTACCCCTAAAATCTCCACTGCCAGACAAGAAGCCGCTCTTGGTGGAATTCCTGATTACACTGAAGAAAGACATGTAGTCTTTACAGAGCAGTTTAAATTAGAACCCTTTAAAAGGGCGATGCAGACTCATCAGCCAGCTATCTGGCTAACAGCATTACGCCGGGAGCAAACTGAATTCAGACAAGCGATGGATATCGTCTCATGCACAAAAGAGGGCATCATAAAAGTGGCGCCTTTATTAAATTGGTCTGAACAAGAAATGCGTAATTATATTGAGGATAATGGTCTGCCTAACGAGGAATCATATTACGATCCAACTAAGGCGTTAGCGAATCGAGAATGTGGTTTACATACACGCCTTTAGGATAAATAGGTCTGCCAGCGATAACCGAATATTAGGTTGTAAGCAATGAGTTTGTTTCTTTTTTCCTGAAAAATTAGTAAAAGTTTCTCAGCGATTAAAGTATTGCATGGAAGTGGCCATTATAAGATCAACTAATTGGCATCATCACTTAGAGACTTGAGGGGGGTTCCTGTTAACCGATAAACAGTCCAATCAGACTGAGGCTTTGCTCCTAGATTTTCGTAAAACTCTATCGCTGACCTATTCCAATTGAGCACAGACCATTCAAAACGTCCACAACCCTCCTTGATAGCGATGTTAGCGATAAATCTTAGCAAAGCTTTTCCGCATCCTTGACGTCGATGATCTGGGCTAACGTAAAGGTCTTCTAAATATATACCATAACGACCCAGCCAAGTAGAATAATTATAAAAATAGAGTGCAAAACCCACATCTATGCCATTCAAAGAGCACAGTAAAGCACGAATTTTACTATCTTCACCAAAAAGCCCTCTTTTTAGATCGGTAGTATTTGCGATTACTGCTTCCGGTTCCCGTTCAAATAGAGCTAGCTCTTTGATAAAATAATGAATGGTACCTACATCATTTAGCGTTGCAGGGCGAATTATTATATTTCTCAACTGGGGCATGATTCCCTCCAAAGCAAGAGAGTTAAGTTTCATTATTACTTGAATAGCAAGTTACGAATTTAAGACTGAATGCAACTTAACCACCTCACCAAGTATCAATAGAGCAGGAGAACTCACACTTTGCTCTGTAACAATTTCCGGCAAATTTTCAACTGTCGAAATAAATACTTGTTGGGCTGAAGTAGTCCCTTGAGCTATTAAGGCTATTCCTCTATCCGGTGGGCAACCATGACCCATTAATTCTAGACAAATTTGCGGTAGTGCATTCAACCCCATATAAAAAACTACTGTCTGGTCCTCTAGCACGAGAGAAGACCAGTCTAGATTACAGCTACCATCTTTCATGTGTGCCGTAACGAAACGAACCGACTGCGCGTAATCTCGGTGGGTTAAAGGAATACCAGCATACGCTGCACACCCAGAGGCTGCCGTTATTCCTGGAACTACTTGAAAAGGCAATCCAGCATTTGCTAGCGCAGTGATTTCTTCGCCACCTCGTCCAAAAATAAAAGGGTCACCTCCCTTGAGTCGCAAAACTCGTTTACCTTCTTGCACAAGTCTAACTAAAAGTTCAGAAATTTCTTCCTGCGGCATCGTATGCTTCGCTCGTTCCTTTCCCACATGAATTTTTAGAGCATCCTGTCTAGTCAGATGCAAGATCGAAGAAGGAATTAACCTATCATATAAAACAACATCTGCTTTTTGCATTAAGCGAAGAGCACGAAAAGTAAGAAGATCAGGATCCCCCGGGCCAGCGCCCACCAAATAAGCTTCGCCAGTCTGCATTACATTTAAACTGCTCTCAAGCTGAGCTTGTAGAGTCTTTCTTGCTTCTTTTTCTTTTCCCATGAAAACCTGCTCTGCTATGGGACCTTGCACTACACTTTCCCAAAAGCGAACTCGTTTTTCTAGTGTACTGAAGCGATCAATTGCCTGTTGACGAAACTGACCGATAATTGCAGCTAATCTGCCATATCCTGAAGGAATTAAGGTTTCAAGACGAGAGCGCAATAGCCTCGCCAATACTGGTGCTGATCCTGAACTAGAAACTGCGACTATTACAGGTGAGCGATCCACAATAGACGGTATGATAAAGGTACATAAAGCGGGTTGATCAACTACATTCACATGGAGTCGCCTTGCTAAGGCAGCAGCATGTATCTGCCGGTTTATGGCCTCATGGGAAGTCGCTGCGATAACAATTTTAGCGCCATCGAGATCTGTCTGTTGCCATTCTCGCTCATAACATCGATGTGGGTCAGTTAATAGTTTGCTAAGCTCAGGTAACACTTTCGGTGCAACAAGTTTTATATGTGCTCCAGCTCGCTGAAGAAGTTGCACCTTTCGCAAAGCAACTTGACCTCCACCAACGACTAGAACAGTTTCCTGTTGAAGTCGAAGAAAAACTGGGAAGTACTCCATACTCAAACCTGTAAAATCGTATCAGCACCATTCATATATGGACGTAGCGCTATTGGAACAGTGACGGACCCGTCAGCATTTTGATAATTTTCTAATATAGCGACCAATGTCCTACCCACGGCCAAGCCTGATCCATTAATCGTATGGAGCAATTCTGGTTTACCTGTCTCTGGATTGCGCCAACGCGCCTGCATACGACGAGATTGAAAATCACCAAAGTTGGAACAAGAGGATATCTCGCGGTAAGTATCTTGACCGGGTAACCAAACCTCAATATCGTAAGTAAGTTGTGAGGAAAATCCGATATCCCCCCCACAAAGAACGACCACACGATAAGGTAGTTCCAATTTTTGTAGGATTCGTTCAGCGTCAGCGGTGAGTTTTTCATGCTCTTGAGCTGAATCTTGAGGCCGTGTGAGTTTTACTAATTCAACTTTTTCGAATTGATGCTGGCGAATCATGCCTCGAGTATCTCTGCCATAAGAACCTGCTTCTGAGCGAAAACATGGTGTGTGGCAAGCGTAACTTAAAGGAAGTGCTCTGGCTTCAACAATAGTGTCGCGAACAAAGTTAGTAACTGGAACTTCTGCAGTTGGAATTAAGTAGAACTCTTGTTCCCCTGCAACTCTAAAAAGGTCTTGAGCAAACTTAGGTAGCTGACCAGTCCCATAAGCTGAGTCATGGTTGACCATGTAAGGGACATTGACTTCTTGGTAACCATTTTCCAGAGTATGGGTATCTAGCATTAATTGAATGATAGCCCGATGTAATCGAGCGACTTCTCCACGCATTACAGCAAAACGTGAGCCGGTCAATTTTGTCGCAGTTGCGAAATCGAGCGATTCATGACGTTCTCCAATGGCAACATGATCTTTCACCGGAAAATCAAAATATTTCGGAGTTCCCCAACGTCGAATTTCAACATTGGCGCTCTCGTCTTGCCCCTCTGGTACTGCTTCTGCAGGAATGTTGGGTAAATTTTGTAGCAAAGTATCAAACTCAGTCTGAATATCATCAAGAGCTGCCTTGCTAAATTCAAGACGTTCTTTGATGGCTTCTACTTGGGCCAACATAGAAGAAACATCATCTCCCGATTGTTTTGCTTTGCCGATTGCTTTAGATATGCTGTTTCGCTCACTCTGCAAAGTTTCTGTCTCTGTTTGTAATGCTTTTCTTTGCTCTTCCAGAGCATGGACCGTAGCAACATCTAGTGTGAAGCCACGAATTGCGAGTTTTTGAGCCACCACTTCCGGTTCAGTGCGTACAAGGCGAGGGTCTAACATGAGAAATCCGTTAAATATTATACGAACAGGTATTATACACTGGAGATTGTAGGGGTTACAGCCAGGTGAGCCCCGGCTGTATTAGTAATTTCTTGATTTCTTAGGATCTAAAAAGGAAGGTCATCAAGAACAGGACCAGTTTAAAACCTACCAGTTTAAGACCTTTCCGAGCTTCTTCTGGCTTCAAGCGGGCAGTCATTGGCATAGACCCGAAGGCTTTTCCTTTAAGAACCAATTCATTGCCTTTACGCTCAATAGCAGAAATCTCTAATAGAGCTGTGTTATCAGGAGCATACAACTTCATAAGCTATCCAATTAATTTAGTTTGTCTAGGCTGAGCCCAAGATCTTCGAACGCCTTCATTGCGGAGGCACGGCCAGCACCAAATACGCCGCCACCAGGATGCTGAAATGGTCCAACGAGGTATAACCGTTCTATACCTGGCACCGTATTTCCCCCTAGGTCTGGCGTAGGGCGATGGGCACCATTTTGAACTAGATCGAAAGCGACACCGTGAATATCGCCTTTTCTGAAAGAGGCAGAATGACGTTCCATATCCAATGGGCTATCACAGTGGTACTTAATGATATTGTTGTGGTCAATGTTATCAATGTAAGCACTCATTTTACTAATCATGGTTTCTGCGAATTCTGTTTTACATTCATCCCAGTACCTAGCGCCTCCTTTCGGATGTTCGTAGGGAACATAATCCCATGCATGCATTGTTGCTTTGCCTTCAGGTGCTCGAGTGGGATCGATCTGCGAGACCGTTCCTAATCCAATAAGGGAGTCTTTGGGGATACGGCCGTAGCGCAAATCGTCAAAGTGTCCTCTCAATGTGTCTATGCTATCGGGCAACAACTCAATCATCATGGCTTTTCTAGTGATATCACCAGCTTTGAAGCGCAAGGGCTCATTCAATGCAGCATGAACAGTAAAGACCACATTTTCTGTTAGTTTGGCTTTAGAAGCAGCCTGCACAACTCGTGGCTCAACACCATCTACCATGTGACCTAGGTCATGAGGATGAATAGAACCTATTACAGCATCCCTAGCGATGTATTCATGACCATCGCCGGCCCGAACACCAATCGCCCTACCATCCTTTACAATTATTTTCTCAGCTTCCACCCCACCTATAACCTTTCCTCCATGATCCTCAATACATCGAATTAATGCTTGAGAAAGCATTCCTGAACCACCTTGAGCTACACCGATGCCGTATTTCTCTAGGAAAGCGAGAAAGACGAAAAGGCCTATCCCGGTCCCCTTCTCTTCTGGACCTGTGAGGTTTTCACTCACCATTCTTGTAAAGTGCAAAAGCACACGATCGTTTTTGAAATATTCAGTCACTATGTCATAAGCACTTTTCAACATAATGCTCATCATTTGACGCCCTTCTACCGAAGAGTCCATAAAGGCATACATCGCTCCAGTTGGTGCGGGCGTACTATACATTCCACTAACTATCGCTGGTAGGTAGGTTTCCCCCAACTCGGATAACCTTAAATAAGAATCAGCATCCTCTTTTGAAAACCGTGCTATTTCTTCGTAATTACGCTGTCTGTTTGTAGTTAATGACAGAGTTTCTCCATCTTGAAACACAGACATCAATGGGACTTCAGGGTAAATGTATTTGAGCCCATACTTTGACAGTAACCCAAGCTCATCATCCTTAATTAGCGGATTAGCCTGAATAAAAATATGAGCCATACTGTGCTGGTCATGCTTAAATCCAGGAACAGTCAATTCTCGAGTGATTACTCCCCCGCCAAAAAAGGGTTGTTTTTCCAGCACTATCACCTCTTTACCTGCTGCTGCCATGTAGGCTGCAGCTACTAAACCATTATGCCCTGAGCCCACGGTTACTACATCATAGGTTTCGCTCATCCTACCACCTCTTTACTCGAAAATTTCAAAGAATCATCATAAACAGACACCGGCTTATCTTCAAGGATTAGGAGTGCATAATGCAATGAATATACAGTAAGATAAGGTCCAAATGAGAGACAGGATATTTTCGGAGAAAAAAATGAATACCAAGTTGAATCCCTTTCCAATGCCTAGCTCGATCCCACCCGTAGAGGGAGCTGAAAACTGGTCAAGTATGTACCCCTACTTTACACAAGTAGAGGAAGCAGATGACAAGAGATTCTGGTTCTATAACTCCATGCATTTCTCTGAACCTATGTCTGCCTTTGACATGATTACTGCTGAGGCGGCCTACCATGCAATGGGTGCTGTGGTAACTAGGGTGTTTGCTTTTCCGACTGGCAAGGGTATTGATTATCGTTGTATCAATGGTCGTATCTATATCACAGCAAATGTCGCCTCTGATCCTGCTGAAATTGAAGAGAGGCTAAAGTTGTTCCGAGAAAGGGCCGGCCATTATTACGCCAATTGGACCTCAATCTATGCAAACTGGCAAGTTCGCATGCGTAAGCTGATCAAAGATATGGATGCGGTAGAATTACCTGCACTCGGCGACTACGAAGACGAGATTGTTATCAAAGAAGCACGCGGCATAGCTCAAAATCATCAACTTCGAAAAGCATGGCATCAAACTATGGAATTATATGCACAAATGTGGCATCACCATTTTGAGATGCTCATGCTGGGTTATGGTGCTTATGTAGTTTTCTTTCAATTCTGTAAAAAAGCTTTTCCAGAAATTGCGGATCAAACTGTTGCAAGAATGGTAGCAGGAATAGATGTTCTCATGTTCCGTCCTGACGACGAACTGAAGAAACTAGCACGACTAGCTGTAGAGCTAAATCTTGACGATTGCTTTAGGGTGGATGGTGATCCAAAAAAAGTACTTGGTGCTGTGGCTAGCAAAGGGGATGCTGGTGCCAAATGGTTAGCTTCTCTAGAAGAATCACGTGACCCTTGGTTCAATATTAGTATCGGTGATGGATTTTATCACTTCGAACGCAGTTGGAATGACGACCTCACCGTTCCTCTTTCTGCGCTACCGCATTATATCGAATTAGTCCGTGCGGGAGATTCTCTGGAACGCCCAACTGAAAAACTCAGACATGAGCGTCAAAATATCATTGATGAATATCGCAGTCTATTAAGTTCAGATGAGGAACGGGCAGCTTTTGATCAAATGTTAAGCGTCTCTCATCTCGTATTTCCCTATGTAGAAGATCATAAGTTTTTCTGTGAGCACTGGCTGACCACTCGTTTTTTTAACAAAGTCCGTGAATTTGGCGACCTTTTTGTTCGCTTCGGTGTGATAGACAAACAAGAAGATATCTTCCACTTACACCACACCGAGATAGATACCACCATTGGTAACATCATGAATAGTTGGGCCGCTGGTAGTCCTCCTGCACGTCCGAATTATTGGAAACCAATCATTCTTGAGCGGCGCCGGATGTTGAAAGTTTTACGTGAGTGGAGCGCCCCGCCCGCTATAGGTCCAATGCCATCCAACATAGAGGATCCAGCTCTACAGATGTTGTGGGGTATCACCACTGAAACTCTAAACGGTTGGGCTTCTGCCTCTCTTGAAGATAACGATCAAGAGGTTCAGGGCTATGCAGCCTCTCCAGGCATAGTTGAGGGAACCGCTCGCGTGCTACGTTCAATCAACGATTTTGGAGAAATCCAAGAAGGAGACATTCTTGTGTGCCCCATTACTCATCCTAGTTGGGGCCCATTGTTTAGCAAAATTTCTGCCGCTGTATCAGACATAGGCGGTACGATGTCACACATGGCCATTGTGGCTCGAGAATATGGTATGCCAGCTGTGGTAGGAACTGGAGATGCCACTAAAAAAATTAAAAGTGGGCAACGTTTACGTGTTGATGGTGACACTGGTGTAGTGACAATTTTAGAGTAGTGAAGAAGTATTCTGATGAATAATAAAAATAATGCACCTTTGCTCTGGTTTACTGAGCTCAATTTGAAAGATGTCCCATTAGTTGGCGGCAAAGGCGCCAGCCTGGGTGAAATGACTCAGGCTGGCATGCCCATTCCCGAGGGGTTCGTCGTGTCAACAACGGCCTTCACAAAGTGGCTTGATCAACTAGATACTAAACATGAGATTAGAGCACGTATCTCATCTTTAGCACATGATGATCTAGCAAATATCGCCGCAGAAACCATGGCGATTCGCGAGCTGATGATAAATACACCTATAAGTTTAGAGCTCAATGAAGCACTGACAGAAGCCTATATCAAAATGGGCGATGGTACGCCTGTAGCTGTGAGGTCCTCAGCCACCAGCGAGGACTCAGAAGAAGCTAGTTTTGCAGGGTTGCAAGACACCTACCTCTGGGTTGAGGGACTGCCAGCCCTATTAGAAAAGGTACGAGCATGCTGGGCCTCACTTTATTCGCCAGAATCTGTTTCTTACAGGCGTCGGCTTAATCTCCCTGAGGATCAATTAGCAATGGCTGTTGTTGTGCAGTCAATGGTAAATTCACGTTGCTCAGGTGTCATGTTCACCCGTTCTCCAACAAGCGGTGACCGTTCTGTTATCACCATCGAAGGCAGTTATGGTTTAGGCTCAGCTATCGTCAGTGGAGAAGTCACTCCTGACAGGTATGCTCTAAATAAAGTGACCTTTGAATTCAAGTCACGTCAAGTCGCAGAAAAAAGTGTCGAGCATGTTCCTGGCCAGGGAGGAGTCATTGAACTTGTTGTCAATGGTCCTCGTAATAAAGAAGCATGCATGAGTGATGAAGAAATTTTGTCACTAGCTAGGCTAGGCAAGCAAGTTGAAAAACACTATGGCTCACCCCAAGACATAGAATGGGCAATAGATCAAGATGGCAATCTTCGCTTGTTACAATCACGACCAGAGACAGTTTGGGCAAGTAAAGAACAGGCTCCAATAGCCACAGAAGCAGTATCTGCCTTTGATCATATCTACGCATTAATGGGGGGCAAGCAGTCCTGATGTCAACTTCTTCTCTCACACAAAAAGATATCCAGGAAATTTTAAAGGTAATTGATGATACTCCTTACAATGAGCTTGAACTGGAAACTGCTGATTTCAAACTTGTAATTAGCCGCGATGCTGACTCTATTCTAAAAGATTCAAAACAAGGGTGGCGTGCTGTCAACTTACCCAAACGGGAATCCGTCAGTAATCCTTTACAGACGCCTTCAGCTGTAATCTCTGATTCTGTGGTCTCTGATAATCCTGAGGAACAGTCTTCGACTGAAGCTATTAGCTCTGAAAAACAAACCAATAGCACTGCTTCAAATTCAAGTGCATCTGCACAAGCAAAGCTAGAAGGACTTTTGGAAATCAAGTCCCCTATGGTTGGCACTTGGTATATGTCACCTAAACCTGGAGCAGAACCTTTCATTCAAAAAGGGAGCAAACTTTCACGGGACACTATTATCGGTATTATTGAAGTCATGAAGCTTATGAGCTCAATTCCTGCTGGATTAACTGGTACTGTGGTAGAAATATTGGTTGAAGATGCCCAATTTGTTGAGAAGGGCCAGTCACTACTTCTGGTTAAACCATGACCCCAATACACCGTATCCTTATCGCCAACCGAGGCGAAATCGCCTTGCGGATAATTCGTACAGCGCAAAAACTTAATATTGAGACTGTACTGGCTTGTTCATCTGCTGATGTGGACTCACTCCCTGCTCGCTTGGCTGATCAATGCATAGTTCTTGGCCCACCCCCATCATCCGAAAGTTATCTTAATGTGGATAAAGTAGTGGCTGCTGCTACTCAATCTAAAGTAGATGCAATTCATCCAGGTTACGGTTTTTTATCTGAAAATTCGAACTTAGCACGAAATGCTGCGAAGGCTGGCATTCGCTTCATAGGCCCAACACCTGAACAGCTTGATGCTATTGGGGATAAACTACAAGCCAGAGCTAATGCAGTAGCAGCAAACCTTCCTTGTGTGCCGGGTGGGAAAGTTTCCTCTTTGCAAGAAGCTCAAGCCTTATTGTCGCAAATTGGTCTGCCAATACTTATAAAAGCTGTTGGTGGAGGTGGTGGCCGTGGTATGAAACTTGTTCGGAATGAAGCCGAACTTGCCCAACAGTTAGTTTTAGCTCAAGCTGAAGCTGAAGCTGCATTCGGGGATCCTAGGGTCTATTTGGAACGCTTCATAGAAAGTGGTCGCCATGTTGAAGTTCAAGTTCTCGGAGATGGGAGGGATGTTGTCCATTTAGGAACACGAGATTGCTCAGTACAAAGACGCTACCAAAAAGTGATAGAAGAAGCACCTGCTCCATCGTTAAGCGATATCTTGCGGGAAGGCTTGCATGAAGCTGCTGTGCGGTTTGCACAACACCTGAGTTATAAGGGTGCCGGTACAGTTGAGTTTCTAGTAGACAAGGAACGTGAAACTTTTTATTTCCTTGAGATGAATGCACGCATCCAAGTCGAACACCCAGTCACGGAGGAAATTTATAGCGTTGACCTAGTAGCAGAGCAGATTCGTATTGCAGAAGGGAGGTCTCTTCGTTTTTCACAAAATGAACTTATCTGTCATGGTCATGCAATAGAATGTCGACTCAATGCAGAGGATCCTTATAATGATTTTCAACCCTCTCCAGGAACACTTCAAAAATTTGCCCTCTTCAGTGCACCAGACGTTCGTATAGATACGCATTTGTTTGTCGGGGCTCAAATTACACCCTTTTATGATTCTCTGATGGCGAAACTCATTGTCTCGGCTGAGAACCGTGAAAAGGCTTTATTACTTATGCAACAACTACTCAATAATAGCCTAATTTCAGGAGTGACAACCAACTTAGCTCTTCATCAAGCGCTCTTTGAAGATCCTGTATTTCTTGCGGGTGGAATTGATACTCGTTATTTAGGGAAATATCTTGCAAATAGTAAATTTGAGAAACAATGAAGCTAACAGGATTAAAAAATGGCAACTCTTGACTTAGTCGACGTCAGTATTCGAGATGGAAATCAAAGCCTTTGGAGTATGACTGGACTCAATAGTGCCCAAATAATGCAAGCTGCCCCACTCATGGAGAGAGTAGGATTTCGTGCTATTGACTTCACCTCCAGTACTCATATGTCAGTGGCAGTCCGTTACAACAGAGATGATCCATGGCAACGTATCCGCCTAATGAAGCAGTCCTTACCGGGTGTACCGTTGCAATTTATCTCAACTGGTTTTCGCTTTATTTCCTGGGAGACAGCTGACCATGATTTCATGCGCCTTGCTTACCGCACACTCATGCGAGCAGGTATTGGTAGGTTTGTCTTGCTTGACCCAATGCATGATATGGATGCTCTTCAATCTGTCGCCCGTATAGTCAAAGAAGAAGGTGAGGCTGAAAATATGGCCGCACTCACCTTTACATTGAGTTCTGTTCATACTGATTCTTTCTATGCCGACTGCGCTAGAATTATTGCCCAAAGCGGTCTATTCGATTTAGTTTACATTAAAGACCCCAGTGGCTTGTTGACACCCGAAAGAGCCAAAACATTGATTCCTGCAGTCAAAGCTCAGTTGAGTGGTTTGCCATTGGAGTTACATTCACACTGCACCATCGGCCTTTCTCAATTCAACTACATGGTGGGTGCGGAACTAGGTATCTCAGCACTTCATACTGCGATGGGTCCTCTTGCACATGGCTCCTCATTACCTTGTGCCTCTCAAACAGTAGATAATTTAAAAACTCTTGGGCATGAAGTTAATGTCGATTCAAAAGCTTTAAAAGCACTTGAGCGCTATTATTTTGAACTTGCAGCCGCCGAGGGACGACCTATTGGAAAGCCTATGGCCTATGATGCGTCATACCTTCGACATCAGGTTGCCGGTGGGGTACTTACCACCACTCGTCGCCAACTTGCAGAGCTGAACTTGGAACATAAATTCTCTGAAGTCATGCTAGAAGTTGAGCGTGTCCGTAGTGAGCTTGGTTCTCCAATCATGGTAACCCCTTTCCCACAGATTGTGACAACTCAAGCACTCTTTAACGTGCTCTCAGATGACCGCTACTCGAACATCCCCGATCAAGCGATACGTTATGTCCTTGGTCGATTCGGACGCCCGACCACACCTGTAGACCCAAACGTACTGGATCGTATTATGTCGCTGCCGCGTACCAAAGAAATTATGGCGGAACCAATCTCCATGACTTTAAAAGAGCGACGTAGTCGCTTCCCTGCCTCAATGAGTGACGAAGAATTTTTACTACGAGCTGTGATGCCAACTGACCAAGTCGATGCTATGCGAACCCGCGCTAAAAATGAGATGTACTATAACCCCAGCTTGAGCCCAGTATTACAACTTCTTGAGGGTATTAAGAAGCGCCCAACTCTTCATCACTTGACAGTCAGCAATGACAAATTGAGATTACATTTAAGGAAATAAGATGATCAACAAAGCAGTTTTGGAGCGCTTGAGTGCTGTAAAAGCCTTTATATTTGATATGGATGGTACGCTTATCCTTGGTGATAAAGCCAACAATAACATGCGTACCTTGCCAGGAGCGATTGAATTTACTAGCAAGCTCAATGAAAAAGGTATCCCATGGGTAGTTTTTACCAATGGCACAGTACGCTCTCCTGAGGACTACATTGAGGTGCTCAGTGGAGCAGGCATTCCTATGCGTGACAATATGATGACACCTAGTAGCAGCGCAGCAGACTATTTTGTGACCAATGGTTATAAAAAAATTATGGTTCTAGGCTGCTCAGGGGTTTGGCAACCCCTAGCCGACAAAGGACTTGAAATTTCCTTTTCTAAAGATGGCTATCAAGACTCTGTTGATGCTGTCTACATTGGCTGGTACCGTGAATTTGGCTTTATCGACTTAGAAGCAGCTTATCAAGCGGTTCGCGATGGTGCTGGTCTTTTTACCGCTAGTGATGTGCCTTTTTTTGCTTCAGCCAAGGGACCGGCAATTGGGACGAGCTGTGCCATAGCAGGTGCCTTGAAACCACTCACTGGAAAAGAAGCAGAAGTTTTAGGAAAACCATCAATTCATGCCCTAGAAACTGCTGCTAACCGTCTAGGAGTTGACAAACATGAGCTTGCTGTCGTGGGTGATGATCCAGATCTTGAAATACCAATGGCATTGGGGGGAGGAGCTTTTGCAATTTATGTCCATACTGGTACCGGTGGACCGGATGCATTTAATGGTCGTCCTGCAGATCAGCAGCCTCATTTAAACCTCAAAAATGTTGGAGAGCTGCTGGATCTATACACCGCCTAAAGTTGTTTCAGCGCAGTGATCTCGATCTCAATTTTCATTCTTTGATCGAGCAACTGTGCTGAGAGAATCATGATCGCAGGACGAACTTCCCCAAAGTATTTTTTGAAAACAGGGAAACACTTGTCGACATCACTAGCTTCAGGAATGACGTATGTCGCCTTGATGACGTCGGCGAAAGTAGCTCCCGTTTGAAGCAAAACAGCTTCAATATTTTTAAAGCACTGTTCAGCCTGAGCTACTACATCATCTTCGATGGTCATGGTGGTGTAATCGAATCCTGTTGTGCCAGAGATAAAAACAAAAGGCCCTTGTACAACGGCTCGCGAATAACCAATCTCACCTTCAAAGGGTGAGCCAGAACTAATTAATTGACGCTGCATAAAATTCCCCATATGGAACAAAACCGGTGAGTCTCCGATGAGATTAACTACATAGTAGCGGCAACACCACCATCAATATTGAACACCTCTCCATTCACAAAGCTCATTTCACGACTCAAAAGTATGGCAATGGCATTGGAATTATCTTCCTCGGTTCCCAGACGACGCAAGGGGATAGAGAGCTTACGCTTCTCATATACATCGGCTGTATTCAGGCCTAAGGAACCCGGTGTGGGGACGGAAGCTGGAGAAACACAATTGGTACGAATATTTAGTGGCCCTAACTCAGCTGCTAGCACTCGAGTAACGCCAACTATAGCTGTTTTGCATGCAGTGTAAGCAGAGGTCAATGGATAGCCTCTGTGTGAAACTGGAGAGGCCATGTTAATCATCACAGCACCACGTTGCGGGTCAAGGTATGTTTTTAAAGCTTGGGCAGCCCAAAATAATGGTTTTATTCCCACATCCAGCATACTAGAAAGCAGTTCGTTATCAACACTTTCCACCGGTCCATATCGTAGCAGCATGGCATTATTGACGATAGCATCAATGCGTCCACCCTGCTTTGAAAAATCTGCGCACATTGTTGCAAAGTCTTCTTGAGATCCTACATCACACACGTAAGGATGTACTTCTCCACCTTGAGCAGACACTGATGCTGCAGTTTCAGCAATGCTCTCTGGATCAACGTCTGCAATACCTAAAATTGCTCCACAGCTTGATAGATGGAGAGCCAGATGTCGTCCAAGCCCACGACCAGCCCCTGTGACAAGAATATAGTTTGCCTGCAAATCAGGTTTCATAAACATTTCCTTACCTTTTAGATAATATATCAGCCATTAACAGGGTTTTCGCTCTTCAATGCTGGCTTACCCAAAATCATATCAGCCGCCTTCTCAGCGATCATGACTACCGATGCGTTTGTATTACCGCTAACAACTCGTGGATAGATTGATGCATCTACAATTCTTAGTCCATGTACTCCACGCAAACGTAACTGAGGGTCTACAACTGACTCTGAGTCGTTACCCATTCGACAACTGCCGCCTGGATGATGGACAGCTGTACACTGACTGCGCATATAGGCTTTCAGCTCTTGATCATCCTTAAGCTCAGCACCGGGAAGAATTTCATTGGCTTTATATTTCCCCAAAGCATCTTGAGCTAATATTTGTCGAGAAATTTTTAATCCCTTCAATAAAGTATCCTGATCTTCAGTAGCCGCCAAAAATTGATTGTCTATGAGAGGCTTAGCTGCAGGATCTACAGCAGAAATATGTACTGTCCCTCGACTCTTGGGTCGAAGCAAGATGGCATTAATGCCAAAGCCATGGCCAATAGGAAAGGGAAATTTTGGCGTTGGACGAGTGGCTGGCATAAACACGAATTGTAAATCTGGCCGATCAAGTTCAGGACTAGTACGAACAAAACCAGTCACTTCAAAGAGATTACCGGCTAGTTGACCACGCCTGTTAAACAAGTACTTTACGACGGACCAAGCATTACGAGGTAATGCAGGCCAACTAATACCATAGGAGTCGGTATTCGATGTTGCCATTTGTACAACAGAGCTTGGATGATCATGAAGATTTTTGCCAACCTGTTTCAATGCCACTTTTACTGCAATACCATGTTCTTGCAAAATTTCAGGATCACCAATGCCCGAGCGCTCCAGTACCTGAGGTGAACCATAAGCTCCTCCACACAGTATCACTTCTCTTTTTGCGTGAATCAGACGGGTTATTCCGTCTGCTCTGATATAGACACCAGAGGCATGTCCCCGGTCAAGCTCAATTCTATCGACAAGAACTTGTGTCATTATTTGTAAATTAGGCCTTTTCCTAGCTGGCGCCAGAAAAGCTGTCACTCCCGATACCCTTCTGCCATAAGCCAAAGCATTTTGTCTCACATCGAATCCCACTGGATCTACACACCCATTGAAGTCATCACAACGTGGATAACCTAGAGAAACAGTAGCCTCCAAAAAAGGGTTAATCATAGGGCTATAGTCACGCACATGAGAAATTGCCATTTCACCACCTGTACCATGCCAAGGGGAGTCCCTATAGTCGAGATTATCCTCGCTACGTTTGAAATAGGGCAGCACCTCACTAAAACCCCAGCCCTCACAACCCCACTGAGACCACTCATCAAAATCCATAGGATGGCCTCGAAAATACACCATACCGTTTGTGGAAGAGCATCCACCAAGCACTCGTCCTCGAGGTAAGGGAATTGATCTACCCCCAAGTTGACTTTGCGGCACAGTTTGATAGCCCCAGCTATATTTTGGATTGAACATCAGAGTTCCAACAAAAGATGGAACATGGATAAGCGGAGTACGATCACTTGGGCCAGCCTCCAGCAAACACACTGTCTTAGTACCATCTGCACTAAGTCGATTAGCTAGTACTGTTCCTGCAGATCCAGCACCTACAATGACGAAATCATAACTATCCATCTATATACTCGCTCAAGTCGCATTTAAAACATTTTTCACTTTTAAGATTAGTTTACCGCCGAAGCAACAATGTCTGAGAGCCTTTGAAAGCGTTCTATGTTAGGAGCTTGTCCCATAACACCAGCACTCAAGTAGACAAAAGTCACTTCAGTCTCAGGATCAACCCAGAACAACGTAGAGCCAGAACCATAATTTCCAAAAGTAAGTGGCGAAGTCAGCGTGCCATACAGACCCGGGCAAATAGACTCACCTCGCAACGCGAAACCAAGCCCCATATAGGCAGGATAAGGCTCCCAACCATGATTCATCGCTACAGCTTTATACAACTCATTAGGCTTATTCTCGGTCCAGCAAGTAGTCGCAAGATCTATCATGGCAGGAGAAAGAATACGAGCACCATCTAAAGTCCCCCCTTGACGGAACATTTCCGCAAGTCTGAATAAATCATTGGTACAAGAGATTCCACCAACCCAAGGCATCTCTGCGTGTTCCTCCATGAAAGCCCCCTGTGGCCCGAGGTTTGAACTACCAAGATGTTCTTGTGGCGGTCTGCCACGAAAATCAGGGAAGATATGTCTTTCAGCAAGATCTTTGCGTCGTCCAATCGCAGTAGAACTCATCCGTAAAGGAGACAATACTTCTTCTTGTAAGAGCTGACGATAGCACCGACCTTTAGGATCAGTACGACGCACTGCCTCACCAAGTAAAGCATGGTTACACAAAGGGGAGTAGTGCACTTTTTGGCCCGGAGCCTCAATTGAATGAATGTTCTGACAGATTGCAGCAACTACGTCATCAAGCTTATCAATATACATACCTGGCTTGGGATTCCAAACAGCAGGCAAGCCACTTTGATGAGTCAACAAATGGAAAATATTGATCTTTTCACGCAGCCCCCCCTTAAACTCAGGAATGATTTCACAGACATGCGTAGTAAGTGCGAATTCACCTAATTCAATGGCGCGCATCGCCAAGACGTTTGTAAAGCATTTAGTTAGAGAAAAAAGTGAAAAGACTGAGTCTAATTGTAATGGTGCGCATTCCTCACCACCACCATGACCAAAGGCTTTATGCAAAGCTATCTGCCCTTCTCTAGCCACAAGAACTACCGCACCAAAATATTTATCTTTTTGTATATCATCTGAAATAGTCTGGCAAAGATGCTCTAATCTAGCTTCGTCAAAACCGGTGCTCATAAGTTCTCCTAAATACAAATAATTTTTTATTTATTGACAATAACCATAAAGGTTATTGTTACCTCCTAAATTGATGCATAAAACGCGTCTATTAATCTTCTTGCTCTTGGCCCATTTGTGCCAACGGCATGCATCTGATTGCAACAGTAGGCAAAACCTACACCAGCATCAGGGTCACAAAAGCCTATAGATCCTCCAAGCCCGTGGTGACCAAAACTGCGCATATTTGGCCCCATATAGACCGCTACTGGGGTATTTAGCAGAATACCCAGCGCCTGATGATAAGGACGGTCTTGAAACATTTCAGTCTGGTTATGCTGTTCGACTATCATCGCTTCTATACCGGCTTTCGACATTATTACTGGCATGGAGTCGGCTAATTTTCCTTCACAAGCAACCCTTCCCAAAGCTCCATAAATCTTAGCAACACCTCGTGCATTACCATGACCGCTACCACTAGCAACCTCGCAAGTTTTCCAAATTGCCGAGTTCATTGTCATAGCCCAGCTTTCTAAGGGGTTCTGTTTAAAAGCCAAAGCCTTAAGCTGGCTCTGATCTACTTGATCCTTCGCTGCAAATAAACCAGCATTCATATTGGGAAGCACCTCAGCCACCGTCGCTTGCTCTTCAGCGCTCATTTGTCCAAGGTAGTATTCCGCTTGCAAAGGTTGCGTCACCTCTTGACGCAAAAATGGGCCTACTGTCATACCAGTGATTCGACGCATGATCTCACCCAAGAGAAAGCCTTGATGGTGAACATGATAGGCTGCCTTTGTGCCAATTTCCCAAAGCGGTTCCTGCTTCTCCAGCGCTCTGATCATGGCCTCGCGATCAAACATAGCCCCAGGCCAGAGAGGGTCCGTAGTCAGTACTGGTACCGCGGCAGTGTGATCAAGGAAGTGTCTGATCAAGGTTTTTTCTTTTCCATTTTGACCGTATTCAGGCCAATACTTAATCACCGGGTCATCGGGATGAACAAGTCCTCTATCCACAAGCATATTAAAGCAAATGGCGGTTATACCTTTAGCTACGGACATCATACAGACAGTAGTACCGGCTTCCCATAGCTGTGATTGCGAAGCGTTTTTGTAACCTCCCCACAGGTCAACAACCACTTGTCCATCAACTAAGATACTACAAGCAGATCCGAGTTCTTCTTCCTCACGAAAATTCTCAGCAAAGGCCTCAGCTACAAGGTGAAATTCTTCCTGAAACTCACCCTGCAGTGTAAACTTTGCTCCTCTGGCTTCAACTACCTGCTGCCATTGCATGCTCTTTCCTCTTCTTTACTGCAAATAAAAATACCTGATAAGAATACCCCTTTTTTTATACCGGTGGATACCGTGAAAGTTGGGATTCAGTGGCTTCTTGTTTTCGGTATACTGAGACTAAGATATTAGGTGAAACATGTACGCAGTTAAGGAGTGCAAAATAGTGCCCGTTAGTGAATTTGATTATATTATCGTTGGCGCCGGTTCAGCAGGTTGTGTTCTTGCAGCCAGACTTTCAGAGAATCCTTCTATATCCGTGTGTCTACTTGAAGCTGGAGAGGCATATGATGAGCACCCGTGGATTACTATCCCTGCGGCGGTAGGTATCGCCATCATGCAAGAACGGTTTGGTTGGGGCCTGAGCACCACAGCACAATCAGCATTATTTAAACGAAAAGTTCCCTTGCCACGTGGACGTCTTTTGGGTGGAAGTGGCTCAATTAACGGTATGGCCTACTATCGAGGTCATGCTCAAGATTATGACGACTGGGAGAACCAAGGAAATCTTGGCTGGTCTTATGCTGATTTACTCCCATATTTTATCCGCTCAGAAAAAAACCTGAATTATCACGATGCTCCCTGGCATGGTAACGACGGGCCAATGGAAGTGGGTTATATGCAACAAACCAACCCACTATGTGCAGACTTCAACACCAGTATGGCTTCTTTAGGTTTTAATTATTGTAATGATTTCAATATACCGAAACCTGAGGGCTTTGGTTTTCGACAGGGATATATTGCCAATGGGAAACGAGTCTCCACGGCATCAGCTTATTTACGACCGGCTCTATCCCGCCCCAACCTCACAGTCATGACAAGCACTTATGCAAAGCGTATTTTGATGTCTGGCGTCCAAGCACGTGGCGTTGAAATTCAAAGGGGTACCATGGTGGCTCAACTAGCCGCCCACAGAGAAGTTATTGTTACCGCAGGAGCCTTTCACTCCCCTCACTTACTCTTGCATAGTGGTATAGGAGATCCCGATGAGCTTTCATCACTCGGTATTCAACCGACACATAATCTGCCCGCGGTTGGTCGGAATTTAACTGATCATCCAGCTGTAGTAATCGCTAATGATACAGATGAGAGTACTTCTTATGGCCTGAGCCTTAAGGCGCTTCCTCGCAATTTCCTCTCAGCTATCCAATACCTATTCAATCGCTCAGGACAATTATCAAGTAACTTATTCGAAACTAATGCCTACATCCGTACTACTCAACAATCAGATAGACCAGACATGCAGTTGGTTTTTCAACCTGCGCGTCGTAATACGAAACCCTTCCCCTTACCCATAGGACATGGATTTGCAATCAGTGCTGTCTGCCTATACCCTGAAAGCCGTGGAACCGTCAGAGCTAGAAGTAATGACCCCTTGGAGAAACCATTGATTGACCCTCAACTAGGCTCATCACAATCAGACATTGACGCGTTAATCCGTGGTATCAAGCTTGCAAGGCAAGTACTTAGTCACCATAGCTTCGATCGTTACAATTCCTATGAACGTTTACCGGGCGAAGCGGTTTTGACTGATCAGCAACTAGAAGATTATGTCCGTTCAACCTTGGCAACAGTTCACCACCCAGGCTCCACTTGTCGGATGGGGAATGATAATAATTCAGTAGTAGATTACCAACTTAGAGTACATGGCTTGGAGGGGCTACGTATAGCCGATGCCTCAATTTATCCAAAACTAGTTGGCGCTAACACCAACGCCTCTGTGGTAGCTATCGCAGAAAAGGCATCGGATATGATACTTTCGAAAGCTGCTCCTAAACCTATAAGAATTAATGAGGACTAATACATGGCCAAAGAACATATTCGCAGCTGGAAAATTGGCTCAGTAGAAATTACCCGACTAGTAGAAGTCAGTGGCTGGGAAGACGACATCGGTATGCTCTGGACTGATGCTGGCCCAAAAGATGTACTAAAACATCCTTGGTTACAGCCGCACTGGGCGACTCCAGAAGGTAAGATGATTATCTCATTCCAGTGCTTCGTCATGCGAACTGCAAATCGTCAGATCATGCTGGACACATGCATCGGCAGTGATAGACAGCGTGAGTTTCCTGTATTCACCAATATGCAGAGCTCATTCTTGGAAGATCTTGCACATGCTGGGTTTAGTCTCGACTCCATTGATACTGTTTTATGTACACACCTTCACTTCGATCATGTTGGTTGGAATACCCGTCTCGTCGATGGCCAATGGGTTCCTACTTTCCCTAATGCCCGTTATCTCTTTTCTAAAGCGGAATATGATCACTGGTGCCACCTCCGTGACACAGACGGCTATCACGATCTGAACCATATGTTTGATGCTGTTGGTCCTGTTGTAGATGCTGGTTTAGTAGATTTAATTGATCCTGAGAGTCATCAGGTTTGTCCAGAAATTAAACTCATGCCTACACCTGGCCACACGCCTGATCATATCAGCATCATGATTGAGTCGGAGGGGGAAAAGGCCGTGATTACCGGTGACATGATGCATAACCCTATACAAATTGCAGAGCCACAAGTATTCGGGCGCTTCGACATGGTTAAAGAAATTGCTCGTGATACTCGCATGAAATTCGTAGAGCAAATGGCAAACACTAACACTATTGTGATTGGCTCACATTTCTCCGATCCTACAGCAGGCCACGTCATTAAGGATGCCTCAGGAACCCGGTTTAAGCCTTATGAGGAGTAAGTTACAAGATAAGCCAAGTAGTGAACTTCACATTACACGTGAATATTGACGTTTGTCCTTTGATGTCTTAATGATGTTTGTACTGTATCAGACAGGGCTCTGCCACAAGATAAGAGCCTCAGCAAGGTTTGGCAGGACTTGCCCTTCAGCTATTTTCCCTGGAGTGAGCGAAAAACGAGGAGCTGGGGCGGGCTGCACTACTCCCTGATGCTCGACAAAGCTTGCCCTTGCTTTATGCTGTGCTGCGCCCATTGCCTCTTCCAAACTAAGCACTGGACTTACACAAGCATCAAGTTCATCGAATATACTTAACCAATAACAACGTGTTTGTCGTGAAATAATCTTAGCCAGATACTCTCGCTGCTGAGCCCATTGCTTGCGAGGCCACTGTTCTTTCAGTAAAGGATCCTCAGTCTTACCAAGCCCTCTCAAAAACGCATGCCAGAAAGCAGGTTCAATAGCACCTACAGCAAGCCAGAGTCCATCAGCACATTGATATACATTATAGAATGGCGCTGCACCGTCTATCACATTACTCTCACGGCTATCCAACCAACGTCCATCAACAAAATCACCATAAATCATACTCAGCATCGACAAGACACCTTCAGTCATGGCACAGTCTACCACTTGGCCACTGCCGCCATTTTTTACAGACAAGTGTGCCGCGAGCATACCCATTCCAAGGTAGAGTGAACCGCCACCAAAATCTGCAATCAAATTTAACGGAACAACAGGTCTCTCCCTAACCCCAAGAGCATGCAGTCCACCAGTCATTGCCAAGTAGTTCAAGTCATGTCCAGCTTTATGCGCGAGTGGTCCAGTCTGCCCCCAGCCAGTCATACGTCCATAAACTATTGAGGGATTTAATTCTAGGGCTGTCTCTGGACCAAGCCCTAGACGCTCCATAACACCAGGTCTGTATCCTTCAATAAGCATATCTGCTTCAGAGATAAGTGATTTCGCTGCTTCAACACCTACTGCTTCTTTTAAGTTCAGTGTAAGACTATGCCTTCCTCTTGCTTCTACATCTACCGGTAGATAACTGACTCCAGGTCGGTCTATCCGAATAACGCTGGCCCCCATATCAGAAAGCAACATCGCACAAAATGGTGCAGGGCCAAGTCCTGCAAACTCTAATATTTTTAATCCTTTAAGAGGCCCCATCGGATGATTCCTAAAATAAGTTCTGTATAGATATTATCAACCACTATAGTCTTCTTTTTAGTTGATAACCTGCCTTCACTCTATCAAAAGTCTCTGAGGTAACACCTACATTGCGTAGAACATGTTTTTCAATTTTTTGGGTAGGGGTTATGGGCATGTTTTCAACAACACGAATATAACGTGGTACCATAAAGGCGGGTAAGCGATCTTCTAACTCAGATAGTAATGCTATTGGATCGAGCTCAACTTCAGACAATGGTTGTAAGATTGCCAATATTTCATCTTCACCTCCATCGCCTGCAACAGCCACAGCTGCCACAGCTACAACCCCTGGCAGCTTGAGCAACTCTTTTTCAACCTCGAAAGAAGATATATTCTCCCCACGTCGTCTAATCATATCTTTTAAGCGATCGACGTAGAAGTAATAGCCGGCGGAGTTGCGTTGAAATAAGTCTCCAGTCCTAAACCAGCCATCTTCTGTTAATAGCGAAGAGCCCAGTAAACCCCTGTCAGGCTCTTTTAAATGGCCATCACTATGCAAATAACCATGCGCAATATCAAAGAGGGAAGCCGGCTTAACCCAAAGCTCTCCAGTCTCACCTTGGATTACTTCAGTGCCTGTGGGTGACATTAGTTTTAACTCAACACCCTCACGCTGAACTCCGCATGTACCTGGCTGAGGATCATTAGGCCCACACCATAGTGGCACAGAGAGTTCAGTCATATTAAATTCTGTATAGACATCAACACCAAATCGTTTGGAAAATTCTAGAGCCTCCTGTCCATAGGGGGCTATAACAACCCTCTTTAGGGGATGATCTCTTTCTTTAGAGGTGTGGGATTGTTGCAGCAAAAACTGCACCATGGTTCCCAATAGGCCCGCCGAAGTGACCTGCATTTGTCTCACCGCACACCAAAAAGTGGAGGTACGAAAACGTTCGACAAAAGCTGCACAACCACCATGAATTAGCGCAAAATTAATTCCCAACACCCCTCCAATATGAAACATGGGCAAAGCTACCAAGTTCGTATCTCCAGGACCTACATGTTTAAACTCCTGAGCAGCTCTGAAAGTATGCTGATAAGAGCACAAGACTCCTTTTGATGGACCTGTTGTTCCTGAAGTAAATATCACACATTGGGTCGATTCAACTAACACTTCAATGAGATTAAGTCTCAAAAGAGTTTGTTCTGAAACAGATATTGGTCGCAAAATCTTGGCAGAACTCACCGGCAAAGAGGTACAAATGGAGCCAAGTTCATCATGGTTTCCTACAGCAACAATCCTACGTAAAGCTCCAGTATTGACTTTATCCAGTAAAGGCAGGAGTCGAGCATCTCCTACTAGTAACTTAGACTTACTGAGCATGATAACATGTTCCAGTAGTCCCCCCTTGTAGGCAGTATTAATGGGAACAGCCACAGCCCCTATATAATTTAGAGCCAAAAAACTGAGCACAATCTCTGGTGAATTAGGAATCCACAATAGTACAGGATCACCCTGGCTGACACCTAACTCAAGAAAAGCCCCACTGCGTAATCTCACCTCACTCAACAATTTTTTTGCTGTAAACATCTCTCCGCTATCAAAGCGCAACAACACCATCTCAGGATTGTGAGAAGCATGATGTTCAAGCATTTGTCGTGCGGTATAGGGCTGATCTAGTTGTAAAGTTAGCAAAATGTTTGCCTTATACTTACTTTGACTCAGGTTATGCCTAGTCTGGAACTTTAGTTAACGGCACTTTTCGGAGAGTAAAGGCTGATAATAAAACTGGTAATGCCATAAGTAAGCAAGTTTCGGGACGAAGTATGCCTCCACCTAGTAAGTAACCGGCAAGTAAAGGCCCAAGAAAAGCTCCAAAACGTCCCGCTCCCATAGAGACCCCCACACCGGTAGCACGCACTCGCGAAGGAAAAGTTTTAGCCGCAGTTGAATACAACACAACGGCAGCTCCAAAGATTCCAAAGCCAATCAGGAAGGAAGTGATATTAATGATAGAGATTTCATCATAAACGTAGCCAAATAGAATAATGAGCGCCCCCATGGCAAGGAGAATCGCTGTTGAGACGGCTCTAAATGCCATCTTGTAGCAAAATATCCCAATCACAACACCACCCACCAGGCCTCCATAATTCGTTATTCTTGCCACATAGATACCTTGCTCTAATGAATAGCCAGCATCAACCGTTAATTGATTCCCCCAGTTCAAGAAAAAATATGAAGACAACATATATAACATATAGCTCAAACCCATAAGCAAAGTGCGTGACAGGAGAGGTGATCGGATCAAGTCCCAAAGACTGTCCTTTATCTGACCCGTGGACTCTTTATCATTATTCAAGCTTGGTAGTTGACTAACACCCGGCATAGCCATCTTGGCTAGCACCGAATTAAGATTTGTAAGCGTATCCTTCTTGGGTCTAGTCACCATGAAGTCAATAGATTCGGGTAGGAAGAAATAGACCACAGGTATCATTCCTAAGGTTAATAACCCACCTAATACAAAAATCGCTGGCCAACTATAAATCCCGAGAAACCAAGCTGCAAAAAAAGTCCCAACGATAACTCCTACGTTATACCCAATAGTCACTAAACCCAAACCTAGCTCTCGGGCTGAGCTTGCAGAGTACTCAAAAACTAAGGTCCCTACTGCTGAGGCCATCGCTCCTACTCCCATCCCAGTGAGAATACGAAGTAAGGTCAACTCCATCACAGAGGTTGCTTTAGCTGACAGAAGCATACCCAAGGCCATCAAGCCCAGATTTATCATTATTGCGTTGCGTCGACCAAGTGTATCGGCCACAGGCGAAAGGAGAAAGGCACCAATTGAGGTACCTAATAAACTTGCACTTAATAACATCCCCAGCGCTTCTGGTTGCAAACCCCATTCTTTGGTAATGATTGGCGCAATTATTGACGCCGCTAATAAATCAAAACCATCAAGCATATTAACAAGAACTCCAATAGCCACTACACGCCATTGAAAATATGTCATTGGCCGCTCCAGGATCTGTGACTGGATTTGTTGTAAAGACATTTGGCATCCCTCTGATAGCTAATCGAGTTTTACTTTGCTAACGAAGTTTACTACCAACTTCAGTGCACCTCTACCCCATGCACTTGATCAACTTGCCAGTTTTAAGGCTCGAATGATATAACTGCACTACAAAATTCTGAAAAGCAGGAAGTAGTATCCATGGGTACACGAACCGTGGCGAAAATAAACGCCATGATACGTTATGTGGTCAAAGGTGAGCAGACAATCTTTTACCCCGCTCAACGTGAGAAATCGTACTGGCCGGCAGAAGACCATGAGATGACAATCACCAATGCGAGGCCCATATATCAACAATTATCAGTAAAAAATAATGGATTTGCTATTTTAAACCATCAAACGGCTGTCACTAATTTTTATGATCCAGAGGAAATTCAACAAGTGTTTTTCCCTGAAATCATTCAAGTAGCAAAGGCAATTAATGGGGCAACAAAAGTTATTGCCTTCGGCCCAGTAGCACGCAGTGATGACCCTAATACTAACCAAGGCAGATTACCATCCTTTGGTGCCCACGTGGACTATGGTCAACGAACGGTCGCTGAGCAGGCAAGAATGATTCTGGGAGATCAAGCAGAGCATTGGCTAAGTAAACGTGTGGTACTAATGAACTTTTGGCGTCCTATCAAGCAAGTATTCCGTTCACCTCTCGCCTTATGCGATGCTTCTACTGTACGTCAGAGCGATCTTAATCTAAGCGAGATTCGTGGTGGACTGGAAGATCCTAACCGTCCACCTCTTTGGGGTTACAACTTAAGTTATAACCCTGAACATAAGTGGTACTTCATGAACCAAATGCAGGTAGATGAGATGTTTGCTTTCAAACTATATGATTCAGATAGCTCTCAAGTACAGTGGACTGGGCATACTGCCATAGTCGATCCCAATTCTAAAGATTCGGACCCGCCCAGGGAAAGCATGGAAATTAGAACAATTTCATTTATAGATTAACCGTTCTGAAGAGTAACATGGTGAAAACATAAGTAAACAAAATCGAATAAATGATTGCACTTATAAAAATCAAGATCTAGGGGAAACTAGCCATGAAATCCTTTAAGCTTTTCAGTTATGAAAACGGTATCGTTCTGTTGCTCGGATTTACGTTTGGTATTGTGTTTTTCGACCGTAATGCTGTTGGGGTTCTTACACCCTATATGGTTCAAGATATGGGACTATCAAACACTCAAGTGGGTTTGTTAGGGTCAGGCCTTGCGTTGGCATGGGCGGTTTCTGCTTACTTAATTGGAGCATTATCTGATCAACGTGGTTCACGTAAACCTTTTATATTAGTTTCCATACTAGTATTTTCATTATGCTCTGCTTTTACTGGATTAGCGGGTTCTTTCATGCTGCTATTGTTAGCTCGCATTGTGATGGGCGCAGCTGAAGGTCCTTTTTTGCCACTGTGCCTTACTATTGTAAATACTGAATCCTCCCCTGAGCGTCGCGGAATCAATGTAGGGCTAGTGCAAACTCTTTTTGCTTCACTACTGGGCTCAGTAGCGGCTCCTCTCGTACTGGTCCCATTAGCTGAAGCCTACGGTTGGCGGACAACTTTTTTCCTCACTGGTGCTCCAGGTTTGATATGCGCCCTACTTATTTGGCGCTATGTTCGTGAACCTCAAACAGAATCTCAAAGAGTAGTGATTGAGGGAACACCAAAACTGTCGATCATGAAAAGTGCTGTTACAATGCTAAAGGAGAGAAATATTCAAATTTGCGCGCTGATAGCAATATTCATGGTTGCCTGGTACTTAGTCTCCCTAATTTTCCTTCCTGTTTTTTTCACTGCCTACCGAGGATTCTCTCCTGAGCAAATGAGCTATCTGATGGCAGCAGCTGGTCTATCCACTCCGATTTGTGGCTTTTGTGTGCCTGCACTTAGTGACCGCTTCGGTCGTAAGCCAATCATGATTATTTTTTCTTTTATTGGTGTAATTACAGCATTAACAGCGCTCTTCTATGATGGCCCCTTACTCATGATGGCTATTTTGTTATTCATTGGCTGGTCCGCCTCTGGATCATTCCCAGTTTTCATGGGGCTAATCCCAGGTGAAACGATGCCAGCCTCTATGGCCGCCTCAGCAATGGGGCTAGTAGTAGGTATAGGTGAATTATTCGGAGGCACGATTGCTCCATCCTTGGCAGGCTCATTAGCCGATAGTAATGATTTATCTGCTCCAGTGATTGTAGTGGGGGCATGCGCGCTGATAGGTGGTATCCTGAGTTGCTTTCTAAAAGAGACCGCACCTAAGTTAATTTCTAGCCAGTAAACTAAGAATCTTTAATAAGGATTCAATGTTTCAAAAATGGAAAGCAAATCTTTGATATTTTTGTGTCTCCCGTATGTTCATAACAAGTACGGGATTAAAGATTTACTATAAGATCAATACTAAGCTTTGGTCAATCTCTACCCTGACAGTTACTTCCAGCCTCGTAGCAAGCCTACTTCTTACAACAACCTTCCCATCAGCATAAAATACTATTAGAGTCTTGCTCTATCGGTATATAACTAAAGCAATCAAGTGCTTCTTCAGTAAGGATAAAAATTTTACATATTGAATAACTCGCTATCAATTATAGTGAGATGATCTATCTCTATAAGCATCGTCAATGAATAAAGCATTCGAGTTCTACTACAGACTATTGTCTTGATTCGATATCCGTTGCCCAAAAGCTTCAAAGAACTCCAGACTACACTGACTTCTTTTAACTTAAACGAAGATTCATTATGAAAGAAAACTAGGAACGAGCTTACTACGTTGTCATCCTAATCCATGTTCATGTATACCTAACTGGCTCTCTGAGCCTCTTCGCAAACCAGGTAAAGTTACTTAGTCCTGGCGGTTAGTCCTAGAGTTAACCCTTCAACGTCTCATTGATATGTTAAAAACTACTAAACTCAGCTAAGCACCAGGGCATAAGTAAAGGAACATATTTAATATTTTTATTTGAAGGACACCATGAAAATATCGGCCTCATTAAGTTTAAGTTAGAATTTTTTCAGGAGACTATTTCCTCCATCACTCTAACTAGCTTTTATAGGACTATAAGTTTAGGGTTAAATGAAATATATGGTGGGGTTGACTCTTAAAGAGCTTTGCTCTGGAGCGACAATGGTCTCCCTATTGTAAACAGTTAAAGATTTCCTGCTCGATATTAGTTCATAACATGGGGGAATGAGATATTCTTTTATTTATTGTTTGGGCCATTTTTTATTCATCTTTTGATGACCTTGCTTATTTTTCTAACTCGGCTTCATCAAGCTCTCTTAATACTTTGAGTTTATCTGCAATTTTCTCTTCCAGCCCTCTTGATACTGGCCGATACCATCGCGGTTCTGGCATCCCATTGGGAAGATAACTCATACCTGCAGCGTAGGCGTTTACCTCACTATGCGCATAACGGTATTCAGTACCATAGCCCAAATCGCTCATCAACCCTGTTGACGCATTTCTAAGATGTAGTGGTACTGGCTGACTTCGATCTATAGCGACAAATTCTCTCGCCAAATTATAAGCTGAATAACCCGCATTACTTTTCGCTGCTACAGCTAAATAGATCAGTGCTTGTGCCAATGCTAATTCTCCCTCTGGGCTACCTAGTCGCTCATAGGTGGCCGCAGCATCAATAGCTAACTGTATACCTCTTGGATCTGCCAGCCCTATATCCTCCCAAGCCATACGAACTATTCTTCTTGCAAGATATCGAGGGTCTGCCCCCCCATCAAGCATACGACAAAACCAATACAACGCTGCATCGGGGTGGGATCCACGTACAGATTTATGTAGCGCAGAAATTTGATCATAAAATTGATCCCCTCCTTTATCGAATCGACGCAAATGATTAGTAAGAATTTGCCTAACTATATTTTCATCAATCTCATGAGGGATTATTAATTGCTGAGTCTTTACCATCTGAGTCACTGCGTTGAGACAGAGTTCCAACAAATTCAGAAGTCTGCGAGCATCTCCATCACTTCCTTGGATTAGCAAATCTCTGGCTTTAGCACTCAATTCGTAATCTGCGAGAGTTCTCTGCTTGATTCGAACCAACAATTCGCTCAATTCGACCTCACTGAGTGCCTTTAGAACATAAACTTGTGCTCTTGAAAGCAATGCAGAGTTAACTTCAAACGAGGGATTCTCTGTTGTAGCTCCAATAAATGTGACTAATCCACTTTCTGTATAAGGTAATAAAGCATCTTGCTGTGCTTTATTGAAACGATGAATCTCATCGACAAAAAGGATGGTATGACAGCCTTGAATCATAGAGGCACGGGCTTTATCCATCGCCTCACGTATATCTTTGACACCAGAAAATACAGCTGACAAAGCGATAAATTCCGATTTAAAGGCCGTGGCGGCGAGTCTAGCGAGTGTAGTCTTACCAACCCCTGGTGGCCCCCAAAGAATCATCGAATGTGGTTTACCAGAAGAAAAAGCTAACTGTAACGGTTTACCTGGTCCCAGCAAATGGCTTTGTCCTAATATATCCTCGAGTGATTGTGGACGACATCGCTCTGCCAGAGGTTGATACTGAGTCTGCGATTCAAAAAGTGAGCTAGTCAAAATTATTCTCCATGATTAGCATCACGTTGATCCAGAACATATATACTAGGCCCTGGCATGAAAATGAAGTTTGAATTATCAATCTGAATATTTATTTCTGAAGACAAAAAAGTCAATAAAGTTTGTTGCCCGAGAGAGTCACGTAAATGCATGGATGCGAGTTGACCATGCTGAAAAATTATTACCAACTCTTCAAACAGTCTCTCATTACTCAAAGGCTCTAAGGTAAATCGCAGTTGTTCTCCAGCCCCATGATCTTGCTGAGCTGATATCAGAAAATTATTAGCTAATTCTTCAGTATTACCATTTAATATCAGTAAAGGCGAACGAGAACTATCGGTATTATTAAAATCTGTGATGGTAACTTGTTCTAAATCTGCCTCATACCGCCAGAGGGTAAAACCATCCGTTACAGTCAGCTCTTCATAGGGAGATATAATTTTCCAAGAAAAAGAATGTGGCTTACTCAATAGAAGTTCTGCATCTAATCTTTGGACTTCACGACCATCTTGATCTAATACCAGTTGCTCAACCTGTGCACGCAACGTAGTCATTGGTTTGAGTTCTGCAATCAAGGCACTCCAAGCAAACTCAGCACTTGTCAAATCCTCCTTGGGTTGAGAAACTGCACACGGAAACCAAGTAAATAAAATTATTTTGAAGAAAGCTTTCAAGCGAGCCTGTGATGATAGCTTCCGCACCATCCACTGATTAAACAACGCTGATTTACCCCGCTGGAATGACATTTCCTTTTGCCTTTGCTTAGTTTCCACACAAACTTCCAAGAGACCAACAACTGCTTGGATGATACCCATGTAGAGAGTACAATATCGTCGTTATTAACTCCAAACTTAATTTAGATATATTATGGGCCTGGGACTAGGACTTCACGATTACCATTAGACCCTTGCGCTGATACCACGCCGGCGGCTTCCATAGCCTCTATGATTCTAGCAGCTCTGTTATAACCAATGCGTAATTTTCTTTGTACTGAGGATATTGATGCTTTTCTTGTCTCTAGAACGAAAGCTACTGCTTCATCATAAAGCGCATCATCTTCCTCAGCGTTGGTGTCTTCTCCATCGACAGATGTACCTAATCCAGGAACACCTGCACCTGCACTATCGGAAGTAATCTCATCTAAATAGTTTGGCTCTGCTCTGGAACGCCATTCTTTAACTACTCGATGTACTTCATCATCAGCCACAAAAGCTCCATGTATCCTTTGCGAAACTCCTCCACCGGGAGGTAAAAACAACATATCTCCATTTCCTAATAATTGCTCGGCTCCCCCCTCACCAAGAATAGTCCGTGAATCTACTTTGCTTTGCACCATGAAGGAAAGTCGGGTAGGAATATTAGCTTTGATTAATCCCGTGAGTACATCCACTGAGGGACGTTGCGTCGCTAAAATAAGATGAATACCTGCGGCACGAGCTTTTTGTGCAATTCTGGCGATAAGCTCCTCTACTTTTTTACCAACTACCATCATCATATCAGCAAGCTCATCAACGATAACTACAATTTGAGGCAACTCCTCTAACACGGTGCGGACCTGCTCATCTTCAGCTACCATAGGATCGGGTTTCCACAATGGATCATCGATTGGTTGACCTGACCTAATGGCTTCAGCAACTTTTTTGTTGAAGCCTGTCAGATTTCTGACTCCCAACAAGGACATTAATTTATAACGACGCTCCATCTCCGCCACAGACCAACGCAATCCATTAGCAGCATCCTTCATATCAGTAATTACCGGACACAATAGATGAGGGATACCTTCATAAATAGATAACTCCAACATTTTTGGGTCAATCATAATCATTCTAACTTGTTGCGGGGATGCTTTGAAAAGAATGCTCAAGATCATAGCATTCACACCGACAGATTTACCTGATCCAGTAGTCCCAGCAACAAGTAAGTGAGGCATTTTTGCCAGATCAACTACCACAGGGCTACCGGCAATATCATGACCTAAAGCCATTGAAATAGCTGATCTTGCATTATCAAACTCCTCTGAGCTGAGAACCTCTCCTAGGTTAATTAACGCACGATTTTCATTTGGAATTTCAATACCAACATAAGTAGTACCAGGAATCACCTCGACAACACGTACAGAGGGTACAGCCAATGCACGAGCCAAATCTTTCGCAAGACCGGTAATTCGAGATACTTTAACTCCAGGAGCTGGCTCCACCTCAAAGCGCGTAATGACTGGTCCAGGATTAATTTTCTTCACCATGATCTCTATGCCAAAGTCATTAAGTTTGATTTCCAGTAACTTTGACATTTTGGTCAGATTTTCTTCAGAGTAACCTATTTGCTTATCTCTGTCCCATTCATTGAGAATACTAATGGGAGGCAACTCTCCATCAGACATTGTTAAATTAAATAAACTGCCCTGTTTCTCTTTTTGTACCCGTTTACTTGGCTGCTTGGGTTTAACAGCGATAGGTTCAATCTTAATCGGCTTACGTGTACGTTCTTTGGCTATAGAGGTTTCTAGTGCCCTCTTACGTTTATCAATTAATGCCTGCCGCTCTCTTTCTTCTCGCAGTAGTTCACGTCTTTCAGAAAGTCGTGTCTGGACGTCTTGTATGAACCTATTAACACCGTATAGTGTGAGATATCCGAGCATATCAATGACTTTTATCCAGGAAATACCAAGCCCCAGAGTCAGTCCTAGCACTAAAAGGGTGAGAAAGCTCAAAGTACTTCCCCCAGGATTTAGCCCTCCTAATGCAAGCATCATCATTTCCTTTCCCCAAACCCCCCCAGCACCTTGTGGCAAAGTTGAGGAGAAATGCATGGATGCCAGTGTACAGGCAGAGACCAGTAGAAGGAGCAAGCCAATGGCTCGCACTGCAGCAATTTCCCAAGAGAACGACTCAGGAGCGCTACGGGATCGAAAAATCACTACAGCACGCCAAAAGAGCACCATTGGTACTAGATAAGCAAGGCGACCGAATAAGTAATAGAAAATATCTGCTAAATAAGCACCACTGTAGCCCATAGTGTTGCGAACAGAGTCTGAGCTAACGCGTGACCAGCCGGGATCCAGTGGCGAATAAGAACTCAGGGCCAATAGGAAATACAAACTTAGTGCTATCAGAATTATCATCAGCCCTTCAACCCGCACCAAGCGTATCAGTCGATGACTGTCTTGGTTATCTCCCTCGGGAGAAGATTTTAACGCATGCTTTGTCATTTTTATGGTTCTGACCTTGGACGAATTTATTTTCGTATGATAATGAATTGATTAAGCTTTGCATATGTATGCTTGGGTGTAAGAAGTAATTCTCTTACAACCCTTCAACTTCATGTATACAAAGTGGATAATGTATGGTTTGTTGTTCAGTCTTATAACACATTTAAGGAATCTTTCATGAGTGAAGTACAGCACCATAGACTAATTATTATGGGCTCTGGCCCGGCCGGCTACACAGCAGGCGTTTATGCAGCTCGAGCTAACTTGAAACCTGTGATCATCACCGGTATGCAGCAAGGTGGACAGTTAACCACCACCACAGAAGTAGATAACTGGCCGGGTGATGCAAATGGACTGACTGGCCCTGACCTCATGCTTCGTATGCAAGCACATGTCGAACGATTTGAAACTCAAATAATCTTTGACCACATTGATAGCACTGACCTCTCGAAGAGTCCATTTACATTAGTCGGAAATATTGGAACTTATACCTGTGATGCCCTCATCATTGCTACGGGAGCCTCTGCTCAATATCTTGGACTACCCTCTGAAGAAAAATACATGGGTAGTGGTGTTAGTGCTTGTGCAACGTGTGATGGTTTTTTCTACAAAGGCCAAAAAGTTGCCGTAGTAGGTGGAGGTAATACTGCTGTTGAGGAAGCACTTTATCTCTCTAATATAGCGAGTGAAGTCACTTTGGTACACCGTCGTGATAAATTGAAAGCTGAAAAAATTCTGCAGGACAAATTGTTTGAAAAAGAAGTCTCTGGAAATATCAAGATCCTGTGGAACCATGTACTCGATGAAGTTCTTGGTGATGGTGGTGAAGTGACAGCCATGCGAGTTAAAGAGGTGAATTCTGGGGAAACTCAAGAAATGGATCTTTCGGCTGTATTTATTGCTGTCGGTCACAAACCCAACTCAGACGTCTTTGAAGGACAACTGGAGATGGAAAATGGCTATGTTAAGATACACTCCGGCACCTCCGGTATGGCTACCCAAACCTCAGTGCCTGGGGTTTTTGCAGCTGGTGATATCGCTGATCACATTTATCGTCAGGCCATTACTTCAGCCGGTTTTGGCTGTATGGCTGCTCTTGATGCCGAGAAATTTCTCGATTCAAATTAATTTCTCATGACTGACTCAATACAATGGCTTGATCCAGAGCTCTTAGAATTTCCTGACCCATCCTTTGCACTCAAAGAACCCAATGGTCTGTTGGCTGTGGGGGGAGACCTAAGCGTTGCGCGTCTGCTTATAGCATATAGCCGAGGTATCTTCCCGTGGTATGAGGAGGACTCCCCACCTTTGTGGTGGTCACCAAATCCGCGATTAGTTCTATTTCCAGATGAATTTCAATGCCACCGTAGTTTCAAAAAATGGCTTAAACACCACTCCTTCAATATGACTTCGGACACCGCTCCTCACAAAGTGCTATCAGCTTGTGCTGAAGGACGCAAAGATCAAGCCAGCACGTGGCTTCATGGCGACCTACAGTTAGCCTTGCTCCAACTTTTTCAAATGGGCTACATGCATACTATTGAAGTATGGGATGGCCCTCATCTTGTTGGTGGACTTTATGGTATTGCTCTTCAGGGGATCTTCTTCGGCGAATCAATGTTTACTCGTTCTCCAAACGCTTCAAAGCTTGCACTTTTTGAGCTCAGCCAGAGGCTCCCGGAAGCGGGGTATAAAGTGATTGATTGCCAAGTTTTCTCTGATCATCTGATCTCTCTCGGAGCACGCGAAATTTCGAGAAAAGATTTTATGCAGCTCCTTCCTTCCGAATTGATATCAATTTCTAATTCATTATTGGCGAAAAACTCAGCTTTGCAAGACAATCTTGTAATGTCAGATCACAAACGAATAAGTCCTCCTCCTTGGCCCTACAATGATTAAACTATGACTGCTTTAAAAGACATTAAATTTTTTACTACTCATGAACATGACTGCAGCTATCTAGAAGATCAGCAAGCTCGCACCTTGTTCGTAGATCCCTTGCTAAAAGCAGACAGAGCGCTACATTCTCAGTTATCAGACTTAGGTTTTAGGCGCAGCGGATCGCATATTTATAGGCCAAACTGTGTTAGCTGCCAGCAATGTATATCATGTAGGGTGTTGGTAAAGGAGTTCCTACCAAGAAGAAGATTTCGCAAAATATGGCTCAGAAACCAAGATCTCCAAGTTACTGAGACAACGGATCTTAGCAGTGAAAAATTCTATCAGCTTTATAAAAAATATATCGAAGAGCGTCACCACGGGTTAGACATGTACCCCCCCTCAAGGGAGCAGTATCAATCATTTCTTCTGGCAGGAACTAATGATACAAGTTTCAATGTAGTTCGCTTAGGAGAGAAAGTGCTTGCGGTGATGGTTATCGATCGTTTAGAAAGCGGCTTGTCGGCTGTCTATACCTTTTATGACCCTACTGAATCTCAGCGCTCACTGGGTACATTCTGCATTTTGTGGCAAATTCAATATGCTTGCCAATTGTCTCTAAATTACCTTTATTTAGGCTATTGGGTACGCGATTGTCATAAAATGAACTATAAAGTCCAGTTTCAACCCATGGAGCTTTTATTGGGACAACGCTGGCTAAGAATGCCTTAGGTTTTGCCAATTTAGTCAAACTAGGGCAAAATGCGCCACTTTCGTGAATAAGAGAAATTATTAGCATGTCAAAAGAAGACCAAATTGAAATGGATGGCGAGGTGATTGATACTCTCCCTAACACTATGTTCAGGGTACGCTTGGAAAATGGTCATGTAGTCACAGCCCATATTTCAGGAAAAATGCGAAAAAACTATATCCGAATTCTCACTGGTGATAAAGTTAAAGTTGAACTCACCCCCTACGATCTTACAAAAGGACGCATCACTTTCAGAGCGCGCTAAATGACCACTCAATAAAACAACATCGGCAAGCCTTGAGGGTCTAGCTGATGTGTGGTTGTGCTGATTTTTCAATTATGTTTAGTGAGTAAAGTTAGTCTAGACTGTCTTTAACTTAAATTAGGCTTCAATATCTTCAGGTTTTTTAGTCTTTTTCTCATGATTTGAGGACTGTTCTACAATTTCAAGCACTAGTTCTCCTTTTGAATCGACAAGGACATGCACTTCCCCACCGTTGATTAGTCTACCAAACAAAATGTCTTCAGCAAGAGGCTTCTTAATTTTGTTTTGCACCAAACGAAGCATTGGACGCGCTCCCATAGCCTTGTCATACCCGTGCCTTACAAACCAATCAACAGCAACTTCCTCGACATACAGGGTTACTTTTTTATCGTCTAGTTGAGTCTGTAATTCGACCAAAAACTTGTCAACGACTGTGCGAATTATCTCACTGGATAATACTCCAAATTGAATGATAGCATCGAGTCGATTGCGAAACTCTGGGGTAAACAAACGCTTGAGTGCTTCCATGGCATCAGTAGCATGATCTTGCTCAGTAAAGCCTATAGAGGCTCTACTGGACTCTTGAGCTCCAGCATTAGTGGTCATCACTAAAATGACGTTACGGAAATCAGCCTGACGACCATTGTTGTCTGTGAGACGACCATGATCCATTACTTGTAGCAACAAGTTAAAGACATCCGGATGGGCTTTCTCAATTTCATCAAGTAAAAGTACACAATGTGGATGTTTGTTAATCGCCTCGGTAAGAAGACCACCTTGATCAAATCCAACATAGCCGGGAGGTGCTCCAATAAGTCGGGATACTGTGTGTCGTTCCATGTATTCAGACATGTCATAGCGAAGCAATTCTACGCCAAGTATCTTCGCTAATTGACGGCAAACCTCAGTTTTTCCGACACCTGTCGGCCCTGCAAACAAATAAGAACCAATTGGCCTCTCACCCTCCTTTAATCCTGCTCGAGATAACTTGATAGAGGCTGCCAATGCGGATATAGCTTGGTCTTGGCCAAACACGACCATTTTTAGATTCTTTTCTAGTTCTTTCAAAGAATTCAGATCTGATGCACTAACATTTTTTGGTGGTACCCGAGCAATCTGAGCTACCACGCGTTCAATATCAGGAACTTGAATCAATTTTTTTCTCTTACTATTCACCTGCAACTTTTGATATGCCCCAGCTTCATCCATCACATCAATGGCCTTATCTGGTAAAAAACGATCATTGATATAACGGGAGGATAGCTCAGCAGCTGCACGTAAAGCTTTATCACTATATCTCAGTCCATGGTGCTCCTCGTAACGGAATTTGAGGCCACGAAGTATTTGGTAAGTGGTTTCTATGTCTGGCTCATTGACATCAATTTTTTGAAAGCGGCGAGAGAGAGCTCTATCTTTATCAAAGATTCCACGATATTCCTGATAAGTTGTGGAACCAATACAGCGCATTCGTCCATTTGCTAACATTGGCTTAAGTAAGTTCGAGGCATCCATAACACCACCACTTGCAGCACCAGCACCAATGATGGTATGAATTTCGTCAATAAATAGTATTGCGTGTTCTTTATGGTCTAGCTCTTTTAAAAGAGACTTCAGTCGCTTTTCAAAATCGCCTCTGTATTTAGTTCCCGCTAACAAGGCACCCATGTCTAGAGAGTAGATCTCTGCATCTGCTAGAACTTCCGGCACATCCCCTTCCACAATACGCCTTGCTAGCCCCTCTGCAATGGCTGTTTTACCAACTCCAGACTCACCAACATACAGTGGATTATTCTTACGACGGCGCGAGAGTATTTGAATAGTACGTATGAGTTCGTCATCCCGCCCGATTAATGGATCGATGCACCCTTTTTTAGCCTCGTCATTAAGATTGGTAGCAAAGCTTTTCAAGGGATTAGATTTTTCATTCTCGTTATTGTCCTGGGTAACCGAACTATCTTCATCTCCAAAACTCGCATCTTCCTCAGCATCATTCCTGTTGAGATCTACACGACCATGGGTTATGAAATTCACCACATCACCACGTGAAACGCCATATTTGCGTAATAAAAAAGTAGCTTGACTTTCACGTTCAGCAAAAACTGCAACAAGTACATTTGCACCAGTTACTTCTCTATTCCCAGTACTTTGTACATGAAAAACTGCACGTTGAATCACTCTTTGAAACCCAAGGGTTTGCTTAACTTCAGCATTCTGATTATCTTTGATAGTTGGAATTTGTGTGCAAAGATATTCTCTCAGCTCATTTTTGAGAGACTCCACATCAGTTTGGCAGGCATCCAGAATTTCAAGTGCATCATGCTCTTCCAACAAGGCGTAAAGAAGATGTTCAACAGTTATGTATTCTTGATGTTTGGAGCGAGCCCAAACAGCAACGTTATTCATTGCTAATTCAAATTCTTTACTAAACATCAGCTCTTTACTCCTTTGTTGTTCACTCCCAGACAACTCTTACAACACTCTTCAAGATTTCTGAATGGTCAGTATAATTGGCTAGCTCTTTTAAAAACAATACTCCGGTTTATTCAGTTATCTACCTCAAAGTCACACAAAAGTGGGTGCTCTGCTGCTCTAGCATATTCATTTACTTGAACAGCCTTGGTCTCGGCAATTTCCCGTGAATAGACCCCACAAACACCTTTACCTTCAGTGTGTACTTTCAACATAACTCGAGTAGCCATCTCCGTATTCATGTTAAAGAATTGTTGCAGAATATCAACGACAAACTCCATTGGAGTGTAATCATCATTGAGCAATATGACTCGATAAAGCGGTGGTGGTTTTAGTTTTTGTTTTTCAGGAACTAATAACAGACTGACGCCGTTATGTGTGGAATCGTCGTCTGCATAATCATCATCGGGTAACGAATTCTCAAAGATATTCATAAAAACTTAATACATAGGGTTTACGCTATAAATTATATCTCATTTTATACTCAAAATACTGACTCGCGAGTCTGTTTTTTTAGCATATTCTAACGAAAAATTGACTTGTTAATAAAAAATCAGTAATGATGGTTACGTGGGCACACGGCCTTTCGTTCAGTGTAGTCTTGATCATGTGTACATTAATTTTCAAACTCATATGTATGTCACGAGAAAGTCTGAATAAAAATAACAAATATGTCATATAATTAGAAGAACCCAAATTGGTTCTGAGGGGTAAGTATCCATGAGTACCGGACAGGTAAAATGGTTTAACAATGCTAAAGGATTTGGGTTTATTCTTCCTGATGATGGTGGTGGTGATTTGTTCGCACACTACTCTGCCATCACGATGGAAGGTTATAAAACGCTAAAGGCAGGGCAAGCAGTAACTTTCGATATCGTTGAGGGTTCCAAAGGGTTGCATGCGGCCAACATACAACCCAGTCCTACTGATAAACAATCACAAACAGCATAAGTTAGAACGAACTATCGGGTTAATTTCACTTGAATTCCTGTTGAGAGGAGAAGACAAGCGCTTCTCACTCACAACAGAGAAGCGAAGATAAATAATATGCCAGTGTTATACCTTTTCAACAAACCCTATGGCGTGTTAAGTCAATTTTCTCCCTCTGAAGGTGAAGAGAATCTTACGGCGTTCATAAAACAACCTCATATTTACCCTTGTGGTCGACTTGATAAAGATTCAGAAGGCTTATTACTCCTCTCAGATTATGGCCCACTCCAACATCTCATTTCACACCCCAGGCACAAGCAAAAAAAAACTTATCTTGTGCAAGTCGAAGGTATGCCACAAGAAGCAGAGTTACATCAACTCAGAAAAGGGATTCAACTCAAAGATGGCCTCACTAAACCTGCCACAGTAAGAACAATTCCAGAGCCACCACTTTGGCCTCGAACGCCACCAATTCGAGCGCGGTTATCCATTCCGGATAGCTGGATCGAGCTAGTAATTGCGGAAGGAAAAAATCGTCAGATTAGACGAATGACTGCAGCTGCCGGTTATCCAACTCTGCGCTTGATTAGAACAGCCATAGGACCTTGGTCTCTTAAAAATTTTGGTTTAGAGAAACCTGGCCGTTTACTGAGACTGGATTACACCATTGAAGAACTAGCCAAACTACTTAGGGCAAGAGTACAACAACTCAAAAAGACTACCACCGTGAAGCGGCCTCAGCATCGGCGAGCTTAGCTGCAACCCATTGTGTGGTACCATTTTTATAATAGCATTTTTTCCAGAATGGTGCCCGAGTTTTCAAATAGTCCATTAGGAACTCACATGCCTTAAAGGCGGCTTCACGATGACTAGTGGCAATCACAACAAGTACAATATCTTCTTTAGGCTTTAGTTTCCCTACTCGATGAATTAGAGTAAGGCCTGTGAGCGACCAGCGTTCAGTTGCCTCTTCTACTATCGCATGTAAGCTTTGTTCAGTCATACCAGAGTAATGTTCTAGCTCTAAGCACTCAAGATTCTGCTCTTCCTGTAACTCACGTACGATACCTGTAAAAGTTACAATTGCGCCAATGTTGCTAGATTTTTCTGTCAGCAACCTAGTTTCTTTTTTAATATCGAAAGGAGCTGTTTGTACGACTACTTTTTTTTGGATAGTCATATTATCTTTAGTCATTATCACCCTCCAGTCACAGGGGGGAAAAACGCGATTTCTTTGGATACTGATAGATCAATGACCAAGGTGGAATCATTTAAGTCCACCATCACTTGGTCAACTGCGCACAAAACACGACTAGGTAACAGGAGCTCCCTGCCTCTATGGCCATGTCGTTGTTGAAGAGTTTTAAGTAGTGAAGTCAGATCGGCAGGGACAAAGGAAAGTGTTTCTTCAGCAATCCCTAAAGATTCCCGCAGACTAGCAAAATATAAGATTTTAATCATCTTAGTCTACTCTCTCCTTTGACGATTCGTGTAACCAGTGACCAGATTTTCCGCCTAATTTTTCCTGTAGAGAAATCGGACCTATTACCATCCCCCTGTCAATTGACTTGCACATATCATAAAGAGTAAGCGCTGCAACACTCGCAGCTGTTAAAGCTTCCATCTCTACGCCAGTTTTACCGTAGACACAACAGCGTGCAGTGATGAATACTAGATTTTTGGATGTCTTGGCTTCCATGTCCACCTCTACTTTGGTCAGAATTAGCGGATGACATAAAGGAATCAGGTTACTACATTGTTTTGCCGCTTGTATTCCGGCAATACGAGATACAGCAAAGACATCACCTTTCTTATGCTGACCGCTGGCTATGAAAGCAAGAGTCTCTGGAAGCATATGAACTTCTGCAGTGGCAATAGCCTCACGTTGGGTATCTGGTTTATTGCCGACATCTACCATGTGAGCTTGGCCTTTATCATTCAAATGAGTCAGTTTGCCCATAAGTTATTTCACTTTTCTGAGAATTTACCCGCTTATTATCCTCTTTGCTGATGAATTTATGAAGTCTTGTGTTTACTGTACAATTTAACACCGAGCATAATACTTTAAGGAATACTAATGACCTGGTATGCACACGTTTCCGTAGCCACCGTGGTTGAACGTGATGGGCTATTTCTGATGGTGGAAGAAGAAGAAATAGATCAAAGACGTATCGTCTTTAATCAGCCGGCAGGACATTTAGAGGATAATGAGACTCTTTTTACTGCAGCAATACGGGAAACTCTAGAAGAAACAAGATGGTCTATAAATCTAGAAGCCTTGGTTGGAATTTATCATTACAAAAGCCCTAAGGGAGTCACTTATTTACGTTATAGCTTCGCTGCTAAGGCAATAGAAGAGTTCTTAGGACGCGATTTGGATACTGGGATCATTGCCGCTCATTGGATGACTGCTGCAAATATACTTGCAGCGGATTTCCCAGTACGTAGTCCCATCGTTCAACAAAATCTTCGAGACTATCTTAGTGGGGTACGCTATCCTCTAAATTTAATCAAACATTTACCACTTACTACAATGACCATGGATGATCGGCATGAGTACTCCTGAGACAGCGCTTAGCAAACCGATATCTCGAACTAAAGTTATTGTCGGAATGTCGGGGGGAGTCGATTCCTCCGTAGCCGCTCTACTGCTACTTCAACAAGGATATCAAGTTGAAGGTCTTTTCATGAAAAATTGGGAAGAGGATGATGGAACTGAGTACTGTACGGCAATTGCTGATCTTGACGATGCCTCTAAAGTTGCTAAAAACCTTAATATTCCTCTTCACACTGCTAATTTCTCCTATGAATATTGGGATAGAGTTTTTGAATACTTCTTACTGGAGTATCATTCTGGACGGACCCCAAACCCAGACATCTTGTGTAATCGAGAAATCAAGTTTAAAGCCTTTCTCGACTATGCAACTTCATTGGGTGCAGACTTTATAGCAACTGGTCACTATGCTCGACGAGGGGAAATAATCTCACCATCAGGAAGCCCACAAGCAACACTACTCAAAGGCTTAGATCCAAATAAAGATCAAAGTTACTTCTTGTGCGAAGTGGCGCATGAGCAACTCTCAAGAACTCTTTTCCCTATCGGAGAGTTGGAAAAAAGTGCTGTACGCGAACTTGCAGCCTACAATAATTTGCCGACTCATGCCAAAAAAGACTCCACAGGTATCTGTTTTATTGGTGAGCGTCGATTCAAAGACTTTTTGCAAACGTACATCCCGGCCAAACCTGGAGCCATCGAATCACCTGAAGGAGAAACTCTTGGTGAGCATCAAGGATTAATGTATCACACACTAGGACAACGACAAGGTCTTGGCATTGGGGGTAAAAAATCTAAACCTGAGGAACCTTGGTACGTGGCCAAGAAAGACCTCAAACGAAACGTATTGATTGTTGTGCAAGGGCAGGATCATCCCCTACTCTACGCCGACTCCATCAATGTGCAAAACATGCATTGGATTAATAGTCCTCCCGATCTTCCAATGAAATGTAAGGTGAAAATTCGATACAGACAGATAGATCAAGATTGCTTGGTAGCACTGCGGCCTGAGAACTCAGATGAAAGCGTCTTAACTGTAACCTTTCTCCAACCCCAACGAGCTCCTACTCCCGGGCAGGAAGCTGTTTTCTACAATGGAGAAAGATGTCTTGGTGGTGGTGTCATCGCTACAGTCGGTCAATGATTGCCATTAGAATATTATTTCATATAACAAAGATAAAGAATGACTCCTTTAAAATCTGACCATCATCGAGCTTTAGCAATTGCAGCTATTGCTCAACAAGCACTCATGGTGAAGCAATTGGCACATCATGGTTTGGCTCCATTAGATAAGTTAAACACAGCTTTATTTGGCTTACTAAATCAGAATCCTACTGATGTTAGGACAGTTTTTGGATCTGTGTCTGCCTTAAAGACAGGCCTTTACACCCTTGAGGAACAGCTCACAGGGAAGTTACACCTTGCCGATGATGATGTTAAGCGCTATGTAATTTCGATACTTTATCTTGAAAGGCTGCTCGCAAGCCAGCCAAAAATGCTAAGCTTTATAAGTAGCCAATTGAAAAACTTAAAGGATATACACGCGGCTAAGTTAAACGGAGATAATCAATCTTTGATCAGGGCTTTAGCGCAACTCTACCAGGACACCATTAGTACCCTGGGTTTTAGAATACAAGTACGTGGTGATATCTTAAGGCTAAAGAATGATTTCCTTGCAGCAAGATTACGTCTTTTACTCTTTGCAGGGATCAGAGGAGCTGTTCTGTGGCATCAATGCGGTGGCCGTCGCTGGCATCTGCTATTTCGTAGAGCTAGACTACTTCAAGCCACGCAAGAGTTATTACAGACTCCTCACTCAAATAGCTGAAAATTTAGCCCGACAATGGCTTCGAAAGCTCGAGAATTTTGGCTTAACAACCGTGCATCAAGACTGATTGCGTGAGCCGCTATCATAACATCATTCATATTGAGGGACTGCTTAGACTGCATCAGAGCATATTGTAAATTTGTGTATGTCCGCACAGCCCCAGTATCCCAAGGGACAACCTCGTCAAGTCGAGCGCAGAAGGCTTCCACCAAAGACATATGCCTGCTTTGATCTAGCATTTGCAGACTTGCTGCAATCAATTCAGCATAAGTGATAGCGGAGATCACAATCTCCTGTCCTTCACTAGTCCAAGTTTGTAATTTTTCGAGAAGGTCTCGAGGTTGTTCAGTGAGAAGTAATCGACAAAGATCTGAAGCCAGCATTAACCTCATTAACGACCACCTTGAGGTCGTAAAAGCCGCGCTCTGAGGCTCATAAAGGAGTCATCTGCTACTTGATGTTCAACAAAACTTAACCATGTCTCACGAACTGGCCTTATTACCAAGGCTGCTCCCTGTTTTTCAATGGTTACAGCATCGACTCCTTTGAATGCGAAATCCTTTGGTATCCGTACGGCTTGGCTGCGTCCATTTGTGAAAAGTTTTGCTTTAGTTGACATATTACATCAGGATATATCAACATTCTTGTTGGGTCGAGTATTATCTTAATTTCGCGGTGTTCTCTAAACGAATACCTACTTTGGTGACTTGATCACCTTCCGTTGCTCGAACCACGAGCAACAATGATCCCAAATCGATTCGATCTCCTATTACAGGATGGCCGTGGCAACAATCTGCAAAACAACCTGAAAGCGTCGTGCTTGGAAGATAACCTGGAACTTCTATACCGTAAATTAGTTTGACATCCTGTAAACTAACTGAACCTTTTAAAGTAAAGTCGCCAAAAAAGCGCCTGTCGCTCAGGTGTTCAGGAGGCTCATCCCAACCCAAGATACTACCTATATCCAGGGCCATACTGGCGGGAGCAATGACTATCACAGCATCATCAAGACCAACTTGTAGACCGTGTCGACGGTCTAGCACTTGGCCATTTCGTAAACACCCTAAAATACGGGCTGGCAGAGGCAAATGCAGTTCTGTAATGTCAAGACTTTGCTCCCAACGCTTGCCATGGAGAGGGTAAAGCATTAACTCATTATTACCACCTTGTATAATTCGTAAAGGTACTCTTAACTCAGGTTCTGGTCTTGGGGGAACTTCTAGGTTTAGCCATCTAGCAAGCCAAGCGAGTGTTGAGCCTTGAAGTAACAAAGAAACAAGCACCACAACAAAAGCTACTTGAAAAAGTAAAACTCCCTCATTCATTCCTGCTATCAGCGGATACACAGCAAGAACTACAGGTACGGCTCCTCTCAGGCCTACCCAAGCCATAAAAAGATGTTCCCTTTTAGAAAATCCAAAAGGTAATAAAGATACGGAGGTAGCAAGAGGACGTGCAACAAACATTAATACTGCTGCAATTAATAACGCTGAGCCTAACTTACTGATTAAAGTCTGTAAATCAACCATTAATCCAAGCAACACAAACAACACAAGCTGTGCAAGCCAAGCCAAAGTATCATTAAATTGCTGAATATCACTTAGCCGATTTGGATTTCGTGCGGCAACAGTTACTCCCATTAGATATATAGCTAAAAAACCTGAGCCTCCGTACAGACTCACAAGGATAAAGACAAGCAAACCTCCTAAAGCCGCTAACAACGGATACATACCCGGAGCAAGGTTGATTTCGCTAAGTATTTTTGCAGTAACCACACCTCCTATATATCCACCAAGTAAGCCAAGTCCAAACTGAGAAACCAGAAGTTGTAAATCAGCTATCAATGTATCACTCCAATATGCTCCTCCGAGTTCAATATGGGTGATCAGTAAAATGGTTAAAAATATGGCCATTGGGTCGTTGGAGCCTGATTCAATTTCTAGTGTGGAGGTGATCCTTTCATTGAGCCTCAGCCCTTTACCTTGTAGCAACGAAAATACAGCCGCAGCATCTGTAGAAGACACAATAGCTCCTAGTAAAAGGCCAACCAATAGGGGAATTTGTAGCAGAAAACTGGCAATAATTCCCACTAATACTGCAGTGAACAGCACTCCCACTGTTGATAGTACCACGGCAGGCTTCAAACCTACTCGAAAGCTATTCAAGGGAGTGCGTAGCCCCCCATCAAAAAGAATCAAACCCAAGGATAAATTGGCAGTATGGAAAATTGTCATAAGACTGACTTCCTCTACCAGTGGACTGCTTTGAGTTCGCAAAATGATGCCTAACGCCATAAAAAGCAATAGCACAGGGATACCAAGCCGTCGAGACAATGGACTCAATAACACACCTGCTGCAAGTACAGTTACAAAACTAACTAACAGAATCAGAAAATTAGTATCCATGATTTCTTATACACACCTTCCACTTCAAGCTCAATGACTAGTTATGAGATGCCTGCATGAGTTATCATTGAGGCTTGCAAAAAGGTTGATATTATGACTTTGACTACATTGAATGCCATCTCCCCAATCGATGGCCGCTATACCTATCACACATCTGCTTTGAGTGCTTACTTTAGTGAATATGCGCTTATACGCTATCGTCTACTTGTAGAAGTTCGTTGGCTCGAACAGCTTGCGGCCCACCCTCAAATTAAAGAAGTTCCCCTGATGTCTCGCAAAGCGCTGGCATTCTTAGAACAACTTCTGACCAATTTTGATGAGGCCGAAGCTGCTAAGGTGAAAGCACTGGAGGCTGTAACAAACCATGACGTTAAAGCCGTTGAATATTATCTAAAAGAAAAGCTATCTGCTTTTCCTGAGATCTCAGCCTCCATGGAGTTTGTTCATTTTGCGTGTACTTCTGAAGATATTAATAATCTCTCTTATGCACTCATGTTTGCAGAGAGTCGACAATTTGTACTTCTGCCTAAGATGCGTGAAATAATTAATACAATCAGAGATCATGCCCTAAACTATGCCGATGTACCAATGCTATCAAGGACTCACGGTCAAACTGCAAGCCCTAGCACTATGGGTAAGGAATTTGCCAATGTAGTTGCCCGTTTACAACGTCAGTTTCAAAGTTTTAAAAACTCCCCAATCCTAGGCAAAATTAATGGTGCTGTAGGCAACTACAATGCCCACTTGGCTGCCTATCCTGAAATTGATTGGCAAGCTAATGCTGAGGCATTTGTCAAACGACTTGGGCTTGATTGGAATCCCTATACAACACAGATTGAACCGCATGACTATTTAGCAGAACTTTTCGCAGCATGCTGTCGGTTCAATACCATCTTGATAGATTTCAACCGGGATATCTGGGGATATATTTCACTAGGTTATTTTAGACAAAAGACGATAGATGGTGAAGTGGGTTCTTCTACCATGCCCCATAAGGTAAATCCCATAGACTTCGAAAATTCTGAGGGTAACTTGGGGCTTGCTAATGCGATCATGCAGCACCTTGGAGAGAAACTACCAATATCTCGCTGGCAAAGAGATCTCACAGACTCAACAGTTCTTCGTAACTCTGGTTGTGGTTTCGCTTATTCGCTTATTGCTTGGCAAGCTACTCTCAAAGGACTTTCCAAGTTACTCATTGATCCTGAAAGTCTATTAGCAGATTTAGATAATAGTTGGGAAGTATTGGCCGAAGCTGTCCAAACTGTGATGCGTCGCTATGGTATAAAAGAGCCCTATGAAAAACTTAAAGCGTTGACTCGCGGTCAGAAAATTACAGCTAAAAAATTAGCGATTTTCATCGATACGTTAGAACTACCTTCTGAGGTAAAACGTGAATTGTCTTCTATGAGACCAGAAACCTATATTGGCAACGCTATCAATCAAGCGCGTTCTATCCCAGTGATAACTAATGACTAAGCCCAGGATCAAAAGGCTGTGAACCTGTTCCGTTCGAACAAATCTAAACAACATTTCCTACAACACTATTGGCAACGAAGTCCTATTGTGCTGCCTCAAGCACTACCTGCTTTTGAAGATCCGCTTAGTCCAGAAGAGCTAGCAGGCCTGGCTTGTAATGAAGATACAGATTCAAGAATTGTTCACACTTTGATATCAGGTAATTCTATTGTAAAAAGAAATAAGCGTCCTTCAGCCCATAACCTACTTAGCCACGACACCACTTATCAACTTTCTCAAGGGCCCTTTCGAGAATCTGATTTTACCAGCCTTCCTACAACTCACTGGACACTCCTAGTACAAGCAGTTGATCATTTTCTTCCTGCATTAAAATGCCTACAGGCTGCAATAGATTTTTTACCTTCTTGGCGTTTTGATGATGTTATGGTTTCCTATGCCACCCCAGGCGGAGGTGTTGGGCCGCACTTCGATCATTATGACGTCTTCCTCGTACAGGGTATGGGCACCAGAAAATGGCATATAGGTCAACATTGTTCAGAGCAGGATTTTCTGGATAATAAAAGTGGTCTCAAACTACTCCCCCCCTATAAACCCCATCAAACTTTGACACTAAAAACAGGCGATGTCCTCTATGTACCCCCAGGGTTTGCTCACTGGGGTATTAGTGATGATAACTCTATGTCTTACTCGATAGGAATGAGAGCTCCAAGTGCTAATGAATTACTAATAAGTTACTTTGATCATTTGCTTGAACAGAATTCAGTCTCGTCAGCTTCTGGATCTAAGCGATACAAAGACAAAAAAAAGCATCTAGTTTCTGGTTGCGAACTCACAATCGAGTCAATTAAAGAGGCTTGGAATCTTTTAAAAGAACACCTTAACAACCAGGATACCTTTACCATGAGCCTTGCTAAATTTTTAACTCTTCCACGCCATGAAGAACTAATTCAACCCAGACGGAGATTAACTGAAAGTCTCATTAAGGCAGAAAAATATCAGTTAGACCCTTCTTCACGAATGACTTGGTTTCTTGACTCATCCAAGATGATTCAATTATTTGTAAACGGCCAATGCATCAGTGAGAAAGTGCCTTTGAGAAATGCTAAAACTGTTACAAATTTACTTAATCAGTTAGGTAGCCCATCAAGTACGGTAAAAAATAGCACGTTCAAGCTCTCTAAAGAGCTTGAACGCTTAAAGCTTGAGTTACTGCGGCAAGGTGCTTTGAATCCTAAAATGCAGTAATTTGATAATAAATCAACTACTTAATATGAGGCGTTTCTAATTATCTCGATCTTTAACTTATTACTGACGAATACCCTCGATAGAAAGGATAAGTTCTAGTTGAGGATCAGGCATAAGCTCTATCCCGAAGTCACTAAGATTTAAGGTAGCAATTCCTTCGAAACCAACACGATAATCGCCAAAGAGCGTTTCCCCTTCTCCAATGACTTCAGCATCGATAGATATCGGTAAACTCACTCCATGCATTAAAAGGACACCATTCACACGAATTTTACCTTCAGCTAACTTTTCCACACTTGTACTATTAAACTCAGCCTCTGGAAAGACATCAACATTCATGTAATCTTCTGAGCGGAGATGCGCATCTCTCTCTGCATGATTCGTATTAATAGACGCTGGGTTAATTGTCACCCTGACTGAAGAGGCTTCAGGATTTACGGCGTCCCAGGTAAAGCTTCCTTGCAGATCATCAAAGCGTCCCCATAGAGGGCTGATGCCCATGTGCTTAGCCCGAAATTGAATAGAAGCATGCATACCGGCACCTGAACCATCTATCACATACTCTGCTGCGTGCAAGAATGCACTTGATGACAGGAGCAAAAAAACACTAAATACTCTCATCACTCTTAGTTTTACAAGATTTAATTGATTTAAAAAAACCATGATATTACTCCTAGACTTACTATAAATTCTTTCAGATAGGTTGCGAGTTACTCGCTTAATACATTTATCTCAACTTGACAATGTAGGATTGAGAGTTTCCTTATTTACAATAAAACTTATTTTCATTACTAAATTAGCTATTTATCTCATGTTTAGTTGATACAGGTCCTACTATGCAATGAGTAAATCAAATGGTAAACCCTAACTGCGTACATGACATATTTTGTCCTAGACAAAGTCCATAAACAATAATTCCTACCGATATGAATATACAAACCTAAAGGAACATCCAGAGACTTCAGTATATGCATCCAGGCTAAACTATGAGCTATAATACAAAAATGAATAATGTTAAGGCTAATGCTCACAGTTTTTGTGTAGCGCCCATGATGGAATGGACTGACCGGCACTGCCGTGCCTTTATGCGTGAACTGTCATCGCATGCATTTCTTTACACTGAGATGCTGAGTTCTGCTGCTTTACACCACGGCGATAAAGAGAGATTACTTGCATATTCTGAGCATGAACATCCTGTCGCTTTACAAATTGGTGGTTCAGACCCTAAGGAATTAGCACAAGCTGCCAAAGTGGGGGAGTCTTGGGGCTATGATGAAATTAATCTTAATGTTGGTTGCCCTAGTGATCGAGTTCAAAAATACAAGATGGGTGCCTGTCTTATGCGAGAAGCTAAACTTGTCGCAGACTGTGTTACAGCAATGCGTTCAGAAATCAATATACCTGTTACCGTAAAAACACGTATTGGTATCGATGACCTAGATTCTCAAGGTTTCTTGTCTGATTTTGTCGGCCTAGTGAGAGATGGAGGCAGTGATCTCTTTATCATCCACGCACGTTGCGCTTGGCTTCATGGGCTTAGTCCAAAAGAAAATCGTGAGGTTCCTCCACTTAACTATCCACGCGTCTATCAACTTAAAAAGGATTTTCCTGAGCTTACTATAATTCTCAATGGTGGAGTAAAAACACTAGAAGAATGTCAAGAACACTTAAGATTCGTTGATGGTGTCATGCTTGGTCGCGAAGTCTATCACAACCCTTGGTTGTTATCTCAAGTAGATGCCAGCTTCTATGAAAAGCCTCCTCGTGTGAAATCTAGGATAGAAGCCATGGAGAGCTATTTGCCCTATGTTCGAGCTGAGCTAAGCAAAGGGACTCCTCTTCAGCACATTACTAGACACATACTGGGTTTATATTCTGGAGTTCACGGAGGGAAACGCTTTCGGAGATGTTTAAGCGATAATGCTCACAAGAAAACTGCAGATCTTAATGTGCTCCTCAATGCCATGAAGGAAGTAGAAGAAATTGGAGTTAATTATGCTTGCTAAAGTTGGGGATTTCTTTAAGAAGCACCTAAGTAATAAAGAGGCTAGTGCTCAGAATGATGATCAACGAACTCTATTAGCTGCAGTGATTCTACTATTGGAACTTGCTCATGCTGATCACCAATATGATCTCTCAGAGGAAGCAGCTTTAGTGCGAATCTTGCAACAGAATTTTTTTGTTTCCGATTCCATGTTGAATGAGCTCCTTGAGCTCGCTGCAGAGAGGCGTAAAGAAGCAACCTCATTCTATGAATTTACTCGACTCATCAATGACAACTATTCCCGTCCTGAAAAACAGCATCTCTTGCTATGCCTTTGGCAAATAGCATTCTCAGATGGCCGTATAGATCGCTATGAAGAGTACACACTTCGTCGACTATGTGAACTCATACACATGAGTCAAAGTGATTTTATTCGAGCTAAAAAAGCCGCGCGTGAACTATTGAAAAACTGACAAAGCGCTCTTTTGAAAAATATCACCTAGTAAAGCAGGGATCTCTAATTTACTTTTACTTGGTAAAGATGAAAAAAGTGGTTGGTGTCAATACAGCTTGTTTCACTAGTCTTGATTTTTCAGACTATGAACGAGGTCTTGGAACTCAAGACGATTTTCCTCACTAAGCGTCATTAATGTTAGATGTGCATCTATGACTTTATCTTTAACACTGTTTTCTGACTCTTTCACTTGGCTGAATTCTTCATATGCTTTGCTACTTGCCAGCTGAGGCGTGGCTCTTCCTGGTTTCTCAACAATCGTAAAAATAAGTTGAAAACTCATCCCCTTTAGAATACGGGTGATATCAGGATTAGTTGAAATAATAGTAGGTGTGATGTTGAAACGATTCCTTAGCTGTATAGCTAGTTTGGCTAATAAACCTAACGCTGTGCTATCGATCCCTTTACACCCAGTCATATCGATAACCAAAGCATCAAGAATGCCTCGTCGATACAGTGACTGACTATAATTATCCAACGCTGAACTCATTAGGACACGAACATCCCCGATGAGCTTTAACATCGCCATTTGATGGTGCTCTGCGGTCAGTATCTTGCCAGAACTCATAATGCCAAGCTTACGCTCATTACTGCTACATCATCCGGAACATTGTATTTTTTTGAAAATACATCTGAAATTATTAATGCTTCTTTTATTAACCCAAAAGATCCCTGTGTTTCAGCGACCATTTCACGAAGATACCTCTCTTTTTCTGCAAGTGTTTCTTGTGGTAACGCCTCAAGAATACCATCTGAAAACAGAGTCATAGCAAAATCATCAGCAAGGGCTATAGTCTGATCGAAATACTCCGCTTCAGCAACTAGTCCAATAGGAAAACTACTTTTCTTAAGGGGTATTTCTGTTGCTTGCCCATCCCCATATACTACAGGTAAAGGATGATGCCCTGCCACACTGTAGGTGAGTTTTCTTGTATTGCTATCTAAAATTCCCATGACCAGGGTGATGTGTTTATCAAGACCTGCTTCGAGCAACTCTCGATTTAATCTTGAAAGTAATGTACTGGGAGTAAAATCACCAGTAAATCGCCCACGCAACTGTTCCCAACGCATCTGATCAATACGGAAGCGCAAGAGAATAGTTATAAATGCAGAGGATGAACCGTGGCCACTAACGTCAGCGATATAAAACAGTGCTCGACTTCGCGATAATGGTTTGTAATCTACCGTATCTCCACTAAGGTAAAGAGAAGGCAATACTTTGTGATCAAAGATGAAACCACCGATAGTTTTCGGGGGAGTTGGCATCATATTGATTTGGACATGTCGACCAGCTTGCTGATCTTGTTGAAAGACCTCAATACGCTGTTCAAGCTCTGCATTGATTTGCTCCAGTCGCCCTCTCATTCTGGCATTCTCAGCCAACAAACGCGAACGTCTCAAGGAATTTCTCACGGCGTGTTCAAGCATGCCATAATCTGTAAGTGGGAGTATTAAGTAATCTGAGACACCAAGTCTTAACGCCCGCATTAGGTCTTCAGTTTCCCCTCGTTCAGCTAATAGTATGACAGCCAGTTCCGGAGCTAAACTAAAAAACTGCTGTAAGGTCGTGAAGTTATCATCATCAGGCAGATGGACGTCATAGATAGCTAGCTCAGGATTTAATTGCCGAAAACATGTGAGCCCCTCTTGAGCAGAGACTGCACGGTGAGCATTGTGACCTAAATTAATCAGTTGTTCACAGAGTAGTTGAGCGAACAAATCATCGTCTTCTATGACAAGGACACATGCCCCTTCATTAATTACACCGGTTTGCATACTATCCCGGCCGTTTTAGCCTACCTGATAAGTAAGTTAGCATGGTTATTTCCCCTTTTATTAATACCTTACTCTCATCCAAGAGTAAGCGCAACACAGTGAACTTGTCTACCAATCCCAATCAAGGTCTTCTTCGACATGATAAATAAACTTACCATCGTTAATCAGATATTCTCGACGCTGGAGAAAGGCATTACGAACGAACTCGTACTCATTACCTGTGACCATGGAATCTGCAGCAAAGTAAGCTGTTCGAGTATCTATGGTATCCAAAGCAAACAACTCGGTACTCACTGTAACATCATTGAGGAGAAGCAGTGGATTCAACGCATAGTCGAGGATTTTGCCGAAAGCTGAACGTACCGTTGCGGCACCTAAGACAGGAATAATAAAATATCCCCCGTCATCCAAACCCCATACGGCCAAAGTTTGGCCCAAGTCTTCATTATGTTCAGGAAATCCAAGGCTAGCTGCTGGGTCAAAAAATCCAATGACTCCTATAGAGGTATTAATAACTAGACGGCAGGAATCTGAGCTCGCCTGGTGAAATTTTCCTTGCAGGACATCGTTAACAACAACATTCGCATTTTCCAAATTATCAAAGAAATTACTGACACTTTGTCGAACTGGAACTGAGAGCAAACTTAAATAAACTTTAGCAATTGGACGTACTATGATTCCGTCTAAGGTTTTATTAAAGTGATAGACAACTTTGTTATACGGTCGCCAAGGGTCTCTATTCAATTCAACCGTGGCTGACATTGCCTCACTTACGGTGAAGTAGAAAGCTAATGAGGTCAGAAAAATGCTGATCAGTACTTTAAAAACTATTGACGAGAGTAGCCTCAACTGCCACTGATACATCTGAATCTCCAATTGTATAAATTGGATTACTTTACCAGATCAGCCCAAAACTTATCCAGCCGTTTAACTGAAACGGGTACTCTAGTGCCTAAGTTTTGAGCAAAAAGGGATACCCTTAACTCCTCGAGTAACCATCGGTATTGATCAAGATGAGCATCTACTTGTTCCATCTTCTTAAGCTGAACGTATCGCTCATGATAGCGCTCTGACAGTCTCTCTAACTCACGCATATTTTCCTCGTCACGTTTCTTACTTAGCCCACATTTATCCATCCGTAAAGCAATGGCCTGCAAATAACGTGGATATTGTTGCAGAGCGTCCCAAGGGGTTTGCAACAGGAAGTCGGACGAGATGAGTCCTTCAAGCTGGCGTTCCACGTCTTGTCTGAAGCGCATATCTTGAAGACTTTTGAAGCCTCTTTCTAGTCTTGCAGTAAGTTCCCTCTTCTTCTCTAAAGCCTGAAAAACAAGTGTTTCCAGCTTATCAGCAGTCGCTATCACCTCGGCTCTTTTTTGTAATTTTGCTATAAACTCCTCTTGCGTACGAGGAAGAGAAGCCTCCAATTCGTAAGTAATGATGTAAGCGCGTAAGCAAAGTGAGTCTAATAACTCACTACGTTGACCAATTTGGGAAATCGCACTGATTTGGCGAGGGTTTTGTAATAGATGTTTTTCGAGATAACGACGTTGATCCTTCGACTTTAGCATAAAGAGTCTTGCCATTCCCCACACTGAGCTAAGCTGCGCTTTATAGGGTGAGTCCATTAACGAAAGAGCAACGCTGTCCCCTCGATCTACCAGAGCAGGATAAGCCTTTATTTCTAGGCCATCAAAACGTAGATTGACTTCTTCAACTAATTCACCAAAGTCCCAATCCTTAATACCCTCTCGCTCAAGAGTTTCCTGCCCTAATCGAGTAATACTCGCCTGAACTTTTTCACTCAAATGTTCTTTAAGGACTTGCAGGTCTCGACCTTGTGCTAAGGGCTTACCGTCTTCATCAATGACAATGATATTCATATTTAGGTGGGTTGGCAGAATGACTTCATCCCACACATCGACAGGCAACTGAACTAAGGTTAGCCTTAACAATTGACGCGCTAGAGATTGACGCAGACTGCCATCTTCTCTTTTAAGCTCAGGCACAACCTTTGACACTATATCAGGAACAGGGACAAAATTTTTTCGCAAGTGTTTTGGGAGCGCTTTAATTAAAGCAGTACATTTTTCTGTTAGTAGGCCAGGAACGAGCCAATCGAGCTCTTCCAAACGCAATTGCTTTAATGCTGTAACTGGCACTTTTAGGGAGACTCCATCGTCTTGCTTACTTGGATCAAAGACATAGTCAAGCTGCAACTCGAGAGCAGAAACAGCAATTTGCTTTGGAAATTGATACGGATCTATGTCAGCTAGTCTATGGGTTACTAGATCCTCTTCTGTTAGATAGAGTTTTTTCTGCTCCCGAGGAGAAAGTTTACGATACCATCGCTCTAATGAAGGTACATCTATTACATGCATTGGTAATCTTGCTTCATAGTATGCCGCAATAACAGAGTCATCAACTAGGAGATCACGTCTACGTGTTCGTTCTTCTAAAGCATCGTATTCTTTAATTAATCGCCGATTAGCTGCCACAAAGGGTGCTTTCGAATCCACTCGATGAGGTACCAAGCCCTCTTGTACAAAGATAGCTCTAGCAGCTTGCGGATCCAGTTTACCAAAATTGACAGGGCGACTCTCAACGAGTACTAAACCAAATAATGTGATACGTTCTTGTCCGATTACCCTACCTTGACGACGATGCCATGTGGGTGCGTAATAGGCATGTTTTAATAATTTGACTGCTTGCGTCTCTATCCATTCAATCTCAATTTTCGCATTCATCCGGGCATAAAGTTGGGAGGTTTCCATCAATTCTCCAACCAAAATCCAAGGCATTACTTTACGATGCAAAGTGGAACCGGGAAAAATATGCAATTCTCGATTACGAGTACCTAAATAAGATCCATCTTGAGTTCGTTGTGCAATTTGAGAGAGAAACCCACTCAATAAGGCTTTGTGTAGGTTAGCGTAGTCTGCCGGTTGTTTGTTGCGTTCAAATCCTAAACTCTGCATATGTATGAGGAGTTGACGATGTATCTCACGCCACTCCCGCATTCTCATCCAAGACAGATAATGTTTTTGACAGTATCTTCTTAGCTGACTAGAACTCAACTCTTTACGGTGAACCTCAAAAGTTTGCCAGAGATTTAACCAAGTACAGAAATCCGAATCAGGATGAAATAACTTACGGTGTATCTCATCTGCAGATTGCTGCTTATCGATAGGTCGTTCTCTGGGATCTTGGCAAGTCAGTGCAGAGACTATAATTAGCGCTTCGTCTAAACATCCTTGTTTGATGGCCTCAATCAGAACCCTACCAAGCCTGGGATCCAGGGGTAGGCTAGCTAATAATTTACCAGTCTCAGTTAGATGACCATCAAAATCAACTGCATTAAGCTCATCCAATAATCGAAATCCATCTCGGACTGCACGAGGATCAGGCTGATCTAGAAAAGGAAATTTTTCGACTTTTCCCAAACGTAAAGAAAGCATCTGTAAAATCACGGCGGCAAGATTCGTACGCATGATTTCAGTATCAGTAAATTCAGGGCGATTCAGAAAATCTTCTTCACTATAAAGACGAATACAGACACCTGGGCTCAAACGACCACAACGACCTGATCGCTGGTTGGCACTTGCTTGTGAGATAGGCTCTATTGGTAAGCGTTGAATTTTACTACGAACAGAATAACGAGAAATGCGAGCTAAACCACTGTCTATAACGTACCCGATACCAGGAACAGTCAAAGAAGTTTCTGCTACATTTGTAGAGAGAACGATACGACGGCTAGTATATCCAGCAAAAATTCTCTGCTGCTCACTTGCACTTAAGCGAGCATAAAGAGGAAGAATTTCCACACCTCGAAGTTCTGCTTTTCGCAAAACTTCTGCAACCTCCCTGATCTCTCGCTCACCACTGAGAAATACCAACACATCAAGATGCTGGGGTTTTTTATGCTTTTCAAGTTGTAAAATTTCTTGGTATGCCAACAGAACTTGTTCACCAAGTTCAATGTTCTGGGCCTGAATTTTAGTTATTTCTGCATAATCCAGAGCAGGTCGATATAAAATCTTCACTGGATAGGTTCTGCCAGAAATCTGTAAGATGGGTGCATGGTCAAAGTGCGCGGAGAATTTCTCTACATCGATAGTCGCAGAAGTAATAATGAGTTTCAGGTCTGGTCTCTTCGGTAATACTCTGTTGATATAACCAAGCAAGACATCTATGTTTTGAGTACGCTCATGTGCCTCATCTATAATAATAGTGTCGTAGCGCTTGAACAAAGGATCACCGCGAGTTTCTGACAAAAGGATTCCATCTGTCATGACTTTTACTCGAGTGTCTGGGGTAGTGGTATCAGAAAAGCGAACTTGAAAAGAGACTGCACTCGGGTTTTTTAATTCCTCAGCTAAACGCCTAGCTACAGCTTGAGCTGCAATGCGCCTAGGCTGGGTATGTCCAATTAGCCCACCAGTACCACGCCCTAGCTCTAGACATATTTTAGGTAATTGTGTGGTTTTTCCGGAACCAGTCTCTCCAGCTACCACGAGCACCTGATGGATCTGCAATAACGTTTTAATCTGCTCAACATGTTGACTTACAGGCAAGTCTTCAGGGTAATTGAGAGAAAGATCAGGCATGGCGTAAATGAACGATTACAGCCCCATGATTAGGGATTTCTTCCATGAATTTTTGAAAGTAACCTAATTCCTGATAGTATTGCAATTGCACAAGTACTTCTTCACGGATTCTTCCACCACCAACTATCAAGCGCACTTTAGCAACTGTACTTTGCCAACCAAGCAATAAAGCTTTTTCAAGTTTGTCCATGGATTGTGTAACAGTTTCATGATGGTGAGCTATATCAATGATAAGAGTTGAACCATCTGTTTGCTTAACAAGATCATCATCACACTTCAGGCAGTTCAGTGAAACCGGTAGGTCTCGCAAGGAGCTAATAAGTCTTCGCAGATCCTGTTCTGTCGGCATGCCACACATTAGACATTCTGACTGTATCATAACAAGACCTTTACTACTTAAATTAATCGGCATCATTATCACCTAGTCCTAAATGCTCATTTATATTGAACCCTACAGAGAATGACGTCGATGTCGTCTTAATCTCCTAATTCTAACCACTATTGAAGCAATTAATACCCCGGATAATGACAGAAAACCACCGAGAAACAGAGGGAATAGACCTCGTAAACCCGCCTGTTTACCTTCGGTAATAGAATCCATCAGGAAGACTATTAAAGCTGGAGCTAAATATCCCTGATCAGGGAGAACTTTCATTGGAATAAAGACGAGACACAAAAACCATAAACTCAGCAGCCAGCGCAACTCAAGCCAATTAATTTGCTTCAGTCCACGCCAGACTAGAATAAATAATCCTGCAGAGGCGAGCAAATAAATTATCCAGGCAATAAAGTAATCTTGCGTTTCCATTTCTTAAAGCCATTTTTTTCGTTACAAATTTTTGACAATTTCTCTAATATAAAAACTCACAAAGAAAATTGCAGCAACTTAAGGTAGAGTTCATAATCTAGAAAAAAGAAACCCATTAACAGTAATCGTTTAGTCAGATAATATCTCACTTTAAAAAGTGAACAGAAAAACAAAGTAGTATTTTACTTTACCCAGCGAATGATGTGCTCCTCCACTTCATCTGGGTGAATATGCTGTTCGTTAACAACACGACCATCAACAGCATGCCCCCCTCTTACCATGGCTTCTCTGGAGCCAGTTAATAAAGGATGCCATTTAGGCAACTTTTTCTTGTTTGCTAACCTTCTGTATGCACAAGATTGTGGCAATGCACTGACTGAAGCTATATTTTCTGGACTGAGTTTTATACAGTCCGACACCACCTGCTGACGTCTACTATAAACTGAACAACCACATTGAATGGTAGAAAATTGAGCACAAATAATATTAGTAAATGATATTGAGCCATCATCTTCATCCTCGAATTTAAGTAGGCAACATTTACCACAACCGTCACATAGCGACTCCCATTCCTTCTTTGTCATCTGCTCAAGAGTTTTTTCTTCCCAGAATCGCATCATTCACCTTCACTAAATTGAGAAGGAATAAGCTGCATAGGCAACTGCAAATAGAAACCACGTTCAGCAATAGCCTTGATGACATCTGCTGTCCTAGCCCGAGCAAGCTTTCGTTCTGAGCTCAATTTTAAAGACATCACCTCTTCAAGCTGTCCCGCTCGTTTAAGTAACGGCTCCGGTAAATTTTCAACTGAGGTACCAAAGGGGACATATATATACATCTCTGCCTCACGAGCACAGCGATAAATGGTACAAAAGATGCGTTGATCAGATGCTTGCATCTAAATCCTCTATGGCTTTTTTCAATTCGGGAAATAATATTTGAAGACGCCAATGACCAAGTTTTTCATATAGCCAGCCATCGGGTTCAAGTGCTGAATCAATCTCGCCAGCTTGTGCAGCTCCAAGTAAATATCTTATCAATTTACCTCTTAAAAGAAAATCTGCGGCCAAACCTAATTCACTGGCCCTTTGCTCTATGATGACTCTGATTTTCTTCACTTTTTTACGTTGCTCATTAGTGAGAGGAGCCGGGACGGGTTCTAGTAATTCTACGTCTTCTCTTTGGCAAGCTTGATCAACCAATTGCAGTACATGTTCACCTTCGTATAGGACAAAGTTTTCTGAAACTTCAGAGAGATCCGCTAGCTGCTTTTTTGATGATGGTAGATTCTGTGCTATCTGCAACAAGCCATTGTCCTTAATTATCCACCCTCTTGGTTTATCTCGTTTACGTGCTCGTTGCTCACGCCATTCTACCAAAAGCTGTAATGCTTTTAGATTATGTGCCTGGAATGACCACCCCCCTTTTAGACTTAGGTATTGCCGAGAGAAATCCTTAGTAAATTCATCTTTATACATATTATTGAGCCTGTTACTCTCCTCTTCATTCCAGGCAAGTCGACCTCGAGCCAATAATTCCTCTTTTTGTTGTTGATAGATATTCTGTAAGTACTCAACATCCAAGGCTGCATAAATTAACTGATCCTCTGTTAGAGGACGCTGCAGCCAATCTGATCTTGTTTCTGCTTTAGGAAGGTCTATTCGACAATACTGTTTTACGAGGTGTTGGTAACTCACACTCAGTCCTGATCCAAGTAAGGATGCTGCAATTTGAGTGTCAAAGATAGGCTTTGGCTGCACACCTAGGTGATGTATAAAGGCTAGTATATCTTCTGAGCAGGAATGAAAGAGTTTTATAATTTCTGGATTAATCAAGACTTCAGCAAAACTGGACCAATCGTTAATTGATAAGGGGTCTATAAGGAAAGTTTTTATGCCATCGTTTATTTGAAACAAGGCAGCTTGAGGATAAAAAGTAGAGACACGCATAAACTCCGTATCTAGGGCAAGAACCTTGGCTCGTTCCCATTGCTCGCACACTTTTTTTAGCTCCGCATTGGTTGTGAGATAAGAGTATGCAACTGTCAAGTTTGAAATCCTTAGAACTAGCTAAATTTAAAAAAATATACGCCAAAATAAAAACGAATTAGACGCTTATCATCATAAAGAATATTTTGAATTTCTAATTGCCAACTTAATGCTTCCTTACAGCTCAACTCAAGTAAGAGACTTATAACTAATTCTCAATTGGTATCATTATCGAGAAAACACTAATTGACGTCATCTTTAAAAGTAATCATTTGACGCCCAGTCAACGAGTGAACCAGTGTGTTGCTATCTACATATTCAAGTTCACCTCCAACAGGCACTCCATGGGCGATCCGACTCACCTTAATTCCCTTCAACTCCCGTAAGCGCTCTGCGATGTACCATGCCGTTGCCTCACCTTCTACAGTCGGATTTGTCGCCAAGATAACCTCACCAACTTCGAGTTTGGCTGCTCGAGCAATTAATTCGCTAATTGCCAACTGATCTGGGCCAATCCCATCTATAGGAGATAAATGTCCCATCAAGACAAAGTAAACTCCTCTGTATGAGGATGTTTGCTCTATCGCCATAACATCTGCAGGAGTCTCCACCACACAGATACACTGTTGTTCTCTCTGAGGGTGAGCACATATATGACAAAGCTCAGTTTCAGAAAGAGCTCGACAGTAAGTACAGTGCCCAACTCCATCCATAGCTGCAATGATTGCGGAGGCTAATTGCCTCCCCCCTTCTCGATCACGCTCAAGAAAATAGAGCATCATTCGCTGGGCACTTTTGGCACCTACACCTGGCAACTTACGAAAAGCGTCTATGAGTTGTTGAAGTAAAGGACTATGCTGCATATGATTCTTATAATTTGAAAAATTTAATAGGTTTTATGCTGCCAGTGACAATAGTCATACCAAGGTCATTCTGCAAGCTTTGTACTAGTGGATGCTCTGTGAATGCTGCCTCTGCATCTTGTTGCTGCTCAAATAATATACGCTGTTTAAATTGAGCTGGAGTTTCATGTGTGGGTTCCCCCTCAAATATCTCAAGCTTAATTGGGCATAAAAAAACTTGATTCAGCCCTTGTTCTAGCCTAAGCCGCTGTTCTTCGTTGTAGAGGGAGGCTTTGTTAGTATCAAGAAACAATGAAATTGTTGTACCTTCTACAGATTTCACTTGCATATTCGATGCTAGACTTTGTGTTATTCCTGTTATTGGCAAGGCATTGAACACTGTAAGCCAATTGCTTGCATTTAATTCATCAAGAGATGGTAATGTTGTGTTTAAGGAAGGATGTGCTATTGACTTTGAAGGCACGTTTTCGCCAGATGAATCTGATTGATCTGAGAGGGCCTCAAGAGCCGTGAGTTCTTGATGTTCTGGCTCAATAGTAGCTTCAGATTTGGTCACAATTTCTTCGAATTTACGTTCAACAAAATGTTCTGTAGCTGCCTGTTCAGCTATTTCAATGCCTGGGGTGGTTTGCAAGTCATGAGTAGTTGATGAAGGCGCTCTCACCATCATCTCGAGAGGTTTATTAAGAGGCTTTTTTTTTTCCTCTGTGGTTTCAGAACTTGTAGAGCGTGACTTGCGAGCTAAGGAGTGAGTAGGTGGATGAGGCACCCCGGCAGGCACAAAGGCTAACATTCGCAGTAAGGTCATCTCTAAACCGGACCTAGCATCTGTCGCCCAGGGCATCTCTTCTCGCCCTTTAAGTGCTATTTGGTAAAACAGATGTAGTTTTTCTGCAGGTAGAGTAGCAGCATGTTTGAGCAGTTCATCACGTTCACCTTGTGTATTATCAATTGCCTCAGGAAGAACCTGAGCAATCGCTACACGTTGTAACCAGGCCTGCAATTCATGTAATACCAAGGTAAAGTCTGGAGAATCCTCTGCAGCTCGAGCCACCGCACTCAGTAATGAGGCCGCATCCTCACTAATTAACGCTTCCATCAATGCGGAGATGATCGAATGATCTAGATTTCCTAAAAACTCCCCGACAGCTTGTTCCGTCAATGCTCCCTCGCAAAAGCCTATTGCTTGATCTAACAAAGTCAAACAATCTCTGGCCGAACCTTGTGCGGCACGTCCCAGTTGCCAAAGGGAACTCTCCTCGAAATCTATTTTTTCAGCCCGCAGAATATGTACAAGATGTTCTACCAATTTTTCTGGAGTAAGGTTTTTAAGGTTAAACTGTAAACACCGTGACAAAATAGTCACAGGCAGTTTTTGCGGATCAGTGGTAGCGAGTAAGAACTTAACGTGGGGTGGGGGCTCTTCAAGAGTTTTTAAAAGTGCATTAAAACTATGATTTGATAGCATGTGCACTTCATCGATGAGATAGATTTTAAATCGACCCCGACTCGGGGAATATTGTACGTTGTCTAAAAGCTCACGGGTATCCTCTACTTTTGTCCGAGAAGCTGCATCAACTTCGATCAGATCAATGAAACGCCCCTCACTAATTTCTTTACACGCTGAACACTCACCGCAAGGCTTGGCTGTAATTCCGGCCTCGCAATTCAGACATCGAGCCAAAATACGGGCAATAGTAGTTTTTCCTACTCCACGAGTGCCAGTAAAAAGATAAGCATGGTGTAGACGACCATTTTCGAGAGCGTTAATGAGCGTTTTCAGGACGTGACCCTGACCCACTAGTTCTTCGAAATTACGCGGACGCCATTTGCGGGCTAGTACCTGATAGCTCATCCAGTTCTTCTTTGGCTGCCTATTCCTTGTCAAGCAGGGAGTTAGGTCGGAAAATGAAGGTATCCTCTGCCAGCTACATCCCGGCACATAAACAAGCTGCTACCGTTGCTCCCTTCCAGGCCTGGCGGGGTTGACAACCGTCTATTGCGGGAGAACCGACAGAAGACACCAAGTTCCCATTATCTGGAAACCTGCTTCTGCTTTCAAGTGACATCTCCAATTGATTTAACTCTCCAGTGTGGCAGTCATCCTCAAGATGGATATAATCGAGTTCGTAAGACTTAATTAACGAAGAGGTGGTCACATGAGAACCAGATTCCTGTCTACAAAAAATACTAAGTTATGTTCATTATTATTGGCTAATTGTCAATTACTCCTGGTGACACTCTTTAGTCTATTTTTGTGCCTGCAGATACAAGCCCAGAACCTGGATAACAATCCGTATAGCCCAGTGAATCTTGCAAAAGCCGCCTCCGAAAGCTGGCCAGTAAATGGTGGTAGCACTAAGAATCAACGCTATTCGATCCTAGACCAAATAAATCGTAACAACGTCAGTCAATTAAAGGGGGTCTGGCGTCATCGCCTTGATGGCTCAGGTGCTGACACCAAAAACTCAGGCGAAGCTGAACCAATCTTTGCAGATGGCAAGCTCTACATCGTGACAGGGGATAATGACGTCTTTGCCATCGAAGTTGCCAGTGGCGAGAGACTTTGGACTTACAACGCGGAATTACCAGAGGACCTCGGTAAAAGTATCTGCTGCGGCTGGACTAATCGCGGTTTAAGTATGAATGCTAAAAGTATTTTTGTTGGACAGCTAGATGCCCGTCTTGTAGCTATCAACAAAGATGATGGCTCAGTTCGTTGGTCTATTCAAGCTGCCCCTTGGCAAGATGGTTATAGTATCACCTCTGCCCCCCTATACTATGATGGTATGGTGATCACAGGATTTGCAGGAGCTGAGTACGGCATTAGGGGTATGGTAAAAGCTTTCGACGCTGATACTGGCGAGGAACTTTGGAACTTCTACACTGTTCCAGGTCCAGGAGAATTTGGTCATGAGACTTGGCCAGCAGATAATGATGCTTGGCGTTTTGGTGGAGGTTCTGTTTGGCAAACACCAGCCGCCGACCCTGAACTTGGTTTGGTCTATTTTTCCACAGGCAATCCTGGTCCAGATTTCGATGGTTCAAACCGTGCAGGTGATAATCTCTTTACTGCCTCTGTAGTCGCCTTGGACATTAAAACAGGTGAATATCGTTGGCATTTCCAGCAAGTGCATCACGACATTTGGGACTATGATGCCCCAAATCCTGTGATCCTTTTCGATATGGAATTTAAAGGTCAGTTGCGTCATGCCTTGGCTCAAGCCAGTAAAACTGGCTGGGTCTACATTCTAGATCGTCAGACTGGTACTCCCATCATTGGCATCGAGGAGCGCCCAGTGCCACAAGAACAATCTCAGCAAACAGCTACGACTCAACCCTACCCGGTTGGTGACTCTTTTGTTCCTCAAGAAATCGATATTCCTCCGGAGGGTGCCTATGTCTTAAATAAAGGTCGTATCTTTACCGCTTTCGGTATTAATAAACCAAGCTTAATAAGCCCAAGTATTGCTGGAGGAGCAAATTGGCCTCCGTCTGCATACGACCCAATTCGTAATCAGATGTTTATCTGTGCTGCGGACACGGGAATGACTCTTGCGCAAGAGTCATCTGAAGTACTTGAAGATTACAATGGCGAACTCTACACCGGTGGCGGGTTTGGAGGGCTTTCAAAAACTCAAACAGGTGTCATAACTGCAATGGATATGGCAACAAACACTAAGGTTTGGCAATGGCGATGGGGTGACACTTGCTACAGTGGCTTCGTTGCTACTGCTGGAGATCTACTATTCGTTGGTCGCAATGATGGTCGCTTAACTGCACTCGATACTGAAACTGGGCGTCAGCTCTGGGAGTTCCAAACTGGTGCAGGCATGAACTCTACAATTTCTACATTTACCATGAATGGCAAACAATATGTTGCCGCTTACTCAGCAGGCAACCTTTTTGCTGGATCTGCAAAAGGTGATTCGCTGTGGCTTTTCTCTCTTGATGGGGACATAGAGCAAACTACCCCTGGTGATAGTCAGTTACAATTAGGCACAATGTCAGCAGATGAAATAGTAATGGCTGAAGGTGTTGCTAATCTAGTAGCTGGAGAAACCCTATTTAAGTCAACTTGTATGCCATGCCATGGTGAAGACGGTATGGGAGGCCATAATAATGGTATGCCTTTAAATAATGTTCAAGATCTTGAGCAAGCTGTGACTGTTATTACTCAAGGACGGAATGCCATGCCTGCTTTTCGCGGTGCTTTAACGCCTGAACAAATGCGTGATGTTTCAACTTATATCATTGAGGAGCTATTCGCAGAATAAGCTATAAAAAGGCTTTATCCCCTAAACAAGCACAAAATACTGCATAGCTTAAGCTAAAAAGTATTTTGTGCTAATATTCTATCAATTTTTTCTTATCGCATAGAATAACTACAAAACAAACAATCTAGGCTAAAATCACCAACATAGATTGAGGTTTAATCAGCAATTAGTTTTTTGAATAGCATGTAAAAAAGATGACGTTTAAGTTTTGGAAATATTTCTTGCACCTTTTCATAAATATAAAAATAAATAGAAAAACGTTTGAAAAAACCTATAAAGAATATTAACTCTCGATAACACTAATTTAATTACATTAAATATCTACCAACAAGAGAACTACAATGAGCAAAGCCAACCAGCCCTGGGGAAATACAGTCGATGTTGAATTTGAAGACAAAATAGCGTTTGTATACTTCAACCGCCCTGAAAAAAAGAACTGCATGAGTCCCACGCTTAATCGTGAGATGTATGCCTCCTTGCATCATTTAGAATTAGACGATCGTTGTGATGTGGTGGTACTAACCGGGCGTGGCGAAGCCTGGTCAGCAGGCATGGACCTAAAAGAATATTTTCGCGAGACTGAGAATGAATCTGATGCATTCAAAATGCGCACTCGTGAAGAATGCGCTAATTGGCAGCAAATCAAATTACGCAATTACGCGAAACCTACCATTGCTATGGTAAATGGATGGGTTTTCGGTGGTGCTTTTACTCCCTTAGTCTCTTGCGACATAGCTATCGCTGCCGATGATGCTAAATTTGGCTTATCAGAAATAAACTGGGGTATCTTACCTGGTGGGAACGTAACCAAAGTCGTTGCTGACACTATGAACATGCGCAAATCTCTTTATTACATCATGACCGGTGAAACTTTTAATGGTAAACAAGCGGCAGAGATGGGCCTTGTCACTGAATCTGTACCTCGCCCCTCTCTTAAACAGCGCGTTAAAGAAATTGCAGCAGTATTAATGGAAAAAGATCCAGTTGTATTGCGCTGTGCAAAAGAAGTGTTTAAGAGAGTTCGTTACATGGATTTAGAGACAGCAAACGATTACATCTATGCAAAAGGTGATGCCTCTCTGAAACGCGGTGGCGGGCAATTCCGAACTGGTGCGATGAAAGCATTCCTTGATGAAAAGAAACTCAAGCCAGGCCTTGATACTTACCGAGAAGAAAGCTCCAAAGGAACCATCAAATTGGGTAAAAAAAATAAGGCGAAAGTAAAAAAAGCAAACAGCAAAAAAGTACCTGCTATCAAAACAGTAGTGAAATCAACTCCTGCTAAAAAAGCAAAAAAACAACGAAAGAAATAGTTAAAGACTAATCGACTATTTTACATTTGCAAAAGCCCTATGTGACACTAGGGCTTTTTTTAAATTATCTATGTGCTATAAGCCTTGATAGGCGTTTCTGAAATAAAATTTTATCCACCTACTCTTAGAAACTAGCATAAACATATTTAAGTTCTGGACGTGCAATGCAAGCAATCACTAAACTAATGTTCATCAGTGATAATCTCAAACCAAAAGCTGAAAAGCATTCCCTCTGGTTGCTGAAAACTTTATTTGATATCCACGATTTAAACTACTTTCAAAAAAATTATATTGTTATATCTGGATGCTCCCCTAACTAATTTTCCTGAAGAGGTTCCATTGACTCAAGTTTATTTGCTGGGAAATAAGTGGAGGTCATACTCTGCGCACCAGTAAAGTATTAAAATAAAAAGAAATAATGGTCGAGTGATATAAAATCCAGTAATCGAATTTTGCTCCAATGTAAACACCACCTTGGATACAACGCCTAAACTTAATCTAATGTAGTAGACCCTAAGAATATCAGAAATCGAATGGAGTGATACCTGAGAAAGAAATTGTAGAAAGTTTTGAAGAGCTTACTGACGAAGCTGTTAAACTTGAAGTTAAATTTTAGAGGATGGAGAAAGAGATGAAGAAAATAGGCATATCATCGATAGTTATATTTTGTCCCGTCTTCATGTTTTAAATCGAGAATCTACGCTCTGTTCCAAGTAAAAATTCAGCTACGAAAACTTTTTTGTGAATTTTATAAAGTTTAAACATTCATTGATGAAGCTCAAACATACTCCCAAGTGCTGTCTTCATACAAAGTCAGTGATATCATTATCAAACATGAACCATAGATGCAGCTCACTAAAAGGATTGACAAAAAATACTTTGTACATTCCTGATAAATACACTGCCCATAGAATGATCTTTCAGTTAAAATTTGGGATGTTAGTATCACATGTTAAATATGGATTTCTCGCAAAACCTCTGTATAGAGACCGCCGAATTATCATGGATAGCAAGTCCAGCTCCAGGAGTATGGCGCAAACCACTAGCTCGTGAAGAAGCAGAGCGAGGACATGCTACCTCAATTGTGCGCTATGAACCGGGCGCAAGCTTTCCCAGCCACAATCATCCATTAGGCGAAGAAATCCTTGTATTGAGCGGGACTTTTTCCGATGAAACAGGCAACTTCACACGTGGAACCTATTTCCGAAATCCTGAAGGTTTCCAACATAGTCCATTCAGCAAAAATGGTTGCACTATTTTAGTGAAGTTACACCAATTTCAATCGACTGACCACGCTAGAGTTAAGCAGTGTGTTGATGAAGGACATTGGGTAAATCTCGAAGCAGGTTGCTCCAAACTGCTTTTACATCAACACAAATCAGAAGTTGTATGTCTTTATCGTCTCCAGTCAGATGCTTCATTATTTCTTTCTCATAAAGGTGGGGGGGAGATTTTTGTACTTTCTGGGAACTTGATATTGGAAGAGCTCCCCTATCTGTATAAAAACTCAAACCAGGGAACACCTCATATTTCCCATAAGAAACATCAACAATACCCCAAAGATACATGGGTTAGACGTGCACCTGACTGTGCAGAACAGCTAACTGCCGGAGGTGAGACATTAATTTGGTACAAAAGCGGCCATATTGTCAATTAGGCATTACTGAGAAAGTAATTTTTTTAATCAAAGAGATTTAAAGTTTTTTTGTTTTGTCCAGTCAGCGATACTTGACCATATTTGGAATCTTAAGCCTGATTTACTAGTCTCTAGATCACAAGATAGATTTCTCTGTTGTTGCTTTTACCGATATTCTTGGGATGACAAAATTGAAAAGGTTTTAGATAAACTAATGCACAGCTGTATGATGCAAAAGTCCTAATAAAGACTCAGCATGTTGTGCTGCCTCTAAACCTCTATCAGTAAGATACCCACCATCTTGTTGGGTGATCAATCCTTTAGCATGGAGCCTCTGCGCTGCTGCAATTCTTTCTGGGGCAGCATGGTGATGTATTTTTATGCCTTGCTGGACGGTATCCAGTTCAAATAATAGTAACAACTTTAACTCATCTAGCAAATTTTCTGTTAAAGTTTTCATATGTCCCTAACACCTGTCCGAGTAGGCTCTTGGTTTGAATTACTGCCCGTTCCTCAATGGGGCAACCCAGTAAAGTAAAATCATGCCCGGAAAGGCTAGTATAAAGCAAGCAAAAAAGAAATTTGTATAACCAAGTTCTTCAATGATGAATCCTGCCCAAGCTGAAGCCAAAGTACGCGCCAAAGTAGCAAAACTCAATAAGATTGCTAATTGAGTGACTGAAAAACTGCGAGAAGTTTGTAAGGCTATGAAAGCTGTAAGCGCAGCAGTACCAAGTCCTACGCCAAAATACTCAAAGCTGTTTACTGTAAACAGTAACCACAACACTGGTGGCACAGCAGCGAGGTATGCATAACCTAAAATGGAAGACATCTGGATTAGCCCAAAAATCCATAAAGCTCTCGCTATGCTCATTCTCAACATCAAGACGCCACCGACAATTCCACCTATGATAGAAGCTGAAAGATTAGCAGCTTTTGCTACTGAGCCTATTTCTGTCAGCGTATAGCCCAAATCAAGAAAAATGGGTGTTTGTAAGGCAACTGCCATGTTATCACCAAGTTTGTATAAAATTATAAAAGCCAATAGTAATAAAGCAGAGGTCGGCGCTTTTCGAGAAAAGAATTCTTTGAATGGATCTACGATTGCCGCTCTTAATGACTGTGGCACTACTGTTTCATCTGATGTTTCAGGGATGAGCAAAGTCATGAAGACGCCTACGAGCATAAAAGCAGCAACAATGGGGAAAACTACAGACCAAGGTAAGGAGTCAGCTAAGATCAATGCTAAAGAGCCTGGCACCAGTGATGATATTCGATAAGCATTTACATGTATGGCGTTTCCTAACCCTAACTCTTCATCCTTTAATAATTCACGTCGGTAGCCATCGATAATAATATCTTGGGTCGCTGAAAAAAAAGCTGTGGCAACAATTACGAGAATAAGCAAAGACAAGTGTTGCTGGGGTTGTAAAAAACCGCTTATGCCTATAGTACATAACAAGGCAATCTGCATTATCAACATCCAGCCCCTTCTGCGGCCCAACCAAGGCAACGAATATATATCTAAAAAAGGAGACCAAAGAAACTTCCAGTTGTAAGGCAAGGTGAGTAATGAGAAGAGCCCGATTGTCCCAAGGTCTAACCCTTGAGAACGCAACCAAGCGGGTATCAGCTGGTATAACACATAAAGCGGCATTCCTGAGGATAACCCCAGGAAAATGCATATATACATCCGAGGATTCAGAAAGATCTGTCGAAGAAGAGGTTCTCTTGGATGGGTGCCGGCTGGATAGTCAGCGTTATCTTTCATAATCGATTTGGCTCGTTGTCATTTCTTTATTTCTATAGCAATTTACGAACTAGATTGTAATACTTTTTAGACAACGAGCCGTTAGAATTATTTTTGCAGTGTCTCGATTACTGCTAGAGATTGCATGACATTCTCGTCGGGAGCAACACCTCCAATTGTGGCGACTACTTTACCATCCTCATCAACGATAAAAGTCGTACGTTCCGCAAAACCATGATCTATATCATTACCTCGACTGTCCTTGAAACCCAACATATTACCGCGCACACTGATGTTATAAGAGGCCGCAATGCTACCATCTACATCAGAGACTACTGGCAATTCACCTGCACAGTATTCTGGATCTGCTGAAAAATCATTCAGTCTATCTATACTATCAAGTGAAACACCTACCACAGATCCCCCAGCTGCACGGAACTTAGACATATTTATCGCAAAGGTATGAGCCTGAATATTACATCCTTGCGTATACGCCGAAGGGTAAAAATACACTACCACTGGCCCTTCTGCTCTTACATCGGCCAATGAGTAGGTAAACTCTTTGCCATCTAGAGAGGCTGGGGCGGTGAAGTCCGGAGCCATAGCTCCTTCCTCTAATGCTGCTAGGATAGGCAGGCTAGCCGATAAAAACAAAGCCGGGACACTGTAACCGAACTTAGTAATGTTTTTCATATAATCTTTCCTCTAGATTAGATTTAATTAGTGAACGAGAGACTAAATAGCACAGATGTCCCATCATAGGCATACTTTAAAGGACAGGCAATCTACTTTAACAAATAACAGGTACGTAAAAATTTGGTGAATATATGAGTTACTTTTCCAGTTTTTTTCAAAATGGCCCGAACAACCTAATTCTGACCTTTATTCAAAGAGTTATAACGTTGGTTGCTATAACCTTACTTAGTGCTTGTAGCAGCGATGACTCTGGAATAACTTCTCCAGGAATGTCCCCTCTTGTCACCTATGATGCCTCTGTCGCCACTTATCAAACACTTGATGGCACTGGCTTAGAGCTGAATTCATTTTCTGACCACAAGATTTTTATCAATTATTGGGCTACATGGTGCGCCCCATGCATTCGCGAGCTACCCGCGCTATCCCGGACAGCGGCTATTTTGCAGGATGAAGGATACATTTTCCTGTTTGCCTCCGATGAGAAGATCGAAACCATTGAGAAATTCATGAAAACTCGTGGGTTTGATCAAGATTTTGCTGGAAACTTTGTTAAGCTCAATGGATATTTCGGCATGCATGGAATTGACGCAGTACCTAGCTCCACACTCTATGCGGAGAATGCTATTTTATTGCAAAGCTGGGCAGGTGAGCGTGAATGGGACTCCCCTGAAGTCATTGCAGAGATTAGGGCTCTGACACAATAGTCAAATCTAATTCTCCTAATTTCTCTATTTGCATTATCAATTTATCTCCCGGAACCACTGGCCCAACCCCTGCTGGGGTTCCTGTAAAAATTAAATCACCAGGCTTAAGAGCATATAGCTTACTAAGTTCAGCAATTATCTCTGGAATAGTCCATAAGAGTTGTGAAAGCGATGCATCTTGGCAAAGCTCACCATTACGCCACAATAGCAAACGTTCCGTCTTTAAGTCCCCAACTAATTCACGAGGCCACAATTTACTTATGGGGGCTGAATAATCAAATGCCTTGCCAGTATCCCAAGGCAAACCTCGACGACCAGAGGCTGTTTGGAGGTCTCGTCTTGTCATATCCAAGCCTAACGCATATCCAAAAATATGCTCGAGAGCTGAATCTACTTCAATATTTTTCCCCCCCTTTCCAAGGGCCAGCACCAACTCTGCCTCAAAATGCAGATTTTTCGTGGCTTGTGGGTAGGGCATGTGTGTTTTTAGGGTCAAAGCATCCGTAGGCTTCATGAAAAAACAAATGTCTTCACGAGTCCCCTCCCCTCCCATCTCTCTGATGTGATCAGCGTAGTTCTTGCCAACACAATAAACTCTATGAACAGGGAACTCACAGCTGTTGTTATGAATAGGTATGGTAATAGGATCCATAGGAGGAAATAGCGTCGAAATCATTGGACTCTCTCGAAAATTCTCAGCGCATACTGGAAAGTTAGTAGGGTGTTTGTGATATTCTACAAGCAAATTGTAAAGGTAGTACGGTATGCAGAAAAGTAAAAGCGGTATGCGCCGGTTGTTAGCCAAACTCTCTACATTAGGCTTGGAAAAATTTGGTTTTTTCCAAAATTATAATGAGTTGAATTATATTTCATCCTCTCGTGAGCTATGTCAAAGCTTACTAAGTTTACAAGGGGAAGCTGCATCGATTGCCATTGCTGAAGAGATATTACAACACTACAGCGAAGGCTCTTTAGAGCAAAAACGTAGTTTCCTATTATTACTTAATGAATTTGGCACTGATCACATTCAACTTCAGAAAGCACTAAATATTTATCAAGAAGCAACAAACTTCCATGACAAACAAGTCTCCGCCTTGAACATCGAACGTGCGGCAGAACCCACCAGAAGAGTTTTGCTTAGAACTTTAAATACAGCAACCGGTGGCACAATGTCCTTAATCCGTATGCGAGAAGATCTTCAAAAACTTCTCCAGGATCTCCCTGAATTACGGAGTCTTGATGAAGATTTTTTGATACTTTTACAAGCTTGGTTTAATCGAGGCTTTTTACAACTCCGCAGGATAGATTGGAGTACACCTGCCAGTATCTTAGAAAAATTAATACAATATGAGTCTGTCCATGAGATTAAAGGATGGCCAGATTTACGACGTCGTCTCGAATGTGATCGTGGATGTTTTGGCTTTTTCCATCCAAATATTCCTGATGTTCCATTGATTTTTGTGGAAGCCGCACTAACCAAAGGCATGGCCACAAACATAAGTACATTGTTGCAACAAGTTGTTCCTCAAGGTGAGGACTTTGATGTAGATACTGCAGTGTTTTACTCAATAAATAATTGTCTGCAAGGTCTTCGTGGCGTGAGCTTTGGTAACTTTCTCATCAAACAGGTCATTGAGGAACTTCACAGTAACAGCCCATATATTATTAAATACGTAACTCTCTCCCCAATTCCAGGGTTCATGCAATGGCTTCGCAGCTCTGAGCTAGAAAAAATACTTTCAAGCTTTGCTAGCAGTATGACCAAAACATTTCTCCTGGAAAATGACAATAATAAGATCATTCAAACGATCAATGACAATCCACAACTTCGAGATATCTTATTAGGTCTTTGCGCACATTATCTGCTTCATGAGAAGAGTCGAGGGAATCCCAGAGATCCTGTAGCACGTTTCCACCTTGGTAATGGAGCACGTTTGGAGCAAATTAACATGCTAGCAGACACCTCTGCAAACGGTTTAAAGCAATCCTCTTCGCTTATGGTTAATTATCTTTATGATCCGAAGCAGCTTGCACACAACCATGAGGCTTATGCCCAGCGACAAGAGGTGGTCTGCTCAGCAGAGGTAAGAAAGTTATTGAAACTATTAAAGAACCATTCAAGCTAAGTAGTTATAGCCAATTAGAATATTAATAGACCAAATATGACTCCAAAAAAAAGCAGGTATTAGTAAACTAAAAACCTGCTTAATAGGTTTGTATTTCAAATTAGTTAAAGTACATCGTCAATAATAACTCTAAACTCCTCTCTGTTAAGAGTAGTCTTCTTCTCAATGCCCTTAGCTTTAACTCGCTTGAGAATTTCAGCGACTTTATCATCTGATGTGTCCTGTATACCCATCTGCTCCAAAGTAAATGTGACAGAGCGCTTGCCGCTCTTTTTTCCAAGAACAATATCACCAGTACGCCCCGTTAGCGCTGGGTGTGTACCAAACATTGCCAAAGGTTCAGTGATGACAAGATCAACCCCAATGCCCGATTCACGAGTAAAGTTACGTGAGCCTCCAACAGGCTTGTTTGCTGCCAATGGAATATTGGCAATTTTAGCGACAAGATCAAAAAGTTCAGGGAATTTCTTCATGTCATACCCCATTTTAATGCCGTACAAGACCTCGAGAGCCAAGACAAGCTCCTCCATAGCAGCATTACCTGTCCGCTCACCTAAACCATTCACACAAGAATGTACAACTGTAGCTCCAGCCTCCACCGCTGCTAACTCCGTAGCGACTCCCATTCCAAAATCATTATGAGTATGAATTTCAACAGGTAGACCAGTCTGTTTACGAACCTTCCGTACCATATACTTGATCGCTGCAGGCAAAGCACAACCCATAGTATCTACAACACCAATCGAATCAGGTGGGCATTCATTCATAATGGCTTGGAGCAAAGCATCAAGATCTTCTTCTCGTGCTCTTGTGGTATCGTAAGGGAAGAATACAGCATATAACCCTCGCTCCTTGGCGTAGTTGATAGCATCTTTACTTTTCTTGAAAACATCTTCCCAAGTCCAACCAAATTGATATTTTAGTTTTGGGTATCCAATAGGGACCTCGATGATGACACCATCTGCTCCGCAATCAACTGCAGCATCCATATCTGCCTGCATCGCGCGGGCAAAGGTAAATATTTTTGATTTTAGCCCCAATCCACAAATCGTTTTAATCGCTTCATAGTCGTCAGGGGAAACTGCGGGCATTCCGGCTTCGATACGGTCAACGCCAACCTCTGACATCTTCTCAGCAATAGCAATTTTATCTGCTGGGCTCATCACCACACCGGGGGTCTGTTCTCCATCACGCAAAGTTGCATCATGAATTTCAACTTTTTCAGGCAGCTCGAATTCAGCTGTCACTTCTGGTTTCACGTTAAACGGGCTTACCCACCACTCACCTTCTTTGTGATATTGCGCGGCCATAGTCATTCCTACCTAGGTGTAATTCCAATCCATCAATAATAGCACAGGGCCAATAAGACACAAAGTCACTACCGCCCTCAGACTGACACTATTCTCTGCAAAAATGAATTATGTCCTGTTCGTGGAAATATTTAATGCATACTTTGCACAGAGCTAGGTTTCAGTATAATCAATCAGATATACCATCCAATACTGACTATAAGAAGAGAACTATGACTAAGATCAGATCCGCACTTGTTGGAAGTTACGCACAACCAGAATGGTTAATCGACCGCCACGCCCTGAAAACACGACTGCCAGCGCGTATTATCTCCAACGAGATGTGGAGAATTCCACCTGAACATCTTTTAGAAGCTCAAAATGACGCAGTGCTTAGCATAATTGTAGACCAAGAAGCTGCTGGCATTGATATAGTAACCGATGGCGAAGTTCGTCGGGAAAGCTACTCCGCACCTTTAGCAAATGCACCTGAAGGTGTAAACAGGGAAAAGCATGAAATTCTTGTAGGACGCGCAGGTAAACCGAATAAAGTTCCCTTGGTCTCTGGCCCCCTAAAACTGCTGAAATCTGTACACGCAGATGATGTTCGTTTCTTAAAAGCTCACACCAATAGAACAGTAAAAATCACCATTCCTGGCCCATTCACACTAGCGCAATTGGCAGTGTCAGATTATTACGACTCCCCAGAGTCCCTAGCCATGGGCTACGCTGAAGTGGTGCGACAAGAAGTACAATGGCTCTTCGAGGCTGGTGCCGATATTGTGCAGTTTGACGAGCCCTATCTTCAGGCGAAACAAGCAGATGCTGAAGCCTATGGAGTAAAGGCCATCAACAAAGCTCTGGAGGGAATAACTGGAGAAACAGCTTTGCATGTTTGTTTTGGATATGCTGCGATGGTATCTGATAAAAGTGCGGACGGATACTCCTGCCTGCCCTTAGTAAATGCAGTGAATGTGAAACAGGTCTCTATCGAAGCAGCACAACCAGCATCTCTCAATCTAAAGGCAGCTTTAGACTCTCTGAACAGTAAAGTAGTTATGGTAGGGGTGCTCAATTTAGGTGATGAAACTCCTGAGACCCCTGAAATAGTTGCTGACCGTATACGTCGTGCTCTAGAACACATCGCCCCGGAACGTTTAATAGCAGCACCTGATTGTGGCTTGAAGTACCTGCCAAGGTCTTCAGCAAGAGCGAAGCTCATCGCTTTAGGTCAGGGTACATCTATCGTAAATCGTGAACTTGGTTTTGAATAATAAAATCAGCTCGCATGATGTTAGTCGTCTGTGCCACAGAATAGAATTGAGTAACACTTCATCTTTCATTTAAAGGACAAGTAGTCATGAATAATAAAGCGCCCCATGAGAAAAAAACCCATGAAGGCGAAACTAAATTTACACGTCGCTCTGCTTTGGGTGGTTCAGTTGCGCTAGGCTCGGGGCTTTTCTCGACCCTTGGAGTTAGCGCTGCTCTTGCACAAAATCTTCGTTTTTCCTCGAGCAGGTCAGATGTAGTGAATACTACTTCAGGTCAAGTTCAAGGATTACGTTGGCCTGGTGGTGCTCAAGCCTATTATGGTGTCCCCTATGGGGCTACAACTGCAGGGAGTGGTCGCTTCAAGCGGGCCAGTAAGCCAACTCCATGGACAGGTATTCGCGACTGTGTAGAGGTTAGTCAGCGATGCCCTCAGGCACCATCAGGCCCAAACGGTCCTACAGTTGAAGTGTTTTCTTTAGATCGTAAAGAACCCATGGGAGAAGACTTGCTATCCATCAATATTTTCACGCCTGCATCATCTGGAAAACGTCCGGTTATGGTCTGGTTACATGGAGGTGGATACAGTTCAGGCTCTGCTGGTTGGTTGCTCTATGATGGATCTAATTTAGCTGTATCCAAAGATGTCGTTGTTGTAGGTGTCAACCACCGTTTGAATGTTTTCGGTCATTTATCTCTAGCTGAGCTGGGGGGAGAGGAATACGCTGACTCAGGGAATGTGGGGATACTAGATATTGTTGATGTCTTGCTTTGGGTCAAGGAAAACATTAGCAACTTTGGTGGAGACCCAGAATGTGTTACTTTGTTTGGTCAAAGTGGCGGTGCCGGTAAGGTAAGTAATCTCATGGCCTTTGCAGAGGCGAAGGGACTCTTTCATCGAGCAATCGCTATGAGTGGATCTTCGTTGACTGCGGTTCGCCCTGATATTGCTGCTGAAAATACCGAACGGTTCCTCACCTCTCTCGGCCTAGGCAAATCGGACTGGCACAGATTAGTCACAGATTTTTCTTGGCAACAGTTGTTGGAGGCGTATATTAGCACGCCTGGACTAACCACTGCCCCAGTGATCGATGGACGAAACCTTTTGCGTGACCCTTATAGCCCAGATGCGCCGTCAGAGTCATCTATGGTTCCCATGATGATGGGCAGCACAGAACATGAGATTAATTTCTTCCCAACGACTCCACTACTAGAGATCTCTGACGAGGAACTTATCAGCCAAGTAGCAACTGCCTTACGAAGTGATCATGTGGTTGCTGAAGAACGAGTTGCACTTTATAGACAAGGACGACCTGATAGGTCAGCGGTAGAACTTTTGCAGATTATACTATCAGACCACACCATGAGACGAGGCATCATCACACAGGCAGAACGCAAGTCGGCACAGTCAGACACTTGGTTATATTATTTTACATGGCAATCACCAGTGAGAGATGGACTTTTAAGAGCCTATCACTGTCTTGATATACCCTTTGTATTCAATAATGTAGATGTTTGTTCTGCCATGGTAGGCGCTGGCCAAAATCGTTACGCGCTTGCCGAGGTGATGTCTTCTGCATTTACTCACTTTGCTCGAACAGGTAACCCAAACGGAGATGGTGTTCCTCGGTGGGATAGATTCAACATTAGCGAACGTGCAACATTGATGATGAACGATAACCCAGCGCAGATTTTAGATCCATATTCTGCAGAACGTCAGGCTACAATGGGTTAAGAAATCTTGCTACTATTGGTTCTTATTCTAAATTTAGCCTATAGCTGAAAACAGTTCGTAAAAGTATTAGCCTTATCCGTTACGAGGTAAAAACCATGAAAGTTATGCCCCAGCGACTTCATCATAATGCTTATGTTGTCAAAGATCTTGAGAGAACTCGTGCATTCTATGAAGACATTATCGGTATGCCATTAACCGCAACGTGGTGTGAAAAAACTGACCTATTTGGTAAAGAGCGAACATATTGCCATTGTTTCTTTGGATTGGAAGATGAAAGCTCACTTGCTTTCTTTCAATTCGCCGATGCTGATGATGCGGCACAGTTCGGTCCAGAACTTCCCATTTCTGGTTTTCGCCACATAGCGCTGCGCGTTAATCAAGAGCAACAAGATTTCTTACGTCAACGTATGAAGGAAATCAATTACGATACAGATCGATATTACTTTTTAGAGCATGGCTACTGTCATTCTCTTTATGTACTAGACCCCGATGATTTGATAGTGGAGTTTTGTGTTGACCATCCAGATGTTGAACAGATTAATAAAGATGTTTTGCCCAAAGCTCATGGAGAGCTCAAGCGTTGGTTGGCTGGCGATCATACTCCTAATAACGAAGCCTATCATCGTGAGCAGGGTATATAGCTAATTATTCAAACTCTCAAATAATGTTATAAAAAGCTTAACCTTCCGCTATAGGTTAAGCTTTTTTTTTATACTAACCTAGGGTAATGTCTACCAAATATTTTACTCTATGGGTAAAAAAATCATGATAATCTATGATAATGCCGAGACCTTTATTACGGCAAAGCCAAAAAAGTTATGTACTATTTTAAGTTTATTACTCTTAATAAGTAAAATTTTGCTTGCGCAGAATTCTGCACAAAGTGAATGGAATGACAATCTTCCACCTCCAAGAAATTCAATAGGACAAGTATATATTTCTGCAGAACCCGGACAAAGAGCTGGCATCTGGGTACCTGACTACCGCATAGGCCCACCACTTTACAATATTGAAGAGATCGCATTTAAACCTTGGGCCAGAGCTTTATGGGATAAACGACAGGAACATGATCTCGAACCTCATGCTCGTTGCAAAGCATCAGGTGCATTGCGTCAGTTTCTAACACCTTATGGAGTAGAGATTCTTCACTTACCTGAAATCCAACAACTATATATCTTTGACATTGGTGGCCCTCATACCTTTAGAACTGTATATCTCGATGGAAGAGCTCATCCTAAAAACCTCACACCTACAAACTATGGACATTCAGTCGGCTGGTGGGAGCAAGATTCTTTAATTGTTGACACTATTGGTTTCAATACTGATTTCTGGTTTGATCGTTCTGGATTACCACACACAGAACTGGCACAGGTTCATGAAAGGTTAACTCGTGTAAGTCGCGACACTATTGAGTATGAATTTAAATTGTTCGATCCAAGCGCCTATGATGCGCCTGTAATAGCAAAAATGGTCCTACGATGGCATCCAGAAGAGGAATTATTTGAATACCTTTGTCAGCAGTCTAACTATGCTAGTGAGTTGATGGTAAATGAGGAAAACCAAGCAGTGGGAAAGACCAGCCTGATAATTCCATAATTTGATGCTTAATATAAAAACATCAATTCTGTGGAACATACTCGTTGTTGTCTGAAGGGTTATAACCCTGCTCTAACTGGCTAGAACCACCATCCAGAATTTCACCACTAACTGACAAAGAAACAGATCTAACATTGACATATTCTTTCCCGCTTCTAGACATGAAACCTTCGATATCTACCGGAGTCCCAATTTTAAGGGTCTCCCGTCGCCACCCTCTTCTCTGCAAGTAGTGTGGGGGACCTAGCTCTGCTCCCCAATTCACTATTTTACCAGTTGCAGGGTCTTTCACATTTAAATAAATCCAAACATGCGGGTTAGTCCAAGAGACTTTTGTTACTACCCCATTAAGATTAATAATTTTATTAGCATCAAATTCTGCTGCGAAGGAATGATGTGCTTCACTCTTTGGTAACCAAGCTAATAACGAAAGAGTAAAAAGAAAAAATATAAACCTCTGAAGATTCAATAAATTCATGGTAACCCCTGGATAAATCTTGCTTACCCGTAATTTAAGATTGAATTGGTTGGAAGCACTTAAGATACTAGAGTAACCGCGACAGCCAGTCCAGAAGAACAAAGTTCAAGGCCTCTGGTTCCTCCATTGGCACCATATGCCCTGAATGTGGTATCACTTCCAAATGACAATGAAGCAACTGCGACCGAATTGCTTGGTGTTGTGAGATTGGGCTCCATTGATCACACTCTCCAACCACTAATAGAACTTCATGGTAGATCTCAGACAAATATTTACTTTGATCAGAGCGCCCTAAGGCAGCTTCAATTTGACCGCGATAGTCAGCTGGGCTGCTTCGTAAAACCATCTCTCGTAAAGTTTTAATGAGACAAGCATCCTGATGGCGAGACTCTGAAATCATTGGAGGTATCCAAAGATCTGCTAACGCCTCCATTCCCTTTTCTTCCGCAAGGTCAACTAAAACCATTCGCTCGGAACGCTCACCTGGCTGCAAAGGATGTGCACCAATATCCATTAATACAACAGCCTCTATTCGTTCGGGAGCCAAATGAAGAAGCTCTAGCCCTACTCTGCCACCCATTGAATGACCGACGATACTGAAGCGGTCTGGGGCTTGAACTAACACTGACTCAGCCATCAGCCGAAAATCTTTCATTCCTCTGAAATTAGTAATACGCACATCAAACTGAGGGGCTAAGGCTGAGGTCTGCGCTTTCCAAACAATCTCATCACACAATAACCCTGGCAGCAGATAAACAACAGGCTTCTTACCCATGCCAGTTAACTCCAACTATTCAAAAAAATATAAAAAGCCAGGCACAAGGCCCGGCAGAATTATTATACGCGGGTTTCTATGGTAGAGACGATCCCAACCTTTAACTAAGGAGTAATTGAACTACTTCTATCAACAGAATCAGCGCCATCACCAACCATGAGTTCTGCCGCATAGTTAGCTTGTTGACAAACATATTCGAAGAGTTCCTGCCCAGGATTCCAACGTAAATTGAATCCTCCTGTATAAGATGCTGTATATGCACCAGGATCATCAATGGTAATACGATAGTCAATGACACCTTCGTTCAAACGTGTAAAACGTTCAATGGTATGCAACTTATCTGTATGGGGTAGACCCCGACGACCAAACCAGAAATCCTCTACATAACCTATAGTATCGATGATAAGTGTATCACCCTCCCACCAGCCCACTGAATGACCGTAGTTAGTAGGAGTAAACTGTTCAGGATGAGCTCTGCCATCCATGTAGACGGTTCTAAATGTGTGAGGACCACCGATATCAAATATGTACATCTGTTGGATTTCAGGTAATTCTAAAAACTCAACGCCATACGGAGTTAAAAATTGGCGAGAAGCTCCTGAGGCTTTACATCTAGCATGAGGCTCAAGTTCATGCCTTTCCCTCTCCTCCCACAAAGCACGTGACCAAGGTTGAAATGGAACGGTCTCTGGAGGAGCCACAGCATCTTTAATTCCAAATATAGGAGTCCAAATACCTCTCTCAGAAGGTAAAGGGCCTCCAAAAAGAACTCTGCCTTCTGCATTACGGGGTACAGGCCCTGGCGTGGCATCAGCAGCCAGTGGTTGAGAATTAGCCGTCTCAATAGCTAACAAAGCCAGCACAAGAGAAGTGACGGAAAAAACCTTTTTCATCTGAACCTCATCTACAGTAACTATTCTACTAGCGGGACTTAGATAACTATGTTAATTGGAGCGATTGTTTTCTTCTAGCTGACTGGATCCTGCATCCAATGTTTGACCTGGAGCATTGCCTGTACCAGCCAAAGTCACTGCTCGAGCATTCACTCGTTCACTACCGTTTCGTGACATAAAACCATCGACATTGATCACAGTACCAATTTGCAGTGAATCACGTCGCCAGCCACGGCGCTGTAGTAAGTGAGGAGGGCCAAGTTCAGCTCCCCAATTGGAAGTTTTTCCTGTTTCTGGATTTTTGACATTCATATAAATCCAAACATGGGGATTGGTCCATTCTACCTTCGTAACAACACCTGAAAGCTGTACAGTGCGATTAGCATCAAACTCAGCAGCAAAAGAATGATGTGCCTGTGCGACTACAGAACTCATAAGGCCGCCAGTCACCAGGCTAAAGGATATAACGGCTATCTTTACAAACTTATTACTCATTACGAATACCTCCTTTGACTCCAGCCCTTAGGGGCCAGCATATTAAATTTTATCGGTAAAAAAATTGGTTATTTGACTTATGTAGTTAATGTATCCTTATTATTCTAATTTTCTATTCTGTTCCAAACCAACCACTAGTTATGGGCGGTTATCTTGGCAAAAATGTACAGGAAGCTCCTCGCCGCCAACCCATCGTAAATCCCAAGAAGCTTTCCAGTTACGCGTGTATGCCCCTAGATCTTCAATCGTGACTTCATAGTGCAACGTGTCTAAGTCGGGGCGTGAAAAACGCTCATTCAAGACGAGCTGACTGGTGTGCGGTAAGCCACCATTACTCATCCAAAAATCTTCGTTGAAGTCGGTTGTGTTTACTACTAGTACATCATCTTCCCAGTATCCGACAGAACGACCGAAGTACAAGGGGTTATCATCATCGCCGGTGACTTGCCCGCTTTGCTCTCGGCCATCCAAATATATTATTCGGTAGTTGTGATTGCCTCCGCCCATCAGGACGAAAACACGATCACCTGGACGATCTTCAAGTAACTTGATTCCTAGATTTGATTGAAATTGACGTGGCCCCCCAGGAGGTTTGCAGTGTAAGTACATTGGATCGTCCTGTAGCATGCGCTCCTGTCTATGCTTGAAGAGTGCTAAGGCCCAATCTTGGAATGGAGCAACTTTGGCTGCATCAGTCACTGAATTAAGCTGACCATAATCATCAGCTTGAACGTTGCTACCGTCCTCAGTCAGAACCATCGCAGAGGGAAAACTCCAGTAGCCATCTATTGATGTATTCGTGCCGCCCAAAGCTACACGCCCATCGGGCCAACGTGGCGTGGGTCTCTGATTCAACAAAGGCCTTGGAGCAATGTCTTTCATGGTAAAAACTTGGCGGCCAGTGCCCGTTAGAGTTAATTTTTCAGACCACAGCTGACGAGTTCCATTACGTGCCAAAATACCAGTGACATTGACATGGTCTCCTGGTTTAAGGGCATTTTCAGACCAGCCTGCTTTTTTCAATAAAACGGGACTTTCGAGTTCTACTGCCCAGTTCTGTACCTTGCCGTCAGAGTTAGTTACATTAAGGAAAATGTGCGCGTGAGGGTTACTCCAGTCTACAAACGATACTACTCCCATTAAAGACTTTTCTTTACTCGGATCAAATTTTGCAGCTACTGGATGATGAGCCTGTCCTGAAGGGACAAAAGCAAAAGAACTAACAAACACTGAGGCACCTAATAAAATAGCTTTGATCAATGTCTTTTTTTGTAAGTTCAAATTAGCTCTAGAAAAATGTTTATTCATGATTAGGCTACCTGAGGTCTGATATTAACTGGCTTAACATTACTGCCGAGAAAGAGACAGGGCACCGCTTCTACTACCATGTTTCCAAGTGCCTAGAATAGATCTCGATGGTAACTCTAATTGTTCGATGCGACCTGATAACGTATAGCCTCCACCTTCAATGATGACTGTCCAGCTTGAAGGCTCAAGCGTAACATTTTCAATCACAATGTTATCGGTCCCAGGATTAATTGTGCCGCTGACATTTTCTCCGTCCCAGTCCATGACGATGAGAACGAAGTCACCCAAATCTTCATTACCAGCCCATTCTCCAATCCAGGAACCTTTAAGCGGATAACCTTCTTGAGCAGAGATAGGGGCAACATTGAATATACTGGTTAGTATGATGAGGAAACTAGTAACGCATAACCTTCTCATGATAGATCCTTTTACTTTATCTTATATGTATTAAAAGTTAACTATGGCTCTTGTGAATCTATAACGCAATAGGAAATGACTCAAGATCTCTGAGGCATAACTGGCATGTCACAGTGAAAAACCTATTTTCTTTCACAAAAAATTGCTTGATCACTTATATTTAAAGGGAGATAGCATGAGCGAGCAAAGGGCTACGTCTGAGTTCAAATTCAATTTCACCTGCTGCTTTTTGTAATTCAGGGACACAAACCTGCTTCATTTCTTCTAAACTCATTCGTGCAAGCGATGTAGAACATGATAGCGCTGCCAAAACTTGTCCTGGTTCATTTTGATGATTCCCTCCAAGTGGAGCACTTCTTAAGGGGACTGCAACTGAAACCAAACCAAAATCTAACTCTCCTTCTATAGCAGCAAAACCCTCCTTTCTTATAATTTTCAATTCTTTACGTAGATCTACAGCGTTTGTAATTGTTCGATCAGTTAAAGTTTTTAAAGGATTTTTATCCAAATATTCCTGTAATTTTTTTTTATCCATAGCGGCAAGCATGACCCTTCCAGCAGCAGTAGCGTAGGCAGGAAAGCGGGTGCCTACTCCAGCTGCGATTCGAGTCAAAAGTTTAGTCGAGACATACATCATAAATAGTATTTCTGCCCCAGACATAACTGCCATTGCAGTACTATTCCCTGTGACATCTCTAACACGTTGTAGACTTGGCTTGATAACTTCTTCGAGATTCATCGATTCTATAAATGCTGAGCCTAAGGAAAAAACTTCGGGGCGCAATAAAAAAACCTTATCTACCTTACCAACGTAACCTAAGTGTATCAGTGTATTCAGACATCGACGCACCACAGCAGGGTTCAACTCTGTCTCTTGAGCAAGCTCACTCAGAGTCATGCTAGGTTTAACCTTAGAAAACGCTTTTAGTACAGCAAGTCCTCTCGCTAATGAATTGAGATATTCTCCATCCTCACGTGGATTTGTCAGAATTTTAGCCATAATTCTCTCTTAATGGTCAACTATCTTTCCTAGACAAAAAAAGGCGACCTTTGGCCGCCTTTTTTCTTAGTTACATATCTACAACACTTTGAGATTTGTTGATTACTTCTTGGTACGCCAGCTATCTGCGTAGTTTTCACGAGCCTCTTTGGCATAAGGCGTTGGGGCAACCTTGACGCGAATTTCAGCTTGCTTGTGTGGCTCTGTAGAAGTCTTACCAGTTAACTCTGGCTCACCCCATTTCAAGGTCAGTACATCGCCAACTTCAACACTAGCATCTACTACGGCTAGAGATAGCAGGCAACGTTCATTGTATGAGTAACCATTAAACATTGACATACCAACACGCTTACCATCTTTTAATAACTCATCGGCATTGCTCGAGCTGTAATTAGGCTGAGGGAAATCGATCCATTTATAAGCAGCTCCCTCCATAAAGCATGATTCAATCACTTTCATCACATCTTCACGGTTCCACTCAATAGTCACTTTCTTACGCTGGTTGCCAGCATCACGCATAGCCTCCAGAGCAGCTTTGCCTATGAAGTCGTCTTTCTTCCAGCCGATATAGAAGTCATAACCTAATTCAAATGGAGTGACATAATAATCTTCGATGTTGTCGCTGGTGAGTGAACCACCAATTGAACCCATAGCTTCGTAGCTGTCAGCTCCCAACCAATCACGATAATCTTTCATCATACCCTCGCCAGTATAGATACCAGGCAGAGGTGAAGGAATCCATCCAGACTCCAAAGTATTAGAAGAGTAAGCACGGCTTCCCACCAAACGTAGATCAACTCCGGCAGTTTTGGCAGCTTCCATTATAGTTGTTTGGATATAGTGTTTGTCAGCATAAGGACCCCAAATTTCCAAACCAGGAGCACCAGCCATACCGTGACGAAGAGCCTGTACTTTACGGTTTCCAACATTAACCCAATCAACGTGGAAGAATTTAACCTCAGGGATAGGACCGCCATTCATCGCTTCAAAGATCTTACCAGCTTCTGGACCCTGAATCTGGAAGCGATAGTGTCCACGGTATATTGCCTTACCATCTGGACGGCTATCTGAACGAGGATCATGCTTCAGACGCACGTTCCATTGACCATATGCAGCTTGGAACATAACCCAATTAGCAGTCGGCGCACGGCCTACAAGCACAAACTTCTCTTCAGTTTCACGGAAAATGATCATGTCTCCAATCACGTGACCAGCTGGAGTGACAGGGACAAAGTGCTTTGCAACATTAAGCTTGAAATTAGCAAAGCTGTTGATACCTACATGACTGAGGAATTTCTCAGCGTCTGGACCTTCTACCGTAAGCTCGTCCATGTGATGTGTTTGGTCAAATAATACAGCAGAGTTACGCCATGCCATTTGCTCAGAACGCCAGTTGGAGAATTCGGGGGCTACAACTGGATAGACGTAGATCCCTGCTTTGGAGTTGCGAAGCAGATTAACCGCACCGCCAGCTGCTTCGATCGCAGCGCTCAGACTATTTTTACTCATCTTGGATAGGCTCCCTTGAGTTGTGCTCATTGAAAGCCGCGCATCATGCCATACTTTAGCTTTTTTCGGAAGTCGAAAAAACTTTCTGATAACGAAAAAAGCATGTAAAGAATTTCACTTGAATGATAGTCGAATTAAAGTATTTATCTAAAAATCATGGCTTTATCCCCATAATCACTGAATAATAGCCATAGGAATGCTGCACTTTCACAGACACAAATCCTGCTTCTTTTAAAATTTTCTCCAATTGTCCAAAAGTAAACTGTTGTCCTTTAGTACCCATCGCCATCAACAATGAGAAGATAACTGCGTGTCTGGGGGCTGTTCCGCAGTCGTCTAAAAGCATCTCGTGTAACAAAATGGTCCCTCCGCTTGGCAATGAAGCAAAAGACGCTGCGGCCAGTTGCGAACAGGTCTCGAAATCCCAATCGTGGAAGACGTTGGAAAAAAAGTGAGCATCATATCCCTCAGGCCAAGCCTCCCTGAACATATCTACTGTCACAGTATCAACTCGTTGGGAAAGCTCCGCCTCTTGAATTCGCTCCTGTGCCAAGATACAAATAGTAGGTAGTTCCATAACAGTTGCTGTCATTTGAGGATTTTTGGCGACCATGGAGATAGCGAAGCAACCTGAACCACCTGCCACGTCAAGTAGTCGGGTAATTCCTGAAAGATCTATGGTATGCGTCATTCCTTCTGCTGCGGCAACAGAGTGACTATGCATGAAATTGGTTACAGTTCTCGCCATCTCCATTTCAACATGACCACTCTCCCAGCCATCCGCTGGACGACGTTTGATAGCATCTGGTCTTTCACGATCTCGGTTCACAGTTTCTAGTAGCAATTGCGTGGCCTGTAACGTACGCCCATTTCTCGTAAACACGTGCCCCCAATAAAATCTTGATGACTTCAGTAGGTACCGTCTTCCCAGCTCACTAAGTTGAAACTGACCACATCGCAAATCTAAGGCCCCAGAGTTTTTTAACATTGCTAACAAAGCCCTACAGGAACGAGGATCAAAATCTCTAAGCTTAGCTAATTCATCAGCAGACGCAGGTTCAACATCAAGTGATTCGAAAATATCTAACTCCAGCGCAACCGCATAAGCAGGTACTTGATAGACTTCAAGAAAAGCATCCCAAAGGGGGGTATCTGTAACAACAGGTAGGGCCTGCAACATTGTTTTGACTCCTTAGGATAATATCAATATGTAAAACTACACAGAGTCATTCGTTTTGTCACTTAATTGCTATACTGATGACACCTCTGGTACACAAGGCTACACTACAAGTTATAACCAATTAATAAAATAGATGGAAACTACTGAAGTGCTAATACCAAAACTAACTCCTATGCTGACGCTAAAAGCTGTGCTAGCTGAGCCTATTGAAATAGGTCTTACAGTCGAAGGGCAGCGAAGAATAATCCCTATTCTAGGTGGAACTTTTGAAGGAAGTTACAGAAACATCGCTCTGAGTGGAAAAGTAGAGCCCGCAGGTGCAGCCGATTGGCAACTAATCCGACCAGACAGTATCACACAAGCAGAGGCTACTTATGCGCTACGGACAGATGACAATGTGCTACTACAAGTAAGTAATTTTGGCCTCCGTCATGGCCCTGATGAAGTGCTAGCAAAACTATTTACAGGTGAAGAGGTAGATCCCACTGAATATTATTTTCGCTCAAATCCACGTATCAAGGCCCCCGAAGGTAAATACGCATGGCTTAATGGATTGATATTGGTTGCCTCAGGAGCGCGCTATAAAGACTCCATAAAACTATGGTTTTTTGCAGTCGAATAATAACCATGATATTTCCCAATCACATCAAAAATCTTCGAGTTAAACTGCATGAAGTCATCTTCGGATATGACACACCAGCAGGCAGAAATTTTGATATTTTTCTCATAGTAGCTATCTTACTGAGTGTATTAGTAGTGCTTATAGATTCGGTAGGACCGCTACATCAAAGTTTTGATAGTCAGCTCTTTTGGGTGGAATGGGCATTTACTCTGTTATTCACTTTTGAATATCTATTACGACTTTACAGTTCTCAATCGCCCTTAGCATATGCCCGAAGCTTTTATGGCCTTGTTGATTTTTTTTCAATACTACCTAGTTATCTTGCACTTATTGAATCAGACGCCAGCTTCCTAGTTGTTATTCGTATCTTGCGAGTGTTACGTATCTTTCGTATCTTAAAAATGATTCGTTATGTCAGTGAAGCAAACATGTTGCTCCGCGCCTTGATAAATGCAAGGCGTAAAATATTAGTATTTATCGTATCTGTTTTAGCACTACAAGTTATTTTTGGCTCTGTTATGTATTTAGTGGAAGGGCCTGAAAATGGCTACACCAGTATCCCACTGAGCATCTATTGGTCTATAGTGACGATGACAACAGTTGGATTTGGCGACATCGTACCACATACTGATCTAGGTAGATTCATTGCGGCCATCACCATGCTCACAGGATACGCGATTATTGCGGTGCCTACGGGCATCGTCTCTTCAGAGTTAATGCATGAATTTCAGCAACAGCATCGATATGATCACATCGATATTGAAAAAGTTTGCCTTCACTGTCAACGTAAGGGCCATGATCTTGATGCAAATTATTGTAGACAATGTGGAACTAAACTTTAGAAGCGAATGGTGTAAGTAAATTTAAGGCTCAAGTCCATAGCCATTTCAGTAAATTGGTTATCCTTATCATAGTCCTGCAACTTATAATTCAACACTATAAAACCTTCTTGTCCGGCACTGGGAATCCATTGCAACCTCGTATTTATGCCCAGTACTTCTGAGACGTTGTCGTATTGGAGTAAGTTTACCCAGTAGAAATTCGACGTAAAGGCGTACTGAGTATTAATTGAGGCAAGTCTAGTGGAAAACCTTCCCTGAGGTAGTGTGATGTTATTAACTTCATAACTGACATCAACTATGGCCTTACCGCCTTGAAGTCGCAAACCTGAACGAAATGTATCTTGAGAACCATTCCAGAAATCACCTATCGCGCCTCCAAGCATGAATGACAGAGGACGTTGATTGGCTGTTGTAAGTCTAAATCCACCTCGTCTAAATTTGTAGTCACCAGGCTCTATGACTATCTGCCTTCCTGGTTCTGCGAAGATTACAAATGGTCTACGAACTACTTCACGATTATCTGCTAATCGAATTCTAAAAACATCCCTGGAATTGTTGGTTATTTGAAATAATGTAAATCGAAATGCTTGCGACTGTAGCCCACCGTCAAGAAAATAAGTTTGCTCGCCATCGAAACCAGAACGTACCTGCTGAAAATATGAGCCTCGACCAAAGAAATGAGTATAACCCAAATCAGCTATGTAGTTACGTACGCCTTTATTATTCACGAAGCCAAGGGCTGGATTAAAATTATTTTCGATCTGTTTTACATTGAATCCTCCTGCCCAACCTTCAGTATTTGGAGATCGCAAACCTAATCCCCACGCTCGATCTTTCCCCTGAAGTCCCGGTGTTTCTGATTGCATAATCCACACATCACCCTCAAGAGCAAGTCCACTTTTTAATCTCGTATTCAGGTAGCGAAAGTCTAGACCAAATACGGTATTGTCGATGTTTGAGGTTGGATCTCCCTTAGTGAAAATAAAACCAAGGTTTTATTCCTGAAGTACATTAGCCGAAATTTTACTTACAAATAGGTTCTTTGAATCTATACCCTCATATCCTTCCTGAGATATGGCCAAGGTTCCTATGTTCCAACGACCAACTCGTCCACTAATTCTCCCTCCATAGTTGATCCCTACTGTAGAGCCGTTGCTTCCTAGTCCTATGCGTCTGGAAAAATAGGGAATACCATTTTGAACGGATGCACCATTAGCAGCTTCATTAGAAATATTACTAATATTTCCAAACTGGAAAAGATCTGCATCGTTCAGAAAAAATTGTCGACGTTCAGGGAAAAATAAGGAAAATCTATCTAGATTTACCTGGCGCGAATCGACTTCCACTGCAGAAAAATCAGTATTGATAGTAAGCGCTGCATTAAGAGACGGTGTGAGTCTATAAAATGCATCCAACGAGGGATTGACCTGATCTTCAGACGCACTAATTACTTGATTATCTGATCGAACCAACGCTATTGAGGGCACTACATCCAACCCTACCCCTTGATCCATCCCCCGCATATTAGTCAACTCACCAGTTATGCTTGGGTTCATTGTCCTGTTGAAGGATACCCAAGCCATTTCCTCGTTTCGTCGACGAATACCTCTCCCGAAGTTAAAACCCCAAGTTGTGGTATTAGGATCAAAGGCTAATGATTTGAAAGGGATTTCAATTTCAGCAATCCAACCATTTTCATAGAGTGAAGTTTTGACATCCCAAATGGTCGACCAGTTATTGTCAAAACTGTTAATAGTTGTGTAGAGAGCATCATGCCGAACACCATTGAGATTTGTTTCGAAACGATATGCTGTCCTCTTGGTGTTATAAGGATCCAATATTACAATCAGTCTATCGTCTGGACCTAGCCCCTGACCGTGGCGCAAAGTTGGGGTAGCTATAAGATCGGGTTCACTATCATCCATCTTTGCAGCAATATAGATCGCATCTTTTGTATAGACTACTCGAACTTCGGTATTTTCACTTGGAGCCACGTGGTCTCCAGGGCGGATCTGATGAAAATCAGTGACAACCTCAGCCAACTGCCAGACCTCATCATCTAATACGCCATCTATCACTGGCGGTCGCTCTACAGTAACGGCATTGATCTGATAAATATTCTCATTTACCGAATCCATCATGGTAGCCAATGGCTGAGAATGTGCTACATCCACATTAACAATAAAAAATAATATTATTAATGCTGAAGTTAAGTGAAATCGAATCAAGTACGTCTTCATGCGAAAAATTCTGTTTGCTTTATATGGTTCAACATTTTAAGAAAATGGTCACTCAAAGACATCAATTAAATAGTAAAGAATAAGGACATTAGATTTTTTTAATATAGGTAATAGGGTATATTAAATGGGATATTAAAAAAGTTCGTTGAAAACAATTGAGTCAGGAGAATGATCAGTGAGCATTTTTTACTCCGCGGAACATGTTTGGATAAGAATTGAGGGAGAAATAGCAACACTTGGGATAACTGAACATGCCGCAGAAGAGCTGGGTGATATAGTCTTTATCGATCTTAAAGAGGTCGGGGTAGAGTTTGGTCAGGGCCAAGCAATAGGTGTGATAGAGTCTGTAAAAACGGCATCAGAAATCTATGCATCAGCCAGTGGAGAGATAATAGAAGTCAATCCAGAATTGATAAATAAGCCTGAGTTGGTTAACGACAGCCCCGAAGAAAGAGGATGGATTTACAGGATTAAGCTTCATGACGCAGGTGAATTAACAAACTTATTGGATAATGATACTTACCAGTCCACTATAAGCTAAGTTCACCATACTTTTCTTGTGATCATGAAATAAAAATGATTTATTTATGTCAAAAAAATAGGTTTAAAAATACTTATTCGTTTTCTGAGCTTTGGTTAGATGTACCAGCAAACAGGCGGCGACCATCGGCTAACATAACAGATCTGATATTCGCCGTAGGCGTTCCATTACGAGCTTGCCATCCATCTACTTTTAGATAGGTACCCTCATCAAGATCATGTTTACGCCAACCTCTTCGAATTAAGTTGTTCGCTGCACTAGTCTCAAGTGCCCACTCAGTCACTGATCCATCTTCAGATTTCACTGCCAAATAAATCCAACCGTGAGGATTGGACCAATTCATTTTAATCACGGTTCCCTCTAGCGAGACAGGACGTTCATTATCAAACTCTGCTGAGAAAGAGTGATGGGCGAAGGCTTGTGATGCACTAAAAAACCCAAGCATAATACTCCAAAAATAATTCATAGTTTATCCATTTAATTAAGTTGAGAATTAGCTTTTCGATGCTCATCACGAACATCTCTGAGGTGTTCTAAATCATTATTATCCTCAAGACAGGCAACCTCAAGCAATTCATCATCTATCCGGTTCAAAGGAATCTCAATTGTCCAACTACTTAAATAAGCAATCGGATCATGAATAGTAGCCCTATATAACAAGGTATCACTATTAATAGGCGTATATGTTTCCTCTATTGTAGCTGCGTGTGAGATAACATCTCCTGCTTCATTCAACCAAGCTTTACCGTTGTAATTCTTACTTTTCACCACTAAAGAATCTCCATCCCAGCGTCCTAAAGCATCTCCTTGCCATAATCTCAAAGTATCTGGAAGAAAAGTTGTTCGCTGAGTGTCTATAAATCTCCACGACATTCTCTCGAAGAACTGAGCAATACCAGATTCAGTTTGAATAATGTAAAATGGTGAGGGAACATAATGTGAACGAGGTAGCCCAGCAACAAAACAGTGTGCAGTTGGATCGTCGTAGCCTCTCCATGGTTCCAATCTCTCATCCCTTTCGGCTCTAGCCCACTGCTGATATGGAAGTATTCCATCAATTGGTTTGATAACAACCCCTCTTGAGGGTGGCATTAAAAACCCTGGAGGATGAAACTCGAGACCATAATTTGCCCCACCCGCATCAGCCATGTAGATACCTGTCAAATTTGGTTTACCGTTGGTTAGACGAGGGAAATCATTACTAGATTCTGGTAGTGGTGGTGGATCAATTTTTATAAATTGCTGGCCTTGGGGAACCACAGCTGGATACCAAAGTCGAGTATCAGGCTCAAAATCTCCCTCCGCTTCCTCCTTCTCAGCTTGGCACTGATACTCGAGCACCCTTGGAAGTTGCAACTGTCTTTTCATCAAAACGGTAAGTGTCCAGGGCGAAGAATAAACTTCAGCATCATCAATGGTTGCCGAATACTGAAGAGTATCTATATCAATTAACCGGTATTTCTCGGTAACCACCATCGATGAACTATGGTAATTGCCTATAGCATCGAGCCAACTTCTATCATTGAAATCATTCACAGATACTACCAATTCATCGCCTATCCATACACCACTACTGCGACCCATCCATGATTCAATACCTGCATAGATTGATTCTCCACCATCAAGCCTAATAAGACGATGAACTTGCTGCCACTCAAAAAAAATTCCGATAAGGCTATCATTTTGAATAATCTGAAACGCATAATCTAAAAGCATAATTCGTGGAACACCAGGCAAAAAACAATGATTCAAGGGGTCTAAATCAGCTCGGTTATTGAAATTTACCAGTTGTTGTTCTCTTGCAGTATCTAAATATGGTAATGATTCTATGCTAGTGTGACTCAAAACAGACCCCTGACCATGACTAGCAGAGTCTTGGAGAATATCGATACTTGGGCTACCCTGGACTTGCCAGATACCTGAGAGATCAGGAACTTGTGCGACTGTTAAAGCACTGGAAAAACTAAATAAAAATAATAGAGCCTTACACAGTTTTATAGATAGTTTTTTCATAGTTTAGCCTATTACTAATGCTGCAACTAGTTTCCTCTGCCAAGAACCTGTCGATAACTCTGCGCATCATCGTTGCCCCTGGATCGTCAATAATTGATAACATGGGCGTATAGGTATTCAGGAAAATAATAACTTATTTAATTTAAATTATTTTTTACCCTCAGCAAAAGCTTGTTATACCAGACCCCACATATCCTCTAACAGTTTAGAATCAGCTTCATGCCCTTCCTGACCTGGAGCAAAAAATATCCTTAATACATTATCTTTGTAGGAATTATAGCCTGGGAGATAAAATTGCCAGATAACGAATCAAGTATTACTCCTTTAACAAGATCCATGAAACTTAACTATTGGTGTCTTGTTGAGTACAAAGCCTATCATCCCCCCATCTTTGGTCAAGAATAAAAGCTCACTTTATCTGTTCTTAATCACGCATTACTATGAGCAGTGAAAAAGCTTTTAAACCCTCCTACGATCAAACGCTGCCCTTCAAATGGAACTTCGCTATCAACATTGAAAGCATCGTCTGCTTTCATTTTTTTTTCAGCTTGAAGCAGCACTTTTTTACTTGGCCAATATTGCCACTGTAATACTATATTTTCTCCATTTTTTGCATGGACAGCTTTTTTAAAATCGGTCACCTTTCCTTCAGGTATCCAATCACCCCATAGCTCTTTGATCTGCAAGCACCCATATCTTTGTAAGATTTTTGCACTAGACTTTGTCCATTTTTTATATTCACTCTTTTTTACATTGGCGACTGGTATAGCCATTACAACTATATACATACTTGCCTCCATCAACTCCCTTGCACACTTACTAATGTTTCTCTAGATGAATATGCGGCTAGAGCAACCATAATAGTCACACTAAATGTAATTCCACCAATAACCGCCGGTATGTTATTAGATCCTGGTGGGGCTAGAGTTATAAAGATGGCCGGGAAAAATGCAGTCAACATTGTGCCAACATTTTGTGAGATAGCCATAGCTGTCACGCGTACAGATGCCGGAAATAACTCTGGATAAAAGCTGGGGAATATTGCGTTGTAACCTTGGTAGCAGATTCCCCACATCAAAACTGACAAGGCGATTGCTGAAGGAATGTTATGAATACTTATCGCGTATAAGTAAGCGAACGAAAGCAAACCTGAAAGTAGTGCCCCGCTAATCAATAATGGTCGTCTTCCTATTTTGTCTGACCAGGCCCCAAGAAAAGGTATCAAAAAAACTGCACTGATATTCCCCAACACAGGTATCCATAGATAAACATTAGTAGGAAACTCTATCCCATATCCAGGCTGAACAGCATAAGCAGCTCCAAAAACTGTAGTCACAACAGGGATCACATTCATTAATGACATCAACATAACTCTTAGCATATCCCGCCAATAATTTTTTAAGGCAAAAACGAGCGGAATTTTTTTCGGACCTGAAGCTATTTGTTCAATAAATGTAGGTGATTCTGGTAACTTTCTACGAATGATAAATGCAGCAACTATGACAATGATAGAGAGAAGGAAAGGTATACGCCAACCGAAGAGCAACCAATCTTCTGAGGTTAAAAATGAAGCCAATGGTAAAAAAATAGCAGCAGCAAGTATTTGTCCAAACTGCACACCTTGGAGAGTGAAACTAGAATAGTAACCTCGCCTCTCCTCCGGGGCATGCTCAACCACCATAGTAGCAGCTCCTGATATCTCTCCAGCCACAGCAAACCCTTGGATTAATCTTAATATCACAAGCAGTAGTGGCGCCAACCAACCTATTTTTTCATAGGTGGGTAATATGCCAACTAAAAAGGTAGATACTCCCATCATAAACATACATGTCATCAACACACTTTTTCTTCCTAATGTATCTCCCCAGTGACCCAAAATAACTGCACCGATAGGACGTGCAACATAGCCAACACCATAAGTTGCTAGTGATGCAAAGATAGCTACCAGGGGATCAGTTGAAGGAAAAAAAAGTTGGGGAAAAATAAGCGCTGAAGCAGTAGCATAGATAAAAAAATCGTAGTATTCAAGAACCGACCCGATCCAAGCACTTCCTGTTGCTTCACGTATATGAATCGATTTTGGATTTATTATCAATGCCACCCTATCTCCTCAGAAATATTTACTCTTCAATTAAAGAATGTAAATCACCATGTATACATTACTAACTCGTAAACTATTACTTGAAAGTATTTAGATATCATAGCCTAGCTAAACGTTTTGATGAGTCTTTAAGAAATTTAGACACACGAGGCGTAGACCATCAAAAGAGTAATTGGATGAAGCAAATTTTTTTAAGTGTTTAGATTATTTATTCTAGGCATTATTTTAAGGAGCGGAACTTCGCTTTAATATGTCCGTATAAGCATCCACTCGTCTATCACGAAAATATGGCCAAATACGTCGTAATTTCTCTGTTTCAGATAAACTTATCGTAGCTTGTAGCACACAGGAACTGACAGAGTCAGCATGCGCTAATAGGGTACCGCGACCGTCAGTAATAAAACTTCCACCCCAAAACTCGATGCCATCTCCAACACCGCTGTGGTCTTCTTCAATACCAGTCCTGTTAGCAGATAGTACTGGAATATGGTTTGCTACAGCATGCGCACGTTGTACTAAGGTCCAAGCTTCTTTTTGTTTCATTTTTTCTTCGAGTGTATCATGTAGATCCCAACCTATTGCTGTTGGATATAAAAGAATATCAGCCCCTGCCAAAGCCATCAAACGAGCAGCTTCCGGATACCATTGATCCCAACAAATAAGTACACCAAGTTTTCCTAGTGAAGTCTGGATGGGGGAAAATCCGCTAGATCCATCATGACGGACCGAGTCACCAGGAGTAAAGTAAAATTTTTCATAGAATGCAGGATCATCTGGAATGTGCATTTTTCGATAGTATCCAGCAAGCTTTCCATCGGGCTCAAATACAAGCGCTGTATTATGAAAAACTCCTTTCGCTCTTTTTTCAAAAATCCCACCAACCAGTACAATACCTAGACGTTTCGCCAAGATGCCGAGTCTTGTAGCAGTTGGACCATCTAGCGACTCAGCAAGATCAAAAACCGTAGGGTCTTCCTGCTGACAAAAATAGTGAGTGCTATGAAGTTCCTGCAAGAGTACTAATTGAGGTTTGGAATTTTCACAATGCGCCTCTAGCAGACGCTCTGTTTCTGACAAACTTGCTTCCTTGTCAGGCCAGGCTTGTTGCTGGACTATAGCTACTTCCAGTGTCTCTGAAGTTATCTGAGTATTCTTCATCATACGGTATCTCACTAAATTAATTTTTTTAGCATAATCTTAACTAGACAACATTCTTTTTAATTAGCTCTTTTGTTAGTGCACCAGCTGATAATTGCATTGTCGCACAATGTGGACCACCATACTGTCTAATTAGATTATTCCCAGGCACGCCACAGATTTCTTTACCGGGGAATGCCAATTGCAATTGACTGAAAGCCAAGGCGTCCTGTGGACATCCGAAAGTAGGCATAATTACCAGATCGTTTATGAGCAGAAAGTTGGCATAGGATGCAGGAAGTCTCTTACTGCCTTCATCATAGAGAGGAAGTGGCAGTTCCAATGCATAAGTACGATAAGGGTCACCATTCGCTTGACGTAGGGATAACACTTGTCTCTGCATTTCTTGCAACGATGAGTAATGAATATCTTCCGGTCTGCTACAGGTTATGTAAGCCAGTGTATTTTCGTTACAAAAACGCACCAGATTATCTATGTGACTATCAGTATCATCTCCTAAAAGTGCTCCTTCTGATATCCATAAAAATCGATCAATACCAAGAATCTCTCTGAGTTTTTCCTCACATGAAGCTTTGGTTATGCCTGGATTTCGAGCAGAATCTAACAAACAATTCACAGTAGTTAGCAAGGTTCCCTGTCCATCAGTTTCTATGCTACCGCCTTCTAGCTCATAATTGAGTGTCTTTAGCGGAACCCCCCAAGATGTCTTTAACGCTTGATTAACCGCATTATCTAATGTTGCCTGATACTTTGAACCCCATCCTGCAAAATTAAAATTCAAAAAGGATTTAAGTTCTCTCTCAGCCCCGATACCTATAGGGCCGTAGTCTCTACACCAGGTATCATTGTAAGGTACCTGAAAAAAAAGTGGGCGGCGATCCATTTTTCTATCAAGAATTTTTTTCACTTCTGATTCATGATTATCGTCCTGTACTAAAATGACAGGAAATGCACTACGCGAAATAGCACAACATAGCTCGACATAATCAGAAACTATGCCATCAATCCAAGGTGCCCAATCCGAACTAATATGAGGCCAGGCTAGCATGACCGCTTCAGTGGGCGCCCATTCTGGGAGCATACGAAGTGAGTTGTGAGTATAGCTGTTCATCATGATTAATTATTCTACAAGTGGCGAGTTCAATTATCGAATGATAACCACTTGAACTGATGCAAACTATTAATTTTTAACTAGTGTTAAAATTTCTTTCAACTCCTATAATGGCCAACCATATCTGCCTCCCTTTTGATGAGACCTACATGTCCGTCGGAACCCATGAAAATCATCCTTGTTCAACTCCTGCCGGTCAGCGTGCTCTACGCTTGAAAAGCTTACAGAACTCACAGAAAGAAGCTGTGGCGTCGTCTACAATGACGGCTAGTTGCGATAACTTTATCAACCCCTTTGCTCTGTATCTTGGCGCAGACAATTTACAGATGGGCTTACTGACAGGCTTTCCACAATTGATTGGAGCAACTTTCCAATTAGTATCTGTTTGGCTCGGCACATGGTTTACCCGAAAGCAACTAGTTCTTTTTGCAGCAATTTTTCAAACTTTTTTGATGTTCGCCTTTGCAACACTTGCTGTGTCCCGCCGAGGGGGCTTAATGACAGAGTTAATCATGCTTTTCATGATGTACCACGCTGCCTTTAATTTTATCCAACCTCAATGGCGAGCTTGGATGGGCAAACTCGTCTCCGCAGACCAACGTGGTCACTTTTTCGCCTCAAGGTCACGATTAACTGTCGCTACATCTATTTTTATGTTTGTGGCTGGTGGATTATTGTTGGCACTTTCTGCAAGATTTGATGCCGCTTGGATAGGTTTCCTTTTTCTTTTTATTATTAGCGCTATTGGTAGGGCTTTCTCATGTTATTTCCTATCTAGCATGCATGAAAGCAAAGAATGGGATAATGGTCATCATCGCAGTGTCTTCTCTACGCTAAGCGAGTGTAGAGCTGCATTACATAATTCAACTTTTCGTAACTACTCCTTATTTTTTGCAGGAATGCAGGGTGCTGTATCAGTATCGGCTCCCTTCTTTGCCGTGTACATGTTGCAAGAGCTCAACTACAGTTATTTGGAGTATGCAATTAATCAACTTGCATCCATAGGTACACAATTTTTTATGTTGAAATATTGGGGTAGCTTTAGTGATCGTTTTGGTAGCCGTTTTATGATGCTATTAAGTTCATCTCTTATACCAGCAGCACCAATACTCTGGATATTTTCTGAAAATTATTATTGGTTGCTACTTGTCCAAATATTTTCTGGATTCGCTTGGAGTGGTTATAATTTAACTACAGCTAACTATCTTTATGATATTAGGCCTCACCAAACAGATTTTGCATCCTACGCGGCATTACAAGCCCAAGCTGCAGCTATTTTTGTATTTTTTGGCTCCCTATTGGGTGGACTCCTAGCTACTCAAGCTCAAAAGTTATCAATTTATTTACCTTTTTCTATAGGTTCCACACTTTATATAGTTTTTACTACGAGTGGCTTAATTAGGCTTCTAGTCTTATTGTGGTTTATTCCACGCGCTGATGAGCCAAGAATCAGAACACGTCCACAACTTTTAAAAATAATCTATCGGATAGCACGTTTTAATCCTATCTCAGGTTTGGTGTTAGATTGGCTGACGGTGACAGTTAAAGAAAAGTCTGACAAAGATGGTCGCTAATTATATTTTGTATAATAGCTTCCCCGCCGACTATTCCTTGATTCCCAAATAATCTGTTGACTTCTAAAACGTAGGGATGGTCACCCACCATCGCAATATCAAAGCCGCCATGGTTAATACCCAGTGTCTGACACAATGTTTCAACAAGAGAGATAGCAGAATACGGAGCTGGCTCTTGAATAATTTCCCCACCTTTTGACACATTATTGTGAAATCCGTCAATACTCTGCCGTCGCCAATAATTCCCTATTATACGACCAGCTACAACAACTAGTCGAAGATCTCTGTTGATTGGAAGAAATTCTTGGGCATAGAGAACCTCTGTTTTTTGACAATATACTCTCCATTCGAATAACGAATCAATTCGCCAAACTCCTACACCTTGTGATGATTTAGATAATTTTGCTACAAAAGGAACAGATAAATTTTCTAGAATTTCTTCTTGAGCTAAGGGTGTATTGGGGGAAATATAAGTGAGTGGAACATGTGAAGGCACAAGTGCTTCGAATACTCTTGTCATCTCAATTTTATTGTGTCCAATACGATAGCTCGGCTCACTTGGATAAATTGAACACCCATATACATACAAAAGTGTATTCAATTGCCAGTATTCAGGAAAAAGGACGCAGAGGGAGGTTTTTATCTCTTCGGCATACTTATGCATTTTTTCTGGCTTAATTTGGAGAGTTTCCTGAATATAAGCAGTGCGAAATAGATCAAAGGATACCCAATTTTGCATGACAAAAATTTGCCGAAAATAAAAAGAGTTATTTTCGAGGGCAATTACTTACTGTCAATAGCTAGAAAATGTTTTAAAAAAGGTAGATATTTATTACACAAACTATTTGGCGTCAGAAAATTTAAAAAAACTAGGTAAATGCTTAGGTTGAAAACCACTTAGTACTTTATGATTGGCAACCAAGGCAGGCACCCCATGAATTCCATTTTTTTGGGCATTTAACCAGAGACTTTCCAGCTCCGCTGAATGATATCCCTTATCTAAAATCTCCTCAGCTTCATCATGGTCAAGATCCGCTTTGCTCACAATAGATTTTAGAATCAATATTTCCGAGATATTTTCATTCCTTTCGAAGTATGCCGCGTAAATCTCATCAGCTAACTGTAAAGCCTTATTCTTAGTTGCTGCCCATAGCGTCAATTCTTGTGCCGCGCGCGTGTTGTATATTTTATTCCGAGTTTTTGTATAGGGAAGCTTTGACTCATCAAAAAGTTGCCACACTCGCGCATGGATATCTTCCAGGTCCACCTCCCCTCCAAAGATCTCAGTTATCAACTTGCCTACTTGAGGAGTTTGAGGTTGTAACGGGAAAGGCTTGAAATTGATTTCATGAATGAATTGTTGGCGTTTAAGTTCAGCATGCATCAGATAACACCATGGACACACATAATCAAAATAAAGGTCGACATATTTTTGTCTATTTATAGCCAACTATATTCTCCTATATTTCTACACATCGCGAACATGCAAAATTAGAGTTTTTCGATCACTAATGTGAGATCACCTACTTTAAAACCAAACTTGGTTAACGTTGTTTTATTGAGCAAATGCTCTTCATCTACAAGAAATAGCCAGTCATCAAGCTCAACTGCGATTTCATTATCTTTCCATGGAACAAGTAAGTCGTATTGCCAATGAAACGCCATTCCACTGGCTCTACCTGTTGCTTCACCTAAGACATCATCAGCCGTACCAACATACACACCATTACCCTGATGACTTATCAACCAAGTTCGGTGTTGAACTTCTTCATCATCAAAATGAAATTCTTCCACCAGCCGACCATTTTCCCCGTCCCAAGTGGCAAATATATCAGCAACAAAACGCCTGGTGACTCTACCAGTCCTATTCTGCAACATGCCATAAGCGCGTAAATTTCCATTAAAAAATGTTTTCAAATTTAAATCTGGGGGGGTTGCTGCATACTCTTCAACTTTAATTCCCGAACATGCCGTCAGGACCGAGATGGCAAATAGTAGCAATATTTTTTTCAACAGATTTACGAAAATTCTCATTATTTCTCTCCTAATAGTGCCGCTCTTAATTCTGGACGAGTAGACTTTGGCGAAAGCCAAATTCCTGCAAATGCCTCTATAAGTGCTTGTTCAGTTGTTGACCCAAGTAAGGAGTCGTTTAAAGATAAGTGAGCTTTGTCAGTTTGTTCAACAGTAAGAGCTAAGCAATCATTTTTTTTAACATCAGGGATAAGCTCTTCCACCCACACTTGCCAATTTGATGAGACAGTAATACCCTGCTCACGCCATTGTTTGTAGGTTTCGTTAACTATTTTTTTTGCCTTTAAATTAATCTTATAGCAAATCTTGAGAACAAATGGAGTTTGGATAGGGAACTCAAAATTGGAGTCTTCAGCCATCAACTCTGCTACGTAGATAGTCTTAAATAGAAACTTAATATCTCCTTGGCCCACAGTCACCAAAGGCATGTCCTTAGCTAGTGCATGACTAGCAAAGAAGACCACAAGCAAAGAGACAAAATGTCTGCTAATGAGGTATGTTGGCTCCTTGATCATGGCAAAGAAAGTCGTAAGAGCGGGAATAAGAAGGCCCAAGCCGTTGTTATAGCTGCTAGAGTTATTATCACGCTATATCCAGGATTCAACACCCCCAAAAACCATGCTGCACCATACCCGATGAAACCAAGAAGTCCTCCTATCAGTGGAACAACCACAATCCCTATTGGTTTATTAAAAGTAGGCTCAAGTTTATTTAGCCATTGGGGTAAATTTAGAGAAAAAACTAACCAGAGCATGATCAGCCAAGACGGCAACCAATCATTTGAGAATTGTATTATGCCTACATAAACCCAGAAAGAGTCTAAACAAATCCCTCCAAGGAAAATAATTGAGCAAACTTTCCACAAGTTTTTTTTTTGAGGTAATAAAATCACGTTAATGATGAATAAAACAATGGCTGGCACGAGTCCGTTGTCTTGACCAACGACCAAGAGCAACCAGCTCAACTTAAAAATAAGTAAGTTCATCAAGAATAACTTAGTTGGCTGTGGTTTGGTCATAAAGATGATTTACGTAATGCAGACCAACCAGGATTGAAAGTTATTGAGAGTTCTTTAAAGTTACTTACTTATTTTAACCCTTTCAAAATTTACTATCTTGTTGATCCCATCTTTTGCATATCAAAGCCACTGGGTTGCTGATACAGTCGCAAACCAAACTCGGGAATCATGACAAGAATATGATCAAAAATATCGCTTTGAAGATCTTCAAATAGTATCCAATCTGTGAGTGCACTGAAGCAATAAACCTCCAAAGGAACTCCATGTGTCCCCGGCTCAAGCTGTCTAACTATTAGAGTCATGTCTTGCCGAATATTCATATTAGCTCTAAGGCGAGCATACAGATAAGCTCGGAATGTACCTATATTTGTCAACTTGCGTCCGTTACCTGGAACTAATGCTGCCTCTCCCAAAGTTGCATTTTCTCTCATAATCTCTTCCTGACGCCTGGTGATATATGGCTCCAGCAAGGTTAGCTTTGACAACTTAGCAACTTCGTCTTCAGTGAGAAATCGCACAGAACCCAGGTCAAGATACACTGCCCTCTTTATCCTTCTGGCGCTGGCCTCACTCATTCCTCTCCAGTTCTTGAAGGAGTCAGAGATTAAGGCGTAGCAGGGAATAGTGCTATATGTCATATCCCAGTTTCGAACTTTAACTGTCGTAAGATTGATATCAGTGACTTCCCCGTCTGCACCATATTTCGGCATTTCTAGCCAATCGCCCACCCTTAGCATGTCGTTAGCAGAGATTTGAATCCCTGCTACTAACCCCATCAATGGATCCTTGAAAACTAATAGCAAGACTGCAGTCATTGCTCCCAGTGAACTGATTAAAAGCATCGGTGATTTATCAAGCAATGCCCCAATAGCAATAATTGCTCCTAGCAAGGATGCAATCAGTTTCAATCCCTGTACCATGCCTCCAACTGGGAAACGCTGAGCCGTTAAATTATTTTTTAAGGCATGTCGCAGCGTATCCAAAAGTGAGAAAAATACCAGTATCGAAAAAAACAAAATCCACAACTGAGTGAGAAGGATGATGAAATTGTGAATAACCAAAAAATTTTTCAACCAGAGATCAGCTTGCAAGTAAACCAATACTCCTTCGACCACAAATGCCAAACGAGTAAAAAGCTGGAGTTGATGTAAAGAATGATCCCAAATTTGACGTACACTAGCACTTAATGGCACCGCGTTTAGAATTCTTAGTAGAATTGAATGAAATACGACGTGCACAACAACTACACTAAGAATAACTAAGACTAAAATCACACCAATAGTTGCTAGCTCTGATTGGGCAACCCCAACTACAGCCATCCATTCATTGACCTTTTCTAGCATCTATTTGTCCCACTCTTTTTTTGATTAATTTTGTATATAACTAGGAAATTTATAGTCCACCATTACGTGATATCGACTTACTTATCTTACAGTTAAAAAGAAGAATTCCCCAGATTGACTACAGTCTAAAATTCTATTCGGAGAAATTCTACCTCGAGATAATTTTCGGGCGAAATTGCCCCAGACGGCAAAAACCAGCCAGTGGAATATTGGATTCTCCCCTCAGCAGGCAACTCAACTAAATAAAGTTCTCTCGGATTAACAATGCCTTGGTTAACTAAACTGAGTTCAATCCTTACATTTTTCAGCTGGATACCACTAAGATTAGAGACGAGTACTGATATTTCCCCACTTTGATCTATCAGAGAGTTGACTTCAACATAATGATTCGGATTATCCTCAAGGTCTAACTTCAAATAAGACATTTTCGCTTGTCTTCCTAACTCCCCTCCAGCGATTGTTGCTGCTTTAAATAAGTTCTTAGCACTATTCCTATCACCGTCCTGTAAGGCTAATGCGCCAAGTTCGTTTGCAGCCATCGCCGTAGGCAATAGCTCATTGCTACGAATTAGATCCCCTCTGGCCTCGGCGCGCCTACCTAACCTTGCATTAGCGACGCCTCTACCTAACCAATAATCAAAATAATTATTGTCCAATTCAATCGCAGCATTATAGCTGTCAAGTGCACCAACATAATTTTTTTCTTGAATTTTGATATCTCCCTCTAAACCAAGGAAGCGTGCTTCTTTTGGAACCATAGACTTGGCAGTTTGTAAATTTATTAGAGCAATATCGAAATCTCGATCTCGAATGGCAGACTCAGCTTCATCCATCAAAGCGTATGACTCGGCGGTTTTTTGCAAACTCTTCATAGCTTGCTGGAAGCGAAATTCACCTAACTCAAAATCTCTACCTTCAAGCTGAGGTTCAAGCTCGTTCACGAGTTGTTGATTATTTTGCACTCTCTCATATGAAGGTGGATGGCTTGCAAATAGACCATTCAACCATTTACTTTCTTGGTCCTCGGACAACCTGACAAAAGTCTGCTGTAAGGTTACAGCTGCTTTGGGATCATAACCGGCACGAATCATGTAGCGAATACCGTAATAATCAGATTCTCTCTCTGCATCTCTTCCGTAGCGCTGGGTAATTAATCCAGTTCCTATTTGGGCCGCACCGATAATATAGTCCGAATAGCGCTCATCGCTGACTGCAGCGGCACCTACTGCAAGAACACCTTGTAACAGTGTGCCCCGAGTTATTGCCTGAGCCCCATGCCCTGCAGCTGCGTGAACAATTTCATGCCCCAACACAGCGGCGAGCTCAGCCTCATTATTCAGCTGCATAAGTAGGCCCCGATTTATAGCGATTTTACCTCCAGGAAGTGCCCACGCATTTGGAATGGAGTTATTTAATACAACAAATTCATAATCCATAGGCACATCACTAACGGCAGCTAGACGTAGCCCTACTTGCTCAACATATTCCGTCAGGATGGGGTCAACTCTAAACAGTCCACCCTGACTTTGCTGGGATGGTCCATATTGTTCACGTCCTATCTGGGCTTGCTTTGCCATAGAAACGAAATTCAGATCGTTCATACCAGTGACAGGATTAGTAGTACATCCACTGTTCACAAAAACTACCATCAAGAAAGCGCATTTAAAAAAAAGCACACGCATAATTTAACCTCGAAGCAACAACAAACCTGCAAGGGCAGTAAGTATAAGAACCACTCTATTAAACCAAAACTGAGGAATCCAATTTAAAAAACGCTTCCCTGCATAAGCACCCATGAAGATCAATGGTGCACAAAGCCCTATTGAAGGTAAGAACTCTATGTTGAGAATATTTTGTGAAACAAACACTGGTATTTTCATCACATTTACAAAAAAAAAGAAAATCGCACTGGTGCTGACAAAAGCAGTTTTATCCATCTTCAACACGAGGAAATATATTGCTAAAACAGGGCCCGCTGCATTACCCAAAGTGGTTGCTAAACCTGCCACAATACCAGAAATGAGCCTGGCAGTTCCTGGATATGCCAGAGAAAGGCGAGTCAGAGCTGGACGTAGGGGCTCCATCGCCACAAGCACCAAGATTAATACTCCTAACATTGGGCCAAAGTGGTCGCGTTTTAGATGAGCAAGAACTAGAGCACCTAGCATAATTCCAATCAACACAGGTAAGAGCATACCTCGTAGTTCTCCATACTTCGCTTGACGCCAATAGATAGTTACTGCAGCCAAGTCTCCGAGTAGGAGGAAGCACAAAGTAATGCCGAGAGCTTGAGCAGGAACAAAATAGAGTGCCACTAAGGCGGAAAGAAGTGGGCCTAATGATGGTAGACCACCTTTTATAAAACCAGTGACCAGACCTATGAAACCTAGAAAAAGCAAAGTCTCAAGATCTGGCGACATCATCTAAGCTGCTCCGGTTTACATCCGAAGGGTTTAATCTCCATATCACTAGCGGCGTACTCGGCTTCACTTAGAGGAAAATCTCGTGTAAAAAAGTTTGAATCGAAGTGGGCAATAGTCATTGATAAACTATTTCCCTCTGGATTAAAGGTTATTCTTTCTTCAGTAGTCAACGCGTCAGAGTGCAACAAGCCTCTCATTGGCTCCCCCTTAACCACTACGAATTGGTTAAGTACACCTTTTCTATAGTGATCAGTTTTGATCACCAACGTATCTCCTTCCCAATAACCCCTTGAGTATCCAAGTATAGAGTTTGGAATTTTTATACCTGCGCTACTGTCAACATTTTCTGTTGAGAACTCTACAATAGAGCTATCACTCATATGAATAATCCGCTCCACATCCATCCATTCATGACGGATGACAACATTATCACCAAGCCTCTCGACTGACATTGGTGTACCAGGAGCGAACCATACCCTACGCAAGGCTACTGGCTCACAACGATAGGTTGGATCCATAGTGAAGGGATCGTATAGGTTGACTGCGGCCCGACCTTCTTCGGTCAGATAATCCATCATGAACTGAGGACCACTCGTGGCCCGGTTGGCTGGCTTTAACAACCAGACTCCAAAGATTGAATCCCGTTGGTCTACTTTTTTACCAATACTAGCAATCTGGTCACCATTAACACTTAGCTCACTACCATCCGTAAAGTAGAGTCGATCAAAGAAGCATTCATTGGCAGATCGACGATGCTGCGAACCTGAAACCCTTAATTCAGTGCCTTTTTTTAGCTTTTCAGGGGTAATTCCATTTCGGCTTAACTGTGTATAACCGTGGCTTTCACACCGCCACCGAGTCTCGCGACCATCAGCATCGATGACATCCAAAATAAGGTAGGCATGAGGATTGCGCTGCTCGTAATCAACGATCACTCCCATTAAATCAACTGACTTTGTGCTGTCGAAATGAGGTGCAAAGCTATGGTGCCCTTCTGCCACACTCGCTATTACAGAGGCTCCAATTAGTAATGTTTGCTTCCAGCTTTGACACCACATATCCGTTACTCAGGTCTGGCGTCGGCGTAACGACCAACATAGGCAGCCTTGGCAACAACATTACCTTGTAAAGCTGCCTCAAGCTCCTGACGAGACGCACCTTCAGGTAGGTTCAAGTTAGCAGACAAAGCATAGAACTCGAAGACATAATGATGAAAGCGATCTTTGAATGGAGCACCAGACCCCATGTACGATGATTGCCCTCTAATATTGGCTCCCTGTACTGCACCTTCAGGAAGTGCCCCCTCGGGAATATTAGCGCTTGGAATATTCCAGGCTAACCAATGTGTTACATCTCCAGTCCCACCGCCTACAGCAACTTCAATATCATGAAAAATGATGGCATAACTGGCGGTACCCTCAGGCGCTCCAGAAATAGTAAAGTCAGGTTGCACATTATCACCATGCGATGTAAAACGAATCGGAATAATTCCACCATCCTCAAATGCATTAGATTTCACCTGCATATTTGGAAGATTAAAACCTTGTGCCGTGGCAGTTTGAATGCCTAAAGACAGCGAAAGGATGGTTAAAGCAAGTACGAATAAACTTTTCATATTAATTTCCTTTGTTTTATAAACTAAGTTTAATGAGATCATTCGATTACACGCAAGGCAACTAGTTCACCTGGATGCCCGGCATCTCCTACTGGTACAACTATATATTGAATACCATTGATAGCATATGTCATAGGCAACCCAGTTTGCTTTGCAGGCAGTTCCAGTTCTGCAAGAATAGCTCCTGTCTCTTTGTCATGCGCTCTGAATATCCGGCCACCTCCAGTTTGGCCACCGTAAAGCCCTGCCCCTTCACCAGCAAACAACAAAGATTGAGTTGTTAGTAATGCACCTCTGTCTCCGTGTCCTGTTCTTCGAGGTACTTCGACACCACTCAATGCTGGATGTTCTTTGATTTCTCTGGGTGTATCAGCATTAGCCATCATCCATATTTGCTCTCCAGTATTCATATTAATAGCTGTAATTCTGCCGTATGGCGGTTTTATGAGCGGCAAGCCACGAGGACCTTCCATGACGAAACTACGCGTGCTCATTGAATAATCAAATTCAGAGGTGTCATCATTTCGAGCGAGTCCAATACGCATCGGATGAGATGTAGAGGGTATATAGATAATATTGGTGACGGGATCTAACGTAGCACCTTGCCAATTTGCACCACCCCCAAAGCCAGGCATGAATATTGTTCCATAATTAGTTTCAGTTACTAAAGATGGCGGTGTGAATAAGGGACCATAGGTATAATTTTTGAGAATCTCTATTGCTTCAGCCCTTAATTCTGGCGTGAAATCAATAAGATCGTCCTCTGTAATGCCGAGTCTTTCAAAAGCTGCGGGTAAGGTTGGAAAGGGCTGTGTCGCGGATAACTGTTCACCTGCAACCCCATTTTGCGGTACTGTTCGCTCCTCAATAGGCCACACCGGATCTCCTGTGACCCTATTGAAGGTATAAATCAATCCTTGCTTAGTAATTTGAATTGCTGCAGGGATATGCTGACCGTTGACATTAAGCTCTGCTAATATGGGACCCGTTGGTGGATCATAATCCCACACATCGTGATGAACGAGTTGGAAATGCCAAAGTCGTGAACCGCTTGCTGCATCCAAAGCCACCAAAGATTGTGAAAAAAGGTTATCACCTGGACGATGTCCACCATACATATCCCCCGTAGCAGCCTCAACTGGAATATAAACTATACCTCGCTCAATATCTGCCGAAAAAGTTGACCAAGATCCTGCATTCCCCGAATAGCTGTTAGACCCATTACGCCAAGTTTCAGTTCCAAACTCATTCCCCTGCGGAATTGTATGAAAAGTCCATATCAGTTCACCTGTACGGACATCATAGCCTCGGATATTTCCTGCTGGCATTTGGGGTGAACTTGGGGAGCCACCGGAGGGGAAAGTGGCTCCAACCACAACAATATTACCGACAACTGTGGGAGGAGAAGTAGACCCAACAGGAATACTTTCAAGATCCACAGGGAAACGATTTTCTAATTTCTGACGAAGATCAACCACACCGTCAGTTCCAAAAGAAGAGTCAAGCTGATGGGTTTGTGTATCTAATGAAATCATCTGAAAACCTGGGGTAATCATGAGCAATCGCTGTTGATCTCCCTGTTTCCACAAAGCAAGTCCACGACCTGAATTCACCCGTGGGCCCCGCCGATTTCCCTCATCAAAACGAAACATCCATAAGTTTTCGCCTGTCACTGGGTCTATTGCTACCACGTCGCGCCGACGTCCGGCTGTAGTGTATAGAATCCCATCGACCATCAAAGGAGTCGCTTCATAATTGAATTCAGGTTGGGGGCCATGATTCGCGGCATACCAACGCCATGCTATTGATAGTTTATCGACATTATTTTTATTGATTAAATCCAGTGAAGAATAATGCTGCGAGGAACCATCACCATGATAACTTAGCCACTCGCTATCAATTCGTCGTGCCTCACCTTGAGGACCTGAGACAAAAGGAAGGGGACTAAGAGGCTCTGTCGGTTGACTTAGCGTGATACTGACAAGATCTACCGCAGACGAGGCAAGTGTTAACTTTTCATGTGGAGCTACACCATTTTGACGTAAAATATAAGCTACCAGAGCTGCATAGTCACTTGGGGCAAAAGAGCCTGGATTATTTACAGGCATTGTACTACTAGTAATCTGTAGTAAAGCTGCAGCAGATTGTCCTTGCCACTTATTCCAGAACGACGAGCCTGCCAAGGCAGGGCCTGCTTCTCCCCCTAATAAGTTTGCTCCATGACATTCGACACAAGAACTAAAGTACAGTTCTGCGCCTCGTTCGGCCTGCTGACTTGTAAAAGTTTGTGCCGTAGAGGTCAGACTCATCAATGTAGCTAAAAAAACTATCAAGGCTGCTACTAGTTGGGTGGGCTTCACTAATTACTCCTTAATACTCTATTTCGATCTCGCTAAAACTATTGTGGATGTCATTACTAATGAAGTTTCCGTATGCCCCATATTTATGAGACATTATCCCAGGCCTAGCTCTTGTCTGGCCGAATACTGTCCTAGCTGAAGTTGCTATCAGGATAGTAAAGTCTCTGTGGGAGCACAACTTTCTGAGTTTTTTTATAATTTATTAGCCTTATTATTCACGCTGCAGTAGGGGTACGACTAACCGACGCCATGCTAGAGCTAATCCAGTCCATACCATGACCAGCGATAACAATGAGACCAATCCTGCAAGAGTTTGCCCCCAAAATCCGAGGACTTCACCGGTATGAAGAAATCTTGCCAAGATACGTAGACGCGAGCGCAAAGGCTGATCTTCAAACTCTTGTTTTTGATATGTAGCCCCAGATACACGGTCAATTTGCATAGTCGTTATCATATGTCTTTGTGCGCCGTTACCATAATCAAAGTTAAAGTCTACTGTTTCATCACTGTCTGCAGGTATTCGCATTGTGACTCTATTCCAGTTAGAGGGCGCAAATTCGATGGCGCGCTGGAATAGTACTTCTAGTTTTTTATTACGATTTTGAAAATTACTCACATATTCAGGCTTTCCCAGCCCACTGTTGACTGGACTAGAAGATACCGTCACTGGTTCTGCACCAGCAACCCAATACATGAAATTAGCAGCCCAGCTATAAGAAATCACAGCCCCGGAGAAAACCACGAAAAACAATGGCACAAACGACCAAAACCCCAAGATATGATGCCAATGAAAATCGCGAGTTAATGTGGATGGATAACTGCGACGGAATAGAAGTCTAACTTTCAAGTAGGGCCATTTTATTCGATTAGGGAACCACAAATAGATTCCACTGATGATGAGAAACAAAAATAAGACATTGCTTACCCCTGTAACTTGCCTTCCTGCAGAGCGCATTTCTCCTTCAAGGGCTAACCAACGATGCAGGCTTTCAACAGTATGAAAGAAAGTATCCAGCTTAACATGGTCAAGAACCAATTCCTTGCCTGTCACTGAATCAAGCACAGGGCCTGTAGTACGTCCTTGAGAAAAACGCAAAGGTGCATACTTATCTGCCTCAATAGTGACTGTATTTAGAGAAACTTGTTTATCGAGAGCTAGATTAACCAATGCATCAAGAGACATGCGTTGAGCATCAGTAGAATAGTGCGGATACTTTTGTACTTCTACCCAAGTATTTATTTGTCTTTCATAGGTGAGTAACACACCGGTCAACGACATTATGGCAACTACCAAACCTGCCAACACACCCACAACCAAGTGACACCAAAATAGTAGAGTTCTAAACATACAGAACTCTGCCCTCAAGCATAAAGATCATATTCGTCAGCATCTTCGATTGTGACTGTCACGAGATCGCCCTCTTCTAGTCCTTCGGGATACTGTAAGATTACAACCCCATCAATTTCCGGAGCATCAGCCTTACTACGCGCAATAGCGTGATCATCATGAACTTCATCTACTATAACTTCCTGTTGCGTGCCTATTTTTTGCTGCAAGCGAGCAGCACTAATACGCTGTTGTACTTCCATAAAGCGTTCCCAGCGTTCACTTTTAATTTCTTCAGCAACAGGGTCAGCTAGATTGTTAGCTGTAGCTCCATCAACTGGAGAGTATTTAAAACAACCCACTCGATCCAATTGAGCCTCCTCCAAAAATTCTAACAATTCTTTAAAATCATCTTCTGTCTCACCAGGAAACCCAACGATAAACGTTGAGCGAAGCGTTAAGTCTGGACAAATATCACGCCAATTTTTAATACGAGCTAGTGATTTTTCAGTAGCCGCCGGACGCTTCATAGCTCTTAACACTTTCGTGCTGGAATGCTGAAGCGGAATATCTAAATAGGGTAATATGAAACCATCTGCCATCAATGGCAGAACCTTATCTACATGAGGATACGGATAAACATAATGAAGTCGCACCCACACACCAAGTGTTGCTAATGCTTCGCATAGACCTTCCATACTTCCTTTCACTGGCATACCTTGCCAAAACCCAGTTTGATATTTTAGATCTACACCATAGGCTGAAGTATCTTGCGATATGACGAGTAATTCACGCACCCCTGAATTAACTAATCGCTCTGCCTCAGCCATCACTTCATTCACTGGTCGTGAAACAAGGTCTCCTCGGAGGGAAGGAATGATGCAGAAGCTACAACGATGATTACAACCTTCACTTATCTTCAGATAGGAATAGTGTCTGGGAGTAAGCTTTATTCCCTGCGGTGGAACCAAATCGGTAAATGGATCATGAGGCTTGGACTTGGGTGGCACAACTTGATGTACCGCCCCAACGACTGCCTCATAGGCTTGGGGGCCAGTGACAGCGAGTACTTTTGGGTGAACCTCCAAAATATTACTGGGATCCTGACCCATACACCCCGTAACTATAACTTGACCGTTTTCTTTGATGGCCTCACCAATGGCATCTAGAGACTCTTTTTTTGCAGAGTCTATGAAACCACATGTATTTACCACAACAACGTCAGCATCTTCATAGGTTGGAACTATATCGTATCCTTCCATGCGGAGCTGGGTAAGGATACGTTCGGAATCTACCAGAGCCTTTGGACAACCCAAGGACACAAATCCCACTTTGGAAGATTGCTGCTTCATAACGCTATCTCAGAATGTATGCAGTCTACCGCCCCTGGGAGACCTAGTTTTATTTGACCGATTCCAACATTGTCTTACGAACAACCTCCAGCTGAGTTGGGAGATGTGAACCAAACTTTTGGAAGAGATTATTCTGGTCCTCAAATTCCCTGAGGGAGTTTTCAGCATCGACAGCCATCAGAGTTGAAAAAGTAGACTGATCATAAGCAAGCCCATTCCAACATAGATCATTGAATCTAGGAACTGCCCCGAGTATGGACTCATCAGCCTCTACACGTCCCTCCACGCGGTCTATAACCCATTGCAGCACTCGCATGTTTTGTCCGAATCCTGGCCATAACCAAGAGCCTTCAGGTGATTTGCGGAACCAGTTGACTCTAAACATATGTGGTACCTTACTTATCTTAGCTTCCATGTCTAGCCAGTGTTGCCAATAATCTCCCATGTTATAGCCGCAAAATGGGAGCATTGCCATCGGGTCACGACGAATTGCCGCTTGGTTATCTGCGGCAGCAGTAGCTTCAGAGCCTAAAGTTGCAGCCATATAAACACCATGGGACCAATTTTTTGCCTGATAAACCAAGGGGAAGGTTGTACTCAGACGCCCACCAAAGAGAAAAGCACTAATGGGCACTCCTGCAGGATTTTCCCAGTCAGGGTCAATACTTGGACACTGACTTGCCGGCGCAGTAAACCTTGCATTAGGGTGTGCTGCAAGTCGTCCACTTTGTGGGGTCCAGTCATTGCCTTGCCAATCGATAAGGTGAGCTGGAGCCTCTTTAGTCATCCCTTCCCACCAAACGTCACCATCATCAGTGAGTGCTACGTTAGTAAAGATGGTATTTTTTGTCATTGTTTGCATAGCGGCTGGGTTGGAACTCATCGATGTACCTGGCGCCACACCGAAGAAACCTGCCTCAGGATTGATAGCTCGTAAAGTCCCGTCCGCAGATGGCTTAATCCAGGCTATGTCATCACCTACAGTCCAGACTTTCCAACCCTCATAGCCCTTAGGCGGAATCAACATGGCTAAGTTTGTTTTGCCGCAAGCACTTGGAAAAGCTCCTGCCACGTAATGTTTATTACCTTGTGGATCTTCAACACCTACGATCATCATGTGCTCAGCCATCCAACCTTCATCGCGTGCCATAACCGACGCTATTCTTAAGGCTACACATTTTTTGCCAAGCAAAGCGTTTCCACCATATCCAGAACCGTAGGAAATAACCTCACGAGTTTCAGGAAAATGAACGATATATCGGTTATCAGGGTTACAAGGCCAAGGTACATCTTTTTGTCCTTCACCCAAAGGAGAGCCGATGGAATGTAAACAACGAATGAAAGATCTTTCTTCACCCAAGACGTCCAAAACCTGCTGCCCTATACGCGCCATAATTCTCATACTCACTACTACATAGGGCGAGTCTGTAATCTGTACACCCATTTGGGCGATATCTGATGTCAATGGCCCCATGCTAAAAGGAATCACATACATTGTCCGACCACGCATACAGCCAGAGAAAAGACCATCAAGACGAGTCCGCATACTTGCAGGAGCTTCCCAGTTGTTAGTTGGACCTGCATCCTCTTCTTTTTCAGAGCAAATGAAAGTTCGATCCTCAACACGCGCAACATCTCGCACATCAGAGCGAGCCAAATAACACCCGGGGCGCAGTTCGGGATTAAGTGGAAGGAATGTGCCAGCATCGACTAATTCTTGGCAGAAACGATCGTACTCTTGCTGGCTCCCATCAACCCAGTACACGGATTCTGCATGAGTAAGCGCTGCGATTTCGTTAACCCATGAAATTAAAGCTGAATTTTTCGTACGATTGTTATTTGATGCCATGAATACAACCTATTTTAGGAGTTCAAACTGCAAGGAAAAAGCAGCCAACTGCGTTTCCCACCCGTGTATAGCTCCCTATTTGGAACCAGAATTTATGACTCTAAATTTAAGCCGCGCATTGTATACGAACCCTACCCTTTTTCCCACCCATACCCAGTGGTATGAGTAAGTTATAACACTTTCCACACAACCAAGCCTTCTAGCGGAGCATACTAATTTGATAGACTTGTAGTTTTCTCAATATTAGGTTGAAAACCCATGCGATCCTACAAAATTGCCCTTCTCGAAGGCGACGGTATTGGCCCTGAAATAAATGCGGAGGCACTCAAAGTGCTAAAACTAGTAGGCGAAAGAAGCGGTGTTGACTTTCAGGTTACCAACACGCCTTTTGGTGCCAGCGCTTGGTTCAGTCACGGAGCTTCTTTCCCTGATGCCTCAAGAATAGTTTGTGATGAGGCTGATGCAATACTAAAAGGACCCATCGGACTAAATCATGAAGACTCTAAAAAAATCCCTGTAGACCAGCAACCTGAGCGAGGAGCACTGCTACCTCTACGCCGACGCTACAACACTTACGCCAATCTCCGTCCAGTCTACTTACCAAAGGGTTTGGTACATTTTTCGCCACTGAAACCTGAGATCGTCGGTGAAGGTATAGATATCATGATAATTCGTGAATTAGTGGGTGGTCTTTACTTTGGTAAAAAAGAAACAGGCATCAATGATCAGGGTAAGCGCTACGTCTCTGAAATGTTGGAATACGATGAAGACCAAATTCGTGCAATCATCAAAGTAGGCTTTGAAACTGCTCAAAAAAGAAAGAAAGTTCTTCACAACATTCACAAGTCGAACGTATTGAAATCTAGTGTCCTTTGGAACGAGATCGTCGAGGAAGAAAAAGCTAACTACTCAGATGTAAATGTTGAGCACATATTGGTTGATGCAGCAGCAACTTATTTATGCCTAAAACCCTCTATGTTTGATGTTATGGTAATGGAAAATATGTTCGGTGATATTTTATCCGACCAAGGGGGTGGCATCTTAGGTTCTCTCGGCCTTATGCCCTCTGCTTGTATCGGCCCTGAAAAAGCGTACTATGAACCATCGCACGGCTCAGCTCCCGATATCGCGGGAAAAAATGTTGCGAATCCATATTCCATGATTGGTTCTGTTGCTATGATGCTTGAACATAGCTTTGGTATGACGGAGGAAGCACGTCATGTATGGTATGCAATGCAGAGCGTTTTTGCTGATGGATTCTCCACCCCAGATTTAAGTCGCCCCGGAGCGAATGTAAACTTAATTTCTACTAGCGAGTTCGGGACTAAAGTATTAGCTCATCTTGCAGGGAGCTTCAATTAAAGAATAAGGGGCAGAATATATTTGAGCTTTTACAGCTGATTTTTTGGCACATAGATATTAAGTACTAAATCACAGAACTTGAGACTTAGTACCTGTATGTTGCTCTAACAGAACGCCAATACAAATAAAACCAACTGAATTGTTTGCAACTCCTGAGAGACTTCAATTTCTCAAAGGGGCTTATTACTTGGCCAGACCCAAACCAAATAAAAAAAGTTCAAGCAAACTATAATAGCAATTTACTACTGAAGACAGATGGGGTAACAAGTGATATTCCACTGTGGTTTATGGTACAACAGACTCTCGAAAAATAATTCTTAAAAAACACAGGAGAATTACATGGCTCTTATCTACCTCAACCGTGTGATTACATTTTTTTTTATACAGAAATTAAAGAGCTTGACTCTGTGTGTTGAAAAGGAAAAATTTGGCCTGTTGGCTTTATATCAACCCGTAGTAGCGCTGTACTCGTTCACGATTTTACTAGTTTTTTCTATCGATTCGACACAAGCTCAAAACTCTACCGAGCTTCGTATCGAAAGATTAACCAGTCATATGCAGGATTTAGAAAAACAAACTCAAGCAGTGGAAGACCAAAATCAAATTACCCGAATTCAGAGAGCTTTTGGTTTTTATTTAGACAAAGGATACTTTGGAGAAGCAGCAGATCTATTCACAGATAATGGCGAATTTATTTATGGAGTTGATGGTATCTATCGCGGCAAGGAACACATTAGAGATCTACTTACACTTCATGGTGGAGGTCGACTGAATGCCGGTCCTGGATTACCTTTTGGGCGCCTGAATCTTCGCATGCAGTTACAACCTGTTGTCACTGTGTCTGATGATGGGCTCAATGCACAAGCACGTTGGCATGAGTGGTCCTTACTAGGTCAGTACGAAGATCATGCGCAATGGGGTGATGCCCTGATGGAAAACGATTACGTGAAAGAAAATGGTGTATGGAAAATTCAAACACTACGCTATTATCGACATTTTGTGGCGCCCTATCAGGGTGGTTGGGCTGCTCTTGCTGAGGCTAATGACAATTGGCAAACGGACATCGCTCGAACTTTACCCCCGGATGCGCCCAGCCCGCTCCAATACAGGCCCTTTCCGTCTAGATATACCCCTCCTTATCACTATGCAAATAATTTGCTAGCTGTGACTTCCAGCCCTTCAGTGTCACCGCAGAAGCGACCTAAAGATGAGCTAGGGAAACTGGAAACAGCAGTAGACGAAAAACAATTACAGCTGGATCGTCAGCGTTCTCTTCGGGCAGTGGAAAATTTACAAAATGTGTATGGCTACTTTATAGATCAAGGTCGTTGGCATGATGCTGCTGCCCTTTTCACATCTGATGGGACTTGGGAGTTTGGTCAAAGTGGTGTCTATATTGGCCCTGCAAGTATTGAGCGGGGACTCACATTAATGGGACCAGAGGGATTAGAGATAGGTCAACTTAATACCTATCTCATGCTCCAACCGGTGATTCATGTGAGTGAAGACAACACCAGGGCATGGGGGCGTTTCCGATCTGATGTTATGCTATCTCGCCAGGGAAACGGTCGCTGGGGGGGCGGTATTTATGAAAATGAATATATCAACGAAGATGGTGTCTGGAAAATTTCAAAACAACACTACTTTGTCACTTTTTGGGGAGACTACGATCTAGGCTGGACGGGAGACGGGATCATTCCTATGGAATCCACTTCTACCAGTATTCCCCCTGATGCCCCACCCACAGTGGTATACGAGTCTTTCCCAAATACTTACATAGTTCCATTTCATTTTGATAATCCTGTCAGTGGACGAAAACACGATGACTTAGAACGAGCAGCAGCCAATCCTGACGATAGTAAAGGTAAGCTTGACAAAATTGGCAGGCAATTGAGTTTAACTGAACAAAAGAATCCTATCACTCTGAACCCTGAACACCCTCAACTCCAAGAAAGACTTTTTGCCTTAGGGAGGCGTATTGAACGCTTAGAGGACTTAAGTGAAGTAGAAATTCTTCAACGTACTTACGGTTACTATGTAGATAAATCTCTTTGGTACTCACTGACCGACCTCTGGACAGAGAAGGGCACCCTTGAGATTGGTGGTCGTGGTATCTTCACTGGTAAAGAGAGAGTATTTGAGTACATGCGTGTCGGCCTTGGTTCAGTGGGACCTCGAAGCAATCTGTTGGTTGATCACCAACAATTTCAATCCTTGGTGACTATTTCTGATGATGGGCTCACTGCTGAAGCACGGTCCATAGCTTATGTTATGTCAAGTGGTGGCTGGGGGCATTGTTACTATGAGAATGACTACGTAAAGGAAGATGGGAAATGGAAGTTCAGTAAACTTCATGGTCCCTTCAATATGTACAGCGGCTACAAGTTAGGCTGGGAAGACGATGTGATCCTCAACACTTTTCCTGAAAAATTTCCTCCACCACCTGATTTACCTCCTTCTGTGGTTTATTTAGCATATCCCAGCTACTATGCAGAACCTTTTCATTACCCGAATCCTGTGACAGGTAAGAATATGCCGCCACCAGACCCTGCAGCTGGCGGAATGGCTTTTGGTCGTGATTAGAAAGTGATAATTTATTATTTGAATAAGAAAGATCTATAGGATTACCAACGTGAAGTTAATCACTAGAGCTAACTGCAAAACATTGCCTATTAAATTAATCGCTGTATTTACCCTTTTAATTTCGTTATTGGCTTGTACAGAGCCGAAACAGGATATAAGCGAGACTCTACCAGCCACTTCAGTTATTGATCTCGACAGCAGTGATGCTCTTGCGGCATATCCTATGGAAAACTGGTTAACTAACGGTGGATCGTTAAGTAACGAGCGATATTCACCTCTCAAATCAATCACTCCAGACAACATTGGTAAAGTGAAGGCAGAATGGCGCACTCATCTGGAATCAGGCTTAGGACCCCGTTTTTCTGGACAAGGAGAACCAGTAGTTGCTGATGGGATTATCTATTTACCTACTGGTGAAAATGATGTTTTTGCTGTCAATTTGGACACGGGGGAGATACTTTGGAAATACACAGCAAACATTGATCCAAGTGGTGTGACTGTATGTTGTGGCTGGGTTGTACGCGGAGTTGCCGTTGGCGAAGGCAAGGTCTTCGTTGGTATGCTCGATGCCCGGCTCATTGCCCTAGACCAACAAACGGGAGCTGTAGTTTGGGAGAAAGAAATAGCTGACCCTGCTGCTGGCTATGGCATCACAGCCGCGCCTCGTTACTATGAAGGCAAAGTTTACATAGGTGTTACTGGCGGTGAATATCAAGTGCGCGGCTTCATGCAAGCCAGGTCTGCCTATGATGGCGCAGAACTTTGGACATTTCATACAGTACCTGGCCCTGGTGAGTTTGGTCATGACACTTGGCCAACCGATAACGAGGCCTGGCGTTTCGGAGGCGCCCCCATTTGGCAAACTCCAGCCATAGATCCTGAGCTCAATATGCTCTATTTCAGTACAGGCAATGCCTCACCTGATCAAAATGGTGCTATTCGAGCGGGCGATAATCTATTCACGGTATCAATCCTAGCGCTTGATCTTGAAACAGGAGAATACCGCTGGCACTTTCAGCAAACTCGTCACGATATCTGGGATTATGATAGTTCATCTCCGGTTCTCCTCTTCGACACCAAAATTGATAACATTGCAAGAAAAGGTCTCTCCCAAATCAGCAAAAGTGGTTATCTGTTCTTTCTTGATAGAACTACAGGGGAAGCTTTAACTCCCATTGTTGATACTCCTGTTCCCCAGTTAGCTGAGCAATATACAGCAGCCACCCAACCTATCCCTCAAGGAGACCCGGTAATAAACCATTGTATTGAAGAAGCACCCGAGGGTTGGGCCCTGACTAACAATGGATGCACCTATACTCCTTTTGGAAGAGAGCCTGCTTTGTACGCCCCATTGTCCGGCTCCAACTGGATGCCAAGCTCCTATTCACCTGAGTTGGGATATGTATTTGTTTGCGCTTCAGAAAACATAGGCGGAGCTTTCTTGGGAGACTTTGGTACCGAAGACCTTGGTGTACAGACCGGTCAAATGATATACGGCGGGGGCTTCAAACTGCCACAGGGAATGTCGCGTACTTCTTATCGTGTAGCCATGCAAGTACAGGACCATCGTATTGCGTGGAAGCATGAGGCTACAGAGGGTTGCTCCTCTGGCTCTACCGTCACAGCATCAGGTCTGTTATTTATGGGTTCAGCAGATGGTAAGCTTCGCGCTTACGATGCAAGCACAGGCCAGGAATTGTGGAGTTTTCAAACTGCTGCAGGCATTCATCCAAGTCCTGTGATTATAAATCATCATGGCAAGCAAAAAATCCTTGTCTACTCTGCAGGCACTCTTTTCAGTGCAGGTCCCAAAGGAGACAGTTTATGGTTATTAAGCCTCGATGGCACCATAGGTGAAACAGTGCCCAATGAACTATCTGTAAATGTGCCATCTATTCTGGTTGAAGAAGAGGAACCCGCACTACCTCAAAGCGCTATTGACATTGCTATTGGTCAAGAAATTTATCAAGAGTTATGTTTTGCCTGTCACGGCCCAGATGGTCAAGGTGGCCATGCAGAAGGAGGCGCCATGCCAACGGATTCTAGCTTAGAACATATTTTTGTCACTGCCATGAAAGGTGGAGACAAGATGCCTGGGTTTGCTGGCGCATATACCCCCGAGGAATTAAAGAGCGTCGCAGCTTATGTAGAGGAAAGAGTACTCCCCTTGGCCAGAGACTAATCTTTGCCAGTGAGTCAATGTGTAATAGATTGCACCTCTATCCGAATCCTTACTTATAGAAACCGAAACCTCTTACTGGGGTCGTTGGTTTATGTGTAAGTGGCCTTACGCTTTCCTTCATGTCTTTGAACAACAACACAGAATTTGCTTGCATTACGCACGTCAAGTTCTTCTCTCTTTTTCTTTTTTGTGTCTTCACTAATTTTGCTGGTATCTTTAGCCATAGAACTACAAACATCTGACGATGTATGTATTAATTTAATTCATCACAATTCAGTAATAAACTTAACTTTATGAGGTTAAACCATGCAAGATTTACCACAACACATAAAAAATGACGGGGTCTTGCAGGAACTGTTGGAGATGCTAAGGAACAATGAGCTAAGTTTGGCCTCAGCTCCTGAGATTTCCAGACCTCAATTTGAAGCAATGTTCTCTGATGTCCCTTATCCTGAAGGCCTGCGTGTGGATTTTGATGAAGTAGGAGGCATTCCAGGACTTTGGTTGCACCCTCCTCTTTCCCCAAAAAGCAAGGGGTCTGGAACTATTACAGCTGGCTCAAATGATACAGCTGAAATCCTTTATTTGCATGGTGGAGGTTATGTGATTGGCTCAGCAAATGCATATTCTAGGATCGCCGCTGGACTAGCCATGACCTCTCAACTCAGTGTCTTCATTCCTGATTACCGATTAGCTCCTGAGCACCCCTACCCAGCTGCAACTGATGATGTTTTACAGGCTTACAAGGGCATGCTAGGCCGTGGGAGTAAAATTGTAGTAGCGGGTGACTCTGCTGGGGGTGGTTTGGTCATGAGCTTGCTTCTCAGTGCTCGAACTGCACCGCTGCCTCAACCTCACGCTGCGCTGCTTTGGTCGCCATGGCTAGACTTATCTTGCAAATTACCAAGTATTACAGAAAACGCTAGGCTAGACCCCACGCTAGACAAATTGTCCCTTCTAACTTGTGCAAAACAATACATCGGCGAATCTGTGCCCAGCGATGAAATACTCCATCCATTGACTGCAGACTTAGTGGGGCTAGCACCTCTTTTAATTCAGGTTGGATCGATTGAAATTCTTGTCGATGATGCGTTGGTATTAGCGTCCAATGCTGCGCGAGCTCATACATACTGCCAGCTAGAAATCTGGCCTGGTATGCCTCATGTCTTTCAGGGCTTTGGTTTTCTGCATCAAGCTGAACTTGCACTAAAAAATTGTGCATCGTTCATATCAAAACAGTTAGTTTAAAAAGCGAGAAGTTATCATGTATCAACTTGATTCTTTAATTGTTGGGGCTGGCTTTGCAGGTCTACATGCTTTGCAAACTCTGAAAAAGAAAGGCTATACCTCTATTTTATGTGAAGCTGGCAGTGGTATTGGTGGCACATGGTTTTGGAACCAGTACCCAGGTGCCCGATGTGACGTTGCAAGTTTTGAGTATTCTTATTCTTTTGATACTGAACTTGAACAAGAATGGCGATGGTCAGAGCGTTATGCCAAACAACCTGAGATCTTGAACTATCTGGAAGAAATGGCACAAAAACATGAACTGTACCCTCATATTCGATGCAATACTACCGTCACAGCGGCTCATTGGAATGATGGAACCCAAAGATGGGAAGTAGCAACCTCTCAGGAAAACTACTCTGTACGCTTTCTCATCATGGCAACTGGTTGTTTATCAAAACCCAATGTTATTAACCTTCCAGGCCGTCAGATATTCAAAGGTGAAATCTTTCATTCATCACGATGGCCAGACAATTTTTCCATCGATGCCAAAAAAGTGGCTGTCATGGGTACAGGCTCCAGTGGTGTACAAATCATCAGTAATATCGCACCCCATGTTGACCAGTTACATGTACTGCAACGTAGCCCACACTGGATTATGCGAGCTGGTCATCGAATGATTAGCGATACAGAGGATGCTGAAAAGAAAGCAAATTACCCTGTGCTGCGAGAGCTATTGAACAATTCTTTACTTGGCATGGATGTGACTGGTGGGGGCGGATCAGCTCTAGATGCCTCACCTGAAGAAAGACGTCGTCGTTACCAAACCAGTTGGGATGAAGGTGGCCCATCATTTCTCATGTGTTTTGACGATCTATTATTTTCATTGGAAGCTAATGCTACGGCATGTGAATTCTTAGCCGAGAAAATTACTGAAGTCGTTGCTGATCCTAGGACATCAGCTCTTCTCACTCCAGATATTAGCCGTTTCCCTGTTGGTGCAAGACGCCTTGTCATGGATGACAACTACTACTCACGTTTCAATCTCCCTCATGTGCATTTGCAAGACATGACGAGCCAAAAAATCGAAAGCATGACTCCATCAGGTCTAAAATTTTCAACAGGTGAGGAAATAGATTTTGATGTTTTAATACTGGCTACAGGGTTTGATGCATTGACTGGTGCCATGCTTGATATTGATATTTCCGGTCGTCATGGGCTTAGACTGAAAGAGAAATGGAAAACTTCTCCAGATTGTTATATGGGACTTTTCCTTGCAGACTTTCCCAACTTATTTGCCATCACAGGCCCTGGCTCACCCTCCGTATTTTCAAACGTAGTGATCTCTATTGAACAACATATTGCCATGATAGAATCCATAATCTTTTTAATGGAAGAAAAAGGATACTCCAGTTTTAACGCAAGCACTGAAGCCGAGCTAGAATGGGCAGATTCCGTTCGTAATATAGCCGGTCCAACTGTATTTACGGCGGTGAAAAGCTCCTGGTACTGGGGTTCAAATATCCCTGGCAAGACACAAGCATTCTTGCCCTATTTAGGAGGTGTAGGCACTTATAGACAACTATGTTCAGAATCAGTTACTGCACAATGGCCAGGACTACGGTTTCAATAACTTATGGATTATCCTGGCGTTTTTATTGGTGGTTTCCGAAGCGGTACAACACTTTTAATTAACTTATTGGGACAAAGCCCATTGCTATGTCCTTGGTATGAAACCAAAGAGTTATGCGAGATCTTGCGTTATCTTCACGTTTTAAAAAAAAGATCATCTATTGATTTTGAAAATCAATGGTGCTCTCCTCCCACCCCCTCTGGCTTTACCATTGAAGCTGTTTATGAGCGTGTACGTAAAAACATCCTTGATAATTATGCTCGTATGGCTGGAAGCAAAGGTCAGGGTAAAGCAAGCTATGAAAGCTATGCTCTGGGCAATGATCTCCTGCTTTATTCTCAGGAGGAGGCGCTATATATATTTGATGAATTTGCTAAAAACTTAGTTCAACTGGCGAAGCTAGATTGTATTGATGACATTTTCAATCTGAGCGGAAAACTAATAAGTACTTATGGAAATCTTCAATTAGCAAAGTGGCAAAGATTCAAAACTTCACATCATTCAGCACAGCTATGGGTGAACAAAACTCCAGAAATAACGCGCTTTGGCTGCGAACTACATGAATGCCTTGGTGAAGTCCGCTGCCTGTATTTGGTCAGAGATGGTCTACAAGTGATCGCCTCAGCTCGACGCCTAGGCTGGGCTTCAGTTAAACAACTGGCATATTCTTGGCAACATTTGCTACTGGAAACTCGGCAATCAATGCAAAATCAGCCTGGAAATTATTTAGAATTGCATTATGAGGAGCTAATAAAGAACCCTAAGGAGACTTTAAGTAAAGCGCTTGAGTTTTGCCGACCAGACCTCGGCAAAACCACTGACGAAGTATTAGCTAAATACCTAAAAAATAACGGTGTAAGTAGTTTGGATATTTCGCGAATTCAGCCATCTTTGGCTATGCCCTCAGAAGATATCGACTTATTTATGGAACAAGCTGGCGAGTTATATACGGCTCTTGGCTATAATCCTCCTTGAATGTGAAAGCCATGAGGTTAGTGAAAAATGCCATAAAACTATTTATGATGATGGAGTCTATTCATACAACTGCCCTAATAAGGGATACTTCATGAAGATACTACCAACTCTAATGTTATGTTCTAGCTTGTTTATAGCCACAAATTTGCAAGCGCAGCTAGATCTGATTAGCTCTACCTCTCCACTGGTTCCAGCTAAAGACCAACTTTCTCTTCTTAAAAGTGAGGATCCTACTATAGCGCGGAACAAGAAAATGGTCTGGGATTTCTGGCGCATCGTTTACGAAGGTGGTCACATGGAACGCGCTTCTGAATTTATGAGTGAACGCTATATTCAGCATAACCCTAATGTTGGCTCTGGACGAGACCTATTTATTAAAACCATTGGGGCTGCTCGTCCAGCTCGTCCGATTAAAGAGACTTCAGATTTTCCGATCATCGACATTATTAGTGAAGGAAATATGGTTGTTGTCATGTGGGCACGTAAAGTCAGGGACAGAGTCAATCCGGATTTTATTTATGACATGACATGGTTTGATGTATTTCGTCTTGACCCAGAGACAGGTCTAATTGATGAACATTGGGATTCATCTGAGCGATGGGATGAATCCGGCAGACCTCCAGGCGCTGAATTTTTCCCATAGGCTAATTCTGGGTCTTTTCCTCTAAAATGACTGGGCAAAACTAGGCTAGCCAATGACAGGTATATCCGGTTAAGACCAAAAAGGCTATCGTTGAATTAGATTCTGTCATCCCTATTATAGATGATCATCAGCGTACTATTTTTCACCATCAAAGTTTTAATACTTATGATAGGATAAATAATTAACAATTTCTGTTAGGCTAGTAAGAGTGCTACAACTCAATCAAGCAGGAGTAAAAAAATGGCAAAAATTCTTGTTCTCTACTACAGCATGTATGGCCATATCGAAACTATGGCCAATGCCATTGCTGAGGGCGCGCGAAGCGTAGAAGGTACCACTGTGGCTGTAAAACGTGTTCCTGATGTTATGCCAGAAGAAGCACTAATTGCTGCTGGCGCCAAAGTAGATCAAAGCGCTCCTATTTGTACTATCGATGAATTAGCCAACTATGATGCCATTATATTCGGAACTCCAACTCGCTTTGGGAATATGTGTGCACAAATGCGTAACTTTTTAGATCAAACTGGCGGTCTCTGGTTTCAAGGAAAATTAGTGGGTAAAGTTGGAAGCGTCTTTTGCTCTACAGCCTCTCAACATGGAGGACAAGAAACAACACTTACCTCTTTCCATACCTCTCTCTTTCATCATGGTATGGTAGTGGTGGGGACACCTTATATTATTCCAGAGTTACAAGAAGGCAATGAGATTTGCGGCGGGGGTCCTTATGGAGCCAGTACAATAGCTGGCGATGGGAGCCGGCAACCCTCTGAGAAAGAACTAGCAATAGCTCGTTTTCAGGGTAAGCATGTCGCTGGGATTGCTGGTAAACTAAGTCTCTAACAACAGTTTTTTGCGCGGAGCCAACTCAGGCTGGTAGTTTCTCCCCTTTGTAGGAAAAACAATAGCCTGAGTCTTCCATACTTAACGATGACAAGACTGCAAGCATTGCTTTTACTGCCTCTGAAGGCGTCTGTAATCGCCCTTCCGTAATACCTTTTTGAAAGGGCATAGAAAGCGCGGAATCTACAGTCCCTGGGTGCAAGCCCACAAGTAACGCCTTAGGATTTGATCTTTTGAGCTCTACAGCGGCAGTTTTTATTAACATGTTTAAAGCAGCTTTTGCCGCTCGATAGGAATACCATCCTCCAAGTTTATTGTCTGTAATAGATCCTACACGGGCTGAAAGTAATGCAAAGATTGATCTTTGATGTCGGTTCATTAGTGGTAAGAAATATCGCATTATTAATGCTGGACCAATTGAATTCATCTGAAAGTTTTGCAGTATCCATTCAGCATCAAGCTCTTTGAGACTTTTTTCAGGTCTCATTTTAGATTGTGGATTTTGGTTATTCGAAAGTTTATGTAATAACCCCGTAGCGACAATCACATTATCTAGGGGCCCCATGGTTGCGGCAAAGTTCGCAGCATTCTCTATACTTCGTTGTTCAGTCAGTTCCAAAGGAAGCCAAGTGATCACTCCGGAAGCCTCTAATTCACCATACCAACTGTCATCCAGGGGAGCTCTTGAGCAAGCTAGAAACCGACTTGTAGGATACTTATTTAGTAGTGCTTTCAAAAAAGCATTACCAATGGAGCCAGTAGCTCCTATCACCACATTATTCATAATAATGTCCGTTCACATCAGGCAAGTATGAGAACAATCTTTGCGCCAAGTTTCGTGCACTTAAAAAGGCAGCTTCAACTCGCCCTTCTTGAGTCCAGTCACCGCAAGCGGCCAACCTAAGCTTTGTATCGATACAGCAAAGTGGTTCTTCTTGCTTTATGGCTTGTGCATACTTCCAGCGTTTGATACTCATTTGCTCTGTTAATGGTAATTCTCTCTTTAGCAAAATCCCAAGACGCCTTAGTAGAATAGCTAATAGTTCCCCATCCTCTAACTCATAACATTTTTTTGCAAATTGATTTTGAGTCTGCAAAGTTAAGCCACCCTTAGCGGGACGTCTAGGACGAGAGTGCTCAACGCTTATCCAGTCAAGGATGTCATCTTTACAGCGAGCCGCAGAGAAGTTCAGCGAAGACACGAACTCTATTGGAAAACCAACTAGTAATGCCAGACAGGGCTGAAATTCAACTTTTGACAATAGTGGAGAAAAATTTGAAATAGGAAAAAACTCCTGAGTCTGAGGGGACGGTGCAGTGCTAATAACCCAGTCGAAGGGTCCCTGACATCCATTAAGCCACCACTTGCTTTTATCATCTCGATCTAGTGTCGTAATCTTAGTTGACAACGCGATAGGTGTGGTAGAGTAAAGATTCTCCGCAATTTTTTTGGGAAGCGCCGTCATTGTCGGTACTGCTACGTAATGAGGTTCGAACCAATCACGTTTATAGTCTGTAGCTCCCTTGGAAAAGGTTAGCACTTTGGCTACCCAAGGCTGAACAACACCACTAGCTAGAAACGGCTTTAGCCAATTTTTAAATTCTTTTGAACGCGCGGTAAAAAAAGTCGCCCCATGATCGAACTGATAATCATCAAGTCGCCTTGTAGCTAAACGTCCACCAAGTCCACCTGATTTCTCGAACAAACTCACTTCGGCAACAGCTTGCATAGCTTCAGCCAGCACAAGGCCACTTATGCCCGCACCAATAATAGCTACCTTCTGTAATTCAGACACTGAACCTTCTGCTCCAGCAAAATTAATCCAAGCTATTTAGTACGGTTATAAGGGCTGCACGGATGCCAAATTCACTTCGACTATGACCGGCTCCTGGAATGAGATAAAGCTTGTAAGGAGTCGAAGCTGCCCAAGCTTGGGCAATTAAGGGACGACATAGCGAGTCTTCTGCGCCATGGACTAATGCCCCAACCCCCAAGCCCATTGATTCTATTTCACCACGTCGTTGCCATAACTCTGAATCTGTAAAGTCTTCACCAAGTTGCAAGAAAAAATTATTTATACAGAAATGACAAATAGTTGCAGCAAAGCCTAATGCCTTAACTTCGTCTGCAGCCTCTATAGCAATTTTCTTAAGATCTTCTTCACTGGGATTGGCTTTTGCTGAAATCAACTCCCAACGCCAGAGGCGACGTGCGGCTTCAAGGCGCAATTCATTATTTCCATGCTCACCGTTGATAAAATAATGATATGCAACAAATGGTAGGGAATTTCCTTCGGTAAGTTTAGCGCTTTCCCACAGTCCAGCTTCTTCGAGTATCGCTTGTTGTTCAGAAATGAAACCAAAAAATTTAGCTTGCTCATCCAGTGCATGAGGAAATCCCTTGTTCAGTCTGCTATAGCCGAACTGTAAATCAGTTGTACTTGGAATCCATAATCCCCTTAAAGTTGGCAGTTCGAAAAATATTTCTGGGTGTTCCAGTAATAATTTTAAGACAAGTGTTGTACCCCAAGACCCACCAGACCAATGGGCTTTCTCAATTCCGATCGAGTTCAGCACATCCAGAAAATCAGAGACAAGGTGATCCACTGAAACATCTTGCATGACACCTTCAAAGGAAGATCCAGCTGCGCCTCGCTGCACCATCATCACGGGCACCAAATTTTCTGGATCTACTAAACGATGATCATCCTCTGTAAAGCCACCTCCTGGACCACCATGAACATAAAACCATGCTTGTTTTTCTCCCTCTCGGAGCGCTCTTAGCCCTTTATCTCCTCCTGCTACCCAGTAATGGATACGGTGATGGTCTGAAACATTAGCGTTACCGGCTGGTAAAGTTGGAATTGCACGTGCCTCTAGCTCGTAGCGTTTTAAGGGAAACCGAGTGTAATCATAGTAAGAGTAGTAACCCCTAGCATCAAAATTAGGTAACATCGAAAGGTCCCAGCTAAATTAGTATTGATATTTTAATCAAGTGAATACAAGCAGTAATACAACACAAACAGTCACCATTGCTGTAATACGTACTCTTAATTTGAAATACCAGCTACTAATAATATCAGCCCGTAAAAGTCGTCGGTCTATCCACAACAACCAGAGTAGTACTAACAACAAGACTAGACGATAAGCAAATGTAGGTAATAAGTACCAGCTAAACCAAAGCAGCACTACAGCACTATTTCCCCAGAGAAAAACATTTACAGGTAATTTATCTGGTTTTGCAAGCCCTAAGCCCCATAAAGCTCCACAAAGAAAGCAACAAATGATAAGCGCATAACTATTGAATAAAGCGCGAGCATCAAGCAAGTACATATAACTGTTCGGACCTATCAGGGCTACCATCGTAGTGAAAATAAAGGGCAATGCACCAGCATAAATTAGCTTAGTAATTACTTTACGCTCTTTTCTCACTGTGCTCACAGATTACTCCATATTCATTATGGTTTGGGTCCTGGCCAAACCCCCCAAGGACTAGAACCCACCTGTATCGTCTTAACAACAGAGAAATCTTTAGTATCAATGACTGTGACATCGTTTCCAGGTCCATTGGCTGAAAAGAGGTAATGTCCATTAGGACTTATAGTAAGTCCCCATGGACGACGACCGACTTCAACACTTTGATTCACTTCACCTGAACTAAGATCAATGGCAACAACAGTTCGTTTACGCCCATTGGCTACATAAAGCACTGTTTCATCTGGAGAAAGAACAACTCCCATGGGTAGTGAGCCCTCCGGTAAAATGATCGTTTCCAACACCTCTCCATTGACAACATCCAACACAGAAATTGAACCCTCTATTTCATTAGAAACAAAGGCTCTTGTACTATCAGCATTAAAAACAATATCACGAGGACGTGTTCCCACTTTAATAGTTCCTTTTATTGTCTGAGTGGCTACATCTATAACAGTAATATCTCCCTGTACCTCGCCTGTAACATAAACAACTGAGTTATCTGGGGCAATTCTTACTCCCTCTGGTTCAAATCCAGTTTGTAGCTGTTTAATAATAAGACCACTTTGTAAATCTATTAAAGAGGCTTTATGAATATTTTCGTTAGAAACATAAATCACACTGTGCTGCCAATCTACATCAAATTGTTCTGGGTCTATTCCGCTAGCCAAAACACGCAATACCTCACCATTGATTGTATCGACCTCAGCTATACCATCGGCACTTAGATCTACTTCCAACTTTTCACAATCATCATCATCCATCGTTGGTGGACATTTAGGAGCACCAGTAACAGCTACGTATAGGCGCTTACCATCTGGACTCACTTTTAGTCCCCGTGGACGCTTACCAACATTAAATTTTTTTAAGATTTCAAGACTAGTACCATCTAAGACTGAAACATCATTAGAGTCTTCATTAGTAATATACACCACATAGGGCTGATCAATTGGTCCTTGTGTAAAGGCTGTCAGGTCAGTAAAGGCGAGGAATGTTGCTGTTATAGGTAAAAGAAGCGATTTTATAATTCGCACGATCGTACTCCAAAATATTATACTCAACTTATTGTGACAGGCTTAATAAGGAGTCGCTAGTCTGAGTTAATTTATCAACAGCTGACATTCAGGATGAAACTGTGCTGATATCCTACTTATCCTTAGGCTCACCCTACCCTTTGATATCAAGATACCTGACTTGTCGAAGTTGGGGAAATAACCAACACCAAGATAACGCTACTCCGACAGCACCTATCCCCCCAACGGCCACGGCAGGTACAGCACCCAGCCATGCAGCCATCAGACCAGCACGAAATTCTCCTAATTCGTTTGAAGCGCCTAGAAAAACATGATTTACTGCATTTACCCTACCGCGCACCTCATCAGGTGTCCATAATTGAAGCAGTGTCTCGCGGATCACAACTGAAACCATATCCGTAGCTCCAACTAAAGCAAGTGCCAAGATGGATAGCCAAACCAAGTTAGAAACTGCAAAAACTGTAGTGAAAGCTCCGAAAAGTCCTACACTCATCAATAATATATACCCAGCTTTATCGCGGACAGGTGAAGTCGCCAAAAACATACCAGTTAGTATTGCTCCTATTCCTGGTGCTGCTCGCAAAAGCCCCAAACCTGCAGGCCCTAACTCTAAGATATCCCGTGCATAAACTGGAAGTAAGGCCACTGCACCGCCTAAGAGAACAGCAACTAAATCCAGTGATATGGCACCTAGTACAATCTTTTCATGAAAGATAAACCTTAAACCTGCCAGTACGTTAGTAGTATCCACTTTACGCGGGCTTTCTGACTTAGGAGCCTCAGGTAAGAGTCGGATAAGTACTAAACTAACCAGGAAAAGAAAAGCACTAATGGAATAGGCGAGAATAGGGCCTAGTCCATAGAGTAACCCGCCAACCACTGGTCCAACTATCGTAGCGATCTGCCATGCAGAGGAATTCCAAGCTATGGCGTTAGCAAAGTCTTCCTTTGGCACCAAACTAACCACCAACGATTGCACTGCAGGACCAAAGAATGCACGCGCAGAGCCAAATACGGTGAGAATGCACAGTACCATCCAGATAGGGGGATTTGGTAACATTGCCCATGACAAAATACTAAGCGCACAAAGAATTTCCACTACTATGGAGACTAACATGACCTTGCGATGACCATAGTGATCGGACGTTGCCCCTGTGACCAGAACCAATAATAACAAAGGCAAAAATTGCACTAAGCCTATCAAGCCAAGATCAAATGGATCTCTTGATACATCATAAACCTGCCAGGCTACTGATACTGAAATTATTTGTGCTCCAAAAGTAGCGAAGAAACGAGCTATCCAATAGCGAAAAAAACTCACATGAGCAAAAGCTTGAGCATGCTGAAACATATTCATAACATTCCTGTAGGAAGCGCTACATAGGGCGTCATTAGTGTAATATTCATTTAAATTAACTCAAAAAATGTTCGATCATTAATTGTAAACTGCGTTGTCCGCGAAACTCATTTACCGAGAGTCGAAACAACACTTCTATAGCTTGATCTTGTAAGTCTCTCTGTAATAACTCTGGGCTAACATTGAAAGCGATAGCGGCAAGCTGCTGGTAATGTACCTGAAGAGTTAATTTTAAATGCTTATGCTGTAGTAGCTGCAGTTTCCGAATAACAAATCGACCATAAAACAACGGTTCAGGGAAGTGTTGTCCCCATGGAGAGATATCTCGCAGGAGTTCTGCAAAAGTCAAGCTAAAACAATCACTGGGGAGCTCACCATCATGAAACAAAGTTGGACTTAATAATTCCGGCTCTACAGTACTTCGTAACTCCGCTTCAAATGCTTCAGTAAACTTCTCAAAGCCAGATAAATTAATAGTTAGCCCTGCTGCCATTGCATGTCCGCCAAAGCGAAGAATCAATCCAGGATGATGCACATCAATGTTAGCTAGCACATCACGAATATGTACTCCTGAAATAGAACGTACTGAACCTTTGATTTCGACATCTTCACCTTCAGTGTATGTCAAGTTACCTGCTGCAAAAATAGCGACAGGGCAATGTAGTTTCTCTTTAAGACGGGAGGCCAGTATCCCTATTACTCCTTGATGCCAACTAGGATTGAATAAACATAAGCAGTATCGTTGCTCATGTTGTCCTAGTTGCACCTGCTCAAGAGCTCCTTTAGCATCTTCATGCATAGCCTGCTCAATGCTGCGTCTTTCTAGATTAAGGGCATCTAACTGTGCAGCTAGTGCATCGGCACGTAATGGGTCATCAGTCAACAGGCATTCAATGCCAACACTCATATCATCAAGACGCCCGGCAGCATTTAACCTTGGGCCTACGGTGAAACCTAAGTCGCTTGATTGCACTCTGAGTGGATCTTTATTGCCCTGTCTTAACAAGGCAGAAATACCGGGGCGAGCTTTGCCAGTACGCATCAGTCGTAATCCATACTGAACGAGTCGTCGGTTATTTGCATCAAGAGGAACTACATCTGCAATTGTACCCAATGCAACAATATCAAGAAACTGCGCAAGATTAGGAGTTACTATGCCTTGTTCCGAGAACCAGTTCTGGTCTCTTAATAGAGCTCGAAGCGCACTCATGACATAAAAGACAACGCCGACTCCCGCTAGATTCTTGCTCGCAAAAAAACAGCCAGGTTGATTAGGATTCACAATACAATCGGCTTGGGGAAGTGTTTCTGCAGGTAAGTGATGATCCGTCACTAGTACTTTTATTCCCAAAGAATGAGCTTTTTCAATACCTGAATGACTAGCTATGCCATTATCTACAGTCATGATCAAGTAAGGTTTACGTTGTGCAGCCAAAGTGACTATTTCAGGTGTTAACCCGTAACCAAACTCAAAACGATTCGGTACTAGAAAGTCTACATGCTTGGCACCCATTGAGCGTAAACAAAGTAAACTTAAGGCTGAGCTAGTCGCACCATCAGCATCAAAGTCACCGACTACAAGTATTGATTTTTTTTCTCTGATAGCTAAGGATAAAAGTTGAGCTGCTTGATTTATACCTTTCAGAGTTGGAGGTAGAAGATGGGTCAATTCCAAATCTAGTTCATCGTCTGAGCTTACACCACGAGTCAAAAATAAACGCTGTAGAACAGGATGATATGTTGGGCTTAAAGACGCCGTAGATTTTCTTCGACGTAAGGCTGTTTGCATAGCAGACTTCACTATAAAAAATTTTGTAAGATTGTAACACTAATTGCATGTCTCTCGCGTAGACTAAGAAGTCAATAACATGGAGACAACTTGAATCAATGACTGAGTAGTACCATCTACATCACTGCCCGGTCGCTCAAAGCTAAAAATAGGCTATTTGTTAAATACGCAGGAGAAATATCGACACATGAGATCACTCACCAAGAATATTTTTTGTCTCAACCTAGTAATCTTAACAGTAGCTTGCTTAGTCATAGGGAATAGTCATGCAGCCGACTATGCCAATTTTCATACTGATGATGAACTAAACAATATTGAGATATTCAAAACGGCCAGCCCATCTGTCGTGTATGTGACAACACTGACTCGATACAGACAACGTTTCTCATTAAACCAGCGTGAAATTCAAAACGGCACGGGGACTGGATTTATTTGGGATAACAGTGGTCTCATTGTGACTAACTTTCATGTCATTGAAGGGCGTAACTCCCGGATAAGCATTACTTTGAATGATCAAAGCTCTTATGATGCTGAAATTATTGGTGTTGCCCCTGATAAAGATCTCGCCTTGCTACGAATTGATGCACCTATTCGGAAGCTACAACCCTTGCCACTTGGTGATTCTACTCTTCTTGAAGTGGGACGTAAGGTGATTGCTATCGGCAATCCTTTTGGTCTTGATACAACTTTAACAGTTGGTGTTGTGTCTGCTTTGGGTAGAGAAATTGAATCACTCACCAATCGTAAAATCCGTGACGTTATTCAAACCGATGCTTCAATCAACCCTGGAAATTCTGGAGGTCCTCTATTAAACTCTCTTGGAGAGCTGGTCGGGGTCAATACTCAGATAGTTTCACCAAGCGGGGCAAGTGCTGGAATAGGCTTTGCAATTCCTGTCAATACAGTAAAAAAAGTCATTCCGCAATTATTAGAATACGGCCGTGAAGTGAGACCAGAGCCCGGCTTCTCAATGGTACCCGACAATTATAGTCGTTCTTGGGGGATTGAGGGAGTGGCTGTACTTGAAGTCCAAGCAGACTCCGCAGCATCTAATGCTGGCCTTCAAGGACTTACACAAGACCGATATGGGAGAGTCAAATTGGGCGATGTGATTATTCAGGCAGATGACGAGCGTATTCAAACAAATGATGATTTGCTGTCGTTGATCGAAAATCACAAAGCTGGAGATGTTATCCGTATCACCACGTTGCGCGAGCGTGAACTTTTTGAGTACACGATTAACTTAGCTGAACCAGCTACTTATTAGCGTATCTTAGTCACAAACTGGACAGTAATGTCCCTGCCCAGCTTCACCAGCCACCAGTTCTGCTAGCATGAACCGCTGCACTGCCTCAAGTGAATTGGGCAACACCTGATAACGTTCTTGTCGCTGAAACAAATCAGCAATGTGTGCAGGTAGCTCAGGGCATGCAAAACCAGCTTCTTGGATGGCTTTACCGAACTTAGCAGGATGAGCTGTGCCGAGGGTTACCATAGGTATTTGCGAATTCTTATCACAAACCGTAGCTGCCTGTATTCCGGTGGCTGTATGCGGATCGACCAAAAAATTATCCTCCGTCATCACCTGTTGAATCACCCGCAAGGTCGTTGCATCATCGACACTTAAGGAATCGAAGTGATCACGAGCCTTGGCCCATTGTGTCTGGGTAACACTTTGTGCTTCTTGATTTAGCCCAGTAACAAACTGCCTTACTCGACTGGTATCACCATCAAACATATCAAACATAAATCGTTCAAAATTAGAACTCACCATAATATCCATGCTAGGAGATAAGGTGGGTTCCAATGCTGTCAAGTGGTACTGATTGCTACTAATGAATCGATGTAGGATATCGTTCTTGTTAGTCGCAATGATCAACTGCTTGATAGGTAACCCCATTTTTTTAGCGAGATATCCAGCATAGATATCACCGAAGTTACCAGTAGGGACTGAGAAAGATATGCCACTTTCCAGCGTCCCAAGCTCCAGTGCCGCATGAAAATAGTAAACAATCTGAGCCATCACACGAGCAAAGTTAATCGAGTTAACAGCTGCAAGTTGGTAACCTGCAGGCAAAAAACTTTGATCAGCAAAGGCTTGTTTGACAATTTTTTGGCAATCATCAAAGTTGCCTTCCACCGCTATATTATGCACATTCGCACCTGGGACAGTGGTCATTTGGCGACGTTGCACCTCGGAAACACGTTTGTAAGGGTGAAGAATAAATAACTCCACATGACTAGAATGACGACATCCCTCCAGGGCAGCGGAGCCAGTATCACCTGAAGTTGCACCTAAAATAGCGACCTTCTGTTGGCGTTGATTTAAAAAATAATCAAGAAGTCTTCCAAGCAACTGCAGTGCAAAGTCTTTAAAAGCTAATGTTGGGCCACAATACAACTCCATTACATACTGATTACCATGGAGTTTTCTCAAGGGGGCTACATTGGCTGAAGAAAAACCAGAGTAACTGTCAAAAAGCATTTGCTGCAAATCAAGATCTGGAATGGCACCATCAACATATGGTTCGATTACTTTGAAAGCTAGTTCTGCATAGGACAAACCACGCCAGCTTTGTAACTCCCTCATGGAGACTGTGGGGACACTGTCCGGAATATACAGGCCTCCATCAGGAGCTAAACCCGTGAGAACAGCGTCAGCAAAGCCAACTGCAGGACTTTCACCACGAGTACTAATAAAACGCATAAACTTCTCTCTATTGTTCTCTTGAATTTTCTATTCTTCGCCTGTCCGAAACACACGCAGGCGTACGACATCTTCCCCAACCGCTTCTAAAGCTTCGATTGCCTCTATAGCGGCATTCATTGTTGCTTCGCTTACAGGACGTGTAAGAATTATCACGGGGACTTTTTGAGTAGATTGAGTTGTACTTGCTTCTTTCACCCTACTTTCTGGTTTATTTTCGGGTTCTTTTTGGATAATAGCTTCAATGTTTATGCCGAAATCCCCAAGGATCTCGGTTATATCAGAGAGTACTCCAGCCTTGTCCTGCGCAGTTATACGCAAATAGTTTGCAGATTCAACTTCATGGATTGGCAAGATTGGTTGATCACTTAAATGTTCATCTTGGAAAGCTAGAGCTGGTACTGAAAGTTCTGGCGAACTTATCATTCTAGCCACATCAACAATATCGGCGACTACAGCGGAAGCGGTTGGAGAGGCTCCAGCCCCAGCACCGTAGTACAAGGTAGATCCTACAGCATCACCATTCACCATCACAGCATTCATCACGCCATTCACATTAGCAAGCATGGTATCTTTATCCAGTAAAGCTGGATGAACACGTAACTCGAAACCAGAAGCCGTACGACGACTAATCCCAAGATGTTTAATACGATAGCCCAGCTCCTGTGCGTTACGAACATCTTCCTGAGTAATATGACGAATACCCTCGATGTAGGTACTTCCAAACTGTAGCGGTATACCAAAAGCAATGGACGCAAGAATAGTCAGTTTGTGTGCTGCATCTATACCATCCACATCAAAGCTTGGGTCAGCTTCTGCATATCCTAACTCCTGCGCCTCTTTTAGAGCATCGACAAAGGTTCGCTGTTTTTCGCGCATTTCGGTCAATATGAAGTTCCCAGTACCATTAATAATGCCAGCAAGCCACTGAATAGAATTACCAGCAAGCCCCTCTCGAATAGCTTTTATTATCGGGATACCACCAGCTACAGCAGCCTCATATGCAACTACAACTTTCGCTTTCGCTGCAGCTGAAAAAACTTCATTTCCATGCAAAGCTATTAAGGCTTTATTCGCGGTAACAACATGTTTGCCATTTGCTATAGCAGACAAAATGACATCCCTAGCTAGTTCTGTCCCCCCTAGCAACTCTAATACGATATCTATTTGAGGATCGTTTACAACCGACATGACATCGAGGGAGAAACGAGTATCACCAATGTTTTGTTCCTCACGTAGACGTCTCGAGCCAATATGAGTGACATGGACTTCACGGCCCACTCGACGAGAGAGTTCTAGACGATTTTGCTGCAAAACTTTATAACTGCCATAACCGACAGTACCTAATCCGCAGATGCCAATATTTATTGCCTTCACTGCTACTCCTACAGACTTTGCTGGCGAAAAAATTCTTCTTAAAGCGTTCCAGCTAAACAATTCTCTAATTTATTCGGATATCTTAAATTTTTACCTTTATCGCTATAGGTGGGGGAATATTATTCCAGAAGATATTGGGCTAAATTATCCGCCGGGATATAACCAGGAACGATAGTCCCGTCATCAAACACAAGTGCAGGTGTTCCAGTCACCCCTAGTTGGCGTCCCAGTTCATATTGCTCTGCCACAGGATTTTCACAACTGACCTCAGGAATATCCTTACCCATTTTAGCCTCAGTAAAGGCTTGCCTGGGATTATTAGCACACCACGTTGAGACCATTTTATGATAAGTCTCCGATTCCAAACCTGTCCGTGGAAAAGCCAGATATCGGACAGTAATGCCATAGTCATTCAACTGATCTATTTCCTCGTGAAGTTTACGGCAGTAGGGACAATCTACATCAGTGAAGACGCTGAGAACTGCCTTACTTTCGCCGTGTGCGGCGAAAATAATCATGTCACTGTCATCTAGACCAGCTAAAATATCTTTACGCACTTTATTACGTTCACCTTCCCCTAAATTCACGAGTCCCTCAGGTCGTACTTGATACATATCTCCTGGGATTAGGAATTTCGCATCTTCGCTCACAAAAATAGTTTGACCATTACCAATAACTACTTTGTACAAGCCAGCGATAGGGCTAGGACTTATCGTATTAATGACCATACCCGGTTGTGTAGCTACAAGGAGATTACGAATTACGTTAACCGTCTCTTGGTTCTGGGCTGTCTCTATCTCCGCTGCGTAGACGCTACAGCAACTAGTCCAAGCGACTCCAACTAGTGTAAGCACTACCCTTAAGAGTCTAAATAACGAGAAGATCATAGTAGGTTACTCTGAAAAATATGCGTCATACTTTAGCATGTTCAGCTTGGCAATTTAAGTAGCCCAGAAATGCTTACCCCCTCGAAAGAGGGGGTAAGTAATGATATTTTTTTCGCCCTCAAGCGATTTAGTCAGCTTTCTTCTCTAACTTTTCACTTATGCGAGCTGCCTTACCTGACAAGTCACGCAGGTAGTACAACTTAGCTTGACGCACATCACCACGACGCTTAAGAGTGATGCTATCGATTTGACGACTATGTGTTTGGAAGGTCCGTTCTACACCAACACCATGAGAAATCTTTCGTACAGTGAAAGAAGAACCCAAAGCGCGATTACGCTTTCCTATAACCACACCTTCAAAAGCCTGTAGACGTTCACGATCACCCTCTTTAATACGGACCTGTACCACAACAGTATCTCCAGGGCTGAACTCAGGAACGTCCTGCTTCATTTGCTCCATCTCGATTTTCTGAATGATCTTATTGGTTTTCATTGCTTGCTCCACCGTGGCATTTTATGCCCGTAATAAAATTCAATTAATCTATCTTGCAGTAGCAAAGAATTTTACTCTCAACTTCTGCACTTGCCATGCGTACTGACTTTCAGCACTCACCATGAGTCCTTCTAGTCTATACTATTTCCTTATACTTTCATCTGACCAAGCAGTTCGCTGTCACTTTGGGGCACAGAACTCAGCTTGATAACCTGCTAATAATTCCTTCTCTATTTGCGTTAGCGTCATGGCTTCTAATAGCTCTGGCCGCTTACGCCAAGTTGCTCCCAATCTTTGCTGTAAGCGCCAACGAGCTATACGAGCATGATCCCCTGACAAAAGCACTTCTGGGACTCTCAACCCGGCATACTGTTCTGGACGGGTGTATTGTGGATGATCTAAGAGACCATCTGTGAACGAGTCCTCAACCGCAGACTCAGCGGAGCCCAAAGCACCCGGTAACAATCGCGTCATGGCATCTATCAATACCATTGCGGCTAGTTCACCACCACTGATGACGAAGTCTCCGAGGGAGATTTCTTCATCCACTTCCGTCTCCAAGATTCGCTCATCCACCCCTTCATATCTACCACAAATTAAAATTAGGGATGGTTCTTCAATCAGAGCCTGTACTTTAGCTTGAGTAAGAGGCCTACCCTGTGGGCTCAAGTAAATGACTTTTGGATTAACGCTATTTGATTCTTTTACAGGATCAAAGCGAAAAACTTCAGTAACTCCTGAGGCATCTTTATTTATTTTTACGTCCAGCCCTTCACGAGCATTTTGGGTAGCAACATTTAACGAATTACGCGCAGCCATGATGGCCGAGGCCAAGGGCTCAGTTTTCATCAACATTCCTGGTCCGCCCCCATAAGGACGGTCATCAACTGTACGGTGATGATCTTTAGCAAAGTCGCGCGGGTTTATTAACAACAACGAGAGCAATTCTTCGCGAAATGCTCTACCACTGACACCATAATCTCTCAATGCAATGAACATTTCGGGGAACAATGTCACAACTGCAATTTGCATGTGGTACTGCTCCACCTTTGTCAGCCGATTCATCCTTCGAGATATTGGTAGTTATTCCCAGCTCGAATCCCAATTGACAATCATTTTGCCAACACTAATCTGATCTATCTCATCGCTAGGGGTTTTTCCAAAACCTGAGGGAGAACCCATTTCAACATCTTCATGGTTATCAGTGTTTTGCTTGATAGCAATCTGAGTTTTCTCAGTTTGAGCTCCGGATACTTCCAGCTCCACGCTAACCACGACATGACCTTTTATATAGGGAAGCAGACGCTCGTTACGATCTATGCTACCCATACAGGGCTTGACGATGATCACATCGTTAGCTCCAGTTTCCAAAATGTTATCAATTTTGCCGAAGAATTCGCCTTGCAGGTTATAAACTTCTAAGCCTTCTAGCTGATGCCAGTAGTAACCTTCCTCTAGAGGTGGCAAACTAGTCTTAGTTAGCCACAAGTCACAACCAGTAAAGCGTTGAGCTAATTCACGGTCGTCGCATCCTTTAATATGCCCCACCAAACCTTTACCTTGCGGTTTAGCGATATCAATCTCTAGACCAACAATCTCTCCATCGATCACCACAATAAAATTTTGGTAATTGAGGATATTTTCTACAGGTGACGCAAACGAAGTTAGTTTAACCCAACCTTTCACACCCCAAGGTGCACCAACACGCCCCATTAGGACGTGATTTGCTTGCAACTTAGGCAGCAGCTTTTTCAACCTGTTTGATCAATGTAGCAACACGCTGACTGGTTTGTGCGCCTTGGCCCTTCCAGTAATTCACGCGATCTATATCAATACGCAGCTTTTCTTCAGAGCCACGAGCAGTGGGATTAAAGAAGCCTACGCGCTCGGTAAAGCGACCATTTCGCGCGTTACGTGAATCAGTAACCGTCACGTAGTAGTAGGGGTTCTTCTTGCTGCCACCGCGAGCCAGACGAATAGTTACCATAACCTTTTGTTTCCACTAGAAAATTTAACCAGTCTTTCCGCTCTACAAGCCTAATCAGTTCAAGCATGGCGAAAAAGGCGGCTATTCTAAGGGAAAATCAGTCGCTTGGGAACAGTCTAATCTCTGAAATCTATTTAAAAGCCAGGAAAGCGTCCACCGGGCATGCCACCCCCCATGCCGCCAAAACCCCCAGGGGGCAACTTACCTCCAAATGCGCTCAGTAGTTTGCTCATGCCACCACCTTTCATCTTTTTCATCATCTTCTGCATGTCTTTGTGCTGTTTTATGAGACGATTCAGGTCTTGCAATGTGGTACCGCTCCCTTGTGTGATTCGGCGTTTACGGGAACCATTCAGAAGATCAGGGTTGGCACGCTCTTTAGGTGTCATCGAATTTATAATGGCTTCCATCTGCTTAAAATTCTTATTACCTGCAGTCTCCAATGCTCCCTTAGGAAGATTAGCCATACCCGGCATTTTATCCAGCATATTGGCAATTCCGCCCATATTACGCATCTGTTCCAACTGCTCTTTAAAATCTTGCAGATCAAATCTATCGCCCTTTTTTATCTTAGTGGCCAGCTTTTCTGCTTTAGCTTTGTCTACTTTACGCTCGACATCCTCTATGAGAGAGAGGACATCTCCCAGGCCGAGTATCCGTGAAGCAACACGATCTGGATAAAATGGCTCAAGTTCTTCAACTTTTTCTCCAATCCCCATAAACTTGATAGGCTTACCTGTTATCTGCCTAACTGATAAAGCTGCCCCACCCCTCGCATCACCGTCAGTTTTAGTCAAAATTACCCCAGTGAGCGGTAATGCTTCATTAAACATCTTAGAGGTATTGGCCGCATCCTGCCCGGTCATAGCATCGACAACAAATAGCGTTTCGGTCGGTTTTAGCTCGGTATGAAGCGCCTGAATTTCCGCCATCATCTCATTATCTATAGCTAAACGACCTGCTGTATCGACAAAAAGCACATCAACAAAGCGCTTTTTAGCCTCTGCCAGAGCAGCTCGAGCTATTTCGAGAGGAGTCTGCTCGATACTGCTGGGAAAAAAATCTACTGAGATGTCCGATGCCAGCGTCTCCAACTGCTTGATAGCCGCTGGACGATAGACGTCAGCACTGACCACCAAACATTTTTTTTGTTGATTTTGCTTTAACCAATAGGCCAACTTGGCAACAGTTGTAGTCTTACCAGCTCCTTGCAAGCCTGCCATAAGGATTACTGCAGGCGGCACCGCCTTCAAATCAAGAATTGCGTTAGTTTCCCCCATCAAGGACTGCAACTCGCTCTGAACTATTTTCAGAAAAGTCTGTCCAGGGGAGAGTGCAGCACTGACTTCCTTACCGATTGCACGAGCGCGCACTCGCTCAATAAATTCTTTAACAACACTCAGGGCTACGTCTGCCTCAAGTAGGGCTTTACGAACATCTCGAAGACTCTCCTGAATATTCTCATCAGTAAGCTTAGCTTTACCTGTGATGTTTCGCAGGCTCTGACTGAGACGTTCGGTTAGCGATTCAAACATAGATTTATTCTCTCTGACTGCCTTCAGGGGTATCATTTACAAAGTACTGATTCTACCTAAGTGTAGGCATGTCTACAAAGGTATGAGAAACTATGCTAATGAACATTCAGTTTCTAGGCCCACTTGGGGCTCTTCTTTATTTAGCATGTACCTGGCTCTGTATACGCCAGATTATGCCAGGTGCTACCACTGAAACTTCTGAAGGGTTATTAAAGAACCCGGCGAAAGTCTTACTGTCAATGGCTTTGGTGCTTCACTCATTAGCAGCAATAACTCTAATTAACACCGAAAATGGCTATGACTTTAGTTTCTTCCATGTTGCTGTTATCTTCAGTTGGGTCATGGTAACTGTGCTTGCCATTGGGTGTATGAAACGTCCTTTATCTAATCTCTTTCTATTTGTGCTTCCGATAGCAGCCATCAGCTTGTTAACACCCTCTCTTTCTACGACAGTTACTCGAAATACTGACCAAATCTCCACAGGAGTTGCGTTACATATTTTGTTCAGCCTGGTAGCCTTTAGCTTGCAGACGCTTGCTGCTATCCAAGCTGTATTAGTATTGCATCTGATGCGCAATCTCAAAAAGCATCATTTCAATGAATCGTTAAGACACTTACCCCCTCTACAAAGTATGGAACATTTCATGTTCGAAATCATTTTTTGGGGGCTCTTATTCTTATTACTTGCTATTGTTAGTGGTTTTGTTTTTATGGAGGACATGTTTGCCCAACATCTAGCACACAAAACAATCTTGTCTATATCTTCTGCGCTATTTTTTTCACTACTGTTGCTAGGGCGTAAATTTTGGGGCTGGAGAGGAAGAAAAGCTCAGCGCTGGGTTTGGTCAGCCTATAGTTTCTTAATTTTAGCCTATTTTGGCTCTAAATTTGTGCTAGAAATTCTCTTAAACCGCTTCTAATCAGGATCTCTCTTGAATACGATATCCACAGAAACTCTCTTTTTAATCTTAATTATCTTGCTGTTCATTTCCGCTTATTTTTCTAGCTCTGAAACAGCTTTGATGTCCTTAAATCGTTATCGTCTACGTCACCTCGTTAAGCAAAAACACCGAGGAGCTTTGCGCGCTGCAGAACTATTGCACAATCCTGAGCGTCTCATTGGTGTCATTCTTATCGGTAACAACTTTGTCAATATTTTGGCTTCTTCGATTGCCACTATTATCGCTATTCGTCTTGCAGGTGATGCAGGCGTAATAGTGGCAACAGTGTTATTAACGATAGCAATCCTGATCTTTTCGGAAGTCACGCCAAAAACGATTGCAGCTTTGTATCCCGAACAAATTGCCTTTCCCTCTGCTCGCATACTGCATTATTTACTCATTTTGTTGCGTCCTTTAGTCAACCTGGTGAGTGCAATTTCACGGAACTTATTAGGTTTACTCGGCATCAGTACAGAAGGAAATGGGGATATACACCTAAGCACTGAGGAGCTCCGCACTGTAGTGGACGAAGCTTCCCCAAAAATTCCAAAGCAACGGCAACATATGCTGCTCAATGTACTAGACCTAGAAAAAGTTACAGTAAACGACATTATGATTCCCCGCTCTGAGGTGACCGGTATAGACCTCGAAGATGACATGCGCGATATCCTCGACACACTTAACAATGCTGTTCATACTCGCCTACCAGTATATAAGGGTGATGTTAACCAGATAGTTGGAATCCTACATATTCGAAATGCCACACGTGTTTTGCTAGATGATGAACCCAACAAAGCCATGCTTGTGCAGGAAACTAGAGAACCATATTTCGTCCCCGAAAGCACCCCTCTTACCACACAACTACTGGAGTTTCAGAAACAGAAGAGGCGTATTGCCTTAGTGGTAGATGAATACGGTGATGTCAAAGGTCTCATTACCCTTGATGATATTTTGGAGGAAATCGTGGGTAGTTTTACAACCAACGTTTCCGAAGAAACAGCTGAGATACATCCTCAAGAGGATGGGACATATCTCATCGATGGCGGTGCTCACATTCGAGACATCAACCGTACATTAAACTGGAATTTGTCCACGGATGGACCGAAAACCTTAAGCGGCTTGTTGACAGAAGAATTAGAGTTAATTCCTGACTCTTCACTAAGCCTGATAATTGCGGATGCTTATTACGCTGAAATTTTAAGCATGCAAGACAACCTTATCAAAACCGTAAAAATGTGGCCTAAAGTAATTCAACAAGAAGTTAACCAAGAAGTAAGTGATGAAGCACAGGCTGCCCTTAGTGACTAATCATTCATAATCTAGTCATTACTGTAACTTGGCTTTTTTTATCAATCGCTAAAAAATTCGAGATCTAACAAGTTCATGATGAAATTCTGTAGCTACTGCGGGGGCTCACTAGCGAATAAAGTACCTTACGGGGATGACCGTCTCCGAGCAATCTGCTCAAACTGCTCAGAAGTACACTATGAAAACCCTAAAATTATTGTCTGCGCATTATCTGTCTGGGAGGACAAGGTGCTGCTATGTAAACGTGCAATAGAACCTCAACTTGGTCTTTGGACACTTCCTGGCGGCTTCATGGAGCTCAACGAAACTATGCAACAAGCTGCTGCCAGAGAAACCTGGGAGGAAGCCGGTACCCAGATAAAGGTGGGAGAATTATTTAGCGCTTTTAATGTATTAAGCTATGAACAAGTACATTTATTCTTTCTTGCCACCATGAAAAGCTCTCATTACTTAGCTGGTCCAGAAAGCTTGGAGGTTTGTTTGGTTGGAGAAGAACAAATACCCTGGGATCAAATTGCTTTTCCGGCAGTGGCTGTGACTTTACAGGAGTTTTTCAAAGCCAGAACTACTGGGAATTACCAAGTACGACTTGCTGATATCACTCGTGGATTAGACAATACTCCTAACATTTGTAGCCATAACTTTACTCATGACTATTTCTGACCCTGGACTCCAAAAACGCCTCATTTGGCGCCTGCAACCAAATCAAGAGACTCCAGTGCAAGATGTCCTGATTGTAGAGGAGCCCCTAGAGATTCGCCTCTGTTATACGGATCCCAAATCGGGAAGAGTGCATAAAACAGTGGCTATTACCATGCGCACACCAGGTGAAGATGAGGCCCTAGCTATAGGCTTTTTATTCAGCGAAGGTATCCTCAGTTCCATTAATGAAGTAACGAGTATCGATACACGCAAAAATAATGTAATACGCGTAGAACTATCACCAACAGCCTCGGTAGATACTTTGCGTCTAGAAAGGAATTTTTATGTTACATCGTCATGCGGGCTTTGTGGAAAGGCATCCCTGGAGGCTTTGAGCACATCGGGATACGATCCTGTCACCACAGATAATTTCTCATTAACTCAATCCCAACTACTAACACTGGGGGATCAACTTCGAAACTCTCAACCTCGTTTTCAAGCCACTGGTGGGAATCATGGTGTCGCTTTGCTAGATCGAATGGGTACTATTATCGCCACATGTGAAGATGTAGGCAGACACAATGCAATGGACAAACTCATCGGAAAACAGCTTAAAGCGAACAACATCCCTCTGAGAGACTTTGGTATTTTACTAAGTGGACGTGCTAGTTATGAGCTACTGCAAAAAGCCCTTAGTTGTGGCTGTCCAATGATTATTGCAGTTGGCGCTCCCTCATCTCTGGCTGTAGAACTTGCCGAGGAGTTCAATCTCACGCTAGTAGGCTTTCTTGGGTCTCAAGGTTGCAACATCTATTCTGGATCTCATCGAATCACCCAGTAAGTCTTACAAATAACCATAGATTCAATAGTGATATTTCCTAGAAAATTTAAGTTAACTTATTAATAGTATTATATATTTTTTGAAAAATACCAATTCCCAGAATAATCCTATTATTGAATCTTTAACTATTTTGGGAATAACTGCTGACATGATAAAATACACACAAAACGGTCTGATAGTGAGTAATGAAATCTAGCTCAGCAATAAACCCAATGGATTTTTGGCTTACTCCCTTTTTAACGATTAGTTAATTATTACAAGCACTTTTATCATAGTTTAACTCTTGGTTAGACTTGGGTGGAAAGTGATGGGCTAATACTATTTGTGGAACTTCATCAAAAAGTTCTACGGAAAATCTCCCGTCGCATGCTATGCCCATAGTATTTGTTGCTGAGTAGGGCCGAAAGTTTCTTTTTTTAAATGGCAGTATCTCATGACTGATTCAACTATCTTAGGAAATGCACCGAAACTTCAGGATTTCTCACTGGAGGCCGCCACGCAGCTAGTGCAAGAGTTTAAAGGTAAACCAGGCTCCTTAATTGAGGCTCTTCATGCTCTTCAGAGAACCTTTGGCTATCTTGACGAAACCACTTTTTCAATGCTTGGAAAAGTCTTCAACTTAAGCCGAGCTGAGGTACACGGAGTAGCTAGCTTCTATCATGATTTTCGTCGTGATAAGCCGGGCAAATACATCATCAAAATTTGCCAAGCAGAAGCTTGCCAGGCGATGGGTTCAGAAGCCCTAACATTAGCGGCAAAATCTAGTTTAGGTTGCGACTTTCGTGGTACCAGCTCCAATGGAAAGTTCACTTTAGAAAAAGTTTACTGTCTGGGTAACTGTGCCTGTGCACCCAATGTGCTGGTAGGTAACCGTACATATGCAAGAATGAATTCTGATAAATTTAACCGATTAGTTGAGACATTGACTAGCAATGGGGGTCATTAATCCATGACTGTTATTATTTATGTCCCTCGAGAAACCACAGCACTATCACTGGGCGCAGAAGAGCTTGTACAGGCACTTAGGACCGAAGCTCAGTATCGTAACCTTGACATACAGATTTTACGTAATGGCTCGAGAGGAGCATGTTTTTTAGAGCCATTAATTGAAGTTGAGACACCCCAAGGTCGTGTTGGCTATGGCCCTGTGGAAGTAGATGATGTTGGTGAACTTTTTGATGCAGACTTCCTAAATGGGGGGAATCATCGTCTTCACATTGGCAACGTTGATCAACTCCCTTTCTTTGCCAATCAGGAGCGACTCACATTCGCGCGTGCAGGCATCATTGAATCAACCTCTGTTCAAGCCTATGAGAACCATGGAGGGTTTGCCGGTTTCAAACGTGCTCTGGGGATGTCCGAAGAGAATCGTGTCAAAGAAGTCTTAGACAGCGGTCTACGAGGTAGAGGTGGCGCCGCTTTTCCAACCGGCATCAAATGGCAAACAGTGATGAAAGCTGTTAGCGAGCAAAAATATATCGTTGCAAACGCAGACGAGGGAGATAGCGGGACATTCTCTGATCGCATGATTATGGAAGGTGATCCCCTCTCTCTTGTTGAGGGTATGTTGATTGCCGGTATCTCAGTAGGCGCCAACATGGGCTACATCTATCTACGTTCGGAATATCCTTTAACACAAATCATCTTGCAAGAAGCGATTAATAATGCATACGCAGCTGGTTATCTAGGACAGAACATAAAGGGTTCTGGTTTGCATTTTGAATTAGAGATACGTATGGGTGCCGGTGCCTATATTTGCGGGGAAGAAACCTCCTTACTTGAGTCCCTAGAAGGTAAACGAGGGCAAGTCCGCTTCAAGCCCCCCTTACCCGCTCTGAAGGGGCTCTTTGGACAGCCAACTGTAGTTAATAATGTGATCTCATTGGCTTCGGTGCCTGTAATTTTCGAAAAAGGAGCACAGCACTATTCAGACTTTGGTATGGGCCGTTCACGTGGCACTATGCCTTTCCAACTAGGCGGAAATATTAAGCAAGGTGGTCTCATCGAGAAAGCTTTTGGTTTGACCTTGCGTCAACTCATCGAAGATTTTGGCGCCGGTACAGCAACTGGCAAACCTATTCGTGCAGTTCAGGTTGGAGGTCCCTTAGGAGCTTATTTCCCTGTCAACCTTTTAGATACTCCGCTAGATTATGAAGAATTTGCAAAGGCTGGCGGTATGCTAGGACATGGAGGAGTAGTAGTCTTTGATCACTCTGTGAATCTGGCAAAAATGGCCCGTTTCTCGATGGAATTCTGCTCTGCGGAATCGTGCGGAAAATGTACTCCATGCAGGATAGGTTCTGTAAGAGGTATGGAAACAATTGATCGAATTGTAGCCGCCGACAATGAACACGAAAGAGACTTACAGTTCATCATTCTTAAAGACTTATGCGACACCATGGAGTCAGCTTCTCTGTGTGCCATGGGCGGTCTTACACCAATTCCAGTAATGAGTGCAGTTAAACACTTCAAGGGGGATTTCCAATGAACTCCATTGTTGAAAAATCAAAACTCGATCCAATTATTTTCGACCCAAAACTAGCCGCAACTGAGCTTGATTTTGGTACACCAGAAAGTACTAGTTTAGAGACCGTGAAACTCACGATTGATGGCCATGAAATCACTGTCCGTAAAGGGACATCTATCATGCGTGCAGCAAAAGAGTTGGGAATAACTGTTCCCAAGTTATGCGCTACTGATAGCTTAGAGCCGTTCGGTTCATGTCGTTTATGTGTTGTTGAAATTGAAGGTCGTCGAGGCACACCAGCTTCTTGTACAACTCCTTGTGAAGATGGTCTTGTGGTTACAACACAAAACGGCAAACTGGCTAAGTTACGTAAAGGTGTAATGGAACTCTACATCTCTGATCATCCTCTAGATTGTCTTACGTGCTCAGCTAATGGAGACTGTGAACTTCAGGACATGGCGGGCGCTGTAGGACTACGTGAGGTCCGTTATGGCTATGAAGGTGAAAATCACCTTAAAGCCAGGAAGGATGAGACCAACCCCTATTTCACATTTGATGCCAGCAAATGTATCGTGTGTTCACGTTGCGTCCGCGCTTGCGAGGAAGTTCAAGGAACTTTTGCTCTTACAATACAAGGAAACGGCTTCCGCTCCAAGGTAAGCGCTGGTATTGATGAAGGTTTTCTAAATTCTGAATGTGTGAGCTGCGGGGCTTGCGTTCAAGCATGCCCAACTGCCACTTTGAATGAAAAATCAGTCATTGAATTAGGTACTCCCGACTATGCTGTGGAAACGACCTGTGCCTACTGTGGTGTGGGCTGCACCTTCAGGGCGGAGATGAAAGGTGATCAAGTAGTTCGTATGGTGCCTGCTAAGTCTGGTAAAGCTAACGATGGCCACTCATGCGTAAAAGGTCGTTTCGCATGGGGGTACACCACACACAAGGATCGCATTACCAAGCCTATGATCCGGGAAACTACCTCTGACGCATGGCGTCAAGTAAGTTGGGAAGAAGCTATTGGCTACACAGCTTTAAAATTCAAGGAGATTCAGTCGAAATATGGACGTAAGTCTATAGGTGGTATCACCTCATCACGCACTACTAATGAAGAGGTCTGGGTTGTACAAAAAATGATCCGTGCTGCATTTCGTAATAATAATACCGACACCTGCGCACGTGTTTGCCACTCACCAACAGGCTACGGACTAAAAACTACCTTAGGGACTTCAGCAGGCACACAAGATTTCGCTTCAGTGGAGGCTACCGACATGGTGTTACTTATCGGAGCCAATCCAACTGATGCTCATCCTGTATTCGCATCTCGTATGAAGAAACGCTTACGAGAAGGGGCCGACTTGGTAGTCTGCGATCCACGTAAGATTGAGTTGGTCGAATCACCACACATCAAGGCAAATGTACACCTTCCTCTCATGCCAGGATCCAACGTTGCCCTTATTAATGCCTTGGCCTATACCATTGTCGAAGAAGACCTGGCTGATTGGGATTATGTTAATGCGCGCTGTGAAAAAGAAGCTTTTGATGAATGGCTTGCTTTTATCAAGCAACCCAAGAATGCCCCAGAAGCCGTTGCTAATTTACTAGGCGGAGATGCTGAAAAAGTTCGAGAAGCAGCTCGTCTATATGCTAAGGCGCCTAATGGGTCTATCTATTATGGGCTTGGCGTCACTGAACACAGTCAAGGCTCTACTATGGTTCTTGGTATGGCTAACCTAGCGATGCTAACAGGGAACATTGGCCGAAATGGTGTTGGTGTCAATCCATTGCGCGGACAAAACAATGTACAGGGTTCCTGTGACATGGGATCCTTCCCGCATGAGTTCTCTGGTTACCGTCATGTGAGTGACGACGCAGTGCGTAAAAGCTTCGAGGATTACTGGGGAGTTGAACAGGACCCTGAACCAGGATTTCGTATTCCAAACATGTTTGATGCGGCAATCCGGGGAGAATACAAGGGGATGTTTGTTCAAGGTGAAGATATCGCGCAATCTGACCCAAACACTCATCACGTTGAGCAAGCATTAGAACAAATGGAATGTTTAGTGGTATGTGATCTCTTCCTCAATGAGACTGCCAAATTTGCTCACGTTTTCTTACCTGGCACTTCCTTCTTAGAAAAGGATGGCACTTTCACTAATGCTGAACGTCGCCTAGGACGTGTACGCCCTGTTCTTCCCCCACAAACCGGTAAACATGAATGGCAAATCCCCTGTGAGATTGCTACTGCCATGGGCTATGAAATGATGTATGAATCTGCAGCTGATATTATGCAGGAAATTGCTGACCTGACCCCAACATTTAAACTGATGTCATTTGAACGTTTAGATAACGAGGGTTCCATGCAGTGGCCTGTAAATGAGGCCGCACCTAACGGCACTCCTATAATGCACATTGACAAATTTGTTCGTGGCAAAGGGCTTTTCGTTGTAACGGAGTTTGTCCCCACCGAAGAAAGAACTTCAATTAAATTCCCTCTCATATTGACAACTGGCCGGATACTTAGTCACTACAACGTTGGAGCTCAAACTCGGCGTACAGCTAATAATGCTTGGCATCGTGAAGACGTACTTGATATCCATCCACATGATGCAGAAGAACGAGGTATCAAGGATGGAGACTTAATCAAATTACGTAGTCGTAAAGGGGAAACAACTTTGCACGCAGTCATCTCTGATCGAATGCAACCAGGCGTGGTTTACACTACCTTCCACATGCCAGAAACCGGCGCCAATGTTATCACGACTGAATTTAGTGACTGGGCAACAAACTGCCCTGAATATAAAGTTACTGCTGTGCAAGTAGAACATGCAACAAATATGTCAGACTGGCAGAAACAATATCTCTCATATAATGAAGAACGTCGTAAACTAACTGTCTAAAATGACCCTTTAAAAAAAGTCCTCAATTGAGGACTTTTTTTAACTTTCAAATTTAGTGCTAGTTTCAACTAAAAACCAAATTTAGACTAATACTGGAAATAATGTATGGAACTAGAAAATTATTAAGTTTAGAGAGGCAGTAATAAATTGTGTTAATTTTTTTTATCTCTAAAAGTTTAATTGCTGTCCTATTATCCCAACTACAAAAAGGTAATGGTTTTAGAAATGTTGTTTACTCTGTAAGAAGAGCAGCAACTATCGATAATGCTAACAAACAGCCCATACTACGGTTGAAATATGTCAATCTCTTGTCTTCTTGCAGCCATGCTCGAAGTTTCACACCAGCGTAAGTCCATATGAAACCGAAAGGAAAACCTACCAAAATATAAAAAAAAGACAGAAGTATACTTTGCATAATTGATGCCTCTGCTGGTACATAAGCACCATAATATCCCAGCACAGAAGCCCAGAGTTTAGGGTTTACCCATTGAAATAAAGCCGCCTGAAAAAAAGTGAATGGCTGTGACTGGTAAACAGTTTGTATACTGGTAGCCTCGGTACGATAGATACAATAAGCAAGATAGAGCATGTATGACGCGCCGGCCCACTTCAGCGTAAATTGGACCCAAAAAAACTTAAACAGCCATTGCTGTAGACCCACCGCCGCAAGTAAAAAAATGAACAGACATCCAAGAAAAACCCCAAGAATATGAGGTAATGTGCGTTTGAAACCAAAATTTACTCCAGAACTGAGCATCATTGCATTGTTAGGACCTGGAGTGGCACAAGTAGCTACTGCGAACATCGCGCAAGCAGATAAAAGTGTTAAGGAAAGACCAAACATAGAGATAACCAATCACAAGGGACACAGATCTCGACTAATTAAATTATCCTGACATGTGCAGAACTATGGAATATTATCTATGCATTTTTGGTAACTCACAATGTAGTAGGTTGACGGACTATTTCCTGTGCTACGCGAATGATTTCAGGGGTGACTCCAAGTTCAACTCCAGTAAAGACAGCAAAGGCATCTACTCCTTGGTGTAGCCAAAGCATAAAGCCATTCATCACTGGCACTGAAGTATTTTCGCAAGCAATTGAGAATTCTGTTCGCATTGGGGTATAAACCGCATCGAATGCCCATTGTTGCTTTCCTATCACTCTTGCAGGGATAGCACTACCTGGATGACTATAGGAACCTAGCGGAGTACAGTTCAATATACCATCAGCTTTAGGTGCGGACTCTACCCAGCTATCCACTGACAAGTGAAAAGCTTTATAACCTTGCTTGTTGAGTGCAGAGACAAGCGAGGAAGCCTTAAGCGGGTCTAGGTCTGAAATGCATATCTCCACAGCACCGAGATTAGCTAAGGCGAAACTTATCGCCCGCCCCACACCACCAGCGCCCATAACGAAAGTTCGTCCAGGGCTAGAATCAGGAAATACCATCCGATAGGCCTGTATAAAACCAGTATAGTCAGTATTTGCACCTAATATAATATCATCTCCCAAAACTAAGGTGTTGTAAGAACCAAGGCATTGATACTGTTCCCTCAAAGGAGAAGATACTAGAGGAACAATTTCCTGCTTAAATGGATGGGTAATGTTGAGTCCAGTGAATCCGTGCATTCTTGCTGCTAGCACCCAAGCATGAAGATCAAAAGTATCAAGATGTGAACTATCCATTAACTCATAAGTGAGAGAACAACCAGTCATCAAAGCCAGATATCTTTGTAAAGCAGGCATTTTAGAGTGTTGTATGTTTGCACCAAGCAAAGCAAGTTGATGTCTCATTTTTATTCTCTAAAAAAATCATACTTTAAGTGACAAATAGTCTTCTACTCATAAAAAAAATACTAAGGTCTAGAGAATTCTATGCTAATCTTTTCAAAATCTTTTGGAGTATTACAGTTGAGACTCTCTTCATATGTTACTGACCATGAGAGCTCTTTAGAATTCACAAATTTGAACAGCGCTTTTAATGAATTTTTAGATCTTTTATCCTCGACCACTTTTGGTTTTGAGAACAAATCCTGTAAGTGATCGAGAATAGTCTCGCTACTAGGAAGCACACAAGGGAAAATAGCTTGATTAGGTCGACATGCTTGGTGATTCTTCGCTGCCTCCCTAAGCTTTAAAAGTGATGATAATTTGAGCAACGGCATATCCACTGGTATTAGCAATAATTGCTCTCCTAGACGGTCCTTATCATTCATCCATGTCAGAATACTTAAGACTGCAGCTGCTGGTCCTGCATACTGATGTATGTCAGGTATTACTTGATAATCAAAGATTAACCTACTTCTAGCTTGTATCTTCTCACTATGCCCCAAAAAAGTCTCATCACTTATTTCAACACCACTCACCATGACCTCTTGAAGACCAGCTTCTTGAAGTAAGCGAATTGCACGATCTAGCAAAGTCTCCCCGCCAAGGATAAGCTGAGATTTGTCCAGCCCCATCCGAGTTGAACGCCCCCCTGCCAATACGATACCTAACATGAGATTGGTGCTAACTCTTCATGACCGTCTTTATGAATAGCAAATCGCCCACGTTGTCCATGAACCTGGTCTCTCATGGACCAAGGCCAACCCCCAAACTGGTTAGTTTGATAATCCTGAAATGCTTTTACCAACTCGTCACGCGTATTCATGACAAAAGGTCCTTGTTGAGCAATTGGCTCATTGATAGGCTTACCTTGAAGTATCAGTACTTTTCCAAGTGTTTTAGCAGGATTGTGTAGGAGGACAGGAGAGAAATCTAACTTACCACCGTTTTGCTTGCTCAAAAACTTATCACCCACCTGCAACTTTTCTCCCTCGTAAAAGTACAACATGCGATTGACCTCAGAATTTGTTAGCTCAAGGTTAATACTGCTGCCTGGCGCTAATTCCAACAAAACAATTGAGACTTGATTATCTGGCTCTTTGGCCCACGATGCACTAGGTGCTGGCAAACCTTGAAGTCCAAAAAAGTTGCCTGTAATCAGTGTTATTTCCACTCCTTCGCTATTTTTTTTGGGAATAGCCTCTGCCCAAAACATAGTGAAGTCTGGTTCTACCAACTTATTATATGAAGGCAAATTTAACCATAGTTGGAACAGCTTGACGGGGTTGTCTGCATCAGTATTTAGTAGGGGGAACATTTCGCTGTGCTGAACTCCTTTACCTGCTGTCATCCACTGTACATCACCTTGGCCGTAACGCCCTGCAGCACCCATTGAATCTGCATGATCTATATAGCCCTCTCTAACTAAAGTGATAGTCTCAAAACCACGATGTGGATGCACCGGAAAACCAGGGATCCTGTCGCCGTGATACATGCGAAAGCCGTCCTTAGTCATGAAGTCATTGCCAATTTGACGGCCTTCTAATGATCCCACCGGCCCAAATTCACCATTCCCCCTGGGAAAGCGATCGTCATGACAAGCACAAAAAAGAAAAGGGTCCAATGTGGGCCAATGCAATCCTAATTCGAATGTAGATATTAGCATCCAGCGTCTCCCTATTGATTATCTATTTCGTTTTCAACTATTTTCTTTTTAAGAATATTTTGAGTTTTTTGCTCAGCAATATTCCATTTTATTGCTAAAAAATTTCAAGGTGTAAGAATAAATTAAGCAAAAAATGGAACTATAGAGACAAGCAACACTAACACTACTGCTAATATATAGAACAGTGTTCTCCATGGATGCTCAGCGAAGAATTCACCAAATGAACGAACAGGCTCCCTATTTACTCTGAGTTGACGCTGGGTATCGTATTGAAGAAACAACTCTCTCACTTCTTGAGTTCTAGCGTCGTCAACTATCCAAAGTGCTGGTAATGACATCCCTAATAAGCCTGAACCAGTCAGGTGATATTCAATATCATTTTCCTGGAGTAAAGCACAAATCTCATCTAACTCTTCATGAGTGATATAACGCAGTTTTCTTACTAATACTGCCATAACTAGCTTCCCTAAGGTTAATCCCAATAGTTATAACCATAGTAGTAAGCAATTAACCTGCCACAGGCCAGGGTGCTTGCCCAGATAATAAGCGAGAGAGATGCTGAAATTTTCATTAAAGTAGGCCGCCGGCCCAAGAGAAAAAAGTGCATGCTAAAAGCATTTAACCCACCAACCAAAATAAATAACAATTTCAGCAAAAAGGAGGGGTTACTGGCATATTCCGAGGGCATAAACATGAAAAGTACAGCCCCACTAATTAGAACCCCTCCGAATAGCCACCATATGACAGGTAGGGCATACCCCTGTATCAAAACCGATGAGTACTTACCCCCTAGCCCGAGAATACGCAAATCAACTAAGAGCAGTCCACCAAAGAATCCCCCCGTCATCAAAATATGAAGAATTTCTGCTATGGGAAAACCCCACAAAAAATCGTTAAGCCACTGATGTAATGAGCTGTCTTGCAATGATTCAATCATAAATTCGCTCCTCTAAATAGTTTACCTAAGACCTCAGTATTCTGCGAATAGAACAGTGTTTGAAGTTACATTCTTACCACTACACAGCGACTTGGGCATATGGTTAAATTAATAGATATCTGTACTCCGGAGAAAAATGATGTCACTGACTGTCTTGAAGCGTCTATACAGCCTGTTGAGCCCCACCCTGTTAACCGTATGCTTAACTCTGGTAGCTTCCTGTTCACCCCAAGATGCTCAGCGATCAACTTTACCGATAGAGGGTTATAGTTTAGTAGAGAATTACCAACCAGCTCCCAATGGAACTGGCATCGCCTATGAAAAATATGTGCTAGATAATGGTCTAACTGTCTTAATCCATGAGGACAATAGCGACCCACTTATTCATGTTGATGTCACTTACCACGTAGGTTCAGCCCGAGAAGAGCCTCAACGTTCAGGTTTTGCTCATTTCTTTGAACATATGATGTTTCAAGGCTCAGAGCATGTTGGTGATGACCAACACTTCAAGATCGTCTCCGAAGCAGGGGGCACTATGAATGGATCTACCAATAACGATCGTACCAATTACTTTGAAACTGTACCAAGCAATCAGTTGGAAACTATGCTATGGCTGGAAAGTGATAGGATGGGTTTCCTATTAAACTCCGTCACTCAAGAAAAATTTGAAGTTCAACGTGGCACAGTCAAAAATGAACGCGGACAAAATGTTGAAAATCAACCTTATGGTAAATTCAATGAAGTCATGCATGCCGCATTATATCCACCTGAACATCCCTATTCCTGGCCGGTTATCGGTTATCCTGAAGATCTAGATGCCGCTACTCTTGAAGATTTAAAAGCTTTCTTTCTTCGCTGGTATGGTCCTAATAACGCTACTTTAAGCATTGGAGGAAATGTCAAATCAGAAGAAGCAATACAATTAGCCTTGAAGTACTTTGGAGATATTCCTAAGGGCCCTGAGGTTGAACCGGCCACTTACTCCAGCCCAGTCATGGAGGCAGACCGGTATGTGTCCTATGAAGATGGGAACATCCGCTTTCCTGCCCTTATCATGACATGGCCAACTGTACCCTTGAGCCATCCCGATCAAACTGCCCTTGATGCTTTAGTTAGTATTCTTGGTGAAGGACGAAAATCAACTCTCTATAAAAATTTCGTTTTAACCCAACGCGCTATTCAGTCCTCAGGTTTCAATAATGCGATGGAACTTGGTGGGACTTTCTCATTATTTGTCCTGCCATTCCCTGGTGTTTCATTGACTGAATTTGAGAAAGATATGCGCCAACTATTAGACAATTTTTCACTAGAGGACATTAGTGAAGAGGATTTACAAATCTTCAAGGCAACTAGTGAAGCAGGCTTACTTAATTCCTTAGCATCAGTTCGTGGAAAAGTAAGCCGTTTGGCATTTTATGAGACATTCCTCGACGATCCTGCCCACCTGGATGAAGAACTAAATGCTCTTCAGAGTTTGTCCAGAGAGGACATTCTTCGTGTATTCCAGACATACATTAAAGGCAAACCTGCAGTTATTCAAAGTGTTGTCTCTCCTGCTAATCCTGAAGCAAGAACTCAACCTGATAACTTTACTATTCCCACACGCCTTTCGCGCAATACCTCACTTGACGAGGGTCTTGAACTAAGGGAAACCGTTTCATCATTCAACCGATCAGAAAAACCAATCGCCGGCCCGTCAGCACTAGTAATTATGCCAAGCTACAAAGAGCAAGATCTTCCGGGCAACATTCGTATGATTAGCACCAGCGACTCAGAAGTTCCTCTAATTAATTTACAATTAGTATTTCAAGGTGGGCGCCTAGGGCAAAGCCCGGAACAATACGGACTAGCTGCCCTCGCGGGTGCGATGATGAATGAAGGAACAACAAACTACAGTGCTGAAGAGTTCGAGAAGGAGCTTGATAAACTGGGTTCTTCTGTAAGTGTTACTGCTGGTGGCGAAACCTTTGTAGTAAGCATGCAAACTCTAGAACGTAATTTAGAAGCAACAATGGCACTTCTTGAGGAACGTTTGCTGCGAACCACCTTTGAAGAGCCCGACCTAGAACGTCTGCGCCAACAACAAATTGAAAGTTTACAGGCGGATATGCAACAACCCAACGCGATAGCCAGCACTACTTGGCAAAAAATTCTCTATGGACAAAATCATGTATTGGCCACCCCTTTTGCAGGTACCGTTGAACTTGTAGAGGGGTATGAACTAGATGAAGTTAAATCCTTTGCTAGAGCAAGTTTACACCGAGAAAACTTGCGTGTTGTATTAGTCGGCGCTATCGAACCAGATATCATCGCAAAGAAATTAGAGTTTTTACAGCAACTCCCTGAGACTGGAACTCAGTGGCAATCACAACCTGCTCCCCCGCAAGTCCCCGGTGGCAATCTATATTTCGTCAATAAGTCTGGAGCAGCTCAGTCAGAAATTCGTATTGGCTATCTAACTAATTTGACTTACGACCCACTCGGCGAATATTTCGAACGCTCGTTAATGAACTATGTACTGGGCGGCGCCTTCAATAGCAGAATCAATATGAATCTGCGAGAAGATAAAGCCTATACATATGGAGCACGATCTGGTTTCTCAGGTTCTGAACTTACAGGACCATTCACAGCCTCTGCTTCGGTTTTGAGAGAAGCAACAGCAGATTCTATCCAACAGTTCGTAAATGAGATCCAATCCTACCGTGATAATGGTATTACTGATGAAGAACTTCAATTTACAAAGAATGCTATTGGACAAAGTGAAGCACTAGACTACGAAACGCCTGGACAGAAAGCAGGTCTACTGAGTCAAATAATTACTTACGGTCTACCTCGAAATTTTGTAGAACAACAACAAACTTTAATAAATGGGCTTACTAAAGAAAGGGTTGATACATTAGCTAAACAACACCTACCTTTGGAAGATATGATTATTCTTGTGGTTGGTGACAAAGAGAGCGTGTATGCTAGCCTTGAACCCCTTGGTTATCCAATCGAAGAGTTGAGCAACCAACAATAAAAAAACTCCCCAAGCCTTAAAAATAATATCAGCAAACACTTAGTCAATTTATCTAAGAGAGGAATAATCATGGCATCACCAAGAAGTACCGACCACTTTCTGACTAGCCATGTCGGCTCATTGCCAAGAGAGAAAGATCTCATGCAAATGATGTGGGCGAAAGAAGATGGAGTGCCCGTAGATGAAGATAAATTGGCATCAAGAGTAGCAAAGGCTGTCGAAGAGATAGTAAAGAAACAAAACGAGGCTGGCATATCCATTGTTAATGATGGTGAAATGTCAAAACCCTCTTATGCCACTTACATTAAGGATCGTCTAAATGGTTTTGGCGGCACTGAAATGCGTTATGTTTTCGATGATTTGGTAGATTTTCCAATGCTAGCTCAACGTATCGGAGAAGATCCATCTCGTGTGCACCGACATGCACCAGGATGCCAGGCACCGATCACTATTAAACAAACAGATGACGTCTATACCGATATAAAAAATATGCAAGCGGCTACTGGAGGAGATATGTCACATGTCTTTTTTAGTTCCGCTTCGCCTGGTGTAAGCTCTGTTTTTTTCAAAAATGAGTATTATCCAACACATGAAGAATATGTATTTGCCATAGCTGATGCCATGCGAGTGGAATACGAGGCAATCGCTGCAAGTGGTGCCACACTACAAATAGACTGTCCAGACCTTGCTATGGGGAGACACTTGAATTCTGAAGGGGTTTCATTGGCAGATTTTAGGCGTCAAGCTGAGATCCATATCGAGGCACTTAATCATGCTGTAGCTAACATTCCAGCAGATCAACTAAGAATGCACTTGTGTTGGGGAAATTATGGTGGACCTCACCACTGTGATGTCCCATTGGCTGATATCATTGACCTGGTAATGAAAGCCCGGCCAAATACTATTTTATTTGAGGGGGCAAACCCACGTCATGCTCACGAATATCAATTGTTTGAAACTTTCCAATTACCCCAAGATAAAGTCCTGTGCCCGGGAGTTATCGAGGTCCAAAGCAACTATGTCGAACACCCAATGCTAATTGCGCAACGTATTAAGCGTTATGCTGACCTAGTCGGTCCAGAGCGTGTGATGGCCGCCACTGACTGTGGTTTTTCTATTCATGTAGGTCAGGCATCAATTGATCCAAAAGTTGCTTGGATGAAACTCAAAGCCCTGGCAGATGGTGCTGCTATCGCCTCAAAATGGTTTTTTGGTAGGTGAAAAAAATAAGATGATCGTAATCAAGTTTATAAGAAACATCACATCCTCTCTAATGCCATTGGCATTCTCTATATTGCTGGTAATAATTAGCAGTGTTTCCTGGGCACAGCACGGTAATGTTACTCATGAAAGAATGTTAACTGCCCAAGAGGATGGCCGTAACTGGCTGGGTTGGGGACAAGGTTATCAGGAGCAAAGGTTCAGCTCCCTCTCGCAAATTAACGACAAGAATGTCAACAAACTCGGACTAGCTTGGCACTTCGATTTAGATACTTTTCGAGGTGTTGAGGGAACACCGGTGGTTGTCGATGGTGTGCTTTACACCTCAAGTGCATGGAACCTAACCTACGCTTTTAACGCACAAACTGGTGAACTACTCTGGCGATATGATCCTGAAGTGCCCCGCGCTTGGGGACGCTATGCCTGTTGTGATGCCGTAAGTCGTGGGCTTGCAGTATGGGAAGGTAAAGTCATTATTGGCACTCTTGATGGACGTCTTATTGCTCTTAATGCAGCAACTGGTAAACCAATTTGGTCCACTCAAACGTTTGATAAAAGCTGGCCATATACCATTACAGGAGCACCTCGTGTTTTCGACGGAAAGGTCCTTATTGGTAACGGTGGCGCAGATATGGGAGTGCGCGGTTTTGTCGCGGCTTTCGATGTCAATAATGGTGAGGAACTGTGGCGTTTCTGGACTGTACCGGGCAACCCTGAATTAGGTTTTGAAAATGAAGCAATGCGTGAAGCAGCTGAAACTTGGGCAGGTAGTTGGTGGGAACTCGGTGGTGGGGGTACTGTTTGGGACTCCATTGTTTACGACCCTGAGTTAAACTTGATTTATATTGGAACAGGTAACGGTTCACCATTATCACACCTGCATCGTAGTGGAGGTGTTGGCGATAATCTTTTCCTCGCTTCCATAGTCGCCCTCAATGCCGAGACTGGAGAATATGTCTGGCATTACCAACAGGTCCCTGGTGAGAAATGGGACTTCACAGCAACTCAACCAATGATGCTTGCAGATCTGACAATAAATGGTGTCTTGCGCCAAGTACTCATGCAAGCCCCAAAAAATGGTTTTTTCTATATCCTAGATAGGAAGACTGGGGAGTTACTGTCTGCACGTGAGTTCGTCCCAAACTACTGGGCATCGCACATAGATATGCTAACAGGGCGGCCAGTGTTATTCCCAGAGGCTGATTTCGGCACAGAGTCTGTTCTTATTTCTCCTGCTGCCGGGGGTGGACATAACTGGGAACCCATGTCTTTTTCCCCTATCACAGGCCTTGTCTACTTCACCGTTCAAGAAGACTGGATTCCCTACTCTGTTGCAGGTCCCGACTGGGAACCTAAACCCTTTCGATCAAATGCAGGTTGGGGCTTCGAAACAGATCCAGCTAAACGACAAGTAATGAATGAGGCAATCTCTACTCGTCGCAAAGCTTGGTTGACTGCTTGGGATCCTGTGCGCCAACAAGAAATCTGGCGAGTAATGCATTCAAACATAGGCAGTGGAGGCACCTTAGCAACTGCAGGAAACCTTGTGGCACAAGGATCTGTTGATGGAGATTTTGTTATTTATGCTGCCGATAGTGGTGAGGAGCTTTGGCGCTACTCTATCCAAAATATAGCCCTTGCTGGTCCAGTATCCTACTCCATAGAAGGGGAACAATATATCGCTGTCAATGCTGGTTGGGGTGGAGGAAGGGCCATTGTTGGTCGAGGTACTGGTTTTAATCCCCAAGTCTCTCCGGCTCGTTTGTTGGTTTTCAAACTAGGGGGGAATGATAAGCTCCCACCTCTAGAAAAAGTCTCTACTCTCCCTCCAACGCCCCCACCACTACGTGGTAGTGAGACACAAGTCAGTCATGGTGCTGAGTTGTATGTCCAGACCTGTCAGCAGTGCCATGGTTTAAATGCTATAGGCGGACTGAAAGATCTACGCCTGATGAGTGCAGACACACATAGCCAGTTCTTACAAATAGTTTTAGAAGGAACTCGTACCGAAAAAGGAATGGGTAATTTTTCAGATATCCTGTCAGTAGCAGACGCTGAAGATATTCACCACTATCTTATATCAAGAGCTAATGAAGATTGGGGTTACTCAACACAGCAAGGCGTTGAGGCAGGAGCCGTTCAAGATGCACGGACTAATACTATCTCTACCACAGTAGAAGACGAGTAGGAGAAGGCAGTATTTCACCTATCTTCTTGGTGACCACTGGACCAGAATCAAGTGGAAAAACTACACTTGCTGTAGATCTCAGCAAAGAACTAAATTTACCATTAGTCGTTGAACAGTCTCGTTCATACCTCAATGCCTGCTACGCAAAAGATCCCTCTTTTCATTACTCAGAGAGGGATCTACTCCACATTGCTAAGGCTCAGCTTGCCGCAGAAAAAGATGCAGTTATTGAAGCAAGAAATAGAAAACCTGACGAAATACCTTTGATAGTCTGCGATACTGATCTCTTGGTAATTTTTATTTGGAGTAAGGTCCGCTTTGGTCATTGTAAGAAAAAACTATTCAACTTAGTGGCGAAAAGTTTTGAAGAATCAAGACGCCACTATCTTGTTTGTGCCCCAGAGATGCCCTGGGAGCCGGATCCTCTACGAGAGAGCCCCACAGAGAGAGAATCTCTATACAGACTCTACCTTGAAGCCTTACAAACTTTTTATTTGCCCTATACTTCAATAAAAGGTAATAAAAACAGTAGATTAGAAAAAACCCTGTTGCTTTTGTCGTCGTGGCAATCTTGATGTCTGAAAAATGACTTAAAAGTCACAGAAAAAACTATCACAAATCTCTGAAAAACAATAACTTATTTAAGAATTAAGAGTATATTTTTTACATATTTCATGCTAAGTTCCTCCGGTCATTTCGACACTAATCATGAATACATTTGAAAAAATCAAAATTAATGGGGAAGTCTATATGCAAGACTCTTTGATAAAATTGCGCAAGAAACATCTCGGTGTGGTTATCTCAGCCACAACTGCGATTATGGCTGGTGCACTACCTTATTCTGCATCTGCTCAAGAGGAGCAGCTTGAGGAAGTCACAGTTACTGGTTCGCGTATCGTTAGACGCGACCTGAGTGCTCCCAGCCCTATCGTAACTGTAGAGGCTGACTCCTTTGAGAATTCATCAACTGGTTCTGTGGAGTCTGTGCTGAACCAACTTCCACAGTTTGTCCCATCACAAACACAGTTCAGCTCAGGTATCCAGAACGGTGCCGTAAGCTCACCAGGTGCGGCGACACTTAACTTACGCGGACTTGGTACTAACCGTAACCTCGTGTTGGTTGACGGTAAGCGTGCACAGCCAGTGAACGCTGCACTTGTTGTTGACGTGAACACGATACCTGCCTCAGCAATCGCTAACGTCGAGGTCATCACCGGTGGTGCTTCAGCGGTTTATGGTCCAGACGCCATGGCAGGTGTTGTTAACTTTATCCTGAAGAAAGATTTCGAGGGACTCGAAATAGACTTCCAAACTGGAAGAACCATGCAGGATGATGCTGATGAGAATCGCTTCAGCATGCTCTTCGGTGCCAACACTGCTGACGGTCGCGGTAACGTGATGGTTGGTTTAGATTGGTTCAAGCGTGGTGAAGCTCTACAAGCAAACCGCGACTTCTATATCAACGGCTGGTCTGATCCCAATAATGGTAGCTCAGGCTTCATGCAGCCACGCTCTTACTTCCCTGCTCCTGGTAGAAAGCCTACTCAAGAAGCTCTTGATGCCATCTTCCCAGGACTACCAGCTGGATCTGTTTCCAACAGTACAGAGATTCGTTTTAACAACAATGGCACCCCCTTTATTGACAAGGGTGCATATGGCTACCTAGGTCCATTGAACTGCTTCAACATCGACGAGTGTGGTGCCTTTGCCGGTATCACCCGCAAAGCCAACGGAGACCTTCAGCAATTCACAGTGACAAGCTTCCTTTCCACTCCGATGGAGCGTCATTCATTATTTGCTAGAGCTAATTACGAGATCTCTGACAACTTGAACGTCTTTGCTCAGGCTAACTATAACCGTGTAGATGTCACGCAGCGTGGTGGTATTCCGCCAGCAATCACAATCTGGCAGGCACCAGACGTTCCACGTGATGGACGGGCCCTGCCTGCCGCCTTGAATACTCTACTAGACTCACGCCCTGATCCTAATGCTCCTTGGGCTCTGTTCCAGGTACTGGACTATAACGGACCCATCGAGCCAGTGAATAAAAACGATGTGTGGCAGTTCATGGTAGGCATTGAAGGTGAACTATTCGACGGCGATTGGACATGGGAAGCCTATGCATCGAAGGGTGACACTCAAATCAACGCAGAAAACTTCGCGATGCCATCACTGCAGCGTTATCAGAACCTGGTGTATGGGGCAAACTTTGGTAAGGGTACTGTGAATGGTCCCTACGGTACCAGCGGCTACGCACTGAAATGTACAACAGGTCTTCCTGTCTTCTCTGATTTTACGCCTTCAGACAACTGCCTGGAAAGCATAGACACTCGGATGATTAACCGCACACACCTTACCCAAGAAATTGTCGAGGCAAACATCCAGGGTGGACTATTCAGTCTACCTGCAGGTCAAATCCGTTTCGCTGCAGGTGCATCGTACCGTGCAAATGGTTTTGAGTACATGCCAGGCAACCCAGGATATCTTCTTGGTGACACACCCATCGGCTTGTTCGCCTCAGCTAGAACTGGTGGCGATATCAGCGTTCACGAGCTTTACGCCGAGATGTTAGTCCCAGTAATTGATTCAACTTCATTACCGATGCTACAGAAGTTGGATCTTGAACTAGGCTATCGTTACTCTGACTTTAGTACTGCCGGTGGAACCGATACCTACAAGGCGATGTTCACGCTCACTTCAACAGAGTGGTTGTCTCTTCGGGGCGGTTACCAACGTGCTACTCGCGCACCTAACGTAGCAGAGCTGTTCACTGCGCCAACGCAGAGCGTTGTGTTTATACCCAAGCAGGATCCATGCTCTGTAACAACTCTTTACGCTGGTGGTAACGTTCCCGGTAACCCAAATCGTGCCAAGGTGATCGACCTCTGTCGTGCGATCATTGGTAACAATACTTCGGGCTTCGATACACAGACATACTCCATCACTGGAATCGCAGGTCCTGAAGGTTTCCACCGCCAGAACCCTCCTTTCTTCCCACTGGAGCTAGCTCTGCAGGCAGGAAACCCCAACGTTGCTCCTGAGGTTGGTGAGACCTATACCTTTGGTTTCGTACTAAGCGAACCAATGGGTATCGAAAACCTTAACATTACTGCAGACTACTATGACATTGAGATCACCGATGCAATTTCTCCGCTCTTGGTATCCACTGTGTATGAGCACTGCTTTAATTTGGAAGGTAATAACGACAATCCAAACTATGAGTTGAGCAACTCTTGGTGTCAGATGATCCGCCGCAACCCAATCACTGGTGACCGTGAGGAAGTGGATACTCCTTTCTATAACCTTGGCACATTGAAAACCACAGGTTTTGATGTTACTGCCAGCTGGGCAACCGAAGTAGGTCCTGGAGTTTTAAGTGCTTCTTCTACCATGAACTTCCTGGATAACTTTGAGTATCAAACCACTCCAGGTGGTTCAATTGTCGATGCAACTGGCACTCTTGACCAGGGCGGTATGTATGAGTTCCAAGCCCTCTCACGGTTGGGTTACTCCATTGGTGACCTAAGCCTTGGTCTCGGATGGCGTCATCTTGGTGATATTGAGTCTGTGGCATACGCTACAAACAAATCAACCACAGTACAGGGTGTTGATTCGTATGATATATTCAGTATGTCAGCTACGTACAACTTGGACAGATATACCTTCCGATTTGGTATTGACAACCTGTTAGATGAAGACGCTCCACTGACTCAGAGCAACCCTGCAGGTGGCGATACTGACAGTGATGTTACCAATCCAGGTCTATACGATCTGCTTGGCCGTCGCTGGTACTTCGGTGTAAAAGCAAGCTTCTAAGTTAAGCTCAACCAAACCAGAAAACGGCACCCTAGGGTGCCGTTTTTTTTGGGTAAAAGTTTTTTATTCCCAGCCAGTGGGTGAATTGTATGGAGCCATGTATCCCATGGCCTCAATTTCATGTACTAACCCATCTGCACCAATCTTAAAGATGTGAGCAGCAGGAAGATCAAATGGCGCATAAGGCATATTCTCTGAGTTACGCTCAGAGGTAGAGCCATCAGTATGGGTTACCAAATAAGGTAGGTTATCCATCGGATGACGAAAATGAGAAAAGCCCATTGCAAGTCCAGTGACAGGGTCTGCCGCTATCAATCGACGATTTTCGATACGATCGATATAAACAAAGGTCTGAGAATCTAATTGTGTGGCGCAGAGCTTGGCAACAGGCGCTCTAGTTGGGTCTGGGTTAGGACCGGGGCCAGCTTCTGGGCCAGCAGTAATCATCCCATTTTCGTGACGTTGACAGTCTTCAGCGAAAGGCATGAGAGAACCATCGTTATTATCAAGAGCATCGTAGTAAGCAAGCCCTAGTGCGACGAGTTCATCATGACTTTTACGTGACGCCGTAGGAACTTCAGCAAGCAATCCAGGCCTAGGAGCCTCCATACGTGAGAGAAATTCATCTCGGATAGGTGTAATGATATGTTCAATTTCAAGTATTTTATTCGCTTCTAGCTGGAGTCGGATGGCAACAAGAACATCTTGTAGAGAACCATCATCATCCAAACGTTGGACCATTCCCAAGTAGCCAACCTGCTGCTGCAGAACATCAGGCACGATAATCTCAAAGTTCTGAGGTACTGCCTGCAAAGTCTGCCATAAACCCTCACCTAGCTGCTTGCGTTCTAGATTCTCAACTATCAAAACATCGGTAGAAAGTTTGAGGCTAGAAGCGTTCCTTGAGAGCATCGCTTGAAGATAGGCATGGCTTAGTTGAATAAGGCATTGTCTGTCACAAGACAGCGATAGCTCTTCTTCTTGGTTTAATCCAGAATCTGAAGATTCAGCTATAGTGATATTTTCTGAGTTATTGCAGCCCCACAGGCCCGTAACTGTAAAAAAAGTAAATAGCAATATTCGTGATCTTTTCATGCTTTCTCTCTTCTGTTGTAAGATAACCGAATGGAAGCATAACTTCGCTCTTTATGCGACTGCAAGATTTTACTGGTGCCTGGAGGCGGGCTTATGTCTATTATTTCATCCGACATTTCCTCAACAAATCAAATTCATAGTGCCTGCCCACACGACTGCCCTGACACATGCGCTATGCTCAGTACAGTTCAAGACGGCAAAGTGGTAAAAGTTGCTGGCAATCCAAAACATTTACTGACTGCTGGGGTCCTATGCACTAAAGTCAGTCGATATCCTGAGCGTCTATACCATAAAGATCGACTTCTCAGACCTTTGCGCCGAGTTGGACCAAAAGGGTCTGGCCAGTTTGAAGCCGTGAGCTGGGACGAGGCGCTTACAGTGATAACCTCAAAACTCGGTACTATAGCCAGTGAGGACCCAAGAGCCATCTTGCCCTATAGCTATGCTGGGACTATGGGTAAAGTACAAGGCGATTGTATGAGTGATCGTTTTTTCCATAGATTAGGTGCATCGCAACTAGAAAAAACAATTTGTTCATCAGCAGGTAAAGAAGGCTTGCACTATACCTTAGGAGCCTCTGTTGGTATGCCAGTTGAAACCTTCGCTCATTCAAAGCTTATCCTAATCTGGGGCTCAAACCCGGTTACAAGCTCCATACATTTCTGGCGTTTAGCACAGCAAGCCAAACGTGAGGGGGCTAAGTTGGTTTGTATCGATCCTAGACGTACTGAGACCGCAGAAAAATGTCATGAGCATTTAGCACCTAAACCGGGCACGGATGCTGCCTTAGCACTCGGCTTGATGCATGAGTTAGTCCGTTTAAAAGCACTTGATGAAGACTATATCCGTGAGCACACCTTAGGATGGCCTGCACTTAAAGAGAGAGTCATGACCTGGACCGCAGAGCGAGCAGCAGAAATATGTGGACTGGAGACAACTCAAATACGTTCACTTGCCAAAGACTATGCCAGCATAAGACCAGCTTCGATAAGAACTAACTATGGAATTCAAAGATGCTTTGGTGCGGCCAATACTGTCCGAGCTTTAGCTTGTTTACCTGCGCTTACCGGAGCTTGGAGAGAACTGGGTGGTGGACTTCTATTGTCGAGTGGCAGTATGACTAAAGCGCGGACAGAATATTTAAGCCGTCCAGATCTGCTAGAGCTAGGACTGGGTGGTCGTTCGCCTCGGAGCATCAACATGAGCACCATAGGCTCTGCTCTTTTGCGTGAAACTAGCATTGATTTTGGACCTAAAATCAAAGCGCTAGTTGTTTATAATGCTAACCCAGTATCCGTAGCACCAGATTCTGCTAAAGTGGTCGCAGGTTTTTCGCGTGAAGACCTTTTTACTGTCGTGCTGGAGCATTTTCAAACTGATACTGCTGATTACGCGGACTGGATACTACCAGCAACTATGCAAATGGAACATTGGGACATACACGGTTCCTATGGACACACAGATATCATCCTTAACAAACCCGCAGTAAAACCGCCAGGTGAATGCAAGCCTAATTCAGAAATCTTCCGTCTACTGGCAAAGGGTATGAAATATAAGGAACCCTGCTTTCAGGAAAGTGATGAAGAGTTATGCCAACAAGCCTATGATCCGGAACTAGTATCTTGGAAAGAATTAGAGAAGCAAGGATTTACAAGCTACCCTGTCGAGGCTATCCCTTTTGCATTTGGTAAGTTTCCTACACCCTCTGGGCTTTGTGAGTTTTATTCAGAGCGATTGGCCCAACAAGGAAAGGATCCTCTACCTAATTACTTACCTAATGTTCACCAACCCAATAAGAGTTATCCTCTACAGATGATCTCCCCCCCAGCACGAAACTTTCTCAATTCTTCTTTTGCAAACATTGAAAGTTTACAAGCCAGAGAAGGTAGTCCTCTTGTTGAAATGAATATCGAGGATGCAAAAAAAAGAAATATTCAAGAGGGCATGCTAGTTGAGGTATATAACGAACTTGGTTCCTACCGAGTAAGAGCCCGCATAGGGCACCAAGCTAGGCCTGGCGTGGTGATTGTATTAGGTCTATGGTGGCGTAAACACAGTTTTGACGGGAAGGGAGCCAATGAATTGATCGCCGAAACTTTGACAGATTTGGGAAAAGCTCCAGCATTTTATGATTGTTCTGTTGATGTAAGAATTATAAATGACTAATCAAGTATATATTTGACAGGCCTATTACGGATAAACTGAGAAACGATCCATTTCTCTCCTGAACTTGGGGGACAACCGGCGTGTAATGTGCGCAAATCTGGAGACCCGTCTGGCAAAGCGTTAACAAAAAAAATCCCCTCTCCTTTACTCCCACTATGTGTTATCCCCATTCGAGGAAAAGCTGTTTCCCCTCCCGTGTAGTTCTCATTCAGGTATATAAGAAAGGTTATTACACGCTGACCATTTAGGCGAATCTCATCGTCATAATTAGGTAGATCAGGATCGACAAAATCATAGTGCTCAGCAATCTGCTCACCGGGCTTATAGTTCAAAATAGCTGTCGCTTCCATTTGCTGCATTGGCATATTAGAAGCCACGCTCATTTTTTCTTGCAACAGAAAATGTAGTACTTCATTTTCCACTAAGTTAAACTGCGCTATTGAATTTGTCCGAGTTTCTTTACGGATATTCTGTCTGTTTATTGGATCGTAAACTAACGCTGGGGCTAATTTATGAGCAGAGTCTCGAATTAACCAATCACACACTGGTTCTGGGATAAAATCTAAATAGTGTCGCAACAAAGGGTCAGTGTGTAGGTCCTTTCCATGGCCTACAGTAAGCCAGAATCCAAGATTGATGTGTTTTATAAGTTTATGCCATGCATGAGCGCCCTCTTTCTCGCTACCTGATTGAGCTTCCTCTAGCGTTGCTCCACAAAGTAATAGGATTTGTTCTCGAGCGGGCACCCATCCTGCCTCAGCAGCTGATGCAAGGGTGGATATGCTTGTCTGGACATTTTTGGGTTGGAAGATTCCAGTAATCTGCATCATGCCTACTTGCGCCAAGGCCTCCCCAAAACCTTTACTAGCGGCCTCCAGAACCATGCTAGCACCTTCCTTGGGAAGATATGGTGCCCTATCTCCCACCAACAAACGCTTTCCTAAGCGCGTCAACGCTAATATAGAACCAGTTGCCGTTGATTTAGCAAGTTCATCGATGGCATCGTCATGCCGACCCTCAGCATCTAGTGCCTCAATTGTGCTGAGTAAAGTCTGCTCAGATTGCATATGACTTTTTTCCCAAAATGGTAACGATCAGGAAAGCGTATCTTTGCTGTTGTTTTGTGTCAAAGAAAGCTTCATGTACAGTGCTTGTTTAATTAAAGCCATTTTATTTAACCTTGGACATCTAGCGCCAGCTAATCTGGATGATTAATGTGTTCACTCCTTTTCCAAATAAACAGATCTCTTTTAACTCAGCGTACTTGAAATGTTGAGTTTTGGTGACTTATGTACTAACTTAATCCGGTTACCATATGGAGCATGGCTATGCACGGCAAGATTGTTTCTCTTATTTCAGCACTCGTATATCACTTTAAAGTACGACAGATCTCATTATCTTTGTTGTTGGTTCTGAACTTAATGCCTGTGATGTCGATGAATTTACTCGCTGCCGATACCAGCATAGATGACTTTTATAATTGTGCCCGCTTTGTAGACAAAATGGAGCGCTATAATTGTTTAGATAATGCGCTTGATGACTTGTTACGTGCAAAAGCAAGAGAAGGGATGACTCAAGCTGAGCCAGAGGAGCAAACTGTTAATAGATCTTCTAGCAGGAATGAAGCAAGACTAGAACCAATCGCGCGCGTATCTACTTCTCAAGAGCGCATAGAAAGCTTCGGACTAACAGAGATTCAATCCGACGGTGATGGCGAAGACATGCTCGTTGACACCATAGTGAAGTTAACTGAAAGACAAAACTTATTAACTATCACCCTAGCTAGTGGTCAGGTCTGGCGACAAACTTATCCACGTAAACTTAATTTACGAGAAGGTGATATTGTAGAGATTAGAAAAGCAGGTTTTGGTAAAGGCTTTCAACTTTCTACTTCACGCTTGTCTGGCTTTATTCGCGTTGAGAGAACAAACTAAGTAAAGAAGCAAACCTAATTATTTCTAAAAATGATTGGCAATCTAGTCAGTTTATCAGTCTAGGTCTTGAATGATGACAATTATGGGAGTATCGATTTATCTCTGCATTTTTTGACTTCAACGAATATTTGTAAATCTGAAAAATTTCCATACTCAGTTAAGGACTTTCTTAAGATAACTAGGTCTCTTTTTCTTCCTGCAAATACGGTAGCGGCTGCGAACGGAAATATTGTGATAGGAGCCATTTCATATTCCCTTTAGGTGCCAAACCGACGTGGGCACTGCGAGGATCTCCTTCACCCTTAGCGTCCGCATTGACAACATATATAGCTGCCCCTTCTCTGCCCTTATAAGTTAGATCTAGAGATGGAAAATAAGTAGCACCTTCCTCATAATTATCATTTAGATAAACGAAAAAAGAGACAACTCGTTGCCCATGTCTTGCCCGCTCAGCTATGGCAAATTCGTCATCGCCATAATAGTCCACATGTTCACTAAACTCTTCCCCGGGGCGGTAACAATGTACTGCGAAGCCTTCTAGCTGGGTGCGTGATAAGCCTACTACCCTGGCTATTCTCTCTTGGAGTAAACAATGTATGAAATCATTATCGAGTAGCCCAAATTGCGCCAAACCATATGTAGATCGTTCTGCGTTATAGTTTCTCATCAAGGTCCTTTGAGGTAGCTCACTAGGGCCTAGACGATGAGCAGCAAGTGACATCAACATCCGGCAAAGTCTCTGTGGAAGAAAATTAGGGAATTCAACAATCATGGGTGATGCATTAAGGACCTGACCTTTGGGTACAGTCAACCATTCACGCAAGTTTATATTCCCTGCCAATTTTTCCCAATATTCACTCTCCTCGATATTTAACAGCTCAGGAAGATTTTCCGGTAAAACAGCCAAGCCCATGATCAGTAATTGGTCTCTTGCAGGCAACCAACCAAGCTTGGCTGCATGAGTCAATGCACGAAGGCCATTTTCCCAACTCTGTTGTTGATGTATTCCTAAGCTCTGCAGAATTGCCATCGCCGCCACCGCCTCTGGATGATTTTGTTCTGCAGCATCCAGAAGCAAAGCTGCCCCATCCTTAGTTCGCCTTGGTGCTCTATCACCAAATAACAGTCTTTTACCTAGTTGTGTGAGAGCGACTGGATCATTTAGCTCTGTCGCTTTCACCAATGTCATTAATGCTGCATTATGATCACCACGTTGGTCCTCAGCGGCAGCTTTAGCAAGCAAATCCTGCGTCATATTGATTCCTAATTTATCGATAATGGCTGTAAGTTTACGTCACTATCTGTGGGCTTTCCACGACTCTACCACACGAACAAACGGTTTTTTACTTAACTGATAATTTAGCTTTGCTTTTATTACCAGGCCCAATTTGATAAAATGTATCACGTCCTAAGGGGTGGCCTATGGTCTGAGATTACACCCTTTGAACCTGAACCAGTTAATACTGGCGTAGGAATAGGTAAAAACAGGGTTTCCTGTAAAACAAACTTCCCGTCGTACTAACTGTGTTGTCATCCACCTCTTTCATTTTGGAGTAACTGACATGCACAGCAATGCATTTAATAGATTATTTATCATTGCTACTTTCATTATAAATTCTTCAATTTATGCTACTGAAGATAGTCCTGTCGAGGAAGTCATTGTTACCGCTGATCTGACTCAATCATCACTGCGTGCATTACCATCAAGTGTGGCTGTATTAAGTGAATCTCTCATTAAAGAGAGGGCAGCACATCAAATTGATGAACTTGTAATGGACTCCCCAAACGTCAATATGTCTGGCGGCTCAAATCGTTCTCGCCACTTCCAACTCCGGGGCATTGGAGAGAGAGAACAATACAGCGAACCACTTAATCCCTCCGTAGGACTACTGATTGATGGTATGGATTTCTCCAATCTAGGCGGTACAGGCTTGCTATATGATGTAGATCAAGTCGAATTTCTTATGGGTCCACAAGGGACTCGCTATGGTTCAAATGCTCTTGCGGGCTTAATTAATGTGAGCTTAAAGCAACCCACAGAGGAGCTACATTATGGGCTCGATCTAGGCGCCGAAAACTATAGTACACAAACAATCGGCACTTGGCTTAGTGGTCCATTGACAAAGAAAACTCAAGCGCGGATGAGCTATTTTAGCAATACCTCTGATGGTTTTTTTTATAACGGATATTTGCAAAACCCCACTAACACACGGGACGAAAAAAATTTAAGATTAATTATCCGTAGTGACCTTAACTCAGATTTACAAGCAAAAATTTCTGCTGGAAAATTTCATCTAGATAATGGCTTCGATGCCTTCTCCCTGGATAATACTCGTATTACCTTGTCTGACCAGCCAGGCCGTGACACACAGATTAGTGATTACGCTACTCTGCAACTTGATTACTCGGGTCACAACACCATTGACACTCAACTAACCATAGGTATGGCAAACTCAAAAACTGATTATCACTACGATGAAGACTGGTCATACATTGGAATTCATCCCTGGGAATATTCTTCCACGGACAGTTATCTTCGGGACTACCAAACAAGATCCGTGGAGTTGAGATTCTTAAACAATGACACCAATAATTTCATAACTAGTTGGGTAACAGGAATCCTTTGGCTAAATCAAAAAACAGAGCTAAAGAGAGAATACACTTACCTTGATAGCCCTTACCTAAATACCCATGATATTTCTCGAGTAGCATTTTATGCAGATGGCTCTAAGTACCTTTCTGAAAGTATAGAGCTTGAGGCGGGGCTACGTGTGGAAGAAATGTCTCTATATTTTTCTGATACCCAGGCACTTAAGTACTCACCAAATTACAGACAAGTTGGTGGGCGTATAGCGCTGAACTACTTCTGGAATGATAAATCGATGCTGTATACTAGTCTCTCTCGTGGTTATAAGAGTGGCGGCTTTAACATAGATAATACGCTAGATAATGACTTAAGATTGTTTGAGCCGGAGACACTTTGGAATCTAGAGCTTGGCCTAAAAGCCTCTTGGTTAGATGAAAAGCTTAAGACAGGCTTGGCTATCTTTAAGATGGAACGCAATGACGTACAGATAAATAGCTCTCTTCTACGGGTACGAGAGGACGGTTCAACAGCTTTTATCAGCTACACCGGTAATGCTGCTGAAGGTATAAACAGTGGATTAGAGTTGTCTGCACAATGGCAAGTTAGACCTCTTTTGACAATAAACACAGCCCTTGGCTTACTGGATACTGAATACAGTGACTTCATTAATAGTCGGGGGCTTGATTTGAGCGGTCGAGAACAGGCTCATGCTTCCCCTTATCAATACTCTTTTGCAGCAACAGCAAAACTGGCAGATACATTGCGTCTTAATGTCAGCTTTCAGGGTCGAGACGGGTTTTACTTCTCGGATGGTTACAACGAAAAGTCTGATAGCTATAGCCTCATGAATGCTAACCTTCTTTGGAGCTATGGGGCTATGGAGATCAGTGTGTGGGGACGTAATCTATTAGATAAAAATTATAGTATTCGTGGATTTTTCTTCGGCAACGATCCACGTGATGGGTATACAGAAAAGTTGTACACCCAACTAGGTGAACCACGCCGCTTCGGTATCAGCCTGCAATTACAATACTAATTCAACCAACAAAGTCTTTCCGGGATCCAGTGATCCCGGTGCTCTCTTAACTGTTCTCTAAGTTAATCTATAGAATGTCAAATTTGAAAAAAACGACTTTAGCCAATAACAGCCTTGATTGATGCTGCTAGATAGCTCAAGTTTTTCTGATTAATGCCAGCTACGTTAATACGACTAGAACCAACTAAATAGATACTGAACTCATTAATCAATCTCTGTACCTGCTCTACTGTTAAGCCTAGAAAGGAGAACATTCCCTTCTCTTTTTCTATGAACGAGAAATCACGATCAACTCCCTGTGCTTTTAGTTCTGTAACCAACTGTGATCGCAAACCGTTAATACGATCCCTCATGACAGTAAGCTCTGCATCCCAGCTCTCATATAACTTAGCATCCTCAAGAATCATACCTGCAATGGCGGCACCATGAGCCGGTGGAACAGAGTACATTTCTCGCGCCGCGGATACCACTTGTGTTTGTATTGCGACCGTACGCTCACTATTTTCTCCGATCACGGTTGTAGCACCTGTCCTTTCACGATAAAGACCAAAGTTTTTCGACAAAGAACTAGCAATGATCACTTCAGGTAGACGTGCCGCAAGCAGGCGCAGTCCTGCAGCATCTACATCCAAGCCATCACCTAAGCCTTGATAGGCTATATCGATAAATGGGATAAATCCGCGCTGCTCTGCAAGTTCAGCTACGGCTTGCCACTGTGATTCATTTAAATCTGCACCACAAGGGTTATGGCAACATCCGTGCAATAAAACAAGGTCATCTCTTCCAGCAGCTTTCAGCTTTTCCATCATCGCATCAAATTTGATGCTGTGTGAGCTGTAGTCGTAATAAGGATAATTTTCAACTTTTAGACCGGCCGACCCCAGCAAAGGTATATGATTGTTCCATGTAGGGTCAGACACCAATATACGAGTGCCTGGTCGGTTGCGGTTAACAAACTCTGCTGCCAGCCTAAGAGCTCCTGATCCACCGGGTGCCAAGGTAATAGCTGCTCGCTTTTCTGCGATGACGGCATGATCTTTTCCTAAAAGTAACTGAAGAGTTTGTTGTAAGAAATTCTCAGGGCCAGCCTGTGCTATGTAGGATTTAGAATCCTCATGCTCCCACAGTTTTTGTTCGGCAACTTTCACCGCTCGCATCACAGGACAGTTGCCTTCTTCATCCTTATAAATACCTACACCCAAATCAACTTTGTTTGAGTTAGTGTCATTTTTATAGGCTGTAGAAAGGCCAAGGATAGGATCAGGGGGGCGCTTTTCAATAGACTGAAACATAAGTTAGACCAATATGAGAATTAAATAAAAATAGCCCTTTTCTAGGCGGGGCTATTATACGGGTTTCCCGGCCGTGAATCATTTCAAAATAAAAAAATTCTTCTCAGGATGGAAAGTTCTCAAGCAATAAGCTTAATGCCTCTGGATAACACCTCAAATCGGTTGCTAATGGGTCTCAGTGATTAATCTTTCTTTTTCTCGACCTGTGATCCTTGAGTTAATAGTCCCCTAGCCTGCTCATAGCTGAGCTCATTAATCCCTGACAAAGCCATGGAGGTAGTTAGAGATTTACCCAAAATGAAGGTCAGGGCCTTACCGTAATACCCTTGATGCTCACTGAAGCTTGGCATGACATCCTCAAGTTGCTCCGCTGACTCTAATCTATCCTGTAAAGCTGCTCTGGAACTTTCAATTTCAGCCAATAAGTCTTCGTCATTAGCTGATTCGGCGGTTAAGCTAAGCGTCCAAGTTCGATCCTGGTGCAGGTTACAGCAGCCTATGCAGTAGCCTGGAGCTTTGCCACTCCATTCGTCTGGCCCCACCAGCAACAATCGATAACCTTGCGAGCAGCGGTAGAGCCAATAATCTTGTCCAGGAACGGGGTTAAATCGAAAGTCACTTTGCAGCACAAAAAGTGAGGTAAAGAGTTCCAATGACACTTGCTCAATCTGTTTCGGCTGTATGTGTACGCGCTCCCAATGCTGCTGCAGTCCTTGTAAAACTGGCACCAGGCCTTTACCTTGGGGGTTCGGATTGACCGGCATTTTAGATATTCTCCTAACACTGTGTTAGCTTTACTCTTGTTACCACTCCTTACCCAAAGAGGTGAGGCACGTATGACCAAAATTAATGGCTATAGAGCAACAACATATGAATTCATACAACATTTCCTTAACTTATTTGTCCAAGAACCTTTTCCTGATTTTTTCTAGCAAGCTTACTCAATACTTAAACCTCATCAGTTCAGAGCCAGCTGATAAAAAATCAAACAGACCACATCGCTTTAACTTCAACGCCAAAGCTTGCTTGGTGGCAATCATAGGCTTGTTACCGACATTGCTTCAGGCACAAGGGGCTCCCTCTGTTAAATCGCCCGAAATGGGACAAGACAATCAGTTAATTTTTCGTTTGTACGCACCTCAGGCTGAATCAGTTGTACTGACAAGCGGTGGTGATTTCCCTCATTTTACTTTTAGTGGCTTACCTCTCTCTAAGGGAAGCGATGGTATCTGGGAGGTATCTGTAGGCCCCATGGACCCAGGAGCCTATCGTTATGCTTTTATGGTCGATGGAGTAAGAGTGCTGGATCCTGTTTCCCCTGAACTCTCTGTCAGTAATGAAAACGCGTGGTCATTAGCTAAAGTAAGTGGCTCATCTTGGATGGACACACTAGATGTCCCTCATGGGGCTGTTGCCAAGGTCACTTACAACTCTAGTGTTCTACGTCGTGACCGTCAGATGCATGTCTACACTCCACCAGGATTTGGCCGAGATGGTCGTCGTTACCCTGTGTTCTATCTGTTACACGGAGCATACGACAGTGACAATAGCTGGAGTACCGTAGGAAGAGCAGGCTTTATCTTAGACAACCTGATTGCCTCTGGAGAAGCAGAACCTATGATAGTAGTGATGCCGCATGGTCACACTGGCCCGATGATCCGTAATACAGACGGCACCCTACCTCCTACAAAATTTGTTGAAGAATTCACCACAGACATCAAACCCTACATCGAGACCCATTATCCGATTCGACTTGATCGTGACTCTACCGCCATCGCGGGTCTATCTATGGGGGGCGCCCAAACCATGGATATCTCTTTTGGAAATATGGAAGAGTATGGTTACGTAGGGGTCTTTAGTTCAGGCATTTTCAGTATCAACCAAAATGATAGCTGGTACCAAGCACATACTTCAGTCCTGAATAACTCTACATTACGTGACGGACTACACCTGCTTTGGTATGGTGTAGGTGTAGATGATTTTCTTATCGAAACCACAAGGTCTTCAGTGAAATTATTAGAAGACTCAGGATTTGCTGTCGAATATGAGGAGACTGCTGGTGGCCATACGTGGATAGTATGGCGGGAATATTTACACCATTTTGCATCAAGGCTCTTTAAATAGACAATCCAATTCTCTATAAAAATACAGACCTTATTAACAAGAGACTCAACCTGAACTTATGGCTTGAGTTCCTTGTTCATTCTTTCTACTTTTTTCTTGAGCCCTTTTTTGAAACTTTCAAGTCGGCGTGCGATTGTACTGTCTGATGTACCTATGATTTGAGCCGCTAAAATACCAGCGTTACGCGCACCGTTGAGAGCCACAGTGGCCACGGGGACTCCTGTAGGCATCTGCAAAATTGACAATACGGAGTCCCATCCGTCTATAGAATTACTCGATAGCACAGGCACCCCAATAACAGGAAGAGAAGTCATGGAGGCCACCATACCAGGCAAATGAGCCGCCCCCCCCGCTCCAGCTATGATGATCTTTAAGCCACGACGACGAGCACTTGAAGCATAGTCCATCATTCTTTCTGGCGTACGATGTGCAGACACAACTTCAATTTCAGCCTCAACTCCAAACTCTTGAAGTGCAACTAGAGCATCTTGCATAACGGTTAAATCCGAGGAAGACCCCATAATAATGCCAACTTTTGCTCTGCTCATAGCATTGCTCCTGTATTACAACTGCTCAGATTGCCTCGACTGAAAGCAGTTGTTTAATTAATTTAACCTTACCTAAAAGTACTTCTTGAGAGTCTGCTAGCACAGTTACATGCCCCATTTTTCGTGCTGGACGAGTTTCTGACTTTCCATAAAGGTGTACATGTACATCCGAAAGAGCTAGAACTTCATCAAGACCCTGATAAAGCACTGGCCCGCTATGACCCACAGCTCCAATCAAGTTCACCATGGCCGATGCTTGATTCATGGTAGTCTCTCCTAAAGGTAAGCCTAGTATAGCGCGTAAATGTTGTGAGTACTGAGAACTAACATTGGCCTCAATAGTCTGATGGCCAGAATTGTGTGGGCGTGGAGCAATCTCGTTAACAAGCACTTCGCCACTTTTAGTGACAAACATTTCTACAGCTAAAACTCCCACTATGCCTAGTTTTTCACAAACTTTTCGAGCAAGATCCTGCGCGAGATTTTCTATTTCTTTGCTTACCCTGGCTGGACACAATAAATAATCCACTAGATGATGCTCTGGATGAAAAACACACTCCACTGCTGGGAAAGACTTTATTTCTCCAATCGTTGAGCGAGCAACAATGACCGATAACTCACAGGCAAAATCTATCGTTTTTTCTAGTAAACCAGGGGCGTCAAAGCCTTTATCAATATCAGCAGTTGAGTTAAGCCTGACTACTCCACCACCATCATAGCCACCGACACCCACTTTATTGAAAGCTGGAAGAAATGTTTTTTTCTCACGTATTTCTTCCAAATTATCAACTAAGACAAAATCTGCTGTGGGTATTTTGTTCTCACGATACCAGTTTTTTTGAAGACGCTTATCTTTGATTATTGCAAGTAATTCAGGCTGTGGGTAAACATGCTTACCTTCCGCCTGTAACGCATATAGCGCATCAACATTAACATTTTCAATTTCAATGGTAAGCAAATCAACGCTGCGGCCAAAAGCCATCAACGTATCGAAGTCTTGAAGTGAGCCTTGCTGAAAACGAGTTGCAAGTGATGAACACGGTGCATTAGCTGCAGGGTCGAGAACGGCAGTACTTACATTTAAGTCTATACAGGGTTGCATAAGCATTCGGCCAAGCTGGCCTCCACCTAATATGCCCAAGGTAAAGTCTCGATAGAAAGGTAGTGCCAAAACGAATCACTCCGTAAAAGCGCGGGATTTTACCATTGCTTTTGGGGAAGATAAAACCTTAATCATTCAATAATTATTACTTGCACGCATCAGAGTTTGAGTCGAAATAAGGCTCGATTCTCGTTAGCAATCAATAAGGTGTGCTCATCTACCCAAGTGATTGCTTCGCATTGTTCTATTATCTCTGGGTTCAGCGGAATACTCCGTGAAGGCGCTGAGAGCCACTTATCACCTTCTGTAGGCTTTGAAAATAACCATACTTCATGATATGTGAGTACCGCCAGTGTTTGTCCAGAGGGGGAAAGCTCAGCCCCTGTTGGTGCCACAATATCTGGAAATACGTCTACCAGCACTAATGTATTTTCTCTATCTGTATAACGAGTATCCAGTCGGTAGAGTTTCGCACCGGGCTCCCAACCTCGAAGACCCGCAAGTTTTCTATGCTTTGTTATGACATAGAGTTTGCTATCGTCAACGAACAAGCTTTCTGCATCAAAATGCCAGTCTTTAGGTGGAAAAGTCTCTTGATCCGGATAGCGTATTGATAGAGGAAAAATCACCGCTGAACGTGTCGAGGCAGTTGCATCTATTTCGCTAACAGCATAAATCTTGAGATCCTCTCGGTTGTTACGGTTGTTACCTATATCTCCAATGTAGAGATAGTTTTCATCTGCCGCGATATCCTCCCAGTCGATATGATCTGCATTAAGCACCGGAAAACCTTGCCAAGGCTTTAACCCTTCCACTGGTTTTTCACCATAGTATGAGAATCTGGAGTATGTTGGGAGAATGGGAGTTCCATCGCCGCGTATGGCGAAAATTCTAGCTGTATCTCCACTATCGTTATGTATCCAATAGGTATCTGGATACCTTCGACTCTTTACAATACCCGATATTTCGTCTAATCCATCACCTGAAAACTGATGGATCAACTCAAGTGTGGGTGGATTTTGCGTTATTTCATACCCAGTATTGTCTTCTGCCTGAGCATAGATACTCTTCGCGGCAATGATACTTGAACAACTGAAAGTAAAAATCGTACTGCATGAGAATGTCAAAAATGAGATTAATTTCACGTAGGAATACTCTTTTAAAGAATTAACATTGGTAGTATCCCAAAGCAACTATACTATTAAAAGTACATTCACCTGAAGATTGACAAACTTGGATCGAGATGTGGGCCAGCACAGCATCAGTAGTAGCTAAATTGATGACAGTGAGATTTACATGAAGTGGCTAACATATATCTTCTCTATTTTTTTAAAGAGATGTAGACGAAGTGTTTTCGCCACATGACTTAACCAAGGTCTGTTAGAAAGGGGTAAGATAACACATGTAGCCATCACCGATACTAGTAAGTCAAGATAGCAGAAATCTTTGGCATAGTGGGTAGTAGAGAATTGTGCTGGATCAAGCTCTTAAAGCGCGCAACATGAAATCTATATGCATTCTAGCATAGGAATTTAATTCTAGCGGGGCAAGACCACCGAACTGTAGGTTCCAAATAACACTATTCATCGCGGGCGCCATCAGTAATTGCGTTGCGATGTCCAAGGCATCGGCACGGAATTCACCACTATCTATACCACGCTGCAGGATGGTTGAGAGTATGGCTTGAGAAGGTTTGACCATTTCATTAAAGAAGAATTCAGTGAGCTTAGGAAAGCGAACAGTTTCGCCCATTATCATCATCATTAACTCGGGCACTTTATCGTTCTGCATAAAAGAATAAACGTTAGCGAAATGTTCACATAACAATTCCTCAGCAGAACCAGAAAAATTAGCCAAGTTTTGTTGCGCGATATCTCTGCCCGGCAACAAAGTCTTCCTGACTACTTCCTCAAACAAACTTTCTTTACTTTGGAAATACAAGTAAATAGTCCCTTTACCAATACCAGCCCGATCTGCCACATCATCCAGTTTAGCTGAAGTAAAACCTTGCGCTGTAAACTCTTCAAGAGCCGCATCAATAATAGCATTTCGTCTAGCCTCTTTTTGCAGCTCACGCTTTCCGACAGCGATCGGAGAAGAAGCAGAATTAATTACCAGAGCTTCTTGCATAAATTTTCCTAATTTGTACACATTGAAAGTTTAGGTGCGCTAGCCCCGTGGGTCAAGCCGTCCACTTCTATAGTGTCAATTAGTTATCTGACAGCGCCACAGCCAACATTTTCATTCAGGAAATTCAATAACTTACTCCAGGCATCATCGCTGGCAATAGCATTAAAACGCTCTTCTGAACAGAAGTTTTGAAAAGCATGTCCTGCCTGTTCATAGCGATGAATTTCAAAACTGACTCCAGCTTCATTCAGTGCGGTAGCGTAAGCATCTACATCATTGGGCGAGGGATTAGTATCTTCATTACCGTAGAAGCCGATAACTGGACAATTAATCGAAGCTGTTAATTGCAATGGGGACTTATCGACTTTACCCATAGCTTTATTAATATTCCCGCCATAAAAAGTACATAGAGCTGCCAGCCCAGGCAGATTACACGCACCAAGCCACGACACACGACCGCCCCAACAATGTCCCACTAAAGCAATACGCTGATTATCAATTTTAGCCTCTTTCAGCATCCATTGGTGTGTTACCTCTAAGTCAGCGAGAGTCCAGTCATCCCTGCTGTTCAGACGTTTCTCATTCATATCCATTTCACGAGGCCACCAATGAAAAAGGAATGGCACCACCACAACATAGCCAGCCTCAGCTAATCGCTGTGCTGTCTGTGTAGTAAAAGGATCGCTTTGCAATCCTGCATGAGCTACTGGCAGATGTTGACAAAGTATAATACCTGGTAGGAGCTTATCTTCAGACTCAGACTCGTCAGGTAATGGACGATAAACTAAGATCTCCATAGAAGAGTGTAAGACGGGAAGTTCTAAGCAAGAGCAAATCGTTTTCGAAGTTTGGTTAGTCGACACTTGTGATTCTCCAGCGATAGTTTTTCTGCTGATCTCACTAGGAGCCTGCTTACCGGCATTCTATAGTTAATCAAGCTCAGACAATGGAACAATATTAAGTAATTCTTCTCCAAGCATACTGCGCTCAAGATTTTTCAAAAATAACTCATCACTTCGCCTAAGCATGCCTGATCCTAAATTAGAACTATGAGGTGTAACAATAACCGCAGGGTGTTGCCATAACCATGAGTCGGCGGCTAAGGGTTCTTGTGCGAATACGTCCAGAATAAGTTTGCCAGGTCTTCCAGAATCCATAACAGCTTTGATACAAGACTCTTCAATTAAATCGCCCCTAGCTACATTAACTAGCAAACAAGAAGGTTTAAGCAAATTGAGGAAGTTAATATCTACCAAGCCTCTAGTGGCTTTATTTGCAGTACAAGCCAATATCACAATATCAGCAGTTGGGAGTACATTAGGTAAATCTCGTAAAGTACAAACATGGTCAGCTAATCCGTCTTTTTCTTCCTTTCTTCTGATAGCAGTTATACTTACACCAAAAGATCTAGCTCGCAGCGCAATTTCTTGACCGATATGACCAAAACCTATTATCACACAGTGCATCCCCGCCAATTCAATAAATGAGCGCTGCTTCCAAACAGCATTATTTTGCTGAATCTTGAGTAACTCATGGTTTTGTAAAGCTGCCAATATCTGGCCAATGACATACTCTGCAATAGCAGGGGCTTGACTATGATTATTTGTTACTAGTACCCCTTGCTCAATTAAAGACCGGTAAGGCAACATATCTAAGCCAGTATTTATAGTATGAAGCCATGAGGGAGGAGTTTTTTTTAGCAAATTAAAGTAATCATGAAGCTGTTTTGATTTAAAAAGCTCCGCATGGATCCAAGCGAAATCAGGCGCTATGCTCCCAGCAGGTATGATTCCCCCATCAAAAGTTAGACTTCCATCAACCTCTAGTAGGGCTATTTCAAGCTTTGGGGCAATTTTTTTGATTAACGATTCAAGCCTTTCATAAGAAGGCTTGTAATACAAAGCACTAGGCATAATTCTATCCTACTTGGACAATTCTCAAGGCAGGACAAAGGTATATTCTAGAGTGCAGAATGGCCTATCCATTCCTCTTTCCTTGAGCTCCTCAAGATCACAGTGCTCTGTGAGATCCACACGAAAGTTTTTTACAGAGAAAATGGTATCTGAATCAACATAAGGTGAGTGATTAAAGTACATCATTGTTGTGAACGGTTCATGTCCCGGAGCACTGATAATGTAGTGAATATGGCAAGCGCGATAGCCATGACGCCCTAACTGATGCAGCATACTACCCGTCGGTCCGCTAAGGGGTACAGGATAGTCTCCAGGGACAACTGTCATAAAATCGAGTTCACCATTTTCATCTGCGATAAAACGTGCATAAAAATTCCATTCTGGAAGATGCTCTCGCTGCACATAATAGAAACCTTCGCCATTAGGTTGCCAAACATCTAATTGAGCTCCTGCCATCGGCTTACCATCTTTATCGACAATTTTATGTTTCATAAAAAGCGGTTTATCAGCTCTCGAAATTTCACCAATACATTCGCCATGCTGACGTGTTGGCAAACCTGGAATATACAACGGACCTTCAACATTCATCTCTGTCGTACCTTCGTTGCAGGCATCCTCTAATAGAATACAAAGTTCTGAAAGCCCCAAACAATCAGACATCAAGTGAATCTCACCCATAGGAAAATCTTGGTTAGGTTGAGCCAGTTTGAAAAGAAATTGGCGACCAATTTCTAATTCTTCTGTTGTCAAATTTACCTCACGTTGAAATGCGTGAAGGTGCTTGATCAAACTAGTATAGATTTCATGTAAACGAGGATTAGATTCACCCTTGTCCCCATGATTAATCACAGCATCAGTTATATTTTCTAACGTTATTGCAGTCATGATCTATCCCCCAAAAAATAATCTCTCCAGCCTCATAATACAGCTAGGTTAAATTTTTTACAGCCACTATGAATTTCCGCCTATAAAAATTCTCATCGTTTTTTATTAAATTGCACAATGATTAGCCTTAAGTAAAGTCTTAATCACATTTGGTGCACTCTGTGGATCTATCAGGGAAGCACAAAGATTTAAGGCGGGAGGCAACTCTCCCTTAACCTTTTGGTAGTGTGCCATGGCCTTACCATGCCACTGTCCTACTGCTAACTCACTAGAAATCAAAGGACTAAGTGCCCCCACCTGTGGAAGAAGTTCAAACTGATAAAGTGAATGTAAAGCGGATAGCAACTTAGGACCAGCAAACTGAGGAGCAAGATAGTTGTCTGATACTCGGTAAAGCAATCTTAGGACTAACTCCCTTAAAAAGGGTAAAACAACCGAGTCTGATTGGAAAACCAAAACAGCATTATGTACGTTACTTTTTATTTGCATCTTACCCGAATCTTCTTGCAGCCAAAACTCCTGACCAAAAGCCTGGGGTTGTAATGAATCGAGTTCAAAATCTTTCTGCCAAATTAGAGTATCGGCATCTAACCAAATTACTCTATCAAAACCCTCTTCTAATGCAGATTCGAGTAAACACAAGCGTGCATAGTCAGTAGCAATAGGCAGTTTATTACCAATTTTTTCGAGAATTTCTTGAGGAACTAAAGAAAATATCTCATCACCAAGCAAGCGATAAGCTATTCCTTCCTGACGACACCAATCTTGTACTGTTTCCAGACAAGCTGCTTGCCAGCTTGCTTGTTGAGCTATAGATGCTGACTGAATTAATAAGGAAGACAAGTAAAAAATCTTAACCGTTTGAGTACAACAAGCTGTAGCCGTATTCTTGTGCTCTAACGACAGCGATAACTCCAGCGGGAACCATATGTGCATTAGCAACAAGATTTGCTATGAGTTCTGCATGTAATGTTTTGGCATCAACGCCCAATTCTTTTGCCAACTCATTGGCGACACGAGTAGTAGCTGCATTACAAACTGCAAAATGCACACCCATATTTTCTGCCATATTATTTATCATTGCCATTTGTGGGTTTGCTTTTGGGGCATCTTCTTGTGGGGGTAGCATAGAGAGAGACAAAAGTTGTTTTCCATATTTTGCCCAGATGGAATCGTTATAACCGAGAGTGGTTGAGGCATGACGGAACGTTACTATCATTGCTATTTCTTCTTGAGTACCCCCATAAGCATTGATGTGTTGAGTCTTTATATTAAAAGCATAACGTAAAGCATTAGTACCACCGCTAACACTATCTGAATCTATAATCACCCTGTGAATACCAGACATGTCATCGAGCCACGCATCTTGTTCATGTTTTTTTGGGGTAAATATACTATTTTGAGCTTTGGCGTGAGGACTTGAGCCGGCACAAGCCAGCGCTACTGAACCAAGCGCAGCAGCACCGATAGTTCCCATTAATTTCCTTCGCTCAGTCTTTTCACTTTTTGCTTTCATGGCTTTACTCTACAATGTCTATTGAGGATCAAATTTTGAGTTTACTTTATTAATCCGAGCTTTGTCTCACCAAAAAAACCATCATTTGCCACCAATAATAAACTCAATTCCAATGCAATGAAAACTATACCTTTTCAAGTTACCCATTGAAATATTAAATAAATTCATTCTACACAATAGTGTTTCTTTCAATAACGATATTTTTTTATTGAGACTTTCTTTCAATTCCCCCTGAATAAATTAAGCTTTCTTCAAATATAACAACTTGAACTTAGTATGTACTACCTATATCTGAGTAAAGCTATTTTAGGTAGATTACATCTTTAGATCTTCAATTTACTAAAGGTATTCTTTACAAGATTTTGAAAAGAGAGCTTATGATATTCTTAGGAATAAAGTTCTTATCACCTAATTGTCTTATTTTGAGGTTCAAAAAAAATCGGCGAGGTCCATGCTCTCTCTTGGATTAGTTTAGGTACATCGCTAGAAATAGGTAGATTGTTTGATACTGCCAAATAAGTACTCCAACGGGGTGTTGCCACTTCAAGGACGCGGGCATAATAAACAGCTTGCTGGTCTGCCTTAAAATTAGGATCTTGCCAGCTTCCTAGTAACTCTGTGGCACCGGAAGTATTTGTATAGGTTGCTTTAGCCAGATCTACTGTGGAACTCAAAGGAGGTAGATTAAAATTAACATCTAACTCTCTAGTATCATTCCATACCGCGTCATAAATTCTCTCGTGTGTATTGCCATCTTCCAACCATAATTTAATTACTTGGATACGATCAAGATTACCACTATCGGGATCTTTCAGAGCATGAAGAATAAAAGTTGGGGCTAAACTCTCATCTTCATTTGGAGGTAGATCTCCCCCCATTGGCACTCCTAGAGAGTAAGCACTCTGTACCCAGTTTTCAGAAGTTAAATTCAAGGATAGTTGCCATCCAGCGAACATCCTTACTTGAACCCGAGTACCGGAAGTTGCAAAAACTTCACGTCGTTGCATGGCCTCAAAAAGACTTTCACGAGTGTTCGACTCTGCCCAAATGCCGGTAAGACCACTGGACGACATCACGGTAGTGGGAAGCCCCATTAGTGGATTTTTATCCTCTAGAACTCTGCGTGGATTGCTTTGCTCATCTCCATCACCTAATCCACCAGGAAAGTTAAATTCTTCGCTTGCACTTAATCCCGAATGGAAATCTGTGCTTCCTATGAGCCCGAACCGAAAAGGGTTTACTCCTAACTGCTGACTGACTAAAAGTCCATTTTTTAGCGCCTCACGAATATAACCACTCCCCTGTGGAGGCGAATCACCAAAATGTATTAACTCAAAATCTGCAAATTCATCGGTGGGAGCAAATTCAGGTCGAGTTTCGCTGGTCCCTTTAATTTGAGTTATTTCCACGAGACGTTCCAATGCCTGACGACGCTCTGCATAATCCTTTGTGAGTTGATTATTCTGACTATCACGCAATGCAAACATGAGACCATCACTTAAATTACTATTATGAGGAATCAACAGGAGCTCCACTCCTCTTTGCTGTTGCGCCTCAGCCCATGTCCATAAATCTTCTGGAAGCTGCGAATCTAATGCTGTATATGGAAGCTCTGGATAGACAGGTCCTTTAATAATTACATTGCGATGCATGTGTGCACCATCAGGCATTGGAGACCATTCATAAGCAACAAATGTAGTGAACTCTCCCGGCTCATAGTGTGCCTGAGCAGCTTTCATTTGGTCTTGCCAGATAGTGCTTACAATCTCATCTTGTAAAAAATCTGTAACTGGAGGTACTATGCCTCTGAACGCAGAAGGAGAAAAGATACCAAGATACTCTCGCATTGACCCCAAAGCTTTTAGTAACCGTGATGGCCATAAAGTCTCTTCCAACAGATTCCCTGGATTTTCAATATATCTAGAAATGCCGAGATATTCACTATGGTCTGTAACCGCTAGAAAATCTAAAGGCGCCTTACGCTGAATATCTCGGCCAAAATACTGAATCACCTCACCTTTTGCAAAGCGATATGCTTCATCAGGGGTAGTCCGAGTCATCGCCGAAGCTGCATCAAAAGAATTCCCTGTATGAAGATGGAGATCTCCAAAATATGCCTGACGATGGACTATGTTTTGGGCAAAACTTTGAGTATGGATAAGCAGAAGTAATGGAATATAAATTTTGCCAATAATATGTTGATTAGTATTGAATTTCATATTTTTCCCTCAACATATTAAGCTGATGCTGGCTATTTTCTCGCAACCGAATACTCTGATATATCTGATACACCTCATTTTTTATATCCGCAAACGGCTTAATTTCTTCAGGTGTATAACCAGTAATTCTCAGTAAGTGAACTCCGTATCCTGATTGCAGAGGACCGAACCAATCTTGATCCATCGAAGAAATCTTTGTCGGATCGTCTAATAACAATATGAGTTGTTCACTAAGTTCACTCTGCCCAAAGGTACTTCTGAGGTTGACTGAGGTCATAGCCTTAAAATCTCTACCCATGGCAAAGTTATCACTCTGAATACCAGTTGGATCCTTTACTAATTTCAATTGACTTAGTGCAGAGGTTGCACGCTCCTTAGCCAGCGTTAGTGAAGCTGGATCAATACGAAAGAAAAGCTGACTAAAATTCAACCTTGCTGGCAAGCTAAAATATTCAGGATGTTCTGTATAAAAGTTTTCTAGCGTCTCCTCCTCCACATCAGAGACTACTTGGCTATCAAAACGTTGTTGCATTAGCTGAATCATTCGCTGTCTAACCATATCGTCACCAACGGATAGCTTCAAGCGTTCTGCTTCACGATAAAGTAATTCACTTTCTATGTATTGCTCTACAATCCTGTTTTGTTCACTAAGACTAGGTTGCATGCCAAATTGTAATTCATAACGATGGAAGAGTTGAGAGCGTAATTTTTCACTAATAATAAGTTTTGTATTATTCTGCTCACCATGATTTACCCACGAGTTTATACCAAAGGCAACTAATGCTAGGAATAAGAACTGTACTAGTGGCTCTCTCATGAGTTGAATCTCAGGTAATTAACAATCATCAGCCAGACTTGTCGGGTCTGATTGCATTGTCCGCTTGGGGATACTCAAAGTCATAAATAGCGATAAAGGGTCTTCTTTGTAGTTACCAAAAGCTTGACAGAATGTAAAACCGTTTTTGCTGTAAAGATTTCTAGCCGCCGCAAAATAATTTTCAACTCCTGTCTCCAAACTCAATCTTTGCAACCCTCTTTGAGCAGACTCGTTCAATAGATATTTCATCATCTCCTGAGCAATGCCCTGACCACGATAGGCTTTCACTACATGCATGGATTTGATCTCGGCATGTGTATCATCAAGTTGCAATAGCGCCATGCATCCGACTAAAGAATCTTCCATCCACACTGTCCAGAAAGTCACGGCTGGCACGCGTAGCTCGTTCAATGATAAGGTGTGGACACTCTCTGCAGGCGTGGTTAGATACATATCTCGGCTATGCTCTGCAACAAGCTTTAACACCGCTGGGTGCGAAAGATTATCCTTAACTATAGTGACAATATTAGACAAAATGGTATCTACATGAAGTCATAAAAAACCTTAGAATACATAACATGGTCAGTCATTTCACCTCATCAGAGGTTCTAGTAGTTACTTTGTTGCCAAATCGATCAATAGAGTGGGCAAGCTTACGTCTCTTCATTATCATAATCTCTATAACAACTTTGGCAGTAGGTACTTTTTGGGCATTTATGGGTTTTTGGGCCATACTTGTATTCTCTGGTCTAGATGCCATTCTTGTAGGATGGCTACTATGTAAAGTATTTGAGCAGAGTTATAACAGACAAGTCACATCGATTTATCCCGAGAACATCAAAATTCAGTTCGGTAAAAGTTTCCCTCAGCGTAGTTGGCAACTCGAAAAATCAAAAGTTCTCCTAGGCGTGGCAGATGCTCCCCATCCACTGGCTCCTATCGGACTTCGCATTTACGATTCTCAGCACAGTATCGAGCTCGGAGATTTTCTTAACAAGGAGGATAAAGAGGAAGCCCTTAGCCTTCTAAAGGCTGCCGGTTTAAAAACCCGAACTTACAATAAAAATTCACTTCGTCCGGTGTAAATTGAATGACCAAATTACGTCTGGTTACCTGCTACTATTTTGAAGAAGAGTTAGGAATTTCTAATTCCCTAGTAAATACTCTAATCCATAGATTTATTCTTCTAAATGCAGTGTTCTTTCTTTGAAATAGATTTAAAGACTTGTGAATGGAGCTTGAAGCCTGGAATCTCAACACTATTTTTTCATAAACTCCCAACTTCACATTAGTCTACCAGTCTTTAGCACCTGGCCCAACAAAGCCTTCAACTACCTCTTTTCATTGATTGCATTCATTGTAGGTAACCACGGGTCTTGTTGGATCATTTATCCACTCACTCCATGAACCGATATAAACGAAAGGGATTGGCATTCCAGCATGAACCATCGCAAGGGCATTATGGCAAGCAGTTACTCCAGAACCACAGTAGTTTACAACGGGACGACCGTCAGTGATAACTTCATGAAACTTGTCTCGTAAGACCTCTGGGCTCAGGAATGCTCCTTCCTTATCGAGATTAGCACTATGAGGGGAACATATCGCTCCAGGGATATGTCCTGCGATTGGATCTATAGGCTCTACTTCACCTAGATAACGACGCTTCTCCCTAGCATCCACAAGAAGGAATGATCTAGATTCGGTCTGCAATTCGTTAACTATCACTTCTGCTTTCATGTCTTTCACTAGCGCTGTTAGTTCTGAGTAGTCGAATAGCGGTGAAGCTGGATAATCTATCACCTCTGCAGAAAGCTTACCGCCTGCGTTTAACCATGCCTGAAGTCCACCATTGAGTACTGCAACTTTCTCATGTCCTATCCATTTAAGAAGCCACCACAAACGAGCAGCTCCAGCCCCACCAACATCATCATAGGCAATGACTTGAAGGTCTGGCTGAAGCCCCCAAGCTTGGATTTGGGATAACCAATGGTCTTTCTGAGGCAGTGGATGTCTACCAGTTTTGCCTGGAATCACCTCTTGACTCAACTGTGAATTTAAATCGGCGAAAATAGCTCCAGGAATATGACCGCTGGCATAGGAGCGTTCACCGGCGCTGGTATCTTGTAATGAAAACCGACAATCGAAATAGCGTGTAGTATTACTACTGTGTAGCTCAATAGCTTGTTCTACAGAAATAATAGTTTGCATTGCTAGCTCCCTGCTCTTAAAAGCTTAAATAACATTAAAAAGCTCTTCTATTCTCTAGCATTTACTTATAGCTTGACAAAGCGAGCTGTGCAAGCACGAAAGCTTTGTTAGACTGCTAGTACAATTTTTAATACTGCTAGAAAATCTTATGTTAATAGATGCCGCTGGATTGAGTCAGACTGAAATGTACAAACTCCTGATTGGAGCTGTGGCCCCTCGACCTATTGCTTGGGTAGGTTCTCGCAACAACGCTGGCCAGAATAATCTGGCACCCTACTCTTTCTTCAACTGTTTTTCGTCTGCCCCTCCTATTGTTGGTTATTCATGCATTCCACGCTTAGACGGACGAAAAAAGGACTCCCATCAGTTCGTGGAAGAAAGCCGCTGCTTTACTCTTAATTGTGTCAGTCATCGTCTTGGGCAAGCAATGAGCAAATCAGCTGCCCTACTAGAACCTGGTGAAAACGAGTTTGCTTATGCTCAATTGGAGATGGGAGAGTCAGTGCACATAAACGCTCCTTTTGTAAAAGCTGCAGGCGTTATTTTTGAATGTTCTTTGCACGACATTATAAGTTTCGGTGTTGGCCCAGGTGCAGGCACACTAATTCTTGGGCAGATTCGTCACATTCATATCGATGAAGCATTGTACAATGAAGGTAGGATTGATTTTGCTACTCTTGATCCAATAGGCAGACTGGCAGGTAATTGGTATAGCACGATACGTGATCGCTTCGAAATGGAGCGCGGCTGAATTGTGCTTGCCTACCACGCCGGAGAATTATCTCGTTGACAGGCAACGTAGAGAGATCACGTTGCCTGTCGCTGAGTCACTAGTACTGTAAAGGATTGTCACGAATCTGAAATTTTACGAGCTTACCAGTAGTTCCCTTACCACCCTCAGTGTGCCAAACCAAGTGTGTACCATAATTAGCGTAGAGAGCTCTACCTTTCCAGCCTAAAGAGGGATCATCTATCCTGCCATCTAATCCACGTGAATAAAAACCAAGGGGATAAGGAACTCTAAGATAGGTCCAGCCTCCAGTTTCAGGATCTAGAGCAATAAGAGAATCAGAATTTGACCCAGTCAAGATTGGAATATTTTTCCCAAGACCAGCGATATTGTGCTGATCAACCCATCCAAAATAATGGAAATCGGCCGGGTACTTCGAACTCCCCAACTTGGGTCCTGGAGTTTGCCAGACAGTCCAACCCTGGTCGCAGTGATCCCCTCTTTGAGTGCCTGGTCCATTCAGCACTTCACACTTGTCACGCTCAAAGCGAGCCCATTGAGAAGAAGCTGCCATCGCAACCCAGGGGTTTCCATTAGTATCAATGTCGATACCACGCGGATTCAAAGTACCTTCTGGCACACGATAAGCTTCACTAATGCAGCTTTCTGGAGGGTTATTACCACGATTCAGTCTCACGATATAACCACGGTCCTCACCAGTGCGGCCCTCGGATGCCCCCCAGACAATATTACCATCCTTAGGATCTGGAATAAGACTGTACAAATTCAAGCGGATTTCAGTATCTAATGCAGGGTCAGGATTTTCTTCATTAGCAGCATTCCATGGTTTGGTAATTTCCCCATCGCCATTAGTATCAATTATCTGTGGGCACCAGCCATTAGCTAACTGCTCATCATGTGTCTGATCCCAAATACGAGTATTGATCCAACCGAACATGGGTCCAAGTAATTCATTAAAGTAAAGCGTGTTATCCGGATCCGAAGCAAACTGTAAATGGTGTGTAGCAAAACATGTATCGATTAATTCAAATTTACCAGTTTTTGGGTCAAAGACTGAGGCCTGACGATTGGAGAACGTCAGCGGGTAGTACTGTGCATACTTATTATCAGAACCTTGCGAACACCAAGCTGGGTTATCGTTACGGATTTTCGAGGTTAACCACACTCGACCATCTGGTCCCATCATTGGATTATGCGGGTCTGAGGGGTGCTCAGGTCCCCACAGGTGCTGCATGCCCCAGAAATTAGATGGATTACCTGGAGGTGGAAAACGTGATCTGACTTCTCTGGCATCTTCGCGAGTTGGTATGACATATTTATAATTATCATTAGTCACTGGATCTATGACTTCCAAAGTGCCATGTCCAGAGGACACAGCATATACAGGACCGAACGCATTCACAGTGGGATCATTTTTATCAGTAGCTATTTCATCATGCATAAAGTCATGATCGCCACCAATGTCCCACAAGGTAACCACAACATTTCGCTCAACACCACTTGGGCGAGGTGGAGCTTCTGGAACAGCACCCTCCTCAACTTTGCGAGTCCAATCTGCCATTGTCCTCGACATTCCATCCATACCGAACTGTAAGAATGCCGCTTGCATACTTCCCCCACGAACTCCTAATGAAGTCCTGTAAGCCCAAGCTGCCTCGTGAGTATCAAAACCAAACTCACTCATGTGATCTATCGTTCTAGTAATTTTTGTACCTAAAGCGTGACAAAAATTACAATCCTTTTTTATTCGATGAATAAAATCATCTTGGCTGAGAATAGCTGGCAGATAACCATTACCTCCAGCTGCAATTGGGCCAGTCCCGGGAAATTTATCCTCTGTAGGGGGCTCCATAAGTGAGTACCAGTAGTCACCAGGATAGACCTGAGCAGCTTCTTGTGGTGTGGTCGCATTTTCTACGGACAGGTTTAATTGATTATCCCCAGGGCGCCCTTCAAGTTTGGCTGAATCTTTTAATCCATAACCCCTAACCCACACATCATAAGTGGCTTCCGGCAGCTGTGGCAGCGCATAGCGACCCTCATCATCAGTGACAACAATCTTAATGAAAGGGGTATTAGTTTCATGGGTTTCTGCAATGACCCAAACTCCAGCTTCTGGGCCATCGGGACCAAGAACTTGGCCTGTGATATATCCTTCCGGATAACTCCGCTCCAGAATTTGCGGCACTTGTGCACTTATATCATAACTGAGCAGACCTACAGCCATGGCAAGACCTGAGCAAAGTGCAGACTTGCTAAATTTTTTAGACATATGGTCCCCCTTGTTTAATCGACTTCCTAAGTAAAATTGAAATCTTTTGCACTAACCGTGAGTATACCTTAATACCTTATATCTGTAACAAGCTACACAATTTGTTCAAAATTAATTAAGTTTTAGACTCCAGATCACCATATCAACCCTGCCATTCTTCTCGCCAACAAGATAAAATATCTCCAGCTGATCCGTATAGAGGTTCTCATGACCAACAAGATATCCGCCAGTAATTTGCAGATTTCGCAAGAACTATATGACTTTATCGAAAAAGATGCCTGCCCTGGGACAGGTATCATCCCAAATCATTTTTGGTCAGAACTCAGCAAGATCTTGCAGGATCTAGCACCGCGTAACCGAGAGTTACTCTTGAAACGAGATGAACTTCAAGAAAAAATCGATGCTTGGCACCGGGACCACGACATGGCGTACTACTTGAGCCATCCTCAAGAATACAAATCTTTTCTGCAAGAAATTGGTTATATAGTTCCAGTTGGTCCTGACTTTCACATCGGTACCCGAGGCTGTGATTACGAAATTTCTATTGTTGCAGGCCCACAACTCGTAGTACCTGTTATGAACGCTCGCTATGCCCTGAATGCCGCCAATTCACGCTGGGGATCGTTATTCGATGCTTTATACGGTACGGATGTCATCAGTGAGGAAGAGGGCGCCGAGCGAAGTGGTGGTTACAATCCTGGTCGTGGAGCCAAAGTCATGGCTTATGCGGATGATTTCTTAGATCAAGCTATTCCTCTTAAGCGAGCTCGTCATGCTCTTGTAAGACGATATTTTCTATCCAACAAAAGTGGCCATATCGTGCTATCAGTTGAGCTCCAAGACAATACGGTAACAGAGCTAGACAACCCCGATCAGCTGGTAGGTTTCCAAGGTGGCTTTACCTCACCAACTGCCTTCCTTTTCGCCAATCATGGTTTACACATAGAAATACAGCTGGATGCCAGCAGTATGATAGGCAAACAACACCATGCAGGGGTAAAAGATGTTGTCCTGGAATCGGCCATGACGACCATCCAAGATTGCGAAGATTCTATTGCAGCGGTTGATGCCAGCGACAAAGTACTTGCTTACCGTAACTGGCTAGGTCTGATGAAAGGTACCTTGAGTGAGACCTTCAAAAAAAGTGATCAAACAATTGAACGTCGTCTTGTCAAAGACCGTCAATACAAGGGCACCAGTGGAGAAACAGTTGTGATGCAGGGCCGCAGCCTTCTGCTGGTTCGAAACGTTGGCCATCTCATGACTACTGATGCAGTACTTGACGCCAAAGGCAATCAAATCCCTGAGGGGATACTAGATGCTATGGTAACAACCCTTTGTTGTCTTCACGACCTGAGAGGAGATCTTACCCAACGCAATTCTCGCGAAGGTTCTATCTACATTGTGAAACCAAAGATGCATGGGCCAGAAGAAGTTGCTTTTACGAATGAGCTAATGTCCCGTGTAGAGGCAGCTTATCAGCTATCTCCCAATACCATCAAAGTCGGCGTGATGGACGAAGAACGTAGAACCAGTGTCAACTTAAAAGAATGTATTCGAGCAGTGAAGGATCGTGTGTTCTTCATCAACACCGGTTTCCTTGATCGTACAGGAGACGAAATACACACTTCTATGCTGGCTGGTCCTTTTTTGCCGAAAGAAGCCGTTAAAGGCCAGCCTTGGATAGGTGCTTATGAAAATTCTAATGTGGATGTAGGTATTGGAGCTGGCTTTATTAGTCGAGCCCAAATTGGTAAAGGCATGTGGGCTAAACCAGACATGATGGGAGACATGATGTCACAAAAAGTTGTGCATCCTCAGGTCGGAGCAAGCTGCGCATGGGTACCTTCCCCTACTGCGGCAACATTACATGCTATCCATTATCATCAAATCAATGTTGCTAGCGTGCAACGCACTTTATCCTCACGGCCTAAAGCTAGTGTTGATGATATTTTGCGTATCCCATTGATGACAGAAAAAACATTAAGTTCAGAGGAGATACAAAAAGAGCTCGATAATAATGCTCAGGGCATCTTAGGTTATGTAGTTCGCTGGATTGATCAGGGAGTTGGTTGTTCTAAAGTGCCAGATATCAGTAATGTCGGCCTGATGGAAGATCGAGCTACTTTGCGAATCTCTTCACAACACATCGCAAACTGGCTATACCATGGTATCTGCTCAGAAACCCAGGTCTTGGAGACAATGAAGCGTATGGCTGCGATAGTAGATAGTCAAAATGCTGGTGACTCTAACTATCACCCAATGGCACCTAGCTTCAACGGAATAGCTTTTCAAGCAGCTTGCGATCTAGTCTTCAAAGCTATGGCCCAACCTAATGGATATACCGAACCAGTGTTGCATGCACGCCGCCGTGAATTCAAAGCAAGTTTGTAATTATTTGATAAGAGCCTTCAGAATTCATACGAAGAAATTTCCGATAAATCTTGCTAGCCATTAATGCACGTTTCGGATTGTGAAGATGGGTGGTGAGCACCTGAACGAGTTAATACTGGGGATCAACTCAAAACTGCCACTAACTCCAATCCTTGACAACCTTGTAACGCGCAGTCTTAATCGAAGCAAATTTGCCTGCTCGCATCTTGTAAAATCCAAAAGTGACTATCTCTAGGATCTGTCCCTGGCGTAGAGGGATACCCCAAAAAGAATCCTCCCAATCAGCAATACATTCAAACCGAGTAGGAATTTCTACTGCCACTGTTTGGCTGTTGGCCACAAACTCAGTGCAAGTTACTTCTTCCTTGATATATTTTTTTACGTTGGCATAAAACTCCAAAATGGTCCTGGCACCTTGCATTTGCCTATTGCCTAGCTCAAATGCTACATCTGGATGATAAAATTCAATGAATGCAGGATCATTCACATTAAAGAGATCTAAGTACAGTTGATACTCAGCTCGAGTCATCACATTGTCTTCTGTAGTCTGAGCCGCTAATTTATTTGCAGCACAACCTAAAGCCACGCTGGTTCCAGCAAGGCTAAGTGCCAAAAAGTTTCTCTTATTGAATTTTCTTTGCATATACAACCTCACAGAAGTTCAATTTCCCTCAAATTTCTCCATAGTAGATTCACCATAGTCACTAGCATGTCGCTGCCAACTGAATATAATTCCAGCTCTGAGTCTGTACGATCAGGCAATGACGATTACAACAAAATACTTCAAGGAGTGCCTTATGGCAATTTTTACCCACGTATGTGTCGGTACCAATGACCTGGATAAATCAGGAAAATTCTATACAGCAGCTTTGGCACCATTAGGTGTTAACAATTTGGGCCCCATGGGCGATCATGGTGTTTTGTTTGGGGCTCAAGCACCAGAGTTTTTGATCACGAAGCCTGCTAATGGACAGCCAGCTTGCCATGCTAATGGTGGCACCATCGGCTTTCATGCTCCCTCTCGCGAAGCGGTCAGACAGTTCCACGCTGCAGGCGTCGCAAATGGAGGGGTAGACGAAGGAGAGCCAGGCCCAAGAAAATTTACTCCTACTTCATATGCGGCTTACTTGAGAGATCCAGATGGAAACAAAATTTGTGCATACTGCTTCAATGATGGAGAATAATAAGAAGGCTGATTCTCAAAGATAAAATGCAGTCCCCGCCATTAGCAATCGAGCAGTGCGCATGATGGCGGTGGACTTTACACTCATTCCCGTAACACTCTCATCATCAGTCACTAATTGCACTTCGCAAGCCATACTGCCTGTTGGATGTTCAACTTCGCACAAACGTTGCATACCTGAGGGTATTTTTGCATAGTCGTGCCCAACTGATCCTGGCATATTCACTGCTGCCGCTACAGATGCAGCGGCTAAAACCCCAATAGCATCATGGACACGATGCGGAATAAAACTTCGAGTATTCACCAAGCCCCCTTTCTTTGGTGGAGAAATGATAAACATCTTCGGAACTGTCTTATCTTTGACATCGCCTAAGTTCATACATGGACCTAATTCGAGGCGAAGATTTTCTAGACGATATTTAAGATTAGTGTTGGATTCAAGTTCAACTATGGTTTCATCACCCCTAAGGCCAAGCTGTTCAGCATCGATCAGTACACAGGGCATACCGTTATCTACCATAGTCACAGAAAGTCCTTGCACTTGATCAATTATATTACCAGTTGGGAAAAGAGCTCCACAGCTTGAGCCCGCGACATCAAGAAACTCAATCATAACAGGAGCGTGAGTACCAGGAACGCCATCAATAGCAGCCTCTCCGTGATACTGTACTTGCTTACCTGGGGTCAAAATACGTTGACGTGCCATACTATCTGTATTTTCCATGTAGACGGTAACCACCGTTTCACCTTCTTGAGCTTCAACTAAACCATGCTCTATAGCGAAGGGACCAACACCAGCCAATATGTTGCCACAATTCTGTGCCGTAGAAGTCTTAGCTTCATCAACAAAGACCTGGACAAATAAATAGTCTACATCCACACCGGGACGTGTTGATTTACTAATGATCGCTACTTTACTTGTGAGTGGGTGTGCTCCACCTATCCCGTCAATTTGACGCTTATCCGGAGAACCCATAATGCTGAGAAGAGCTTTATCGCGTGCGGTAGGATCCAAAGGTAAATCTTTTGCTAGAAAAAAAGCACCTTTGGAAGTACCACCTCTCATGAACAGACAAGGGACTGCATTTTGCATACTTTATTTCCTTAACAGATGAAGGGTGAGTCAATGATTAAAGACTCTCTGATAGTTCTTTCATTTTGGCTAAAGCATTTTCAAATGTATTGCGTCGACGTTGCATATCAGTAGCTTTAGCCTCAGCATCCAAGTTGGAGGCATCATAAACTAATGTGTAGGACATCTGTGTGGTTTTAGCATCAACTGCAACAGCTTCCATGAAGCCGTGGTATTGGTTATAGAACTGCCCCTCCACTACTGGCTGGTTATAACCATAGGAGTATTGCCCTTGAGCGACCATGATTTCTAGAATACGCCCACCAAGAAGTGAACGTACAGTACCCATACCACCATCACCAGAAACCACTTCACAACCCAGCCCAGCCCACTCCTGAATGTCACAATATTTTCCTACACGCTCCCAAACATGAGCTACAGGGCGATTAATATCTATCGACATATGAATACGCACGTAATCTGGTTCATTTTTTGCTTGCACAACCATTGGCGCTAAGGTGAACATCATTATTAGTGTCAAAAAACTCACGAAGAGTTCCAAAATATTGGTCGAGCGTTTCATTCTGCTTCCTCTTTAAATCGACGATATATTTAATAATTCATAGTTTTATCAATGCACTTTATGCCAGTGAAAAGTGATTGTTTATCCCTATACTATGCGTTAGTTGAAATCAGTTTTCGCGTCAAAATCGCAGTGTATAATTAAATTTTAAGGATAAATCAGCCAGCGTTGAATCAAAATTATTATCCTTGTCTGCATCAATAAACCCCCAGTTAAGCACTAAGAAAGCCTGCTGACCCGCTTTAGGTATCCAATGAAGACGGCTATTGAAACCAAGGTTTTCAGAAATATTGTCATATTGAACTAGATTGCTCCAACTGAGAGTTGAGCTAAAAACGTATTGTAAGTTCAATCCCATAAGACGTAGGATAAAATCACCTTGCGGTAACTTTATTTTGTCATGTGTCAATGAATAATCAATGGAGAAATGGCTATTTGGTCGCCAAGTGACATTGCCCCGTTGTTGCATATGAGTGCCACCGTAGTACCCCCCACCCTGCAAATAAAAACTCCCTGAAATTTTTCTTTGTCCACCTAGTATCATAGCAACAGTGGCTTCATCCCACTCATACTCGCCTTCTGGAATTACTACTGAGCGACTACCGTCAGAAGCGCGAAAAATAGTAAAGTCTCGCTTAAGATTTTCTCGATTACGCCAAACTCGCCCAAATAAAGCATCGTTATGATTCGTAAAACTTGAAATACGTAATCCCCAGTTTGCATTGTTGATTGATCCATCACTGAGATTATTGGCTTTATAACCATCAAACACATAAAGCACTGAACGTAGAAAAGCATCAGGTTTCATGAACTGACGATATCCCAGATTGAAATGGTGATCCTCGATATCGGTTGCATTTACATAACCCACTGCTGGAAAGAAATTCTTTTCCACCACTTTATAAAAATATAGCCCTTGCCACCCCTGACTATTGGGTAGTAAAAAAGCCGCGCTGTAAGCCGCGTTCTCAGTTTGTGGCTTCCCCTCTGTTTTGGTTTCCTCATAAAAGCCCAGGCTTTCAATTGTGTTCCCAAAAAAGGACGTGTTGCGATAACGAAAATCAACACCTACAAGTTGATTACTCGCATTACTCTGTGGGTTACCATCAGTGACGATTGCACCGAGTTGAGTCCTAGAACCTACATTCAAAACAGTACGACCAACAAAAATTGTCTGCGCGTCCACACCATTGTAAGCCTCTTGATTAATCATCAACGCACCGACGTTCCAGTCATCAATCCGACCACTGAGCTTGACTCCCCCATTGATACCTACAGGTCCTCCAGTACTCGAGAGCCCGATGCGGCGGGAGAAAAAGGGGCGCGCACTCTGTCTGGCCGGATTTGAGGCTGCTGAAGAGCCTGTACCAGAGGTCATGTTAAAACCACCGGCACCAATTTGACCAAATTCAAAAATATCGACATCCCTTAGGAAAAAGTCGCGCTTTTCGGGGAAGAACAAGTTAAACCGAGTGAGATTAACTTGACGATCATCTACCTCGGTGGATGAAAAATCCGTATTCAATGTGAGAGAGGCATTCAGCTGTGGAGTCAATTTATAAAAAACATCCAGCTGAGGTTCAACATCTCCTCTTGTTTGCTCTTTGACGGCGAAATCCTTACGGTCGACAAGCGCCATGGATGGTACGATATCCAAGCCTCTACCTTGTTGTAAACTTACTAACCCATTAACTGTACCTGATGTGCTGGGATTAATTTCGCGATTATAGGATGACCAAGCAATACTCTCATTACTGCGACGACGGATGCGGTTAAAATTTAGACCCCATGCTTGAGCTGTGGGATTAAACGATAGGGATTGGAAAGGAATGCGTATCTCTGCCTCCCATCCAAAGTCTGTGGTTCTTGCGCGCGATTCCCATATACCGTCCCAATTCCCCTCAATCTCATTGATATTTTGAAATAAACCTTCCCAACGTACTCCATTAGGATTTACCTCAAAACGATAACCATTACGACGATCTAGATAAGGATCAAGAATAACAGCAAAGATATCATCTGCACTCAGTGCTTGTCCCTGACGCAGCACTCGATTTGAGATATCACCAGGATTTGTTTCGAACATCTTTGCCCCGATGTAAAGGGCGTTGGGAGTATAGAACAAGTACACCTGTGTCTTCTGAGTCGCTTCTTGATATTCAGTGGGAAACACCTGGTGAAGATCTTCAATCAATGTAGCCTGCGACCACACTTTCTCATCTAGAGAACCATCTATGACAGGTTTTTCAGATAGTTGTTGAATGGTGACATTTTTTCCCATACCTCCACTTGGTTGAGCTACAACAAGAGAGGAAAACAAAAAAGAAAAAAACAGTGTACTGGCCTGGATCAAAAGGCTGCGGATGTAAGTAGGCGTATTCATGTATAAAACTTAGTTATTGAAAAAACGCCTATTGTAACTTAGTAAATTACTTGCACACAGTGGAAATATTGAGCAACTACTCTGTTATAAGCAGATTCAACCCTAACAAAGTACAAGGTAATGAGAAAAAAATTCCAGTTGTCGCCTCCGT
>JAYPEI010000002.1:0-283602 GCA_038125665.1 Enterobacteriaceae bacterium
GTGCAGCTCGAACTCAAAAGGCATTGATTTATTTCTTAATTCAGCCTTTATCATGAGGTAAATCTCCACAAAAGTATAAAATATAATATTATTTTTTTATAAAAACCCCACTTTATTAAAAAAATTAAAAAAAAAATTAATTTAATCAATATATTATAATTGTGGGATTATTTAATTTATTTTTAGAGCTAACCATTAAAAATGGAGTTTAATTTTTTAATTATTAGGATAATAATTACATAAATGTGTATCTCTTAAATACTCGTTTGTTGTTAGACCGTGAGCATCCACTTGGTGTCTCCCCAACGAGTCGTGCAATCCATGGACAAGTAAAAATTATTATCACTGCGTAAAAATCAAATAATGCACCTAATTTTTCTGAGGCATAGGTATCGTAAGATGCGTGCAGAAGAATCTGTAGGCATACCAGTCAAAAAGTTAATCGGTTTTAGAAATACTTTGCACGAGCGACAATGCCTAAGATATAAATGCTCTCACCCTACCTATCTTACATGCGAAGCTTAGCAGAGTGTGAGAATGGTGCCAGCAGATTTTTTAAGATACTTGCTGTCTTCTTTTTTGTAAAATGTCAGACACAGCATGCAGAAGAGCGTTAACGCTGGAGGTCACAATGTCACTGTCCACTGCAACACCACAGTACCGTTGATTTTTGTGCTTAATTTGTAAGTAGGTGACAGCCTCAGCATTGGCATTCTGGCTCAAGGCATGCTCACCATATTCTAAGATCTGAATTGAAATATCGAATCTACGCTCCAGCGCATCAACAAACGCTTCCAGCATTCCATTACCTTCTCCGACTACAGTAAAGCGTTCACCCTCAAGTTCAATTTCACCAGAGATAACTTCCCGCTCTTTTTTTGCGATGGAAAATTCAAGTAACTTCAATGCCGAGCTAGGTTGTAGGTAGTGTTGCTTAAACAGCGTAAAAATACGTTCAGGAGCTACTTCTAATCCACTGTCTTCTGCTTCTTTTTGAACAACGCGAGAAAATTCTATTTGTAGCCAACGTGGTAGTGTATAGCCGTATTTACTTTCCATCACATAGGCAACTCCACCTTTACCACTTTGAGAGTTAACGCGGATGACATCTTGGTAAGTTCTTCCAACATCTCGCGGGTCAATTGGAAGATAGGCAATTTCCCAGGGTTCATCTTGCTTATAAGAGGCTAGACATTTTTTTATCGCATCCTGATGAGAGCCAGAAAATGCTGTGAAAACTAGTGTTCCTGCATAGGGGTGTCTTGGATGGACATCAATTTGAGTACAACTTTTTTCTACAGTAATGACGCGATCCATATCACTGAAATCTAGTAATGGATCTATACCTTGGCTGTACATGTTCATAGCCATGGTAACTATATCGAGATTTCCCGTCCGCTCCCCATTACCTAGTAAAGTCCCTTCAATACGATCCGCACCGGCCATTAAGCCGAGTTCTGATGCTGCAACACCGGTACCACGGTCGTTATGGGTATGCAAACTAATAATTATGTTTTCTCGCTGCTTGACATGTTGACAGAACCACTCGACCTGATCGGCGTAAACATTTGGCGTAGCCATTTCAACAGTCGCCGGTAAGTTGATAATCACTTTGTTAGTAGCAGTAGGTTGCCATACCTCGATAACTGAATCGCAAACTTCAACAGCATATTCCAGTTCGGTACCAGTAAAGCTTTCAGGAGAATATTGGAATTGCCATTTTGTATGAGGATTGGCCTTTGCCAAACGCAATACTTCTTGTGCACCTTTTAGTGCAATGTCTTTAATGCCGGCTTTGTCCATTTTAAAGACTTTCTCGCGTTGCACTACGGAAGTAGAATTATACAAGTGGACAATCGCCTGCTTAGCGCCTCGTAAAGATTCATAGGTACGAGCTATTAACTCTGGACGTGCTTGAGTAAGTACCTGAATAGTGACATCAGCAGGAATTTTTTCTTCTTCAATTAACCAGCGGACAAAGTCATAGTCTGGTTGTGAGGCAGCAGGAAAGCCAACCTCTATTTCCTTGAAGCCGACATCTACCAGCAAATTGAACATAAGTTTTTTTTGCGTTACTGACATAGGTTCGATCAGCGCCTGATTGCCATCGCGCAGATCCACAGAACACCATTTAGGTGCTGCGATAATCACATTATTAGGCCAGGTTCTATCCGCTAAGGAAACTGGTGTAAATGGCTTGTACTTTGTTGGGTTGTAGTGAGACATAAAAACTCTCGTGGCAATGTTGATGACATATGCTTAAATTTATATTGTTGCGCAGTATAGTGCATTTTTTTCGAAATTATATTTCTTTATTTGTTTGTTATTAAATAAAAATGGAATAAAATTTCATTTATTAAGTTAAAAATGAAATATATGGAATATAGGTGATATAGTTTTAAAAAAAAGAGCACAAGCCAACACTGAGAGTTAAGTAGAGAAAACTGTTGTCAATGATTGCCTTAGCAAGAAAAGAATGAGCAACAACTCCACTGGAAGCATTGAACAGTGAAGGGTGCTTCAATGAAATACATACTAAGTCGGTATCTGGAGTCAACTATGAGTCTTGATAGAAGTGATAAACGAATTCTGGCGGCTCTTCAGGATGATGCCCGCATCTCAAATCAGGATCTTGCTGAAAAAGTTGGCTTATCGCCCTCCTCCTGTCTTCGCCGCGTAAGGCAGTTAGAAACAGAGGGTTATATCCGTGGGTATCACTGTTTGCTCGATGCATCAATTCTTGGTCTTAAGCTTATGGCATTAGTCCAGATTAGTATGGATCGACATACTCCTGACCGATTCGAACACTTTCAAAAAACTGTGGCAGATTTACCGCAGGTATTGGAGTGTCTTCTTATTACAGGACAATCTGCAGATTTTCAGTTAAAAGTGCTAGTTCGTGATATGGAGGAATATCAAGATTTTCTGTTAAATCAGATTACAAGGATTTCAGGGGTTAGTGATGTTCATTCTAGCTTTGTCTTGCGTCAGGTAGTACAAGGAGCAAGACTTGACGTGGAAAATCTAAATTGACCGGTAATATCTCAGAGTGCTCGGATAAGGTTACAATACAGATACCTTGTACACGTGAGAATAACAATGAGCTCAGTATTTAGTAAGATACAGGCACGAGAAATACCGGGCCACATTCTGTTCGAAGACGAACATTGTTTTTCTATTTTGACCATCGCACCAATTCGTGAGGGACACGTCTTGGTGATCCCGCGAGCAGAGATCAATCATTGGGACGATTTGCCAACGGAACTCGCTGCTCATCTTATGCTGGTCAGTCAGCGTATTGCAAAAGCGATTAAGTTCGTAGTGAATTGCAAGCGAGTAGGCATGAGTATTATTGGCTTAGAGGTACCACATACCCATTTACATTTAATACCGATTAATACCATTGATGACATGAATTTTGCCAATCAGAAAGCTGCTAATCATGAGGCGCTTGCAAAAACAGCGGTGCTCCTCCGCGCTGCTTTGCAAAACTAGGATTAAGTATGCGTGATACATTGTTTCAGCGAGATGCTTTGCCGGGTAGTTTCGTATTTGATGATAAAGTAGCTGCTGTTTTTGAGGATATGATCAATAGGTCAGTTCCAGGTTATGCCACTATCATTAAAATGATAGGCACACTATCAGCCCGGTATGTACAACCTCATTCAAGACTTTATGACATGGGTTGCTCCTTGGGGGCGGCTACTCTTGCGATGCGACAGCAGTTACTTGAAACGCCGTGCACAATTGTAGCAATTGATAATTCAGAACCAATGTTGGTGCGTTTTGAAGCATTACTCGCTAAGCAACGATTACACGATACTGGTCCTGTTATTGAGCTAAAGTGTGAGGATATCTTGGCAATAGATATCCATGATGCCTCTGTAGTTGTTCTTAATTTCACATTGCAGTTCATACCTTTGGCAAAGCGGCAGCAACTTATGCAGAAAATTGCAGCAGGCATGAGGAAAGGAGCATTATTAATTGTCTCAGAAAAAATTCTTTTTCCAGATCAGGATCTTAATGAGCTTTGCGTTGAATTACATCATCGTTTTAAAGCAGAGCAAGGGTACTCTGATCTGGAAATTAGCAGCAAACGGGCCGCTATCGAAAATGTCCTAATACCTGAAACTATCAATGCCCATGAGGAACGTATTCGTAATGCTGGGTTTAGCTCATTTGCAGTATGGTTCCAATGTTTTAATTTTGCCTCTTTTGTGGCAGTTAAATAGCGTGAAACCTCAAGTGGTTATACAAAATACAGGAACGTTAATCGATAAACTGTGATGACCAGTAATCTATTTAATTATGATGATCTAGCGGTCAATCTCACAGGGAGATTGCAGTCAGTGGCGACAAAACTTTCTCAAAATATCGCGATTGACACTAAGCATGGAGATTTTGCAAGCTGGTATGCAGCGTTGCAGGCTCTGCCGGAACTTACTGCTAGATCGTTTGAACTACAAAAGGTATTACAAATTGGTGAGGCAGGAGATATTAATGCTGAGCAAAAGACTCTTTTAAGAGAAAAACTGTTTGCACTGCATCCGTGGCGTAAAGGGCCTATTGAATTGTTTGGTATAGATATAAATACTGAATGGAGATCAGACTGGAAATGGGATCGAGTACTACCACATCTTAGCTCCTTGAAAAATCGTAATGTGCTTGATGTTGGTTGTGGCAATGGATACTACTGCTGGCGAATGGCAGGGGAAGGTGCGCGTTTGGTGTTGGGGGTGGATTCACATTTACTTTTCACAATGCAGTACTGGGCAATAAGAAAGTATTTACCTCAACCTCCTGTGTGGGTATTACCATGGGCGTTAGAGGATCTACCTGAAGACCTTCAGAGTTTTGATACTGTTTTTTCTATGGGAGTTTTATATCATCGTCGTTCCCCATTCGACCATCTACTTTCATTGCGTTCGGCACTACGCCCTGGTGGTCAGTTAGTGCTAGAAACTCTCGTCATTGAAGGTGAGACAGGCAAGACGCTTGTGCCCCACAGGCGTTATGCGCGAATGCCTAATGTTTGGTTCCTCCCCTCTTCAGACACATTGAGTCAGTGGTTAATTAAGACAGGATTCAAGGAACCTAGATTAGTCGATCTAAACAGAACTTCGCCAGAAGAACAACGGACTACTGATTGGATGACTTTTGAATCTTTATCACAAGCTCTAGATCCAGAAAATCCTTTGGAAACAATAGAAGGTTACCCTGCACCATTACGAGCAGTATTTATTGCTGAGCGTCCCGGGGGATAGTAATGACTGGACAGTTAGTGGAGATAGATGCTTTACAATATTCCCTTAGGTCCAAATTAGATGAGTTACTCGAGTCACGGCCCGCATTACGGCTGGCTTTGATAGGACATGGCCGCAGTGAAGATGAACTATTGAACTTATGGTTATCCTCTGACTATCTTGTTGATGTCTGTACTCAACATCCCCAAATACTTTTGCAACTTCTACTTAGTGGGCATCTTTATCAAAAACAACTCTCAGAGCAAGAATTTGGTCAGGTTATGCAAGAGTTATGCTCAGCTATAAATGTACCTGCGCAAGAGTGGGATAAGTCTGCCTTACGGATGCTGAGAAAGCGTGAGTATCTGCGTATACTGTGGCGAGAAAGACTAGGTATTTCAAGTCTTGAGGATACTTGCCATGCACTTACGGCATTGGCTGAATTTGCTATAAGACACTGCCTGAAAATATTAGAGCCTTTGTTGCAAGCTCGTTATGGTGAACCCCTTGCATTAGACGGAAGCAAGTTTGAATTACTTGTTATAGCTATGGGTAAATTAGGTGCGTACGAGCTAAACTTATCTTCTGATATTGATCTTATTTTTGCGTTCACATGCGATGAAAAGACACAGGAAACAACTGTGTCAGAAAAATGGAAAATTTTACACCCTAGGGCTAAACCATGTCCCTTGCAACATTTCTTTGTCACTTTAGGGCAGCAGCTTGTTGTCATGTTGGATCAGCACACAGGTGAGGGAATAGTTTTTCGTACTGATATGCGCCTACGACCTTATGGATCTACTGGGGCTATGGCAATATCACTAGATGCACTAGAAGAGTACTACTTGACTCAGGGGAGAACCTGGGAACGTTTTGCATTGATTAAAGCTCGAGCAGTGACAGGATCACCTCACGCGCAGCAAGCACTTTATCAAATCTTAAATCCTTTTATTTACCGCGGGTATACCGACTTTAGTACTTTTGATGCATTACGGGATATTAAACGGAAAATAGAAACACAGGTTCGTAAAAAGGGGATACAAGCAAATCTTAAGCTGGGTAGTGGAGGAATTCGTGAGATTGAGTTTTGTGTACAAGTTCTTCAGCTGATACATGGAGGTAAACAGCGTAGCTTACAGAGACGAGAGCTCCGTGCTGTCTTAAAGGAACTAGTGAACTTAGGACTTTTTCCAGAAGAGCAAGCGCAGTCTCTTTTACGAGCTTATGAGCTATTGAGACGGACGGAACATGCAGCACAGGCCTTAGAAGATAAGCAGACTCATGAATGGCCTGAAGATGCTTTAAAGCAAACACGAATGGCTCTAAGTCTAGGTTACAGATCAAGTGCTTCCTTACAAGAAGAATTAGAACAAAATAGAATTTATGTAGCTAAAATTTTTGCAGAACTTATTAATAGCAAAGAAAATGAAGAAGAAGGTCTGATTGATAACAATAAACTTCAGTCATGTATAGATATTTGGCAGGAATTATCAGAAGACCCCGGTGCCTTTCTAAGTAGATGCGGTTTCCTTGAGCCAGGAGTTGTATTACAAGCTTGTCATTCATATCGGCGTAGCAAACAATATCTTGCGTTAGAAGAAACCTCACGAGAGCGAATAGATACCTTTATGCCTCGGTTATTTCATGTGCTGTGTGAAGATAATAATTTAACGGAAAAACATGCAGGATTTCATCGTGTGTTCAATTTTGTCCAAGCTGTACAGCGTCGATCTGCTTATCTAGTTCTTCTTTTAGAAAATTCGCTGGCACTTCAACAACTGATATTCCTCTCCACAACTTCAAGTTGGGTTAATGAACTTTTAATTAAATATCCTATTCTTCTAGATGAATTGTTACGACCATTAAGAGAGCCAGTCCTGAAGGTAGAACTACAACAACAGGTGCAGCAACGTATGTTGACAGCAGCTCAAGAGGATTTAGATGAGCAACTGCTTGTGCTACAAAATTTTAGACAGGAGCAAATGTTACTCGTAGCAGCTGCAGAATTATATGGCACATTACCTCTGATGAAAGTGAGTGATTATCTTACTTGGTTGGCAGAGACCATTGTCAGTGTGGTGATTGACTTGGCATGGCAACAGCTGGTTAAACGCTACGGATTACCATTCGACTCACAGGGTAACTTGGGTGATAGGGAATTTTTAGTTGTAGGATATGGCAAACTGGGCGGGCTCGAATTAAGCTATCGCTCTGATCTTGATCTTGTATTTATCCATGATGGCCATGCCGATGCTCAGACCAGTGGTGGTAGCTATGGCACCTGTAATAGCTCTGCTTTTTATGTGCAATTGGGGCAAAAAATTCTTTCTTTCCTAAACACGCATACACAAAGTGGTAAGCTTTATGAGATAGATATGCGCTTACGTCCCTCCGGTGCCTCTGGGGCACTGGTGACTACGTTGACTGCCTTTCAAACTTATCAAGTAGAGCAAGCTTGGACTTGGGAGCATCAGGCGCTAGTCCGAGCTCGCGCAATTTGTGGTTCCGCTGCACTCAGAGAAGATTTCGAAAAGGTGCGTAAACAAATCCTAGCTATGCCAAGAGATCTATTCCTGCTTGCCACACAAGTTGCCGCTATGCGCGCGCGTATGCTCAGAGTAAAGAAAAAAATTAGTACTATCAATGATGATAACCTTAAGTTGGTAGAAGGCGGCATTATAGATATTGAGTTTATAGTTCAGTATCTAGTTCTGCGAGAGGGACATTCTCAACCACAACTCTTACAGTGGAGTGATAATGTCCGACTTCTAGACTGCATAGCACAATTAAAATTGTTACCTGCGAAAACTGCGCAATTGCTACAACAGACCTATCTTGATTATCGTCGAATGCGGCACCAATTGATTTTAAACACTTGTGCTGTGATAGAAGATACTCTGTTGATGAAGAAACGCTCAGAAGTCGTTGAGCTGTGGGGCTTGCTCTTTAGTGAGATACCTATTCAAGAATTGAGCGCAGGTTCTGCATTGCTATGCTCAACTAAAACTACTACGAAAAGATAAGTCACCTATGAAAATTTTGCTGATAGCACCTTCTTGGGTAGGTGACCTAGTCATGACACAGACGTTGTGTAAATGTTTACACCAGCGTTACATAAACTGTGAAATCACTGTTATGGCCCCATTTTGGTGTCTACCAGTGGCTGAACGTATGGCTGAAGTTCATGAAGTGCGTGAGTTACCCTTTAAGCATGGAGAGCTAGCTCTATTTGAGCGTTATCGACTTGCTAGAGCTTTGGCAAAAGAGGGTTTCGAACAGGTCATTGTTGTGGCAAACTCCTTTAAATCGGGCTTGCTCCCCTATTTTAGTGCTATACCGACGCGGACAGGATGGCGGGGTGAGGCAAGGTCGTGGTTGTTAAATGATTGCCGAAAGCTAGATAAATCAACTTATCCGTTGATGATTCAGCGTCTCGCTGCGCTAGCCTACCCTGAGGGCGCTACCCTACCTGAGACTTTACCTTTGCCAGAATTAAAAGCTGAGCCTGCAAGGTCTTTATTAGCTGCATTTAACCTAAGCTTGGAAAAACCTATCGTGTCATTTTGCCCAGGGGCTGTATACGGTCCGGCAAAACAATGGCCTGTTAGACATTTCGCTAAATTAGCTCGACAGTTGTTAGAAAAGGGTAAACAGGTCTGGCTTTTCGGCTCTGAGAAAGACGCTCCTTTTTGCCAGAAAATTATAGAAGAAGCTAGTGATGATGTCTTTACTACTGCTGGATCAAATAGAGCTGTGGGCCAAGATCAAGTGGGTTACGTTCATTCTGCTGAGACAGCCCTTCGTATGCTTGCCGGTCACACTACCCTTACTCAAGCTATTGATCTGCTCGCGTTATCTGAGGTGGTGATCAGTAATGATTCAGGTTTGATGCATATAGCTGCCGCATTGCAAAGACCACTAGTGGTACTATATGGCTCAACATCTGCTAACTTTACTCCGCCACTGACTCAAAATAGCCGGAAAGTTCAGCTAGATTTGCCTTGCCAGCCATGCTTCAAGCGGGTATGTCCATTAAGGCACCAAGATTGTTTGGAAAAATTAATGCCAGCCATGGTAATGGCGGCAATCAATGAATTAATAGATTAGGCCTTAGCCATGCATGTCTTGTTAATAAAAATGTCCTCTCTTGGTGATGTGATTCATGCGTTACCTGCTGTGACTGATGCTAGGCGTATGCGACGCAATATCCGCTTCGATTGGGTAGTAGAGGAAAATTTCAAAGAAATTCCAAGCTGGCATCCTGCCGTAGATAGAGTAATTCCAGTAGCTTTTCGACGTTGGCGGAAAAACCCCATACAAGCATGGCGTAGCGGAGAGCTCAAGAAATTTCATCACATCCTTAAAGAGCGACATTATGATCTTGTTATAGATGCACAAGGGTTGTTAAAGAGCGGTATAGTTAGTCGTTTATCCAGAGGTCTAACCTTAGGTTTAAGTAATAGTACAGTTAGGGAGCCAATTGCGACATTATTTTATAACATGGTTTATACAGTACCTTGGCAGCAGCATGCTGTGGACAGAATACGTGAACTCTTCTCAAGAGCATTCAATTATTCGTTTGATTATGACCATTGTGATTATGGGCTACGTTCAGGTACTTTTCGTGGTCAACAGCTGATTCAGGAAAAGACTCTAGTATTCTTTCATGGTACAACTTGGGATTCTAAACTGTGGCCTGATCAATACTGGTTGCAGTTAGCAAGAATAGCAGGAAGGGAGGGTTATCGAGTAAAAGTACTTTGGGGCAATGCCGTTGAAGAAAAGCGTGCAAAACTATTAGCCAAAGCAGGGGGACATGTAGAAGTAATTGCTCCTATGGGCCTAACCGATATTTCTACGTTACTCACTACCTGTAGTGGTGCCGTTGCCGTTGATACAGGACTAGGTCATCTAGCGGCGGCATTATCTGTTCCTACGGTTTCAATTTATGGTGCATCTAGTTATAAACTTACTGGGACTTGGGGGAATTTCCAACAACATCTTTCCCCTGGACTTTCCTGCTCACCTTGCATGAGTAAACGTTGTCTTAATAAAGAATTACTGAGAACTGGGCAGTATTACGGAGAAGAATTTGATATCAAGCCTCCTTGTTTTGCCGATATCGCTCCGGAACTAGTATGGAAATCCTTACTTCATCAAATGGAAAAAGGTCAGGTAACTCACCCGGAGCAGATTAATGCCTCGGTCTACTGAGCGTACAGTCAAGAAATTAGCACTCGTGCTATTCGAGTGGTTTCCGCATGGTGGGATGCAGCAGGATTTGCTAAAAATAGCAGAGGCTTGCAATCTAGAGTTTGATATTACTGTCATTTGTATGAAGTGGAATGGTGAATTTCCAAAGAGTTTAAGGTTACTCGAATTACCATCTCGTAGATTGACTAAAGTAGGCAAACGGGAGGAATTTGTTGCTAGAGTTCAAGTGCTACGTAATGAGTTCGATTGTGTACTGGGGTTTAATAAAATGCCAGGACTTGACTATTACTATGCTGCAGACAATAGCTTTGCCTGGAAAGTTCTATATGAACGTCCTCTCTGGTATCGCCTACTTCCGCGTACTCGTCAGTATCTTAAGTTTGAAAGAGCAGTTTGCTCACCGTTAAGTTCTACCAAGCTACTTTTTCTGAGCCCATTACAGAGAAAGCAATATCTAGATATCTACCGTATAGATCCACTACGACTAACGCTATTACCTCCGGGTATTAGACGAAGTTTCAAGGCTCCCGTAGATGCCGCCCTTACACGCACTCAATTGCGAAAAGAATTGGGATTGCCCAACGATGCATTGCTAGTGCTTCAGGTAGGTTCTAGCTTTCGAACAAAAGGCGTCAACAGAAGTTTGGAAGCTCTGGCAACTTTGCCCTCTTCACTTAGTGAGCGAGTCCATTATATTAATATCGGTCGAGATGAATTATTTTCATGGCAACAAAAGGCGCAGCAACTCGGTTTGAATAAAGTTAGTTTTTTGGGTGGTCGAGAAGATGTGCAACGCTATATGTTAGCGGCTGATTTACTGATACATCCTTCATTGAGTGAGAGTGCAGGTATGGTTCTTCTTGAAGCTATTGCTTCTGGTCTTCCTGTATTGACTACCGCCAGTTGTGGTTATGCTTTTCATGTAGTTAAAGCTAAAGCAGGCATAGTTACTTCAGAACCTTTTGAACAAACGCGGTTTAATGACGAATTTAGATTCATGTTAGAAGAGGGGTTGCTCGGCTATAAAGAGCATGCGTTACGGTATAGCAGGGAGCAAGATCTCTATGGTCTGCCAGAACAGCTGGCTCACTTACTTTCAGAAGCAACTCAAGGATTAGGACGTTCTGCTTTAAAGAATATAAAAACTTGATCCTCACCATTTAGCTGGAAGCTTTTTACTAGATTAAGGCCTCGTCCCTGCATATTTAATGAATTAGGATCAACCTCTTTTCCATAAACCAAAGCTACCCAAATCTCTTCGTCATTCTTGATTAGTTGGGGATGGGCTTGTTCAAATTTATTTAAAGCGCCGATAGGGTCTATTTCAGTATTTACATAATCATCAACCATGCCACTACTATATGCTATATAAAAGTCATTAGTGATAAGAGTGGTTCCAAGAGAAAGTTCTGATTTTAACCAGTGAACAGCATTTACGCGGTTCATTTTGCCTGGACCAAAACTCACCATGGAATCTAGTAATAACAACATTAATAAGATACCAAAACCTAGTTGCCAGAAAATGTGAATTTCTTCTTTTAGGTTATTCATAGCATTTGCGAGAAGAGCAAGAAGAAGTATGACGGCAAAACCTGCATAACGCTCAGTTTGAAAATGCATAATCTCTTGGAAAACCAAGAGTATTAGCAAGTTTAAGAAAAGAGCAAGTGCTAATACTGATGCCCAATAAGACTGCCAAAAGAGTTTTTTCTTAAAAGCAAGAACCAACAAGATAGCTGTGAGAGGAGCACTAAGTCCTTGCACTAGGTTAAATAGAACGATAGAAAGATTTTCTGGTAGTGTTACAAGGTTCGTAACTTTCCATATATCTATAAATCCAGGTAAATAATATCTCCAAGCGAATCGTATTAGTGCCAACAAATCAATCTCAAATAATTGTAAGAGACCGAGAAGAATCAATGTGACTCCCAATAATATTCCATAAAACCTTAGGAAAGGTTTTCTATTGGTTCGCTCATATAAAATTAAGGGTAGTATGAGTAAGAGGATTCCTTCGAGACGAAAACTTACTGCTAGTATTACACTCAGCAGCCAGCAGAATATATTGGGAGAACTGTTATATTGACGGTATTGTAAGAGTAGATTGATCGACCACAGTGCAAAAGCCCAATAGCCGATATCTCTAATAAAGAAATATCGTAAATTATTGACTAGCGGTAGCGATAAGAATAGTAATGCGGCTATCCAAAGATGAGTAGATGTCTGTCCCATGTTTTTGTTCAAACAGAGAAACTGATAACTAAGAAGCAGATACAGTACTGTATTAAGACAGTGTCCTGCGAATATTGTCGAGCCAGGTAGTACCGCATCTAAATAAGCTATAAAGACACCATAGCTATACCATCCATAATGGGCTAATACGCCAAGCAGACCTTCGTGTGGCGCTACTGCAGCTATGTGGAGATAAATATAGGCATCGTTATTAAGTACTGGGTGAAGTAAGATTTGCTGAAAGGAAAGACAAAGACTTAAGAATAACGTAACTCCCACAGGATACTTTTTAAGTTCATAGAATAGAGTCAAGAGTTTGCTTATCATAGCGCAGAGAGCTTAACTTGAATGGAGCGTTTGTCCCATTCTTTAAGTCCTAATTTAGTTGCATGAGCAAAATAGCAGCTCATAAAGTCTGTAGTTTTATTTATATCAAAATTATTACTGAAATTTACTAAGTCTTTCACTCTTTCATGGTAAGCCGCTGAGCCGGGTCGCCAAAGAAGAGCTAAAGGGTTAGCAACACCCAATATATCATTGTCAAGATAAAGATCCAGGGCTTCATTGCAAGGGCAACTAAAACCTAATTGATGTAATTGAGATAACAATTTACCAAGAGAGGAGGGGGTAGCCTCACTCAGAATTGATAGGCGGTTACCTCTAGGTTTATGACAAATCATAAATATACGATTGTCGTTTTTTATGTGTAAGAATTTCACCGCAGTCAGTGAGTCTATACCAGAACTACGAAGTAGTTTCATGCGCTCATCCAGTATAGTTGCAGGATGTTTTTTACCAAATATTCTTGGCCTGCCAGAAAAGCTAATTGCAATTAGACCTGAGCTAAGCTGGAGAATTTCTAGGGGGGGCGCAATGCTTGAGTTATATTTATTGCCTGTATTTACCTCTGGAGCTCTAACTGAGTATGAAGTTGCTCCCTCCGTAAGAGCACTAAGAGTCTGCTGGCTTAATTTTTCTATAGCAGTTCGCTGCCAAACATAAGGGCTCTCTGGCTTGCCTCCGGGCTGGGTTTTGAATCTTTTATGCATCCATAGGTACTGGCTAGGCGCTTTGCGGATTTCTATTTCAAGCAACTTATTAATTAATGTGGCATCTTTAATATCATCTCCTGTAGGGTAGGTATCAGGAATGGCAGTGAAACTGATGATATAAGTATTGGTTACGGTCCTTCGGTGGCTCACAATAAATACGGGTGCTTTACTCAATTTAACAAACCTTCCTGTTGCCGTGATTGTGGCGGCTGGTACGCCGAAGAAAGGAGCTTGCACGGAGTGCAAAGGGCCATAGTCTTGGTCTGGGGCATACCAAAGGACTTTGCCAGCTTTTAAATGCTTTAGATATTGTCGAAGATCCTCTCTATTCAGAACGGCGTTGCAGTTTCTAGTACGGCCATGAAACATGAAATAGTCAAATACGGGATTATTGTGTGGACGATAAGTGACTCCAAACGGAATATGCTGACTAAGTAGATTTGCACAAAAGTCCAAGGTTGAATAATGTCCACCTATCAGGAGTAGTCCCCGGCCTTCATCTATGGCAGCTTTTACATCTGCTTCACCTTCCATTGTTAATAGATGAGAGAAATGTTGTGGGGGTCTTACCCACCCAGCTATTGTCTCCATGAAGCCAATGCCATTGTCCTGAAAGGTTTTTTTGACTAGAGATTGCTGTTCGTGAGGAGTAAGTTCGGGGAAACATAGCTGGATGTTAATTTCTGTAAAATAGCGTCTCTGCCGGGCAAGATGATAAGTCAGATTACCCAATGATTTACCGCTGGCAAGCCGTAGGCGGAGCGGTAACCAAGCCAAAAGTATCAAGAAACCAATGCCCAGCCAAGTTAGCCAGTAACGTGGTTGGAGCAGAGCTATAGATAACTTTTTTGATTCTTGTCTCACAGCAGTCCAAATTTTTGATTAGACTTGAGATTCTAACATGCACTTTAATAAAGAAAGCAGTTATTTCCGGAGCTACCTGTTATCATTACCACTATGAAACTTGAACTACCTCGCTTTGACAAAGCCCGCATCATGGTTGTAGGCGATATCATGCTTGACCGCTACTGGAATGGTGGCACTACCCGTATTTCCCCTGAAGCTCCAGTTCCTGTAGTGAAAGTGCAAAGCGTCCAGGATTCTCCTGGAGGTGCGGCCAATGTCGCGCTGAATCTGGCTGCGTTGGGCACGGCGACTAGATTGGTAGGGTTAGTAGGACAGGATGAGGCAGGTAAGGATCTGTTAGCAAGTCTTGAGTCCGCGGGTGTGGGATGTGATTTTCACACAGTTGTTGATAAGCCTACTATTACGAAACTTCGTGTCACAAGTCGTCATCAGCAACTATTGCGCATGGACTTTGAGGAAACTTTTTCACTTACTGATGCTGCCGAGTTAACTCCTAAAGTGAGTGAAGGTCTAAGACAAAAAGACATAGTTATTCTCTCCGATTATCAAAAGGGGGCATTAGGAGAGGTGCAATCTCTTATCTCTCTTTGTCGCGAAAAATCTGTTCCCGTCTTGGTAGATCCTAAAGGGATAGATTTTTCAATTTATCGTGGTGCAACCTTGGTTAAGCCAAATTTGTATGAGTTCGAGGCTATAGTGGGTCGCTGCGCCAGCGAAGATGAGCTCTTGCAGCGTGGTTTACAGCTTATGCAGGATTTGCAAATAGAAGCCCTGTTGATAACTCGCGGTGAACAAGGGATGACACTATTACGCCCGGGACATAACGAATTACATTTTCCTGCTCGTGCGCGTGAGGTTTATGATGTCACGGGTGCTGGTGATACTGTCATCGCAGTACTAGCCGCTGCCATGGGGGCGGGACTAAAGATATCTTCCGCAGTGGCTCTTGCAAATATTGCAGCAGGTTTAGTGGTGGCGAAACTTGGCACTGCAACCATAACAGGTCCCGAACTTCGACGCGAGCTTCAACGCGATGGCGATAGTGATCGTGGTGTCATGAGTGTAGATCAATTGTTGCTTGCGGTATCCGATGCTCGTGCTCAAGGAGAACGTATCGTCTTCACGAATGGTTGTTTTGATATTATACATGCAGGCCATGTTGGGTATTTGCAAGAAGCTCGTAAACAGGGTGATCGTCTTATTGTCGCGATTAACAGTGACGAAAGTGTTAAGCGGCTAAAAGGGGAAGCCCGTCCCATCAATTCGTTGGATAGACGAATGGCCGTGCTTGCTGGGCTGGAAAGTGTCGATTGGGTGGTGTCATTCCCCGAAGACACACCAGAGGAACTCCTGCATCAATTAAGACCAGAAATACTAGTTAAAGGTGGCGATTACGGTATTGAACAAGTCGTAGGCGGAGAATTCGTGAAGAGTTATGGCGGCCAGGTTAGAGTTTTATCTTTTCAAGATAACTGCTCCACTTCTGCTATAGTCAATAAGATTAAAGGTTAGCTAGTACTTCTAAAGCTGTATCCACATTCAATTGTAAATGGTCGGTATTGATAGTACCCGCCACTAGCGCATTAATGCCCTTTTGCTTAAGCACAAAAGATAATGATTCGGATAAATCTAATCCTCCGTGTATGCGTCCACTACTGAGCCCTTTTTTTACTAACACACCCTTTTGTAGGGCAAGTGCCCGTTGAAGTGTCTGTCTATCTTGTTGTTGTTTATTCCAAGTAAGCATTACCACATCCATTAACTCGGCAGCCAGTTCGCCACCACTTTCTGTTTTAGTCGACATACCTATGTAACGAATTAACCCTTGCTGCTGCAACTTACGCAATGTCTCTACACAGTCGGTTTGTGTCATAATATCAAGGTCATTACCTGAAGAATGTATTAGGACTAAATCCAGATAATCAGTTCGAAGTCTGTTTAAACTGCGTTCTACACTTATCCGAGTATGAGAGGCGCTGTAATCAAAGGTAGACTGCGAACCATCAAATTCTTCACCAACCTTAGTGCAAAGTACCCAACGGTGCCGATTAAAAAGTAATTTACCCAGCCGTTCCTCGCTACTTCCGTATGCGGGGGCTGTATCAAGTAAGTTAATATTTAACTCAGAGGCTAGAGCTAGTAAACATTTGATTGAGTCATCGCTGGGAAGCGAGAAAGCCTTTGGATAATTCACGCCAGTGTTACGACCAAATTTTACTGTACCCAGACCGATTGCAGAAACTGTGAGATCCGTACCGCTTAATGGTCGAAGGAAAGTATCGGGTGCTGTCGTATTTTGCATCATCAGAAAGTATCCCAAAGTGGTGTTGCAATAGCTGGGGTTGTGAGCGGCAGTGTTGGGCTTTGGTCAATACCTGATTTATCCAACCCTGACGCTTCGATGGTAGTAATAAAAGCATTTGCCATCATGGGTGCCATGGTAAGTTTAGTTGGCCAAGCCACTGAGAAATTAGCTTGAGTTTGGACTGTGGGTAAATCTGGTCTTTTTCCGCCTGGCTGGCGCGCTTCAGCTCGCTGCAAGGGAAAACAAGCAAAAGTCGCGTTAGAAAGATTATAATTCGGTAAGCGTTCTGAGAGTAGCGCACGCGTGTCTTCGAGTAAGGAGGTTATCCCTTGAGTTGAACCTCGTTCTGCCAATTCTCCACCAAGATACCAAGCTGTCCGGCCATCCCTACAAGGGTGAGTAGTTAGGGTAAGTTCTGGTGTCGCAGTAAGCTCCTCTGACACCATATGTACAAAGAGAGGATCTGTGTAATGATGTTTGACAACTACCATTTGTAAGGGACGTTGCTGCATGGCATAACAGTTTTTTGAGACTCTTTGTATCAACTCAGCATTCCCATTACCTGCTGTCGCGAGTACATGGCCAGGTTTAATCCTTATCTTGGTACCCTTTTCATTTCTGAGCAAAATTTCTTCTACATAACCCTGTATAGACCATTCAAGCTGGTATTGTGGACAATGAAAAATTGCGCTTTTATTGATGTGCAACAAATTCCTGAGCAAGCTTGGTATATCAAGCACTATATCGCGTAGCCTATATAATGATGTTGCTGGAAAAGCAGAAGAAAAATTCGGACGTTCATCAGCAGGCACAGAGTCTACTTTCCCGTGTAACATTTTACTGCCCATAAATGCAGTGAAGCGAGAACGTAAACTTGATGCTTTAGGCCAGAGATAATAGGTATCAGAGAGCAAGTTTGTATTTCTCAGATCAATTTCACCACTACCAGTGAGACATAGGCGCCAGTAGTCAGGCATATCTGCAATGGAGTTGGCTGCGGAAGTCATATTGCCGCCTAGAGCATATTTTAGTCCTCCATGAATCATACCTTGAGAGGCAATAGTCTGCCCTGAGCCCAGTGCTGCAGTTTCTAGCAGGATCGCGGCATAGCCCTGCTGTCGAAGACGAGTAAGCGTCCACAATCCAGCAATGCCTCCTCCAAGAACAACAATGTCAGCTATGATTTTATTCAAAACTATAACTCCTACTTGGGAATAGTATAACGCAGCCTAGCACTCAGGGCTTGTGACTTGAGTGAAATCTGCGAGAATCTTAGTTTGACTTTTCATAAATTCAAAAGAATTTGGAGTATTGGCTTGCGGCTACTATACAACTGTTTACTAATGTTTTTGTTACCCATCGCCCTTATCAAACTTTGGAAGCGTAGCTTGAAGTCTCCAGCATACCGTCTGCGATGGAAAGAACGTCTTGGTTATTATGAAGATAAACCTTCATTAAAGGAAAAATTAGTTATTGTTGTTCATGCCGTTTCTGTCGGTGAAGTGCATGCAGCGTTGCCTTTAGTGGAATGGCTCCTAAATAGAGCAGAAAAATTAACAATTGTTGTTACAACAACAACTCCCACTGGAGCCGAACGTGTTCGCCAACTCTTGGGTGACAGAGTGCAACATTATTACTTACCTTGGGATTACAGTGGAGCTGTAAAACGTTTTTTAATACATGTTGAGCCTCAGTTAATTATACTCATGGAGACAGAGCTTTGGCCAAATCTTATCCATTATTGTCATCAGTGGGACATTAAATTAGTGCTAGCCAATGCGCGCCTATCAGCAAGGTCAGCGCAGCGTTATCAAAGGTTTTCGAATTTCACTGCCAAAATGTTGAGATCATTGGATCATGCTGCTGTACAACACGCTAGTGATGCTGAACGTCTGCAAAAATTGGGTTTACCTATTCCAAAAACTACCATAATAGGGACATTGAAATATGACATGCAGCTTGATGAAAAACAGAGACAACTAGCCTTGGGAGAAAAAGAGCGCTGGGGATCGCGCCCCGTTTGGATAGCAGCGAGTACCAGAGAAGGCGAGGAAGGGAAAGTTCTTGTAGCAGCAAAAGCAATCTTACAGAGTTATCCTGATGCCCTGTTGATCCTAGTGCCGCGTCATCCCGAGCGTTTCTCAGGGGTAGCTGCTCAAGCTCTAAAGGCAGGCCTACTCTTACAACGATACTCTGATAAACAGTCACTATCGAAAGAAACACAGGTGCTACTGGGAGACACTATGGGTCAGCTATCCTATTTTTACTATTTGGCAGAAGTTGCTTTTGTTGGTGGCTCACTTGTAGATATGGGATGCCAGAATGTGATAGAACCTGCTGCGATAGGGCTACCTATTTTTTGTGGACCTTCCCGCTTCAATTTCCAGCAAGTCACAGAAGATTTAGAGTCAGTGGGCGCTTTGAAAGAAGTGGGCTCTGCTTTCGAATTAGCAATGGAGGTGAGTCAATTATTCGCTGATGGAACCTTGCGTAGATATAGAGGCTCTGCTGCGAGAGAACTTGTGGCTCGGGAGCAAGGTGCAGGGAAACGGTTACAACAATTGATTAGCGGTTACCTTTGAAAATCAGAAAGAGCATTAAACATGCTTGAGGAGCTTTGCATAAGGAAATTTGATTTTTAATACTAAAGCAACCCTGCCCAAAATATGTTGTGAGTGTGTGTAGGAGAGCGAAAATGTTTCAGCTAGAACAAAACTGATGAAAAGGCTTCACTCACTCAGCCAAGCATTCAATTCAACTACGTCTTGTGGGCTTAGAACACCTGCTGAGAATTTAAGATTCAGGACATCTAAAACATATTGTACTCGGGCATTGGCCAGATCACGTTCGGCTTGGAATAAGGTTCTTTGAGCAAGAACAACATCCACAACGTTACGAGTTCCTACTTCTGCGCCGACTTCTGTCGCTTCAAGCGCACTCTGAGCTGAAAGCAATGCCTGCGCCCTGGCTTGCACAGCTCGAACATCTGTTTCAACACTACGCCAATAGTTGCGAATTGCCTGCGTATTATCCCTTTCAGCTTTAGTGAGAACTTCCTCGTTGGCATCACGTGTGTAGTAAGCCTGACGTAAGCGAGCGGAATTTGCTCCTCCCTGATACAAGGGATAGCTGAAATTAACAGTGACTGCAGAAGATTCAGAGGCAAGATTTGGTACGAAGCTCAACGGGTTACCACTTTGGTTCCAGTTGTAATTCATATTCAGTTCGAGTGTCGGTAACATTGCAGCTTTAGCAGCTTTGGCGTCGTTCTTCGATGCTTCGAAAACAAGACGTGCAGCTTGCACTTGTGGATTTTGATCCAGTCCTTGGGCAACCCAAGTGTCTAGCTCAGAATCGTTTGGCACTATCGGGAAATCTTCAGATAGGTCTGCCAAGGTCTTGTACGGTCTTCCTGTGATTGCCTCTAGAGCCTCCCAGCGTTGGCTCAGATTGTTTTCCTCAACCAGCCTGTTGACGCCAGCTAGATCTGCGTTTGCTTGGGAGTCATAGACATCAGTAATAGGTACTAAACCTACTTCGAAGCGTTCCTTAGTTTGCTCCAGAACCTGTAATGCAGCAGTTTCCTGTGCAACTAAAGAGTTGAGGTTAATCTGGCTACGCAAGACATCAAAATAGGCTACTGCGACACGCTGTATCAGTTGTTGCTCAGCTTGTGCGAGATTTAAACTAGCCGCTTTATCCGTATCTTTCAATGATTGTAGGGAATACCAAGCCTGAAAGTTAAGCAGGGTTTGACTCAGGCTTAGACCATATCCTTTTGTAGTGAAGCCATCGCTAAAGCTATGTTGAGGAGGATTAAAAAAACCGCCTTGTGCTGCCTGTCCATCTACACCAGAAGTGTCCCTTGATTGGCGGGCATTGATATTTACTCTTGGTTTTAAGGTCGCATACCCCTGATCTAGCTGAGTATGTTGAGCATTGAAGCTTGCACGAGCTTGACGAATCTGAGGGTCTTTTTCTGCTGCCTCTCGGAAGATTCCAAGCAAGTCTTCAGCTTGGGTAGAGGTTGCAGCGCTTAATCCAAGAATAAGACTTACCGTAACGCTTAGATAAAAGCGTGAGTTTTCGATAAAAAGAGGTGGCATGTAAAACTCCGTACGCATGACTGACTAGCCGGTCAGTTTATTCTGCTGTCAGGACAAGTCAAGTAAATACTTAAAATGACGATTTAATATTGTTGCAAGAACCTAATTAAGGCAATTTTACCAGACTCAGCCCATTCATGTCCTGTTCCGTGTCATCGTTAAACTGTAGTATCAATGTACGGTTGGAAAATATTCAGCTTAATTTAGCTGCTCTCCTACAGCTGAGGTAATCGAGAAAATGACTTCTAGCATTTATCTAAGAAACAAAAGGTTAGAGTTAGGGTTTAGTATGCAAGACGTTAAAGTTCTCAAACGTGAAACCTCTTACGCGGGCTATCTAAGGGTAGACCAGTTAAAGATCAGTATAAGACACTTTGAGGGTGGGTGGAGTAGGCCATTTCAACGTGAAGTGTTAATGAGGCCGTCCGGAGTCGGAGTACTATTGCATGATCCAGTAACTGATCAACTGCTATTGGTTGAGCAATTTCGAGTGGGATGCCTTGAGGATGAGAGTAATGGACCTTGGACTCTAGAGCTCGTTGCAGGCATGGTAGATAAAGATCTTAGTCCAGAAGATATCGCAAGGCTAGAATGCCAAGAAGAAGCTGGTCTGTTTATTAATGAGCTCACGTACATGCTCAATTATTATAATAGCCCTGGTTGTAGCGCAGAAAAACTCAGCATTTATTATGCCACATTTGACGCATTAACCTATCAGGAAGGTATTCATGGTGTAGAAACTGAAAATGAGAATATCAGAACCTTACTCGTTCCCCGTGCCACTGCAATGGCAGCACTAAGTGTAGGTAGAATAAATAATGCGATGACCATTATTGCGTTACAATGGTTAGCATTGAAGTTATCGAAAACATGCAATACCCTCTAAGTAAAAGGTTACACTAAATACAGCGATAAAATTTAGCAAATTAATTTGGCAGTAAGTGCAGGTCATAATAGCAGTGAAAAAAATAAGAAGGAAATTCCCACTCGATCTCAGCGCTGCTCTTGCTGTGTGTGACTGGAATTATCTGCGCTTACTTAAATTACTTCCACGTTCGAAAATAGGTAATTTTCAAAGTATTGGACTGCCCAATTTAGGTAATCTTAATAATCCTGTAGTTGAACTCAGAGTGTTGGAAGATTTTCGCTATACCACTACTATTGTGATGACTATTATTACTTCTTCTCTGCACCATGCAGACTCAGAGCCAGCCCCTCGCACCAAGGCCGGCGCCAGTGAGTTTTTTAAGCTACCTCACTTACGAGTGCGTCTCTATCACGATGCTTGCACAGCAGAGGTTATCGAGTATCAGGGGGAAATATCATTTTTTCTACGTGCTCATCCGATAAAAGACCTTCAGCCAGGTAATGCCATCGATGACAAACAGCAGGTCAATGAATTATTGGCTCATTGGTTACAATTATGCTTAGACCATGGCGTTGCGTCCAATGATAGCTTTACTCTGAAACTTCCTACACTGATCAACGCATATCCATCGCAACAGGAAAGTCTGTCTTGAGTCATTTGCTCCTTCAATTTACAGATATGCATCTCTATGCTGACCCACAAAGTCAATTAATGGGAATCTCCACAGCTGAGAGTTTTCAGGCTGTGCTGAAGCTAGCAAAAAACCATTTTCCCAATCCGGAGCTACTCCTAATAACTGGAGACATTAGTCAGGATGAAACATCTCAAAGCTATATACTACTAGACAAATTACTGAAGAAATTTTTTGCAGACCAACCGGGCTTGTTGCTAGCGGGTAATCACGACATACCACAGGTTTTGGGAAAAGTGTTTCCTGATAAATATGCCGACCATCACTCCTATGCACTGGCATCATGGCGTATCATGAGCTTGAACTCAGCAGTGCCAGGACAAGTAGCGGGTGCACTCAGTGAAGATAGCTTGAAATGGCTGTCTACTGAACTCATGAATTGTCAGGAAGACAACATACTGGTAACTCTACATCATAATCCAGTGCCTATTAGGGCTCATTGGCTTCAGCTTCATGCCTTACAGAACCCTGAAGCTCTGCTGGAAGTTCTACGGCTAAGTCCCCGTATTCGTGCTGTGGTATTTGGACATATTCATCAGGAGTTAGATGAAGTGCATTATGGCATTCGTTTTCTAGGCTCTCCCTCTACCTGTGTTCAGTTTCATCCACTACACAAAGAATTTGCAGTTGACACTCAGCAGCCCGGTTATCGCTGGATGGTGTTAGAGTCATCAGGTAAGCTGAAAACCGGTGTTGAAAGGTTACCAGCAGGAAGCTATCAAGCTCATATTGAGTAATTAGCACATGAAAGACCACACTAAGATGGAAGATGGGAAATTTAGCTCTAGCCATGCCTCAGCTAGAAGCGCCTTATACCTCCACGGATTTAATTCCTCACCCAGGTCTACAAAGGCTAGACAAACAGTAGACTATCTATACCATCTTGGTATCAAAGTAACTTGTCCACAGTTATCCCATAATCCTACACAAGCAATCCAACAGTGCGAGGACTTACTTGAAAAAGAAAAGCCACAATTACTAGTGGGTTCTTCACTTGGAGGATTTTATGCATCCGTGCTATTGGAGCGTCATAGACGGGGCGAACCTCTATTGAAGGCTGCCTTGATTAACCCGGCTGTTGATCCAACACGTCATTTAGGAGAGGGGTTTCTGGGTCCTCACACAAACCACTACACAGGAGAAACTTATGAGTTCACTCGAGAGTATGGGTTAGCTTTAAGGGAAATGACACCGGAAAAAATAATAGAGCCAGAGGCCTATTTAGTCTTGTTGCAGACGGGCGATACAATTCTCAATTATCGTTGGGCAATGACTTACTATATGGGTGCTAGTATAGATGTAGTAGAAGGCGGTTCCCATGCCTATGATAACTACGGGTATGCCCTTGAAAAAATTAGTGCCTTCCTGGCTGTGAATTAATTAAGAAGAGCGTGTGCAGTGAGTAAAGTGAAGAAATCTCCTGGAGCTTCGGCGACCAGTCAAGGTAAAGAATACAACGCTGGATCAATAGAGATTCTTAGTGGTTTAGACCCTGTCCGTCGTCGTCCCGGAATGTATACCGACACCAGTCGGCCTAATCACTTAATTCAGGAAGTCTTAGATAATAGTGTAGATGAAGCTTTAGCTGGTCATGCTAGAGAAATAAAAGTGATTCTTCACAAAGACGGTTGGGTGGAAGTTATTGATGATGGCCGAGGAATGCCTGTAGATATTCATCCCGAAGAACAAGTAAGTGGTGTCGAACTCATCCTAACTCGACTGCATGCAGGTGGGAAGTTTTCAAACGATAACTACCGTTTCTCTGGTGGACTCCATGGGGTAGGTGTGAGCGTTGTCAATGCGCTCTCGGCAAAACTAGAAGTGGAGATTAAGCGTGGTGGACAGATCTATAAAATGACTTTCGCCGACGGTGAAAAACAAAGCGAACTTGAAGTCATTGATACAGTTGGTCAACGAAATACAGGTACCACTGTGCGCTTTTTACCGAATAGTACTTATTTTGACTCTCCAACTATCTCTATTACACGGCTTACTCATGTATTGCGAGCAAAGGCAGTATTATGCCCAGGGTTAAAAGTAAGTTTTACAGATCTGACAGTGAGTGAAGATAAATCGCGAAGTGATCAATGGTATTACGAAGATGGATTAGCGGATTATTTACGTAGCACTATTAGTGATAATCTTTGCCTGCCGGCTGAGCCTTTTACTGGTGTAGTGCAGGAAGAAACTCAAGCGGTCGATTGGGCAGTGCTTTGGTTGCCTGAAGGGGGGGAGATTACCACTGAAAGTTATGTGAACCTAATTCCTACCATGCAAGGGGGAACTCATGTCAATGGGTTCCGCACAGGTCTTACAGAAGCCATTCGTGAGTTCTGTGAATTTAGGAACTTGGTTCCTCGTGGGATTAAGCTAAGTTCCGAAGATATCTGGGATCGTTGTTCTTTTGTACTTTCTATTAAATTACTTGACCCACAATTCGCCGGACAAACTAAAGAGCGTTTGTCATCTCGAGAATGTGCAGGTTTTGTCACTGGCGCGGTAAAGGATAAGTTTTCCCTCTGGTTGAATCAGCATACTGCTGAGGCAGAGCTATTAGCCGAGATGTGTATTAATAATGCGCAGGCAAGGCTAAAAGCTTCCAAGCAAGTTGTTCGCAAACGTGTCACGCAAGGGCCAGCCTTACCAGGCAAGTTAGCAGATTGCTCAACACAAGAGGTATTACGTGGTGAACTTTTTCTAGTCGAAGGAGACTCTGCTGGTGGCTCTGCTAAGCAAGCTCGTAACCGTGATACTCAGGCAATCATGCCCTTAAGGGGGAAGATTCTGAATACATGGGAAGTCAGTTCTGGTGAGATTCTAGGTTCACAAGAAGTTCATGATATTGCTACAGCTGTTGGAGTAGATCCAGCCTCTGATGATCTGTCTGGTCTACGCTATGGCAAGATATGCATTCTTGCTGATGCGGATTCTGATGGATTGCATATTGCTACTCTACTATGCGCACTTTTTATGAAACATTTTTCTGCCTTAGTTACAGCGGGCCATGTTTACATGGCGATGCCACCGCTATATCGAATTGATATTGGGAAAGAGATTTTCTATGCGTTAGACGAAGAGGAAAAAGATAATATTCTCGAGCGGTTGCAAGCTGAAGGGAAAAAAAACCGGCCGAATGTCCTACGCTTTAAAGGTTTAGGAGAAATGAATCCAGCACAGTTGCGTGAAACGACAATGAATCCAGACACACGTCGACTTGTTCAGTTGCAGTTAGATGATGTCAAACTCACTGAAACCCTGATGGATATGCTATTGGCGAAAAAGCGCTCCGGGGAACGCAAAGATTGGTTGGAAAAAAGGGGTAATGAGGCAGAGTATGAATAGAGTAAGAGTAGAATAATATGACAGAGTTAACCACAATAAATCAGGAAGGAATCGAAAAAATACCATTACGTAGCTTTGTCGAACAAGCCTACCTAAATTACTCCATGTACGTGATCAATGATCGCGCTCTGCCTCATCTGGCGGATGGATTAAAGCCTGTACAAAGACGTATAGTCTATGCGATGAGTGAGCTGGGACTGAAGAATTCCTCCAAACATAAGAAGAGTGCTCGCACGATTGGAGATGTAATTGGTAAATTTCACCCCCATGGTGATTCTGCTTGTTATGAAGCCATGGTGTTGATGGCTCAGCCCTTTTCTTATCGTTATCCATTAGTAGATGGACAAGGTAATTGGGGCTCTCCAGACGACCCTAAGTCCTTTGCAGCAATGCGGTACACAGAATCACGACTTCAACAATACGCAGAGGTATTACTTACTGAACTCGGCCAGAATACTGTGGATTGGAAGCCGAATTTCGATGGCGAGCTTGAGGAGCCAGTGCTCATGCCAGCTCGCCTACCCAATATCTTGCTCAATGGTGGGAGTGGGATTGCAGTTGGAATGGCTACGGATATCCCTCCTCACAATCTAACAGAAGTCGCTCAAGCTTGTATCAAATTATTAGAGACCCCCCTTGCTGATACAGCTACATTAATGCAATTTGTCAAAGGTCCCGATTTTCCAACTGCTGCAGACATTATCACTCCCGCTGAGGAGATAGAAGAAATTTACAATTCAGGTAAAGGTATAGTGAAGTGTCGAGCAGCATGGCACAAAGAAGATGGGGATATAGTGATTACAGCACTACCTTACCAAGTGAGTGGAAGCAAAGTATTAGAGCAAATTGCAGCTCAAATGCAAAAAAAGAAATTGCCGATGGTTGTAGATTTGCGTGATGAATCAGACCATGAAAACCCAACAAGAATTGTGATTATACCCCGGTCAAATCGAATAGACTTTGATGCGGTGATGGGACATCTGTTTGTGACCACAGATTTGGAGAAGAGTTATCGAATTAACCTAAACATGATTGGAATTGACGGACTTCCTAAAGTCAGAGGGCTCGTTGAGATTCTAAAAGAGTGGTTAGAGTTTCGTACTCAAACTGTCACTCGCCGGCTAGAATATAGGCTTGAGCGTATCGTGGCGCGATTACATATTCTTGAAGCATTATTGATCGCGTATTTAAATATTGATGAAGTTATAGGAATAATTCGAACAGAAGATGAACCCAAAAAAGTCTTAATGGTTCGATTTAATCTTTCTGATCGACAAGCTGAGGCTATTTTAGAATTAAAGCTGCGAAATCTAGCTAAGCTGGAAGAAATACAAATCCGAGGAGAGCAAGATAGTCTGGACAGTGAGCGCGTAGATATTCAGTTGACCTTGCAATCAAAAAGTCGCATGAAGACTTTGATCAAAAAAGAGATTAAAGATGCGATGGATAAGTTTGGCGATGTGCGCCGATCAAAACTAATAAAAGCATCAGAGGCACAGGCATTTTCTGAAACAGAATTGATCAGTACAGATCCTGTAACTATCGTACTTTCTGAAGCTGGCTGGGTTCGGGCGGCTAAAGGACATGAAGTGGATCCAGAGGCATTACAGTATCGGGGCGGAGATAAGCTTAGGCAGGCTGTTAAAGGTCGCTCCAACCAAAATGTCGTTTTTATTGACTCTACGGGAAGAGCCTATACTCTGGCAGCTCATTCTTTGCCCTCTGCTAGAGGTATGGGAGAACCATTAACAGGTCGAGTTAATCCGCCTTCAGGTGCTAATTTTGAGGGAGTCATCATTGGCGATATGGGCCAGAGAGTATTACTAGCTTCGGATGCTGGTTATGGATTTGTTACTCGCATGGAGGATCTGTTCGGGAAAAATCGTGCTGGTAAAGCAGTACTAAGTTTGTCCAAGGGTAGTCAGGTGGTTACTCCTGTCACTTTAGATGCCAAATCGGCGGAACAACAGATAGTTGCTATAGCTAATGATGGGCGAATGCTAGTGATTAATGCAGGGGAGCTACCAGAATTGGCCAAGGGTAAAGGAAATAAGATTATCGGTATTCATAGTGCGAAAGTGCAGAGTAGAGAAGAGTTTGTGATCGCATACGCCATTATGGATCCTGAGAAAACTTTAATTTTGAGCTCTGGAAAACGCTTTATAAGACTAAGCTATCAAGAGTTAGAACCTTATAGAGGGGAGAGAGGACGTAGGGGTAGCAAACTTCCTCGGGGGTTCCAGAAAGTTGATAAAGTAGAGGTCGAGAAAAAATAATAAGAAGAAAGGTTGCACGCGTAAGCCTGAGATTAGTTTCAAGCTAATCATATCTGGAAAGACTTTATTATCAGGCAGAAGTACACTTAGAGTAATAAAGCAGAACGACAATATGACATCCTGAGTTATTTACTAACTGTCTGTCGTCTTTGTCTCTTCTTTCTAAATTGATTAACTCTCGCGAACTGAGTTATATTGTGAACGAGGTAGGAGATGTTTACATTGACGAGTAATCAGCTCTGCATGACTACCGCTTTCATGTTCAATAGTGAATGCTACTAAATCTAGCTGTTGTTGACCTAAGTTCAATTTTTGAGTTGGGCAATTATTAAAGTGTGAAGACCCTCCAGCCAAATTGAAACTGATCTCACTGGCCAAGATTGTTCCTGGTTCAGAGAATGGCAACATTAAATAGCTCAAGTCCACTGGTCTCCCAAGCACTGCTTCATCTCTCGAAGGTTTTCGTCCTTCTTTGTGTAATTTCCATAAAGCACAGTAAAAACAATCTCCACTGTGTATTACTTGATGGAATTCAAGAGTCTGAGAATGAGCAGCTTTATGACGTTTAGCTACCTCCTTCATTATCTGGGCGAATAATTGTGCACAGCATGTTGCATTAAAGGCATGGTCGTCACCACAATGACGAACATCAAAGCTGACTAGCGCACAATGCCCATCGAGTCGTAATACAACGCCTTGATATAGCTGAGCTGCTTGACGTAAATAGAACTGAAATTCCTGTAGTAACTTAGATAAAGTGGAAGGATGCAGTAATTCGATAGCATTGTGGATATTGAACACTTCGACGAGAAGTAACGTACTCATTCGACGTTCAGCACGAAGTGATAGTCTTTCAATTGCTCGAGGATCCGGTAGGCCAACCTGTTCAACACGTTTAAGTAAGGCCTCACGTTCTTGCAGAAAGGCTTTGACACTAGCTTGAACATCTGCAAATTCACGCATATCTGGAACTGGTAGTTCCTCTTCCAAACTGTAACCTTCATCTAGTTGCATACCTATACCAAGTAAACCACGCTGATATTGCCGTACGGCCAGAAAGGAAAATAGGTAAATAAGAGGCAAACCTAACAGGATGATTACCAGGAAGCTCAACATGGGGCGGCTCATGGTATTTTCTAGTAACGAGGGGTCCAAGACCACGATGACTTTCCCGGCAACTGCTTCTTGTAATGTGATAGGTGCCTCGTAGCGAGGGCCATTGGGTAAGGCGTTGTTATCAGCACTAGAAGCCAGAAGACGATTATCGACATCAGTCACGGTAACACTAGCTACACCCGGCTCTTTGGCCAATTGTGTTAGTACGACATTTAGACCCAATAAATCATTAGAGAGCACTAATTCAGTCACAGAGCTTGCTGTCTGGCCAGCCATTAGCTGCCCAAGAATGCCTGTTTGCTGTTCTAGGCTACGGTCTAATTGTAGTTTCATACCAAACCACATAGCCCCTAATAGACAAATAAAAAGTGTGGAGAAAGCTAAAGCAAATTTATTTTTTAAATTCATACGATTTCATCATTTACTAAGCTCAATCAGAGTGCCCTGTTAACCTTTAAGAGAGCTAAATTCATAGTTATCAATGACATTATAAAGGAAGTTTGCTCTCTTGCCCGGCTATTTCACAAGTCAGTTTAGGTACAAGGTAGCCTGGTAGCAAAGACCGAAGCTCTAAAATTAGTTGCTTTGCATCACTGATTGACACATCGAAATGTGCAGCACCTGCAACCTTATCCAACAGGAAGAGATAATAAGGCAGAACACCAGCTTGAAAAAGTCGCAGGCTTAAAGCTTTTTGTTCATTTACAGTATCGTTTATCCCTCTTAACAGTACGGACTGGTTAAGTAATAAAAAGCCACAGTTACTTAGTCGCTTAAGTGCGTTATCTACTTCAGAGTCAAATTCTTGGGCGTGGTTGCTGTGAAGGACTATAACTCCACGATCATGCCAAGGTTGTAGTAATTTCACTAAGCCAGAGTCTATCCGTGACGGGATCATCACTGGTAAGCGAGTATGAAAACGTATACGTTGAAGATGTGGGATCTCTGCCAACGCTTGCAAAAGCCAAGCAAGATACTTATTGGAAGCAGCTAGAGGATCACCGCCACTGAGGATTACTTCAGTTACAGTTACATCATTTTGAATATAATCCAGTGCTTTTTGCCACTTTTCACGGCCGGGTCGATTTTCCGCATAGGGAAAATGTCGGCGGAAACAGTATCGACAGTGTATAGCACAACTGGAAGTAGTAATAAGCAATACCCTTCCAGCATACTTATGTAATAGCCCCGGTACCGGGTTAACGTTTGTTTCTCCGAGAGGGTCTTTAGAATAACCCTCTGCATCTAAAGCCTCTTGTACTTGAGGCATTGCTTGGAGTAGAAGTGGGTCGTTTCGGTCCCCTTTCTTAATTCGGTTAAGATAGGGGCGAGGGATCCTTAAGGGGAAATTATTCTTACTAGGAAAGTCAGCAGGGTCAAGATTAAGCTCCTTGCATAGCTGGGCAACCGAACTAACTGCTTGGGACAATTCTTGCTGCCAATCGGGCAGTGATTGCAAGGGAAGTACTTTAGACATGCTGCATTTACCCTGTTTTTTTATATTATCGGTTATTCAAACTAATCAGACCATAGAGTGAGGGGAGGAGGTCGATATTAGGTCAACTGGAATGAGAGTTAGTTCAGAAGAGTGATATCACTGACCCCCCCAGCTAGTTTGAGCATGATAAAGAGAAAAGCATATTTAACTTAAGTCACCCCCAAAGAGTCAAAGATGAGTTTGTATCTCACAAATTCCATTGGGTAAATCCTTATTTCTGTGCCGAAAGCTGGAATATATCCCCAATTTCCGAGTATTATGTGCGGCATTCTAGATGCAGGCATTTGCTAGTATCTGCTTCTTTCCGAGGTATTTAATGGCTACTTTTTCAACTAATGAGTTTAAGTCCGGTCTAAAAGTGATGCTGGATGGTGACCCTTGTTCCATCATTGAAAACGAATACGTCAAGCCGGGTAAAGGTCAAGCTTTCAACCGTGTCAGGCTCCGTAACCTTAAAAATGGTCGCGTTTGGGAACGTACCTTCAAGAGTGGTGAGTCATTGGAGGGAGCAGATGTGCTCGAGGCAGATTTTGAGTTTCTGTATAGCGATGGTGAGTTCTGGCATTTCATGAAAACTGATGGTAGTTTTGAACAAGTTGCTGCTGATCAAGCTGCGGTAGCAGATACAATGGATTGGCTAAAAGAGCAGGAAGTCTATCTGGTTACGGTTTGGAACGATGCTCCGATAGCCGTTTCCCCACCGAATTTCGTGGAGCTAGAAGTCATTGAAACTGACCCAGGTATACGAGGTGACACTGCTACTGGTGGTACTAAGCCTGCAAAATTGACTTCTGGTGCTGTCGTTAAAGTACCACTCTTCGTAGAAACGGGTGATGTACTACGTGTAGATACTCGAACTGGCGAATACGTCAGCCGTGCCAAGAAGTAAAAGGTAGAAGCTAGACTTATGACTCTCTGGCAGCCATCTGCAAGCCTTGACCGGCTGGCTGCCAGAGCAACACTTAATGCAGAAATTCGAGCTTTCTTTGCAGCCCGTCAAGTGCTAGAAGTTGAAACTCCCTTGTTAGCCCCCTTTTCTGGCACAGACCCTGCAATTGATCCGATAAAGGCGACTTATCATCCCATCCCGGTGCGAAACTTACCTGAGCAGCATAATGTTCATTCAAAAGGACAAACCCTTTATTTACAAACTTCCCCAGAATTTGCCATGAAGCGGCTTATAGCTGCTGGGAGTGGCTCCATCTATCAGTTAGGAAAAGCGGTGAGAAATGGTGAAAAGGGGGTACGTCATAATCCAGAATTTACCATGTTGGAGTGGTACCGTGTTCAATTTTCACTGGAACAGCTAATTATGGAAGTTACTGATCTGCTGGCTACAGTAACCAATTACCAGAAGACAACGACTTGTACCTATAAATCACTTTTCCAAAAATACCTTGGGATAAATCCACACACCTCACCTGATGCTGAGTTACAAGCTCTTTTATCGCAGCATTTGGAGTTACATCAAGAAGTGCAGGACAGAGCGACATGTTTGGATCTGCTCTTTGCGCAAGTCATTGAACCAAAATTAATGTCTCCTACTTTTATTATTGATTACCCACGGTGTATGGCTGCGCTTGCGGAAGTTGTCCCTAATAAGGAGGGAGAATTGATTACTAGGCGCTTTGAGTTGATAGTTAATGGAATGGAAATTGCTAATGGGTATCAAGAGCTGTGTGATGCCTCCGAACAGCGTCAACGGATGTTTCATGATCAGCAAGTAAGATCTACTCAAAATCTTCCCCAGCTCCCTATTGACGAAGCTTTCATTGCTGCTTTAGACGCTGGTATGCCAGCCTGTGCTGGAGTGGCTCTAGGTGTTGATAGATTATTAATGCTGGTCACGGGCGCAACTACTCTGGCAGAAGTATTAGCATTCCCATTGGCAGATTAATCAAGATAAGAATTAATAAGCCCCGTATAAACTTGTATACAATTAAACAATGTCCTGTCATGGTTAATTAGTTGAACTGTGGTTGCTTTCTTTGAAGTGCCCACTTAATTAGTCTAATGTTAGGAGTCTGCTCGCTTATGAATAGAAATACAGCAGCAATAAATGCTACCTCATTATCATGCGTTAGGGGAATTTCAGCTTATCCAAAACAATTTCAACCAATTGTAGAGGGAAGGTTGCGTTATAAGCTGGGTGACCATTTCAAACTTGATCAGTTTGGAGTGAACTTAACCATTCTAGAGCCTGGTAGTCAGTCCGCCTTACGACACTGGCACCAGCAGGAAGATGAGCTCATCTTTATTCTTGAAGGCGAAGTCATTTTGATCACTGAGATCGGTGAACAACGTCTAATTTCAGGTATGTGTGCAGGTTTTAAGGCAGGTGTTGCAGATGGTCATCATTTGCGAAATGACTCACTCGAGAATTGCCTTCTGCTGGAGATTGGTTCACGCTCAGAAGAAGAGAAAGTCACTTATCCAGATAACGATCTCAGCGTGACAAAGACCGATGGGATATTTTATGTGACTGATCGTCATGGTGTACCTTTTCTGCCATGAGCTTTTTTAATCTGAATACCTAGACTTGTCGGCTAAGTATAGTCTAGTAGAGCAATGTAGAAACCATTCTATGACTTTTCAATGAGTCAAGATTTTTTCATTAGATGGGTGATAGGAAAATTCCTACGAAAGCACAAACAATAGACTATATCTCTAATTAGCGAGTGAAAAGTTATGCTAATAACTGCTTTGCATTACTGGCTCTAGGGTTGATTAGATAAGCTCAACCTGAAATTTTTGTAATACTAGGTGTAGATAACCGAGCTGAATTAGCAGCAACTGATTATAGCGATGCCTTACTTAAGGAGTATGCTGTTAATTGTTATACAATTTAGGCAATAAGTACCATTCTCTAAGTGGCTTCATAGACTGATTTACACAAGGTTCTGGTGATACTAAACCTGATACTCTAACATCCCTAGAATTAGCTTAAAATTACATTTTTTTAGAGGCTAGAGTACTGATTATATTTCACAAGACTTCCAGCCTTTTTTAGCTGTAAGGCTCCAAGTTAAATTTAATGATCAGTACGTCTTTTCGCTGTGGCATCTCGAGTTGCTTTGAACTCATTACCCTCATACCAATTGGGCCAGTCACTGCTCGAGGCAAGCCTAGAGCCGATATTGTAATAGAGCTCTATATCCTCAATAGCACCGCGTAAATCCCAATTTTCGTCATACTCATCTGCTGGAGTGTGATAACGCAGATCAGTATACTCTTGCGCTCGAGTAGTTCCCCATTCGCGACCATGTTCACGACTATCTTCGCCACTTTCTGCATACAAAGCAGGAACACCAATGCGGGCAAAATTTAGATGGTCAGAGCGATAGTAGTAACCACGTTCAGGATGTGGCTCTTCGGCGACGTAACGACCAGGCTGTTGGGCGACGGCAGCTGCTAGGTAGTCCTCTAACTCGCTATTACCGAAACCAACCACCACTACGTCATTCATAGGACCAATAACGTTAAGACCATCCATATTGATGTTAGCCACTGATAGAGCAGGATCAAAAAGAGGATGTTGAGCGTACCACTGTGATCCTAAGAGACCAGATTCTTCTGCAGTTACCGCAAGAAACACGATAGTACGCTCTGGTGGTACTGCAGCACGACTATAAAGGTTACTCAAAGCTAACAGAGCAGCAGTTCCTGAGGCATTATCTAGAGCACCATTCCAAATATTATCACCATCTACCTCAGTATTAATGCCTAAATGATCCCAGTGTGCCGTGTAAATTAGCGTTTCATCAGAACGAACTGAGCCAGGGATAACACCAACTACATTATTCGAAGTGGATTTGCGGATATTATTCCTTAATGTTGCAGAAGCATGAATATCTCCCATGCTGATGGCTTGAAAGCGAGGTTGTGCTGCCTCTTTTACCAAGGCTTCATAGTCTAAGCCAGCACCTTTAAATAAATCCTGAGCAACTTTTTTTGTAATCCAGCCGATTGCTGCACTTTGATTATCTCCATTGTCATCGGCGGTGAGTTTAATCTGCGGGCCAGACCAGCTATTTCTTACAACATCCCAACCGTATGCTGCGGGTTCAGTGTCATGGATGATGATTGCTGCTGCAGCTCCTTGCCGGGCAGCCTCTTCGAATTTATAAGGCCAACGGCCATACCAGGTCATAGTTTTGCCATTGAAAAGCTTTGGGTCACCTGTGGCAAAACCCGGGTCATTGACGAGCATTACCACGGTTTTGCCTTTGACATCAATGTTGGCATAGTCATTCCAGTTACGTTCAGGTGCATTTATTCCATATCCCACAAAAACTAGCTCACTATCATTGAACTCTGTTACTACACGCTCTTGATAAGTGGATAGAATCATTTCGTCGCCGTAGCTGACATCTCGAATATAGTCTGAGCCGCGCAATTTAAGAACAGCTTCGCTGCCTGTGATAATCTCGGTAACAGGTACCTCTTGTAGATAGCTTTCCCCATTACCTGGCATTAGACCGGCAGCTTTGAATTCTTTTACCAGATACTTAATTGTTAGCTCCTCGCCTGGGGTTGCAGGTGCCCGGCCGCCATATTCATCACTGGCAAGTTCTTTGACATGTTTGCGTAAAATAGCATCTAGCGAATTTTCCAGGCTAGTCGAAGCCTCTGTCATAACAGCGGTCTCATCTTGGTTAGTTTCACTGCAGGAATCTAGTAGAAAAACGAAATTGGTACAGGCTATGAAATAGAAGAGACTTATATTTAACCTTTTTCTCCTGAGCATATGATATTCCTAATGATGGGTATTATGTTGACTCTATGGTTAATGAAAGATTAAATTATTTTAGAATAATAGTTTCAATTCTCATACCTTATAACACTTGAAGGTCTCTACCTACTATTACTGGGCCTTTATAGTATTCTCTAACGCCACTTAGATAACTGGCGTCATCGGTGGCTTCTAATGATCCTGGGATGAGGTGATTTAACACGAGTAGACCTACATTAGCATTTGCTGCCATTTGTCCAGCTTGTGCTGTGGTGGTATGGGTATATAGGATATGATTAAGTATGCCCTCTGCATTGTCCTGGTATTTTCCTGATGCCACCATACGCTTAAAAATTTCACGCATCATCTCAGCTTGCATGGCTTCACAAACCAGAACATCTGCTTCTTTAGCTAGCCTAATTAAATTTTCCGAGTAAGCGGTGTCACCAGAAATAACGATACTACGATCTGCAGTATCAAAACGTAAGCTAAGGGCTCGGTGTAGCATTCTTGCCATGCCCTCATCAGGATAATGTGTGTTCAAGGTGGCCGTGACTTTTACTCGTTCATCCTCAAACACTGTAACAATGCCTTGATCTAACTCGATATCATGACCACTGAATAAATCTTCCGGATGCAGTTGACGCCCCTCGTCTACCATTCTAATTTCTGTGTTGGCCTGGCTGAATTTCAGAGCAGCTTTTACCATATCCGAGGTGCCGAATGGGCCAAAGATCTCAGTATTTGTAATCCTACCCTGCGTCCATTGATGACTCATAAGAGCTGGCAGGTCGCTGACATGGTCATCATGAAGGTGAGTAAGGAAAACGGCTGGAATTTGCAGATAGTCTATTGGCGATTCTACTAAGCGTCCGAGTACGCCATAGCCACAATCGATGAGATATGGTATGCCATTTACTACGATAGTTGAGCCAACTTCCTTACGGTCTGGTTGAAAATTAGGACCACCTTGAGTGCCTAGTAGAATAAGTTGAGTGCCTGACATTCTTTCCGCTGCAAGTAATTGCCTCAAATTACTAAGATATAAGCTGCCAGTGGCTGAAGTCAGAGCAGCCTTTTGAATTAGAGTGCGTCGTGAGAAATTTTCTTGCATTATGACTCCTATACTTGTCACTGCTTGTGGCTTAATGTAGCTTTATCAAGATTGTCAGGGGTTTAAAATATGAAAAAGAAACTGCTTATCTATTCTCTATGGACTGCTTGTACTGTAACAGTAGTTTCAGCACTCGCATCTTGTTCTAGACAGGAAGACCAAGTTTCTAATAATCAAACCACTAAAAGCCGACGACCCAACATTGTCTACATTTTGGCAGATGATCTCGGCTATGGCGATCTTAGCTTATACGGTAGCGAAATTCCTACACCTCATTTAGATGCTTTGGCTAAAGAGGGGATGTTATTAAGAGAATTTCATACCTCGTTGGCCTGCTCGCCTACACGGTCTATGCTAATGTCTGGTACAGATAACCACTTGGCTGGTCTTGGAGTGATGTCAGCCCCGGGAAATCCTCGCCAGCAAGGACAGCCAGGATATCTGGGATATATGAATTTTAATGTACTAAGTTTACCTCAGCTTCTAAAAGATGCTGGTTACAACACTTACATGACTGGTAAATGGCACTTGGGCTACACTGAGGAGACTGGCCCAATAGCTCGTGGATTTAAACACTCCTTCGTTACGATTGATGGTGGTGCTCACCTTTCTGGCATGGACTGGGCCTCTCCAGAGCTAGCAGATTATCGTGATGATGCGCAGTTGGTGCATATCGAAGATGAAGATTTTTATACAACTAGAGTCTTCACTGAAAGAATGATTAGCTACATTGAAGCTGATAGAGAGGAAAATAAACCATTCTTTGCCTACTTAGCCTACACTGCTCCACACTGGCCACTTCAGGCTCCTCGACCCAGTATAGACAAGTTTAAAGGAGTATATGACGAGGGCTGGGAAGTAATTCACCGTCAACGATTGGCGAGAATGCAGGAATTGGGATTGTTGCCAGAGGGCACTGAATTCTTTGATGATTCTGTTTGGAGTGAGCGCTGGGAAGCTCTCAGTGAGGAAGATAAGAGAGTTAATGCTCGGCGCATGGAAATTTATGCAGCAATGGTAAGTGATCTTGATTCCTACGTTGGCGAATTTATTAAGTACCTCAAAGATATCGGTGAATTTGACAACACTTTCATCGTTTTTTCCTCAGACAACGGCTCTGAGAGTTCCCGACGAGATTTGCAACCTCCTGTCGTTCAATACATAGGCAATGGGTTTGATAATAGTTTTGAGAATTTAGGCAATGGTGACTCATATGTCATGTATGGGCGTGATTGGGCTACCCTGAGCACAGGGATTCACCGCCGCCATAAGGCTACCGCTTTTCAAGGAGGAATCTCTGTCCCAGCATTTGCTTGGTTCCCAGGCCGTATCCCATCTGGAAGCCAGACCTCTGCATTCATGTCAGTGATGGACTTACTACCTACCTTCATGGAATTGGCAGAGGCTCCTATTCCTGGTACCGAGTATCAGGGTAGAACAGTGCATCCAGTGCAGGGCTCCTCCTTATTACCTGTACTGACGGGATCTGCTGAAAAAGCACATGCTACAGATTATGCGATGGGCTGGGAGTTATATGGACATCGTGGAATACGTCAGGGTCAGTGGAAAATTGTTTGGGATTTCGCTCAAGAAAATCCTCAATGGCTTCTTTTTAATCTGGACGAGGATCCCGGTGAAACTACTGACCTTGCACTAGAGCGACCAGAGAAATTACAAGACATGATTCAGTTGTGGGAACAATATGTCTTGGATAATCAGCTTATTCTTTAGCTCTAAGAAAGTAAGTTGATTTTCCCCATTCGGGCTCCCATGCGAGTTGCGCTCGCATGGGTAACCCCAGAATCCCACTTCACACTTTTTCCAGGTAGCAAAATGATGGCCGTTGATCCAAGATAAAAACGACCGAGTTCAGCTCCCGCAGCTAAAATAATAGGCTTATTACGGTAATCTAAGTGCTGAATTTCTTTGCATCCTGGGATGAATTTGCCTGTTGCTACGGTCTCAATACCAGCCACTATCATCGCTCCAACAAGAACTATAGCCATAGGGCCTAGTCTTGTATGAAAACAGCAGACAGCTCGTTCATTACGCGCAAAAAGTGAGTCCACGCTCTCAGCAGTATGATTGTTGACTGAGAAAAGATCACCTGGGATGTATCGAATTTCTTGTAAAGTACCGGAAACTGGCATGTGTACTCGGTGATAATCTCTTGGAGAAAGATAGACTGTCGCAAATTCACCTCCCTGTAATGCTTGAATCCACTCATCATTACTATTGGTTGCCCCTAGTAGCGCGCGCAAAGAGTAAGTTCTGCCTTTGGCTTGGAAGATAGCATCGTTTGACATCGAACCGATGGCTGAAATGTGACCATCAGCAGGAAAAAGAATGACATCATTTGATGTATCCAATGGGCGTGCCGTAGCTTGCAAGGAGCGGGTGAAAAAGTCATTAAAGGTAAGATACGACTCTGGGTCAGGATTTATGGCCTCAGACAAATCCACTCTGTAGAGACTAACGAAACTTTTTATGAGAGTGTTTTTTAGCCAAAAAACTTGACTCTCAGCAAGCATACCAACCATGCGTGAGAGTAGATGTTGAGGTAATAGATGTTGCAGTAGGATGAAAAGGATGCTCATGTCAGGAGTCTGTTGTAATTAATGTTTCAGTTTGGTTGCCCCATTGTGCCCAGCCTCCAGCATAGGCCTTCACAGGGATCTTTAGCCAGCGTGTCACAAACCAACTTAAAGCAGACCGATGATGGCTCTGACAGTATGTATATATTTGTTGTCCCTCTTTCCAGCCAGCATCGAGCAGGCGCTGCTTAATAATGTCTGGATTACACAAACGAAGATTGTTCTCACGGTCAATGCAGTTTTGCCAGTCCAGATTAAATGCACCGGGAATATGTCCAGATCTGCGTGCCCCAGACATCAGCCCTTTATACTCTTCAGCCGAGCGTGCATCCCAAATGGAGATATTTTCATCGTCTATAGCTACCTGCATTTCATCAAGCGTCACCGTGAATGGGCTTGTATCAACTTGTTGAAAGGTAGTTTGAGTGGCTTTATGAGGGGTAATTATCTTAGTTAATGGGTGTTTATCTTTGTACCAAGCATAAAGACCACCATTCAAGTAAGAAACTTTATGGTGGCCAAGACATAAGAGTATCCATACTAATCTTGCCGCCCAGCCACCACCTTCATCATCATATACCACTATATGTTTCTCTGGGTTATAACCACATCGACCCAGAACCTCTTCTAGTTGCCGTAAAGGAGGCAACTCGCCTGGTGAGTAAGGAGAATGATTGATGATCTCAACCGGATCGATGTGCTGAGCATCTGCTAAGTGAAATTGTCGCCAGTTTGTTGGCTGGCAAATATCTATAATGAGCAGCTCGTTATTTCGTTGGAATGTACTAAGTTCTTCGGCTTGAATAACTAGAGGGACTTGCATAATTATTCCTGCTGCATGCTCATACAGATATGTTGATAACTTTGCAGACGCGCCTTAGAAACCTTGCCATTAGAAACGGCCTCCCATAAAGCACAACTATCTTCTGGTAGATGCTTACAATCCCGAAATTTACATTGACCTAAAAATTCTTGAAACTCAATGAAACCAGAAAATACTTCTTCTGGCTGTATATGCCAGAGCGAAAATTCTCTTATGCCTGGCGAATCTATCAGGTGACCTCCCTGAGGCAGATGATAGAGACGTCCAGCGGTGGTAGTGTGACGTCCCTTCTCTGCTAAGACAGAGAGATTCCCTTCTCGGGTCACTTCTTGTCTAAGTAGAGCATTAACTAAAGCAGATTTCCCGACGCCACTTTGTCCAACACATATGGAAGTCTTAGCTCCATCTTCTGCATTGAGATGCTTTTCCAGAGACTTTAAGCCAGAGGAAGTTTTGCATGAAATTTCAAAAACTCTGTAACCGATTTTTGAATAGGGCTGTACTAAAGATGTCAGTTCGGAGAAACCTTCAAGCTCGCATTTATTTAACACTAGAGTAACTTCTAGCCCAGAGTGGACAGCCGCTACGAGATATCGGTCTATAAGATTGAGGTGGGCTTGGGGTTGAGGTGCCAACAGAAGCAACATTCGATCAACATTGGCTGCTACAGGTTTGAGTGCATTAAAGCGGTTTGGCCTCTGCAATACATTGGATCTGGGTAGGGCAGATACTATAACCCCCTCAGGCTCTCCTGGCTCAAAACTTACCTGATCGCCCGGGACTAGGGTAGGCAGATTACTGCGTTGATAACAGCGGAAAATCTGCCCTTTTGTATCTCCTGATATAGTCTCGACCTCGGCAACTTGGCCATATTGTGTAAGCACAAGGCCCTGCATAGCAGATCGACTTTTCTGTAGTTCGTTAATTCGCTGCTCTTGGCGTTTATTTAGACGAGTTTTTTTCATGCTCCCATGATAACTCAGGGAGGGGTAGACTTGCGATTAGTTCCTAAGTACACCACACTTGCCTTTACCCTAGAAACAGGAAAACCAAATGGATAAAAAACAGAATCTTATCTGGATAGACCTAGAAATGACAGGTCTCAGTCCGGAGTCAGATCGTATAATAGAGATCGCTACTATTGTTACAAGCTGCGACCTTCAAATTGTTGCTGAGGGGCCAGTAATGGCGATTCATCAATCCGAAGCAAAAATGGATGCTATGGATGACTGGAATCAACGCCACCATGGTAGCAGCGGTCTCATTGGACGAGTGAAGGTAAGCCCATATGACGAGAGTGAAGCTGAGCGTATTACCTTGAATTTCTTAAAGGAATATTCTGACCAAAGGTTATCTCCTATGTGCGGGAATTCAGTGTGCCAGGATCGACGTTTTATGGCGCGATACATGCCTGAGCTCGAGGCCTTCTTCCACTATCGAAATCTTGATGTGAGTTCAGTGAAGGAGTTGTGTAAGCGCTGGCGTCCCGAGTTGATGCAGGGGTTAAGTAAAGTAAGTAGTCATAAAGCGCTTGAAGACATACGTGACTCTATCAATGAACTAAAATATTACCGAGAACATTTTTTTCAAGTCAGTCGTGTAACCTAATAGTTAAGAGAACTCAATGATGAAGATTAAATGGTTTAGTTTGGCTATGATAATCTCTTTAGCTGCCTGCTCCGCAGATAAGCCTGATCAGCTAGCAGTTAAAAATGAAGAACCTCATTTAAAAGAAGCCTCTAATGGATTGAGGTCAGGTGTCATATCAGAAAACTTTGATATCTCTGTTGGTCCTGGGGACAACTTCTACGAATATGTTAATGGAGCTTGGCTAAAAAATACGCCTATGCCTGCTGATAAATCTAACTATGGTGCCTTCACACTGCTGGCGGATCAGGCACAGCTGGATATTCGTACATTAATAGAGGAGGTGTCAGCTGAAACAACTGAGCCGGGTTCTGATAGTCAAAAAGTTGGTGACTATTATAAGAGTTTCATGGCAGAGGAAGTTATCAACAGCAAGGGGGCAATACCTCTAGCTGCACCGTTGGCTGAACTCAATGCAGTTACTAGCAAAGAAGCATTACTAGTCATGAGTGCGCTGCTAAGTCGAATTGGAGTACAAAATCCGCAAGGAGTGTATATTAATAACGATGAGCAGCAGCCAGATCAGTACATAACCTATATGACGCAATATGGCCTGGGGCTACCCGATCGCGATTGGTACCTAAGCACTGAAGATGAGACACATGCAAAGGCCAGAAATTCTTACAGAGAATATATTAGTAATGCGATGAAATTGGTTGGATATCCCCGTGCTGATTTAGCGGCCGACTCTGTACTGACTATTGAGAATCGCTTGGCCCAGGCACAGTGGGATAAGGTAAAAAATAGACAAGCTGAATTGACTTCAAACAAAATGATGGTAGCTGATTTGCAAGCTAAATCACCACAGATTGACTGGCGGACGTATTTTGACACACTGGGAATTAAGCAGGATCAGATTATTGTGGCACAGCCCAGTTTTTTTGAGGAGCTCGGTGTTCTTTGGGAAGAACTTTCACTTGAAGTTTGGCAGGATTACTACGCCTTCAAATTAGTGGACAGTTTTGCTGGATATCTATCGCAGGATTTTGTGGATGCTAAATTTGCCTTTGAAGGTAAAGTATTGAGTGGCCTAGACTCCATTGAGCCACGATGGAAGCGAGGAGTCAGCGCTGTTGAGGGTGCCATGGGTGAACTAGTAGGAAGACTTTATGTTCAACGACATTTTCAGCTTGAAGCCAAAGAACGGATGGACACCTTGATTTCAAACTTACTAGCTGCTTTTGAAAGTGGCATAGATCAACTTGACTGGATGAGCCCTGAAACTAAAGCGAAAGCACAGGCTAAGAGAGCATCCTTTACACCAAAAATAGGTTATCCAGATAAGTGGAAAGACTATTCTGATTTAACAGTCCAGCCTGACGACTTAGTAGGCAATGTCATCAGGTCAAGACGCATCGAACATGACCGTGAGGTGAGCAAGTTGGGGCAGCCAATTGATAGAACTGAGTGGTTTATGACTCCGCAGACTGTTAATGCGTACTACAATCCAACCATGAATGAGATTGTTTTTCCTGCGGCTATTTTGCAACCTCCTTTTTTCAATGTTGCTGCAGATGACGCAGTAAACTATGGAGGTATTGGCGCGGTGATTGGGCATGAGATTAGTCATGGATTTGATGATCAGGGACGCAAGTATGATGCTGATGGAGCTTTGAGAGATTGGTGGCAATACAGTGATGCTGAGGCGTTCCAGCAGCGAGCAGATAAACTTGGTGCCCAATACGATAAAATCGAAGTGCTGCCGGGTAAATTTATCAATGGTCAGTTCACTATGGGTGAAAACATCGGTGATTTATCTGGTTTAGCCGTTGCGTACAAGGCTTACAAGTATTCGCTTAATGGTGAAGAGGCTGCAGTGATTGATGGGTTTACTGGAGATCAACGCTTCTTTATTGGTTGGGCCCAGGTTTGGGCAAGAATTTATCGTGATGAGAATTTGGAGGTTCGCTTGACAAGCGATCCTCATTCACCAAGCGAGGCTAGAACCAATGCAATAGTGAGAAACTTTGATGCATGGTATGAGGCATTCAACATCGGTTCTGATGCTGAAATGTATTTGCCGCCCGAACAACGGGTAAAAATATGGTAAGTCATTAGGGTTAGGCAGATCCCAAAAACCTTACCTGACCTTCTCCCTGTTGCCAGGTAGCATGGAATATTTATCTTTGCATTGTGACCTGCAGGGAAAGTTTCCTGGCAACGATGACTAAAAGCTCAGTTTCCTAATGTTGCATTTCTTCTAAAGCTTTTTCCTTGATTGCATCAGCGTGCTCTTTAGTAATATTAAACTGAATACGTAGTTTCTCCAGCTTCATGGATTCATCGGGTGTAATAGTTCCGTCTCTTAATGCTTTCAGTAGTTCAGATTCATAGATGGCTCGTTTGCGTGCCATTTGATTGACAAAAGAGTTTGCCACAATACCTGTAAGTAGGGCTGTCGTACAGATACCTAAAATAGCTGTAATACTGCCAATGACTTTACCTATGCCGGTAACTGGGTAAACATCTCCATAACCTACCGAGGTCACGGTGATTACAGACCACCAAAGGGTATCCATGATTGAATCAAAGTGATTTTGATGACCTTCAACGAAATACATCAAGCTGGAGCTAATGATTAAGGCAATAAAAAGTAAATAAAATGCGGAAAAAAAAGACTTCCTTTCTTCCCGTATCGCAGAAAAAACATCTTCTAGAGCGGTGTTAAAGTGCGAAAGTTTAAGTACACGTACCAACCTTAATATTCTTAAGAAACGCAGATCAAAAATAGGAAGAAAGAGCGATAGATAGAACGGTGCTGTCGCCATGAAATCTACAATACCGTGAAAGCTAAAGACGTATTGCCATCTCAAGTGGCTGGCATGCAGATTTATAGGAGAGGGGGCAGACCACAGACGTAATAGATATTCCAAAGTAAAAATTCCTATTGTAATGATTTCTAACAACCTGAAATGATATTCATACAAGTCATGAAGGTATGCTTCGGATTCTAAAATGATACTTACAACAGAGACGAGAATTAGACCAAGAATTAACCATTCGATCATTTTCCTGAGATGATCATCTGGTTTCTGGTCATGAAAGATTTCATGGAGTCGGTGACGAAAACGTTCTAAGTTGAATGAATCAATTATAACTGACATGGCTGATGCTCTTATAAAAGTTTTTGATTAGACATGTTCAGTAACGATATATCTTGTCTGGGAAATGCAAAATTGATTTTATTGGCTTCAAATTTCTCTTTTATCTGAAACCTAAAGTTAGAGGCCATAGTTCTTACATCATTATTTACGTCCATTTCTATCCAAAAATACCCGTCAAGGATAAGAGAAAAATCAGCAAAATCATCGAAGAAAATAACGGGGGTAGGTTCCTTTAATATTTTTTTATCAGAGCAAAAAATATCAAGCATAATTAATTTTGCAAGGTTTATATCAGAATCATAAGTTATGCCTACTCTAATGTGACCACGTATGTAGTTATCGTTTAAGTTCCAATTTATAACAGTTTCTTCAAGTAACTTACTATTTGGTATTACAAGTCTTACACCATCAACCCTTCGAATAATAGTTGACCTAGTGGATATAGTTTCAACTTTACCTTTAAAACCCTCTATTTCGAGAAAGTCTCCAATTCTTATAGGTCTTTCCCAAATAAGTATCCATCCCGATATGAAATTACTGATAATATTTTGCGCACCAAAACCTACACCAATTGCCAGAGCACCTGAGATAAATGCGAAAGCAGTTAGTGGTATGTCAAGTAGAGACAGAGAAAAAAGTGCCAATAAGCAATAAGTGATAGAGAAATATAATCTTTTAAAAAGTAGTTTGAAGTCCTCTGAATAATAAGATTTTTTTGGCGAGAGATATTTAAAAGAAAACTTAATTAAGGTTGATCCAAAAAAAATAACAAGAACAACAGAAAAAAACTGTGAAATGTAAAATTCAGCTCCAAAAAAACTAAACTTATGACTAAAAAATTCGAAATTAAGCAAGTTGAAGTTCCAGTGGTAAATAGTGATTACATGATAAAATAATATAATAATAGTGTGTAAGATAAACAGAAAATTCTTTAAATTTTCAACAGTGTGATTCACTTTTTTTAAAATTAATAAATAGAGTTTTGAAAATGATAAATTTTAAAAAAACTATAAATAATCAACTTCAGATTCAGTGGGTGGATATGGATTACACTGCCAGTGACTCTTATGACACTTTGGAGAAACTTGTTCCTGATTTATCAGTTATTGAAAGTCTTTTAAGAGAAGATACGCGGCCAAGATTTCAAAGATTGGATCACGGATTCCTTCTTTTTTTAAGAGCCATAAACCTAAATCAAGATTCATCTCCAGAGGACATGGTATCCTTACGGATATTTTCAAATGATAAAATCTTGGTCACTGCCCATAAAAGGAAAATATTATCTTTAGAAAAGTTAAGAACAGAATCACTAACTGAATATGAAAATCAGCACAACTTAGTTATAAAATTTATTGATGAGATCAACGAAAAAATAGCACTACACCTTGACCAAGAGTCAGAAATCTTATTTGAATATGAAAATCCTCTATCAGAGGTAGTGTCATCAAAGGTCAGTGTTTACTTGGGTGATATGAGAAGAAGATCTGCACAATTAAAGCGTTTTTTGCTGCCTCAAAAGGAGGCAATTGAACATTATTACCGCTTCATAAAAGACGGCATAAAAAAAGATAATGATTTGCTATTTCAAGATAATATAGATCACATTGCTTACTTGATTGAAGAGTTAACAATTTTGATAGAAAGAGTCCATATAGCTGAAAATAATTTAAGTAACAAATTGATAGAGCAACAGAACGCTAGGATTTATCAATTATCAATTATCGCTGGTGTATTTCTACCCCTCACTTTTATAACAGGGTTATTTGGCATGAATACAACCTCTATACCTTTTGATCATGATGAACAAGGGTTTATAAAAGTAGCATTAATCATTTTTTTGGTTGGGGCAGGGTCATGGATTTATTTAAAATTTAAAAAATGGATTTAATTCTTTAAATCTATCTAAAATAGTGAGCGGTCTAGTAGCAAAGGGTGTCTTTCTTTTCAAGAACAGTGACGCTTTGCTTATTGCTCTTTTATTGCCTCAGACACCTTATTGACTTAACTCATAAAATTTTCTTGCCCTGAAGTATTCGTTCATCTTGGTTCTCATATAATAAATTAAGAATATTAAAGTGGGTCTCCAAAGTGTGAACAGGGCTGATTCTGGAGTAGCCTGGAAAATGTCTAGATAAAATACTTTCATGAAATCAAGTATAGACATCACGACAACCCAAACCATAGCTACATTCGTTATCATTGTGGACCATTTCTCGTCATACCTTTTGAATAACCATAAGAATACGATAAAGATTATAAAGGATCCCCGAATTCTCGTATTAGTAACAAGATAGTCTGTTTCTTCTATAGATGGAGAAATCAGATGTTCAACAAACCACTCTGGTGAGATAACCGCAACCAGACCAAAAACAACTGCTTGAGCGCAAATTAAGAACGAGGCAAACAAATAACGTTTCTTTAATTTAGGTATCGGAGTGAGGGAGAGTGATATGTCTTTTAACGCTACTAGTTCGTCTTGATTAAGACTCACTGGTGCGATGTTCTCTTGAAGAACCATAAATAACCTATCTTTAAAAAATGGTTTTACCGATCATCAACTGTGTCACTGTAACACATCATGTGCCTTTAGTTTGCCACAAGATTTGAAAGATGGGGATTTTTATAAGTGATTGATATTGATATTAAAGATGGTGCCCAGAGGCGGAATCGAACCACCGACACGGGGATTTTCAATCCCCTGCTCTACCAACTGAGCTATCTGGGCATTTCAGAATAGAGCGCCTCACGTAGACACCCTAAGTTAGAAGGCGCGTATTAAACCTTTACAGGGTCACTTAGTCAAGACTGAGAAAGCTTTTCAGGAACATAGCCCTCCGCTTGAACAAATTCCTCATTATTTAAGAAAAGCTTCATTTGTTCTTGTATGAAACGACGATCTTCTGCCTTTATCATGCTTAGTTGCTTTTCGTTAATCAGCCGCACCTGGTGTACCTGCCATTCTTGCCATGCTTGCATCGAGATATTTTCATATATATCTTGCCCCAATGGGCCAGGAAAAGGTGGCTTTGCTAATCCGGGTAGTTCTTTAGCATATTTTTTACAGTTAACTATTCGGCTCATTATTCCTGCCATATTGTTGAAGTCAGTTTTTAGTCTCACAGCTCATTAATTCAGCCAGTGTCTGCATGAGACGCTGGACAGGGGCGGCAAGCCCGAGAGTGGCCTCATGTTGTAGATCATACCAATGCCAGCGCTCTTGCTCTATAAACTTCTCCTTTGACCTAACTGGGATCAAAGTAGGTGTGATGTCCAGATAGAAGTGGCTAAAAGTATGACGAATAGGAGGTAATTCCTCCCATTTGGTTTTGGCCACTAGATGACATGGCAAAGTGGGAATATCCGAGTTGCCACTCACCTCTGGAAAACTCCATAAACCTCCCCAAATACCATGGGGCTGGCGCTTTTCGAGTAATACTACCTTTTCCACTGGGTCAACGCACAGCAACATTGTAGTGGATCGGGTGGGAACTTTTTGTTTTGGTTTTTTACTAGGGTAGTTAGCAATAGTTTTTGTCAGACGGGCTTTGCAATCATTACTGATAGGGCAGAGTTCACACAAAGGCTTAGAGCGTAGACAGACTGTAGCACCAAGATCCATGATTGCCTGGGTATAGTCTGGGCAGCGGCGCTTAGGTGTCAGTTCCGCGGCTAGCTTCCATAAAGTTTTTAATGTCGCCGAGTGTTCTGGCCAACCAGTAATTTTTTGATGCCGTGTTAAGACACGTTTTACATTTCCATCGAGAATCACTGCATGACCATTTGTACCTAATGAGATGATGGCCCCCGCGGTTGAGCGACCTATGCCAGGTAACTGCTGCAACTCCTCTATAGAAGTAGGAAATTGGCCATTGTAGTCCCTAAGAACATATTGAGCACACTTGTGCAGGTTGCGGGCGCGGGCATAGTAACCAAGACCTGTCCATAAATGTAGTACTTCATCTTCCTTTGCCTGGGCAAGATCCTCTAAGGCTGGGAAACGCTCCATAAAGCGTCCAAAATAAGGAATGACAGTTGCTACTTGGGTTTGTTGGAGCATGATTTCACTTATCCATACTTTATAAGGTGTTCGCTCATGCTGCCAAGGGAGGTGCTTTCTTCCGTGATGGTCAAACCAGTTCAATAATCTAGTGGCGAAATTTGTGTTATCCATGAGGGAATAGGGCCTCGCACACTCATACAAGATAATTGGAAAAAATTAGATTATAACGGTTTGGGATTAAGTTTCGAATGACGGTATAATCGAACCCCCTGACTAAGGATATAAAAATTATGACCGCTAGAACGGCCAGCGTAGAACGAAATACTAACGAGACTAAGATCAAAGTCTCGATGAATCTGGATGGTACAGGGAAATTTACTGTTAGCACAGGCCTACCTTTTTTAGAGCATATGCTGGAGCAAGTGTCGCGCCATGGTCTTATCGATATTGAGATACTAGCTGAGGGAGATCTTCATATCGATGCCCACCACACGGTGGAGGATATAGGGATCACACTAGGCCAGGCCTTTAGTAAGGCGTTGGATAAAACTGGTATTCGTCGTTATGGTCATGCCTATGTCCCTCTGGATGAAGCTCTTTCCAGGGTTGTTATCGATTTTTCTGGCAGACCAGGTTTAGAGTATCAGATAGACTTTAAGCGAAGTTCAGTGGGTGATTTTGACGTGGACCTTTTTTATGAATTTTTTCAAGGATTCGTTAATCATGCTAATGTCACTTTACACATTGATAACCTCCGTGGTCACAATGCTCACCATCAAATAGAAACTGTCTTCAAGGCTTTCGGTCGTGCATTGCGCATGGCGATAGAAATTGATCCTCGCATGCAGGGAGTAGTTCCCTCAACCAAAGGAACCTTAAACGGTTAAGCTATGACCCATATTGCGATTATCGACTATGGCATGGGTAATCTGCACTCAGTTGCTAAAGCGCTTGAGAAAGTCTCATTGCGCTCTGGAATTACCACAAAAATTTCTGTGACTGGTGACTCAGAAATTATACTGAATGCCGATCGTCTTTTATTGCCTGGCGTTGGCGCCATGAGGGATTGTATGGCTGAGATTCGTCGCCAGCAGATTGATTCTCTGATTCGTGAACAAGTCATGGAAAAACCTGTTCTTGGTATTTGCGTTGGAATGCAGGCGATGATGGAACATAGCGATGAAAATGGAGGGGTAGACTGCATTGGATTATGCGCTGGTAATGTGTTGCGTTTCGCCGAGCACCTAACTAATAACGATGGGTTACCTTTAAAAGTTCCACACATGGGTTGGAATAATGTTGCTCAAACTCATGCACACCCCATGTGGCATAAAATTAAAGATGAATCTTATTTCTACTTTGTGCATAGTTACTGTGTTGTCCCAGATGATGCGTTTTATGTGGTGGGTAACACGACTTATACGCGTACATTCTGCTCGGCTTTAGCAGATCAAAATTTATTTGCAGTGCAGTTTCATCCAGAGAAAAGTCAGGATGCGGGGTTACAACTCTTAGAAAATTTTCTTACCTGGGATGGAAACAGTTAATGGCTCTGGCAAAACGTATTATCCCTTGTCTAGACTGTGACAATGGTAGGGTTGTAAAAGGAGTTAAATTCGTAGATATACGTGATGCTGGGGATCCTGTTGAAGTTTCTCGTCGCTATTGTGAACAAGGTGCGGATGAAATAACTTTTCTTGATATTACCGCCAGCTCTGATGATCGCAGTACTACCTTGAAAACGGTTGAAGATATTGCGTCACAAGTATTTATCCCCCTCACCGTTGGGGGGGGTATTCGCAATGTCGAAAATATCCGCAGTATGCTCAACGCAGGTGCAGACAAAGTAGGAATTAATACCGCAGCCGTTTTTAATCCTGAGTTTGTTGGAGAAGCTGCCTCTAGATTTGGCTCTCAGTGTATTGTTGTGGCAATTGATGCTAAAAAAGTTTCTAAGCAAGGAGAGGTTTTGCGTTGGGAAATTTTCACCCATGGTGGCCGAAATCCAACGGGCCTTGATGCCATTGAGTGGGCTGTGCGTATGCAAAACTATGGTGCAGGTGAAATACTGTTGACTAGTATGGATAGGGACGGCACAAAAAGTGGTTTTGATCTTGCTTTGAATAGAGCTATTGCTGATGCATTGACTATACCCGTCATTTCCTCAGGAGGCGTGGGTAATTTGCAACACCTGGTGGAAGGTATCAAAGAAGGTCATGCTGATGCTGTATTGGCAGCTAGCATATTCCATTTCGGCGAATACACTATCCCCCAAGCTAAAGAATTCATGCGTCAACAAGGCATTGATGTGCGTTGATCAACGCTTTAGTAGATTCATCCCTTTTAATAAATTCACAGCCTCATTCAATTGGTAGTCGTTAACTACCACTTCCTCAGTTGTCAGAGAGCTGCGGTCTTCACCTTGCTTACTTTCCACCTGCAAGTGACCAGCTAAGTCTACTTCGCGGTAGCTGTTTATGTCCTCACTTAGTTTAGTCACCCGTGCTCTGTCAATCACAATATCTGGAGTAATACCACGCGCCTGTATACTACGACCACTTGGAGTGTAGTATAAGGCTGTAGTTAGCTTGATTGCCCTATCATTAGTGACTGGAAGTACAGTTTGGACAGAACCTTTCCCGAAACTTTGAGTGCCCATAATAATTGCACGACTTTGATCCTGCAAAGCGCCAGCCACAATTTCTGATGCCGAGGCTGATCCTCCATCTATCAGAACAATTAATGGTACATCCATAGATGGATCTTCAGCATCTGCTTCAAAGCGCATATTTGTATTGGGAATACGACCTTCCGTATAGACTATTAAGCCTTCATTGAGGAATACATCAGAAACGGCAACTGCTGCTCCAAGAACTCCTCCCGGGTTATTACGTAAATCCATGACCAGTCCTTTTAGTGGCTGATTGGCCTCTTGTAATTCAAACAGAGCTTGCAGCACCTCATCGCCAGTATTGGCACTAAAATGGGTGATACGAAGGTATCCATAACCTTTCTCTAACGTGCGCGAACGGACAGAACGCGCTTTGATAATGTCTCTAATGATAGTAATTTCTAGTGGTTCTGCCACGCCCTCTCGCATGATTGTCAATGTGATATCAGTTCCTGGATCGCCTCGCAAGAGGTCAGATGTCTCGCCTAAGGTCACATCACGGGCTGACGTATCATCAAGTTTTATAATTAAATCCCCAGCCTTTATCCCAGCTTTATCGGCTGGTGAATCATCTAGTGGAGCAATGATTTTGATGAAACCATTTTCTATACCGACTTCAACTCCAAGCCCACCGAATTCACCGGAAGTAGATTCTTCTAGAGCAGCAAATTCATCAGCGGGTAGATAAGTTGAGTGTGGATCTATGCCCGCAAGCATTCCTTTGATAGCGTTTTCTAGTAAGGTTTTATCATCAGTTTCTTCTACATAAGCCTCTCTAATCTGGCTGAGTACCTGAGCAAAAATTCTGACTTCATCGAATGGCAGAGGTAAAGATTCTTGAGTTTTTCTAGAAGTTTCAGTTGGGGGCATTGCTTGAATCAGCTTTTCTTCTGCAGCAATTTTCATTGAATCTTGTGTTTGAGATTCTTGTGCACTGATTAGAGAGCTATTTAGAGCGCAGATAAGAAATGGTAGACCTAAGCTAAATTGAGATAAGCTTGATGGCAGTTTTTGTAAAGACATTACTGGTCTCCCTAATTATTTATTTGCTGTCAGTATTAAAGAGCGACCTGTCATTTCCACTGGAGCAGGTAGTTGTATTAGTTCAAGTAAAGTAGGGGCAATATCACAGAGTGCCCCTCCGGTATCGAGAACTTTATTGTCTACAGCACCGAAACAAACTAGGGGAACTGGTAGTGACGTGTGGGCGGTTAAAGCTTGGCCATTGGTTGGATCTAGCATTTGTTCTACGTTACCGTGATCAGCAGTGATTAGACAAACGCTATGGCTCTGACGAATCGCACGTTCAATACGCTCAAGGCACTCATCCAAAACTTCAACAGCTTTGATTGCTGCATCAAGCACACCTGTATGCCCAACCATGTCACCATTAGCAAAGTTACAGATGATGGCATTGTATTTGCCGCTATGTATGGCATCGATTAATTTGTCTGTTACTTCAATGGCGCTCATCTCAGGCTTGAGATCATAGGTGGCTACTTCTGGTGAAGGCACCAAGATGCGTGTTTCTCCATCAAATTCTAGTTCGCGTCCGCCGCTGAAGAAGAAGGTAACATGTGCATACTTTTCTGTTTCTGCGATACGAAGTTGAGTCATTCCCGAATTCGCCAAATATTCTCCTAGTGAGTTACGTAGCTCTTCAGGAGGGAAGAGTACTGTAGTAGGTAAACTAGTAGAGTATTCTGTAAGAGAAATAAACTCACGAATTACTGGCATGGAGCCACGGTCAAAATCTTTGAAGTCAGAGCTGACAAATGCCTGTGTCAGCTCGCGTGCTCGATCAGCGCGGAAATTCATGAAGATAACTATGTCACCGTCTTGCATCAAGTTAGCTAGATTATTTTTACTACATATAATGGTGGGCTGCACGAACTCATCGGTTTCATTCCGTGCGTAGGCCGCCTCCAAAGCTTGCTCTGCAGTTTCAGCATGATAAGCAGATTGACCATGACATATGGCTCGAAAGGCTGGCTCAACACGCTCCCAACGTTTGTCACGATCCATTGCATAGTAGCGACCACAAATGGAGCCAAAAATTCCACCATTGGCGCTGAGGAGAGATGTAAATCGAGTTAAACTGTGTGAGGCAGATTTAGGGGGTGTATCGCGACCATCCAAGATAGCATGGAGACAAACTTTGCAGCCGTGAGAGCCTGCTAGTTCGATGAATGCGGCTATTTGATCTTCATGAGAGTGGATCCCTCCGGTAGATAGTAGTCCAATAATATGGAGCGTTTTACCATTATCCGCCAGTGCTTTAAGCGAGTTAATTAACGCAGGCTTGGTAGCAAAATCCCCTTCATCTATAGCTTTATTTATACGAGTTAGGCTTTGGTAAACCACACGGCCAGCTCCCAAGTTCATATGTCCAACTTCAGAGTTCCCCATTTGGCCATCTGGAAGCCCCACAGCCATCCCAGAAGTGTTAATTAAAGTACTGGCTTCAGTACTCCACAAGCGATCCCAAGTAGGGGTTGAAGCAAGGCTTATGGCATTGTCAGAGGCTGGATCCCGATAGCCCCAGCCATCAAGAATTAGTAACACAGCTGTGGTAGGAGAGGTAGTCGTCATAGTCATAGTCATGCAGAATTTTTTATCAATGCCTTGTCTAGCATCACCTGCCAGAACCTGTATTCACAAAGTTTAATAGCATATTGCCTTAAACTAGCATTATCTACGATTTTACCTCGGCTTTACAAAAACAATATGTGCCATTAAAGCTTGCAAGCTCCGTCAAAACTGACATTCAAGGCCTCCCAGTGTATACTCGCCCGCTTATACTATTTAGGCCAAAGGTAAGCTGCCTTGGCTATTTATGAGTAAACAGAAAATCATGGCAAGATTTATCGAATTTCTTACAAATCACTGGGAGTTAGCCTCCCTTTGGATGGCCTTATTACTTACGCTGTTGCTATATATCAAAAGCAAACAAGCTCCTAAACTTTCTCCACAGGAAGCAACTATGCTAATCAACAGGGGAGATGGAGTATTTTTAGATATACGTGCTCGCAAGGAATACGAGAAAGGACATATCGTGGATGCCATCAATATCCCCTTGGCTAAAATTGAAGAACGCGCGGTCGAGCTTGAACGCTATAAACAAAAGACTATTGTAGTCGTATGCAATATGGGGCAAACCTCAGGCCAGGTTGTGGCACAATTGCGCGCTCGTGGTTTTGTAAGCGTAGTTAACTTGGCTGGCGGAATGAGCGAGTGGAACTCGCGTGGTTTGCCAATAGTAAAATAAGCTTTTCTAAATTGAATAAAGATAAACAGGTGTAACATGGCAGAAAACACTAAGGAAACAGTCCCAGCAGCAAACGGTCAGCCTGTAGGGGCACGTTTTGGGTTAAAACATATCTATCTGAAAGATGCCTCTTTCGAATCACCAGACTCGCCTGAAGTTTTTCGACGTGATTACAATCCACAAGTAAATTTCAACATCAACAGTCGCAGCCGTAAAGTTGATGATAATATGTTCGAAGTAATTTTGCGCATGACGGCAGAGCTGAAGCAGAATGAAAAAACAATTTTCTTAATTGAAATTGAACAAGCAGGAGTGTTTGAAATTGCCGGAGTTCCTGAAGAGGGTATGGAGCAAGTTTTAATGATTAACTGCCCAAATATCCTCTTCCCTTATGGACGCGAAGCGGTAGATTCACTAGTTGTTAAAGGTGGTTTCCCTCCTTTGGCTCTGGCACCAATTAGCTTCGAGCAAGTCTATCTCCAAGCTAAGCGTTCACAGGCAGAAAAAGCTAAAATCTCGGCAGAAACAGACGCCAACTAATAGTGAGTTGCAAGTCATACTTGCGTAGAACTTTGCGGGTAATACTACTGGGCACCCGTAAAGTTCATCTGTCGCCAAGCCTCATAAACTAAAATAGCTACACTGTTACTTAAATTTAGACTACGGCTTTGCGCAAGCATGGGTAGCCGAAGTAACCCATTCAATGCAGTATCTTGACGAATGGAGTTAGGTAAACCTCGAGTTTCAGGGCCAAATAAAAGGTAAGAACCCTGTTCAAAATCCACTTCACAATAATTTTGCGTACCTTTGGTAGATACTCCCCATATGGGTAAGCCCGGGTCGTGCTTGTCTAGAAAGTCACTCCAGTTAGCATACTGCTGCACATTGCAGTATTCATGATAATCCAATCCAGCACGACGAAGCGCTTTATCCTCTAAAGTAAAGCCTAGCGGATGTACTAAGTGCAAATGGCATCCGGTATTACTGGCAAGACGAATAATATTGCCCGTATTCGGTGGAATTTCTGGCTCAAATAGAACGATATTAAGCACGGTTATAATTCATCTGTAGTAAGCGAGTCTGAGAGTTCATTATTAGTATCGTCTTCAACACCTAGTTCTTTAAGTTTGCGGGTCAGAGTGTTGCGCCCCCAACCAAGCAAGTTGGCAGCATCTCGCTTGCGTCCACCTGTGTGAATTAAGGCTACATCGATGAGGCATTTTTCAAATTGCGGAACCGCCTGTTGAAGAATCCCTCTATGTCCAAGAGAGAGTTCCTGATCAGCCCAATGACGTAATGTTTCTAGCCATCCGCTACTTACTGTTTCCTCATTTTTGCTCTTGCGTAGTTCTTCGGGTAAATCGTCCAAAAAAATTTCTCTGCCCGAGGCCATTACACTAATCCAACTACAGAAATTTTCTAGTTGTCGCACATTACCAGGCCAAGGAAGTTCAGTTAAAAACTTACCAGTTTCAGGTTTAAGTACTTTTTTTTCGACACCAAGCTGACGAGCTGAGCGGAACAAGAAATGTTCACAAAGTATCAAAATATCCTCGCGACGATCTCTGAGTTTGGGTAAATGTATTGGAATCACATTCAGGCGATGATAAAGGTCTTCCCGGAAATGATGGTTTTTTACGCGCTCCTCTAAATTTTGATGAGTTGCAGCAATGACACGGACATCGACTTTGATTGGTGAGGTGCCACCCACCCGATAGAATTCACCATCAGCCAAAACACGCAGTAACCGAGTTTGTGCCTCCATAGGCATGTCACCAATCTCATCGAGAAATAGTGTCCCACCATGGGCTTGTTCAAAGCGTCCAATCCGTTGTCCTCCTGCCCCAGTGAATGCCCCTTTTTCATGACCAAAAAGTTCAGATTCAATTAGGTCTCTAGGAATAGCGGCTACATTTAAGGGAACATATGGCGCATTGGCGCGAGGACTATGTTTGTAGAGAGCATGTGCCACTAACTCTTTACCGGTGCCTGATTCACCCTTAATTAGGACAGTGATATTAGAGTGAGAAAGTCTTCCTATGGCACGAAAAACCTCTTGCATACTAGGGGCTTCACCAATAATTTCTTTTTGTTCAAAAGATGGAGGGAGTTGTTTATCATGATCTTCTTGCTTTCCGACTACATTTTTCAAAGCTCGTTTTACTACAGCAACTGCTTCATTAACATCAAAAGGTTTTGGCAAGTATTCATATGCGCCTTTCTTATAGGACTTAACAGCAGAACTCAAATCTGAGTGCGCAGTCATGATGATGACTGGTAATGCCGGATAACGCTCACTGATAGTACTCAATAGTTCAAGTCCATCAATACCGGGCATCCTTATGTCGCTGATAAGAGCATCCGGTTGACGCACGGCTAAGCGCTGTAACATGGCATCACCGGAGTCGAAGCTTTCACTATCTAGCCCAGCTTTATCTAAAGACTTTTCCAATACCCAACGGATGGAACGGTCATCATCTACAATCCAGATAGTATGTCTGCGTAAATTCATTTTGCCTCCGGTTTGTACGGAATAGAGAGAGTAAATCGAGTTTGACCAGGCTTACTGTCACATTCAATTAGCCCTTCATGTTGTTTCAAAATATTTTGTGCAATGGAAAGTCCAAGACCGGTGCCTTCCGGGCGCCCTGAAATAAGAGGATAAAAAATTTGCTCCATTAACTCTTCAGAAATACCTGGGCCGTTATCAATGACCTCAATGCGGAGCACAACTCGATGAATTTGGCTGGTAATTGTGGCATTAGTTAGTGCCCGAGTACGCAAAATGATTTCTGGTTTGGATTGAGGAAATGGATTTTCCGTCAAAGCCTGCAAGGCGTTTCGAACAATGTTCAGCAAAGCTTGAATCAGTTGTTCAAGATCACCTGAAGTTTCAGGCAAGCTAGGATCATAATCTCGATGAATGGTGATACTACCTTTTGACTCTGCTTCTATTAGGGAACGGACTCTTTCAAGCACTTCATGAAGATTAACACTACTAATCTCTGGTCTTTCTCTGCCCCCAGCCATACGGTCAATCAATTTTACTAGTCGATCTGTTTCATTGATGATGACATGGGTGTAGTCTTTAAGTTCAGGGTCTTGTAATTCAGATGCCAGTAACTGGGCCGCCCCCCTTATACCACCAAGTGGATTTTTTATCTCATGACCAAGCGAGCGGATCAGCTCTACAGAGGCTTCGTGAGAGTTTAACATAGCCTCTTTCCTTGAGAAGCTAAGACTACTACGGTTGAATTCGTGGAGTTCCAGAACAAACCAAGGTTCAGAGCCATTTTCTATTATTGATACGGTGTAATCTACTATTTGCTTACTCCCGTTCAATAAAACGAGTTCTGCTTTACGCACAATCACTGGAGCACCAAAAGTAGCTACAGAATCGATGCTTTCAAGAATCGATTCATGGTTGCGAAGGAAATCTCTCAGAGGATAGTGTTGAAAGCGTCTATTGCTCACTTCCAATAATTCTTCAGCGGCCTGATTCATATTGTATAGGCGGCATTGTGTATCAAGCACAACTACGGGAGTTGTGAGATAAGCCAAGAGTTCTATGTCAGGTTGTTTATTCATAATTCACGCCTACATGCAATTACTGCACCAACTCTTGAAATTTTCGTATTCAATTGTTAGAAAATTTAAGTATTTGAAAAAATTAAATTTTTATATTAGAGAATACTTGCCTTGGTTTCCTCTTGAGTAACACAACGACTATCGGATTTTTCCAAAATATTTATGCACCAAAATAGTGCAAATATACTCTGAAAAAGTACAACTGACTAGTCAATTAATCGTTGTCGCCCAAATCGAGATGGGTAATTTAGTGGGTTGTTAAGACTTACCGGCAAATTTGCATTATTTGATGCTGGAAAAGTATGGAGAGCTTCTAAAAGATGGGACAAATGCTCTCCCTGCACAAGCTCTGTGCAGGGAGAGCATAAGATTAGCAGCTGTAGTAAAGTTCGAACTCTAGTGGGTGAGTAGTCATATTTACTAATTGCTGTTCGCCTTTTTTAAGTTCGATGTAACCATCAATAAAGTCATCGGTGAATACGCCGCCCTTGGTGAGGAACTCGCGATCTTTATTTAGGTTTTCCAGTGCGTCTGCTAAATCGTCTGCAACTTGAGGAATCTTAGCCTCTTCTTCAGGCTCCAGGTCATAAAGATCTTTAGTTGCTGGGTCACCAGGGTGAATCTTGTTTTGGATACCATCAAGACCAGCCATCAGCAATGCAGCAAAGAAAAGGTATGGATTCGCCGTTGGATCTCCAAAACGAGCTTCGATTCGAACCGCTTTTGGGTTACCGCCAAGGATGTATGGGATACGAATGGAGGCAGAGCGATTACGCGCTGAATAGGCTAGCAGAGTGGGAGCTTCGAAGCCTTTAACTAAACGTTTGTAGGAATTGGTTGATGCGTTACCAAAAGCGTTTAGGGCTTTAGCATGCTTTATGATACCGCCAATGTAGTAAAGCGCTTCTTCAGACAAATTAGCATAGCCATTTCCTGCAAACAGGTTTTTACCATCTTTGAATATAGATTGGTGAACGTGCATACCACTGCCATTATCACCAACTATAGGTTTAGGCATGAATGTAGCAGTCTTACCGAAGGCTGCTGCAACGTTATGCACACAGTATTTCAGGATTTGTACTTCGTCTGCTTTCTTCACCAAGCTGTTAAATGAAGCACCGATCTCACACTGACCAGCATTAGCCACTTCGTGGTGATGTATTTCAATTTTCAAACCCATTTCCATCATAACGCTACACATGGCTGCACGGATGTCATGTAGAGAATCTGTTGGGGGTACAGGAAAGTAGCCGCCCTTCACGCGAGGACTATGCCCCTTATTGCCATCATCCTTATCTAGATCGGTAGACCATGCGGCTTCCTGTGAGATGACTTTGCTCATACAATAACCCATGGTGGTGCGGTACTTGACGTCGTCAAAAATGAAGAACTCAGGCTCTGGACCAAAAAATGCCTGATCACCAATACCAGTAGAAATTAAATAGGCTTCAGCTGCTTTAGCTATAGAGCGAGGATCTCGCTGATAGCCAGACATGGTTGAAGGCTCTATGATGTCGCATACAACATTCACTTGTGCCTCCTCAGCAAATGGATCAAGCACTGCTGTACTATCGTCAGGTAGCAGGATCATGTCTGATTCGTTGATACCTTTCCAGCCAGCTATTGATGAGCCATCAAACATGCGGCCTTCAAAAAAACCAGCATCAACCTCAGTCGCGGGGAAGGTAACATGCTGTTGTTTGCCACGGGTATCAGTGAATCGCAGATCAACCCACTTAACATCGTTGTCCGCGATCAATTTCAAGGTCTTCTCAGACATAAGTTCCTCCGTAGAGCTCGTGCCAGGTCATCCCTGGTGTCTGTTTTTGTTTATTAAAAGTGTATATAAATTTAATTTAATACTGTTTCAGCAACATTGAGCATAGTTAGCTTTGTAGTTTAATCAGCAAATTATATGCCACGCAGTTGAAAGCTCCTAACTTACTCAATTAGTTAAAGCTTAGGCATTGGACGCTGCAGCACAGCTACAAGATATGCACCAAATAGGTGCAACAAAAGGCATTAAGCACCAAAATAGAGCTATAATGTTTATGTATTATCTCTCCAAATACTTACAAGAGATTACAACTAAGAGCAGAAAAGTTCGCAAGCCTTTTTGTCATTTACTTAGAAAAAATATTGACAAAATTCTTTGTGGTAAATTCAAGCTAACCGATAAAGCGCTTCCTCCCTACGATCTTGAAAGTATAAAAGTGGAAATGAATTGGGATCATTTATTGCGCTCTTTTCCAGGAATCTGGCATTTTTCTGGGTAATCTCTGAAACATTTTCTTATAAGCGTCTAGGAATTAACTAAATGTCTACAAATTATAGTTATTGGGCTGACTGATAAAATACTCACGCGTCTTCGCCCTTTACTAGGGTATAATGCGCAGCATTTTTAGCCCTGCCATTGAGAACTATCGTGATAGAAACCATTCGCAACATTGCCATCATCGCTCATGTAGATCATGGAAAGACCACCCTCGTAGATAAAATGCTACAACAATCTGGAACTCTAGAAACTCGCGGCAAGGATGTAGAGCGGGTGATGGATTCTAACGATCAGGAAAAAGAGCGCGGCATTACCATCCTCGCCAAAAACACTGCAGTACGGTGGAATGGCTACCGTATCAACATTGTCGATACCCCAGGTCACGCTGATTTTGGCGGTGAAGTTGAGCGAGTCTTATCGATGGTCGATTCTGTACTTCTCCTTGTTGATGCTGTTGATGGCCCTATGCCTCAAACTCGCTTCGTTACACAGAAAGCTTTTGCTCGAGGCTTAAAGCCAATTGTTGTGATTAATAAAATAGACCGTGAAGGTGCTCGCCCGGACTGGGTTTTAAATGAAGTCTTCGACCTTTTTGACAAACTTGGCGCGACAGATGAACAGCTTGATTTCCCTGTGATATACGCTTCTGCTTTACATGGTAAGGCCGGTATGGATGCAGATAATCTAGGGGATTCTATGGAGTCTCTGTTTCAACTAGTCGTCAATAAAGTCCCAGCACCTGCAGTGGACTTGGATGGGCCTTTACAGATGCAGATCTCAGCGCTGGATTATTCATCCTATCTGGGTGTTATTGGGGTAGGCCGTATAACTCGAGGTCGTATGAAGCCTAATATGCAGGTATTGGTAGTGGATCGAGAAAACAAGACACGTCGCGGAAAGATAGGGTTAATAAAAACTTATCTTGGTCTCGAACGTGTGGATGCCACTGAAGCTTCCGCTGGAGATATCATTTGTATTACTGGTATTGAGGAGCTCAACATTTCTGATACCGTTTGTGATCCCGAAAAACCAGAAATGTTGCCCGCGCTGACAGTTGATGAACCCACTGTCACCATGACTTTCCAAGTGAATGACTCCCCGTTTGCGGGCCTGGATGGTAAGTACGTAACTTCAAGAAATATCAAAGAGCGGTTGGAGCGTGAGTTGATCCATAACGTTGCACTGCGTGTTGAGCAAGGCGACTCGGCAGATAAATTCAAAGTCTCTGGAAGGGGTGAGTTACATCTCTCGGTTTTAATAGAAACTATGCGCCGCGAGGGCTTCGAGTTGGCAGTATCGCGACCTCAAGTAGTGACAAAAGTGGTTGATGGAGAAACTGTCGAGCCCTATGAAACTCTGATGGTAGACATTGATGAACAGCACCAAGGAGGTGTTATCGAAGAGCTGGGTAAGCGTAAAGCTGAAATGCAAGAAATGAATAATGATGGAAAAGGTCGTACACGCTTGTCTTTCATTATCCCTACACGTGGACTCATCGGCTTTCGTACACAGTTTCTAGGCTTAACTTCAGGAACAGGTATTTTGACACATATCTTTGACCACTTTGGTCCGATTAAGTCAGGTGACATAGGTGCTCGTAATAATGGCGTATTAATTTCCAATGTAAAGGGAAAAACTCTTGGTTATGCACTGTTTAGTTTACAAGAGAGGGGGCGTTTGTTCATTCACCCTAATACAGAAGTCTATGAAGGGATGATTATCGGTCTACATAGCCGTGAAAATGATTTAGTGGTAAACCCTACCAAAGCCAAGCAGTTGACAAATATTCGTGCAGCAGGCACTGATGAAAATATCATTCTTACGCCTCCAGTAAGACATTCACTTGAGCAGGCGATGGAATTTATCGATACTGATGAATTGGTTGAAATTACACCTAACCATATCCGACTCCGCAAGCAATTCCTTACTGAGAACGAGCGTAAGCGCCTCTCTCGCAGTAAGGAATAAGCGCCATTTAATCTGCTAGTTGAGTCCAGGTATCTACTACGGTATCTGGATTCAAGGAAATTGAACTAATACCTTGCTTCAATAACCATTTAGCGAAGTCGGGGTGATCACTTGGCCCTTGTCCGCAAATACCAATATATTTTCCTTGAGCAATACAGGCTGAAATCGCCCGCGAAATTAGAGTAGTGACTGCCGGATCTCGTTCATCGAAATCTGCCGCTAAAAGTGCCATACCGGAGTCTCTATCTAGTCCAAGAGTTAACTGTGTCAGGTCATTAGAACCAATGGAGAAGCCATCAAAATACTCTAAAAATTGTTCCGCAAGTATGGCATTACTTGGCAATTCACACATCATAATTAAGCGTAGATCATGTTGTCCTCGGATAAGACCCTCTGCAGCCAATAAATTTGTGACAGCTTCTGCTTGTTTCAAGGTACGTACAAAAGGAACCATGATCTCTACATTGACCAGTCCCATCTTTTCACGAACTCGCTTTATTGCAGCGCATTCAAGAGCAAATGCGGCCCCAAAGTCTTCAGAAATATAGCGTGTGGCTCCACGAAATCCTAGCATAGGGTTTTCTTCTTCTGGTTCGTAGCGGCTACCTCCGATTAGTTTCCGGTATTCATTGCTCTTGAAGTCTGAAAGACGCACAATGACAGGCTTTGGAAAAAACGCTGCAGCAATGCTGGCGACACCTTCTGCCACCTTATCAATGTAGAAGGCTCGTGGTGATTCATGACCACGGGCTGCTGACTCTACTGCATTGAGTAAATCACGGTCGATATTCGGGTAATCTAGAATAGCCTTTGGATGCACGCCGATGTTGTTGTTGATAATAAATTCAAGGCGAGCCAAACCTACGCCAGCATTAGGTAGTTGGGCAAAATCGAAAGCTAGCTGCGGATTACCAACATTCATCATGATTTTACAAGGCAAATCTGGCATGTCGCCACGCTTGACTTCGGTGACTTGGGTCTCTAATTCCCCAGCATAAATTTTACCGGTATCGCCCTGAGTACAAGAGACGGTGACAATCTGTCCCTCTTTTAGTTGGGAGGTGGCGTTACCACAACCTACCACGGCTGGAATCCCAAGTTCACGCGCAATGATCGCAGCATGACAAGTTCGTCCACCACGATTGGTTACAATGGCACTTGCCAGCTTCATAACTGGTTCCCAATTTGGATCTGTCATGTCGGTTACTAGGACATCACCAGCTTTAACGAGATGCATTTCTGAAATATCGGTCACAAGACGAACTGGTCCAACACCAATTTTCTGTCCGATAGCTCGACCTTCAGCTAATACATCACCACTACCGATTAACGAGTAACGCAGCTCTATACTTTCGCTTGTTTGGCTTTTTACTGTCTCTGGTCTAGCCTGCAGAATATATAGTTGGCCGTCAGTCCCATCTTTACCCCACTCAATATCCATCGGACGGTTGTAGTGAGCCTCAATTAGCATGGCATAGCGTGCTAATTGCTCAACTTCAGCGCTAGTTAAGGAGTACTTATGACGTTGCTCAATAGGGACAGGAATAGTTTTGATAAGTTTACCTGTAGTGACTTTTTCCTCTGGGGTGCTGAAAACCATCTGTTCAAGTTTAGAGCCCAGATTTCGTCTGATAACTGCACTTTTGCCTGCCTCTAGCATAGGTTTATGGACATAAAATTCATCTGGATTCACAGCTCCCTGTACCACTGTTTCTCCTAAACCATAACTAGAAGTGATAAACACTACCTGATCAAATCCTGATTCAGTATCGATAGTAAACATGACACCAGCTGCTCCAAGGTCTGAGCGTACCATCCGTTGAATACCTGCTGAAAGTGCAACATTAGCGTGAGCAAAACCTTTATGCACACGGTAAGAAATTGCACGGTCGTTATAAAGTGAGCTAAAAACTTCTTTAATGCGAACTAGTACCTCTTCAATGCCAACAACATTTAGAAAAGTTTCTTGTTGCCCTGCGAATGAGGCATCTGGCAAATCTTCAGCAGTGGCTGAAGAACGTACTGCAAATGAGGCATCCTTATCATTTCCTGATAGTGCGGTAAAAGCATCCCTTATGGCAGATTCGAGTTCTTTCGGGAAGGGTTGTGCTTCGACTAATGCGCGAATTTCTGCGCCTGTACGAACAAGAGCTTGAACATCCTCGACATTGAGGGCATCAAGTAGGGTGTTAATCCGAGCATCAAGTCCGCCGTGCTGCAAAAATGCACGATAAGCCGCGGCTGTCGTTGCAAATCCAGAGGGAACATGTAGCCCCCCAGGAAGCTGAGAGATCATTTCTCCCAGGGACGCGTTTTTACCCCCGACTATCTCTACATCGGTCATACGTAATTGCTCAAAAGGGATAACCCAGTCAGAAGAGCCTGTTATCATATGATTTACCTCAGCTAATCCCGTGGAATGATAGACCGTAAAGATAGAGTAATCCGGAGGGTGTAATGATAAAACTTATTGATGGGCTTGCCCATGTCTTATAGATCCGTATTTTTTGTTTCTGATGGTACCGGTATTACTGCAGAAGCTTTTGGTAATGCTATCTTGGCGCAATTTGATATAAATTGCCGAAGAATTCGCATTCCTTTTGTGGATAATGAGGATAAAGCATTTCAGGCGCTTCGACAGATTAATCATGCCTGTGAAACTGACAAAGCACGTGCACTAGTGTTCAGCACTATTGTAAATCCTGGGCTCGTTGAGCTCTTCGCAGTACAGTGCCAGGGTATGTTGATGGATATGTTTAGTACTTTCGTTGCTCCACTTGAAGAGGAATTGTGCGTCAAATCTTTGCACCGGGTAGGCCGTTTTTCAGATGTGATTAAGAGTCAGGCATATCATGATCGGATAGAAGCAATAAACTACGCCTTGGCCCATGATGATGGCGAATCAGATGCAGAATTAGAGCAGGCAGATGTTATTCTTATTGGTGTTAGTCGTGTAGGAAAAACCCCTACTAGCTTATACCTTGCTATGCAGCATGGTTTGAAGGTGGCAAATTATCCGCTAATACCCGAAGATTTTGTACGTCAACAACTCCCCTTAGCATTGAAGGCTCATCGACGTAAATTATTTGGCTTGAGCATTTCCCCGGAGCGACTGACAGAAATTCGACAAGAACGTCGGCCTAATTCGCGTTACGCCACGCTCGAAAATTGTCGCGAAGAAGTTGCGGCTGCGGAAAGTATGATGCGTAGAAGTGGTATCGAATGGATGTCTACGACGACGAAGTCCATTGAGGAGATAGCTACTATGATTCTTCAAGTGACTGGTCAGCAGATACACTTCTAATTATGAGAGCATGATGGCTGCCAAGATTAGCGATATTCGAAATTTCTTTGTGTTGCCAGAGAAAGGACAAGCAAATGTTAGGTTTAATTCAGCGTGTGACTCAGGCAAATGTAAAGGTTAACGGAGAAACAATCAGTGAAATAGGGTTGGGTGTTCTGTTGTTGCTCGGCATGGAAAAAGGAGATACCAGAGGGCAAGCTGACAAACTTCTGCATAAAGTGCTTAATTACCGTATTTTTTCTGATCCGCAAGGAAAAATGAACCTCAGCATACAAGATATAGAAGGAAGCTTATTGGTGGTGTCACAGTTCACTCTTGCGGCCAGTACTGATAAGGGCCTTAGACCAAGTTTTTCTTCTGCCTTACCACAGGATGAGGCGCATTTTTTATATAGCTATTTTGTGGAAGTTGCATGTAGGGACTATGATCCAGTAAAAGTTGCCACTGGACGCTTTGGTACAGATATGAAAGTTAGTTTAGTGAATGATGGCCCAGTCACTTTTTTGTTGAAAAGTTGAAAGATCAATTAAAAGGTGGCACACAAACAAAAGTAAATTAACTCCTTAAATATAGCAGGTATTTTAGGGAGATTTGCTAAAAAAATACTGGCTAGAAATTAAACTTGCACTCTTATACTTCTTGCTCATCTTCATGTTCGGTATAGAAGAGACGTCCCCCCAAAATGCCTAACTCAAAAAGTAGCCACATTGGCAGAGCCATCATGAACAAAGATAAAGGGTCTGGTGGTGTCATCGGTACCGCGACAATAAAGCAGCCCACGATAATATAAGGGCGCTTTTCAGACATAGCTTTGGGAGAGGTCACTCCTGAAATAATAAGCAGAATGGTGGCAATTGGAATTTCAAAAACAAAGCCAAAAATGAGAAATAGCTTCATCACGAAGCTGTAATAGTTGCCCATGTCGGTCATGACTGCAACAGAGTCCGGCGCGGAATTGATAAAAAAGTTAAAGACAAAGCCGAGTACGATGAAATAACAAAAAGCCAAACCGGCATAAAAAAGCACAACACTAGAAATTAGAATAGGGAAAGTAACTTTGATTTCGTTTTGGTACAACCCTGGAGAGATAAACGCCCAAGCCTGATGCAAGATATAAGGCATCGAAATAAACAAAGCTACCATGAAAGTGAGCTTCATAGGGATTAGAAAGGGATCCATTGGACTAGTACTAATGATGTCGTTAGCCAGTTGAGCTGTTAGAGGCTGCGAGACAAAGTCGTAGATATCATTAGCAAAATAAAAGAGTAATAGGAATAAAACCAAAACTAAGGCAACACAACGCAAAATACGATCGCGTAATTCCAATAGATGAGCAACTAAGGGAAGCTCCTTAGGATCATGTTCTACCGAACTCATACGCCTCCGTCTATACTGCCATTATCAGCCGCATCATTCCAACCTGTATCATTAAGCGCACTTGCAGAAGACTTGTTGGAGTCGCTTAAGAGATCACCTTGTATAGGTTTTTTGTTCGTAGGGATAGAGCCAACGCCTGCGACTCCTGCTGCAAGGTTAGAGATGGAGTTTTTGTCTGAGCAACGACGTTTTTCTTTGATAGAGTCGGTACGGAAATTTTTCTCTTGTATACTGCTCTGCTGAGTGTCGCTGTATAAATCTTCTTTATTGTGATCGGCTGCTACATTCGCGATACCCAAAGAATCATTAGCTTCTGAAGTTTTTTCTAATGTGACAGGCTTGATGTCTAAACCCGCAGCTGCTTTTGCTTCATTTTCTACATTTTGACGAAATTCATCAGCACTTTGTTTAATATCCTTAATAGAGTTCTGTACCTGCGACTGAGTTTTTCGGAATTTCTCCATGATTTCCTCATTGCGCAGTTGGCGTCGAATTTCATCGGCGCCCACTTCTTTTTCAATTTCACTTTTTATGGTGTTAAAGCTACGACGCAAACGTCCAATCCACAGGGATACTGTACGAATAGTGCCCGGTAATTTCTCAGGCCCAAGAACGACTAAGGCCACTATACCCACCACAACAAGTTCAAAAAAACCAATATCGAACATAAGTTGAGGCCTTACTTGCTGTCTTCAACTTTTTCGGCCTTGACATCGAAGGTTGCATCTTTTGCTTCATCTTCGATTTGTTTGGCTTCAATATTTTTTCCATCATCCATGGCGTTTTTGAAGCCCTTGATGGCGCTGCCGAGATCGCCACCAAGATTTTTCAGTTTCTTGGTGCCAAATAACAGCATGATAATGACCAAAACAATTAACAGTTGCCAGATTCCAATTCCACCAAGTCCCATAACGTGCTCCTATAAACCTTAAGCGTGGGGTGTTATAACCTATGTTCTATCAGCCGCGAGCAGCTTTTTCTTCCAGTCCAGATAGACCAAAACGGCGATCCAGTTCAGCAAGTACTTCGTCTGGATGGCACTGCATCTCTTCCAGCATGACTAAAGTATGAAACCATAGATCTGCAGTTTCATAAATCAATTTATCCTTGTTAGCGCCGTGTTGAACATCACGGGCAGCAAGGAGAGTTTCTATGGCCTCTTCGCCAACTTTTTCTAGAATCTTGTTCAGGCCAGCATTCTGTAATTTAGCGACATACGAAGTCTCTGGACTTTCGCCACGACGTTGCTTTATCACTGCTGATAAGCGCTGTAATGTTTCGTTCATCTCATGCCTTACTTGTTTTCACCGCAGATATTCATGGGTGATTTTAGGACTTCACTAGTTTCCTGCCAGTTTACATGGTTAAGCTGTACGTCCAAGCGACGGTAATAACATGATGCATGGCCAGTATGACAGGCGATACCGCCAATTTGCTCTACTACAAAGATTAAGCTGTCATTGTCGCAGTCTACCAGCACTTCTTGCAAAACTTGTATGTGACCTGAGCTTTCACCTTTGCGCCAAAGTCTTTGACGAGAGCGTGACCAGTAAATAGCTCGATTTTCTTTGACTGAAAGCCGTAGCGCCTCTTCGTTGGTAAAAGCCTGCATAAGAATCTGGCCTGTTTCCCAGTCTTGGGCGATAACTGGTAGCAAACCCTGTGGGTCCCAGCGAAGTTGGCTCAGCCAATCTTCATGTTCATTCTCTAAATGGGTACTTTTCATATTCTGTCCCTTTTAGCTATAAAGCATAACTCATTTTTTACTTGCTTCCGATGTCAAATCTTGTCAGTTACATAAGTGAACCAAATTGTTATAGCAACCACCAGCATGATGCTCAGCCATTTAAGTTGTATACGAGAGTATCTTAATTCAGAGGCCACCTGTGAAAGCTCTTTTCGAAGACTCTGCTCACGCTTCTCAGCGGTACTTTGTTGTTGCAGAGCACCGTAAACAAGCTCAGGGAAATGAGGGGCTTGCTCCATCCATTCGGGGATTTTTTTCTTTAACTTCTTTAAGTTACGAAGTGGAGATAAGCGTTTTTGTTGCCACCGACGCAAGAAAGGCAGTGCAGTCTCCCAAAGGTCAAGATTGGGGTAAAGCTGCTTGCCAAGGCCCTCCACATTGAGCAAAGTCTTTTGTAGCAATACGAGTGAAGGTTGTACTTCCATATTAAAGCGGCCAGCTGTCCTGAAGAGTTGTATCAATAGCTGACCAAAAGAAATTTCACTCAAAGGTTTCTGAAAAATTGGCTCACAGACAGCTCGCATGGTTGCCTCGAAGGCATGCACTGGAGTATCAGGGGGAACCCAGCCTGATGCTAGGTGAAGTTCAGCAACCTTGCGGTAATCCCTTTCAAAAATAGCCAGCAGGTTTCGTGCTATATATTGCTGATCCGACTGACTAAGAGTACCGATAATCGCGCAATCGAAAGCTATGTATTGGGGCTCATCTTTCGGACTAGTGGCAACATAAACATTACCAGGGTGCATGTCGGCATGAAAAAAACTGTGATCAAATACTTGGGTGAAGAAAATTTCAACGCCGAGTTCAGCAAGGCGTTTAATATTGATTCCTTCTTTTTTCAAAGTAGCAATATCACTTACAGGGATACCATACATCCGTTCCAGGACTAATACCTCAGGTGTACAGTAATCCCAGTAAACTTTAGGTACATATAATAATGGAGAGTTTTCAAAGTTACGTCTTAGCTGTGATCCATTGGCAGCTTCTGACATCAAATCAAGCTCACTGAGCAGGACGTGAGTATAATCTCTAACTATCTGTGCCGGGTGAAAGCGACGACTCGCTGGTAACCAGTTTTCAAGAAGTTCAGCCATTTTTTTTAATAAGGTAAGGTCTTGATGGATCACCTTTTCAATATCAGGGCGTAGTACCTTCACTACGACGTCTTCTCCACTAATCAAAGTGGCTGCATGGACTTGAGCAACTGAAGCTGAGGCTAGCGGAGTGGTAGCAAATTCACTAAAGCATTCTCCGATGGGCTTTTTTAAGGTTTTTTCTACGCACATACGCGCAGCTTCACCATCAAAGGGAGGCACTTTTTCTTGTAGGAGAGCTAATTCATCTGCCATTTCATCAGTGAGAAGATCTCGACGAGTAGACAGCAATTGACCAAACTTAATAAATAGGGGGCCTAACTCTTGAAGAGCCAAGCGAAGTCGTTGACCTTCGGAAAGATCCCTAGCTGTTCTAAGTGAGGGCACTAATCGTAAAAACCAGACAATTCTACCCGCGCCGGGCAATTTGGCCAGCAACTCATCCAGTCGGTAGCGTGCGAATGTGCGCAATATGACAAATAATCGTTGCAAGTGCTGGTTCCCGCTTATCCCCAGAGGATGGCATTATAGCCAGAGTTTTGTATAAACACCCAACTCTGATGTAGGTTAACTGGAAACCGAGGTCACAGTCCGGTACCTTAGTAAGCTTGGATTTATAAGAATAATACTAACATTTCCGATAAGGGGAACTCGATGAAAAAAATATTACAGCCAGCCTCTATGCTAAGTCGCCGTAAGCTTCTAGGTACAGCTGCCCGAGGGACAACACTATCTGCTATTGCCTATGCTTTAGGACTAAGTGGTTGCTCACGGGCTCAACAAGATTCTGTTTCTCAGCCTCAAGATGGCATAGGGCAAACCAGTATAATAGAGGGGATGGGTGCAGTACCGAGTGCTGGTATCGTTGGAAGTACTTCATTAACTATTCTATATCTGGCTGGCCCCGACGTGACGTTTGATTACGATTGGTATAGAGATAATCATCTTATACACATCATGGAGCGTTATGGTAGCAATGCCATTTCTCGTTTTGAATTACGCCGCCCTATAGACCCGGCTAATTCAGCTTACGTGGCTGTTGTGAATATTTGGATCCAGGATGCAGAAGCTTTTGCGCTAGCTGGAGCAGAGCATGGCGCAGACATCGCCGCTGAAGTCCCCATGTTCACTAACACGTCATTAATAGTACAAACTGATAGGATTCATGCTGAAAGTGGTGGTGATCTTACAAGTAGCAGCTTAGGGCAAGCATGTATGGATATCTTCTATCCCTATGATGCCACGGCAACCTTTGATGGTGATTATTACCGAGATCATCATATGCCGTTAATCATGGATCTCTATCAAACTAGCGCAATCAGTCGTTTCGAGTTACGCCTACCTGACACCTTATCAGCTGGAAATGATCCTCTTTTTTATGGGACGGTCCACTTTTATATAGCTGATCAATCATTATTTGATGCAGCAGGACTGCAGCATGGTCCAACTCTTGTGGCGGATGTCGCTAATTTCTCATCACAACAACCGGTGGTAGTGCCTACTATTATCCATGGGTTGGCTTGAACTTAATATTGAGGCGGGCCTCAAACCTATCTAGATTCAGTTGCAGATTGCGCAACCGTAGTTGATGTGTTGCGCGATCTGAAGCTGAGGGAAATAAATTACTTTCGTAGATGAGATAGTCTTTCACCGCCCGTTTTGCGTTCTCATGAGCATCTTTGGCTGTCTCTGCACCTTTAGAACCCACTCGCCGTAAACCTTCGACAGGCATGTCGCCAATAACTTGGCTCAAGTGATATTCCCAATCCAATTGTAGTGCGCGCACAAAATCAGTTACTTGACTCAAGAAATCTACAGACCCCTTAACAGAAATATTGAAATCAGTCATTGTATGTAAAACTTCTCCTCTAATAGAGGTAACAAATAGTCGAAGAAGATCTCTAGTTTCACCTTCTAATTGTGTCGTGGCTAGTTCGTCAAAAAATGGATTTAAGCTAACACGCCCTGCAATAAAGTGGATACCCAGTGTTGTATATGGTCGATGTGTTTGAATAGCAAGGGATTTTCCCTCCAAATTACGCATGCGATGGGGATTGCCTTCATCCAGAGCTAATGCAGCATTAATTGCTGCCTCCAGGGGAATCAAAATCGCTGTTTTTAGAAGTTTGAATGACATCAGTAGCTAGACCTTTAACACGTTAGCGATTTAGAGCCAATATGAATGGCACAGATTCCACCCATGATATTGTGGTAGGAAACTTTCTCATAACCCGTTGTCAGCATTAACTGCTTAAGTGTTTCTTGATCTGGATGCATGCGAATAGACTCTACAAGATATTTGTAGCTTTGAGCGTCATTCAACACCAACTTGCCAGCAAGTGGCCAGAGCTTGGAATACATATCATAAGCTTTGCTGAGTAAGGGGTTCTGTGGTTTGGAAAACTCTAAGACAACAGAGCGTCCACCCGGCTTGAGACAGCGATGCATTGAAGCCAGAGCTGCCTCTTTGCGAGTTACATTACGTAAGCCATAAGCGATAATGATTGTATCGAAGCTTTTGTCTGCGAAAGGAAGGCATTCTGCATCAGCCTGACAGAAAGAAATATTACCTGTCTGTCCTGAATCAATAATACGATCTCGACCCACGGAGAGCATACTCGCATTGATGTCACTGAGGACTACTTTCCCGTCAGAACCTACCATCGGAGCCATTAGCATGCTGAAATCTCCAGTGCCCCCAGCTAAATCAAGAATAATTTGGCCGGGCCGCACAGCACACATTTCTAAAGTCATACGTTTGATGATTCTGTGTGATCCCAAAGAGACAACGTCATTCATCAAGTCATATTGCTTTGAGACAGAGTGAAAGACACCGCCAACAAGTTTGGCTTTTTCTTCAATTGGTACTTCTCGGTAACCAAAATGAGTTCGTTGTTGATTGTTATCCTGCATGTATTTTCTCTATGAGTTCCTGTTCTGCTTCATTTTTTCAAGGAAACAATATTGACTACTTGAACTGTGGGATCTTCACGGCTAGCTCCAACTGATTCAAGTCGATTTAAATAATCCTGCCATAAAAATTCTTGCCTGCTGCCAAGTTCATAAAGATATTCCCATGTATAAATGCCTGTATCATGGCCATCATCAAAACGTAGACGCACAGCGTAATGTCCGACTGGTTCAACAGTATTAAGCTTAACTCGGCGTTTGCCTATTTGCAGTAGTTCTTGACCTTGGCCGTGTCCTCTTACTTCTGCAGAAGGTGAATAAACTCGCAAATATTCTGATGGAAGAGAAAAGTTCAATCCATCAGCATAGACTAGTTCTAGTGTGGCCGAAACTTTATGTAATTTTACTTCTTGGGGTCTCATGGAATTAGCGCATTCTCAATAAAATTGCTGGAATATTATTTTCTGATAATTCGTTACGAACCATATCAGCTTGAGCACGATCATAAGGACCAACTATTACTCTAAACCAAGTACGTCCAGCAACAAGGCCAGGAGTCACTGTTGCATTCAAATTCAAGAGAAGTATCCTAGCGCGGCGCTTATCAGCATCGTTCCGCTCCTGAAATGAACCGGCTTGTAGTAAATAGCGTTGTTCGATTTGCTCTGCGACTTGTCCAGACTCCGCCAGGGTCAATTGAACACTCTGCTGTCCGCTAGTAGCGGAGTTAGATTCAATAATCTTCGAAGGTAGAGATTCTTCTACCGTAACTTCCCTCTTGGCGAGCTCTTCATAAAACTGGAAATTAATGCCTATTTTACCTGGTTCCGCACTTTGCAACACAGTGCTTGGAGCAATATTTTCAACCTCACTACCATGGAGATGGAATAGCGCAAGATTCAATAGTCCGAGTAAGAACACGCCGGTGAGAAGGCCACTCAAGAACCAGCTCCAGTGACTAGATGACTCTAGCTCCTTAAATCGACGGGCTGACGGCATTGGCCGGTGAGATGCTGTACCCTTCGCGAAATCATGTGACATTAGCAGTTCTCTGATAAGAAGGTCTTCTAGAAGGGTCTATTATGCGTGAATAGCATTGTAATGCCCACTAGCTAAAGTCGATAGCATCTACATCAATATACCAGCGCACTTTTCGGGCAGCTTTTTTAGCCAATGAACTCTGATCCATCCAAAGGGTAAGTCTAGCAAGAGTTTCCTGCAAAAGTTTACGGGAGTGACAATGGAGTAGTAATTGATAACGATTAACCCCTGCTTTTCTTCCTAGAGGACTCGCTAGCGGGCCATAGTAACTGATCTGCGACGAAGCTTTTGGTGTTTGTAGCTGGGTTAACTTTTCAGTGATCAGCTTTAATAGGGCTACGGGAGTTTTTTGATCAAATGCCTCTGCTCTTAAGAGTGCAAGATGGCTGAACGGAGGCATCCCCACATGTTGGCGCTCTTTGAGCAAAGTGCGAGCAAACCCAGAATAACCTTTTTGTAATAATTGCTGTAGGGCAGGGTGTTGAGCATAGTATGTTTGCATGACTACTTCGCCAGCCACATTGCTTCGACCTGCGCGGCCTGCAACTTGCATTAGTAATTGTCCAAGATTTTCCTGAGCACGAAAATCAGTTGAAAAAAGACAGCTATCAACTTCTAGGATAGCCACCATCGTGACTCCTGGGAAGTGATGTCCTTTGGCAAGCATTTGAGTCCCAACCAAGATACAGGGAGTACCAGTTTGAATTTCATTGAGCTTAGCCTCCATACTTCCAAGTTTGCGCGTGCTATCCCTGTCAATGCGAATGACAGGAAATTGTTTGAAGTGCTCCTGAAGAAATACCTCAATACGTTCAGTGCCAGCTCCTATGGCACTTAGAGTATGACGTTGGCAAGCAGGACAGCTGTGAGGTATGGGTTTTTGTGTAATACAATGATGACAGAGTAAGCTTTTCCGTTGTAAGTGTAAGGTATAACTACGTTCGCACCGTGGGCACTCCGCAATCCAGCCACATTCTTGGCACTGAAGCAAAGGCGCGAAACCCCTACGGTTTAGGTACACAAGTACTTGTTGTCCATTGTGAAGGTGCTCTTTTATTTGTGCTAGCAAAGTTTCCGAGAAACCTTCTTTGTGCGTGTGAAGATGCATATTGTGAACTTTTAGAACAGGAGCAGTTGCACCTCCAGCTCGTTCTAGCAGTTGTAAATGTTGATATTTACCCTGAAGGGCATTTTGCAAGCTTTCCAATGAGGGAGTAGCTGACCCTAGGACTACAGGATATTTTTCTTTGTTGGCTCGATAAATGGCAACATCGCGCCCGTGGTATCGGAAGCCTTCATGTTGTTTGAAAGAACTGTCATGCTCTTCATCAATAATGCATAGGCCAGGCCTCGCCAAAGGAGTGAAGACAGCAGATCGAGTACCAATGATTATATCTGCCAATCCACTACGGGCGAGTAACCAAGCTTCCTTTCTATCCGTTTCGCTAATATTGGAATGCAAAGTGACGATTCGACAGTTAAAGCGCGCAGTAAAGCGGGCCAATGTCTGAGGTGTGAGATTAATTTCGGGTACAAGTACTAGCACTTGTTTTTTTTTTTGAAGTACCTGCCAGATCAATTGTAGATAAACTTCTGTTTTCCCACTACCAGTAATTCCCTCTAGTAAAGTACAACTAAAGCCTTGCAAGGATTTTTGAAGATTAGAGAGGGCTTGTTCTTGTTGAGTATTAAGCTTGAGTGGTGTTTGTGCCAGTTTAGGTGTAACTTTTTGAGGAGTATGGACCATTGAACTCACTAATGATTTTGAGACTAAAGCTTTCAAAACACTTCCAATTTGTACCCCTGACATTTTTTTGATGGCTGATGCTGTCTGTGGGCCTTTGGCCAACAAGTAATTTAAAACTTTAGCTTGCAGTGGTGCTCTAGACAGACGGTACAATGAAGCTTTTTCAGTGGCCTGCCAATAGGTCAGACCGCTGAGTTGCGGTGCTTCGCCTTGGCGTAACCGAGATGGTAGCCCGGCCTGGATAGCAAGCCCCAAGGGATAAGCATAATAAGCAGAGGCCCACTCATAGAGAGCGAGTATATTTTTCCCGAGCAAAGGTTCATTATGGAGTAATGAGAGTACATCCTTTACTTTAGTTGGATCTAGCTCGCATTGTTCACTGCTGCTAACGATTATTCCTATGGACTCTTTTTGTTTGCCAAATGGGACACGGACTAATTGTCCAGCTTTAGGGGCGGGCAGTCCTGTAGGATAGCAATAGCTAAATACTCTATAAAGCGGGGTAGGCAGAGCGACCTGCACATAATAGGGTTTTTTAGTTAATAAAATTTGCTTAATCAAAACAGTCTATCTTGAGTCGTGGTCAAAGTGACAATAGTATAGGAAGCGCTTAAACATTCCCAAGAAGGATATTATCAAACATGCATTCACCAAGTTCCCCGGATGTTCCTGCTCAGTTACTGGAGTTTCGCTCAGAAATCGATATTATAGACGAAAAGATTATAGCGCTTCTGGGGCGCCGGTTCCGTGTGACTGCTCAGGTAGGAGAGCTTAAGGCTAAGTATAATCTCAACTCTATCGACTCCAAACGCGAGGAAGATAAACTAGATTTGATTGCCGAGCAGGCGCAGTTGCAAGGCTTAAATATTGATTTTATTACGAATTTATTCCAAAGTGTATTTTCTGAAGTGGTTCGAAACCATAACCTCTGGCGTGATAAAATGGAACAACTCTAGGCGCTTATTCCAAAAAAACGTTAGGGCTCTTGTCTTCAGGGTGTCTTCTGGTAGAATGCCCGTCTTTTCTGCTCCCATGAGGAGGGGAACCATTAGGTATACAGCGTACAACTAAACCCCAAGGGCAAGTACGTATCAGCGAGAAACAGCGAGAACCACTATGAGAGAGAACATTCATCCTAAATACGAAGATGTAACTGTTACCTGCGGTTGCGGCAACAGCTTTAAGACCCGTTCTACGCTTGCTGAGGATATGCGTATTGACGTTTGCTCACATTGCCACCCATTCTTTACGGGTAAACAAAAAATTCTCGATACTGGCGGACGCGTTGATAAGTTCAATAAGCGCTTCGGTTCGCGTCGCGTATAAATTATTTCCTGATGAAGTAACCAAAACTTTTTTGGTGACAAATTTTAATTTTTTTCTTTTATCCTTGCTTGGAAGCAATTCTCGCTTCGCTGTATGGATTAGACACTCGTAAACAGCATGGGCTGACTAAAGCTGTTCTCACGATGTTGTCTATTACCCACACGATTCAGATTTCATCTAAAAAAATCCAGCGCTTTATTTTTTCAGAAAATATCGACCACCTTGTCCAATTCCTGACCTTTGAACATAGTGCCTTCAGCTGGGTAAGGAGGCACTGTTTCTTCCTTAAAAACTTCGAATATAGCCTCAGGATCATCTGGGTTGGCCCGTAGTCCAGTTTCTGGGTTAATTCGCACAGTTACAATCCCATCGGGTTGTGGCATTGTAGATTCAGGCCTGTTTTGTAAAACTTTTTCCATGTACTTAAGCCATATTGGTAGTGCAACTGTCGCTGCTTGTTCACTTCTCCCTAAACCTTCAGGTTCATCATAGCCAACATAAACTGTAGTGACGATTTCTTTATTAAAGCCACTAAACCATAAATCATTATTATCATTGGTGGTACCAGTCTTGCCACCGAGATCTTGTCTGTTCAAAGCTCGTGAAATTGGTCTACCGCTTCCATCAGTAATCACAGAACGTAAAATAGAATTCATCAAGTAAGCAGTGCGAGCGTCAAGAACTCTAGGAGCTAGAGGCAAGGAATTAGTATCAGTATCTATCTCTGTTAGTAAAAGAGGATTTTCAGCAGCGCTTGCTTTTGTATTTGCGGTCTCGTTATTAGTTGAGGTTACCGTAGTTTGGTTTGTCAATGTTTGGGAAGAACTCGCTAATGCAGCCTGTGCCTCTAGTGCAGCATTCGCCGAGTCTAACGCCTTTACCTCACAGTCTTCACATACAGTGGCAGGGTGGGCTTCAAATACTACACCATCATTAAAATTAGTAATGCGTTGTATGTACCAAGGTTCTACCTTGTAACCACCATTGGCAAATACGGAATAACCAGTAACCACCTCGAGGGGGTACATGACGTGTGAGCCAATTGCGATTGTTAGATCGTTTCTAGGAAATTCTTCCTGTTTGAATCCGAATTTGGAAAAGTACGGAAGTACAACATCGGCTCCTAGGGTATCGTAAAGTCTCAATGAGACAAGGTTTTTTGATTGTGCTAGGGCATACTTTAACCTAATGGGCCCCATAAATGAGCCTTCAAAATTTGAGGGCCTGTAATCGCTACGCGGCAGGGGAGCATCATTGATGAGTGAGGCGGCTGTATATCCATTATCCAGTGCGGCCGAATAGAGAAAGGGTTTGATATTCGAGCCTGGTTGTCTTCTGGCTTGAGTTGCTCGGTTAAAAGAACTGTGCGAGAAATCATAACCACCGGTGAGAGCAAGGAGAGCTCCGTTGTCAGGATCCATACTTACTAAGGCGCCATTGACGGCAGGAATCTGACCTAGCTGCCAGTTTCCCTCTATGTTTTTCATGACACGAACTTGGTCACCTGTTCTAAGAATTTCTGCGGCATTTCGGGGAGTGGAACCCCAGCTACTCGGTGTGATGAAGCGTTTTGCCCAGCGCAGGCCTTCCCAGTTTAGCTTCAATATCTCACCACCTTTCATCAGAACCTCGACATTTTGTTCGGTTACAGCAGTGACAACAGCAGGGATTTGCCCAGCGATAGTAGTTATATCGTCTAATTCGACTTCCCATAATTCGGGCTGACTTTCGAAATGTGCTTCAGGTCCTCGATAGCCATGGCGTTGATCATAAGACTCTAGCCCCTGCTCAAGAGCAGCATTAGCAGCAATTTGCATGGTACTATCAATGGTAGTGATGACTTCATAACTATCAGTGAGAGCCAGTTCACCAAAACGATTCATCATGTCCTGTCTAACTAGCTCAGCTAGGTAGGGAGCACTTAGCTCAGGTTGACGTCCGTAGCGATGAGCGCTTTGCGGACTATTCATAGCCAATTCGAATTCATCCTCTGTTATATAACTTTGATCGCGCATACGAATTAGCACGCGTGAACGCTCACCTTTGGCAAGTTCGCGTGATTGAAGTGGGTTATAGGCATTAGGACGAGGTAGAAGTCCAATCAATGTTGCTACCTCTTCCAAAACAAGGTCCTGTACTTCTTTATCATAATACTGTCGGGCAGCTGCCTTTATTCCGTAAGCAGAAATACCAAAAAAAGTTCGGTTGAAATAAAGTTCAAGAATTTCCTCTTTGGTTAATTCTCTTTCCATTTTTAAGGCAAGCAGGATCTCTTTGAACTTTCTTGAGTAGGCAGACTCACCTTGAAAGAAGAAATTCTTGGTCACCTGCATAGTGAGTGTGGAGCCCCCCCCCCAATCACGGCCAGTAATAATTCCTACAACCGATCGGAGTAGTCCCAAAGAATCGACACCACCATGTTCATAAAAGCGTTTATCTTCGCTGGCAATTAAGGCTTGCACTACAAGTGGAGGAATATCTTCATATTTGATTGGGTCGCTGCGACGACTACCAAATTCGGCTAGTAGCTTACCGTCCCTAGTGAAGATACGTAGGGGGTTTTCTAGGCGAATATTTGAGTAGGACTCCCGACTTGGAAGTTTGGTCGACAGATATAGGAAGCCACTAGAGAGCAGCATCAATAGACCAAATATGCTAACGCATGCCCAAGGTATAATTAAGCGAAGGAGCTTATTGCGGCTCACCCTAATTACAGAAGATGTCAGTGATAGTTTCATCTCACGAGTCTACAAGAATATCTGCGAAACCATTCTACCTGTTCTAGATTGGATTGCCATGCCATGTATTGGCAAAGGAGTGCTTATGAATCTGCTCATAAAGCCTTTAAAATCCTTACGGTGCTTTGCAGTAGATGTTAATTAGACCCATGCCCTAAGTGCTCTTGTAAAAGTTGCGGATTAAGAGACTGTGGTCTTAGGAGGTGTTTTGGGGCTGAAGATGGGTTAACAAGCGATCGCACGCCTCTAAAAGCACGAAGCTATTTGAGGCTTAGCTGAATTATTAACAATTGGCCGAGGAGAAAGTTAAATTATTGATTTTTCTGACGCCGAGCTTGCTCTGACATCTGCCTCAGATGAGGTACAATGAAGATTATAGTAGTGAGCTGTAGCCTCGGAATTGACAATGTTTGATGGAAACAGAAATATTTTCCTTATTGGCCCGATGGGGGCAGGAAAAACAACTATAGGTCGGTTATTAGCAGATCATTTTGGCAAGACTTTCGTGGATTCTGACCAAGTGATAGAGGAGCGAGCAGGTGCTGCTATCAGTTGGATCTTTGATGTCGAGCGTGAAGAAGGTTTTCGACAGCGCGAGATTAACGTAATCGATGAGCTCTCCAGACAAAGCAATATTGTGTTAGCAACGGGCGGAGGTGTGGTGATGCGACCAGAAAATCGTCAACACTTAGCCGCACGTGGCTTTGTTGTGTATCTGCGTGCCAGTGTTGCTCAACAAGTAGAAAGGACTCGGCGTGATAACAAACGCCCCCTTCTGCAGGGAGTAGAGGATCCGCACAAAAAACTGGAAGCCCTCATGGATTTGAGAGATCCATTGTATAGAGAAATAGCTGACTTAATTATTCAGACAAGTCGGCGTAATGCTGTCCATGTGTGTAAACAAGTAGCGGAAGCTTTAGAGAAAGCTTCAAATGATGTGGATTGCAGCCATATTGACTTTGAGTAAGTCCCTTTAAAATGACTTTTCCGAGGTGGGATAAGTGCAACTAGACAGTCATCACACGACTAGAGAGTCAGGAGAATAAATACCATGCAAACCCTGCACGTAGACCTTGGTGAACGTAGTTACCCTATCCACATAGGGGCAGGTCTGCTATCTCAAGGGCATCTTGTCGTTGAACATTTAAAAAGCAAGCAAGTTTGTGTGGTTACAAATACCACCATTGCCCCTCTGTTTCTGCCAACACTGCGCTCACAATTAACAGATTTTGATTTGCTTGAGGTCATACTACCCGATGGTGAAGAATTTAAAACTCTAGACACCCTAAGCACAATATTCGATGCGTTACTGGAAAGGAATTTCTCTCGCTCGTGTACTCTGATTGCTCTTGGTGGCGGCGTTATTGGAGATATGACAGGTTTTGCTGCCTCAGTTTACCAGCGTGGCATTAACTTTATTCAAATACCTACCACTTTGTTATCCCAAGTGGATTCGTCAGTGGGAGGGAAAACGGGAGTTAACCGTCCGCTGGGTAAAAACATGGTAGGAGCATTTTATCAGCCTAAAGCAGTGATAATAGATACACAAACCTTGCTAACTCTGCCCGAGAGGGAATTAAAGGCTGGGCTGGCTGAAGTTATCAAGTATGGTCTGATCAACAATCAAGACTTTCATTACTGGATTAAGGCCAACCTTCCTAAATTATTGGCAAAACAAAGTGAAGCTCTGACTTATGCAATCCGCACTTCCTGCGCTGAGAAAGCAGCTATCGTGGCTGCGGATGAACGTGAAGGAGGTATTCGAGCCATTTTGAACTTGGGTCATACATTCGGGCATGCAATAGAAACTGCCATGGGTTATGGAGTATGGCTACATGGCGAGGCTGTTGCGGCTGGTATGGTGTTGGCCGCAGAGCTAAGCCTTCAATTGTGCAGGATAGAGCCTAAGGTATTAGCGGAGGTGAGAGCGGTGATAGAGGCAGCAGGTTTGCCAGTGACCCTGCCCGAGCAGTTAGATAGTAAAACATTTATTCAATTAATGCGCAAAGACAAGAAAGCTGAACAAGGTCAAATGACCTTTATACTATTGGATTCAGTAGGTAAAGCTGCAGTGGTTCGTGATGTTGAATCTGCTTCGCTGGAGCGTCTCCTGAGCGGAGATTAATGCTGCAGTTGGTTTAAAACTAGGACAAGATTATTGCCTCAATTTCCCTGCTCAGTATAAAATGTCAGGCCGTTTTACCCTGCCTATGGAATGACGATGAGCACTGGTCTATATCATCCAAACGAATTCAGAGATAACTGTGGTTTTGGTCTGGTAGCACATATTGAAGGTAAGCCTAGCCACGAGCTGTTAAGAACTGCGATCGGCTCTCTGACTTGCATGACTCATCGTGGCGGTATTGCAGCTGACGGTGCTACTGGCGATGGTTGTGGTTTGCTGATGCAAAAGCCTGATGCCTTCCTTAGAGCAGAAGGCCAACGTTTATTCAATAAAGAACTTGGCGAAATCTACGGTGTTGGGATGATTTTCCTTAACCCAGTAGCAGAACATGCAGCAAAAGGCCGTCATGTGATTGAAGAGGAGTTGAAAGCCCAAGGTTTAGAGGTATTAGGTTGGAGAGAAGTGCCCACTGATCCTGAAGTTCTTGGACGTATGGCAAGAAAAAACATGCCTGTTATTGAGCAGATTTTCATTTCTGCTGATAACCTAAACCAGCAAGAATTCACAGTAAAGTTGTATATTGCGCGCCGAAAAACTGAGAACCGTATGGCGGCTGACAAGGAATTCTATATATGTTCTCTATCGCATTCAGTGCTTTCTTACAAGGGGCTTATGATGCCGGTAGATTTACCCACCTTCTACTTAGATTTACATAACCCTGGTGTAGAAGTGGCGATGTGTACATTCCATCAACGTTTCTCTACCAACACTTTACCAAAATGGCCTTTGGCACAGCCTTTTAGGATGTTGGCTCATAATGGAGAGATTAACACCATTCAGGGCAATCGCAACTGGGCTCAGGCACGCATTAACAAGTTCCGCTCCAGCGTTATTCCGAATATTGAAGAAATCGCTCCTGTGGTGAACACGAATGGTTCAGATTCTTCATCAATGGATAACATGCTGGAATTACTGGTAACCAGTGGTATGGACCTATATCAAGCTATCCGCCTAATCATGCCACCTAGCTGGCAAAATATGGAAAACATGGATGCCGATTTACGGGGGTTTTATACCTTCGCTTCTATGCACATGGAGCCATGGGATGGTCCTGCCGGGGTAGTGCTTACTGACGGTAGATATGCCGCTTGTGTTCTGGATAAAAATGGTCTGCGTCCATCACGCTGGGTAATGACTCGCAATGGTTTCCTCACCTGTGCTTCAGAGATTGGGGTTAATGACTACGAACCTGAAGATGTAGTGAGCAAAGGACGAGTAGGACCTGGCCAGATGCTAGTAGTGGATACACTCAAAGGTAAGATACTGAACACAGACGATGTGGCTGATTATCTAAAAAGTCGCCAGCCTTATGCGCGCTGGATTGAAGAAAAAACTAGCTTTGTCGAATCGACTTTAAATCCTCAGGCTCCTCAGCTTCAGGCTATGGATGATAAGGAATGTGAAGCCTACATGAAGCTTTTTCAGGTGACTTTCGAAGAAACCGATCAAGTATTCAAACCACTGGCTGAAAAAGGCGCTGAAGGTACCGGCTCCATGGGTGACGATACTCCGATTGCTGTTCTGTCCCGACATGTTCGCCCTCTGTATGACTATTTTCGTCAACATTTTGCGCAGGTGACCAACCCTCCCTTGGACTCTCTTCGAGAGAGTATAGTGATGTCCTTGGAAACCCGTATGGGCAAAGAATTGAATGTTTTTGAAGAAACTGCTGATCATGCGGATAGGATTATTCTCCATTCTCCCCTTTTGTCTCCAAATAAGTTCTGGAATTTAAAGCATCTGGACAAACCTGGTTATGACATTGCAGAACTGCCTCTTGCTTATAATCCAGCAATTGGTATGCATGAAGCAATTAATAATCTGGCAGATGCTGCTGTAGAAGCTGCCAAGGCAAACAAAGTATTACTGGTGCTATCAGAGCGTTTACCCACTCAGGGCCAGTTGACTATCCCCGCTCTGCTGGCGACAGCAGCTGTACATCAGCGTTTGAGTGTGTTGGGACTGCGTTGTGATACTAACATCATTGTAGAGACTGGATCAGCTCGAGATGCCCACCAAGTAGCTTGTCTTGTAGGCTTTGGGGCAACTGCTGTCTACCCCTATTTGGCCTATGATGTTATTGACCGCATGATTCGTAATAATATTCTGCGTATGGGTAACTTGGAAGCGCATCAAAATTATCGTAAAGGTATTAACAAAGGGCTGATGAAAATCATGTCCAAGATGGGTATTTCTACAATCTCCTCATACCGTGGTGCACAGTTATTCGAAATAGTTGGTCTAGGGGATGACGTAATGAAGTTATGCTTCCCTGATGCACGAAACCCAATTGGTGGTGCGAGCTTCGAGCATTTACAGCATGATCAGGAAAAACTTATCAAAGATGCTTACTTAGAGCGTAAGAAGATTGGCCAAGGTGGGTTGTTAAAGTTCGTTCACGGTGGTGAATACCATATGATCAATCCTGATGTGGTGCGTACAGTACAAACTGCAGTTCGTAGTGGTAAGTTTAGTGACTATCTCCAATTCGCTGATCTAGTGGATAACCGTCCCACATCGACTATCCGTGACTTATTCAAATTGCGGGATGATGTAACACCAATTGACATTAGTGAAGTAGAATCATTGCAAGATATTCAAAAACGCTTTGATTCTGCAGGGATGTCTCTGGGTGCACTTAGCCCTGAGGCGCATGAAGCGCTCGCACAAGGTATGAACCGTCTGGGTGGTCGTTCAAATTCTGGTGAGGGTGGAGAAGATCCTGCGCGTTTTGGTACAGATAAGGTCAGTAAAATTAAGCAGATTGCCTCGGGGCGCTTTGGTGTTACACCGCATTATCTAGTGAATGCAGAAGTTCTACAGATCAAGATTGCTCAAGGTGCTAAGCCCGGTGAAGGAGGACAATTACCAGGCAGTAAAGTCAATGAGCTGATTGCGCGCTTAAGGTACTCGGTACCTGGGGTTACCTTAATTTCCCCTCCGCCTCATCACGACATATATTCTATAGAGGATTTAGCTCAATTAATCTTTGATCTGAAGCAAGTTAATCCTGAAGCAATGGTTTCTGTGAAATTAGTATCTGGCCCAGGTGTTGGCACGATCGCTGCCGGTGTGGCTAAAGCTTATGCGGATCTTATTACGATTTCTGGGCATGATGGAGGAACAGGTGCTAGTCCACTAACGTCTATTCGCTACGCGGGTACCCCGTGGGAGATTGGCTTGGCTGAAGTCCAGCAAGCGTTGCGAGCAAACGATTTGCGTGGTCGCATTCGTCTTCAGGCGGATGGTGGTCTAAAGACTGGCCTTGATGTTATAAAAGCAGCCATATTGGGTGCAGAAAGTTTTGGCTTTGGCACAGTGCCGATGATAGCACTAGGCTGTAAATATCTTCGAATTTGCCACCTTAATAACTGTGCAACTGGTGTGGCTACGCAGAACAAAGAGATCCGTGATGAGCATTATGTGGGACAGCCTGAGATGGTGATGAACTATTTCAATTTTGTCGCAGAAGATACTCGCCATTGGTTGGCACGACTTGGAATTAGTAAGTTAGAAGATGTGATAGGTCGTACCGATCTTCTTGAGCGACTACCGCCACAAACAGAAAAGCAGGGAGCTTTGAATTTAGACAAATTACTGACCAATGACAATGTGCCTGCTGATAAAGAACGCTTCTGTCGTATCACCCGCAATCCACCACAAGATAAGGGTGAGCTTGCAGAGACTATGGTCTTAGAAATATTGCCGGCAATTGAAAATAAAACAGGTGGGATCTTTAACTACAAGGTACGCAATTTTAATCGTTCTATTGGGGCGCGATTGTCTGGTGAAATAGCCAAACGTCATGGAAATCAAGGAATGGTAGATGCGCCTATTAATATCCGACTCACTGGCTCGATTGGTCAAAGCTGGGGTGTTTGGAACGCTGGCGGGTTAAATATGTATCTTATTGGTGAAGCTAATGACTATGTCGGTAAAGGCATGGCTGGTGGCAAGCTTGTTGTTGTACCACCAGTGGGCTCAAGCTTTAACACTCAAGACACTGCGATCATCGGTAACACCTGCTTATATGGTGCTACAGGCGGCAAACTATTCGCAAGTGGTACTGCAGGTGAGCGTTTCGCTGTGCGAAACTCAGGAGCACATGCTGTTGTCGAGGGAGCAGGAGACCATTGTTGTGAGTATATGACTGGCGGTTTCGTCGCAGTACTTGGCAGGACTGGTCACAATTTTGGGGCAGGTATGACAGGTGGTTTCGCTTACGTGCTCGACCTCGATAAAGACTTTGTTGATCGCTATAACCATGAGTTGGTTGAAGTACACCGTATTCGTCAGGAAGGCATGGAAGCTTATCGTAACCATTTGCGTTCAGTCATTGAAGAGTACGTCGCGGAGACTGGCTCTCCGTGGGGAAAAGAGATTCTGGCTAACTTTATAGAGTATCTGCGTAAATTCTGGCTAGTGAAGCCAAAGGCAGCAAGTTTATCTATGCTACTGGCTGATACTACTTCCAACCCGCAGTAAAAGTGAGACTGTCACGATGTCAGACATAATTGCACGTTCTAAGGATACCTTTCAGTTCCTTAAAACCGAACGTATTGATCCAGAAAAAAAAGCTCTGGAAGTACGTAAGGAAAAATTTGTAGAAATTTATAATCCTTTTGATAAAGAGGAAGCTGAAGTTCAAGCGGATCGCTGTTTGGAGTGCGGTAACCCTTATTGTGAATGGAAGTGCCCTGTACACAACTACATTCCTAACTGGCTGAAACTGGTTATGGAGGGCAATATCTTCGAAGCCGCAGAGCTATGTCATCAAACAAATAGCCTGCCTGAAATGTGTGGACGTATTTGTCCTCAAGACAGACTGTGTGAGGGAGCATGTACACTTAATGAAGGTTTCGGTGCGGTGACAATCGGTAACATTGAGAAATACATCACTGACACTGCTTTCCAGATGGGATGGCGACCCGATATGTCGCAGGTGATACCTACTGATAAGAAAGTGGCAATTATAGGCGCAGGCCCCGCTGGCTTAGGTTGCGCAGATGTGCTTGTTCGTGCTGGTGTGAAGCCAGTGGTATTTGATCGCTACCCTGAGATTGGGGGCTTACTTACTTTTGGTATCCCTATGTTCAAATTAGAAAAAGATGTGGTTGCTTTACGCCATCGCATATTTGCTGAGATGGGTATTGAGTTTAGGCTGAATACTGAAGTTGGAAAGGATGTGATGTTAGAGGATCTTCTGAAGGAGTACGATGCGGTCTTCATTGGCATGGGTACTTATAAAGCGATGGAAGGTGGATTCCCAGGTGAAGATCTTGCTGGTGTCCATAAAGCGCTTCCTTTCCTAATTGGTAATACCAACAATGAAATGAATTATGATTTTGCTGAAAAGCCGGAATTCATTAGCGTACAAGGTAAGCGGGTCATTGTGCTTGGTGGTGGTGACACCTCCATGGATTGTAATCGTACCTCGATTCGTCAAGGGGCTGCTTCAGTCACTTGTTTTTATCGTCGTAATGAAGACAACATGCCAGGCTCTAAGCGCGAAGTAGAAAATGCTCGCCAGGAAGGCGTTAAGTTTGTCTTCAATCATCAACCAGTAGAAATTCTTGGCGAGAATGGCCAAGTGACTGGCGTTAAGTTTGTCCAAACGCGGATGGGTGAGCCAGATCAAAATGGTCGCCGTAGAGCTGAAGAAGTACCCGGTTCTGAAGTGACGGTAACAGCTGATGCTGTGCTAGTAGCTTTTGGTTTTCAGCCAAGCCCAACAGATTGGATGAGTAAGGCAGGTATTAAGTTGGATAAACGCGGGCGTGTGCTAGCTCCTGAGCATGGAGCCTTCGCCTTCCAGACTACCAACCCTAAGATCTTTGCTGGCGGGGACATGGTGCGTGGTGCAGATCTAGTAGTCACGGCTGTTTGGGAAGGCAGGCAAGCGGCTAATGGTATTCTTGATTTCTTGGAGCTATGATGAAGAAAACGCTGCAGAACGATTGCTTTTTGCGAGCCCTGCTGCGTGAACCTGTAGATTACACTCCAGTATGGATGATGCGTCAGGCGGGTCGATATTTACCTGAATATCGTGCCACCCGGGCGAAAGCCGGAAATTTTCTAAGTCTTTGTAAAAATGCTGAATTAGCCTGTGAAGTCACGATGCAACCTCTGCGTCGTTACAAGTTAGATGCGGCCATTCTTTTCTCCGATATTCTTACCATACCTGATGCCATGGGTGCTGGGCTATATTTTGAGGCTGGCGAAGGTCCTCGTTTTGAGCGCCCAGTACGTGATGCCAAGGGCGTGGATGCCATGCAGATAGTTAAGACTGCAGATTCCTTAAGCTATGTCACTGATGCTGTCAGTACCATTCGCCGTGAACTAAATGGTCAGGTACCACTGATTGGTTTTTCTGGAAGCCCTTGGACCATTGCTACCTACATGGTAGAGGGCGGTGGCAGTAAGGAATTTGCACTAGTAAAAAGTATGATGATGCGTGACCCAGGAATGCTACATGCATTATTGGAAAAAATTGCGCTTTCAGTCATTGATTATTTGAATGCTCAGATTGTTGCAGGTGCTCAAGCAGTTCAGATTTTTGATACTTGGGGGGGGGTATTAACTCCTCATCATTATGAGGAGTTTTCTTTACGCTACATGCAGAGGATAGTCGCAGCCATAACTCGCGAGAATGAAGGGCGTCAAGTGCCAGTGATAGTCTTCACTAAAAATGGAGGCTTATGGCTAGAGCGTATTGCTAACATAGGTGCTGATTGTGTTGGCTTAGATTGGACCATCAATATCGGTGATGCTCGTCAGCGCATCGGTGAGCAAGTGAGTCTACAGGGAAATATGGATCCCTCTGTACTGTATGGCAAAGCAGCAGCAATTCGCGCTGAAGTCGCAAGGATATTAGCCGCTTATGGTGAAGGTAGTGGCCATGTCTTTAATTTGGGGCACGGTATACATCAGCATGTAGATCCTGACCATGCAGGTGTGTTCGTCGAGGCGGTACATGAACTTTCAGCTGCTTATCATCAGAGTTAGTAAATGTCAGCTGCCAACTTGCTAGCATTTGTAGGCATCGGCTCTAATCTTCCTCAGGGTGTAAGTTCGCCCATAGCACTAGTTCTTAGAGCCCGGGATGAACTGCGTCAGTTGGCAATTGACGGACAAGTTCAACTTTCCTCATTCTATCTAAGTGACCCTAAGGATTGTCCTCCAGAGTCACCAGTTTTTATCAATGCCGTCGCCGCATTCACTCCTTTAACTGAATTGCACGAAGCTAAGTTATTACTCATGGCTACTCAGATACTTGAGCTCGCCAGTGGTCGTGAAAGGTCGGTCCGCAATGCACCACGAACGCTAGATTTAGATTTATTGTGGTGCCGTGACGAAGTAAGTGATACTGATTTTCTGACCCTACCCCATCCTCGCTGTCACTTACATCGCTATGTATTAGAGCCTTGGATTGAACTTGTAGGTACCGAATTTATGTTGAAAGGTAAGAGTCTTGGTGAGTATCTAGCATTGTGCCAAGACCCACCTCTTAAACGTCTATAGTGATTTTCCAACTGGTAGACTGTTCATTTGTGAAAGAATGTGTCTTCAAGTTGACCTGTTGAGGAATGCAAAATGATCAAGATAATTACTGGAAAGAGTATGCCAAGGTTTACACTAGGATTGTTATGCTTAGGTTCTCTTTTTCAATTTATAAATATAGCAGATGCTCAGTTTGATTATACTTACCCTCTTCCGCAGGCAGATGAATATGTTCATCAAGCACCAGATATAACAGAGCTACTTGAAGATAGTTCGATCAATCCAAAGTTGAAGGAAACGATTCTGCGTGGTTTTGATCTCTTCATGAATACGCAGCAATTACGTGGGCAAAATGTGTTCAACGATTTGAACTGTCGTAATTGTCACTTGGGTCAAGGTGCTAGGGCATGGTCAGGTCCAATTTGGCCTGCAGTAATAACATTGCCAGATTTTCGCAGTAAGAATGGACATGTCAATTCATTGGAAGAGCGTATCGCAGGTTGCTTTGTTTACTCGATGAACGGAACACCGCCCGACTATGGTTCAGATGATATGTTGGCATTAGTTGCTTATCACCAATGGCTTGCTAAGGGTGCACAGATGTATGACGACCGTCCCATCTATGGGCGTGGCTTTTCTACTCTGGGCAATAAAATTCCTCAAGAAACCTCAGTTGATGTGGGTAAGCAAATTTATTTAGCACAGTGCGCAGTTTGTCATGGGGAGAATGGGGAAGGGGTTAACGGTCAGAATCTGTCCGGTGAGCGCGTGGCGGTTTTTCCAGCGCTATGGGGAAAAAACTCTTATAACTGGGGAGCTGGAATGTCACGAGTCCCAACACTGGCCTCATTTCTAAAATATAATATGCCTTATGGTAAGCCAGGCTCTCTAAAGGATCAGGAGGCTTGGGATTTAGCGCTGTTTATCGATAGTCAGGAACGCCCTCAAGATCCTCGTTATACCGGAGATGCTAAACAGACACGTGAACAATATAAGAATTTTCATGGAACAACCATGTACGGCACTGAATTCAATGGGAAGATTCTAGGACAGCATGACGATACAGGTGAAAAACCGTTCTTAAAGCCTGAGGTAATACGTGAGAGAAATTTTTCCAATGTTTACTCAGATGTTGTTCAGTAAAAATAAGAGCTCTCCCTGATTTTGGGGGTTCAGTGTCATGAGCATGCTGAAATACGTAAAAGAAATACTATGAGAGTTTTAGTAAATTAGAAAGTTAAAAAACTAATAAAACTCTGGAGAAGTTTGTTATTAATCTCAACATAGTCAGGCTTTATCTTAATAAAAAAACAGCTCAATCAAGAGCCGTTTTTAAATTTTTTCATGCAGAAAATTCCATAAATTCTTTCAGATTTAATGCATAGTAGTTGTGACTGAGTAAACACTTTCTTGCTGAGTATGGATCGATCACTTGTATCGATCCGATGTCCTCTAAATTCATCAGTTATTAAAACTCAATACCAACATCAAAACCCTCATCTGTTAAGGTGAAGTTGCCATCGATGACTGCATACATCCACTTAGCTGATTTAGCCATGCCTCCGAGTGGATACAGATGAACCTGTGTGATGCCACAATCTGGATCGTTGGCTTGGTAGTTAGCGAGATCACGAGTAATTTTGTCTGGCATTCTGGTAGTCATCAGCTTGGCAATATTAGCCGCCTGACGAGTGATGATTCGCATGGAAGGGCCTATTCCACAAGCCTTGGCGTGTGCCAGTAGGGTCTTAATAGTGGCAAGGCCAGGCAGACCAATGTGTATTGGCAGCTCATTACCTTCTGCACGAATACGCTTATCCCACTCAATTATAGGATCGGCTTCAAAGCAAAACTGAGTGGTGATGTACATCTCAATACCACTTTCTTTGGCGTAATCATTTTTTTCTAGCAGTGCTTTCGTCACTTCTGCAGGAGGAATATCTGGTGAGCCCTCAGGGTGCCCCGCAATTCCTAACTTCTTAATGCCATATTTTTGGAATAGGTCTAAACGCAAAATCTCCATCGAGCTAGAGAATTCACCAACAGGGTGGTCTACACCACCACCAATAAGTAGTGCCTCTTCAACTCCACATTCATCTTGGAAGATTTTTAGGTTTTCTTCAAAGAACGCTTTTGATGGGATGGAACGTGCTGCGAAGTGGGGGACTGGTTTCATTCCTTCAGCATGTAGACGCTTTACAGTTGCCACGGTATCTTTGATATCAGAGCCTGGTAGGAAGGTAACAAAAACGGTAGTCCCCTCTCGCAGCATACTGCGGAAATCTTCGATTTTAACGGCGCCACCTGGAGTAACCTCCACGGAAGCATTTTTCATAAAGTTGATAATGTTTTGGGTGTCGGACACGGCGGTACCCCTCAGTAGAAAATAAATCAGTGGTTTAAGATTAGGTTCAAGATCTTGAGGATCTATACATTGGGGCGGCATGGTACCAAAAAATGCTGCCTTTGGGGAGTTGCTTCGTCGCTCCTAAGATAAATTAGTACTATGATTTCATTGGAATATTTCTTTTTAATGTTCCGTCACCGTCAGCAGCCTCAAAGTTCACTTGCCAGTTTAACAAGTGCAGCTGTTAAGCAAGACAAATCAGTTGATCCTATGCAGTAGGGCGGCATAATGTAAGCAATGTGTCCAAATGGTCTAATCCATACCCCTTTATCCACAAAAAACTTTTGAGCAGCTGCTATATCGATTGGCTTGTGCATTTCCAAGACACCAATAGCACCCAATACGCGAGACGCTTTTACGCTAGATAATTGAGTGGCAGAGCTTAGCTCTGCAAGCAGTTGGTCCTCAATATTCTTGATTCTTTTTTCCCAGGGACTCTCAATCAGTAAGCGGATGCTTTCAGTCGCGACAGCACAGGCAAGAGGGTTGCCCATATAGGTCGGGCCATGCATAAAAACACCGCCGTCTTCACTCAGAGTAGTTGCTACATCACTAGTAGCTAATGTGGCTGCTAGAGTCATATAGCCCCCGGTGAGAGTTTTACCAAGGCAAAGGATATCGGGTGTGATATTGGCATGTTCACAGGCGAAAAGTTTACCTGTTCGACCAAAACCGGTAGCTATTTCATCTGCTATTAACAACACGCCATGATGTGAGCACAGCTCACGTATTTCTCTTAGAAGATGTGGATGATAAAAGAACATCCTTCCAGCACCCTGAACTATGGGTTCTAAGATCACGGCCGCAATGTGCTGATGATTCTTATCTAAGATATCCCTAAAGTCACTCAGTTCGGTAGTAATCTGTGTACTAGTTACATCACAATGGAAAGGAGATTGTGGGGCAGGGGCAAAAAACTGTCGTGGTAATATATTCTCGAACTTGTTGTGCATACCTGTTTTAGGATCGCAGACGCTCATAGCCATGAAAGTATCACCGTGATAACCCGAGCGCAGGGAGAGTAACCTATTCTTCTGAGGCATTCCCAGGCTAAGCCAATATTGAAAGGCCATTTTGATGGCTACTTCAATACTGACTGATCCTGAGTCGCTAAAAAACACATGCTCCAATCCTGCAGGGCTTATCTGAACTAATAGTTTGCCAAGCTCGACAGCTGGGGCATGAGTGAGACCACCAAACATGACATGAGACATTTTTTCAACTTGGCCAATGACGGCAGCATTAAGGCGGGGGTGGTTATAACCATGGATTACACTCCACCAAGAAGACATACCATCAATTAGTTCTCTCCCATCTTCTAGTTTAAGGCGCACGCCGTGAGCACTTACCACTGGATAAGTGGGCAAGGGGTTCAACATGGAGGTATAAGGGTGCCAGAGGTGCTGGCGGTCAAAATTTATATCAATCATATCTAGTAAGTAGACCTAAGCCAGTGCGAAAATACAAGATTACTATAGCTAGAGACATAATGAGGTCATTCCATGACAGAAAATTTTTTATTAGTGCGCGGATTAGCTGGGGGCATAGGGATAGGCTTGGCTGCTGCAATCATGATACTCCTCAATGGCAGGATTGCAGGTATCAGTGGAATCGTTGCTGGTATAGGTAAAGGTCTTGGTGCAGACTCACATTGGAGAATAGTCTTTGTAGTTGGTTTACCTTTAGGTGCTATCTTAACGGCACAGTTGCATGGCTTGGTGCCACAGATTCATTTAGATGCTTCGCCCATGACATTAGCTATTGCTGGTGTTTTGGTAGGGTTTGGTACACGAATGGGAGCTGGTTGCACCAGCGGACATGGAGTTTGCGGTCTGGCGCGTCTATCTAAGCGCTCAATTATAGCTACATGTACTTTTATGTTCTCAGCAGCGATAGTAGTCTATTTCACACGTCATGTTTTTGCATCTTAAGGAGAAAGTCTTATGTTAAAAAGTCCTGGGATACAGATTATTTCTTCACTTTTTAGTGGCCTAATTTTTGGGAGCGGACTTTGGTTATCAGGTATGATGGATCCAAGGCGTGTCCTTGGCTTCCTTGATGTTGCTGGTGGTGCTTGGGATCCTACACTCGCTTTCGTCATGGGGGGTGCATTATTGATAACATTTCCTGCTTTTAGGCTCACTGATAAGCTACAAACTCCGGTTTGCTCCGCTGCTTTTAACATGCCAACCAATAAAGTAGTTGATCATAAGCTAATTATTGGAGCTATGTGTTTTGGTGCTGGTTGGGGCTTGGTTGGTTTGTGCCCTGGTCCTGCTCTAGCTGCTTTATCTACCCTCAATGCAGATGTAGTGTTGTTTGTGGTGGCCTTATCGATTGGGATGTATATCCACGATAAGTTTTTCAGCTTATCCTAAGATTTCAATTGACACTCAGGCTCGAGCAAGTGCCCATTGGTGAAACTCAGCCTGAGGATCAACACCCCCCCGGGGAATAACCTCTGCCGTTGCCATGATGGTGACCACATCATCAACAATAGATATACATGTAGGTTGTGCATGAACTTCTATTTATTCTGTCTGCTTGAACAGCCTCTGTTAAATTCAGAAGGTTTTTTGTTTTCCATGTGGCGGAGTAGAGCTTCAAATCCTGAACAAAGATCAAGCAGATGCTCTTACAATCTTGTGCAAATTATGCAAGTACGCGAAAAGTGACTCGACTGTATAAAATTTAACCAGCTAGCAAGTAAATTATATAATTTGGTTGACACCTTAACTCTCTAAACTAATATTAACCGCATTTAATTGCCTATATTCTGCCAAGAAGGGTAGCGTCTGGATAACTAATATGAATTATCCATTCATTGAGGGGAAGGAAAGGAGCATGACAGCAATTCGTCACAATTGGACAAATGCAGAAATCGAGCGCTTATTTGCTCTGCCATTCAACGATCTCCTGTTCCGTGCACAGACTGTGCATCGTCAGTACTTTGATCCTAATACTGTGCAGGTAAGTACTCTCTTATCAATTAAGACCGGTGCTTGCCCCGAGGACTGCAAATACTGCTCTCAAAGCGGGCACTATAATACTGGCCTTGAGAAAGAAAAATTAATGTCTGTTGAAAAGGTATTAGATGAGGCGCGTGCAGCTAAAGCTAGCGGAGCCACGCGCTTCTGTATGGGAGCTGCTTGGAAGCATCCATCAAAAAAAGATTTCCCTTATGTTTTGGACATGGTTCGTGGTGTACGTGCGATTGGGTTAGAAACATGCATGACGCTTGGGAAGCTATCTAAGGAGCAGACTCAGGAATTAGCAGAGGCAGGATTAGATTACTATAACCATAACTTAGATACCTCTCGGGAATACTACGAGAAAATTATCAGTACTCGTACTTTTGATGAACGTCTGGATACGCTGGCGCATGTGCGAGATGCAGGTATGAAAGTATGTGCTGGCGGGATTATTGGTATGGGTGAAACTAGCAAGGACCGTTTCGGTTTTTTGCGAGAATTAGCCAACCTTCCTAAGCACCCTGAAAGCGTTCCTATTAATGGATTGGTGAAAATTCCAGGCACCCCTTTAGCTGATGTGGAGGATCTTGATCCTTTTGACTTCATACGAACTATCGCTGTGGCTCGTATTCTCATGCCAAGTTCCTACGTTAGACTTTCTGCTGGGCGAGAGGAGATGAACGAGCAGATGCAGGCACTTTGTTATTTTGCTGGAGCAAATTCTATTTTTTATGGAGAGCGTCTCCTCACCACACCCAACCCTGAAGCTTCAGAGGATATGCTCCTCTTTGCAAGACTTGGATTAGAGCCAGAGGCAGGAGCGAGTCTTGAAGCTCAAGAGGCTATACGAACTATTCATCATCAAGATGCATTTTATGAAGCGAACAGAAAAGAATCTTAAATAAACAAAGCTTCCTGATGTTGTTTTAAACCTCGGTAATTACTGTATGCCTCTGGCTAGGGAATTGCACTTGGATTATGTCTGCAAACTGCTGTTAATCATTGAGAAGAGATGGTGAAAAAAAGTCAGTCTGCCTCCTCTGGGAGGTTGGCGCAGCGAATAGCTTCGGCTCTACAGGCACGCAAAACAAATCAGTTGTACCGACAACGCCTGTTAGTGGAAAGCCCTCAAGGACCCATGTTGAGAGTGGCAGGGGAAACTTTGCTTTCTTTCTGTAGCAATGATTACCTCGGTCTTGCCGCCGACTTACGCTTGCAGGTGGCCATGCAGGAGGCGGCAAATCTTTATGGGTCAGGCAGCGGAGCCTCCCATCTTGTGACTGGCCACACTAGCGCTCATGCAGCTCTGGAAGAAGAGCTTGCAGAATTTACTGGACGAGAAAGAGCCCTATTGTTTTCTTCAGGCTATATGACAAATCTTGGTGTCTTATCTGCCCTAGTAACTAAAAATGATACTGTATTGGAAGATAAGTTAAATCATGCCTCCCTGCTTGATGGTGGCTTGTTCTCTGGTGCTCGCTTTCGTCGTTATAGACATCTGAATACAGCTAACCTGCAGAGGCAGTTAAAAACAGATGCAGGGCAGGGGAACGCGCGTTTTGTTGTATCCGATGGAGTGTTTTCGATGGATGGAGACGTTGCGCCCTTGGCGGAACTGATGAATCTATGTGAAAATCACGAGGCGACTTTAGTGCTGGATGATGCTCACGGTTTCGGTGTGCTTGGCAAGCAGGGAGGGGGGCTGGCTGAATTTATACGAGAAACTGGGGTGGTGGTGAACTCGCAGAGGCTACCTGTGTTAATCGGCACATTCGGAAAAGCTTTTGGCACTGCGGGAGCCTTTGTGGCCGGTGATGAATCCTTGATTGAGTTTCTTATTCAGTTTTGTCGTCCCTACATTTATACAACAGCATTACCAGCAGTAATCGCTCAAGCTACAAGAGTCTCTTTGAAAATAGTACAAAATGAAACTTGGCGAAGAGAGTACTTGAACGATCTAATTCGTGTATTTCGTCAGGGCTGTTCTGACTTAAACATTGAGTTGACGAATTCCAATACCCCTATTCAGGGACTACTCCTAGGAACACCGGAGCGTGCCCTACAACTCAGTGCACTGCTTAGGGAAGAGGGAATTTTGTCTACAGCTATTCGCCCTCCCACTGTGCCCCCAGGCACATCACGGCTTCGGCTGACATTGACAGCAGCTCACAGCATGGCTGAGGTGAATACCCTGCTTGTGGCTCTTGAGCGTTGTCTACCACAGCTGATATCTCCAAATAGCGAGTTAAGCTGATGTCTCGAGTGGCGAGCAGTTTTGGGCAAGCTGCCAGGACTTATGATGCATGCGCAGAACTACAAAGACGGGTAGCGCAATGGCTTTTTGAGGGGGTGAGAGCAGAGCTAGCTTGTTCTTCAGTGAAGCAGGTAGTAGATCTAGGGTGTGGTACAGGTTACTGCACAGAATGGCTTTCTCACTTTTTTCGATCTGCTAATTTAATTGCCTTGGATATTGCTCCAGAGATGGTCGCCTTCACGGCTGGGCGCGTTCCCTCGGCTAAGGCATTTCTTGCTAGGGCGGAAGAGCTTCCCCTTCCAACAGAAAGTGTTGATTTGCTGGTGAGTAGTTTAGCAATGCAGTGGGCAGAAGACCCTGGATTATGGTTTTCAGAAATTAATAGAGTACTCTCACCCGGCGGCATGGCTTTGCTGACTACTTTTGGTCCGGCTTCATTGTTGGAACTCAAGCACGCATGGGCTAAGGTGGATGGTAGAAAAAATGTAAACACTTTCTTTTCTATGCATTTTCTAGAAGATAGCCTAAAAAAACTTGATTTTAGCTACAATATAGAGGCTGATATGTTTTCAGAAAATTATCGGGATTTACTTTCACTCAGTAATAACCTCAGAAATATCGGGGCGTCTACAGTGACACAGACTTCCAAAAAGCAAGGTCTCACTACTCCAGCTCAATTTGGACTCGCCTCTCATGCCTTTGGTAAGAATACAAAGGTCCACTGGGAGGTTTATAGGTTGTGTTTACGAAAGAATGCTACCGATTAGCCCGTGTGGAAACATTTTTTACAAGGAAAGATAGAGTGATAAGAAAGATACCCCGCAGTTTTTTCATAGCAGGGACAGATACAGATTGTGGTAAAACCTTTGTGGCTACAGCAATGCTCCGCAAGGCGCAGATACTTGGGCTTTCGACTCTGGGTATAAAGCCAGTTGCAGCCGGTGGTTTTCTCTCTGAGGATGGTTTACGTAATGAAGATGCTGTAGCTCTACTCAAACATACTACTTTGCCTGTCTATTATGATCAGGTGAACCCCATCTGCCTTGCGGATCCTACCTCTCCTCACATTGCTGCTAAAAATGCTGGTCGGAAAATTTCAGTGTCAAGATTATCAGGACTTTGTCGAGGTGCTCTGTCTTTGCGAGCGGACCTCACGCTGGTGGAGGGGGCAGGGGGTTGGCGTGTTCCCTTGAATGAGAGAGAGTTTCTACCCGATCTGGTGCGTGACTTGCAGTTACCTGTAATCGTAGTAGTCGGCATCAAGCTCGGGTGTATCAATCATGCATTATTGACAGGAGAGGCTATAGTACACGATGGCCTCCAGATAGCGGGTTGGGTGAGCACAGTTCGCGATCCTAAGATGCCTTTTCAGGATGAGTATCTACGTACTTTAGAGGAAGCCTTCCCCTGCCCGTGTTTAGGAAAAATTCCTTATTTATCGCCAGATTTTCAGACAGGCACAGCTTCTTATGACCTAGATGAAGCGGCAAAGTCTGTGCATCTGGAGCCGCTTTACCTATAATTGCTCTACAACTAATAATAGCTACGGATTTACGTTCCGTCTCGCTAAGGAAAAAACATGACAAAGCAATCACAGCACATCGTAGTATGTGCCTTGTATCATTTCGTGCCTCTAGATAATTTTGCTGAGCTCAAGGAACCCTTGCTCAATTTGATGCAATCGGAGGGAGTTAAAGGCACATTGCTACTAGCTAGAGAAGGCATCAACGGTACCATAGCTGGTACTCGTACCGGGATAGACAAGGTATTATCACATTTACGCTCTTACCCGAGCCTAGCAGATTTGGATTACAAAGAAAGTTACGACTCCGATATGCCTTTTTACCGTACCAAGGTAAAACTGAAAAAAGAAATTGTAACGATGGGAGTGGAGGGAATAGATCCTCTGAAAAAAGTAGGAACACATATTGACCCTCAAGAGTGGAATGCTCTCATAGAGCGGGATGATGTCATTCTCATAGATACTCGAAACAACTATGAAGTAGCTATTGGTACATTCAAAGGAGCTATTAACCCTCAAACGGAAACTTTCCGAGAATTTCCTGACTACGTTCGTCAGCATTTAGATAAGAATAAACATAAAAAGGTGGCACTGTTTTGTACAGGTGGAAGTCGCGGCGAAAAATCTCCGGCTTTTGTAATAGAAGAAGGCTTTGAAGAGGTCTATCACCTGAAGGGTGGTATTTTAAATTATCTTGAAAAGGTTCCAGAAGAACAGTCATTGTGGGAAGGTGAGTGTTTCGTTTTTGATAATCGTGTCACCGTAAACCATGCTTTAGAAAGAGGTCAATTTGATCAGTGTCATGCTTGTCGTCTTCCGATTTCAGGGGAGGATAAAGCCTCAGTCCATTATGAGCTGGGTGTCAGTTGTCCACACTGCTATGAGCGTATAAATGAGAAAGATCGTAACCATTTTCGAGAGCGTCAGCGTCAAATTGAGCTATCACAGAAGCGAGGTGAAGAGCATATTGGTGGAGCTGCAGCACTGATCCTTGCAGAACGAAAAGCTGCCAAATATGCTGAAAGAGAAGAGCAAAGAAAATATCGAAAGCATCGAACAGCTAGAAGTGTCTAGCTGTTTTTTAAGTAGTTCAATACAGTTAAGGAAAGTTAACGATGTCTAACAAATTCAAGCTAATTCTTGTTGTAGTCGTAATGGCGGTGGGTTACCAAATTGTGTTTGGTATGCCTTCACTAAGTTTTACTCCACCAGACACTTTTTCTACTGATGCTAAGACCCTCGCTCGAGGAGAGTACCTTTACAATGCTGGCGGCTGTGATGCTTGTCATCGTCCAGAAGGTGCACAAGCCCCAATCGGTGGCTATGAAATAGAGTCGCCATTTGGTGGTGTCTTTCACGTGCCTAATATCACTCCGGATCCTGAAACTGGAATTGGTGGTTGGACTCCAGAAGAATTCGTTCTAGCACTTAAGCATGGCCGTAGTCCTGACGGTAGTTTTTATTGGCCAGCATTTCCTTACCGTACCTACAAGAATCTGACGGATCAAGATGCATTAGATATAGGTGCCTATCTTATGAATACTCCCCCAGTGAATCATGCCAATCTAGACCATGAGCTGCCAGCTTGGCAGTCCCGTTGGATGTTAGCTGGTTGGAATATCCTGGTCGGTACGCTTGAGGGGAATACCCCCGCAGTTGATCAATATAGCGAGGAAGTTCAACGAGGAGCTTACCTGGTACGTGCCTTGGGTCATTGCGGGGAATGCCATACGCCAAGAAATGCCTTGGGCATGATGAAACTGTCACAAGAACTATCCGGTCAGGTGGGAGTTGCACCACAGATAGATGCTAATGGTTTGCGTGCATACAGTACAGATGATCTTCTTTATTTTCTGCAAGAGGGTATGAACCTTGATTTTGAAATTGTTGCTGGTGAAATGGGTAAAGTAATCGAGCATACTCACGCACTAGAGCCAGCTGATCAAGATGCGTACGTGTCTTTTTTGTTAAGAGAGAAATAATAGGAGAATAAAAGCAGTTACTAACTGGAAGGTTAGTTTTTTTCCAAAATGATAGTTATTTTGGAAGTGAGTCGATACTTATATTTGGCAAACTTGTAGACGTAAAAAAGCCCGGGAATCACCGGGCTTTTTTATCTCTTATGCTAATTTAGCTGACAAAACAGCCAGATAAGCAAGATCTCGCTTAGTCGTGACGGTATATGTCGTGACATGCACCGCACTTAGGTCCAACAGCACCAACAGCAGCACGGACACCTGCCGCACCTTGAGCTGCCAGAATACCTTTAGCTTCTTCGGCGCCAGCAGCTAAATCGGCAGCCTTTTGATCGAAATCAGCCTTGCTTGACCAGATGCTATCGTTAGCACGATTGGGATGATCATAAGCAGTGGTGTCTGAATTGAATGCCGCTGGGATTATTTGAGCCAGCATACCTACGCGATCAAGTGCTTCCATTGCTGTAGCCTCGTCGTATTCAGCGCCACGAGCCATACCACCCAATGGTCCCATTGAGAAAGACAAAAGCTTGAACACTGCTTGACGGGTTGAGATATCTGCAGCAGCTTGTTCTTCTGGTGACATTTGAGCAGACATTGCTGAGGTTGCCAGCAGAGAGCTAAGTAAAACAGCTCCGGTCCTTGTAAGTTTTTTCATGATGGATATCCCCATTAGTTCTACATTCTGTAGTTCAAAGTTCGCTAATTTATAGCTTCCGGCTAACAGTTCCGGCGCTTTACTCTGCCGGATAAAACCGCCAGATAGCTTCATTGTGCCAAAACTGCGAGCAACTGTCTTTACTCTTACGTAAAAGTTTTCCTAAGAGCACATTTTTTGCTAAATCTTAGAGATAAAATCAGAGCATGTAGTGTGATTTAAATGTGCATCAGTGCGCAACAGCGTATAACATTACAATCTGCTAGCGTTAAGGATTGCGATAAATGACTAAGAAGAAACAAGCTTTCGACTTTGGGACCGCCTTAGGACAACTTGAAACATTAGTAGAGCGGATGGAAGAAGGTAATTTTAGCCTTGAAGAATCAATGAAGGCTTTTGAACAAGGCATCAAACTCACTAGGGAGTGCCAACAAGCTTTAACGGCCGCCGAGCAGAAAGTAGAAGTGTTGGTTCAACAGGGCTCCTCTCCAACGAGTGAGCCTTTGTCTTACTCTGATAAAGAATTAGCAGACACTGAAGACGAACAGGAGTAAACGTAGGTGAATGCTGATTTTAGCCTTTGGGCTGACACTATGGCTCGACGCAGTGAAGGGTATTTGACTGCCTGTTTAAAAAATAATGAAGCGCTAGATCCTCGTTTTTCCTCAGCATTGCGCTATTCAGTTCTTGCAGGTGGCAAACGTCTTCGCCCCTTATTTGTTTATGCGGTGGCAGATGCGTTTGGCTGTACTCTTGAGCAAGCTGATGTACCGGCAGTATCTGTTGAGCTCATACATTCTTATTCATTGGTTCATGATGATTTGCCTGCCATGGACGATGATCGGTTGCGAAGAGGCAAACCAACTACTCATTGTGCATATGATGAAGCTACAGCCATTTTAGTGGGCGATGCTTTACAAAGTCTGGCCTTTCTTCTCTTAACAAAAACAAAAGCCCCATTATCCGATAAACAACGATTGACCATGGTGGCTATACTTGCAGCAGCTGCAGGTACACAAGGTATGGTGGGTGGGCAGGCGCTTGATATCAATGCAACAGGTCGTACACTGGATGAGAGTGACCTGCAAAAAATGCACACTTTAAAGACGGGAGCCCTGATTAAAGCAGCTATATTGCTTGGTGCAACTTGCTCTTTATCCTTGTCTCAGCTCAAACTAGCCCAACTATCTCATTTAGCAGACCTACTTGGCCTAGCTTTTCAGATACGTGATGACATTTTAGACGTAGAAACAAGTTCTCAAATTAGCGGTAAAGAGCAAGGTAAAGATGCACGCCAGGGTAAGGCGACCTATGTTTCTTTAATGGGTTTACTTAAAGCCAAAGCACGTTTGCAAGAAGTTTATACTGAAGCACAAGCCGAGCTTAAGCTGTTACAACTGAGTAGCTCCAGACTTTCACAGTTGACAGATTTTGTCATCATGCGTGAGTCCTAAAAAATGTAAGCCAGGCAGGCGCCAGTTATAGAAAAGTGAGTTTAAGGTAGGTTAGTAATAGATGTTCGAAGATATACCACATACGCGTCCACACACTCCTTTGCTAGATGGCATAGAGTTACCGGAACAGTTACGTAAACTCAGTGCAGGTCAGCTACCACAGCTTGCCGCTGAGCTCCGCGAGTTTTTGCTCTATAGCGTGGGACAAACTGGTGGGCATTTTGGTGCTGGACTTGGTGTTGTGGAGCTTACGATTGCCCTTCATTATGTCTTCGATACTCCTCAAGATAAACTTGTTTGGGATGTTGGGCATCAGAGCTATCCGCATAAAATTTTAACCGGACGTCGTGAGCGAATGCTAAGTATTCGTCAGTTTGGCGGGCTCACAGCTTTCAATTCTCGTGAAGAGAGCCAATACGATACTTTCGGTGTTGGCCATTCTTCAACTTCAATAAGCGCCGCTCTGGGAATGAGGCTTGCGCTGGATCAGCTCGGACACTCAGGACAGAAGGTCGTCAGCATCATAGGTGACGGGGCTATGACTGCAGGAATGGCTTTTGAAGCTATGAATCATGCGGGAGGGCTAGAGTCAGATATTCTCGTTATTCTAAATGATAATAATATGTCTATTTCTAACAACGTCGGAGGGCTCTCTTCATATTTTGCACGAATGTGGGCCAGTAAACCCTATAACTTCCTTCGTGCGGGTAGTAAAAAAGTGCTCTCAGCTGTTCCGCCAGCTTGGAAGGCAGCACATCGTGCGGAGGAGTACATGAAAGGTTTGGTATCTCCAGCCACGATTTTTGAAGAAATCGGCTTTAACTACATTGGCTTGATAGATGGCCACGATCTTTACTCTTTGATGGAAGTGCTTGGGAATATTAAGAATTTGAAGGGACCACGGCTCTTACATGTAATCACTCGAAAAGGTAAAGGCTACCTTCCTGCAGAAAAAGATCCCTTTGGTATGCATGCCTTGAATAAGATGGTCTCGCGCAAAGAGCAGTCAGTGGGAGCATCGCCGAGCCCAGTTATACCCACTTATTCAAAAGTGTTCGGTCGCTGGTTGTGTGAGCTAGCAGCGAAAGATAACAAATTGATGGCTATCACTCCAGCTATGAGTGATGGCTCTGGTATGCGTGAGTTTGAAAAAGAGTATCCAGAGCGCTTCTTCGATGTCGCTATCGCCGAGCAGCATAGTGTAACCTTGGCAGCAGGCATGGCTTGTGAGGGTATGAAGCCGATAGTGGCTATTTATTCCACCTTTTTACAGCGAGCATATGATCAGTTAATTCATGATGTTGCACTACAAAATTTAGATGTGCTTTTTGCGCTCGATAGAGCGGGGCTGGTTGGAGAAGACGGCCCAACTCATGCGGGTAGTTTTGATTTAAGTTATCTACGCTGTATTCCCAATATGCTGATTATGACACCAAGTGATGAAAATGAGGCCTGCCTTTTGTTGAGTACTGGCTATCATTATCCAGGACCAGCAGCAGTGCGTTATCCAAGAGGGAAAGCAACAGGTTGTGGTCTGAAGAATATTCTGGCGACTGTTGAGATTGGTAAGGCAAGAGTATTAGCGAAAGGGAAAAGCATAGCCATTGTCGTTTTTGGTCCCTTGCTTTCGGCAGCACGGATAGTAGCTAAAGAGCTGGGCGCAACCTTGGTGGATATGCGGTTTGTAAAACCCCTAGATGAAGACCTGCTGCGTGAGTTAGCTGACTCTCATCAACTCCTTGTGACCATAGAAGAAAATGTCGTTATGGGGGGGGCTGGTTCAGGGGTCAATGAGTTCATGCAGCGGGAGCGGCTATCTGTGCAAATTCTCAACCTTGGTTTGCCTGACTATTTTGTTCAACAGGGTCAAGTTGCTGAGTTACATCAGTTGATTGGTCTTGATGCTGAGGGGATCAAGGCCTCTATTAATAAACGGCTTAAGAAAAATGCCTAAACCCAGATATACAGACATTGAAGGTCTGGATATGAAGTGGCATGTAGTGAGGCTGCTACTACCGTACTTGTTGCAATTTAAGGGGCGTGTGGCAATGGCACTGCTGGCTTTGGCAGCTGCTAAACTGGCTACAATATCATTACCTTTTGTTCTCAAATATGTTGTTGATGAATTAGATTCAGAAAGACTGCAAGATAGTCAGTTGGTTCTGCCACTTGGCTTAATAATTGGTTATGGGGTCCTCAGGTTCGCTAATGTCTTGTTTAATGAGCTGCGCGATGCTCTCTTTGGACGTGTAACAGAGAGTAGTATTCGCCGCATTAGTTTGCTGACTTTCTCACATGTCCACTCGCTAGATCTGGACTTTCATTTAAACCGTCGTACTGGAGGCCTATCTCGAGATATTGAGCGTGGAACTTCAGGTATCAGCTTCCTTATGCGCTTTATGATTTTTAATATCCTCCCAACACTGTTCGAATTAGTTATAGTGATCAGTATTTTTTTAAGTGTGTATGGGATAGAGTTTTCTGCAGTCATTGTGGTATCCATAGTGCTCTATATCCTCTTTACAGTGTTGGCAACAGAACGTCGCACTCAATACGTACGCGCCATGGCTGCCGCAGATTCTGCTACGATGAATCGAGCTGTCGACTCGCTACTGAATTATGAAACTGTGAAGTATTTCACCAATGAGTCTTATGAAAGTAAGCTCTACGACAAAGACTTGGCGCAGTGGGAGGTTGCTAAGCGTGACTCTAGAATATCACTATTTAGATTAAACGCAGGCCAAGCTTTAATTATTGCCATGGCAATGACAGCAATGCTTGGTTTAGCTGCTATGGGGGTCAGCCAAGGAGATATGACTTTGGGTGACTTCGTTCTTGTGAATACTTTTATGTTGCAGTTGTTCATTCCCTTAAATTTTTTAGGTTTCGTCTATCGAGAAATAAAGGGGGCTTTGGCGAATATTGAAAACATGTTCAAACTCCTAGAAGTCAAACCGAGTGTAATTGAATCAATTGATGCAAAACCTTTACAGTCTGTGCTGCCAAGCATCACTTTTGATCATGTGAATTTTGCTTACAATGAACGACGGGAGATTTTAAAGAATGTGAGTTTTTCTATTGCGCCTGGGGAAAAAGTAGCAGTAGTCGGTCCCAGTGGTTCAGGAAAATCTACGCTAGTAAAATTATTATTTCGTTTTTACGATTGTGCTGCAGGTAGCGTGAAAATCAATGGGGATAATGTGCGCGATTTACAGTTATGTTCCTTACGCTCAGCAATAGGTATCGTTCCACAAGATACAGTACTTTTTAACGATTCACTCTATAACAATATCCTCTATGGTAGGCCCCATGCGACAAGACAAGAAGTGCAGCAGGCAGTTAATTTAGCTCAGCTTGATAATTTCATAGCTCAGCTTCCTGACGGTTTAGATACTGTGGTTGGTGAGCGTGGACTAAAACTTTCAGGGGGAGAAAAACAACGCGTAGCAATTGCTCGTACAATTCTTAAACAGCCTTCTATTTTAGTGTTTGATGAAGCCACCTCAGCCTTGGATTCAAGAACTGAAAGTGGAATTCTAGAAGCACTTGCGGCAGTAGCCTTAGGACATACATCCCTAGTCATAGCTCACCGTTTATCTACCATAATTGATGCTGACAAAATCGTTGTCATGGATCAGGGGAGAGTAGTTGAAAGTGGTACTCATCAGCAGTTACTTGCTGATGAAGGGGTCTATGCGGCAATGTGGAAGGCGCAACTCCAGGCTAAAGAGAAAGAGGCTGTACAAAAAGAAGAAGTGGATCGGACTTTAGAGAACATAGTTAGCGCAAATTAATCAACGTGAACATGTTGGTTCTTTGATTGCTAGTAGCATGAGTCAGACGTCAGCGGAGAATAATTCAAGCATTCTTTTTCATTTAGACTAGTGGTAAACAGGAAAACTAAAAAATTACATGAGGTGAAAGATTCTTCACCTCATGCCACAGGGCCTATAGCCCCTCTGTTTTCTGGAAAAAAGGTTGTCCAAGATCGTCATGGAGATCGATTAGGTATTTGTTATTTTCTTGGCAAACATAATCCTGTAACTCTTGCCCTTCAGACCAATTGATATCCCATTCTGCAGTCCATGGTGCTGAATACGCACCAGGGTCGTCAAAGGTTGCTTCATAATGCAGAAGCTCTTTAGAGGGACGAGAGAATCTCTCAATTGTGTGCAATTGAGCTGTATGCATGTAACCACTGAAGTCGATCCAGGTTTTTTCATTGTAGCCAATAGTGTCTACAACAAGGGTATCACCCTCCCAATGCCCAACAGAATGGCCGAAGTAGGTGGGGTTCAATTCATCCAAAGGTGGGTGTTCACGTCCGTCCAAATGAATTTCACGCCATACGTGTCCACCACCCTCAAATATAATGATAATTCTATCCTCGTCCTGAATTATCTCTGCTGGGTATGGAGTACCCATAGAGCGTGGGCCGCCAGGAGGTAGACAAAAACCTTCGGGATCGTATTTCACGTTATTAGATCGGTTATAGGCATACATGGCCTCTGTCCAAGGTAGCATGGGTGGTTGATCTCCTTCTTTGTAACCAGGCATTCTTGCTGCCATATTTGTTACATAAGGAAGGTTCCAAACCCCATTGCCACCAAGATCTATCGTGCCATCTGCCAGTCTCGGGGCTGGTGTGCGTGTACCTTCTTCACCCTTGGGTTGAGCGTATAGGGTGGAACTTAGTGTCCCGACTAGCAGAAGCGATGCAATGCTTAGGCTTAATTTTAGTTTAGTCAGCTTCATGTCGTTGCTTTCCTTTTATTCTATTGGTGACAGCTAGCTCCAGCTTAGTGAGTACATTCAATACTGCTAGCACTTTCTTCGCTGAAGTTGTCCTGACTGGTTCCAGCAAAAAGACGTTGGCAAGTAGCTGCTAGGATGACGCTTTGTACGTTACCTTTGTTGGCTCCATCTCGCGCCTGAGTACCTTTCACCATAACCTCAGTGCCGATTTCTAAAGTATTACGAGTCCATCCACGACGCATCAAACCGTTAGGGCTGCCCATTTCTAATGCCCACTCGGCGAAGCTGCCATCTCCATTTTCTACTTCGATGTAAAAGTAAGTATGAGGATTAGTCCAATCAACTTTAATCACTGTACCGTGCAGGTTTATTGGTTTGTTGACATCAAACTCAGCAGCGAAAGAGTGATGTGCGGTAGACTCTAAGCTGAAGATGCCATTGATGAGAGTGCTCATAATTAAGAGCATAGGTCTGGTGATACTACGTTTCATTGATATCTCCTTAGGTTAGCGCCTAGGCCATATTATTAATTTAGTGTGAACTCGAAATCACCTTGACGATCATTCAGGGTATAAGTCCCCGTGTATTTTCGGTTGGTCCAGGAACCAAGATTATGCAGTGTTCCAATGAGCATAAGCTGACCGTCTGGCATATTGGCCTGAATGGTGATTGTCCATGTTTCAGGGTCTAGAGTGATGTGTTCCATGATTATTCCGCGACGGCCAGGGTTTACAGTTCCGCTTAGTTCACCATTAATAGCATCGATCAATAGACGTATTCGAGTCGGATCTGTGCTGCCGTGGTCAAGGTCACCTGACCAGGAACCTTTAGCTGGGTGTCCAGTTTGAGCTAAAGCTGATATGGCAAAGCCACATAAGGTGAATAAAAATAGCAAGCGGGCAAGCATTATTCTCTCCTCTATAGACATGTGATCAAGCAAGAGCTAGATTTGATCTGATACTTCTCAAGTACTACTCGATTAATAAAATTGTTCTGCCATGGTAGTACAGCTAGTTCATGCATGAACAGCTGAAGCCATGGAAAGATTGTGGAAAAGTTGGCCTCAAAAACTTTAAGGAATTATTAACCTTGAAAGGAAAAAAAGCAGCTCAAAGAGAAATTCGTGAGGCACGTCAGCAGGCAGCCCAACAAAAGAATCAACTAAAGCAAAAGCTTTATTTGTATCTCGGTGCTGGTTTCATTGGGTTATTAATTTGGGTCTTAGGAGGGGGGCTTCTCGAAAATACTAAATTGCCAGCACCAGCGGAGCAGACTGCTTTTGATCAGGTTCTAGCCGCTCCTGAGCAAAAGCATACACTGACTGTCTATGCCGATTTTCAATGCCCGAATTGTCGAGATGAAGCCCTGTTGTTGGAGCGCGCATGGCAAATACCCAAGTTTAGTCGATACACGACACTGATTTATCGACACTTTCCCTTGGATACTCATGCTCATAGTCTTACTGCGGCACGTTATGCTGAAGCAGCTGGACGTCAAGGGAAGTTCTGGGAAATGCATGACGCATTGTTTGCTAATCAGACACTATGGAGTGGTCTGGCCGATACAGAATCTATTTTTTTAGGCTATGCTAGTGACATAGGTTTGGATTTAGAACAGCTGCGTATAGACCTTGAAGACCAAACGTTAAGTGATAAGATTTTTACTGATACTCGTGGGGGGATAAAGGCAGGAGTTCGTGCCACACCCACTTTGTTTTTGGATGGCAAGATGGTGATTGCTCCTCGAACTTTAGCCGACTTACAGAAATTACTTAGCACCACAGAAGGTAGCCCCTAGTGACACAGGCTGTCCTCAAAACTTTTCACTGAGACTCAGCAGAGACCCTGAGTATCTCGAGCATTTCATATGAGGCATATGCATCTGTAGGTAATTGCCGTTGTGCTTGAAAATCTCTTAAAGCTTCGCGAGTTTTTGACCCCAAAATTCCGTCTGGGTAGCCTGCTGGAAATCCTTGGGAGTTAAGGAGTTCTTGAAGTTCGATGACATCTGCTCTCGATAAAGCAACCTCATTTTGGGGCATACGCTTGATTGCAGCAGCGCCGGTAAAACGATCAGCTAAATGACCGACTGCGATGGCATAAAACTGGGAGCGATTCCAAATCATAATGGTCCGGAAATTATTGTATACCAGGAAAGCTGGGCCATTGGCTCCGACAGGCAAAATGACTGAACCTTGCATGTCATCAGAGCCAAGGGGAGAGGCGTCAATTTTTCGAACTCCCAGACTTTGCCACTGTGTGACTGAGCGCTGTGTTTGTAAACCACTTAAAGTAAAGTCAAAATTTTCAGGTAGTAAAACTTCACGGCCCCATCTTTGGCCTCGATGCCAGCCCACTTGAGAAAGGTAGTTAGCTGCGGATGTCATTACATCGGGGACAGAGTTCCAGATATCAATATGACCATCACCATCTCCATCTCGCGCATAAGCGGCAAAAGTCGAAGGCATAAATTGACATTGCCCCATAGCGCCAGCCCAAGAGCCTGTCATTCTATCTGGGGCAATATGGCCTTCTTCTAGAATGTTCAAAGCTTTCAATAGCTCGCCACGAAAAAAGGAGCTGCGGCGTGTATCCCAAGCAAGCGTTGCGAGTGCATTGATGACTGAAAAGCCTCCGGTGTAATCGCCAAAATTACTTTCCAGTGCCCAAAATGAGACCAGATAATGCCTCTGAATGCCGTATTGAGTTTCTAACTTGTCGAATAACTCTTTGTGTTCCTGCAACAATTTTCTGCCACGGCGAATTCGAGCATCATTCATACGGTTTTTCATGTAACCTGAGAAAGTCAAAGTGAATTCAGGTTGGCTTTTGTCTAGTTCGAGCACTCGCTCAAGAGGCGAATGTACTTGAGCAAAAGCTAAATCCAGTATTTCTGCACTTACTCCAGCTGTACTGGCCTCAGTTCGAAGCTGAGTTAACCATTCTGTAAAACTTTGTTCTGGGGCTTGTGCATGCAAGCCTAGAGAAAAAATACTTCCAGCTAATGCTAGCAGACCGTGCTTAAAGGGTGAGGGATTATTTATCTTGAATTTTTTTGACTTCATAGCCATTCAAATTTATAGCCAACTGCATACAAAGAGTGTATCAGTTCTTTGTCTTGTAATTGTACAGCAATTTTCTTACGAAGTTTCTTAATGTGACTATCTATTGTGCGGTCACTAACTACTCGACCATCAGAGTAAATCTTATCCACTAGCACTGAGCGTGTGAAAATACGGCCTGGTTGGTCACTGAGCACTTTAAGTAGTTGAAATTCTACGGCTGTTAAATAGAGATCTTCACCATTAATTGTGGCTTTGTAAGTATCGATATCTAAATTTAACCCAGTTTCTGCCAGGGAGCTTTTGCTTTCGACGCGACGCAAGACTGCTCTTACTCGCGCTACTACTTCACGAGGAGAGAAAGGTTTGCAGATGTAATCATCAGCGCCCAATTCAAGACCAAGTAGACGATCTATTTCATCAACCTTCGCAGTAATCATGATAATAGGCAATTCGGAGTCTTTACGAATTTCCTTACAAATCTCCATACCACTTTTACCAGGCAACATGACATCTAATAGTATTAATGAAGTATGATTGGTCTCCAGCCAATGACTTACCTCTGAGCCGTCATGTAGCAATGCCACCTCATATCCACTCTGCACAAGGTAATCCTGCAGTAGAGTGGCTAGCTTTAATTCATCTTCTACAATCAATATATGCTGATCCATGATTTTCCCTCTTTAAAAAGCACCATCAATGAATACTCTATTCGGTAGTTTCCTGCAAGTTATCCAAAGGTAGTTTTATAGTTAGTTTGAGCCCACCTAACGGTGAATGATCTGCGCGTACAAAACCATTATGAGCTTGTATGATATTCTGACAAATAGCTAAGCCCAAGCCTGAGCCACCTTTACTACGATTCCTCGACGACTCAACCCGATACAGTCGATCAAAAAGGTGAATTAGATCGTTGTCGTTAACTCCTGGTGCAGAGTCATACCACTCAACAAAGACAAGGTTATTTTCCAGCCTCATTGAAACCATTATTTCTCCACCAGCATCGGTATAGCGACATGAATTTTGTAGCAAGTTATCAAAGAGTTGCAGTAGTCGATCAGGGTCACCGTGCAACCATATCTCACTCTTTTCATTACCTTCGATCTTGTGGTTAACTGTAAGTTGATATCGTTGGGTAGTTTGTTGATGAAACTCGATGCTTTGCTCTAGAAGTTCGACAATATTGATTTTCTCTTTTTTGTAGACAAGAGCCCCAAGGTCTGAAAGAGATAGTTCATGTAAATCATTAACCAGCGAGTTCAGATGTACAACTTCATGGTGAAGAGAAGAAATTGTGTCTTGGTTTAAGGGACGTACTTTATCTTGAATGGCTTCTAACTCTGCTTGAAGGATAGAGAGTGGTGTTCGTAGCTCATGTGATATATCTGCAATCCATTGTTGACGAGCCGTGCGATTCTGATTAAGCGCGGATGCAAGAGAATTAAAGTCGGCAGCCAATTCCCCAAGCTCATCGTTGCCTGAAATATCTAGGCGCGTGTCGTAATCGCCTTTAGCCAAAGCCCTTGTCCCAGCAACCATCGCTGTGACTGGGCGAGTCAGATAAATCGCCAGAGGAAAGGCAAGCATGGTAGAAACGATGATGAGAAAGACAGCTAATAGACGGAAGTAAGTTTTTTGCTGGTCAGTGAACAGTAAGTCAGCTTGCTCCGAGAGTTCTTGCCTTGAGGTCACTCCCAGATAGCCTATGATTTCTCCATTGACGCGAATAGGATTAAGGTTGGCCCTGGGTGAGAAGACACTTGGCTCTCCCAGTAAAATGCTTTGATCAGCACCCAATAAGTGTAGATAGGGACGGGCTGGACTATATTCGGATGAGTAGTACCAATCATTAGGAGAAAACTGTCCAGGATTAAACCGTTCTTTCTGACGCTGAGCAATTAGTTGAGCATCTGTGGAGCTTTCGATCGAATCACGAATCAGATTAGCAAATTCACCTCTAATATTTACTAGAGGATCTAAGGAACCAGCCTGATCATAGTATCTGGCGATACCATTGACTAGCGCGGGTACCTGTCTCTCCTCAATTCGGCTAATATAGTCAAGAAATCCTTGCTGAAAATTGTAGTAACCCACGCTGTACATAGCTACGTAAACCAATACATGGGCTGATAGAATCAGAAAGAAGAGCTTGTATTTTACACTTATTCTCATCGGACTTTTTCATAGTGTGGCGAGTTGACATTAACACTGATAATTTTTATTTGCCTACCTACTATACTTTTTACTAGGGTAGTTTTTTACTATTTTTGTTCGGAAGTGTAACAGTTGTTACAGATACTATTGTTTGCGCGTAACTCGCCTGTGTCTTTACTGTAATATTAACCCATTAGATGCTTAGGACCGGCGCATAGTATCCTGTAGAACCAGCGATTTCATGATTTTTCCTTAATAACCTTGACTATTTGCATTATCTGATAAGAAAACAGTTTATGAATTCGCTCAAGCCATTAACTATGACCTTTCATCCTGCAGTCCAGCGTTGGTTTGGCCGAGTTTTAGGCAAACCAACACCACCACAGCTAGAAGCCTGGCCTGCTATCATGTCAGGAAAACATACGCTTATTGCTGCTCCCACCGGTAGTGGTAAAACCCTAGCAGCGTTCTTGGTAGCTATCAATCAGTTAGTTGAGGAAGGTCTCTCGCAAGGAAATCTTCAGGATAACACCCTAGTACTCTATGTCTCACCCTTAAAAGCGCTAGGTAACGATATTCTTAGAAACTTAGAGCTGCCTCTGCAGGGTATTGGAGATGAATTACTTAATGAGGGTAAACAGCCTGTCGAGATAAGAACCGCCGTAAGGACTGGTGATACACCTCAGGCCGAACGTCAAAGGATGCTGCGTACTCCACCGCACATTCTGGTGACAACCCCAGAATCACTTTACTTACTACTTACCGCAAAAGGTGGACGAAAACTGCTCCGTCATGTGCGAACAGTGATTATCGATGAAATTCATGCCATGTTAGGTGACAAGCGAGGAGCACATTTGTCCCTATCACTAGAGCGATTACAAGCCCTTGTCTCACATCCCATTCAACGTATAGGTCTATCAGCTACACAGAAACCCATTAATACAGTTGCAGAATTTCTGACTGGCCAACGTAGTGATGAGCCTTTAAAAATAGTTGATACTGGACATCAGCGCCAATGGTTGTTAAGTGTAGAGGTGCCACGCTCGCCACTGACATCAGTGATGGCCAATGAAGTGTGGGAAGAAATCTATCAACGACTTGTAGAATTGGTTGAGCAACACAGTAGTACCTTGATATTTGTCAATACTCGCCGCCTCGCGGAGCGGCTAGCACTAGCATTGGCAAATAAATTGGGTGAAGAAGTTGTGAGTTCGCATCATGGTAGTATGAGCAAAGAGCAACGCATAAACGCAGAGCAAAGTTTAAAACATGGGCAACTCAAGGTGCTGGTTGCCACAGCCTCTATGGAGCTTGGTATTGATGTAGGCGCAGTTGATCTTGTTGTCCAAGTGAGTTCACCTAAACGTATTTCCGCGATGTTACAGAGGGTTGGTAGAAGTGGACACTATGTTGGTGGAGTACCCAAGGGAATCCTTTTCCCTCTCACCCGAGATGATCTTGTAGAGAGTGTTGCTTTACTTGACGCCATCAACAGAGGTGAACTGGATCAACTCATCATTCCAAGCAGTCCATTGGATATTCTTGCACAACAATTAGTAGCTGAAATTGCTAGCACTGAAGCTGAAGAAGCACCCCAAAGCATTGATTATTTATGGGATTGGGTGAGTAGATCTTGGTCATATAGGGATTTAAAAAAGGAGGATCTACGAGCAGTCTTGGTAATGTTGGCTGAAGGTTACAGCACACGCCGAGGACGAAGTGGAATCCTTTTACATTATGATGCCATCAACGACACAGTACGCCCACGCCGAGGTGCTCGACTCATGGCTCTCACTAATGGTGGTGCTATTCCTGATATGTTTGATTACCAAGTAGTGCTAGACCCTGAAGATATAGTTGTCGGTACCCTCAATGAAGAGTTCGCGCTGGAATCCTTACCTGGTGATATTTTCTCATTGGGTAATCATAGTTGGCGATTACTTAAAATAGATGGCTTAAAGGTACGTGTTGCAGATGCACATGGTGAATCACCAACAGTACCTTTTTGGATTGGCGAAGGTCCAGGCCGTTCTCGTGAGCTTTCAGTCTCAGTGGCAAGACTAAAAACTAAACTTAATGAGTTGTTTAATGAGAGTTTAGTTGCCGGCCAAGAGTGGCTATCTGAACAAGTTAATGTGAGTACAGGTGTAGCTGAACAGTTATGCCTTTATCTCTACACGGGAAGCCGTCATCTGAATGCCATGCCTACTCAAGATAATCTCGTGCTGGAAAGATTCTTCGATGAAGTAGGTGATATGCATGTGGTTGTGCATTCACCTTTTGGTATGCGTGTAAATAAGGCTTGGGGATTGGCGTTGAGAAAACGTTTCTGTCGTTCTTTCAACTTTGAGTTGCAGGCTGCTGCCAATGAGGATGCAATTATTATCTCATTAGGTTCAGTGCACAGTTTTGAATTAGGAGAAGTCTATAGTTTTCTTCAAAGTGCAACGGTTCGTGATGTACTGATACAAGCTTTGCTAGATGCCCCAATGTTTGAATTAAGATGGCGGTGGAACGCGAGTCGTGCACTAGCGGTTCAAAGAAACCGAGGTGGCCACCGAGTACCACCACAATTTCAACGTATGGCTGCAGAAGATTTTGTTGCCCAGGTTTTTCCTGATCAACTGGCATGCTTAGAAAATATTACTGGAGCACGTTCAATCCCTGATCACCCCTTAGTACAACAAACAATCACTGATTGTCTCACCGAGGCGATGGATATTGAAGCGCTTGAAATGCTTTTAAAGCAAATGGAGTCAGGTGAGGTCATGATGACTGCACGTGACTTACGTGAACCTTCTCCATTTGCGCAAGAAATTATTAATGCCCGTCCCTATGCATTTTTAGATGATACCCCTTTTGAAGAGAGGCGAACCTTGGCAATTCGCCATCGTTCATGGATGGATCCTCGTGAAGCCAATGATGCTTCTGTGTTGGAGCGCTCTGCTATAGATAAAGTGCGTGAAGAGGCTTGGCCATTTATTAGAAGCCCCGATGAACTGCATGACGCACTAATTCAATTGGGTTATCTCACCGAGTTAGAAATGCATGGTTCTAAAGAATACGAGGACAGCTCAATATTTTTAGAGACTTTGCTCAAGCAGGGGCGTGTTACGCAGGCACGACATAGTGGGGTCAGAATATGGATAGCTGCTGAATCCCAACCTCAATTCGCGGCTTTATCTAGTTCACATGGCGTGTGGACTTTTCATCCTGTACAAACATTACCACTAGAACTGCAGCAAAGGACTTGGGAACCCGAAGCCGCGCTGCGAGAATTGTTGCGAGGTAGGCTGGAGGGGCTGGGACCTGTTTACGCCACACGCTTTACACAAGAGCTAGGCATCGCTCCCAAAAAAATCCAACTGGCTTTACTAGCTTTAGAGACTGAAGGATTTGCTTTTCAGGGGCACTATACGCCCTTGGATGGTAACAGTGCCAGACCTGCTGGCCTAAGTATTAATAACGAGTCGCTCGATTATAGCTTTAATAGAGAAAATCGAAACGCCAATTTAAAGACACATAAAAATAACAATCAGAAAGCGTCTTTTAATAAGGCTGGTAGTATTCTGCCCGGACATGCACCCAAGGAATGGTGTGAGCGTCGTTTACTACAACGAATTCATCGTTACTCATTAGAACAGCATCGCGAGCAGATAAAGCCTATTTCATTACAGGTTTACATGCTGTATCTGTTTGATCTCCACGGAGTGACCTCTCAATCACAGCAAACGACTATACCGGGCTCTGCAGAACAACTAAGAGCTGTACTAAACAGACTTGATGGTTACACAGCGCCTGCAACTGCATGGGAAGCAGAAATCCTACCATCTCGAATAAATTCATATGACTCTAGATGGCTGGATCAGCTGTGTTCAAGTGGCTTTTGTGTTTGGGGAAGACTTCTGCAGCCCAAGGATATCATAGCAGGAGTCGGTATAAAATCCGGTCCTTTAAAAAGTTCCCCAATAAATCTGTTGACACGTGGTCAACTGAGTTTGTGGCATAAACTTGCCAATATAGATCGACAAGCACATTCCGGAGACGAAAATAAACAAGATGTCATCAAAGCTGAACTCTCAGCTTCGGCTCAGCAAGTGTTGCAATTTTTATATAAGCAGGGTGCTAGTTTTTTTGATGAGTTACGTGATCAGTGCAGGCTGCTCAATACGCAGCTGGAAGAAATTTTGGCTGAACTGGTGAGTGTCGGACTTGTGACAAGCGATAACTTTATTGGTTTGCGTGCATTATTAACACCGCAAGCTCATAAAAGTAGAACCAATCGTAAAGGTCAGAGACAGAGCAGACGTTCACTTTTCAAGATTAGTGATGCTGGACGCTGGTCTCTTCTTAGTCCCTCAAAGATTTCACCAACCGACAGCTCAGAGGGGACTGTCTACCTAAGTGAAGAGGAGCTAGAGAGATTAATTAATATTTATTTGGGTCGTTGGGGTGTTTTACACAGACGTATTATGGAGCGTGAAAGTGCTGCACCTCCCTGGCGGGATATGTTGAGACATTTACGTCGCTTGGAGCTACGCGGAGAAATACGAGGAGGAAGATTTATTGCAGGGATAGGAGGAGAGCAATTTGCAAGGGCTGAAACTGTCGATTCTTTGCGTCGACATCAGAGACTCTGGCAAGAGGAGGAACAGCGAAATATTACCAAACGCGAACCGGTTCGCATGATAATTAATGCAACGGATCCATTAAATCTACTTGGCTGTATTTTACCACAAAAACGAGTAGCACATTTGGTTAACAATAGGATTCTCTTTGAAGACGGTATTCCTGTGGCTGTTTGGGAAAAAGATGAGATGAAACCTTTAAACGCCAAAGCAGAGAAACAAGCCTACCTATTAGAGCAGTTTTTTCTACAACGACACTACTCGGTAAGTTTAAAATCTAATTTGAGGAATCAATGACAGCTCATTGACCTTAAGATAAATAAATTTTCAGTCACATTGCTTAATAGTAAGTCTACAGACTTCAGGAGAGTTTTTTTGTCTAAAGAATAAGTATCAACCTCAATATCTATTCACAAGTAGAGAAGGAGCTTTGGCAATGAAAGATATTGAAAATTTTGCCACAGGGGGAGCAGAAATTTACTTAGAATGTTATATTTTCTCCAGTATTAAATAAAATCTGCGGAGGTAAGATGCAACTGTATGGCTTTCCTTTGAGCAACTATTACAACATGGTTAAACATGTGCTGATTGAAAAAGAACTTGAATTTACTGAAGTCTATACGAGACCCTCACAGGAAGATAAATTTTTACTGAGTTCTCCTATGGGTAAAATTCCTGTGTTACAGACATCTGAGGGTTTTCTAACAGAAACGGATTGTATTTTAGATTATCTAGAAGAGAGCTATCCTATTCCTGCACTTTTTCCAACTGATCCATTCCCAAGAGCCAAAATGCGTCAAATAATGAAAGTTCAGGAATTGTATGTTGAAACATCGGTACATCGTTTAATTGGAGTCATCTTTGGCCGTGATGTACCAGTAGAGCTAGTCGAGGCCTCCGAGCCACAAATTCACCGAGGATTAAAAGCTTTAAGCTCCTTACTGGACCAAAAATCTCTTTTGGAGGGCGCATGGTTGTGTGGTGATAAGTTAACTGCTGCCGATATTCTCGTTTTCTACTCTTTCGCCTTGAGCAACTACATAACAAAGTTAGTCTACAATTGGAATATATTGGAGAGTGTTCCAGGTCTGGCCACATGGTATGTGCAAATGAGTGAAATAGATGTTTCTGCCCAATTATTGATGGAGCACACTGAAGCAGTGCAAGCTTTAGAAGCCAAGCGTCGCTTAATGAATCCTTGAAGTCTACGTGTATGAATAAGAGATTCAATTCGATCTGCGTGCAAGGTACTCAGGGCAAAGCTTGTTCACATTATCGCAACCCAACAGCATCATGGAACGCTTAAGTTCACTGGCAAGGATGTCGATACAACGCTCAACACCTGGCTTGCCTCCGGCTGCCAAACCATAGAGAAAGGGGCGGCCTATAAGGCAAGCGCGTGCACCTAGAGAAAGCGCCTTGATAATATCAGTCCCTCTGCGTACTCCACCGTCCAAAAAGATTTCACATCTTCCTTCTACAGCCTCAGTGATTGATGGAAGGGCGTCAATAGTCGCGATATTAGAATCAAGTTGGCGACCACCATGATTTGAGACAACTACGCCACTTGCTCCCATTTCGGCAATTCTTTTAGCATCTGCAGCGCGAGTCACTCCTTTAACGATAAAAGGACCGTTCCACTGTTCAAGCATCCAGGCTAAGTCATCAAAGGTTACAGTGGGGTCAAGTTGGCTAGCAGCATACTGCCCCATGGAGGTGGCATTCTCTACTCCCATCGTTTTTCCCGCTACATTAGCCAAAGTGATAGTTGGTTTGGTAATCGTGTTCCACCACCACCATGGATGTAATGCCATGTCTACTAGTGAACTTAGAGTGAAGCGAGGCGGCAGAGTAAAGCCATTTCTTAGGTCACGCTCTCTTTGACCCGAAGTTTGTACGTCAACAGTAAGTACTAGCGCCTTATAGCCGCTAGATTTACATCGTTCGATAAACTCTTTGACAACTCCACGGTCTTTCCAAACATAGATTTGAAACCATTTGTTGCCATTCGTATGGGCACCAATGGTTTCAATATCATATGTACTCATCGACGATAGAGTAAAGGCTAGGCCTTTGTCGGCAGCAGCCGCAGAACTCGCCTTTTCACCTTGATGATGAAATAGCCGTGTTCCACCTGTTGGGGCAATAACAAGAGGGAGTGGTGAGTACTCACCTTGAATTTTGGTACCAAGGTTCACATTACTCACATCAGTAAGGCTATGTGGAACCAAGTCCCAGTGGTCAAATCCAGAACGATTACGCCCCATTGTGACCTCATCTTCAGCCGCACCGTCGACATAGTCGAACATTACTCGGGGCAGACGTCGTTTTGCGCGTGAGCGCAGGTCAGCAATACTGTGACAGTCTTTCAAGGCAGAATCTCCTCATACTTCTGAAAAAAAGTGAAGATAAAGCAGTGTCAGCTTCCCTGCAAGTCGTTAGAATGGACTCATGTCCCTTATTAATACTGGTTTGAATGTTTTGTGAAAAATATTAATAATTATCTGTCAGCTCAGCAAGTGACTTCTCCTAGTGGTGCTATCTCTAAGTCTGAAGCTAAAACTGGTCAATCTCATAAATTAGAACAAGAAAAACTGGGGTCAGGTCACGATGCTATTGCTGCTGTGAATCAAGTATTTGCAGAGCTTGAACTGGCTTATCATAACCAGTTTCATAAAGCATACTCGGGTGACGGCACATTGAATATGGCTAAGAAGTATTGGCTTAGTGTGCTTAATGAGTTTCCGCCCTCATTGATTCTTCTTGCGGTACGCAAATTAGTAAGGGAATCGAAATTTCTGCCTACTTTAGCAAATTTGATTAGCCTATGTGAGGACGCTGGAACTTTGTTGGACGTGCCTAGTGCGCGAATTGCCTATATAGAAGCATGTCAGGCACCTGCGCCTAAACGTAATAATCAGTGGTCACATCCAGTGGTATTTTGGGCTGGGGAGCATACAGGATGGAATACCTTGGCAAGTCTCTCAGAGGCGGAAGCATTTCCATTGTACGAGCAACAGTATCAAATGTTGTGTCGTCGCTTAATACAGGGTGAGGATTTACAAAAACCTACGCCTCTTGCTTTGCCAGCAACAGAAGATAAAAGTTTAACTCCCGAGGAAAATAGAGCACGTATGAAAGCATTAAGAGCTCGCTTTAACCTCTAATAATCAAGCTAATTTTTTATACTTCAATCGTGTAGGCTCAACATCCCCTTGTCGCTTTTTACGATCCTCTTCGTAATCCGTGTAGTTACCTTCATGGAAAACTACTTCGCTATCACCCTCAAAAGCAATGATATGAGTAGTGATACGATCTAGAAACCAACGGTCGTGAGAAACTACAATCACTGTGCCAGGGAAGGCTAGTAATGCCTCTTCCAATGCACGTAGTGTTTCTACATCCAAGTCATTCGTCGGTTCGTCAAGTAAAAGCACATTAGCACCCCTTTTCAATAATTTTGCGAGATGCACACGGTTTCTTTCTCCTCCTGAAAGTTCTTTGATTAGTTTCTGCTGATCATTACCTTTAAAATTAAAGCGACCCACATAGGCTCTTGATGCTACTTCATAACTTCCAATTTTCAGCATATCCTGCCCAGCAGAAATTTCCTGCCATACTGAATTATTGCCATCAAGCGTATCTCGGCTTTGATCAACATATGCTAGGTCCACAGTTTCACCTAAAGTGATACTGCCCCTATCAGGTTGCTCTTGGCCCACCAACATGCGTAAGAAAGTTGTTTTTCCTGCACCATTACCACCAATGATACCGACTATGGAACCTCTAGGAATGGTAAAAGAGACATCATTAATCAGTGCCCTTTCGCCAAAGCCTTTGCAAAGACTATCAACTTCGATAACTTTCTCCCCTAAGCGGGGCCCCGGTGGGATATAGAGTTCCAGTGTTTCATTGCGAGATTGAGTTTCTCGAGACTGTAGTTCTTCAAAACGTGCCAAGCGAGCTTTACTTTTTGCTTGTCTGCCTTTTGGATTCTGGCGTACCCACTCTAGCTCAGATTTGACTGCCTTATCCATCGAGGCCTGTTGTCGTTGTTCCACTTCAAGTCGTTTTTCTTTGGCTTCTAGCCATTGGCTGTAGTTGCCCTCGTAGGGAATACCATGACCACGATCCAGTTCAAGAATCCAGCCGGCTGCATTATCAAGAAAGTAGCGATCGTGAGTAATGGCCACAACAGTCCCTGTAAAGTCTTGTAAGAAGCGTTCTAACCAGGCAACAGATAGAGCATCTAAATGGTTGGTAGGCTCATCAAGAAGAAGCATATCTGGGTTGGATAATAGTAGTCTACAAATAGCAACGCGTCTTTTTTCGCCACCAGAAAGATGTTTAACTAAAGTTTCCCAGTGGGGGAGCCGCAGGGCATCAGCAGCAATTTCAAGAGTACGATCTATATCCCAGCCGCCTTTTGCATCAATTTCACCTTGTAAATATCCCTGACGTTCAAGTAACGAGTTCATTTCCTCGTCACTCATAGGCTCTGCAAACTGGTCACTTATTGCATTAAATTCATCTAGAAGATCTTTGATTTCACGAATTCCATCCTCTACGTTCTGGCGAACTGTTCTATCATCATCTAACTGTGGTTCTTGAGGTAGATAGCCAATTTTAAGCTCGGCTTGAGGACGCGCCTCGCCGTTGAAGTCTTTTTCGATTCCCGCCATGATGCGTAATAAAGTTGACTTACCTGAACCATTAAGTCCCAGTACACCTATCTTGGCGCCTGGGAAAAAAGATAGTGAGATATCCTTAAGAATCTCGCGTTTGGGAGGTACAACTTTGCCCACACGGTTCATGGTAAAGACAAACTGAGCCATATTAATATCCTAAATAAATAAATAACTTATGACTACATATAACTAAATGTATAGCTTTTGTATAACATTTTTACTGCAAATGATTAGTTATATTAGTCTCTTCTGTGTAGGTATTTTACTTCAAAACCGTATTCAGTAGTTCAGTAGATTTAAACTATTCTCCAGAAGATGTTTAGAAACCGAGATATACCGTTGTGTTGAAATGATATGATTATGTCGAAGTAATGATTTGATTACTCCGATACTTAGATTCTTCGCATCCATTAATCATCTGGGTATATGAGTAAAGTTTCTTTCATAATCAAATAAAGTCTTAATATCTCGCTTTCTCAACTGGACTATTTTAAATATCAAATATTCAAGCAAGATATATGTCACTCAAATCTAGGTATGATTCCATCATATTCTTAATTTAAATTTTGGCAGTTATCTGGAAGATTACGAATGTAGCCTTCAAAAGAAGTCATGAAATTCGGAAGAGGGTCACCATATAAGTGATTGATATTGAGATGGAAGATAGTGCCTAGAGATGGAGTCTAACCACAGACACGTGAGGTTCAATAGTTAAGGTCTTTAGAAATTATTAGCAAAAAATGGTGAGATTATTGGTTTCTAGATGTGCTATTAAATGTGGAATTAGTCATATCTAAAGATAAAAAAGAATATCTCAAATAGCGAAACTGATTGTCATACCTGATGGGTATGGTTTTTAATATTAGGGCAGTTTAAAAAAGACTAAAAAAACTGATGAATGATACAAAGGAGAGATCAAATGCCATTGGAAGTTAAAAGTTTTGCTTCTGCTGATGAAGTAAAAGATATGCCAAATGCACGTATGGAAGCTGTTAACGTGCTAGGTAAAAGAGTAATAAAACTAACTCTAGCACCAAACTGGAAATGGTCTACAGATATAAAACCAATAGTCGGTACTCCAAGTTGTCAAGCTAGTCATACTGGAATTATTGTAGAAGGTACTATTCATTGTGTATGTGATGATGGTTCTGAAGCTACTTACACCGCAGGAGATGCTTATGCTATTTCACCAGATCATGATGCATGGTGCGTTGGTGGTAAGGGTGCCATAGTTTATGAGTTTGCGGGTGCATGGGGCGAATAGATAAATCTGGTATTTAAGCAGTTCAGAAGAATATATTTTTGTAAACCTAGGAATCCTGAGTTTAGGTGTCTAAATAAATTTAAATGAAATTAGAAGTTAAGAATTGAAAAATGTCTCCTTTGAATTGGAGGCATTTTTTTAAATCTAAAATTTCAAATAACTTAAAAAAATCATGGAAACTAAAATATTTATGACATTTAACCAAACCAGAATTTAATGATAATAACTCAAAAGCTAATTAGTAATTATTAAGTAAATTACTCGTAAGACTTATCAAGACTCACTGAGCGTAGGATTCTATTCGTAATCTTCCAACTGCCCTGAGAATTGATCAGTTCCATGTGATCATGCCCTTGTTCATAGGGTTTGGGAGCCTCATCCGGATTATTGTTGAGAAACCCTGTGTAAAACATATCGACTGTTGCAGTATTGTCCACGATTCTTATTCTTGGTATGTCCATTTGAAAGATTAACCTGCCACCGGGTCCTAAACCCAAAGAGTAAACATCTTCTATAGACTTGAGCCCCTCATAAATATTTCCATTCACATCAAAAACAGCCTCTTCATCCCAAAATAGCTTAAGGTCACTCTCACCAATAGTGGCTAATTCCCAGTAGTAATCGTTGATGAAGTCTTCTACTTGTATACGTGCTAATAAGGTTTCTTGTGTGGTGTGCGTAAGTTCTTCCGCTGCGCTTGTTGACAAGCTGACGCTCAAAGCGAATAGTGTTATAAAAATCTGCTGCTTCATTATTGAGGTTAGCATTCTGGGCCTTCTTGCTATGGTTACTTTGTACAAGCATACCATGAATAAATTACTCTAAGCATATCAGCGAGGAAAAGAGTTTGAAGTTTCACTTTGTTAGTTTTTTATTTTCTTTTTTCATCATTGCCAGTAGTTTACTGCAAGCTCAAGAAACAAGCCTCTTTTGGGGAGACACTCATTTACATACAGCCAATTCTACCGATGCCTATGATCGAGGTTTAAGTGTAGATATAGAAACAGCTTACCGATACGCACGGGGCTTGCCAGTTATTCAACCAGCTACCGGGCAGCGAATTAAAATTGATAGACCACTAGATTTTTTGGTGGTTGCTGACCATGCTGAATTTATGGGCCTATCGTCTAGCTTGGCGGCGGCTGATGAGAAGATTCTTGCTACCCAGGCAGGTCAACGGCTAAAAGGTCTTTTTGATGAAAATACTGATGCTGTGTGGGCAGCGCAGATTGATATTTCACTGACGGGAGGTAATAAGGACATGCTACGGGACTTGAATGTCCCAGCGTTAATTCAAGATGTTTGGGAAAAACAGATTGCAGCAGCAGAAGCAAATAATATCCCAGGGGAATTTACTGCCCTGATTGGGTTTGAGTGGTCCTCAACAGCAAATGATACTAATCAACACCGTGTAGTATTTACTGCAGATGATGGCGAAATTGCTGTCAAGTTTCGCCCTTACTCTTCCTATGATAGTGAAAATCCAAAAGACTTATGGAATTGGCTCCAGTCAACTGAAAGGGGCACTGGGGCAAGGTTGCTGGCAATTCCCCACAACTCTAATCTCTCCAAAGGTATGATGTTTAGCAACACAGATGCTCATGGTAACGCAATGTCAATATCAGAGGCGCAGATGCGTCAGCGATGGGAGCCGGTAATTGAAGTGACACAATACAAGGGCACTTCGGAGACCTCACCGGCGCTATCACCAAATGATGAATTTGCTGCCTTTGAATTACGTGAGTATCTTTTCGGTGGTAATAAAGCAGTTCCTTACCCGGGCTCTTTTGCGCGTACAGCATTGATGCGGGGGTTACAGCTTCACTCGGTCCTTGGTATAAATCCCTACCAGTTTGGGATGATAGGTTCGAGTGATTCCCACACAGGCCTAGTGAGTGTCAATGAGAATAACTTTATGGGTAAATCTGCTCTAGATACTTTACCCAACCAGCGCCCAGCTCAAAAGTTAGGTCTCATGTCTGCTTGGGAAGTCTCTGCATCGGGATTAGCTGGTGTTTGGGCGCGAAATAATTCGCGAGAAGAGATCTTTAATTCTTTCATGCGTCGCGAAGTTTTTGCTACCTCAGGGCCTCGTATCGCTCTAAGATTTTTTGCCGGATTTGACTTCAACACCACTAGTTTGAGCAGCTCACAAGATATCGCGCAAGAAGGCTATGCCAAAGGGATTCCTATGGGGGGTGAACTTATAGCACTAGAAAAAGATAAAGTGCCAATTTTTTTGCTTGAAGCCTTAGCTGATCCCTTAAGTGCAAGTTTGGATAGACTTCAGATCATCAAGGGATGGCAAGATAGTGCTGGTGAGGTCTATGAAAAAATCTATGAAGTGAGTTGGTCTGGATCGCGAACACTAGATCATAATGGTAAGCTTCCAGCTATCATAAACACTGTCGATGTGAGGACAGCTTCCTACGATAGCAGTACGGGGGCAACTAGATTGATTGCATACTGGCAGGATCCCGACTTTGATCCTTCGCTAAAAGCATTTTACTATGTAAGAGCTTTGGAAATTCCAACCCCGAGACATCACGTTTATGATGCGTTAGCACTGGGCTTAGACCCATTGATTGAAAATCCTACAAAACCTACTTGGATTCAGGAAAGGGCTTGGTCTTCACCAATTTGGTACAATCCATAGGCCAATTTGATAATCATTTTATGCCCTTACAGTGCTGTCCAGAGTTTTCCAGCAAAGGAGGCTCTGTCGATTCTTAAGATTTTATTCCGCGACGCTACTGAAAGTTATTGAGTCTCCTGAGTCTCTGGGCAGAATATAATAAACAGTGCGGATTCTGCTCCTCTAATGGTGGTAGAATGTCCCAGCAATACATGTTTGCTTACTTAAGGAGTGCTAGAAGAACAACCATGTCACTAAATAAAAACTTGACTATCGAAGACTTTGATCCAGAACTCGCCAGAGTGATTCAGCTAGAGGCTCAGCGTCAAGAAGAGCACATTGAATTGATTGCTTCTGAAAATTACACCAGTCCACGTGTGATGCAGGCTCAGGGCTCTGTTCTTACTAATAAATATGCAGAGGGATATCCGGGCAAGCGCTACTATGGTGGCTGTGAGTATGTGGATCAAGCAGAGGAATTGGCCATAAAAAGAGCAAAAAAACTTTTCAATTGTGGCTATGCCAACGTTCAGCCACATTCTGGCTCGCAAGCTAATACAGCTGTTTACTCTGCATTATTAAAGCCAGGTGATACTCTTCTTGGTATGAGTCTTGCCCATGGTGGGCACCTTACACATGGCGCTGCTGTTTCTTTCTCGGGTCGTGTCTATCATGCTGTGCAGTACGGGTTGAATGTTGAGACAGGTGAAATCGACTATGAAGAGATGGAGCGTTTAGCACTTCAACATAAACCTAAACTTATTGTTGCAGGCTTTTCAGCTTACTCGCGAATCATAGATTTTGCTCGTGTGCGAGCTGTAGCGGATAAAGTAGGGGCTTGGGTCCTTGTGGATATGGCTCATATCGCAGGGCTTGTGGCAGCAGGGGTTTATCCAAATCCATTCCCTCATGCTCATGTGGTGACATCGACCACCCATAAAACCCTATGCGGTCCTCGTGGTGGTATTATTTTGGCGCAAGGGGATGACGAAGAACTTTGTAAGAAACTGAACTTTGGTGTTTTTCCAGAAAATCAGGGTGGCCCTTTGATGCATATTATTGCCGCCAAGGCAGTTTGTTTTCTTGAAGCAATGAGCCCTGAGTTTGTCAGATACCAACATGAAGTCGTAGCTAATGCTCGTGTGATGGTTCGAGAGTTTCAAGCGCGTGGCTTTGACATAGTGAGCGGTGGCACTGATGACCACTTATTCCTATTAAGCCTTGTAGGTCGAGAAATTACAGGTAAAGAGGCTGATGCTGCACTGGGTAGAGCCAATATTACGGTGAATAAAAATGCAGTTCCTAATGATTCTCGTCCACCTTTTGTTACTAGTGGTATTCGTATAGGTACGCCAGCAGGAACTCGTCGAGGATTTGGCCAAGCAGAATTTGCTGAGCTAACACATTGGATTTGTGATGTACTTGAGAATGCTTCAGATGAAACCGTGATAAAGAATGTGAAAGAAAAAGTAGAGGCGCTCTGTAAGCGTTTCCCAGTTTATAGCTAAATGAGAGATCCTTGGCCTACTTATGTATTGCCCATTTTGTAATGCTGTAGATACAAAAGTGATTGACTCGCGACTTGTTGCAGAAGGTCGCCAAGTACGCCGTCGCCGTGAATGTCTAAGTTGCAATGAGCGCTTTACTACTTTTGAGGGTGCTGAGCTGGTTATGCCTAGGCTGGTCAAACAAAATGGTGAACGAGAACCCTTTAATGAAGAAAAGTTGCGCAGGGGTATGCTAAAAGCGCTTGAAAAGCGTCCTGTCTCTGTTGAAGACATTGAAGAAGGCATTTTGCATATCTGTAACAAGTTAAGGGCAAGCGGCGAGAGGGAGGTGCCCAGCGGAATGGTAGGGGAGCTTGTGATGCAGGAGCTACGCCGCTTGGACGAAGTAGCTTATGTGCGCTTTGCATCGGTCTATCGTAGCTTCAAAGATCTCAATGAATTTCGACAAGAAATTGATCGCTTATCTAAGGAAAATCCCAAAAATTTTAAAGATCAATAAGATAATGACTTCGGCAGCTAAGTAACTAGTTGTTGTAAGATCTAGAATATATCCTTATGTCAAATTGGTACACCGCAGCTCAAAGTGCTCGTGATTTCATGCTGAGAGCTTTACAACTGGCAGAGCTAGGCCGCTGGACGGCTCGTCCTAATCCAGTGGTGGGGTGTGTCCTTACTAAAGGAAATGTGATTGTTGGAGAGGGTTGGCATCAACGCGTTGGCGAATCACATGCAGAGATAGTCGCTTTAGAACAAGCCGGTAAAAATGCAAAGGGAGCTACAGCGTATGTTACCTTGGAACCCTGTGCTCACAAGGGACGCACTGGCCCGTGCACAGAGGCGCTGATAGAGGCTGGTGTCAAAGAAGTTATCGCTGCCATTGAAGACCCTAATCCGGTGGTGTCAGGTAAGGGGTTAGTCAGGTTGCAAGCTGCTGGTATAAAAGTTACCACTGGCCTTTGCTACGAAGAAGCTTTAATGGCTAATGCAGGTTACTGTAAAAGGATGTCTAAGCAGTTACCATTTGTGAGAGTGAAACTGGCCTCTTCAATAGATGGGCGCACGGCTCTACGTTCTGGAGAGAGTCAATGGATTACGGGTCCAGTCGCTAGAAATGATGTCCACTACTGGCGAGCAAGCGCTGGGGTCATTCTCAGTTCAGCTAATACTGTGCTTTCAGATAATCCGCAACTTAATGTGCGTCTTTCAGAGTTTACCGGCGTACAGCCGCTCCGGGTCATTTTAGACAGTAAGCAACGGTTGGTTGCCTCAAATAAGTTAAAGCTGTTTTCTAGTCCTCCTTCGCCGAAAATAATTACTTATGCCGATTTCCCAGGTAAGGAGGGGCATATTGATTTGAGGGCACTGCTTACCAATCTGGCAACTGATTATCATTGTAATGATGTCTTCGTTGAAGCGGGCCCTAATTTGGCTGGAGCACTGATAGAGGCAGGTCTGGTGGATGAATTACTGCTTTACATGGCACCTAAACTGATAGGAAATCATGCCCGAGCTTTAATCGAGCTCCCTGAGCTATGCCGCCTGGAACAGGCGCCAAGGCTTAAACTTATAGATTCTCAAGTGCTTGAAGGTGATTTGCGTCTACGCTACCAAATCTGCAGGGACATCGTTTGAGAAAAGTTGTATTATCCACCCCCCCCACCACGCGAATACTGCCTAAGGTCGGAAGTTGGATGTTTACAGGAATCATAACAACAACAGGCATCATTAGCCGCATTGAAATGGTTGGCGATAATCAGCTGACTACTGACTGGCGTCTGTGGATAACCAGTAAAGTATTTGATTTTAGTGATGTACAAATTGGCGACTCCATAGCTGTGAGCGGAGTCTGTCTTACTGCTGTTGCTTTCGAGCCCAAAAGTTTTGCAGCAGATGTTTCCATTGAAACGCTAAACTGCACAACGCTCAGGAATTTAACTGAAGGCTCTCTAGTCAATTTGGAGAAGGCTCTGCAAGTCAATGATCGCTTTGGTGGTCATATAGTAAGTGGCCATGTCGATGGTGTTGGAGAACTACTAGAACGATTTCCTGAAGGACGCTCAGAACGTTTAACCTTCCGTGCGCCTTCATCATTGGCAAGGTATGTGGCAGCTAAGGGATCCATTTGTATTGATGGAGTAAGCCTTACTGTGAATGAAGTCAGCGAGGAGACTTTCGGAGTGAACATTATTCCACACACTGCTGATCACACTACCTTACATGAATTCATGCCAGGCAGAGCGGTTAACCTGGAAGTGGATGTAGTTGCCCGTTATCTAGAACGACTACGACATTATGAACAGCATCGCCAATAAGATTAGCTACCAATAAATCAAGTTTGCCAACAGAGCTACAATCCTATGAAACTCAATGGTATTGAAGAAATCCTTGAAGATATGCGTCAGGGTAAGATGGTTATCCTGATGGATGATGAGGATAGAGAAAACGAGGGTGATATCATCATTGCGGCGGACTGTATTAGACCAGAACATATTAATTTTATGGCGCGTTATGCCCGCGGTCTAATCTGTTTAACGATGACTCAGGCCCGCTGTGCAAAATTGAACTTGCCTTTGATGGTGCAGAATAATCAAACTCCGTTTGGTTGTAACTTTACCCTCTCAATTGAGGCTGCCACAGGTGTTACCACTGGGATTTCTGCTGCTGATCGCGCTCGAACCATCCAAGCAGCAGTTGCTCCTGATGCTAAGCCAGGAGATATCATTACTCCGGGGCATATCTTTCCGGTGATGGCGAAAGATGGGGGAGTGTTGCGGCGTGCAGGACATACAGAAGCTGGTTGTGACTTAGCTAGACTCGCTGGATTTACTCCTTCCTCGGCTATTTGCGAAATAATGAATGAAGATGGCAGCATGGCCCGTCGCCCAGATCTAGAGAAATTTGCTCAAGAGCATAATCTGAAAATTGGGACAATCATGGATTTGATTCATTACCGGATGGCGACAGAGAAAACAGTAGAACGCTTGCGTGAATATGAATTACCCACAGAATTTGGTAACTTCAGCGTTTACTGCTACCGAGATGTATATAAAGAAGGTGTGCAGACGCATCTAGCCTTAGTACATGGAGACTTGAGTCTTCCTGATCCTGTTTTAGCAAGGGTTCTCATTACCGATACGGTTAGAGATCTTCTCGGAGTTGAAAACCCTGGTCGACCTAGCTGGTCATTACATAGGTCGTTGGCACGAATTGCGGAAGAGGGTCGTGGGGTTGTGGTAGTATTAGCTAACGACCAAGGCACGGGCGAAGTCATTGCAGAACTAGATCGATTAGAAAGCATAAAATTTAGCGGAGAACAGACAGCCCCCCCTCAACGTTCTTACCTGACAGTAGGGACAGGTTCACAGATTTTGAGGGATCTAGGCGTTAGTCAGTTACGTTTGCTTTCCTACCCGACAAAATATGCCATTTCGGGCTTTGATCTAGAGGTTGTAGAGTTTATCTCACCTCCAGACATAGATAACTAGGGAAGCTAGTTGTTACAGCATCGCTCATGAAGCAACATTTTTAGCATCATCAGCGAGTGAATAAGGTCGTAATCAAATTGTAGCGATAAGAGAATTACCATGAGCCAATATAAAATCATCGAAGGTGACTTTAATCCAGGCAATGCACGCTTTGTTATTGTATCGGCCCGTTTTAACGGCTTTATTGTTGAGTCACTGGAATCAAGTGCTATTGATACTTTGCAGCGCCATGGTGTAAATGCCAAGCAAATTACTGTGGTCAAAGTTCCTGGGGCCTATGAATTACCTCTGGTCTGTAAAAAATTGGCAAAGTCTGGCAACTATGAAGCCGTAATCGCGCTCGGCGCTGTGATTCGTGGTAGCACAGCACATTTCGATTTTGTTGCTGGAGAAGCCGCTGGCGGTCTTGGTCAAGTTGCACTGTCTGAGGAATTACCGGTAATCTTTGGGGTGCTGACTACTGAAACTATAGAACAGGCTATAGAAAGGGCTGGCACCAAAGCGGGTAACAAAGGTGCGGAAGCAGCGCTAACTGCAATAGAGCTGTGTAGTCTATTACGAAAGATTAGCAGTTAGTGTCCAATCAATTCCCAAGTAGTTTAAGAAAGGTATCACATGTCAGCTCCCTCGGGGACAGCACAAAACTCAAGAACAAATTTGGGTGCCTCTGAGGGTGGAATAACCATTGCACAACGAAAGCGAGCGCGTGATTTGCTCGTTCAGGCTATGTACCAATGGGCATTGACAGGGACGCAAGTCGTTCAAATTGAAGCTGAGTTCCGTGCAGACAACAGCGGCAAAAAAATTGAATGGGAATTTTTCAATCAAGCTATTACGACTATCACCGACCGAGTGCTAGAAATGGATGGTTTTTTTCTGCCGCATCTGGATCGTGATCCTTCCCAGCTTACTCCCATTGAAATTGGCTTGTTAAGACTTGGCGTGTGGGAGTTAAAAGAGCGCATTGAGACTCCCTACCGTGTCGTTATAAACGAATACGTCGAGCTAGCGAAGAAATTTGGGGCTACCGATAGCCATAAGTTTGTCAATGGAATTCTGGATAAGGCGGCAAAAGTACTCCGCCAGACTGAAGTGAATGCTAAGCGAAGCTGAACTCATCTCACGTTATTTTAAACTCCCTTCCCTGGAGCGTACTCAAACTAGCAAGACAAATGTAGATATCGCCCTGGGTATTGGTGATGATTGCGCCATATTGCAGATCCCTAATGATATGCAGCTAGTCTGTAGTATGGATGTACTGATTGCTGGTCGACACTTTTTTGAGGATAGTCCAGCAGATTTATGTGCGTGGCGGGCCTTGGCGGTTAATCTGAGTGACCTAGCTGCGATGGGTGCGACTCCTCACAGTTTTACTTTAGGTCTCACATTACCTGCGGTTTCTGAAGAGTGGTTATCGGCATTTAGTAAAGGTTTGCAGGAGGCTGTCGAATATTACGAATGTCCACTGGTTGGGGGTAATCTGGCTCGTGGACCCTTGCAGATAGCTATTCAAGTAAATGGCCTCGTACCTGCAGGTAAAGCTTTACTTCGCTCTAAAGCGCAGCCTGGCGATTATGTCTACGTCAGTGGTGAACCTGGTTTAGCTGCATTAGCTTTGCAACAATACAAAGCAGGCCATGAGCCCTCTCTACGTTGTCAGCGGGCCTATTACAAACCTGAAGCCCGCCTAACTTTAGGAGCATTTTTGTTGCAATCAGGATTAGTAAGTTCAGCCATAGATATCTCTGATGGCTTGCTACTAGATCTACAACGTTTAGCTCAAGCAAGTAGCGTACAGATTGAAATTGATATAGTAAAGTTACCCTTGAGTAGAGAATTCGAGAGTAAATTATCAGTATCTCAAGCGAGAACTTTGGTTCTAACGGGTGGAGATGACTATGAGTTGCTATTCACAAGCAAAGAAATTTTGGATGATGATGAAAAAAAGAAGGCTGAAACATTTAAAATAGAGGGTACACCAGTATATCGTATTGGTAGATGTTTGCCTTTGGAGTTAAAAAATTCATCCCAGCTAAAGCATAATCAACGCAAAGTCTTGATGCCTAATATTCAGCTCATCAATGCTGAATTACTCCCGCCTAACATACAAAATGGCGTTCACTTCGGATTTGAGCATTTTCAATCTCAAGACTAAGATATATTGGAATTACACTATGAGTAAGAAACTACCCCGCCCACTGTCATTCTCATTGCTAAAAAATCCATTGCTATTCTTGGCATTTGGGTTTGGTTCCGGGCTTTCAAGAGTGGCGCCTGGCACTGTTGGTACTCTGGTTGCAATCCCACCACTACTATTTTTCCAACACTTGTCTATTGAACACTACGCCTTAGTATTACTAATTAGCTTTGGACTAGGTATTTTGCTGTGTGGTTATGCGACAAATACTTTGGGGGTACATGATCATCCTGGTATTGTTTGGGACGAGATGGTGGGCTTCTGGCTAACAATGTTTATTGCTCCGCCTAGTATGTTCTGGATAGTAGCTGGATTCATATTTTTCCGCTTGTTCGATATTTGGAAACCTTTTCCAATTGGCTACCTAGATAAACATTTAAGGGGTGGCCTCGGCATTATGTTGGATGATGTATTGGCGGCATGTTATGCCTGGTTGTGTCTACAAGTTTTAAGGTCTGTAATGGGTGATCTGCCTGGGAACTTGCTTAATTTCTAATAATCCAGAGCTGAAGGTATACTCAATCTAACTACACATGTAAAGAAATCTTGGAGTAAATAATGCGCGACTACATGCAATTCTATATTGATGGTCAATGGATTGATCCGGTGAATCCATCTCCACTTGAAGTGATAAATCCCGCTGATGGTTCAGTGGCCGGCCATATCAATGTAGGTTCAGCTGCAGATGTCGATAAAGCAGTAAGCGCTGCCGCACGAGCGTTTAACATCTGGTCACAAACCTCACGTGAGGAGCGACTTGCTTTACTAGACCGAATTATCACTGTCTACGAACGACGCATTCCTGAAGTAGGAGATGCAATCATGACTGAGATGGGAGCGCCACTCTGGTTGGCCCGAGGTACTCAAGCAGGCGTAGGAGCTTTACACTTCAAAACCGCGCGTAAAATTCTAGAAAATTTTGAGTTCGAACAGGACATGGATGCCAACCGAATTGTTCGTGAACCTATTGGTGTGTGTGCCTTCATCACACCCTGGAACTGGCCCATTCACCAGATTTGCGCCAAAGTTGCTCCTGCCCTGGCCACTGGTTGTACGATCGTCTTGAAACCCTCAGAAATTGCCCCTTTCTCTGGACAACTATTTGCTGAGATTTTGGCTGAGGCAGGCGTTCCTGCTGGAGTTTTTAACTTAGTGCAAGGTGAAGGTCCCGTCGTAGGACAAGCATTGGCTGAGCATCCGCAGGTAGACATGATTTCTATTACTGGATCTACTCGTGCTGGTATTTTGGTGGCACAAGCTGCAGCCAAGACAGTGAAACGAGTTTGTCAGGAGCTAGGGGGAAAGTCTCCTAATATTATCCTTGAAGATGCTGACTTTGCAGCTGCTGTGACTGGTGGTATCAATGGCGTGATGATGAACTCTGGTCAATCTTGCCGTGCCCCCACACGGATGCTCGTACCCAACAAGTACATGTCGGAAGTTTTAGCCCTCGCCAAAGAGGCTGCTGAAAGCTGGCCGGCGGGAAACCCAAGCGATGATGCTCGTATGGGACCTGTTATTTCCCAATCGCAGTGGGTCAAGATTCAAGATCTCATCCAAAGCGGCTTGGATGAGGGAGCTACGTTGGTGACAGGTGGGCTTGGTAAACCAGAGGGCCTTGAGCAGGGGTACTATGTTAAGCCAACAGTCTTTGCCAATGTGAAAAACTCTATGCGAATTTCAAGGGAAGAAATTTTTGGCCCAGTTTTGTGTATCTTAGGTTATGACACGGAGGACGAGGCTATTGCAATTGCTAATGATACTGAATACGGCCTGGGTGGCTATGTGCATAGTAAAAATATTGAACATGCCAGATTAATAGCTCGCCGTATCCGTGCAGGTTACATTAGTTTGAATAATGCTGGGCTAGATCTCAACGTGCCTTTCGGTGGTTACAAGCATTCAGGTAACGGCAGAGAGTTTGGCTCTCAAGCGTTTGGTGAATTCCTAGAATACAAATCAGTGTTAGGGTTTGCCAGTGTATCCTGATTCCAGGGTAATTTTCATAATTTCTTAGAAATACTAACCTATTGTAATTAAAGGGATAGTTTTTATACCCCCTGTTTCGGCAGGGGGTTTTTATTGCAATAATAGACCCATGCGTGTAAATTGCGCGCTCAGAATTTCAACGGGCTCCTATTTTGAGCCAAATTCGATTCAAATTTACAACGCCTATAGAGGATGAAATTAACGATGAGCAAAAGCTTACAAGACGTGCTGAACGCGGCAGGTAACACTGTCAATATGCTACGTAACTCCAAGATTGGTGCTTACGTATACCCAGTAGTTGCCCCAGAATTCCACAACTGGCGCACTGAGCAGGCCGCATGGCGTGAGTCTGCAGTACTTTTCGATCAGTCTCACCACATGGTAGACCTATACATCAAAGGTCCAGATGCAATCAAACTCTTGTCTGATACTGCAATCAACAGCTTCGAAAACTTCCCAGTGAATCGTGCAAAGCAGTACGTTCCTGTAAGCCACAGTGGGCATGTTATCGGTGACGGAATCTTGTTCCACCTGGCTCAAAATGAACTTGTGTTCGTTGGCCGTGCTCCCTCTGCTAACTGGATCAAGTTCCATGCAGCAACCGGTGGCTACAACGTAGAGATCATTGAAGACGATCGTTCACCTTCACGCCCAGGTGGTAAGCCAGTTCAACGTATAAGCTACCGCTACCAGATCCAAGGACCTAACGCTTGGAATATCATCGAGAAATTGCATGGTGGTAAGCTAGAACAGTTGAAATTCTTCCACATGTCTGAGATGAACATCGATGGCACTCAAGTACGCACCCTGCGTCATGGGATGGCCGGTGCACCAGGTCTTGAAATCTGGGGTCCTTACGCTGAAGCAGATCGCATCAAAGATGCAATCTTGAAAGCAGGTGAAGAGTTCGGCATCGTGCCTGTAGGTTCTCGTGCTTACCCATCAAACACTCTTGAGTCAGGCTGGATCCCATCTCCTCTGCCAGCAGTATATACTGATGAACGTATGAAGTCTTACCGTGAATGGCTACCAGCTAACTCCTACGAAGCTGTAGGTGCTATCGGTGGTTCTTTTGAGTCTAATAATATTGAAGACTACTACGTCACTCCTTACGAAATTGGTTATGGTCCTTTCATTAAGTTTGACCATGACTTCATTGGCCGCGAAGCTCTGGAAGCAATGCAAAACAATAACCATCGTCGTAAAGTGACTCTTGCCTGGAACAGCGAGGACGTAATATCAGCATATGCTTCTATGTTCCAGAAAGGTGAGCACGCTAAGTATATGGACTTCCCACTTTCTAACTACGCCAACAGCAACTATGACGCTGTAATGGGTGGTGAAAAAGTAATCGGTCTGTCTATGTTCTCTGGTTATTCTTATAACGAGCGTAGCATGCTGTCACTGGCTACAGTTGATAGTGAAGTTGCAGTAGGAACCGAGGTTGAATTGTTATGGGGTGAGACTCCACGTACTGGCAAAACTACAGTTGAGCCATACTCCAAGCAAGTGAAAATTCGCGCTATCGTCAGTCCAGTTCCTTATGCTGAAGTTGTGCGTGCACAATACGTTGAAGGCAGCTGGAGAAGTGGCAAGTAATTCTTGATACAGACCACGCTTTACCCAGCAAAAAACCCGGCTCAGGCCGGGTTTTTTTTTGGCCGAAAGCTCTATAAGATGCTTATAAAATAAGGAGACGCATGAATAACAGCAATTCTGAAACAGAAGCACCCATTAATAATCCTGTGCTTAGTGAAGGTAATACTTTTAGCTGTCGCTTTATGGAAAATGCTGATGCTCCTGCGGTCCGTGAGTTATTTGAGAAAATTTTCAAAGAGCCAATGAGCCAGGCTCTGTGGGAGTGGAAGTATAGTAAGCCCAACAGCGCGGCGACTCTTGTCTTTCATGGTAAAGACCTTGTAGGTCACTATGGGGGAGTTGGACGTCGAGTGCTGCTACGGGGTAGGCCAGCTTTGTGCGTTCAGATAGGGGATGTGATGGTAGCCCCTAGTGCAAGACATGCAGTCCGTTCTCAAAGCCCCATGTACCTTAGTTTTGATCTTTTTGTGAGCACTTTGCTGGGTATTGGAAAACGCTTCGAAGTGGCGTACGGCTTCCCTAATGATCGTGCCCTAGGACTGGCAATCAAGCTTGGCTTCTACGCGAAAGTCGCTACCATGACTCAGACACTTTGGCCTGCCGCGAGGGATAACTCTTGGTTTCCTCCAGTGATTCAGCCTTTAGAGTGTTCCGAGTTTAAGAAGGTTAATACAGAGCTTGATCACCTTTGGCAGTTAATGGCCATTGATTTTAGTGAGGCTTTGATAGGTATACGGGATTTATCTTGGTTGGACTATCGTTACTTTCAAAGACCTCATAAAGAGTATGAACTTGTGCTCTTGCGTTCACGGTGGACACGAAAACCTCTCGCATTGATAGTGGTTCAACAAAGAGAAGAGGCTTTGTGGTTAATGGATTTTGTTGGCCCATTGAAACACCTTACGATAGCGGTGAAGGCCGTGCGTCAACTTGCCGCTCAGCGTGATCTTCAGCAAGTACTTAGTTGGTGCTGCACGCATCGTAGTGAAGATTTTGCGGCGACGGGGGCACAATTAAAAAAAATACCTATTTCAATTCCGACCAATAATTTCTGGACTGATACTATAACACCAGATGAACTCAAAGACCGGTGGTGGTTAATGCCCGGGGACACCGATTTTCAATGAAATTTACTGAATCTAATTTTATTCCTTTTGAGGCAGGTCTTTTACCACCCGGCCCTTGGTTAATTTTTGTGCCACATCCGGATGATGAAACTTTTGGCCTGGGAGGCACACTGTTGAAAGCAAGGCAGCAGGGGATATTAGTAGACTTATGTCTGCTTACCGATGGTTCTCAGGGTGGCGAGCATTCCACATCAGCTCAAGAGGTAGCTCTGATAGAACGTCGGTGGGGAGAGTTTAAAACCGCAGCAAATTTATTAGGATGCCGAGATCTAGTTAACTTGCATCAACACGATAGGCAGCTATCTGCCACAGCAGAGCTTGTTGAGAAAGTCGTAACTATCATTCAGGCTTCTGATGTAAAGACAGTTTTTTTTCCTTCACCTTATGAGCCACATCCTGATCATCGTGCCGCTTGCCAGTTGGTGTGGCAAGCTTTACAGAGGCTTCAACATAAGCCAGCTGCTATAAGTTATGAGGTGCTTGTCCAAAGTTCACCTATTAATCTTTTAATTGATATCACAGCAGAGTATCAAGAAAAACAGCAGTTGATAGGGTGCTATGATAGTCAATTGAACGAGCGCGCATATGGTGACTTTGCAAGCGCACTAGATCGACTAAGAGCTGTTAGTATGCCGTCGACTACAGTGTACTGCGAAGCATTTTACCAATATTCGAGTACAGAGTTGGCAAGTGATCTAACTGATGTGATAGCCGAGCATGCTAGAAAATTATTGGCCTGATCCCTAATTTTTCTGATATTGTGTAAGAGAGACTTTAAGCTTGGACAGTGCGGTCTAGTGCGCCAAGATCAAGTACTGGTGCTGCATCAATACTGTCAGCATCCATCATATGGGCAATACGCTGGAGTGCAGCTGTAATCTGGCTTTGTTCCCATTCAGGCAAGGCAGAAAAGCGTTCGACAAAGCGGTTCTGTAAAGGAAGAGGGGCGTCCTTGACGACCTCGGTACCTCGCTCTGTTAGTTTGAGATTAACGCGACGCTTGTCTTGCGGAGCTTTTTCCCTCGTAACGAGACCCCTGTCTTCAAGACGGTCGAGTATAGACGAAAATGTCGCCTGGCTTAAACTCATAAGCTGAGCGAGATCTCCGACGATTATACTCTCATGTTCTTTAATGGTCATAAGTACTAATTGTTGGGGAGCTGTGAGTCCAGTTATTTTAATTAGATTTCGAGAATGTAGATCTGTAGCCCGGATGACTCGTCTTATGGCGACTAGAACGGAAGCTATATGTGTATTATTCATTTTAATAATTCCAATGGACTGATGTAACTCTAGACCTATCAACAAATATTGTAAATTACAAAAATTATTCTAATAGATATTGTAAGAAAAAAATGCAAATTGACCTAGGGTTGGCAAAAGCAGTATTAATTTACATTTCGTTGACACTCATGCTGGGTTTGTTAGCAACAAGACTCGTTCGCAATACTGAAGACTTTATCTCTGCAGGAAGAAAACTCCCCCTTGTCATGAATTCTATGGCGCTATTTGCTTTTTGGTACGGTTCAGAAACTGTTCTAGGGGCTGGCGCAGCTTTTATGCAAGGGGGTTTTTTGGCGGTGATTGAAGATCCTTTCGGAGGGTTTTTGTGCCTATTACTTTTTGGTACGTTCTTGGTACGCCCATTGTATCGACGCAATCTAATGACTTTAGGGGATTTATTCAGAGAACAATTTGGACAAAGTGTTGAGCGGTTAGGCTCGCTGTGTATGATTTTAAGCTTTGTAGGTTATGTTGCAGCGCAGATGCTGGCTTTGAGCTTTATCCTTCACGTAGTATTCGGCATTGATTCTCAAATGGGTGTGTTACTAGCTTCCTTGATTGTTTGTGTTTATACCATAGCAGGAGGGATGTGGGCGGTCTCAGTGACAGATCTGGTACAAAGTGTTGTAATTATTAGTGGACTATTAATTCTGACCATTTATTTCACTACAGTCACCGGTTTTGCACCATTATCGTCTAACTACCTGAACACATTACCTGCAGATTTCTTTAATTTCTTTCCAGAGCAGCAGGAAGATTCAAACCTCTCAAACTGGTTAGATTATTTAGCAGCATGGACAACATTGGGTTTGGGTTCTTTGGTATCGCAGGATATCTTTCAACGAGCTAACGCTGCCCGTAGCGAAAGTATAGCCGTACAATCTACCTTACTTGGTGCTTGCTTATACTTACTCTTCGCCATGCTGCCCCTGTATCTCGGAATATTAGTGCGCTACCTTGAACCTGGACTTGCCCTATCTGGTGATGAACAAGCTATTTTGACTATGGTAGATAGTTATGCCCCATTCTGGCTGCGTGTTTTATTTTTCGGAGCACTGCTATCAGCAATTTTTTCGACTTGTAGCGGTGCTTTGTTGGCACCTTCCACTGTAATGGCGGAGAATCTTCTTGCTCCTCTGCTTGGTAGAGCTAACTCATTGCTTATTTTAAGGGTCTCCGTCTTACTAGTGGCGGTGATCAGCACGGTACTAGCATTGGGTGATAAAGGGATTTACGAACTAGTAGCTCAATCATCTATTTTGGGAGCTGTGAGTGTATTAGTGCCTATGCTTTATGGACTTCTTTGGCAAGGACGAAACTCTCTCGCCGCGTTATTAAGCATGATCTCAGGTCTTGGTATTTACCTTGGAGCAGAATATGGTGCTTGGTTTCACTCATTCCCCGCCGTGTTCGCTGGCATCATTGCTTCTGCTCTAGGCTTGGTATGGGGAATCATGTTTTCTCGCTTAAGTGGAAAAAGCTCTCTACAGTCTTAGCTGTGTTGCTTTATACTTAACTAGCCTGTTTATTGCTTTGGTAATACTGATACTCAGACAATTATAATGATTAGAAATGAGAATTAATAGAGTGTGCGTTAGTTTTAGCAGAGGAGGACCGTATGTCAGCTGTAAAAAATCTCAAGGAAATATTGAGTCGTGTAGTTATCATGTCTAAAACAACTTTAGCTACAACACTTATAGCAGTACTTAGTTTAGGGCTGAGTGCTTGCTCCCCAGTGCGAACAGTAAGAAACATTATAGATGCACCTTTGGCCTGGGAATTTCTGCAGACAGAAGGTTCTTTAACTATTGGAAAACCCCGAGTTGAAGGCACCGTCATGTGGTTGCCTCTGGAGGTCATATTGCCTCCTCCTATGACTGGAGCAAACGGAGAGTTAGCCGAGAAACCTTTGAAGTGTTTGCGTGCAGAGTTGCATCAGACCAAGCAACTTTCAAAACCTTTGGGTTATTACGATCTCGATCTCACAGTGCATGCAGGTGATGCTGATAAAAACGCTCAGGGAAGTTGTGAAGAAGTTCCTTTATTCATTGGTGATCTAGATCCTCCCTTCGTTGCTTCACGTAAAATGGCGATGCGAGTTTGGTATGTAGATAAGCCATTCTCTAGGCATCTTGTGAAGGAAGTGACACCTTGAGTTGATTAGGTTTCAGAGAAAAAAAAGAGCTATTTGATATAGCTCTTTTTTTTTAGAGTGGAATTTCTCAGCTTGACTTGGAGTAATTTCCTTGGTGATGAGGCATTAGTATTTATAGCTATCCGTTTTGAATGGCCCCTTAACGCCTACACCAATATAGTCAGCCTGAGTTTTGGTTAGTTTGGTAATCACGCCACCGAAACCTTCTACCATGCAGGCTGCTACTTCTTCATCTAGCTTTTTAGGGAGTACAATTACTGACAACGCTTTCTTTTTAGCTTCATCACTGAGATCTGCAAACTTGCGTTCCCAAAGATACATTTGAGCCAAAACCTGATTAGCAAAAGAGCCATCCATGATCCGTGATGGGTGTCCAGTAGCATTTCCAAGGTTGATTAGACGACCTTCAGACAGCACCAGTAGATAATCAGGGCTACCATCCTTGTTTTTGCCTCGTACTACTTTATGAACTTGCGGCTTGACTTCTTCCCACTTCCAGTTCTTCCGCATGTAAGCAGTGTCAATTTCATTGTCGAAGTGGCCAATATTACATACTACTGCGCCAGACTTTAAAGACTCCAACATATTTTTATCACAAACATCAAAGTTACCAGTGGCTGTAACAAGTAGGTCAACATCCCCCATAACACTTTTGTCTATGCTACTAAGCTTACCATTGTTATTACCATTCTTATATGCAGAGACAACTTCATAACCATCCATACAGGCTTGCATGGCGCAAATAGGGTCACATTCCGTAACACGGACTATCATACCTTCCTGACGTAAAGATTGTGCAGATCCCTTGCCCACATCACCGTAGCCAAGCACAAGTGCTTTTTTACCAGCCAACAACATATCTGTTCCACGTTTGATACCATCATTCAGGGAGTGACGACAACCATACTTGTTATCATTCTTTGACTTGGTCACAGAATCGTTAACATTGATTGCGGGAACTTTTAGGGTTCCTTGTTTTAGCATTTCGTAGAGACGATGAACACCGGTTGTAGTTTCCTCAGTAATACCATGAATTTTTTTCAACATCTGAGGATATTTTTGGTGCACCATGGAAGTTAGATCACCACCATCATCTAGGATCATGTTAGCATCCCATGGTTTTCCATTTTTAAGAATTGTCTGCTCGACACACCACTCATACTCTTCCTCTGTTTCACCTTTCCAAGCAAAAGTGGGAACACCTCTGGCAGCCATTGCTGCAGCAGCGTGATCTTGAGTAGAGAAAATATTGCATGAAGACCAGCGCAACTCAGCGCCAAGCTCGATGAGGGTTTCCATCAGAACCGCTGTTTGAATGGTCATATGAATACAGCCCATGATACGCGCGCCGCGTAGAGGTTTCTGCTTGGCGTACTTCTTGCGCAGAGTCATGAGTGCTGGCATTTCTTGTTCTGCAAGTTCGATCTCCTTGCGGCCAAAAGCAGCAAGGTTGATATCGGCAACTTTGTAATCTTTTTTTCCTTTGATGGTACTTTTAGTGCTTTTGCTCATTATTAATCCTACTTAATTTCAAGTTTAAGACTCTTTAGATTTTCGCAGCTTTACGCAGGGCATCTGCGCGATCAGTTTGTTCCCAAGAGAACTCTTTACGACCAAAATGGCCATAGGCAGCTGTTGGGCGATAAACCGGTCTTAATAGATCCAACATCTTGATCAAGCCAGCAGGTTTGAGTTCAAAATTAGCACGAACCAGCTTGGTGATTTCAGCATCAGAAATTTTTCCTGTGCCAAAGGTATCTACGAGGACGGAGGTTGGTTCCGCCACTCCGATAGCATAGGACAGCTGTACTTCACAACGATTAGCAATTTTTGCTGCAACGATGTTTTTGGCGATATATCTGGCCAGATATGCAGCTGAGCGATCAACTTTTGAAGGATCCTTACCTGAGAAAGCACCACCACCATGACGAGCATAGCCACCATAAGTGTCTACGATAATCTTTCTACCGGTCAGGCCACAGTCACCAAATGGGCCACCCACAACGAAGCGACCGGTAGGGTTGATGTGAAATTTTGTATCTCTCGTAATCCATTTTTCAGGTAGCACTGGTTTGATGATTTCTTCCATCACACCCTCGCGAAGCTCTTTATTTTTCACATCGTCTGTGTGCTGTGTTGAAAGTACGACAGCATCAATAGCTACTGGCTTCCCATTCACGTAGCGGAATGTTAGCTGGCTTTTGGCATCGGGTAGTAACCAAGGCAACACGCGTTTCTTGCGCATTTTAGCTTGGCGTTCAACAAGGCGATGAGAATAAGTGATTGGCGCAGGCATTAGTACGCTGGTTTCATCACAAGCATAACCGAACATAAGACCTTGGTCTCCAGCGCCTTGTTCTTTGGTTTTCGAAGAATCCACGCCCTGGCCGATATCTCTTGATTGCTCCCCAACAGCATTTAATACTGCACAGGTTTTTCCATCAAAGTATTTTCGAGAATCGTCATAGCCTATGTCTAAAACAGTTTGGCGAATGATATTCTCGTAGTCGATTGTAGCAGCTGTTGTCACCTCTCCGGCTACAACAACCATTCCGGTTTTGATCAGAGTCTCTACAGCGACACGAGACTTGGGGTCTTGCTCAAGAAGTGCATCCAAAATGGCATCGGAGATTTGATCACACATTTTATCTGGATGACCTTCAGAGACGGATTCAGAGGTAAACAATACTGCTTCAGACATGACAATTCCTTAATAATTTGTGGCTTCTTTTAGCCTAGTTTAGTGAACAGTTGTAATACTTCTTAGTACTTAACGCGCGCTTGAATGTAGCACTGTCCTTGTTATTAGGCAAACATCCAATGCTGATTATCAAGTGGCAATCTGTTTCGTCCTGTAAGACAATAGCCTGCTGTTCGGGTAGCTTAAAGCAGTGGGAGAAATTTTTAATGCATAACAATGCCAATACGCGTCGTCATATGGCAAACGCCATTAGGGCTCTGACTATGGATGCGGTACAGAAAGCCAAGTCTGGACATCCAGGAGCGCCAATGGGAATGGCAGACATCGCCGAGGTACTTTGGCAAGATTATCTACAGCATAATCCCCTAAATCCACAGTGGCCCAACCGTGATCGCTTCGTTCTGTCTAATGGTCATGGTTCTATGCTTATTTACTCACTGCTTCACCTGAGTGGTTATGACATAAGTATTGAAGACCTTCAGGATTTTCGCCAACTTCACTCAAAAACCCCGGGGCATCCAGAATATGGTTACACCCCAGGTGTTGAAACCACTACGGGCCCTCTTGGACAAGGTTTAGCAAATGCAGTAGGCATGGCAGTAGCCGAGCGTACACTAGCCGCTCAGTTTAATCGTGAAGAGTTAAGGGTTGTTGACCACTACACTTATGTCTTTGCAGGAGATGGCTGCTTGATGGAAGGTGTTTCCCATGAGGCTTGCTCCTTAGCAGGTAGTTTGCATTTGGGCAAACTCATTGTCTTCTATGACGACAATGGCATCTCAATCGATGGCGAGGTGCAAGAATGGTTTGCCGATGACACAGCTGGTCGTTTCACAGCGTATGGTTGGCAGGTTCTCCATGTTGATGGGCATGACTCCAAGGCTATCAATTCAGCTATTCAAGCCGCAAGGGCTAATCTGGAGCAACCCACATTGATTATCTGCAAAACAATCATTGGTTTTGGCTCCCCTAACAAGCAAGGTAAGGAAGATTGTCATGGTGCTCCTTTGGGTGAAGATGAAATTACACTAACAAGAGAGCAGCTTGATTGGACTAATGCCCCATTTATTGTGCCCGAGGATGTTTATGAATACTGGAACGCGAGAGAAAAGGGGTTTATGGCTGAATCGAAGTGGAAGGAAACCTTCGCACTCTACGAAGAGAGATATCCAGAAATGGCTATGGAGTTCGTTCGTCGCTTGAGACGTTCTGGAGTCTCTGATTTTTCGTCACAAGCTGATGAATTTATTGCAGAAACTGTTGCTAAGGCAGAGAGTATAGCATCTAGAAAAGCCTCGCAGAATTGTATTGCAGCCTTTGGCCGTCTGCTCCCAGAATTAATAGGGGGATCTGCCGATTTAACTGGCTCAAATTTGACCAATTGGAAAGGTTCAGTACCGATATCTCGAGATCCTGCGGGCAATTACATTTACTATGGTGTCCGCGAATTCGCTATGGTTGCTATCAATAACGGTATTGCTTTACATGGTGGCTTTATTCCTTACGCGGGAACCTTTCTGATTTTCATGGAATATGCTCGCAATGCAGTGAGGATGTCGGCTCTGATGCAACAACAATGCATTTATGTTTTCACTCATGACTCCATAGGTCAGGGCGAGGATGGTCCGACTCACCAACCAGTAGAGCAAGTAGCTAATCTACGTGGAACACCTAATATGTCTGTATGGCGTCCAGGCGACGCAGTAGAAACCGCGGTGGCTTGGAAATCTGCCCTGCTTCGTCAAGAGGGCCCAACGTCTCTGATTCTGTCAAGGCAAAATCTTCCGCACCTGCGACGCAGTACAGAGCAAGTTGCAGCAATAAGTAAAGGGGCTTATGTGCTCGCTGATTGTCTTGGTACGCCTGAACTAATCATCATTGCAACAGGTTCAGAGGTAGCCCCTGCCTTGGCCGCTACTGAGAAACTACAAGCGTCAGGAAAAGCTGTTCGTCTGGTCTCTATGCCAAGTACAGATTTGTTTGATATGCAGGATGCTGCCTATCGTGAGGCAGTGCTTCCTAAGGAAGTGCGTAAACGTTTAGCAATTGAAGCGGGACACCCAGATGGTTGGTATCGATATGTAGGGCTTGATGGCAAGGTAATAGGAATGACTACCTTTGGTGAATCTGCACCAGGAGCGAAAGTCCTTGAACATTTTGGTTTCACAGCGTTGAATATTGCAGAAGTCGCTGGAGGCATGCTCTGAGCCATCGAGTTGCCATTAATGGGCTAGGGAGAATAGGGCGTAGTGTCTTGCGTGCTTATTTTGAAAGTTCGCGAGAATATCCCTTTGAGCTTGTAGCTCTCAATGAGCTAGCTGCTCCAGAAACTTTAGCGCACCTTATACGCTACGACTCAACACATGGTAAGTTCAGTTCAGAGCTGAAGCTGATACACGATATCAATCAAACCTATTTAGAAATTGCTGGTAAGAAATTACATGTGTTACAGGATGCAAGAATTGGCTCTCTGCCCTGGGCTGAGCTTGGTGTCACTCTAGTCCTTGAATGCACCGGGGCCTTCACAGATAGAAAAACAGCTGAGATTCATCTGCAACAAGGTGCTCAGAGGGTATTATTCTCACAGCCTGCAGATTCAGATGTGGATGCCACAATTGTTTACGGATTTAATGAATCGCTACTCAGAGCATCACACAAAATTGTCTCTAATGCCTCATGTACGACAAACTCTATCGTTCCAATTCTTAGTATTTTATTGCAGCGCTTTGGACTGGAGCATGGTGTGCTGACCACTATTCATTCTGCGATGAATGATCAGCCGGTGATTGATGCTTACCATAATACTGATCTTCGTAAGACTCGTGCGGCATTCCAGTCAATAATTCCAGTCGACACAGGGTTGGCGCGAGGTATTGAGAGGCTATTACCAGAACTTTCAGGACGTTTTGAAGCGCAGGCCATGCGTGTTCCTGTACAGAATGTCTCCTTGATAGATCTGTCGGTCATTCTAGAGCGTGACGCCAGTATTGAAGAGGTTCATGAAGCATTGCTGGCGGCAGCAAGAGCTCAACCTGATATTATCGGTTGTATCTCGGAACCTCTAGCCTCTTGTGACTTTAATCATGATACTCGTTCTGCCATAGTGGATCTTGGCCAGACACGGTTGGCTGGACGAAGACTATTAAAGTTGTTGGTATGGTTTGATAATGAATGGGGTTTTGCAAACAGAATGTTAGATACCGCGGCAGTATTAACTACTCTGAATGATTAATTTTTAAAATAGAGATAAACCTATCACTAAACAGTAATAGTACTTTTTTGACTACTAGGCACTGGGGGTTCTATGACCATACTCGAAATGGCAGACTTGGATTTAGCGGGAAAACGTGTGCTTATTCGTGAAGATCTCAATGTGCCATTGAAAGATGCTGAAGTAATTAATGATGCACGTCTGCGTGCCGTTGTTCCGACTATTCAGCTTGCCCTGAGCAAAGGAGCCAAAGTCATTCTTATGTCCCACCTAGGTCGTCCTACTGAAGGGCTGCCTTTGCTGGAACAGCCAGAGAGTTCGTTAGCACCTGTGGCTAAACGTTTGGGACAATTACTACAACGTGAGGTGCTCTTAAAGGCACCTGGGTTTTCCACGAATGATAGTAAAGCTTTACCGGAAGGAGCCTGTATTTTGCTAGAAAATGTTCGTATTAATGTGGGTGAGAAAAAAAATTCGGATGAGTTGGCAAAATATTACGCGGATCTTTGCGATGTATTTGTGATGGATGCCTTTGGTACAGCTCATCGTGCCCAAGCAAGTACTCACGGGGTGGCAAAGCTTGCCCCTGTTGCGTGTGCTGGCCCTTTGCTAGTTGCTGAACTTAAAGCACTTGAACGTGCTCTAACTTCACCAGCGCGCCCTCTTGTGGCACTTATAGGAGGAGCAAAGGTGAGTTCAAAGTTGCAAGTCTTAGAGGCATTAGCCACCAAAGTAGACGCCCTAATTGTAGGTGGAGGAATCGCCAATACATTCTTGGCAGCAAGTGGTATGCCAATTGGCTCTTCTTTAATTGAACTCGAGATGGTTGAAAAAGCCAAAATAATCATGCAAAAGACTCATATTCCTCTACCTGTAGATGTTGTGGTAGCAGATAAGTTCGCAGAAGATGCCACTGCTACCATAAAGACAGTTAGTGATGTGGCCGCTACTGATATGATTCTAGATGTAGGTCCAGAAACTTCGAACATATTGGCTAAAACGCTAACAGAGGCGTCGACTGTTCTGTGGAATGGCCCTGTGGGGGTTTTTGAATTCAATGCCTTTGCCAGAGGAACTGAAGTAGTGGCCCAAGCAATTGCTGCAAATCAGGGGTTTTCTATCGCAGGTGGTGGTGAGACCATAACAGCAATAGAGAAATATGGTATCGCAAATAAAATTTCGTATATTTCAACTGGTGGCGGAGCTTTCCTTGAATTCGTACAGGGGGACGTGCTTCCAGCCGTAGCCATACTTGCTACGCGTGGTGTATAAATTCAATCAAGTATATAAGATTAGTTAATAGGATAAGCAGTTATGGCCTTAATAAGTCTACGTCAATTACTCGACCATGCCGCCGAAAAAAACTACGGTGTGCCCGCCTTTAACGTGAATAATTTAGAACAAGTGCGAGCCATAATGATGGGAGCTAATGAATTAAATTCTCCTGTCATCTTGCAAGCTTCAGCTGGAGCACGTAAGTATGCTGGTTCTAATTTTCTCAAGCATCTTATCGAGGCAGCTATAGAAGAGTTCCCACATATTCCTATAGTTATGCATCAAGATCATGGTGTTTCACCTTCAGTTTGTCAGCGTTCAATTCAGTTAGGTTTTTCTTCTGTTATGATGGATGGTTCTTTGGCAGAAGATGGAAAAACCCCAACAGACTATGACTATAATGTAGCAGTTACTCGAATGACAGTTGCTATGGCACATGCTTGCGGGGTGAGTGTTGAAGGTGAAATCGGCTGTTTAGGTTCATTAGAAACGGGTATGGCGGGTGAGGAAGATGGTGTGGGAGCAGAGGGTAAACTAGATCACAGCCAACTTTTGACAGATCCTGAAGAAGCTGCAAACTTTGTGCGTGATACTCAAGTTGATGCATTAGCGATTGCTGTAGGAACTTCTCATGGAGCCTATAAATTTACTCGTCCACCTACGGGTGACATACTGGCTATCGACAGAATTCGCGAAATTCATCGCCGTCTTCCTAACACTCACCTGGTGATGCACGGTTCTTCCTCAGTCCCTCAAGAATGGCTAAAAATAATCAATGAATACGGTGGCCAAATTGGCGAAACCTATGGTGTGCCAGTGGAACAGATTCAAGAGGGGATTAAAAACGGGGTCCGTAAGGTCAATATTGATACCGATTTACGGTTAGCTTCTACTGGCGCTGTGCGAAAGTTTTTAGCCGAAAATCCTGATGAATTTGATCCTAGAAAATTCCTCAAGCCTAGTACCGATGCGATGACAAGCATCGTTAAAGCTCGCCTTCAGGCTTTTGGTGCGGCTGGACAAATTGCTAGTATTGGAAAGATATATAATCTTGAGGAAATGTCTGACCGTTACATTAAAGGCGCGTATACTGCCCTTGTTAGGTAAGTGTTATCACTCCGCTGTCTGTGCCAAGCAGAAGTACGTCTGCAGGGCGCAGCGCGAAGAGACCATTGGCGACAACGCCAGTGATCATGTTTAATTGAGTTTCTAGTTTACGGGCGTCCATAATTTCCAAGTTGTGTATATCTAAAATCCAGTTGCCATTATCTGTGACAACTCCTTCACGCCATATGGGATCACCTCCCAGCTTAACGATTTCACGTGCTACGTGGGAACGAGCCATAGGAACAACTTCAACCGGCAGAGGAAATTTTCCAAGAATATCAACTTTTTTACTTGCATCAGCAATACAAATAAATTCCCTTGCCGTGGCGGCAACAATTTTCTCTCTAGTCAAGGCGGCCCCGCCTCCTTTGATAAGTTGAAGATGCTCATTTGTTTCGTCAGCACCGTCTACATAAATATCTACACCAGCCACTGAGTTTAAATTCACCACAGGAATATCGTGACTACGAAGCCTTTCTGCAGAGGCCTCAGAACTTGCTACAGTAGCTTGTAAGTCATATCTCAGTGCGGCAAGCTCATCTATAAAAAAATTGGCTGTGCTTCCGGTGCCAACACCAATAATGGAATCATGTTTTAATTGGCTACTGACACGTATGTAGGCGGCATGAGCAACAGCTTTTTTTAATTCATCCTGGTTCATGAAAAAATCTCTTTAGTAATAGTGGTGAAGATGTCACAAGTTTATCCATGATGGGATAGGGTTGACAGGGGTAGAGTAAGAAAATTATATTTCATAAAGTTAAATGAAGTGTTTATTTTTTTAAGCTATAACTCTTAGGTTTTCAATAATTTTATCAGACAATAAAAAAATACAGATTCCATGTTGGTGTAACATCATTTTAGTATTGGTAAGTGCTAATTGTTAGTACTAGTGCACAATCAAGTCTTTTTTAAAGTCTGACAGAAGGATTGCAAGCCTCCATTAATGTTCAGAAATTTCTGCTGTAACTTTTAATACTCTCCTGTCTTTGTTGCTAGATAGAATGCCAGTGCTATGTAGGAGTGTACCAGGCCTTATCAGTGACTATGCCATCAAGAGGTAAGTCCCAACTTGTTACTTCGAGCTGATTCACTTTTTGACACTCATGAGCAAGCCCCAAGAGTTGAGGGCGTCTTACCGGGCTCCGCCAGAGAAAATTGAAAGTTCTGTCATAGAAAGCTTTTCCCATACCGAGACGATTACACTGATCATCGAATCCAACTAGCGGCACAAGGACTAAAGATAAACATCTAGGGGGACATCGTGCCGATAGCATAGGTTCCAGAATTCCATAGCAAGCTTTCTTCAAGGTAACAGTGGGTATCCAGCGATGAAAGCTCAATCGGTTTTCCCCGAGACGACTCATAACCGGTAAATAACAAGCTTTGCCTCGACGGAACGCTTCTTGAAGTAGGAGACTTGTATCAATTTCACCATCATTTGCTAAGGTAAATGCAATGCGTTTGGCGCGAAGAAATGGCAGTGAGTTAGCCACGCTTTTATATAAGTCTCTAGCTGCTCTCAGTTGTTGCTGCGGAGATAAGTTACAACGTTTTGCACGTAATTCTTTTCGAAGAGCACTTTTACGTTGTTGTATATTCCTTATTTTTTGGAGATTATCATCATTCATGCTTGAGTTTTTATAATTCAAATATCACTTACTGTGCTGAGTTAGAACGTGAAAACTCTATTTTGCTGGAGCAGATTCATTTGAGGTTTTCAAGAGTTTGAGTTTTCCTGTATGAGATCCGCTTAATAAACATCTAATTCATTAACAAATTTAGTAAAAAAGACCCTCTTTGGGCAGCAAGTACCCATTCACAATGTGTTCCTTATGGTTAGTACCCCAGAATACCGCTATCGATATTGTCCTGAACCGTAAGGTTCAGGTGGTGGCCAGTCCAGTGCTTTAGGCTTTCCGTTAGACGGACATGCACACCGCACCGAGAGACTTAGCCTCCGGGGTGTTGATATCGGCTCAAGAACTAAACGATTGGCGAATACCCCAGGGTATGATTATTCTAACTCAAATTTCATACAAAAACCTGCTATGGATATTAATGTTATTTCAAAGCTTTCAAAAAATATTTGTGATAGCTCCAAGTATTAAGCCTGAGAGTTTAGGTGTGCTAAGCTGGATGAGAAGAGAAGCTAAAGGATCAAAGTAAACTAAAAATTACAACAAATAAAAAAATCTATAGTTGATGTCCCCTTGAGTGGGCGTCCAGCATGAAAGTAGTCGTAATTAACTTTTAAGAATGAATAGAGAAGGAAATTAGGAAAACTAGCTTTATTAGAGCATAACTTTTTTAAGTGAGAGCTCAGATTTGAAAAAAACACAAGTAAAATTAGATCTCAATTTGTTTGCTGGCATGAAGAACGGCATCAAGTTTTTGTTCGAGCTGTTGCAGCTCGCGTAGAGCAGAAGTTTGAGCGAGCTCTTGAGATTGACGTTCATTCATCAGGTCATAAGTGGCATTAAGCGCCGTAAGCACTAGGAGCCTCTCAAAGCCTAATGTGCTGCCACCTTTAGATTTAAGACTTGCTAATTCCTTATCAAGTTCCCTAGCGGCTTTGCGTAATCCTTCCTCTTGCTCAACGGAGCATCCGACCTGATATTCACGGCCTTGAAGGGTAATAGTGACTGTGATGCTGTCAGAATTTTCTGATTTTTTCATGATACGGGGTTGCCCTAATAGCCTATGTTTTTGTGTTGGTTATTCTGAGAACCCTCTTGCAGATTTTGAAGTCTGCGAAGCACCGATTCGAGACGAATTCGAGCTTGTTCATTATTTGTAATCAAAGTATCGCGCTCTTGTTGCCATTCATTGGTCTTGTCACGCAATAATTGGTTTTCTTGTTTCAACTGCTGCAACAGAAAAATCAAGTCATCCATTTTTGTTTCAAGTTGTTTGAATTGTTGATTGCTCACTTTATCCTTTTCGTCCTTTTGACCTACTTGCTATTCTATCTTCCAATTGCTTTTGAAGTATGTAGTCGTTAAAAATAACTAGAGACTTAGTCTTTTTGATTGGCTAGTACTTTCTTTTAGGGCTGAGTTTCAATATAGGTTAATATATGCTCTGGACTCTGCTCTGGTCAATCCTATAAGGTCGGAGGAAGTCGAAAAATTACATAAATTGAAGGTTTTTGTGGATATCAATTACACCCTAGCAGAGCAATTGCTCAAAACGATGGCTTTAAAGCAGGACGTTAAAGTGAGCGACTCACCGCTTACTGTAGCCGGCCTTCATGGGGCTGTATGTGGCTATGTTTGTGCAGTGCCTTCGTCGGCTGGTCATGCGGAGATGATAGTCGAGGCCATTGGGCAGATTAATATTCCCCAAGAGAATAGACAAGTTCTTCTGAACTTTGTTTCACGATTACTTGAGTTGGTAAATGAACAGTTACTTGCAGAGGATTACAGTTTTGAATTGCTCCTACCTGAGGATGAGTCGCCACTACCTGAACGCCTTGCCGCGCTCAGCTATTGGTGTGATTATTTTTCAGTGGGATTTAGTGCTGCTTTCGCAAACCCTCAACTACCGTTACCTCCATTGATCCAAGAAGTATTAAATGATTTTGTCAGTATTAGTAGAGTGAGCTTAGAGGCCTCTGTTGAAACAGATGAGCAAGCAGAAGCGGATTTTTTAGAACTTGAAGAATATGTACGGATAGCAGCCTTGAATTGTCATCGCGCTTTATTGAACGAACATGCTCCAACCATGCAATAAGTTAAGAATAAGAGACTATTGATTAAGAGACCAAGAAGAAAACTTATGAAGATTGAGTTAAAGGAATACCAGGCCCGCCGCCGTGAACTAATGAATCACATGGAGGAGAATAGCATTGCTTTAATTAGTGCTGCACATTCTGTTTTACGGAACGGCGATAGTGATTATCGTTTCAGGCAAAGCAGTGACCTGTATTATCTAACTGGATTCAACGAACCAAAGTCACTTTTAGTATTGATTCCCGGCCGTCCACAAGGGGAAGTGCTCCTTTTTTGTCAAGAGAGGGATGAGCTAAAAGAGTTATGGAATGGTCGCTTAATTGGTCCTGAAGCTGCGGTAAAGGGTCTAGGTGTGGATGATGCTTTTCCAATTTCAGATCTGGATGACATAGTGCCTGGATTATTGGAAGGAAGAGATCGAGTTTATTACTCCATGGGTAAGGATGAATTATTCGATCATCAGGTTATGGAATGGATAAGAGTAGTACGTGGTAAGGTCCGTGCTGGGATACAAAGTCCCAGTGAGTTCTTAGTACTGGATCATCTTTTACATGAAATGCGTCTTCATAAATCGAATACTGAGATTGATGTGATGCGCCACAGTGGACAAATTGCTGTTCGAGCGCATGAAAGGGCTATGAAAGCTTGTCGTGTAGGGATGAATGAGTGCGAAATCGAGGCAGAAATTCTTTACGAATTTTATAAAAATGGATGCTCGGGGTCAGCCTATACGTCTATTGTGGCTGGTGGAGAAAATGGCTGCATTTTGCATTACAGTGAAAATAATATGGTATTGAATGACGGCGATCTGTTATTGATCGATGCAGGATGTGAGTATGACAACTATGCCTCAGATATCACTCGTACTTTCCCGGTAAATGGTCGTTTTACCAAAGAACAAAAAGCCATTTATAACTTGGTTCTAAAAGCACAATTGGCAGCTATAGATGCTGTGAAACCTGGTCTGCATTGGGATGACCCCCACAATATTACTGTGCAGGTGCTCACGGAAGGTCTAGTTGAATTAGGGCTGCTCGAAGGGCAGGTGGAAGAACTCATTGCAAGAGGGGCTTACCGTGAGTTTTATATGCATCGTGCTGGCCACTGGTTGGGGATTGATGTTCACGATGTAGGCGACTATAAAATCGATGGTAGGTGGCGTGAATTGGAAACTGGCATGGTTTTCACAGTGGAACCTGGCCTTTACATCTCCCCGAAAAACCAAAAAGTGGATGTCCGGTGGCGTGGTATTGGGGTACGCATAGAAGATGATGTTGTTGTAACTAAAAACGGTTGTGAAGTACTTACAGCAGGACTTGCCAAGACAGTAGAAGAAATCGAAGCTTTGATGGAGAGCTCTGTCCTATGATCTGTTGCCTTTTTGACATCAAGGAGATCAGTGCATTAGTGAAGATAGGGCTGAGTGATATAAGTAGCTACTGGGTGAGACTATAAATATGGTAAAACCAAAGCATGATCACTACGATCTAGTCATCGTTGGTGCTGGACTAGTTGGCGCTTCTTTGGCAATTGCTTTAGCGTCTACCGATTTGCCTGCGTCAGTAAGGGTTTTGCTGGTCGAATCACGTACGTTACAAACTGATGTCCCACAACAACCAGGTTTTGATGCAAGATCAACTGTTTTGTCCTATGGTTCCCGTCTTTGTTACGAACAGCTATTAGGTACTGAAAACAACAAAAAACTAAAAGCCACACTCTGGCAGTCCTTGGTTTCTCATGCAGAACCGATTAACTCCATTCATGTCTCAGACAAAGGTCGTTTTGGTTCTGTACTGATGCAAAGTCGGGAAGAGGGTGTAGAGGCGTTGGGCTATGTAATTGGAAACCTGGAGCTTGGAAGGGTGTTGAATCAAGCCCTGCTAAGTAATTCCAGAATTGAAATCTGTGCTCCAACTAAGGTTGAAAAGCTAGAGCCTTTTTCAGAAGGAATGCAGTTACAGTTCCAAGGACAAGAACAATTAGTAACAACTCATTTAGTAGTCCTAGCCGAGGGTGGTAGATCAAGTCTGGCTAAGGATCTTGGGATTGTTATTGAGAAGGATAACTATGATCAGAGCGCAATAATTTCTACTGTGGGGCTTAGTCGTCCACATCAAGGGGTTGCTTTTGAGCGTTTTACTCAAAAAGGACCGCTAGCCCTGCTCCCTTTGTCAGACTTTGAGCAGAGTGATGGGAGTAAGCAACCCCGTATGGCATTGGTTTGGACTCACAAGACATCCTCTATAGAAGAATTACAAGCATTACCAGATGCAGAGCTACTCAGACTCTTGCAGCAAGATTTTGGTGATCGTTTAGGTGTTTTTAATCGAATTGGAATACGTCAAAGCTACCCTTTACAGTTGCAGCTAGCAAAGGAGCAGATTAGGCCTGGATTAATACTACTTGGTAATGCTGCACACACACTGCATCCAGTGGCTGGTCAGGGTTTTAATCTTGCGTTACGAGACACGATGGTATTGTGTGCTCTATTAGTTGACTGTTTGCGTGAAGGTAAGAACCCAGGAACTGCAGCCATTCTACAGCGCTATTTAAGTAAGGTGAATTCTGATCAGCAATTGACGATTAGTTTTAGTGACTATATGACAAGACTTTTTTCTTCTTCCTCCCAAAGATTAGCGCGCTTGCGTCAACTTGGCATGGCTAGCATAGACTTATTACCTCCACTTAGGGAAAGCTTAATCCGACAAGCGATGGGCTTAGGAAGTAAGTCTCCGCGGGTTCGCTTAGCCGAGTGATGGCTTAACCAACTGATAAATATAATATATTGCTTTCTTTTTCTAAGTCAGAAGAAAGTTTCCTGATTTTGCCAAAAATTTCTTAATCAAAATTTAACAATAAAATAGGTAAAAACTCACAATAACTTTATAAAGATTTACGAAGTTTTCTTTAAAGTCAACACCAAACAAGAACGCTAATTATTAAGTTTCAATAAAGAGCGGAACTTGTGAATATAAATAACTTTTAAAAGAAGCTTACGATTATGAATAAATATCCCTGGAAATCATTGAAGTCTAAGAAGCAGGCATTGGCCAGTTTACTTACCACTATCATCGTACTTCCTTTTTCAACGCTCTTTTCAGGTTCGGTAATGGCGGTAGACAGCGAATTACTTCAAATATTATTGGAAAATGGTGCCATTACCCAAGCCCAATATGACACGCTAAATGCTAGCAATGATGTTGAAGCGAGTGAAGTAATAGCGGCCACAGAAGTCGTAAATCATGAGCAGGATTCAAGAAAAGTTGCGAGCGTCAATGTAATAGATCTTGATAGTCGTATCCAACAGCAGGTCAGTGAAATTGTGACCAGTGAGTTCCCTGTAACTCTTGAGCATACCAGTAGTGGTATGCAGCTCTCTTCTAGGGATGGAAATTGGGAGACATACTTGGGTTGGCGTGCACAGATGCGATTCAGTGATTCCTATGGTGGAGACCCTCGGCAGCTAGGTAGCTTTATAGATAATGGTGCAGACAAAGTTTCTAACTTTGAGGCACGTCGGTTGAGAATGAAGATTGGCGGACATGGATTCCAGCCATGGCTTGAATATTACTTTGAAGTGGATCTTCAACCATCAAGGGATACTGATGACTCCGGAGCTGATGCTAGTGCTCGTGTCATTGATTGGAGAATTGATATTGCTAAATGGGACTGGGGTGGAATTAGGATCGGACAATGGAAAGTGGATCTCAACAGAGAGCGTGTAGATTCATCAGGGCGCCAACAGTTCGTAGAGCGTTCGATAGCTAATCGAGTCTTCACAATGGATAGACAGGTGGGTGTCCAACTAAGGGGCCACCTTTTTAAAAATACTGCAGCAGACATGCGTTACTATGCAGGCGTTTTCAATGGAGAAGGTAAAGGTGTTAACAGTAACGATAACAATATGATGACTATGGGCAGATTACAGTGGAACTTCCTAGGAAGGGATCTGTCATGGAGACAGACTGATGTGGAGTACACTGATAAGCCTACCGGTAGCTTTGCAATTGCAGGTTTCTCCGCCAGCTCTAGCTGTACTCGCTGGTCGTCTTCAGGATGTGGTAGCTTAGACGGGTTTGAAAAGCCCGCAGCAGCATCACCTGGGCAATACTCTATAGACCAACTTGTTCAAGAATTTGCATTCAAATATAGAGGCTTCTCTGCTCAGCAGGAATATCACCGTAAGGAGATCGTAGACAATAAAGACCTCTCCAAAAGTGTACTTACAGGTGGTTATGCTCAAGCTGGTTATTTCTTTCACCACATTTTCCCAGAGGTGCCTGAGCAGTTAGAGTTAGCTATTCGCTATGCTTATGTTAACGAGCCTAACAAGACTAATCGAGTTGTTGAAAATAAGAGAAAAGAAACCACAATAGGCGCCAACTGGTTCATAGCAGGCCATAACAATAAAGTGACCCTGGATTACTCACACCTAACCCTCGACGATGGTCTACTTACAGAGTCTGCCTCGGATAACAGATTACGCTTACAGTGGGATGTTTCTTTCTAACACCGGTGCTATTGTGCCTAAATAGCATCAGAGACAATGTGTAATTAAGAGCCCAAGTATAGCTTGTTTCCCCAAGAGTGAGTCACCAAACTCTCTCTTGGGCTAACATGTAGCTTATTGCCTTCAATCAAATTCTTATCTGATAATTCAAGACTAGGCTAAGTTAATGGGTAATTTGCCCTTCCGTAGAGTTTTTATCATCCTTAGTCAAGGCGGCAACCGCTGCCGCATCAAAATCGTAAAGCTCATTACAAAACTCACAGTTCACTGAAATACTGCCTTCTTCAAGCAGAATATTTTCCAGCTCAGTAGTTGGAAATGTGCGTAAAGTGTCCGCCACTTTGCTACGTGAACAACTACAGCCAAAACTTACCGACTGAGGTGGATAAAGAAGGACTGATTCTTCATGAAAGAGTCTGACGAGAATCTGTTCTGCAGGTAAGCTCAGGAGTTCATCGCCAGTCAGGGTGGATGCAAGTATGTTGACTCGCTGCCAGTCCTCCTCTCGCTGTAAAATTGAGTGTTCTGTTTGGTCATGAGCTGGCAGGGCTTGTAAGAAGAGTCCAGCTACACGGTCATTTGATACAAACAAGTAAAAGCTTGTGGGTAATTGTTCTGATTGCATGAAGTACACATTCAGCGCACCAGCTAGATCTTGTCCTTCAAGACCAACGAGGCTCTGGTATCGCTCGCCATTTTGTCTTGTCACGGTGATGGCAATAGTACCGCGGCCGTAAACAGTAGCCATATCTGCGGATGGTACATGGCCTTCCCAGCGAGCAAGACCGCGAAGTGTCTTCTCTTTACTAATTTGTGCCACAACAGACCTGAGAGCGTGTTCTCCCGTGATTTGTAGGATTAGATTTCCATCAAACTTCAGTGTGGCGCCTAACAGAGAGACTGCAGCAAGGGCTTGCCCAAGCTGGCGTTGAACCGCGGGGGGGTATTTATGGCGAGAAAGGACTTCCTGCCAGCACGTGTCCAGATAGATAAGCTCGCCTCGAATGGCCAGATTACTAAAACTGAAGCGCTGGAGTTGATCCTTGGGGATTTGGCATGAATCAGGTGCTGGCATGGTAGAAAGTACTATAGGCTAATTCAAAATTAGATTCTCTCTTGCCTTTGAGGCAAGTACAATACCATTATTGATGAGGAGCATAGATGTTGTTCGCAGAACTTGGTGTTCATGAGAGATTACTGAAGGCGCTTGAAAAGCTTAACTTCAACCAACCCACTGAAATACAGCAAGCTTTGATTCCAATTGGTCTTGCCGGTAAAGATGTCAGTGCTAGTGCTCAAACTGGAAGTGGTAAGACAGCAGCTTATTTGGTGCCAATTCTCCAGAAACTACTAGAGAATCCAAGCCCTGATACCGCGACTAGGGCGCTCATCATGCTGCCAACTCGAGAGCTGGCACTGCAATGCGAAAAAAATTGCAGAGATTTTGCCGCTTTTACTCAACTTACCTCTACCGTCATCGTCGGTGGAAGCTCCTACTCTGAACAAAAAGCCATGCTACGAAAGAACCCAGAGCTTGTATTTGGTACACCAGGACGTCTCTTGGAGCTGTGTAACAATAAGGGCTTAATCTTACAGGACTTGGAGCATTTAGTTCTTGACGAAGCTGATCGCATGCTGGACTTGGGCTTGAGGGATACAGTGCTTGAACTTATTGGTAAAGCTCCCGCTGATCGTCAAAGCTGGCTCCTTTCAGCTACCCTTGATCATCAAGGAATTGCAGCGATAAGCGAGGCACTGCTGACAGGGGCTACTGAAGTCAGTATAGGTCATCATCGCCAAACTCATGAGCTTATTACTCAAAGCCTAGTACTGGCTGATGATCCTGGTCACAAGCAACAGCTCTGTAATTGGTTACTAGCCAATGAGAACTACGAAAAAGCATTAGTTTTTACAAACACACGAGAACAAGCTGAGCAACTAGCCAGCTTCCTGCAACAACAGAGGAAGGAGAAAAAGCAAGCCGTCGCCTGTATCCATGGGGAAATTAATCAAGACCAGCGTAAGAGAGTAATGTTCGGTTTCCGAAGTGGGCACTACAAAATTTTGGTTGCAACTGACTTGGCAGCCCGAGGATTAGATATTGCGGGAGTAGATTTGGTTGTCAATTTTTCTGTAGCTAGAAAAGGTGATGAGCATGTACACAGGGTAGGCAGAACTGGACGAGCAGGCCATAGTGGTCAAGCTATCACTTTGGTTGTCCCGCAAGAATTCAACCGCATGGCCAGTATTGAACGTTACCTCAACTTGGAGCTCGCTCGACGCACGATTCCAGGCTTAAGGGGCCGCTATAAAGGCCCTACAAAAAAAGCAATCAAAACGGCTGACAAGCCCAAGCGTAAATTACGTCCAAGCCCACAACAGAAAGCCAAAGAAAAAGCGCGGCTGCGTCATCGTGTACAAAAGAATATAGGCAAGCGTCGGCAACCAAGTTCCCCTCTTGAATCCTCTGCAGTGCAGTCTGATGCCATCGGTTTGCAGCCGATTAAGAGAAGATAAAAAAATTGTTTATTGGTTATAAAAATTCCTAAATCTCTGAACTAAACGGTGGGGGAGATTGAAAATTTTGCAAAAAATAATTTTTCTTAACAAAATTTTAACGTTATGGTGTTATACATGGACTAATTATTCTTATTAGGAAATATTGTGAGCAAGAAAAAAATAGTCATCGTTGAGGATGAGCCAGATATCCTTGAAGTTATTAGTTATAACCTGCGCCGTGAAGGATACGCGGTGCATACAGCTAGCGATGGTATCAAGGGGCTATCTTTAATTAGACAGCATCAGCCTGATCTTGTTCTTCTTGATTTGATGTTGCCAGGTGTAGATGGATTAGAAATCTGCGCCTCAATCAAGCAAGATTCGTCGACGAAGGATACCTCTGTAATTATGGTAACCGCCAAAGGTGAGGAAAGCGATATTGTTCTTGGCTTAGGTGTGGGTGCGGATGATTACATAAGTAAGCCCTTTAGCCCCAGAGAATTAGTTGCTCGTGTCAAAGCCGTGTTAAGACGTGGCGGCTCTGGGGAGCAGGAGCCAAAACAAGAACAGCTCACTTTAGGTGGTTTGAGAATAGACAGCACACGTCATCTAGTAGAGTATGAATGCAGGGAAATTAAACTCACAGCTACAGAATTCCGTCTATTACATTTTTTAGCATCATATCCAGGTCGAGTATTTTCTCGTGAGCAGCTCCTAAGTAAGGCGCTTGGTGATGAAGTAATAATAGTGGATAGGAATATAGATGTGCATATCCGTGGAATTCGTAAGAAAATGGAAGTGGATCCGCCCATCATTGAAACAATTCGAGGTGTGGGATATCGCATCACTGAGATACAGTAAAGTTTTCTGAGAACCTCATGGTAAATCAAGTCTTGCCCGTACACTCTTGTGATCGTAATCTGGGAGATCTGTGAGATATTTAAAATAGCTACTAAGAACGCAGCTCATGAATTCATTGCTGGATATTCCCTGAGTGATACTAAATAATCCCGATCAAACAACCTACTATAACCGAGATTACCCTTGCTTAAATCAGATGAAAAATATTTCTGGCGAAACTTCCTGACCCTACTAATTTTGCTTATCTTGGCAATGGGCATATTAACATTCCAGCAAGTGCTTAATGTTTCTCAGGAAGAATCTCGTAACGATGAACTTAGACTCAGGTCTGAATTAGAGGTTCTTGTTGCGGCTGTTGCCCCCGTTTTCGAGCAATATCCTCAATTACAAAGAGCATCCGCTGCCGAGGACATCTCTGTGGGCAAGCAACGTGCTACTGGTACTGATTATCTACGGACTCTAGTCACGACGGCAGCACAAGCAACGGCTCTTCGTATTACTTTAATAAATGCTGAGGGCGAAGTGCTGCTAGACTCTTCTGAAGATGCCAGCAAAATGAACAATCATCTTTTTCGCCCGGAAGTTCAGATGTCTTTGGTAGAATCTCTAGGATATGTAGAACGATACTCTAATACCCTGAACAAGAATTTCTATTACCAAGCTAAGGCCGTACGTGATCTTGAAGGAAAAATACTAGGATTTGTACGTGTAGCTAGAGCCAGTGAAGATTTAGATATGACCATTTCAGGGTTACGCTGGAGTGTAATACAGCCGGCTCTGCTAGTTCTTGGGTTCATGATTGGTCTAGCTTGGTGGGTTGTAATGAAAAATTCTGCAGTTATTCAGCTGTTAATAGACACCACTGTTGCTATTGCTAAGGGTGACTATGAGCGTAGAGTGCCAGAAGCCCGAGCCCAAGGAATGAAACGGTTGGCAGATGCGATAAATAAAATGGCCAGGCAGTCGGCAGTACGACTTCAAGAGCTCACCAGTGAGCGCAATCGATTGCAGGCTATTTTTGCAGGTATGGTTGAAGGGGTGATTGACTTAGACGAAGACCAAAGGATTGCGCATATCAATGATGAAGCAAGACGTCTGCTTGGATTACGCCTCAACCCGGTGGGCAAACATTATTGGGAGTCTATTCGTGCCAATGAAATCGTTGACGCAGTCGATGAGGCCCTCACTGAAGATAAAGTGGTACAGACTGAGTTTGAATATAAACGTGGCAATGAGAATCTGCAGTTGAAAATATATACCGTTGGTCTAAATGATGAGGAAGGAGGTTCATTGGGCTCGGTTATAGTGCTTCAGGATGTGACTGAACTTCGCACTTTAGAGCGTGTGCGCACCGACTTCGTAGCTAATGCGTCACATGAATTGAAGACACCCATCACGGCAATTCGGGGGTTGTCAGAGACAGTTTTAGGTGATGAGCAAGCAGATCGTGCCACATTGATGAGCTTTATGGAGCGTATCCATGCCCAAAGTGTTCGGTTATCTTCACTTGTGTTGGATCTACTAACAATCAGCCGTCTTGAGGCAGATAGTCAGACCGATTCCTTTAGCATTATGAATTTTGTAGAACTAGTAAGACGGGCTGTAATGACGGCTAGAGCAAATGCAGACTCAAAAAACCTTGAATTAGTTTACGATTTACCTGACACGCTCTCGCTAGAAGTTTTTGGCGACAGACAAAATTTAAGTCAGCTTGTCGATAATCTTATTGATAATGCAATTAAATATACCCCCAATGGCGGGGTGATTAAAGTATCTGTATGTCAGCAGGAACAGGAGTGCATGTTAAAAGTGGCAGATAACGGTATTGGAATTTCACCTCAGTACGTTGATAGGGTTTTCGAGCGATTTTATCGAGTTGATAAAGTTCGCTCTCAGAGTCTTGGAGGAACGGGTCTTGGGCTGTCTATTGTCAGGAATATTGCAGAAAAGCATGGCGGCACGGTGAGTGTGGTAAGTCAGCTGGGGGTGGGATCAACCTTCACGTTAAGGTTGCCTTTGGCAGCATCTCAAGCAAGCAGAGAGTAAATTTATATATTGATCAAGTACATATATCTTTATTAAGATTTTGTAAATTTTCCCACCTTTACATAAAGATCCTGTCTTCTTTATCAATCCTTAACAAAAAATTTACAAAATAGGGGTCTCATCCTCAATAATATGCTGCGGGAAAATCCTATGAGCAACAAACTAACTTTCAAGACGACAGCTGACCAGATTAAATTTACTGCTGGGAGTATTTTTTTATTAATACTCAGTGCCTGTGGTGGTAACAGCAGTGGTGATGGCTTGAACGGAACTGTGAGCATTGATGGGTCCAGTACTGTTTATCCTATCACGGAGGCCATCGCAGAAGAGTTTCTGAGCGAAGAGCCTGAGATTCGCGTGACTGTGGGAGTATCCGGAACTGGCGGTGGTTTTAAAAAGTTTCTGGCAAGTGAGACAGATATCAATGACGCCTCTCGCACAATTAAGGCTAGTGAAGAAGAGACGGCAAAAGCTGCAGGAATCAATTACCTTGAAATACCCGTCGCCTATGATGGGCTTGCTGTAGTGATTCACCCTGCAAATGATTTTGTAGATAATCTGTCTGTTGAAGAGTTACGCCGAATTTGGCAACCCGGTAGCACGGTGGATAGCTGGGACGATGTTCGTCCTGAGTGGCCCGCAGAACCTATTCGTCTTTATGGACCAGGAACAGACTCAGGAACATTCGATTACTTTACAGAAGCCGTTAATGGTGAATCGGGTGCTTCCCGTCCAGATTACACAGCCAGTGAGGACGACAACGTTCTGGTACAGGGGATTTCAGGAGATACTAATTCTCTTGGATTCTTTGGCTATGCGTACTACGTGGCTAATAAAGACCGTTTAAAGTTAGTGCCTATCGATAATGGCGAGGCTATAGTGTCACCAGAGGAGACCACTATAAAAGATGGGAGTTATAGCCCACTGTCTCGTCCAATTTTTATTTATGTCAATACCGCTGCACTGGCTAAGCCTGCAGTAGCTACTTTTATAGATTTCTATCTCAGTACCGCAGATCAAGTTGTTCACGAAACGGGTTATGTATCATTGGGTCAGCAAGTCTACCAGGAACAACTAGAAAGAGTAGCTGCCACTAAAGCAGCTCTTGGCTCGGGTAACTAGCACACCTAATTAATCAGCCGGGAAGAACGATGAGCAGGATAGGAAAGCAAAGTAAGCAATGGGGTGAGTTTTGGATCCGGGGCTGGATGCGTCTAACAACCCTGCTCAGTTTGGTGACGACAGTAGCTATTATCGTGTTGTTGTTGGAGGAGTCTTTTCAGTTCTTTAAAAATGTAAGCCCAGCAGAATTTTTTCTTGGGACTAGCTGGGTACCACTGCTTGAGCCTAAGTCCTACGGAGTGTTGCCTCTGTTATGGGGCACATTACAAGTCACAATGTTGGCTGCCTGCCTAGCACTTCCGCTTGGCTTGGCCTCTGCTGTCTATCTGAGTGAATATGCAAGTCCAAGAATGCGAGGTATTCTGAAACCCGTGTTGGAATTACTCGCAGGAATACCGACAGTGGTCTATGGCTATTTTGCGTTAACTTTTGTCACTCCCTTACTCCAAAAAATCTTCCCACAGATGCAAGTATTTAACGCTCTCAGTGCATCAATTGTAGTGGGAATTATGATCCTGCCCATGATAGCTTCTTTGAGTGATAATGCGCTGCGCTCAGTGCCTGAGAGTTTGCGACAGGGAGCTTATGCTTTAGGAGCGACTTCATATGAAGTCTCTACTCAAGTAGTAGTGCCAGCAGGCTTGTCGGGTGTTATGGCTTCTTTTCTGTTGGCTATTGCCCGTGCAATTGGTGAGACGATGGCGGTGACGGTTGCAGCGGGACAAACTCCTAATCTTTCCCTTAGCCCTCTTGAAAGTATTCAAACTATGACTGCATATATTGTACAGGTGAGTCTTGGCGATACGCCCAGCGGTGGTATAGCTTATCAGACTCTATTTGCAGTAGCTGCAGTCCTATTTGTTATAACTTTAGCCATTAATATTGTGTCTCAATTGATTCTTGCAAGATTACGAGAAGCCTATGAGTAGAATTTCAACGCAGGAGTCACTCAAGAAACGACATCGTCGTGCTAGAAACTTTGCTTTACTGTGTAGTTGTGTAACGTGGTTGAGTGTTCTTATTTTGGCGGTTTTATTGATCCAAATTCTTAGTACTGGTTTAGGTTGGCTGGACTGGCAATTTCTTACCAGTTTCCCATCTCGATTCCCAGAAAAAGCAGGGATTAAATCGGCATTAGTTGGAACTTTGTGGTTAATACTCTTGGTGGCAACTATAGCCATTCCTGTTGGTGTATCCACCGCTATTTACCTTGAAGAGTTTATGCAGCGCGGTAAGTTGGCAAAGATAATTGAAATTAACATTGCTAATCTGGCAGGTGTGCCATCGATTGTTTACGGTATCTTAGGACTCGCCATTTTTGTTCGTGCTCTTATGCTTGGTCGTTCACTTTTAGCTGGTGCATTAACCATGAGCTTATTAATATTGCCGACGATAATTATAGCTACTCGTGAAGCATTAGTTGCCGTCCCCGACAGTATAAGATTCGCAGCCTACTCGTTAGGCGCTACTAAATGGCAGACTGTGTGGCATCATGTCTTGCCGGCGTCTTTTCCTGGCATTATGACCGGTATCATTTTGGCTCTATCAAGAGCCATTGGAGAAACAGCGCCTCTAATTATGATTGGCGCACTTACTTTTGTGGCGTTTTTGCCAGAAGGAGTTATGGATTCTTTTACGGCATTACCTATACAGATTTATAACTGGGTATCTCGTCCACAAACAGAATTTCATGAACTGGCGGCAGCTGGTATCGTGACCTTGCTGTTGGTTTTGTTGTTGATGAATGCAACAGCAATAGCTATCCGTAGTAAGACCGAGCGGAGACTTAAATAAAATGAATGAAGCAAAATCAGCCACGGCCTACCCCATTTTACAGTTGCGAGACGTCGAAGTGAGTTATAGCGAAAAGTTGGCTGTAAAAAAAGTAAGCTGCGATATTTTGCAGAACCATATTACTGCCATCATTGGTCCGTCTGGCTGCGGCAAAAGCACTTTACTTCGCTCCTTGAATCGTATGAATGATTTTGTTCCCGATGTCACGGTCAGTGGAGAGATTTTATTCGATGGAGAAAATCTTTACGGTAACAAGGTTGATCCAGTGGAAGTTCGTAGGCTTATTGGCATGGTGTTCCAGAAGCCAAACCCTTTCCCAAAATCTATCTATGATAATGTCGCCTGGGGACCAAGTATTAATGGGTACGCTGGCTCTATGGATGAGCTTGTAGAGCGCTCTTTGAGGCAAGCGGCTTTGTGGGATGAGGTCAAGGACCGTCTTCAGGAGTCAGCTCTAACCCTCTCAGGGGGACAACAGCAAAGATTGTGTATAGCAAGGGCGCTTGCTATGGAGCCTCAGGTTCTCCTAATGGATGAACCTTGTTCTGCGCTAGATCCCATTTCAACTAGGTATATCGAAGATCTAATGTTTCAGCTCAAGGAGAACTACACTATCGTCATTGTGACTCACAACATGCAACAAGCAGCTCGTAGCTCTGACTACACAGCCTTCATGGAGCTAGGGCACCTGATTGAGTTTGGTGAAACTGATCAGATCTTCACCCGTCCACGCCAGAGTCGGACTGAAGATTATGTCACTGGTCGATTCGGTTGAGTTTGAGTTGACTAATAAGTCACAACTATTCTGCAAAAATAGAATTTAAGATAGGAAGAAAACTATGTCCCTGCACTTACAACGAGATCTTGAGGGTTTAAAAAAACAGATCCTACAATTAGGTAATCTGGTTGAGGGGGTCATCAGTAATGCGTTGCAGGCCCTTGTTAGTCGTGAGCCTCAGTTGGCAGCGAAAGCCATGCAAGAGGAAGACGAAATCAATAATACGGAAGTACTTATTGAAACAGAGTGTTTAAAAATTCTAGCCCTCCATCAGCCAGTTGCCGTTGATCTTCGCTTCATAGTGGTTGTTCTCAAAGTAAATAATGATCTGGAGAGAATGGCAGACATCGCCCAAAATATAGCTGCTAGAGCTATCGATTTAGCTATGTTCCCTGAAGTCCCTTTATTGCAAGAAATCACTCAAGATTTACCCGAAGCAGTACGCTCCATGGTGCGAAAGTCTTTGGATGCGCTCGTTTCTCTTGACCTTGACCAAGCGCGAGAGGTGGTTGCGATGGATGACCAAGTGGATGAAATTAATCGTCGAATGTTTGATCAAGTTCAGGTCATGATTGAAAAAAATGTTAAACATACAGCAGCTGCTATGAATATCCTTTCCTCTTCTCGTTATATGGAACGCATAGCCGACTTGGCCACAAACATTGCCGAAGATGTGATTTTTATGGTGGAAGGAAGAGTGGTTCGCCATCATGACTGAGTAATCGTTCAGTAGAGTACTGGACAAATCTCTGCTGATTTCAGGTATCATGCCAATATGTCCATATTTAATTTGAATAATTGCCGATTAGCAATCACTCTCACTGGAGTATCTCCAGCTAAATCCTTAGTGACTGGCATTGTCTGCGCCTTGGTGGTCTCTTGCTCCACTCTTTCTCCAACCACAAAGAAAGAACAAGGTCTGTCAGGGATGAGCAAGATTGAAGTTCAAAATGCCATCGTTAGTCACTATGCTGATTTAGGTGAGGCGATATTTGCCGCATCATATCAAGACGCTTTAGATCTACAGGTAAGTATTAAGGAGTTCCTCAAAGCTCCGTCCGCGGCAGGTCTATTATCCGCCCGAGATAGTTGGAAGCAGGCCCGAGTAGCCTACCTACAAAGTGAAGCTTTTCGTTTCGGTAATGCCCTGGTAGATGAGTGGGAGCCTAGGGTCAATAGCTGGCCACTCGACGAAGGGTTAATTGACTACGTTTCTAATTCCTATGGTACTGAGTCAGATAGTAATTTTTTCTACACAGCTAATGTCATAGCCAATCCCTTGATTGATGAAGGGGGGGTAGTGGTAGATGCTGCGAGCATTACACCGCAGCTACTGGCGGAAACCCTTCACCAGTTGGATGGAGTAGATGCTAATGTTGCTACAGGTTATCACGCGATAGAGTTTCTGCTGTGGGGCCAGGATCTTAATGGTACGCAGCAGGGAGCCGGTGAGCGACCGTGGACTGACTATTCACTTGAAGCATGTACCAGTGATAACTGCGATCGTAGACGTAATTATCTCGAGGCCGCAACTGATTTATTGATAAACGATCTACAAGATATGAGTGAATCATGGCAGAGGCATGGCAGCGCAAGAACAGACCTGATAGAGAAAGGAGTTGCGGGTGGTCTTGCAACTATGCTCACTGGCATGGGCTCCCTTGCCTACGGTGAGTTGGCAGGTGAAAGAATTCGTCTCGGTCTGTTGCTTCACGATCCAGAAGAAGAGCAGGACTGTTTTTCAGATAACACCCATTGGTCCCATTATTATGATGTGCTGGGTATCGCTAATGTATATTTTGGAACTTTCACTCATTCAGGAAAAACTGTACATGGCCCCTCTTTAGAAGCGCTCTTGCGCACCGAATATCCCGTGCTTCATGCCGAGATGAATGCTCGCATGGAGGAGGCTATGTCGGCAGTCCGAGCTATGGCAGAACGTGGCGAGGCTGGTGAACCTTACGACATGCTAATAGCGAGTGGTAATGAGGAAGGTGAACTTATCATTAATCGCACAGTAACTGCATTGATGGAACTGACACGTACTATCGAAAAAGTAATCGCTGAGCTTGGCCTACAAAATGTCAGCATTGAGGGCTCTTCGAGCCTACCAACTACTTGATCCGTTGCGCAATTACAGCCTATCTCCATATAGAGCTGGAACTAATCGCTCCTACCAAACTAGAAGCTCTTTTTTGAGGGTGACTTTTCGGTTAACCCTCACCCTATTATTTATTCTTATAAGTGTTATGACTTGGGGTCAGGTAGAATTAGAGCAAACATCCCCTGAAAACCAGCCTTTACTAGCCCCTCAAGAAAAACTAGATATAGCGACGGGAAAAGCACTTTTTGAACGTTTGTGGGTTCCTGCTCCGGCGTCTACTACAGGCACTGATGGTCTTGGTCCTCTCTTTAATGCCAGATCATGCAGTGAGTGTCATCCCAATGCTGGGCGTGGTTCTTCAATCACAGCGTTAACTCTTCACATTCAGGATCCGGTGTTGGGTAGGCAGATCCAAACAAAAGCTATTCTTGGCAGTCAGCCTGAAGCTTTAATGAATATTCACTTTTCCAGCTCTCAAGCCACCAGCTTTGATATTAAACACATTCAGCAAGCTCAAAAAAATCTCCCAAACCCCCAAGATTTGCCAAGTCTTAAGGGAAGTTTGAGGTTAGCTCCAGATCTATCAACAAGTGCCGTTCTGGCTAGGATGACTACTGCTGAGCTTGAAGCTCAGGCAGATCCTCAGGATTTGAATCAAGATGGTGTAAGTGGGCGCTTGGCTTTTCTATCAGATTCTCATGACAAGGAAAACTCTCCAGTGAATGGTAAAGGCTCGGTAGATGGGAGTGAGATTATTATAGGCAGATTCGGTTGGAAAGCTGAGTTCAGTAGTCTAGAGGAGCAGATTGCTGAAGCATTTAGTACTGATTTAGGTTTAGCAACCCCCCTAAGGCCACAACCTTGGGGTGACTGCACAGAAGCGCAGTTAGAGTGTAGACAGTTAGCTACAAGCACAGTCACTGGAAGTAGTCAGCATGAGCTGGTAGAGGTTATACCTACCCTAATTGAACGTTATTTACTTTCGTTGGCACCAAAGCCCATCTCGGAGGGCGATCCTGGTATGCAGTTATTTGAGGCAGTTGGCTGTTCGAGCTGTCATAGCAACGGAGCTACCACGGGTGTTTTTTCAGATTTCCTCTTACATGATATGGGGGCAGATTTGGCAGACACCTCTGAAATTTTGGTGAGGAGTGATGCCAAACCAGAGGAATGGAGGACGCCAAGTCTACGCGGCTTATCTTCTTTGATTAACAGACAAAATGGGGAATTTGCCAGAAAAAATACATCAGGGCTCATTTTGGAGGCGCAAGGAAGTATCTTAGGTCAAACTCAATCGAATAATCGTGCGTACTGGAGGCTACTCCACGACGGCAGAGCAACAACTATAGAAGACGCTATCCTCGCCCATGGTGGTGAAGCCGAGACAGCGCGTGAGCGCTATGTCAATTTAAGTCATAAGAATAGGGAAATCTTGCGTGATTTTCTTCATCGCCTATAATGAGAATGATTCTTGTTTTAGTTTGGCGATTCTCGCATCATAGGGTCAATAATAGAGAATTAGGGGCAGAGTTAGGAGAGTTCAGTTTGTGTATCCAATAATCAAAACAACTCGTAGTGTTGTATTTTTTCTACTGTCCAGCTGCAGTTTGGGCGGTATCAGCCTTTATTCTGCTCAAGCTGGAGAAGTAGAAAGTCAATATTCCGAAATAAACCTATCAGTTTCTAAAAATCTAATTATTCCAGCTTATCAATATTTTGAACTGCAGTCTAACTTGCTAGAGTCGGCTGCGAATGAATACTGTGATTTGCAGTCCAACGCAAACTTTGAAACTTTACAGGGCTCCTTCCACCAAACAATGGATGCTTGGCAAGCTGTACAAATCTACAATTTTGGACCTGCTACTCTGTTTAACTGGAATTACCGAATTCAATTCTGGCCTGATGCAAAGGGTTCTGGACCACGCCAATTGAAACAGCTAATGGAAGAATCTGATCCTGTCAAATTAACTGAAGAAGTGTTTCCTCGGCTGTCTGTCGGTGTTCAGGGTTTGCCAGCATTGGAAACATTGCTCTTTACTCCCAGTCAAGAACGCCTGGCCGACGGGTTTCCTTGTGCACTTGCAGTAGCAATTTCAGCTAATTTATCTAGAGGTGCCACAGATATCCGTCAGCGTTGGGAAGATGGGTTTTTAAATGATATGCGAGGAGAGGGTAATTTTTTTGCCTCGGCCCAGGATGCGAGTGTTGAGCTCTTGAAGGTATTGTCTGATCGTATTGAAGCTACAGATTTGCAGAAGTTGCGTTCAGTTATTGGTGAGAGCCCTGATCGTGTAAGACTAAGCAGAGCTGAATCCTCTAATTCAGCTAGATCAATCCGAAATATCAAAATCAATATGAGTGCACTACATGCACTTTATTCAGGGACGCAGCCTAACTTGTCAGGTCTGTTTAATAAAGAGCTCGCGGATGCTATAGAGGTAGCTTTTTTAGAGTCGAACAAGCTGCTAAGAGAGTTGCCTGATAGTTTTGAGGAGGCTTTGGCTGTACCTGAGGGCTATAGAATAGTTACTGAAGCCGCCTCGGCAATAGACAGGGTTTACGATGCTCTCAAGGTAGCGCTAGCTGACAGCACTGTATACCTTGGTTTTAATGCCTTGGATGGTGATTAACTAATAGTGCTGTAGAAGCTAATGACTCTCATGAAAATTGAAAATCAAGCGCTAACGTTGATTCCCTCTGGTATGGGAGTGTGAGCTTCCGATGAAACTATTCTTTCAGCAAAAGTCCGTGGGCTCACCGATATATAAAACAACTCCAACACGCCGGCAAGTGCTGAAATTTTTACCAATTGCTAGCTTACCAAGTGCACTAATATCTAGCATTAAATTGAGTTATTCAGAAAGTGAACACTTACTTTTAATTAGTGCAGCTAACGATTTAGAAGACAATAATTTTGTTGTAGCAATGCATTCCGATGGCACGCAACCATGGCAAGAAAAATTTCGGCAAGTCTTGCCCGAGCGAGGCCACCATGTAGCAGTGCATGTCCAGAGTAGACGCTATGTTGCTGTGGCAAGGCGACCTGGTCGTAGTCTCCTATTGGGAGATGCTAGATCGGGTGAGTTATTAGCGGAAGCAGCTCTACCTATGGATAGACATCTATACGGGCATGGCGTGTTTTCCTCCGATGGGAGACGGTTCTATACCACTGAAAGTGCATTTACTGAAAATGAAAAAGACTCAGGCCTTGTAGGCGAGTGGCTATTAGAAAATGATCGCTTCATTCGAGTTGGTGAGATTCGTACTGAAGGAATAGGGCCACATGAGTTGTTATTATTACCTGATGAACAAATTCTTGTGGTTGCCAATGGAGGAATGCGTACTCATCCAGCAAGTGAGCGTGAAGTGCTAAATCCTGAGACTATGCAACCGTCACTCGTCTATATCGATCTTGAAAAAAGTGTAGTAGTGGAGAAGCATTCTCTACCAGCCAACCTACATCAATGCAGTATTCGCCATTTGGATGTAAGTAAAGATGGCTTAATCGCTATGGGCTTACAATATCAGGGTGAGCCTTTCGATGAGGTTCCCTTAGTGGCTACTCATAGACAAGGTGAGGATATAAAAACAATAGCTATACCAGAGGAAATACGTAGCCAACTTAAACAATACATAGGCTCCGTCCGGTTTACTCAAGATGGAAAATACTTTGCGGCATCCGCTCCTCGTGGTAACAGGCTATGTTTTTTTGCTGTGGATGAAGGTGAATTTATAACAGCAATTAGTGCGCGTGATGTGTGTGGGTTAGCTCCGATAGGCACTGGATTCTTGTTCAGTTCTGGTATAGGACAAATAGGGGCTTTCGATCCAGAGCAAGGTAAGTTAGTTAGCGATACAATAAGCTTCCCCTTGTTATGGGATAACCACATGAACGTGATACAAGTAGAGAGTCAGTGGTGGCAAGCGTGAATGTAAGACTCTTTTGTTTGTACGGAATCATAGTTTGTTATGCAATAGTTCTGAGCGCAAAGATTATTGCCCAAGAAACTTTAACAGAGATTGAAAAGAAACCCCTTGCTAATGAGGGTATTGAAAATATAGAAAGGACCCAAGGGGAGTCTCTTTATCAAAAACGACTGGAAGATTTAGGACGTGTTTTGTTTTTCGATGTAAGTCTTTCGGCAAATCGAACTCAAAGCTGTGCAACTTGTCATGATCCTGCACGTGCGTTCACTGACTGGCGTGATAGTGGGAAATTACTTGGTTTGCCGAAGATTGGCACTGCAGTTTCACTTGGTGATGATGGAATTTCCTTGGGTGATCGTGGAGCTCCGACAGCCTCTTATGCTGCATTAACTCCAGCCTTAACAAAGACTGCTGGGGGGTATTGGGAAGGTGGATTATTTCATGATGGTCGTGCCTCCACTTTGGAGGCCCAGGCAGTTGGCCCTCCATTAAATCCTATTGAAATGGCATTAAAAGATGCCGTAGAGCTCTCTCATCGATTACAAGAAAATCCGCAATACATCCACGAATTCAAAGCACTCTTTGGAGAGGATATATTTACTACACCAGACTTAACCTTAAATTCTTTTGCTCAGGCTATCGCTGCATTTGAACGTACTGAGTTTTTCTCTCCTTTTGATTCCAAATACGATAGATATCTAAGGGGAGAATATAGGCCAAATGAAAGGGAAGAACTTGGGATGACTCTTTTCTTTTCTAATCAGTTTACCAACTGTAATCAGTGTCATCAGTTACAACAATTTCCAGCGAGTACAGGCGAAACCTTTACCAATTATCGGTATGAAAATATAGGTGTACCAATCAATACCAGTGTACGAGAATATAACGGAGTCATAAAAGCGGATGAAGGGCTGGCCACGAATCCGAACTTGATTGGTACACCTGAGGTTAATATCCAAAGGGGTAAATTCAAAGTGCCCACCTTACGTAATGCGGCAATTACTAGCCCATACATGCACAACGGCGTCTTTAAAGACCTCCAGACCGTAATAAAATTTTACAATAGTTACTTGAGTCGTGCTAGGAAAGCACAGATCAACCCCGAAACTGGCGAACAGTGGGCTGCACCAGAAATAAGCGAAAACTTAGCGCTTGATAAGCTTCAATCAGGCAGAGCCCTTGGAGCTCGCGAGATTGATGCGTTAATTGCATTTATAGAAATGCTAACAGATAAACGATATGAAGTATTGCTCAATCCATCAGACCGGGCAGTAGTACACGCAGACCCCCAACAATAAACTCGATTGACATTGCTGCAAGTATCAAGCCCATAACACGAGATGTAACGTTCATTGAAGTTTGGCTTAAATAGCGCGCAATTCGTGGCGCCAAGCGAAAACTTATCCAGATAACTACTGCCATGACACCAATAATTATTAAGAGCATTAGTTTATGTAGTGTGCTATCTGATTGGCCACTAAATAGAATCATAGTTGAAATTGCACCTGGACCTGCCAGCAAGGGCATTGCCAGAGGCACTACGCCTACTGAAGTAGAGTCAACAGCTTCTTGATCTTCTTCGGGTGTGTGTTTAACTCGGGCACTACGGGCCTCTAGCATTTGAAAAGCAATAGTCATAAGTAGTAGTCCACCAGCCACGCGGAATGAATCGATACTGATATTAAATAGAGCAAGAATTTGTTTGCCCCCAACAACGCTAATAGACAGGATACAGAAAGTTGCTAGTGCTGCCATGGTAGCAATACGAGGACGTTTAGACTTAACATTGTCAGTAAAGTCTAGGTAAAGCGGAACCGTACTAACCGGTCCGACGACAGCAAAGAGACCAGTTAGTATTCGTAGATATTCATTCCAATCTAGCATGTGTCGTCATGGCCTCTTTAATATACTTCACAGGGGAAGAGCCGTAACTTAAAAATGAGTGATGAAAATCACGTAAAGAGAAATATGCGCCTAATTGATCTCTTTGTTCTTCGCGAAAGTTGTAAATTTCTCGGTAGCCACTGTAGTAGGAAGATAACTGTACCTGACTTAATGTGGCTCGACGCCACTTGCCTGCTGCTTCGGCCGGTTCTTGGAAAGCTTGATTAATCAAGAGATCCATAGCTTGTTCTTCTTTCATGTCTAGTACATGGACACTATAGTCAAGAATTATGTTACAGATGACGCGAAGATTCCATTTGTACCACATAAGCCAAAGTTCTGGTTCCTGATTTCCATAGCCCTCTTCTAACATCATCCGTTCAGAGTAAACTGCCCAACCCTCAATCATTGCACCGTTACCGAATATGGATTTCACCAAAGAGGGAGATAGATTAGAGTAGAGAAGTTGGGTGTAATGGCCTGGAATAGCCTCATGGATATTGAGTATCTGTAATATCCATTGATTATATTCTCGAAGTGTTGATTCAGCTTCCTCTTCACTGAGATGCTCAAAAGTAGAAACGTTATAGTAAGTGTTTTCATTGGCCTCAAGCGGCCCAGGGGCTGATATAGATGCACCGGCAAAGCCTGACATGTAGTCTGGTTCGCGCCTCACTACAAGTGGTTTTTCAGCATCAAGGGTAAATAACTGTTTCTCTTTTATAAAACTTTCTAACTGAGGTATGTGTTGTTGAATAGCTGAAAGAAAGTTTTCCCGGTCCACGTGGGTGCCAGCTAAATGGTCGATCAACTGTTTTATAGCTTTTAGATTATCTTTAGGTAGTGGTGTCCTAGGAAAATATTTTGGCCATAGCTGAGTAGTAATCTTTATCATGCGTGCGGTGACTTCAGCTTGATCTTCAAGAGCGAGGTCATAAAGCTGTCTGGCCGTAAATGTTGATTGAATATCAAAAGCAAATTTTTCTTCAAAGTGTTCGGCGCCAATACGAAAGGAGCGAGCCGAGTTGTCACCAAGCAATTTAGTTTTCAAGTCAGTAAGAAAGTTAATATAAGCTTGAATAGCTTTCTGCGCATCATCCAACCGCCTAGCAAAGAGTGCCTTGTCTTTATCACTAAGATTAGTCTGTTCAAGTGAGTGCAAAAGTTCGTCACTGAGAACGCTAAGTGCTCCTTTATTTTGCTGAATCCCAAGCTCCGTGAAGGGGAGCATAGGGTTAGAGGTAAGCGCTTCTTGCGCAGCCTTATAGTAAGTAGGTACAGCAGTGAGTCGTTCAAGCACCATCATGTGTTTCTCATCAGCGCTTTTAAAACGACTGTTCATTATGCTGGCAAAGCCCTCTGCTACATTATATTGAGAAGGGTTCCATTGCCATGAAAGAAACTCTTGATTCTCCCAAAGTGTCCGTTTAAGAAAATCTTCTAAAAGATGGTGATCAATAATATTGAGGACATTGAGTTCAGTGAGAGGTACCGTTTGTAGTTTATCTAGCCAATAAAGTGAGAAGTTGTTTTCTGCTTGTCGCTGCTTTTCGTTGGGTATGGAAAGACGACTCTCATAACCCTCTTGTCCTGCCCAACGTGCATAATCGGGGAATACTTCCCAGAATTCTTCCAATAATTCAGCGCTAAGCTTGGAGAATCTTTTATCAGTTTCACTAGTTTCGGTTTCTATAAGAGTTTTGGCTTTATTAGCTACAGGTTCAGCACTCGACGGCAGTGTGGAGAAGGTTAGGTCATCACCGCAAGCAATTAAGCAAATAAAACATGTGGTTGTCAGGGTTATTTTGCAGAACTCAAAAAGATTTGGTGTGTTAGGCATAACTTATCTCTTATTGAAAATTCCATCCTCAAATTGCTTTTCCGACAAATTTTGATTTTTCACTCTAACTTTTTTTCATCACCTTGTTCTAGAGTTTTGTACTTGAAAAAATATTAGCTCTTTGCTACTTGCCCGTCAGGGAGTCGGAATCAGCAAAAGCTTTCATTATACGTTCATGACGGTGCGCGACTTGATCAGCGTCTGCCGGATGCGTCACGACAATCAACCGCTCTTCCTCCACAGCTTTTCGTACCCAACGCCCAAATTCTAGGGGATCAGTACCACTTAACGCCTGTTTCGCCAGGACAAAATCATCAGATTGGGTAGTCACGGCTCCACCATATCGCTCTTGGCGGTTACGGGCTGAATTAGAAAGATCTGTTTTTACAACGCCGGGACAAACTATGGAAACACCAATGCCGTCATCAGCGAGGTCCAATGCAAGCGCTTCGCCAAAGCCGACTATGGCAAATTTAGTGGTGTTGTACATCCCTTGGCCTCGACTTGGATTATGCACACGCAAACCACTAATGGAACTAGTCAGGACTATATGACGTTCACCCTGGGCTGCCAGCAAATGGGGGAGAGTGGCTTGGATCGTATGAACTGTTCCTTTCAAATTAACATCAATAATCCAGTTCCAATCAGAGGTACTAGCGTTTTGAAGAGGACCAAGGTGCCCAGTGACACCAGCATTAGCACAAACTACATGAAGACCGCCAAAATATTCGGTCGCAGAATTTACCGCCTCAATGACGGCATCAGCATCACAGAGATCTACTACTATGCCATGCACATTGACACCTTCATGTGACAAGGAATAGAGGGCACTATCCATAGCCGCATCATCGATATCTAATAGCGCGATTCTCGCCCCAGCCTCTGCGAACGCTCTTGCCATGCCAATGCCGATACCCCCAGCTCCTCCGGTGATCAACACTGTCTTATCTTTGAACTGTTTGATACTAGTCTCCTTTAGATGTTAATGCTTTTGGTTAACCTAATGCTTAAAGTTAGCCATACTAAGATTGGTCGTTATGACGACTATTTGTTTTGGGGAAGAGGATTAAGACTTATGGCACCGCTAGTTACCCCAAGCACCTTTCCCTTGGTAATCCAGCTGTAACTGGCACTAAATAAACGCTCCGCTTCTGCCTCCCACATCGCGTTATGAGAGGAACAGGGTAAGCTGAGGAGCACTTTAGCACTTGCGCCCCAGGCAGAGTAAAGTGCAAAAGGTAAAGCTGGTTGGATTTGTTTATCTTGCATACCTCTAATGATTAGTAGTGGTATTTTTTGCTGACTCACAACGGCCTCAGTCCAGCCATAGGTTGGAACTCTGGGGGCTCGTCTGATGCCGACTCCCCAACCCGCTCCAACTGGATCTGATTCCAGCATGGCATCGAAGATTGTTTCAGCTGCCTGGGTATCCCATTGGTTGTTACATAAAGTCTGACGCTGCCAATTCTCCAGAAAATCGTCTCTCGTCTGCTTTGTCATCACTGGCCCTTTTAGCAACTCGGATGTTAGCTCTGTATTTTCAATACCGACAAAAGCAGGAGCCAGTTGAACTAAGGAGGCTACTGAGTCTGGATTTAAAGCAGCATAACCTCCTGTTCGGGGACCTCCTTGAGACCAACTTATTAAATGAACCCTAGACTCATTCTCGCGAGCTAAGAGCCACTCTACAACGGCATTAATATCCTGCCAATCTGAGTCCATTGTTGTGAGTGCTCCAGTCCAGTCAGCTTGACAGGTATCTTCAAATAGGGTCTGTTGATCAGTGATCGATAGATTGCATCGGTTATTCATTGCCTCTGGGCGTTGTGAACGACCATACCCCGTTAAGTCCATTGCGTAAGTGCGTAAGCCACGCTCCGCAAGATATGTCATCCAGTTTAATCCTGCCACGGGTGTGTCAAAAGCAACTTCTGCAGGTGTGCCGGCACCATGCACAAATAGGACTACTGGACCAGTTGAACCTGTAGAGCTTAGCTGTCGTACGTAGAGTTGTACTGTTTGTCCCTCCATGGCGGGAGAGTGTGAGATTGCAGAAACGTAGTGCTCCATGCGAACGATCTCTGCGCTATGTGACCGTGTTGAGAGGGGAGCAAAGATTATAAAACCGAATAATAAGAGTGTTTTGATAGGGATATATATGCGTGTCATGAGAATTTCCTATTAGCTCTTACTTTATTTAAGGAACTACTAAATAGTCTCATAACTGGTGTTAGCTGTCTGCTGAAAATTCTTTCGGTTAATAGAGAATGTTTCTGTGGTGCCTCAAAAAACCGATGGCATAGAGATAAGGCAGTTGCAGTAAATTATATTTTGATAGGCATCATCTATTGATTTGGTAGAAGAAATCGATTTCACAGAATGAATAATCATCTCCAATATCGATGATGGTAACGAATTACGACATTAGAAATTTAACTTCTCAACCCAAAGTGGGAGGAAAATAGATGAGAATTATTCAGACGAAGAAACTGGTTTCTGCAGTTGTTTTGGCGGTAAGCCCTTTGCTTATGCCAGTAGCAAGCGCTCAGGAAATGACTAGAGATAATGATTATTGGTGGCCCAATAGAGTAGATCTGGAGCCCCTGCGAATGAATGAATTGCAAAGCGGCCCCCTATCAGCTGAATTTGACTACGTGGCCGCGTTCAATAATCTAGATATAGATGCCCTCAAGGCTGATCTGGTCAGCCTAATGACTACCTCCCAAGACTGGTGGCCTGCCGATTATGGACACTATGGCCCATTCTTTATTCGTATGGCATGGCATAGCGCTGGTACCTACCGCACCTCTGATGGCCGCGGTGGCTCAGATGGTGGCTTCCTACGTTTTGCTCCTCTCAACAGCTGGCCAGATAACGCAAATCTTGATAAAGCGGTGCGCCTTTTACAACCTATCAAGCAAAAATACGGTAACAACATCAGCTGGGCAGATTTGATTGTGCTTGCTGGTACAGTAGCTATGGAATCAATGGGATTTGAAACCTTCGGCTTTGCCGGTGGACGCATCGATAGCTGGGTAGCGAACAATACTGACTGGGGCTCTGAAGCTCAGTGGCTTGAAGATAATCGTCACAGTGGTAACAGAGACCTTAAGCGTCCCCTTGGTGCCACTCAGATGGGTCTTATCTATGTAAATCCAGAAGGTCCTAACGGGACGCCAGACCCTCTCGCAGCTGCTCATGATATTCGTGAAACCTTTGGTCGTATGGCTATGAACGACGAAGAGACAGCGGCTCTGATTGCTGGTGGTCATACTTTTGGTAAGGCCCACGGTGCTGCAAAAGCATCCGAATGCGTTGGTGTAGAGCCGGAGGCTGGTCAGGTTGAAGATCAAGCACTCGGTTGGAAAAATAATTGTGAGACAGGTAAAGGGATAGACACTATTACTTCAGGTCTGGAAGGTGCTTGGACAGTTAATCCAACCCAGTGGACACACAATTATCTGCAAAACCTCTACGGCTATGATTGGGTAATGAGCAAGAGTCCTGGTGGTGCCACTCAATGGGTGCCTTCTGATGGAGCAGCAAGTAACTTAGTTCCAGATGCACATGATCCATCAAAACGTCATGCCCCAATTATGTTTACCACAGACTTATCCTTACGCGAAGATCCAGGTTACCGTGAAGTCACTTCACGTTGGTTGGAAAATCCAGAGGAATTCAGTGCTGCTTTTGGTAGGGCGTGGTTCAAGCTTACTCACCGTGATCTGGGACCCAGCACTCGTTACTTGGGTTCTTTGGCTCCAAACGAACAGATGATCTGGCAGGATCCTATTCCTGCTGTTGGCTACACGCTAATTGATGAGTCTGATGCTAATGCTATTAAAGTGACCATTCTTGATTCAGGCCTGTCAGTAGGAGACCTGGTTCGTACTGCATGGGCCGGCGCTGTGACTTATCGCAATACTGATATGCGGGGCGGCATCAATGGTGCGCGTTTAGCCTTGGCACCTCAAAAGGATTGGTCAGTGAACGATCCTACAGAACTGGATCGAGTTCTAAGTGTTCTTAAAAGGATTCAGGAAGACTTTAATGATAAGGCTACTGGTAGAAAAAAAGTCTCACTCGCAGATTTGATAGTGTTAGCAGGTAATGCAGGAGTTGAAGCAGCAGCGGCAGCGGCAGGTCATGACATTGAGGTACCTTTTATCGCAGGCCGAAACGATACCTCGCAAGAACTTACGGATGTAAGTTCCTTTGCAGTTCTTGAGCCTACATCTGATGGGTTCCGCAACTATCATGACGATAATTCTTTACATGGGCCAGTGGATTCACTAGTGGATAAGGCTTCAGTATTAGGCTTAACTTCCAGTGAGATGACTGCCCTTGTTGGTGGCATGCGTGTCATGGATGCCAACTACGGATCATCTAAAGCGGGCGTGTTAACTGCGACCCCAGGTGTGCTGAACAACCACTTCTTTGTAAACCTGGTGGATATGTCTACTGAATGGTCTAACACCGGTAACGGTATTTATGAAGGTAAGGACCGTAGTACTGGTGATGTGAAGTGGACAGCGACTCCAGTTGACCTGATCTTTGGTTCCAACACAGAGCTACGAGCTATCACTGAGTTCTATGCTCAAAATGATAGTGAAGAAAAGTTTCTAGATGACTTCGTCTCAGCGTGGACCAAAGTTATGGAGGCTGATCGCTTTGATCTTCATCGATAGCGCAGTTTTAAATTAGCGTAGCATCCCCTCGCTACTGCTATTTGCTTAAGGCGACCGTTTGGTCGCCTTTTTTCGTAATATTTTTTTTATTGTTAATAGGCCTTTTCTGATACGCTAACTCAATATTTACTAATTTATTCACCGCTAGTTAAGGGATGGATGACACATGTCATTAGCTTGGATTAACCCTCAAATCAGAGCAGAAACTAAGCTTTTGAAAAGTAAGTTTAAGCAAGCAAGCCCATTTCCTTACTTGGTCCTAGAAAACTTTTTTGCTCTTCCTGTAGCACAAACGTTGCTCGATGACTTTCCAATTTTTGATGAAGGCTTGGCTAAAGATGAAAATAGCAATGTTGGCAAGAAATCTGTCCATCAGCATATTAATAAGCTAGGTAGCTCTTATTCCTCTCTCGATAGATTAGTCCGGTCTGCTGAATTTCTACAATTAGTTGAAGAGATGACTGGTATAGGTCCACTAATTTATGACCCCTACTATTATGGTGGTGGGACCCATGAAAATTTACATGGACAAGAACTTGACCCCCACGTGGATTTCACTCTCCATCCGAAATTAAAACTGCATAGAAGGCTCAATCTCATTCTGTATTTAAATAAGCAGTGGGAGGAGGAGTGGGGTGGGAATATTCAATTTCATCGCAACCCAAGATTACCTGAAAATCAAGATGAAATTATCACAGTAAGACCTTTATTTAATCGGGCCGTACTATTCGCTACCGATAACACCAGTTGGCATGGGTTCAAAAGAATTAACCTGCCCGAACAGTACAGGGAGATCTTCTCTCGTAAGTCGATTGCGCTTTATTTTTATACAGAGGAACGCGAGCCCCCAGTACGTCCGCATTCGACGATTTATGTGGAAAGACATCTTCCTAACAGTGTTCAGCCAGGATCCCCGCTCAACCCAGAGGATTATGAGGAAATCCAACGTCTATTGAGCAGACGAGATCAGCATCTTGCGAGACTTTACAATAATATCAGTCAATTGATGCAGAGAGTTGATAGCGTAAAAACTCCATTTTCTAAGCAAATAAGTGCTAATCAACAAATGGTAGAAGATTTGAATAAGGAAGAATTAGTGAAGCGTGTCATAGAAATAGAAAACTCTAACTCTTGGCGCTTGACTGCACCGCTACGTCAGGCAAGATATCTCTTAAATAAATTGACTAACTATTTTAATTCGTGATGAGAGAGGACACTGCTTTATGCAACTCTTAGTTAATGATGAACTTTACGAGGTGGATGTTGAGGATGACATGCCCTTACTTTGGGTAATAAGGGATGTCCTAAATCTCAAAGGGACCAAATATGGCTGTGGTATCGCTCAGTGTGGTGCATGCACAGTGCATTTAGATGGAGAATTGGTACGCTCATGCTCTATGCCTGTCGTAGCCGCTCAAGGAAAAGCGATCAGAACTATTGAGGGTCTATCGAAGGATAGTTCGCACCCACTGCAATTAGCCTGGATAGAGCATCAAGTCCCTCAATGTGGTTACTGTCAATCAGGCCAGTTAATGGCTGCTGCCGCCTTGTTGGAGAAGATTCCCCAACCCACAGATGCTGATATTGAGGCTACCATGACAAATATCTGCCGCTGCGGTACCTATGTTCGTATTAAAAGTGCCATCCGAGACATTGCTGGTAATTACTATGAAGTGGCAGAAGCTGCAAAAAGTAAACTTGAGGAGGGAGGAGCATGAAAAACACTTTGCCAACTTCAAGACGAGGATTCCTCTGTGCTACTGCCGGAGTAAGCGGGAGTTTTGCGCTGGGTATTGAGCTCGGCGGAGCCCAAGCCTTAGAGGCTGCAGAAAATGCTAATAAGCGTATCAACATCTGGGTTGAAATAGCCCCAGACGATACTGTTGATATTAAGTTTGCCCGCAGTGAGATGGGGCAGGGTTCACTCACCTCTGCCCCCCAGTTGGTTGCGGATGAACTCGATGCTAGCTGGGAACAAGTACGCATTTCTTATGTTGATGCAAATGAACACATGCGAAGAAATAGGGCTTGGGGTGATATGGCAACGGTAGGTAGCCGGACCATTCGTAATTCTCAGGATTATCTGCGTACTGCAGGGGCCACGGCGAAAGCCATGTTGCTAACAGCAGCATCACAAAAATGGTCCGTTCCATTAAGTGAGCTGACTGTAAATCAAGGGATTATCTCCCATGAAGCTTCCAATCGGCGTACAGGTTTTGGATCCCTTGCAGCCCTTGCAGCTACTCTCGCAATACCCGAGGAGGTATCCCTAAAAGACCCATCTGGTTGGCATATTATCGGAAAATCTGTCCCGCGGATTGATATACCTGCTTCCGTTGATGGTTCTCAGGTCTATGGTATCGATATTGAACTGCCTGACATGTTGCACGCATCAATTGCACAGAGTCCAGTCTTCGGCGGTAAAGTGCGCACATTTGATGCAGAAAAAGCTAAAGGTCGCCGCGGGATTTTAGAGGTCTTTACCATCGATGAAGGTAAGGCTTTGGTTGTTGTCGCTGATAATTGGTGGCGTGCTAAGCAAGCTCTGCAGGAAGTCGTTATTGAGTGGGATAACCAAGGTAATGATTCTATAGGTGATGCTGAATTGATTGCACAGTTCACTATGGCTTTATCAGCACCTGAAGCAGCGGCATTACCTAACAATCGAGGGGATGCAGAAACTGCCTTAGCGTCTAGTAAGACAGTTCTTGAAGCTGATTATTACACACCGTTTTTAAGCCATTCACCAATGGAACCTATGGGAGCCACTGTACAAATAGCCAATGATAGAGTGGACATTTGGTGTTCTACACAGAATGCTGAAGGATGTCTTGTAGCGGTTGCCAACGCATTACAAAGAGATGTCACTGATGTCTATTTGCATAGGGTCCAAGCAGGGGGTGGTTTCGGACGACGTGGAGGCGGAGACGAATATGCAGCCCAAGCTGCACTAATAGCAGCACATTTAAGGACACAACGACCAGTCAAACTTCTCTGGACTCGAGAAGAAGACATGCAACATGACTTTTATCGTCCATTAGGGATGTATCGTTTAAAGGCAGGCCTTAATGAGGAAGGTAAAATTACAGGATGGGAGGCACGTATTGCCAGTGGGTCTATTTTGAATCAAATGCGTGGTGTTCCTCTGGCTCGCGGAGTTGATGGTCCAGCGACTGAGGGTTTTCTACATCTGCCCTATGAGATAGCAGATCAGAAACAAAGTTATAAGCAGGTAAATACTCATGTTCCGCTTGGATTCTGGCGCACAGTAGGTTGGTCACAGACTCCCTTTGCCCGCGAGCAATTCATTGATGAGTTAGCATTGGCGGCAGGAAAAGATCCCTTAGCATTCAGATTAGAACACATGCCTGAGGATGAACTCTCCAGACATATTCTGGAGGTAGCAGCTGAAGCAGCCAATTGGTCATCAAAACCAGTTCAAGGAGTTTATCGTGGCATTGCAACGACTGAGCCTTACGGTTCTTATACGGCTGCGGTTGTTGAGCTTTCGGTAGATGACAGTGGTGCAATAAAGGTCCATCGAATCATTCAAGCCATTAACTGTGGTCATGCAGTGAATCCACTCAATATTGAAGCACAACTACAGGGTGCTACTGTATGGACCCTTACCGCTGCGATGTGGGGTGAGATTAATATTTCTGAAGGCAGAGTAATGCAGAGCAATTTCCATGACTATCGAATGCTAAGGCTTGCTGAAATGCCTCACGTAGAAGTAGTGATCGCTAATACCGGCGGATTCTGGGGAGGAGTTGGAGAGCCTGGACAAGCTCCTTTATTACCCGCATTCTGTAATGCATTGTATGCGGCTACAGGTAAGCGTATTCGGAAATTGCCACTACATCACTTTGGTTATCGCTTCGCTTAATGTATATTGATAGCGCAAGGTATTATAGATTGAAAATTTTTTTTTTTAATTAAATATCTACCATGAAACAAGTCCTTGGAGAAACAAGTATCGAGTGTCTGCAGGGTCTTTAACGCCAGGAGCAGTTTGCAAGTAAAGGCTCTTTTGTAAGAGGACTAATCCAGCTTCCAAACTGAGTTTCTCAGTCATTTTGTAATTAAATCGCCCCTCGAACATAGTTCCTAGTTCATTTCCGCTGGCGCCACTGAGGTCTTGTAAATCTGCATGTGCAGATAAATCTGTGGCCTGATCAGTGATGAGTTGACGCAGAAAAAATTGGAGATGCAGTTTTTTTGTGGGGGAGTAGGTGAATTTAAGCGCGGGTGATTTTAAATTTGCTCTTTTTATACCACCGATGAGGCCCACCGCCCCAAAATCCAATCTAGGTAGGCCATAAAGTTGATTGAAGCGTTCATTTTCAGCAGAGCCTATTTTATCTCCGCTGACATAGTCGTAAAGAAGGAAAATCCTTGGTGATCCTGGAGAACTAAGCATATACCCTATTTCTGTATGAATAAGGTGCCCCTTAGCGATATCTTGCTGCAGATGTCCAAATTGCTGCATTAATTCGAGATTGAATTCAGCTTTACCTAAGTTGCTTGGTCCAAAGTTGAACTGCTTAAGATTATAGCCAATAGTATGAAGTGGACCCTTGGCGGCAGGCGTTGAGTATCCAAAGTAGAAGAACTCTTGATTAAGATTTCCAGAAAATTCGCTATGAATCCCCCAGATTTCATTTTTTCCAGTTTTGTCTAATCCCTGCTTGTGGTCTGCTAGTTCGCTGAAAGAGTTTGGAAGACGCAACACAGGGCGAAGGTACATAGCTTGTATTTGCATAGAATGCCAGTTGAGCTTTGTCTGGATTCCATCAAAAGAGTTAACTGTATTCCGAAACACCTGCCTTCCAATTAATCGCCGTGAACCGACATCAAGGGTCATCCTACCCAATTGCAAGGAGAATAATTCCCCATGTCGCCAACCTAACCAAACTTGAATTGGCTCTAAGACATTGACATCATCATTGCCAAGAGGGGTTGCTGGCTCTATGTGAAAAGCTCTGGCATCCCTTAACTCCAGCATACCATTGAAGTTCGATTTTCGAATCGAAAAGCCAACATCCGCCATCGTTGAGTACAAGGATAATTGACCAGCCGCATTGGCTTGGTAGGGGTGCTGGACAATCTCATTGCGAAAACGCAAGCTACCAAAGGAAGCTATGCTGCTGTCATCAGCAAGCACAAAGGGACTTTGACACAGAATTAGAAAAAAAACGAAACTGCAGGCAAATGACAAATTTAACCTATTGTGTGTTTCTAAGCACAGAGTAATCACAAAGGGCTTTACAAGGAACATGACAAGGAATAGTGTGTGGGGCGATGCGAAAATATAATCATAAAGTGGGTCAGCTATCAATTATTTTAGCCGCTACATTATTACAAAGTCTTATTCTATTAGCTCCTTTAACTGTAGTTCATGCATCAACAGTAACCGTAGCTGTTGCATCAAACTATGCTCGGCCTTTGCAACAAATTGCCGAGCGTTTTACTCAACACACTGGTCATAATGTCCGCCTTAGTAGTGGTTCATCTGGTCAGCTGGCTACCCAAATCCAAAATGGTGCCCCATTTGATATATTTCTTTCAGCCGATCAGGCTTTACCAGAAAAATTAGAAGCTCTTGGTCTTACTGTTAAGGGCTCTCGCTTTACTTACGCTCATGGTAGATTAGTGTTGTGGTCATTATCTATAGAAGACCCCCTCATGGCTTTAAAAAATGGGCAGTTCACACGATTAGCCTTGGCTAATCCTGAGTTGGCACCTTACGGCAAAGCTGCAGCAGAGGTGTTAGAGGCTCTCGGTTTGTCAGCCTCTGACTCTTGGGTGTTTGGTGAAAATATTTCACAAACCTATCAGTTTGTTGCTACAGCTAATGCGTCATTGGGCTTTATAGCTCACTCTCAATGGAAGAGCACAGCCCTAGCAAAAAAGGGGTATCGCTGGGAAATCCCAGAAAATTTGCATACACCAATCCTACAAGATGCGGTACTCTTGAAGAGAGGCGCTAACTCTTTAGCTGCAAGACAGCTTATGGAATTTCTTAATAGTCAAGAAGCTCAACAATTAAATGCTAGTTTAGGTTACTAGGAAGGAATTAATTTCATCTCTATGCTTGATCTATGCAAAAGCTGTGAAAGTGCACAAAATTCCTCTCAGAGTTAAAGATAAAAAGAATCACTCTACAGTCACTTAAAAGGTCGATTATGACTCTTCTTACTTTTTTATTTTTTACTGGCTTAGTGGCAGTTGTCACTTGGCGGATTACTCACAAAGATGATCATCACTCGAGCACGGGTTACTTTCTAGCTGGACGTTCATTAACTTGGCCTTTCATAGCCGGGTCTTTGTTATTAACAAACCTCTCAACAGAGCAGATGGTAGGCTTAAATGGATCGGCTTACAAAGATGGACTTCTTGTTATGGCTTGGGAGGTTGTTGCGGTAGTTGCTCTTGTGACAGCAGCATTATTCTTTCTACCAAAATTTCTGCGCAGTGGTATATCAACAGTACCAGAGTTGCTGGAGCTTAGGTTTGATGCCCAGACCAGGGCATTTTGTTCGATACTGTTTTTAGTAGCTTACGCAGTGATTTTATTACCTATCATACTCTACACGGGTGCCACGGGATTGATAGGGATGCTAGATTTATCAGCTATTATTGGGGTTTCAGACTATGACACCCTGCTTTGGTTGGTTGTTTGGTTGGTGGGTTTGCTCGGGTCTGTCTATGCCCTCTTTGGGGGTCTACGTACTGTGGTTGTCTCTGATACATTGAATGGCATTGGTCTGTTGATCGGCGGGTTGTTGATTGCCTGGCTGGGCTTATCTGAGTTGGGTGAAGGATCCGTTGGAGTTGGTTTACAAGTAGTGGCAGAAGCAAACCCTGGACGCTTAAGTTCCAACGGCAGTGAAAGTTCATCAGTACCATTTTCTACGCTTTTTTCAGGAGTTCTATTGCTGCATATGTTCTACTGGACTACAAATCAACAGATTATCCAGAGGACGCTGGGTGCTAAATCACTAGCCGAAGGTCAAAAAGGGATAATGGCAACAGGTTTCCTAAAGTTGTTTGGCCCCTTATATCTGGTCTTGCCCGGTTTAATTGCCTATGCAATGTTCCCAGACCTTGGATCAGCGGATCAAGCATATGGCACACTTGTTAGCAACGTATTACCGGATACTCTTATTGGCTTCTTTGCAGCCGTGATGGTAGGAGCGATCTTATCAAGCTACAACTCTGCTCTGAATTCCACGTGTACACTATTTAGTCTTGGCGTTTATCAACGCTTGATTGCCCCTGAAGCAAGTGGTGAACGAGTAGTGGCTGCGGGTAAAAAGTTTGGCTGGGTGGTCTCAGTAATAGCCATGATTGGTGCTCCTCTGCTGGCCGGGCAAAGTAGTATTTTTAATTATTTACAGCAGATGAATGGATTATATTTTATTCCCATTTTAGCAGTTGTTTTTTGTGGCTTAATTTCTCGGCGTATGCCGGCGATATCCGCTAAAGTAACGCTTATCGTAGGGCCAGTGGGAATTGCTATTGTGTATTTCGTGCCCGTGGTGAGCCAGCAACTGGATTGGTTACATGAATACCATTTTCTTGGGCTAATGTTCGTTGCGCTTTGTCTGTTGATGCTAGCTTTACGGTTACTCAGGCCTTTAAAAGAGGACTGGGTTCAACCTGATGCCGAGGTGGTTGATATGACTCCTTGGGCTTACGTACGCTTGTCCGGTCTGGCTCTTCTGCTGGCAGTTTTGGGTATCTATAGTTTGTTTTATCAGTAATCACAGTACCAATTATGTTACTCAGGTATTTCGATATGAACATAATTAAGCCGTGTCAGTATTCAGTGAGTGTCATGAGTCAATATCATAGGCTCTAAAAGTGTTAACTCTCTAGACTCTCGTGTGCATAATTTATTCAAAATTAGAGACTTAGATCATCTAACGGTGCTTGCTGAGAGGGTTTTAAGGTGTGCGTTATATCGGTGATTGTCGTACAATTTCATCTGTTAACAAAAACCAAGAATTTATCTGAAGTATATAGGAGTGTGCCTGATGTCACGCACTTATGATGAACTATTTAAAGAGTTGAGCTTAATCTTAGTCCTGCAGTTGTCTTTTGCTTTTTTTATTTCTTCAAGTTTTGCTGCGACAGCAGAGGATCCCATTAATAGTGAACAGTTTACAGGGTTTTTACAAAGCTACTGTATGGACTGCCACAACAGTGAAGATTGGGCAGGCTCTATCGCGATGGATACTTTGAACTTGAGTGATGTGAGACATGACGCTGAAATCTGGGAGAAAGCACTTGGTAGATTGCGTGGTCGATTAATGCCTCCAGTCAGTGCTGACCAGCCCGAGCAAATAGCCATTGATGCCATCATTCAGCATCTTGAAGCGAGGATTGATACTACCAATAATGATGAATTTGTCGTCAGCCATGTGCCCATTCAACGACTGAATCGAGATGAGTTCACGGCAACTATTGAAGGGCTCATAGGTGTCAAGTTGGACCCAGAGCAAGTACTACCAACTGAAATTGAAGTCGAAGGGTTTAATAATCAAGCGGGTGCACTTATTATTTCACCCGCTTTCCTTGAGCAGTATCTGAGCGCTGTCCGAAACGCGGTCAGGCTCGCGATGGGCGAACCGGTACCAAAATTCGCTAGTACTTTTTATGCATCAGATGGGGGTACGCAACGTTCACCGGCTAATAATCAAACGATTCACCGTACTGGTATGCCTTTAGGAACTCGGGGAGGTATCAAGTTCACTCATGTATTTCCAACGGATGGCGAATATCGTTTTAACGTGCTAGATATTGACGCGGGACTCTACCCTCGAGGTGTGGAAACTTCCGCTACACTAGTTATCTTGATTGATGACGAAGAAGTGTTGAGAAAAAAAATCGGAGGCCCAGAAGATCTTGAGTTGGCAGATCGTGATGGTCCTGAAGGTCGAGCAGCCATTATCGCTAAATTGAGTAATTTACCGGCTCTAGTGACAGCAGGTCCCCACGAAGTAGTAATTACTTATATCGAACGTTCGCGAGCTATAAGTTCAGATCTCACAGGAGGTGGTTTATTATCAAACATGCCGAGACTTCAAGATGGCATTGAAGTGGAGGGGCCATTTCAACCATCAGGGCTGTCTATGAGTGAGAGCCGTGAAAAAATTCTCTCCTGTTTACCCAGCGAACTTGCTGAAGAAACGGCTTGTGCAGAACAAATTATTCGAACCTTAGGAACTAAGGCGTTTCGTCGTCAAGTCACAGAGGAAGACATTGAATGGTTATTACCCTATTTTGAAGCTGGTCGTGCCGAAGCAGGTGGTTTTGACAGTGGTATTACAGAGATGGTCACAGCGATGTTGTCATCTCCCGATTTTCTTTTCAGAGCTATAAAAGGTCAGGATGCTTCTCAAGAAGCCAGCAAGCTATCTGATCTTGAGCTTGCGTCGCGGCTGTCTTTCCTTCTGTGGAGCCAAGGTCCTGATCAAGAATTAATCGATTTGGCAGAGAAAGGCCGTCTGCATGAAGGTGTAGTCTTAGATGAACAAGTCGACAGAATGTTAGGAGATCCTCGTGCAAGTGCCTTGATAGAAAACTTTGCCTTAGCATGGTTGAATCTGGATGAGCTTGAACAGATTGAGCCGCTTGATCCGACATTTAATGATGGCATGAGGAAGAATTTTGAAACCGAAATAAGGATGTTTCTAAGTTCTGTACTACTCGAGGATAAATCAGTAACAGAACTTTTAGATGCAAACTATACCTTTGTCAATGAGGCTTTGGCGCGTCATTACAATATCCCTGATGTTTTAGGCTCTCAATTCCGTCGAGTTGAGTTGGCTGATGAGAACCGTTGGGGATTATTGGGTAAGGGGGCTGTGTTGCTTCGTACGTCCTACGGCGATAGAACTTCTCCAGTACTCCGCGGCGCATGGGTTCTAGATCGTGTTCTAGGAACGCCCCCCACTCCGCCGCCTCCTAATGTTGAAACAGATCTTTCTATTAAAGAGGGTGAAAAGCCAACAACTGTTCGTCAGCGCCTTGAACAACATCGAGAAAATACAAGTTGTCAGTCTTGTCATGGGGCCATTGATCCACTGGGGCTGGCACTTGAGAATTTTGATGTTACTGGCAAATGGCGTTTGGTGGACGAACAAGCTAAAGAAAAAATTGACGCCTCTACTGTATTGCCGGGTGGTAAGCAAATTGAAGGGCCTGTGGCTTTGCGTGAACATCTACTGAGTCGTGCTGACCAATTTCCACAGACTATGACAAAAAGATTGATGATGTATGCTCTCAATCGAGAAGTAGAGTTCTTTGATATGCCTGAAGTACGCCGCATTGTCGATGAGTCAAAGGAAAATGGTTGGAGCTTCGCAGCAATATTAAAGGGGGTAGTGAATAGTCCGGCCTTTAGAATGCAGGGATCTGAAGTAGAGCTCAGTCAAGTAGCTAGTAACGCTCACTAGAGAATAGGGGATCAAGAAATGGCCAATTTTCTTACCAAAAAATATCTTTCACGCCGTACGCTGTTACGTAATGGAAGTCTAGCGCTTTCATTGCCTTTGCTTGATGCGATGATTCCAGCCTCTACTGCGTTGGCGCAGACTGCCGCCAGTCCTAAGCTGCGAGCTGGGTTCTTCTATATCCCGCATGGTGCCATAATGAATAACACACCTTTTGGTAAGGAAGTGGATGCTTGGACTTCTGAAGGTGAGGGTGAGAAATTCAAATTGGGTCATATTCTTGAACCGTTAGAGGCTTATAAGCGATATGTCACTACATTTGAAAATTTAGAAAATAAAGCCTCTTTCGGATCAGTTCATACTATAAACCCAGCTACCTGGTTGAGTTGTGTGCGCCCGGATACTGACGCTAAAACTGCGAGTATGTCAATTACCTTAGATCAGATTATTGCTCAGCAGCTTGGTCAGGAAACTGCGCTGCCTTCACTTGAGGTATGTTCTGAAACTACTATTCAAGTGGCTGCTTGTGGGGGAGCAGGTTGTTATTACGCATCAACGCTTTCTTACGCGGCTCCAAACTCTCCTTTACCTATGGAATTTAATCCACGCAAAATTTTTATTCAGTTATTGGGTGAAGGTGATACTGCCTTAGAGCGTGAGGCGCTCTTACAAAAAAATGCCTCAGTATTGGATATGATAGCTGATCGTACTTCTGCATTGAGTAAGCAGCTAGGTCCAGGTGACAAAGCCATTCTTTCTGATTACTTGGATAATGTTCGTGAAATAGAAAGACGAGTCGCGCTGGCGAGTGCAAGAGATCTTTCTGGTATTGATATTCCAGATGCGCCAGTAGGGCAGTTAGAAGACTTTGATGAACAAGTGAAATTGATGTTTGATCTTATAGCTTTAGCGTATCAGGCAGACCTCACGCGAGTGGCTTCTTATGTAATGGTCTCAGAAGGTACCAACCGTACCTATAACCATGTAGGTGTGCCTGATAGTTTCCATCCTGTATCTCATCATACGAATGACCCTGAAAGAATTCGTCGCTTAACAATCATCCAAAGATACCACATGCAGCGATTCGCCGACTTTGTCACTAAATTGGATAACACACCTGATGGAGACGGTTCTTTGTTGGATCATTCTTTGTTCCTTTATGGATCAAATATGAGTAATTCGAATCAGCACGATAACTATCCTCTTCCAGAACTTTGGATTGGTGGTGCTAATGGTCGTCATCGTGGTGGCAAAAATGTGCAATTGCCAGAGCGCACTCCACTGGCGAATCTCCATCTGACCTTCCTCGACAAGATGGGTATTGGACAGGAGACCTTTGCCAATAGTACTGGCCTTATTGAGAAAGCCTGATTTGAATTAAGATTACGAGTTGAAGAAGTATGAATAAAAAAAATCGAAGAGAGATTCTGACTTTAGCGGGGCAAGGTGTTGGCCTGCTCAGTGTGGTCTCTTTGCTAGGAGGGCTGAGTAGCTGTTCGGGTTCAGCTAAACCTTTACCTATGCAGATACTGAAACCAGGTATTACCTTAGTAACAGGTACCCCAGGTAATAGCTTGTTGGTCGAAACTATTGCTGGTCTAGCAATGGTGGACACAGCCGCTGCTGAGAGAGGGGCAGCTCTACTTGCTACTTTGGCTGGCAGCCCTGTCAATACACTTTTTAATACACACTATCATCGAGATCAAACAGGAGCTAATGCACTTATTGGTGAAACAGGTGCTCAGATTTGTGCCCAAGAAATCACTAGACAATGGACCGCCTCAGATTACTACATACCGGCTGAGGAACGTTGGGAACACGCTTTACCTATAATTTCTCAACCAACACGCACCTTTCGAGTGCGTGATGAACTAGTGGTGGGAGATCAGAATATTATTTGTGGCTACTTACTAGAGGCTCATACTCGGGGAGACATGTATGTCTATTTCAGTGAGGCGAATGTGCTAGCTGTGGGTGATGTTGCTTCTCCAGAACGAGATCCAGTTTTAGACTGGTTCGCGGGGGGCTGGCTAGGTGGTCGAGTAGATGCTATTGATGATTTACTTGAAATTGCAAACAATGAAACCCTGATAGTCCCGGCCTATGGCTCAGTAATGACCAGGGGGCAACTACAAACAGAACGTGACATGATGCAGTATTTATTCGATCGAACTACTGACATGGTTGACCATGGGTTCAGCGCTCAGGACATGCTGGAATCTGGTGTCATGGATGAAGTCGTTCAGAAGTTTAATCGTCGTTTCAACGATAACTACCGTTTTCTTTACGATGTAGCTAAAAGTCATTGGGCCCACTACACAAATTTTGGTGGCAACATTGTTTAAGTCGCCACAGCGCTTGGTGAAAAAAATATTGGGCGAGAAAATCAGTTATGAGTAGAATTAAATTGACAAAAATGACCAAAAATTCGCTAACCCTGAAAGTAGGAGTATTGGCTGTAGCCGCTGCTGTCACATGGAGTACTGGTCTATTTGCTCAAGAAACTTTGATTGATCTTGCCAAAGCGGGCAAAACTGAGATAGTTGTTGCAGCCATCACTTCGCCCGACCTAAATCTGAACCAACAAAGTGCTGATGGCTCTACTTCATTGTTGTGGGCTACTTACAACGTTGATTATAAAATGGTGACGGCATTATTGGAGAAAGGGGCAGACCCGAATATTGCCAATAACTTTGGTGCTTTCCCGCTTAGTGAAGCTACAAAACTAGGAGACCTGACCTTAGTTTCCTTGCTGCTGAAAGCAGGGGCAGACCCCAATCTAAGTAATACAGATAACCAAACCGCTCTTATGTTAGCAGCCAATGTGGGTTCTGTAGAAATAGCCAATTTGTTAGTTGAGGCGGGCGCTGATGTCAATGCTATAGAGGGATTTCGTCAACAGGATGCTTTAATGTGGGCTGCTGCAAACAACCAGCCAAAAATAGTTAAGTTGTTAGTAGAGGCTGGTGCGGATGTTAATCGCAGGTCCAAAGCAGACGATTGGCCAAGACAAATGACTTCCGAGCCCAGAGCCCAGTTTCGTGATACCGGAGGCCTAACATCATTACTTTATGCTACTCGCTCGGGTTGTTTGGAGTGCGTAAAAACAATTGTGGAGGCTGGCGCTGATATTGATAAGCCAAATCCTGATGGTGTTACCCCCTTGATCAATGCACTTGATAATAAAAAATGGGATATCGCTTGGTATCTTCTAGATAAAGGAGCAAGAAATGACATCTGGGACATGAGTGGTCGCACACCACTATATGTGGCGGTAGACCAAAACTCTTTCCGGGCTCGTGGCTTTTTCGCAGGATTTTTTAACTACGGTAGGGGGAAGGAAAGTGCACCTAACCGCTTTACAGGAATGGATTTAATAAATCGTCTTCTCAGTGAAGGAGTTGATACTGATCACCAGTTGACTCGAATGCGCCCTAACGGTTACGGGCGAGGCCGTTTTGCGGATTACATGATGAGAGGTGGCACAGGTCCTTTGATGGTTGCCACTCTATCTTATGATATTGATGCCATGAAAGCATTGCTTGCAGCAGGTGCTGAAGTTGATCTACCGAATGTCTATCAGATTACCCCTTTAATGGCTGCAGTAGGTATGAGTGGCAATTCGCGCGGACCGGCTACTATTCCTGAAGGTGATATCCAAGCTAAGGTAATTGAAGCGATCGATTTATTATTAGATGCTGGTGCAGATATAAATAAAACAGTTGCAGATTCTCGCACTTATACCGCAAAAATGGATGCCTACATAATTGGTAGAGATCAAGAAGGAAGAACTGCTCTTTTTGCAGCGGCTGAAACAGGCTGGGATAGGGTTGTTACTAGACTTCTTGAAAGAGGAGCTGATCCAACTCTACTTGATGCTGAGGGAAAGGGTATACTGGATGCAGCCATGAATCCTGTTCGAACCGGGCCAGGCGCTAGTATGGAAATTGCTGGTGCTAATCGTGAAGTGACGATATCCCTAGTTAAAGAAGCCCTTGACCAATAAGGTGAGCGAAGAGGCAATGCTGGATACCAAGTTTGCACTCAAAAAAACAGATTCCTAGCTTAAGTTTGCAATGACAAAAAGCCTCTGGCTTGGGGAAACATCTCTCATTAGAAACGATAACTTATTCCCAATCGTATACTCCTTGGAATAGTTGCTCTACTCATCCTGCAGTTTACTTCCGAGCAATCGATTTCTTCGCTATTCATCACATTATCGTAGCCAGACACGAAAGCAGGATAGAAGTAAGTAATTTCTTTACGATCGGTATCAAGCAGGTTTGCCAACTCGGCGTAGATTGTGAATTGCTCATGATGCCAAGCTGCTCGGAGATTGATATTAAGTAAACTCTGTGAACGATGTTGATTATCTGCTGATAGCGCGTATGGTCCAAGATAACGAGCTCGTAAAGCTAAATCCCAATTTTTTAGAGTAGCTGAAACGCCAATTTGTGCTGTCTCTTCTACTGCACCTTCGACATACACCCCTTCAGGGTTATCGACATAGCGAGCATTACTATGGGTATAAACGGCGTCTATACCCAACCAGTCTCTAGGTTGCCAGAAAGCTGTCAATTCTAGGCCTTGTCGCTTGGAGGCGCCTTTTGGCTCTACAGAATTGGCATCTCCAATGAAGATTAGTTCACTACTTTGTTTCAACCACCACCAAGCAGTGGTGACTTTTAAATCACCAGTAGAAAAACGTGCTCCCCACTCGTAGCCTTTTCCTGGAGAGATGGCAGGAACTGGATCTTCAGTATTGATAACCCCTCTGGCGTCATTAGTGTGAAATCCTCGACCAAAGTTACTATATAGCTCCAGGTTTGCCGATACCAAATAAGCCACACTAATCTTTGGTGAGAATTGAATATCGCTATCTTTTCCGGTTGAGCTTAGCTCGTTGAGAGCATCTATCTCAAATTTTGTGGTGTCTCCCCTTAGACCAGTCATTACACGGAGCTTTTCTGTGGGCATCCATTCTGCGGACAGATAAGTCCCAACGAATAAATTTTTTGCACTATTGGCACTGATAGGGTTTTGGAACAATCGTGCAAGGGTGTGCTCTACGCCTGTCAGACGAATATAGTCATAGCTTGCATTTCCACCAACAGAAACTTCAAGTTGGGGTGTTATGAAAAGTAAATGATTAAGTGTAGCTCCGATCGAGTTCCTCTTATCGAACTGATTTATCTGGTAGTCGTAGGTGGGGTTGGAGTTCATCTTCCAGTCGTATTGTTGTGCCCAAACTGTGGCATCAAATGTATCAGTGTTATGTGAGACCGTAGTCGTTAATCTCTGAGTGCTTCCCTTGGAGGTAGGGTCTAGACTGCAAAAAACATTCTCGCAGATCTGACTACGTAAGACTCGCTCAGGGATCTGCTCTGTAGGGTCCCAGCTGGCATTGTAGTAAGATATTGTTGAGGAAAACTCACCAAGATGTGTCTGCCAAGAGCCCTTTCCCCATAAAGAAAGGTGATTGAGTTTTTCCTCTTTTTCCCAAGGACCATCATTATGTTTGTATTCTCCTACCCAAGTGTAATTAGCTAAGTCAGATTTGATAGTCTGGCCTCCTACTACGCGCTGCCAACCATAGTGGCCACCTTCAAGAGATACGAAATTTCTATCCAGTTTGTCGATAGTTTTTATTTTGGAGGCCCCAGCCATAGAAAAATCACCAAGTTCGGCGTAATACGGGCCCTTTCGGTAATCAATTCTTTCTACAGTCTCAGGAATAAGGCCATTAACATCCAGATATCCTTGCCCATGCCCGTGGGTAGAGAGATTGACTGGTAGTCCATCAATAGTTACTGAGTAGTCTGTGCCATGGTCAAGATTGAAACCCCGTAAGAAATACTGGTTAGCTTTACCACTACCAGAGTGCTGGACAGCCACCATGCCAGGCATAGACTCCAGTAGCTCTGCCGTCTTGAATAAAGGTTGAAGCAGTAGATCCGCCCCTTCAACAGAACCTTCGCTGGCTCCTTGGGAGTTCCCGATAAGGTCTTGGTTTCTACCAAAGACTAGGACCTCTTCAAGTTCACTTGGTTGGGCGAATGAGTACATGCTAAAAAATGAAAGAAACAGAAGAATTAATTTATGAGAATGTTCTTTCAAAATAACACCATCAGCCAGTTAGAATCTTGTTTAAATCATGACCGCTAAGTCATTTTTGAATAAAGCATTTAATATTGGAATCATAAAACTTTTAAGACATTTTAACTATCGTTAATTAATTTAAGCCAATGAAATTATTTAATATTTTATTTTTTTTTCGGCGTCTGGATTTCATGGAAAAAATGTGTATATTAAGTGCATGACATTGTTATGTCATCTAAAGATGGTTCTAAAAAGAAGGAGAGAAAATTTCTAAGGGGTTAATAATCTAGCAGTTGAGGATTAAATTAACAGTATTCTAAATTTATATAATTAGGGGTAACTGAATGAAAAAAAAATCTCAACTTAGTACCGCCATAGCAATGGCTATCCTAGGTACTTTTACATACTCAGATATCACGACTGCCCAAGAATCAGAGGGGCTTGAGGAAGTCGTTGTAACAGCACAGCGCCGAGAACAGAACCTGCAAGAGGTTCCAGTCTCTATTGTAGCTTTGACTGGTGAGGCACTTGAAAATCAAGGCTTAGACAGCCTCGAAGATGTCGGCAACTTTACACCAAACATTAATATTCAGGGCGGCGGTGCTGGGACATTCGGCCCGGTCTTCCGTGTGCGTGGATTACCAAACATTGGTCTCTATGTGGACGGTGTATGGCAAGTAAACTCATCGGGTTTCTTGACCTCAGACTTCGTCGAAGTAGACAGGGTGGAGGTGCTACGTGGTCCTCAGGGTACCTCGTATGGACGAGACGCTGTTGGTGGCGCTATTAGAATTTGGACCAAAGGACCAAGTGACGAATTCGGCGGTAATATCACTGTCACGACTGGTTCTTACGACAGAAAAGATGTTAAGGCTTCAGTAGATATTCCTTTGAGCGACACACTGACAACCAAGTGGACATTATCAAGTCTGTATCGCGACGGCTACATCGACAGTGTATCTGTTGACCAGTCCTATGGTATGTCTGACCAGGACGTATTTCGCGCTGATATTAAGTGGGCTCCCTCTGACACATTCGAAGCACGCTTGACGCATACCAGTGACCAGTTACAGTTGACTGAGCCAAGGGTACAGGATGCAATCTTTGATACTCGTGTAATTCCTGGTCCCGATTTAATAGTAGGCACAGCCGATGATGTTCAAAATTGGGGCGCCTTGATGAAGGACTTCTACGGGCTGGCTATTGAAGGCAATCCAACTCGCTACGCAGGATTCCTGCCCTATACGCCCGAAAATTTCACTTCTGGGTATCCCAATGGTCGTATTGGTAAGTGGCAAACTGCCTCCGATACCAATAGACCCTCAAACATTGAAAGGGAAACCACCAACCTTTCACTGAGCTGGGATATAACGGACACCATGAATCTACAGTCGCTGACTTCGTCTCAAAAAGTTGCTACAGACATCATCATCGATTGGGACGGCTCTGATTACGACATCGTGGGTGATCTCTCTAGGGGCCGCACAGACGTATTCAGCCAAGAGTTCCAACTAACGGGTGTTGCCTTCAATGATCGTCTGAACTGGATGGTGGGTTACTACTACTGGGATCAGGAGGGCATCTCACGTGCCGACCGCCGTACTCTGGGGGATTTCTTTACTTACCCTGGCGATACCGGTGAACCAACATTTAGGTTCGAAGACGTTTTCAGTACGGCTCACTGCCAGGCATTGCTAGATCCGGCAATAAACATCACCGGTCAAACTACTTGCCAGTTCGCAGCCTTCTTTGCAGAAAACATTTTTGCGTACGACCAGCTGACCTTCAACGACCAGGACGGTGACGCGTGGTTCGGTGAGGCAACCTTCAGTCTGACAGATAAGTTAGATGTCACAGCGGGTATACGTTACCACGACCAGAGCATTGATTCTGGGTCAATGAGCTTCAACGCTAACACTGCCCCACAGACTATCCGCACAGATGTACTCCACTCTGGGGGAGACCCCTGGGCCGGTGATAGGATCATTGATCCCGAATCACCAGGTGTAAACTTCTCGGCGACCACCTACAAGTTTGCTGGGCAGTACCAGTTCAATGACGACATCATGGCTTACGCTAGCTACTCTGAGGGATTCAACTCAGGTGGTCTAAGTAGTGTGACAACCACTCGAAGAATCTGGTTCCCTTATGATCCTGAGATCATTGAGAGCAGAGAGGTCGGGATAAGGGCTGACCTTGCGGGAGGTAAGTTACGTGTGAACGCAACCTACTTCGACTCCGACTGGACCAATATCCAGAACAGTGGTGTGGTAAGAGACCCCGACACCGGTGTGGAGCTACCACAGCTAGTTACCACTAACGTGGGTGAGGCCAACGCTAACGGTCTTGAGCTGGAGGTGACTTGGCTTGCGACCGATAGCTTGAATCTCTACCTTAATCTTGGTCTGCTCGATACCGCCTACACTAACATTGCTGAGGGGACTTCCTTCTTGGATACCAGCACGGAGTTTGAGCAGGCACCAGACATGACCTGGAGTTTTGGTCTTCAGCACGAGCTAGCCTTGTCACGTGGAGGCACGATCACCTCAAGATTTGATTACTCCTACACTGACCAGTTCTGGCGTTCGTTGGCGTTCTTGAGACTGGATCAGTACGGCGTCAAGAATGGTGGACCAATCCCAGCAAATTTTGATGAGGCAGGGGACTGGGGTACGGCGAATATACGTTTCACCTACGATCCACCTGAAGGAAACTATGTCTTCTCTGTTTTCGGTACAAACATCACAGACAAGTACATGCTTAACTCTGGGTTCTTCCATGGAATCTGGGGCTATGACTTTGCCACTGTGGGACGTCCAGCAGAGTATGGTGCTTCATTGACTATCAACTTCTAGGAAGTCAAAACAAGAACTAACGTAACAAAACTAAGGCGCTGGTAGATTACACTACCAGCGTTTTTTTTGGAAAATTTTAAGGTCCCTTAACTAAAGTCAGTTCCACAAATTTACTCTAGTGTTTTGAATTTGAAGGGAGGTAAACTCTAGCTAGTAGATTGGGTAAAGTTATATTCGTACTTGATCAGTTGATCCAACCAAGAGAGAAGACTATGCAAAATTCAAAAGTTCGTATGATCAGTTTACACCTGTTACTTTTTTCCTTGAGTAGTTTTGGTCTTGCTCAGGAAGACTTCAGTGCGGTTGAAATCAAGTCTCACCACGTCCAGGGGCCAATTTATTACCTAGAGGGCCGAGGAGGAAACATAGGTCTGTCTGTGGGTGAGGACGGCGTGGTTATGATTGACGACCAGTTCGCACCGCTGACAGATAAAATCTTGGCAGCTATACGTGAACTCAGCGATGGTGAGATTCGTTTCCTAATCAACACTCACATACATGGTGATCATACTGGGGGTAACGAAAATCTTGGCAATCTTGGTGTGCAGATACTAACAAGAGACGCCATTAGAGTTCGCCTACAGGAAAGTGGTTCACCTGCGGCTGCCCTACCTGTCCTGACCTTCTCAGAAAATTTGAGTATCTTCCTTAATGGGGAGGAGACGCAAGTAATTTCGATGCCGGCCGGTCACACTGATGGGGACACCGTGATCTATTTTACTGAGTCAGATGTACTACATGTGGGAGACGTTTTTCGTACTACTGGATTCCCGGTTATTGATCTAACAAATGGTGGTACTCTGCAAGGAACACTGGACACTCTAGGTAAAATTATAGGGATGTCGGGTCCTGACACAAAAATTATTCCTGGCCACGGAGGCGTTTCTAGTCGGGAAGATGTACAAGTCTTCAGAGACATGATTCTTGATGTTAAGTCTAGGGTGGCTGAACTTGCCCGTGAGGGTATGAGTTTTGAAGAAGTTATTGCCGCTAATCCTACATCGGTTTACAACGAACGTTATGGTGATCCGGCAAGGTTTCTCCCTGGTGTTTACGATGGTGTTAAATAAATTATTACCATATCTAATGGGGTTATGTTAATGAAATTCTCTTTGTCCAAAATCGCCTTATCCGCTTTCTTGCTTAGTTGTACAGCTGGCACTGCAGCTCATCACAGCCAGGCTGTTTTTGATACGAGTCGTGTTATTACCTTCGAGGGAACCGTTAAGCGATTCGATTGGCGCAACCCACACATGTACTTGCAGGTAGAGACACAGAAAGAAAATGGTGAAACCTATGTCCAGCAGATCGAGGGGCTAGCGATAACGCAAGCTCTGGTTGATGGACTTAAAAAAGAGGACCTTCTGCCTGGGATGCAAGTGATAGTAAGAGCTAACCCAAACAGAAGAGATAGATACAATACTATCAGAGGATTAAACATCACCACCGCAGACGGGGTTGTGCACCCGTTCTACGAAAGTAACCCAGTACAGCCTGTTCTAGTTCCCGCAGACACAATGAGCGGCCACTGGGCACCCTCTCTGGGGGAAACAGGCAAGGCAATGGCAGCCTCTCGTTCTTGGCCCCTAAGTAAGCCAGGTCCTCGCCCCTATGAAGAGGCAGGCTGCATGGTCGAACCGGTCCCCTTCTTAACCGTGATAAACGAGTTACGGGTAATCGAGCTGAGAGAAAATGAAGTGTTAATGAGACATGATAATTCAGGAGATATCGTTGATCGGATAATTCCTCTGGGACTAACAACTCATCCCGACAATATTGTGCCATCCCTATTTGGTCACTCGATTGGCCGTTGGGAAGGTAACACTTTGGTCATAGACACCATAGGATACGCCGCCAACGATGCTGGCCTGTTCTCTGGTATCCCTGGTGGAGTAAGGAAACAGACTATAGAACGTTTAACGCTAACTGAAGATCGTAAACAGCTAAGATATGAAGTAACGATGACGGATCCTGACTTTCTTACAGCCCCTGTTGAAATTAGTATGTTATGGGATCACCGTCCAGACCTACCACTGTCCAGTGACCCTTGTGAGCAGGAGATTTCTGACAGGTTCCTCAGTGACGGTTTTTTGGAGTAGGGTTACTTCTCACAGGAAAAATAATGGTGATGAATCATTTTTCTCTGATAATGAAAATAATCTCAACTTTGGTAATTCTGCCTATTCTTCCCGTAACTGTAATGGCAACAACTGTTGTTGAGACAATTTCATACTCACATGAATCTCTGCCTGGACATACAATATATCAACCAAGGAATTTGGTTAGTCAATACCCAGTGGTCCTCTGGGGAAATGGGAGTTGCGTAAACAGCTCATACAGCTATGAATCATTTCTAAGAGAGGTAGCTGCACAGGGTTTAGTCGTAATCGCAATCGGTCCCTATCGCGACTCGCCTTATCCAAGGCGACAGAGATCAGAGGACCCTGCAGATTGGCCACCCTTTGAGACGAACTATCGGCAACACTTTGAAGCACTTGAGTGGGCTGAGGATGTGAAGCGGGGAGGAATAGATGATCTGGGGTCTCATCTTGATCTGACTAGGATAGCAGTCATGGGGCACTCGTGTGGAGGTTTGCAGGCAGTAAAGGCATCCAGTGACCCTCGTGTTACAACAACAGTTGTGCTCAACAGTGGGCTCTTCCCAGATGACGACCAGTACATGATAAGACATGAAGCTAAGCGGGAAGACTTATTAAAACTCCATGCCCCCATTGCCTACTTTATTGGTGGAGAAACAGACATCGCTTACCTTAATGCTGAACAAGACTGGCTTTCACTTCAATATCAAGATCAAATTGTTATTAACGCGAATATGGAGGTCGGACACGGGGCAACCTATGACCAGCCTGGTGGTTATCCTTTTGCCGAGGGCCCGATTGAGTGGTTAAAGTTTCAGCTGCTTGGTAACGAGGAGTCAGGCTCAAAATTTACTGGTGAAAATTGTGGTTTTTGCTCTTCAAGCGAGTGGATAATAAAAAAGAAAGGGATATGATGTGAATTAACAGCCCTGCACTGGGTTAAACCAGCCAGGGCATCTTTTTATAGATAACCTAGAGCAAGAATCTGCCTGTTGATATCCCGATCTCATTCATCTCGACACCCATAACGTCGGCTATTCCAAGAAGTAGGTTGGAAGTTGGTTCATCTTCGCTAGCTTTCAAATGACGGTTACCCTCAACACGTCCCCCCGCACTGCCAACTAACATGGCCGGTACGTTATGGCGATCATGTACCAACCCGTTACTCATGCCTGCACCATAGTAGAGTAGAGAGTTGTCTAGCAAGCTACCTTCACCATCAGGAGTGTTGCTCATTTTCTCAACAAATTCTGAGAATTTATGCATCTGATAGGTAGTGATCTTGGAATATTTAGCGATACTCTCTTCAGTGTTTTTATGATGAGTCACATTGTGGTGTGGCTCATTGACACCAATGTGAGCATAGCTGCGACCAGTGGCTTCATGTCCAGTCATGAAAGTGAACACACGAGTCATGTCTCCCTGGAATGCAAGGTGAATTAAATCGTAGGTTATTGACATGTGAGTATCAAAATCCTCAGGTATGCCGACTGGGCCATCTGTAGCTCCAGATATGACCTCTGAGCGCGATGACATGCGTTCTATTTGGCTTTCCACTCGACGTACATTAGTGAGATATTCATCTAAAAGTGTTCTATCATTAGAACCAAGCATTTTATCTAACCGCTTGGTCTCGTCCAGAATAGAGTCCAACATGCTTTGTTTGGTGTCTAGTCGACGAAGACGCTGTTCCGCGGTGCCAGGATCGCCGAACATACGCTCAAAGGTGACTTGAGGGCTGATTACAACAGGAAGTGGGCTCTCATCATCGTACCAAGCCAGAGTATTAAAGAAGATACAAGGGTAGTTGTCGCACGCTCCCGCTGCAGTTCCCATATCCTCAACACCGAGCTCGAGTGATCGCATGGGTGTATCCCCAGCAATAACGTCCGCGATGTACTGATCAAGAGATTTCGCCGAGCGCAACTGGTTAAAGTTCCCATTCTCACTCAAAGGGCCACGGCCGTTAAGAAAAGCTGAACTTGCTCCCATATGGATACCGCCCATATCCTGACGTCCCTCAGGTGATTTCATTCGACTTATTGTCGTGACATAGTTCCGGAACCTCTCCATTGGCTTCATCACTTTATTGAAGGTGAAGTCTTTCCCAACTTCTTCTGGGTGCCAGTCTCCAGGATATATTCCGTTAGGTATGTAGACAGTACCAAATCTTAGTTTTCTTGCCGCTGCAGTTTTTGATTGAGCGGTGGCAGCGGGGACCATAGCATCGAGCAGTGGAAGTGCAAGTGCAGTACCAGCACCCCTTAGAAGAGTGCGGCGATTGAGATGTTTTTTAGTGATGTACATGGCTAATCTCCCAAGTTGGTGTTTGAAGCCAGGCTTGAAACGTTTGATTTACTGCTATTTGTACGCATAAGGAAAGGATAGCTTTCAATGATCCCTAATATGATAGATTGTAAGGAGTAGTTTTCCTTTGAAGCTCCTCTTACAATCCTTCTTACCATAGGTTTATCAAGGGGATCAAGCCCCCTGCCCAGTGCATAGATTAGAAGCTTCTCTGTGACCGTGCTTGCAAAAAGCTCTGGGTCGGCAAGGAGGGCCTCTCGTAGCTGTATTGGTCCATGGATATCTCGACCGTCTAGCAGAGTGCCTGATGAATCTATGGGTAGGCCTTCGCGATTAACCGTTCTCCAAGTTCCATCCACATCAAAGTTTTCCATGGCGAAGCCAACAGGGTCAATGACATCATGGCAGTGCGCACAGGTGGGGTCGGCTCGGTGGCGTTCAAGTTGCTCTCTAACAGTAGAGGCACGTCCTACTGGAGCGCTAGCCTCTAATGCAGGAACATTTGGTGGCGCGGGTGGGGGAGGGTTATTCCAAAGCTCCGATAAGATGAATTTGCCTCTCATAATGGGTGAGGTTCTGCTGGTTGCCGAAGTCTGAGTGCTGATACTACCGTGCCCTAAAAGACCGAAGCGATTAGGGTCTGTTACATCAACTTTACGAACTCTAGATCCGAGCACTCCCGAAATGCCATAGTGTTTGGCGAGTCGCTCGTCCACGAAAGTATATTCAGCGGAGAGTAATTCATGGACAGGTCGATTTTCTCTTAGCACGTACGCAAAGAGGGACTCTGTTTCTTTCCTCATACTTTGACGTAAGTTGTCATCAAAGTCTGGATACATTGATAAGTCTGGACGAGAAAGTTGGTCCATGTTTCGTAGATGCAGCCACTGGCCTACAAAGTTTTCGACAAACGAATCAGCCTTTGGATTGTTAAGCATACGAACAACTTGAGATTTTCTCTCTGTTGAGTCCAACAATGAATCTGTACTTGCTGAGTCAAGCAACTCATCGTCAGGGATGGATGACCAGAGGAAGTAGGAGAGACGAGACGCTAGTTCGTAGGCATTAATGGCTTGGTCTGATCCTGGTGCAGTATCAGTTGCATCATTTTCGACCCTAAAAAGGAAGAAGGGACTAACAATTGTTCTGGCTACTCCTGAGCGAATGCCTTCGTAGAAATTACCGCCACTGTCTCGTTCACTCTGGTAGAAGGCCATTGGGGCTGCAATGTCAGAATCATTAACTTCACGACGGAAAGCTCGTCGTGCTAGGTTGGTCAATATTTGACGTGCACAGTTTTCTTCTTCGGAAGCTAAAGCTGGGTCACAAGTGAGTATCTTTTCGCGTGTAGACATCTGGCTGATACCAGAAACATTGTACGGACCCTCAATCATCACTTTTTCAAGTCTTGGATTGCCAGACGTATTGTGAATTTCTAAGGTATCACGGGCAACGGGTTGCCAAGAATTTTGTTCAGCATTAGGACGCTCACGCCAAGTCCAGATCACTTCATGCGGACCAGCCGTGACTTTTAGCTTGGGTGAAGTAAGTTTCTGATTGACCACGGGGATGACATCATTAAATTCCTTCACCGAAATTTCATGTTGTTCCTTGCCCCCTATCTTGCTGGAATAAACAAGATTGCCATCGATATATATGAGGAAGTCGTGAGGGCGATCATGGCCCTCAATACCAAAATAACCTTCCGCAACTCCCTGTAAAGGACGAGCAGAAAAAGTATATTCGCCATCTGCTGGGAAATAATGAGTTTTTGCAATGCCACCTCTAGTCCCAATAGGCATGCCAGCTAGATGTTTGTTTTGTGAAGTATCGAAAGGAATATTATAAGTGATGGCATTAACGGCAGCCTCTGTATTACCCATAGCCAGATCTGCAATTCGCATACCTACCGTAAGATAGCGATCCAGTAACATGGGTGAAGTTCGTAATAGATCACCAATATTGTCGAAGCCATAATCTCCTGAGTCTGCCGGTAGCGTCTCGGTTAGGTCAAGATCAATGCCCAGTAAATCACGTATTGAGTTTGTGTACTCGGCTCGGTTTAGTCTGTGAATGCTGGTAGAACCTGCATAGGGTTTATGAGCTGCTGACTCATCTAGGGCTGCCTCCAAAACAGCCACGAAGTTTTCTCTCTCCTCTCGACTTGGCTGAGAATTACGTTTGGGTGGCATAGAATAAATACGCATCTTCCGGAGGATCTCTTCAAAAATACCTGGATCCTTTGTTAAGTCTTTTGGAGAGTAATCCTCTAGGGATAAGTTGGCTCTGAATTCAACTATGTTGTGACATTCAGTACAGTACTCATCGACTAATGGCCAAGCCTCTTCTAAGGCAGTTACTGCTTGTTGATTCTGCTGTGCTTGGGTCTCTAGGACAAAAAACGCGCTAACGCAAGAAAGTTGTGCGAAGAATAGAGCAAACTTCTTTCTTCTAAGATTGGGCATCCTACTGACCTCTTGCTAGCTGCTGTGAGTGTTCATCTTGTCTAGCTTGGAGCTGGGTATCTTGTAATTCTTCAAGGAGAGCAACAATTTCTTCAGGCCAGGCGGGCGGTTCCTCAAAATAAAATCCGGGCGTACCGCTAGGCCTAGGCATTTTTCTCACTTGATCGAGTGCGGTTTCTCCTTTGTTATTGGTTTGATCTAGCTGTGCACCATGTGCCACCAATGCTTTAATGATCGTAGGATTAAGTTCTTTGACTGCGTAGTGCAAGGCAGTATCACCATCTGGGCCAGCAACTGTGACATCGGCACCATGGCGCAGTAATAAATCAACAGCCATTTCAGGACTTCGAACACCCTCCTCCCTGTATGGAGGAGGACCATACCTTAGATCATTTGGGCCACCATCTACACCTACTCCATTGCCACCTCTGATCGCTGCCATCAATGCAGTTCTACTGGCGATGGTTTCTTCACCGTCAATGCCGACGCTGCGTGTTTGTGACTCTGGTTTCCAGTTGACATCTGCACCGTGTTGTAACATAAGCTCCATACCAGCAATGTCGGCGGCTTCTGCGGCACGATAAAAACCACTGACATTCACTTTAACGTCGCAGCACATTGAGGCGTTATGCATTTGACCAATGAATGGTTTATTTGGGTCTGCTCCTTTTTCTAACAATCTTCTGGTTAACTCCAGGGCGCTCAATTTATTTTCAAAATCATGGCGATAAACTGTGCCATCTTGTGCGCGCCAATCAGTAGTTGCATCACGCATTACTGTTGCGTAATACAGTGAGCCATCATTTGCATCAGCACCAAGTTCAAGCATATAGGCTGCGACATCCAGACGATCATTGACTACAGCCAGCATTAAGGGCGTGACTGAATCACCGTTGATGGGGCTAAGGGCGGCTCCATGTTCGACTAAAAGATCGATCATCTTCAAGTCACCATTGCGAACTGCCCAGTGTAAGGCCGCAAAACCGCCGCTTGTAAAGTCGGCATTTTTACGTTTGGTCAACTCATTGACTCTAGTTTGTAAGTTTGGATCTGCATCATGATCTAGAAGAAATTTCGCGACATCATGATGGCCAGCTGCAACTGCCCACATCAAAGCGCTCTGTTGATCAAAAGCTTCTGTTTGATTGACTGGAGCACCATTTTCCAACAGTAGTTTCACTGTGTCTAAGGAACCTGATCGAGCACCTGCAAGGAGAACAGGCTCCGAAGTGAGATCATGTGATAAAACTTGAGCTCCTGCTTTGAGTAATAATGACAGTATTTCAGTTTCTCCGTTACGTGCAGCCTGTAACAAAGGGCTGATATCAAGGTTATTTGCAATGTTGGGATCGGCTCCAGCCGCTAGTAAAAGAGACGTCATCTCTTCCGAGCTGTTATAAACAGCCCAAAGAAGTGCTGAACTGCCATCGGGTGAGGTGCTGTTCACAGATGCCTTTGCGGAGTTGTTTTTTTGTAGAGCTTCTAGCTGAGTTTTAAGTGTATCGGCATCGTTTTGACGAGCGCTATTAATCAAACTGTTATTAGCGAATACAACACTACTTATCAGTGAAGAGCACCCAAAAAATAAAGCGAATAGGATTGAACAAAAACGCGACATAACTACCCCCTCTGCGATGCCTTAAGGCAGCTTTAGCCAGGGTTGCAGCACTACTTGATGAAGCAGCTGTGGCGAGGCTGCGTGTCTTCTCTTGCCTGGATTTTTAACCTCGTATGATTGAAGTTTTCAGGCGCAAGTTTTTCGTAATACTTCTTCTTTATTAATATGCCATAGGATTTTTAAAGTAGGAAGTAATTGTTTGTGGATTTATTAAGATATTTTCTCGATAGATGAAAACTATCATATTGTTTTATAATGATTTTTATCTAGTTTGAGTGCCGTGTTTCAATAATGACAGGCGGGAGTTCATCTTAATCTTTTGGCTCCAATCACTTTTCTCCTAAGCCAAAGATAAACACCACTTATCAGCAAGAAAGTTGGTAGCGTACTGGCAAGTACCCATAGCAGGTCTGAAGTGAGCCCCTCACCGAATTGACCAAAGTGCATCTCTTGGAAGAATTGCAGCATGGTTACTAGGAGACTCTCAGGATCCCCGGGCTCTATTCCCAAGCTAAAGAGCCAGCTCCGTACAAGAGGGCCCTGTCCGAGTTGAAAACCACTGATTCCCCAAGCTAGAACAAGAGTGAAGCCCCAGAAACCAAGAAAGCTATGAAGTTGCCAAAGTATGTTATTTTTATTGCGTGGGCTAACGATGAAACTAGACCAAAACCGAGATCGTCCTCGCCACCAAAGAAATAAACCTGAGACGCTCATCACTACAAAACTCAATGCGGCGTAACCATTAAGACGTCGCCCAGGGAGATCCATAAATAAATCTGCATGGACGGAGCCAAGTAGTTCCACCATCTTGATCGGAAAGGGATTAGCTACTCCCTGATCCTTGCCGGTGTACTGATTAAAATAGTGTGGGAAGTATTCTCCGTCCTTGTTTAGTACGATATAGGTGGCTTCATTTTCATCATAAGCTTCCATGAGAAAACCAAGCTCATAACCTGCATAGACTTCTTGCATAATCTCACGTAGAGCTTGCCCTGTAAGTGGCTCTGTTTGTGCTGGGTGGTGATCTAGCAGTTTAGGTTCAAACCACCGATAAAAAGGAGGCTTTAGGAGTAAAGCTGTGCCGCTCAGGCTGATCACTAGTACATATAGACTGAGTAAGATGCCAATCCAAAGATGAATTTGAAATATAATTTTTCTCAGCCAATGTGTTTGGGGCGCCTTATAAAGCTGTTCCAGGGTATTCATCAATAAGCTGCTTTTAATGTAATTAATTCTGAGTTAGATACTTAACCACTTCTTCGAGTTCGTTGTTGTTTATTTATGTTTATCTTGTCATGGACATACAAAAAAAGTCCTACATGTAAAACAGTGCGAATTAACTCTTCACTTATGTCTTGTCTTTCTGTCAGGATCCCTCCATCTCGAAGAGCTTGTGACCTTGCTCTGCTATCGGAGTCATCAATAGAGGAAAATTTTCACAATACGAATGTTAAGAGTTTTTAGCAAGAGTTGTTGCTGGAAGGAAAGAATATTTACTGAGGTTGATTATTTCTTATAGGTCACGACATAAACCTGTGTTTAGTAATTGTCGGCGCTTAGAAGATCTATTCTTTTTTTGATACTAACCATAATCAATTTTTTTATTTTTTCTGGGACTGAATTTAGCCTCATTATCAACACAATGAAAAGTCCTCAACGATATAACTGAGATTCTGTCGTATTCTTAGTTAACACTATGATAATTTAGTATGAAGACTAGACCACAAGGGCGCTGCATATGCATCAATCCAGGAAGTTAAAAATTTTTCTAATGGCTGTATCAATTATTTGCGCTAGGGGCTTTGGGCAGATACCCATCCCTACCGGCTCTGGGCCAGCGTTCGATGGACAAACAGGTGCCCCAGCGCCTTCTCAGCCATCTCGCTTTCAGGTGGAAGTCATTACTGAGGATCTCAGTGGTCCATGGTCTCTGGCCTTTCTTCCGGGTGGACATTTCCTATTCACTGATACCACAGGAAGTATGCGCACGATTTCTCCTGCAGGTAATGTTTCTGAGCCCATACAAGGGGTCCCTGCTATTAAACGAGTGGCTGCTGAAGGATTACATGATGTCGTTTTAGATCCTGAATTTAGTACAAATCGGTATATTTATTTTACTTATCTCGCGCCACCCAAGGGTGAGGAGAGGGACAAAGTGTGGCCGATCACTCACTGGTACGAAGATGTATGGAATCTTTCACTTGCAGAGAGGCGAGCACTGGATCTTGGTACAGAGCGCATCGCCAGAGCTAAACTCAGCGAAGACTTATCCTCCTTAGATGATTTTGAAGTGCTTGCTGAAACACGTACAGAACGTCGTCTTGTGTTTGCGCCAGACGGTACTTTGTTTGGTATAGGTGCTGATGCTTTCAGATTTTATGATTCGGAACTCGATACTGTAGAAGGACGTGATTTTCTAGATGAGCCAGATATACCCCGAAATTTCTCTGGTCGTGTAGTTCGCATTAATAAAGATGGAACTATTCCCGGTGATAACCCTTGGCTTGGAAGAGCGACAGTTAGTAGGGAGACATTTGCTCATGGTTTAAAAGATCCAGAAGGTGGTGCCATTAATCCATCAACAGGAGAGCTGTGGGTCGTGGATCATGGTCCACAAGGTGGAGATGAAATTAACATCATAAAAGCAGGCTCAGACTATGGCTGGCCGAATTATTCCTACGGAGTCCAGTATGATGCCAGACAATCAGATGGTCGACGGAATGTACCCGTGGGCACTGGGTTGAGTCGCGGGCCTGGTATGACAGAACCTATCTATTACTGGGTGCCTTCTATAGCTCCTTCAGGTATGGCTTTCTACGATGGTGATCTTTTTCCCGAGTGGCAGGGTAATTTATTTGTTGGAGCCTTGTCAGGCCAGGCACTTATCCGACTTGTGCTAGAGGGAGAAAAAGTCGTTGCTGAGGAGCGCCTTCTTGAGTCCTTAGGACAGCGCTTTAGGGAAGTCCGAGTTGGCCCCGAAGGAGCGCTTTATGTTTTTGCAGGTAACTCTCTACTCAGACTCATCCCTGAGTAAAAAGCGAACAGCATTGACTTCATGATTGAGCAAGCTTCTTTTTATGAGGCCTGCTCTTTCAAAGCAGCTAAGACCTTTTCAGCACGGAAAGGGACGGACCGTAGTCTAAGACCAGTTGCATCGAATATTGCATTGGCAATAGCGGCGATCATTGGTTTATGACTAGCTTCACCGGCACCGTAGTGTGGAAGATCTGGTCTGTCAGGTGAGGGGTCTCCATTGACAATGATCACATCAATTGATTCGGGAGTGTCCGAGTGACGCATAGTAGGGTGTGAGATCCAGTCGGTACTGGTCACTTTCTCTTCGTCGAACTGGACCTCCTCCCACAATGCACGGCTCAGACCATGCAGCATGCCACATTCTACTGTGTACTTTAGGTTTGTAGGGTTGATGACCAAGCCACAATCATGAGCACATACGAGTCGTTTGACAAACACTCTTCCTGTTAGAGTATTCACTTCGGTCTCAGCCATAACAGTGACTACCGTGCCATTACGATAGGTATATGCAACACCTTGACCGAGTAGCACTTCATTGCGAGACGACCCCGATGGGGCTGACCCTTGGCCCCAACCAAAACTTTGCGCTGCCGCCTTTAATGTTGCCAGAGAGCGTGCTCTTCGGAAGCGATTGTCTTCCGGCATGGCAGTAATTAGCTGCATTCGGAAATCTACTGGGTCTACCTTTGCCGCTGCAGCCATTTCATCAATAAAGGACTCAAAAGCAAAAGTGACTTGCGGACCATTAGGGTCTCTCAAATTACCGCAACGAAGTGGGGTTTCCCAGATTTGAGGTAAGCTAACTATATGTCCAGTGAGTTTTTGATTTGGAATTGCATAAAGGATATCTGGTGTTGGTGCCGAGCCTGGTGCAGGTGTTGGTGTACGTCTTCCCATCAGTTGAGCAATCAGTACGGTGTTAGGGTCGTTGTACCAGAGGTGATTATAGTCTAGCGCACGAGCCTCATATTCAAGTGCGGTTGGCTTGTTTTCATCATCTAAAGCTCCTCGTAAGCGGAACGTGAATGCAGGTCCCTTGGTATCCCAAGCAGTTTCCTCCGCACGAGACCACTGAACGCGGACGGGTATGCCTAATTCGTGTGCCAGGAAGGCAGCTTCAAAGCCTGCATCATCGGCAGCAGTGCGGCCATAGACCTGCGGACCATCCATGTACACCACGCGCACTTTCTCACGAGGTAGATTAAGGAACTCTGCCACACCATTGCGTAGACCATAAGTTTTCATATCATTAGAATAAATGGTTAGCTGACCATCAGAGGGATCTGCCATTGCATGAGCAGGCCCAATGGCTGTGTGTCCTTGGAAGGGGACCTCGTAATCAGCTTCAATTACTCTCGCTGCAGAGGCAAAGGCAGCTTCGGGCTCGCCGTTAACTAAGTCTTGGCCAATGACTGCAGGTTCTTGCTCTCGGATATATGAAAAGAGCTTTTGTGACGAAGGAAAAGCAGGTTTTGTTGGTTTTTGCCAAGCAACTTTCAAATCACTTGCACCAGCTATTGCTTGTTCTTCACGTTCAAAAACCACTGCTAGATAATTTCCACGATGAACAACAGCAACAAAACCCTGTTTTCCAGAGATTGAACTCTCATCCACACTGATTATTTTTGCTCCAGCTACAGGGGGGCGAACATGTCTAGCATGCACCATGCCCGGTACTGTCATATCCACTGCCCAAGTAAGCGATCCATCTACTTTGGGGGGTATATCGTAACGCTGGATGGATTGACCTATTAGTTGTAAGTCCTGCACTTTTTTTACATCTGCTTGGCCTTTTGTTGCGTTGATGTTAGCGCCCGAAAGTGTAATATCGAAACGTTTACCTCCAACTAATTGGGCATAAGTCACTGTACGTGAGGGATCTTGAATGAGATAAATGACACCATTACTTACGTCGAGTTCACCGACATCAACCCCAAATTCCGTGGATGCTAGCTCCAAAAGAACTCGTCGAGCTTCTGCAGCAGTTCGACGCATCGGCCAACCGTCTACTTCTATGGCATCCGAGCCGCCCGAGCCCCCTTGATCTGGTGTGATATCTGTTCTGCCCATCACCAGGATGGTATCGGTATAAGCCATGTCCAACTCATCGGCCATCATTTGCCGAAAAGCAGTACCTGTACCTTGTCCACCATCGGTTTTGCCCACAAAAAAAGTAGCTGTATTGTCTGGGTGAATGACAATCCAGGTATCCAATTGCAGGTAATCTGGATCGGGATAAGTTCCAACACTAGCGGTTTGGGAGAAAACACTTTGTAACGTTCCAGAGCTAATAACTATTGCTCCTGAAGCCAACAAGAATTGCCGACGCGAGCTTGATGGCAGTTTTTGGCCAAGTACAGAGGCTATGTAAGTAGGGAATTTCATGAGCTAACCCCCACAGTACTTGTCTCAGACATGGCATCAACAAACTCAGTAGGTTTAGGTTGTGTATTTGCTATCTGTTTTTTGGCGGCATCTTTAATAGCGGCATGTATTCTGAAATAGCTCATACAACGGCATAAAACACCTTCCATGCCAGCTCTGATTTCTGCATCACTGGGGTTGGGATTGTTATTTAGAAGGACCCGCGCTGTGAGTAATTGACCATTCTGACAATACCCACATTGAGGAACCTGATGATCTACCCATGCCTGCTGAAGAAGATCCAATTGTCCGGACTTCGAGAGTCCTTCAAGTGTCGTGATTTTACCAGTGACATTGGCTACAGGTAATAAGCAGGTACGTACTGCTCTACCATCAATAATTGCAGTACAAGCTCCACATTGTCCTAAGCCGCAACCGAAGTGTGGGCCCTTTAGATGAAGATCATTACGCAGCACATAGAGCAAAGGAGTAGAAGGATCTACATCTACCTGATGATTATTGCCGTTAACTGTAAGCTGGTAGATCGGCATAACAGGCTCCAAGAATGAAAATTTTCAAACTGTAGATTACTGGATGGGTCAAGGGAATTCAATTGACTAGGTTGTTTAGCAGACTGCTAGTTCTTCATTTAGAAACTTGAGTGAAGATGCTTACTAATATTCCATTCAAATATCTTAGTCCTCTGCTTCTTGGTTAATCATATAAAGTACAGCGGAGGAGATTTCTGCATCAGAAAGATCAGGCCTACCTCCCTTCCTGGGCATGATGCCAAACTTGCCAGAGTAGCCATTTAAGGCATGACTGATTAATGTCTCAAGACCTTGTGTGAGTCTTGGTGCCCAGTCTGCTTCGCTACGAAAAGCAGGGGCTCCCCCAAGACCAGGCGGTGAATGGCAGGCGATACAAACATTTTCATAGACTCGTTGCCCATTGAGTTGCTTTTTATTTGTCATTTCAGAGGGATGACTTACCTCTTGGGCACTTGCTGAGTATAAGGTACAACTGTCTAAAAGTATTATAAAAAAAATTAATATTAGAGTAGCGTTTAATTTCTTCTTGGCCATTGCGTGGTCTTCAATAATAATTAGTTTTAAGTTATCGATTTAACTCCAACGAAACCAGATTATATCAGAGCAAAAAGAGTAAAAATCATTAATTATGTTTGGGTGGGTTTACAAAGGTGTTTGTTATGGTTAATTTTTCCTTAAAATACTCACAATAAAGATAAAACTTACCTTGATGTATCAAGGTACATGGCAATTCAGTATTTGTGAGTTGGCTCTGAAATCCGAGAAAGAGACCTTATAAGCCGATCAAAAAGATAAAGTATTCAACTAAAGTGCCAAAGAAGAGTTTAAATCATGAAGAAACATGCATTTTCCTTAGTCCTATCGCTTGTTACCGCAAGTGGCTTCAGTACTTTGATAACGAGCCTAGCATACGCGCAGATGAATCACTCAACACATAACCATGAGGCCAGTGAACATGAGGCTCACCATGATGCCCATCTTGCAGAAGCTGTAACAGTTAACGCACTAATGGCAGGACAATGGTCTGATGCTTCGATTTGGTCATCAGGTAAAGTACCTAGTGCAGGTTCGCTAGTGACCATAGGTGAGGGAATAGAGGTTGTATTGGATTCAGACACAGCGGCTTTACAAGGTTTGAATCTCAATGGGAAATTAAGCTTTGCGGATAACAAAAAAATCGAGCTCACCACAGAGTGGGTACTGTTAACTGGTGAACTTGAAATAGGAAGTGCCACAACTCCTTATTCAGGTAATGCAACCATCACCCTAACAGATCATGTTACTGGTGAAAATATCAATGGTATGGGGGATCGTGGAATTCTATTAGTGGGTGGGACTTTGAATCTTCACGGCAACCGCAAAAATAGTTGGACTAAACTAACTTCTACTGCCGAAGTTGGTAGTAAGGTTATAGAGGTCATGGATGGTAGCGGTTGGAGAGAAGGGGACCAAATAGTATTAGCCTCCACTGACTTCAATCCCCGTCAGGCAGAACGCCGATATATTGATAAAATTCGAGGTAACAAAATCACCTTGGATGAGCCGTTAGAGTTCATGCATTTTGGGCAGATAACTTATGGAGTCGATGAACGTGGTGAAGTTGGTTTACTGTCACGAAACATTAAAATTCAAGCCTCAGAGGATGCTGAAAAAACATTCTTTGGTGGCCACATCATGGCGATGGTTACCAGTAAAATGTATGTTGATGGTGTTGAGTTGACCCGGATGGGCCAAAACCTTGAATTAGCTAGATACCCCATTCACTGGCACCTTGTCGGAGAAGGCGGGGCGGGTCAGTATCTTGTTAACACTGCCATCTATGATACTTACAATCGTTGTGTCACAGTTCATGGAACGAATGATTTAAAAGTAGAAAATAACGTCACCTACAACACTGTTGGGCATTGTTTTTTCATGGAGGATGGAATTGAGACAGGTAACGAGTTTATACGAAATTTAGCGATTCAAACCAAATGTCACACTTCTCTCGCCTGCGATCCAACTAACTTGGCTCCTTTCGGGTCATCTCCAGATGGATTAAATTTTAAAACCACAGGTCAAGACTCTCCCCACATTCTCATACCATCTGATAACACTGCGTCTTCATTCTGGATTACTAATCCAGACAACACCTACAGAGGTAACGTGGCAGCAGGTTCTGATTCAACAGGTTTTTGGTTTGCATTTCCTGAGCATCCAACTGGTGCATTCGAGGGCTCTGAGATTAGTCAAGCTACTTGGCCTCGACGGACTAAATTTCGTGAGTTTTCAGGAAACGTAGCCCACTCTAACTTCGATGGGTTTATGGGTGACCGTGCTCCTCGTGCGGATGGTCATTTTGCAGTGGGTGGCTATATAGCTCTATCAGACCCCTCAGATCCAAACAGTAAACAAGTAGAGTCAGTTGTTGAGGATTTCACAACCTATAAAAATCGGAACAGTGGTATCTGGGCCCGTGGAGAATTACATCTCTATAAGGGTCTAAAAATGGCTGATAATGGTATAGGTTTCACCCATGCTTCTGGAGCCTTTGGGCAGGCCCCGTACACGTCTCGAGTAGTTGATTCAGTTTTTGTGGGTGAATCTGAAAATATCGGAAACCCTGAGTCTAGTTCAGAAATGGCCTATGGAAGAAGTTTGCCTCAACCTATGTTGGCAGATTTTCCAATCAGGGCTTATGAGTTTTATGATTATCATCATCAGTTGGAAAATAATACTTTTATCAACTATCAAGATAATGAAACCCGCAAGACTGGAGCTGTCTCGTACCTTCTATTCACCAGCTTTGGGATGAGTTCAAATAATTATCTAGAACGATCTACTTTCATAAACGCTAAACCAGTATATTTCCCACGAATTGATAACCGTTGGAGTAACGACGATTACGGTAATACGATTTATAAGACCTCAGTTTTCAATGATCGAGATGGAACTATAACTGGCATACCAGGCTCATATATTTTAAATGATACCGGGTATGATGCCGATGACAAATGTGAGTCTAGAGCTAGCTGGAATGCACTTGTATGCACCGGAGACATGGGGCGTATGACGGTTGGTGGTGGCGGACCCGTTGGATTTAGTTTTGGTGGTGGGTCGCGCCCGACTACGCCACCAGTATTTGAAATTGCTCCAGGTGGTGGACGTATTCGTGGTCGTCCACCTGAGGGTCCTCAAATTCTTCTAAGCAGAAATGGCAAAAAATTTAAAGCAGAAAGTGAAACAAATGTACGGTCTGGAAGTGAATATAGGGTTGAAACAATGAGAGAGACCCTAAATCTAAACGTCAAAGAATTAGATGAAGGTTCATGGGTGATTTTTGAGTTGCCAGGTTTTAGTATCGCCGACAAAGCAGAAGAACAAAGAAGCCTCGATAATCTGCATGATGCCAAGGTGACATCTTTCTACAAGGGGGAAAAGTCTCTTTGGGTGAAACTGGTATCCACTGGTGATGTTTTGGGAAGCGCTCAAGGTAAGGGGCCTGGGCCAGGAGAAAGCGTTAGTGTCAGTCGTTAATATTTTTTTGTCTCTACGCCATCTGAGTTAAAAGTAAATTAGAAATTAAAATGGGGTAGGTGAATCGCCCACCCCGTTGTTTCAAGAAGTCCTCAGACTAGTAGAGATATTATTATTTACAGTCTTATGTTGGTCCTCAGTAGTTTCTTTTGCTAATTTCTGAAGAAAGTTTTATAGAGTTTTGTGTGTTCAATAACCAGCTTAGTAATGGGGAATGTAAATGAGATCTGGTTTCTTTTTCTACATGTCGATCTTGTTATCAGGAGTTTGCTCTTTTCAGCTGCAGGCTGAAGAGGCTATAAAATCTGGCCTTTGGTCTGATTCATCGATTTGGTCAAACGGAGAACTTCCCAAAGTCGGCGCTAAGGTGAGCATTGCTAAAGAGGTCAACGTTATTCTTGATGTCACGCCTCCCTCTTTGAACGGTCTGACGATCAATGGCAAATTAAGCTTCTCAGATGAGACTGATATTGAGTTAAGTACAGAATGGATAATGGTGTTCGGAGAGTTGGAAATTGGCACAGAGTCCATACCTCATGAAAGACGAGCCATTATTACTCTTACAGATAATGTCCCTGATGAGCAAATGATGGGCATGGGAGATCGTGGCATCATGCTTTCTGGTGGCACACTAAATTTACATGGTAATCGCTCCAATGCTTGGACAAAACTGGATCAAACTGCAAGAGCCGGAGCAAACACCATCACAGTTTTGAACGCAGCTCAATGGGAAGTTGGTGATCAAATAGTCCTGGCGTCAACAGACTTTAACCCGCGACAAGCCGAAACTCGGTTTATTCAAGCTATTGATGGCAATACCCTCACGCTTGATATCCCTCTGGAGTTCATGCACTACGGTGAGATAACTTATGGGATAGATGAACGCGGGGAGGTTGGCTTGCTAACTCGTAATATTAAGATTCAGTCTTCTGAAGATTCTTTGGAGTCTTACTTTGGTGGTCATGTGATGGCTATGGTAACCAGTAAAATGTTTGTCGATGGGGTTGAGTTAAACCGCATGGGGCAGCACATGGAATTAGCCCGCTACCCAATTCATTGGCACCTTGTGGGAGAGGGAGGAAAAGGGCAATACATAAAGAATACATCAATACACGATACTTTTAATCGGTGTGTAACTGTGCATGGAACTCACGATTTGAAGATAGAAAATAATGTCACTTATAACACGATTGGGCACTGTTTTTTTATGGAAGATGGTATCGAAACAGGTAATGAATTCATCAGAAATTTGGCAATTCAAACCAAGTGTCACCCCACGAGACCATGCGTACCAAATAATTTAGCTGCTAATGGGGAAATTGGTACTGAGAGTCGCCAGAATTTAAGAAAAATAAGTTTTTCCGGTGAGCACACTCTGTTACCTTCGGACAATACTGTTTCCTCTTTTTGGATTACTAACCCGGATAACTCATACATAGATAACGTGGCCGCTGGCTCAGATGAAACAGGATTTTGGTTTTCAATTCCGCAACACCCAAACGGTGCATTTCTGGGTTCAGAATTAAGCATGAATATCTGGCCTAGGAGAACTGCTCTGCGTGCTTTCAAAGGTAATGTGGCTCATTCTAATTTCGATGGCTTCATGATTGACCGGCACATAGACGAAGATAATACTTTTGGCTTGGCTTCCATTCCTCTACTGCCACTAACAGATCCAGAAGATCTTGAAAGTGAAGTCCTTGAATCTCACTTCGAAAACCTTACTAGCTATAAAAACCGTAATGGTGGATTGTGGGGGAGAGGCGACATGTATGTCTATAGCAACATGAAGCTAGCAGATAACGCTATTGGCATGACACAAGCTGCAGGTGATATAGGCAGTCTACCTTTTAGTTCAAGGCTAGTCGACGCGCTAGTCGTAGGTGAAACAGATAATATTGGTAACCCGACAACGAATGAAGAGTTGGCATATGGACGTAGTTTGCCTAAACCGCTTATTCCAGATTTCCCTATTCGTGGTTACGAATATTACGACTACCGTGATGATGTTGTGAATCCAACTTTCATAAACTTCCAAGATAACTCTAGAAGAAATACTGGCGCGCTCTCCTTTTTGATGTTTACAAGTGCAGGATTGAGTACTAGAAGTACCATTAGTGGTGCAACTTTTATCAACGCTAAGCCAGTTTATTTCCCAAAGTATGATGCAAGGTTCGATAACGATAATCGTGGGGGTAATTCCTACAGAACGCTTTCAATCCATGACCTGGATGGTTCAGTGAGTGGTATCCCAAATTCTTATATTTTATTAAACGATGGGGAGAATGATAGTGTTGCTAGTGATGAGACCTGTCAGTTGAAACCTTCATGGAATGCTACAGTTTGTACTGGCGATATTGGTCGATTAAATCTGTCAGATAGTCGGGGAGAGTTACCTGCAGCTGTAGATCTTGAAACTCGTACAGCGCGTTTTGCCTTACTGGCTTCACTAAGCCCAAATGCGCCAGACACTCCTTTAGTTAGGGCTCAACGCTCTGCGCTGTTTTCCAGACGTCCACCACAAGAGCCTATTAAATTGATGCGAAATGGTCGAGAGTTCAATATTTTCGGAGATCAAAGTACAGTAAAAGCTGGTACGGAGATTCAAGTAAAAACTGAAAGAGAGGAGGTTACTCTTAGTGTTAGTGAGTTGGAAGAAGGTGCTTGGTTAATCTTTGAATTACCCGGGTTTTCAAAGTCTGCTTCAGGGGCCCAACAACAGAGTATCGATGCATTACACGAAGCTAAGGAGACCTCTTGGTATCAAGAAGTAGATACACTTTGGGTGAAATTAGTGGCCAAGGCACCGATGAAACCGGTGGTTCGTCCCACGGATCTGCAGGCAAGCATTACAGTGACGCGTTAAAAAGCTCTGTTTATTTTTAGCTTTTTAAAAGAAGAAACCTCTTTAATCCTTGTAAATATGGTGGGCCCAGCAGGACTCGAACCTGCGACCAACGGATTATGAGTCCGCTGCTCTAACCAACTGAGCTATAGGCCCTTACGCGGTATACATGCTTCCGAATTCAGATTAAAGCCTTAATCATCAAGGAAGCTACGCAGATGATCTGAGCGAGTTGGATGACGTAGCTTGCGCAGTGCTTTCGCTTCAATCTGACGGATACGTTCACGAGTAACATCGAACTGCTTACCGACTTCCTCAAGAGTATGGTCGGTATTCATATCAATACCAAAACGCATACGGAGAACCTTAGCTTCACGAGCTGTTAGTCCAGACAGCACTTCTCGAGTTGCTTCACGCAGGCCTTCTTCCATGGAGGAATCTACAGGTGAGTCTATATTACTGTCTTCAATGAAATCTCCCAAGTGTGAATCTTCATCATCACCAATTGGTGTTTCCATAGATATAGGTTCTTTTGCAATTTTTAGAACTTTTCGAATTTTGTCTTCACTAAGGTCCATGCGCTCACCAAGTTCTTCTGGTGTAGGTTCTCGACCCTTTTCATGCAGCATTTGACGGCTGATACGATTCAACTTATTGATGGTCTCGATCATATGTACGGGGATACGAATGGTCCGTGCTTGGTCCGCAATGGAACGTGTTATCGCTTGACGAATCCACCATGTTGCATAAGTAGAGAACTTGAAACCACGACGATACTCGAATTTGTCTACAGCCTTCATTAGGCCAATGTTACCTTCCTGGATAAGGTCTAGGAATTGTAATCCACGGTTGGTATATTTTTTGGCTATGGAGATTACAAGACGTAGATTGGCTTCAACCATATCTTTTTTCGCACGACGGCTCTTGGCTTCGCCGATAGACATCCGGCGGCTAATTTCTTTGATCTCGGATATAGTTAGTCCTGTTTCTTCTTCAAGTACAAGCATCTTGCGCTGAGCACGTAAGACTTCAATTTTTACTTTACTCAAAGTTTCGGCATAAGCTTTCTTTTTCAGGTGAGGTTCAATCCACTTAAGGTCAACCTCGTTCCCAATGAATCCCTTTATGAATATTGAGCGTGGCATCTTTCCGCTCTTAACACAAAGGGTCATGATGTTTTTCTCATGACGACGAATACGGCTTAGCGTGAGTCGAATATTGGCTAGCAAGGGATCGAGAGTTTTTGGAGACAACTTGAAGTATTTAAAAACCTCGCCAAGTTTCTCCAGAGCGTCTTGTGCCTTAGGATCTGTCCTGGGGGATTTCTTCAAGACTTTCTCAGTCGCTTTAAGAACTTTTCTTAATTCTTCAAAACGTGCTTTGGCAATTTCTGGATCTGGACCGCTAGAGGTATCATCGTCGTCTGTGGCAGGAGCAGCTGAACTATCTTCTTCCTCTTCCACATCGTCAGACACCGCATCGCTATCTTCAGCAGATAGTCCATCATCGACAGTATCTTCGACAACTTCTTCTTCGTTAGTATCAAGGTATCCAGTGATCACATCACCTAAACGCTTACCTTCATGTTCCACCATATCGTATTCTTGAAGCACATATTCTACCGAGCCTGGGAAATAGGCCACAGCAGACAAAGTTTCGCGCATACCTTCTTCAATTCTCTTTGCAATGGCGATTTCACCAATGCGAGTAAGAAGTTCAACAGTCCCCATTTCACGCATATACATGCGAACGGGATCTGTAGTTCTTCCAGCTTCATTTTCCACAGCGGCCAGGGCAGCCGCAGCTTCGGCGGCAGCTAGTTCATCAGTGGCTTCGCTTTCTATTAGCAATAATTCGTCGGCATCAGGAGCAGTCTCATAGACCTTAATCCCCATGTCGTCGATCATCTGTATAATGTCTTCAACCTGATCTGGGTCCGAAATAGATTCCGGCAGATGGTCATTAACCTCTGCGTAAGTCAGATAGTTCTGTTCTTTCCCTTTAGCTATTAGGGCTTTTAGACTGGATTGTTGGGTGCTGATTTCGCTCATGGGTTACCAAGTAGTCTACCGAGAAAACGTCTTCCAAACGGGGGGGGATGAATAGCCGGACATTATAATAGCCAATGCGCCGAAATTCCACTATGTGACACATTTTAAAATAATTTTACTGCTCCAAAGGTGGCACATCTAATGGAGGGAGTTCGTTGGTTGGCTCTGACTGAAAGTGCGTATGCAGTTTCTGTAGAGTTGCCGCTTTCAATTTTAGCTGCTGTTGTTGCTGTGTCAGTCCTGTAAGAAGCTCCTTGAATTCATGGGCAAATCCTTCTTTGGGGGTAATCAGCTCTCGGCTCAGCACTTGAGTTAACTGTTCGCTATAGTCAGTGGAATACAGACGTCCCATTAATTCGTGAGGGGAGGCATCTGGGCTAGAACGAGCTATTTCAATAACCTTAAGCAGCAAGAGGAGGTCTCTTGTTTGATATTGTTGAAAATCTTCCGGAAGTTCTACCTCTCTAAGTATAGAAGGCTGACGTATGAGTAGGTTCACCATGCGCATAGCAACACTGATAGTTTGCGGACGAGAGTTACGTTTTGACTGCTGTGGTAGGGAATTTCTCGAAAGAGTATTAGGTTTTTCAATGTAAGCTGGGGAGTTGGTCAAGTTTGCTGGGGGGGAAGCTAGTAAGTCATAACGGCTTACCCCTGTGAGCCTGCCTAGTTCGTCTAGCATTAGCTTGGAAAATACTCCCTCAGGAAGTTTTTGCAACAGTGGTTTAGCAGCACTGGCTAGTTGTGCCTTCCCTTCTGGCGAATCCATATCAAGCTTGGAACTCAGAGTTGAAAACAGAAAGTCTGCAAGCCTTGTCGCCTGTGCAATCTGCGCCTCGAAGGCTTGCCGGCCTATCGTGCGCACATGAGTATCTGGGTCTTGACCATCTGGCAGAAATAAAAATCGTAGTGATCGTCCATCTTCCATCAGTGGAAGCGCCACTTGTAAGGCGCGCCAAGCTGCCTCGCGGCCGGCATTATCACCATCAAAACAGAACACAATTTCACTTGTTTGTTTAAAAAGAGTACGCAAGTGTTTTTCACTAGTAGCAGTACCCAGTGTGGCCACAGAGTTGTAGATACTATTCTGCGCTAAGGCAATCACATCCATGTAGCCTTCAACAAGCAAGTATCTCTCAAACTGACGGCGTTGCTGTTTGGCTTCGTATAGACCATAAAGCTCTTCGCCTTTGCGAAACACTTGTGTTTCAGGGGAATTCAGATACTTAGGTTTCTCATCACCCAAGACTCTTCCACCAAAACCGATTACACGCCCACGCACATCTCGTATAGGATAGATAATACGATCCCGAAAACGGTCATAATGACTATGACGGTTATTTGAAGTATTTTTATCTCTACCGATGACAAGTCCAGCTTCTTCTAACAGTTTTACGGCCTCAGGCGTGCTACCAAATTCGCCCATGACGTTTTCCCAACCTGGTGGTGCGTAACCAAGGTTGAAATCACGGGCGATCTCTCCCGTAATTCCTCGTTTTTTAAGATACGAAACAGCACGCTCTCTTGCGGGGTGGAGTTTCAATTGCTGTACGTACCACTTATTCACCTTAGCCAGTAATTCAAGTGTGGTGTCGTAACGAGATTTGGATGCCTTAGTGGCTTTGGTTTCTTCCCTTGGTACTTCTACTCCGGCCAAGCGCGCTAATTCTTCTACGGCATCTGGGAAATCTATGTTTTCATAGGCCATGAGAAAGCCTAGAGCATTCCCTCCTACGCCGCAGCCAAAGCAGTGGTAGAACTGCTTATCTGGTTGAACGCTGAAGGAAGGAGATTTTTCGTTATGAAAAGGGCATAGCCCCGAATAGTTTTTGCCAGCCTTGCGTAATTTAACACGACTATCAATAACTTCTAGGATATCCACCCTGTTGAGTAGTTCGTCGATAAATTGTTGAGGAATCAATCCGGCCATAGTCACTAAATAATAAGTTATTCGTGGCAACTTAGCACGTTGATAATTTAAGAGAGTATAGATGGGAAAAAATGGACGAAGAGTGAGGTTTAGGGCCCTAAGAGATTCTTAACCAACTTAGAGGCTTCTCCTAGATCACAACGTCCTTGGAGTTGAGGACGTATCAAATTCATTACTGCCCCCATATCACGAACAGAGATGGCTCCAGAACTGGCAATGGCAGCTTTGATGATGGCGGTGGTTTCTTCATCTGATAGCTGTTGCGGCATGAAGTCTTGAATTACTTCAATTTCCGCCTGTTCTTTGGCGGCTAATTCAGGACGATTGCCGGCTACAAATTGTTTGATAGATTCTCGGCGCTGTTTGACCATTTTATCAAGCAGACTGAGTGCGCGTTCATCTTCAACATCAATACGCTCATCGACCTCGATACGCTTGAACTCAGAAAGAATTAGCCTAATCGTATTGAGCCGATCCTGTTCACGAGCCTTCATCGCCTCTTTCATTGCTGAGACGATAGCATTTTTAATGGGGTGGTCGGCCATTGGCGGTTTGAACAGTAAGAACTAGTACAGACGCTGGGTACGACGAGTTTCGCGCGAAACTTTTTTTAGATGACGCTTGACTGCAGCAGCAGCTTTGCGCTTACGAATGGTAGTTGGCTTTTCGTAAAATTCACGACGACGGACTTCAGCCAGTACACCGGCTTTTTCACAGGAACGCTTAAAACGACGTAAGGCAACGTCGAAAGGTTCATTTTCTTTGATACGCACTACTGGCATAGAGTTGTTTCCATAACTTGCTGGCTTTGAAGGTGGCGAATTGTATAGGGTTGGCGCTCTAAATGCAAAGCCAGTAGACTGCGCAGCTATAAATAATTGTCTGGAGCTGAAGTAATGTCAAAAAAGGCCATAATTATTAATGGAGAAGGTCTAAAAATTTCTGCACTGATGGCCATTTCTAGGGCTAAAGCTGAAGTAAAAATTACTGAAGATCAATCAGTTAGAGAAAAAGTTGAGGCTTCTAGTGATTTTATCCTTGATGCGGTATCTAAGAACCAACCAATTTATGGGGTTACGTCTGGGTTTGGCGCAATGGCCTACAAAGCTATCAGCAAAGACCAAGCCGTAGCACTACAAAATAATATTCCATGGTTTCATAAGGTTGGCACAGGTAATCGAATTGCTACAAGCGATGTGCGCGCTGCCATCGCTCTGCGTATTAATTCTCATTTACGCGGCGCCTCTGGGATACGTTTGTCTATGGTCGAGCGAATGGCTACTTTCCTGAATTTAGATGCTGTACCCCATGTTTACGAGTTTTGCTCTATTGGTGCCAGCGGGGATTTGTCGCCACTGTCTTACATCACGGCTTGCTTAATCGGTTTAGATGATGGTTGGAAGTTGGATTACCAAGGTCAAACTATAGGTGCTCGAACATTTGTCGACAAAATAGGCTTGGGTAGAGAAGAGTTGGGTCCGAAAGAAGGTCTGGCCATGGTGAATGGCACTTCAGTAATGACTGCGATTGCCGCTGGATGTCTTTTTGACATGCATAATTTATTGGGGTTGAGCTTTGGTGCTCATGCATTATTGTTCCAAGGTATGTCTGCAACCAACCAAAGTTTTCATCCCTTTATTCATGATCACAAACCGCTGAATGGACAAAAAGTTGCAGCGTCAGTGATGCTTAAATTACTGAAAGGGTCAGCACTAATCGCCGATGAGTTGGATGGTCAGCATGAATTCCGTGGTGGCGATGAACCGATACAAGACCGCTATTCTTTGCGCTGTTTGCCTCAGTACATGGGGCCGATAGTCGATGGTATTCGTCAGATTACCGCACAAGTAGAGATTGAAATGAATTCCGCCACAGATAACCCTCTTGTTGATCAAGTTCGTGGGCACACATATCACGGGGGTAACTTCCTTGGGCAGTATATTGGCGTGGGAATGGATCAGCTACGCTATCATATGGCACTTCTCGCTAAACATCTTGATATTCAAATCGCAATGGCAGCTACACCTGCATTTTCAAATGGATTACCAGCTATGCTAGTTGGCAACCCAGAACGATCATTCAACGGTGGGCTTCAGTCTCTGCAAATCTGTGGTAATTGCATCATGCCGCAATTGATGTTCTATGGTAATTCTCTCGTGTCACATTACCCAAGTCATGCAGAGGGATTTAATCAAAACATTAATTCTCAGGGTTATGGCTCTGCCAATCTCACCCGCCGAGCTGTCGAAATTTTTCAACATTACATAGCAATTTCTCTCCTATTTGGTGTGCAGTCTGCCGAGTTACGTACCAAGTTGGATTCAGGACACTTTGATGCCGGCAACACTTTATCGGTAGGCACTAAAGATCTCTACTACACTATTTACTCAATAATTGGTGCGCAGCAGAGTGCTGAGAAGGCATTAATTCATAACGATGATGAACAGCAAATTGACCAATACCTAGCGGCAATAGTAGATGATCTCCAAGGGGAGGGAAGATTAGCCAAAACTATGTCAGGCACTGTTGATGAGTTATTACACTTGTAGGAGAGCGTAATAGGGTAGATTAATCTACTCGCAAGCTTTGTCCAGGGTGTATGAGGTTAGTGTTTAAACTATTGAGGCGTTTCAGTTGGTCAACACTTTTATTGAAACGTCTGGCAATCATATAAAGATTGTCACCCTTCTTAACTCGATAAGTGATTACCTTCGCTACGTTACCTTCTAATGTGCGGGCAGCGGAGTGAATTGTGAGTTCTTGATTTGGGAAGATGGTAGACCCTTTAATGTCATTGTTTGCTTGAATACTCACGACAGAAACACCAAATTGCTGGGCAATCTTCCCTAGGGTATCTCCAGATTTTACTTTGTAGATTGTGGGGATTAAATCAATAACACCTTCCTCAACTTGTACGGGCTGGCGTAAGCTGACAGCAAGGAGGGGTTTATCTGGTGTTGACCCTGCCTGTTCAACAAGTTCAAATTCATCGGACAAGGGGATAGGGCGATTCACAGAATTGCCAAAAGCAACTGAGCGAAGTGTCTCGCTCAAAATTTCAATGCTTGTTAATTGGGCAGTGCCGGGTATCAATAATTCCTGATTGATACGAATTAAGCTGCCTTTGATATTGTTGGCTAGTTGCAGCTCTTTAACCGTAGTGTTATGGGAACGGGCGATAGCCCCAAGCGTGTCACCGCTTCTCACAATATATTTATCGTGCCCTTTCAGTTCGACAGGTTTTTGCTGTTCAAAATTACCCAAGAAGCGCTCAAAACTATTTCTTGGTATACGTAATACATAAGCTTGACCATCACCCGGTAATGTTGAGCGTAATAGAGCAGGGTTTAGCTGGCGGATGGTGGGTACGTCAGTACCAGCAAGACTGGCTGCATCCTCAATAGCCAACATTCCTATAATAGAGATTTCATCGTAAGCTAGTTCCTCTCCGAGGTAATCGACCTCAATACCGTATTGGGTTGGATTCGAGAGCAGCAAAGCATTAGCAATAAACTTGGGGACGAAGCCTCGTGTTTCTTGTGGAAGATGTGGATAGACATCCCAGTAGGTAGGGTTATCATTTAAATTGTAGCCAGCGCGTCTGATAGCGCGAGTGATGCAGCGATAACTGCAGTTATATCCTGCAAGAGCTAGGTGCCAACGGCCGTTGTAATCCTGATTTAGTTTTTTAAGGTGCTTAGCGGCAGCTCGAGTTGATAGTTCAGGATCTCGACGCTCGTCTACCCACTCATCAATGCGTAACCCCTCGCTACGACCAGTGGCTTTCATGAACTGCCACATACCAACCGCCCCAGCTCGGCTGGTAATGGTGGGGTTTAGACCACTCTCACCGATTGCAAGATATTTTAGTTCATCAGGCACACCTTCTTCAGCAAAAATTTTTTCAATCATTGGAAAGTAGATATGGCTTCGTTCCGCCCATATGCGCAGGACAGTACGATTATTTTGCAGCATATTGTTGATGGTTCGCTCAACAAGACGGTTAGGAGTCATTGGTATAGTGGTGCCTACTACTTCAACAGAGCCTTCATCAAGGCTATCGTTAACTTTAGGCTCCTTTGGTTCGGTCGAGATAGATTTCTCACTTGCTTTAACAGCGTCTTTAACTAATGAAGAAATCACTGCTTCAGGAGACGACTTGAATTCTAGGCTCTTTTGCTCCGCAATGGTGTCTATGCTCTGAAACGTGGCGCAGGAAGACAACACAAAGGTGAGCGTAAGTGCGATGAGAAAGTGATTTTTTTTAACTAGAGAAAACAAAACCATGGATAACTTTGAGTGATGTTGGAGCAAGTATTATGCACATCTGTGCCAAAAAGTTAAGTATTTTTAATTTAAAAAAAACTTAACCTACTGAAAGAATTAAAAATTTCCAAAAAAAACGGCAGCCTTAAGGTCAGCTGCCGTTTAAAATTTGGTGGCCAAGCAGGGAATTCATATTGTCCCGTAGGGTCTTAGGAAAACCACGCCCAGCCATTCACTTTGTCCTTTAAGCTGACAGTAAGTTCCCTAAAAAAATTAAAAAAATAATTTAAAGGGAAATCACTACCTTACCAAAATGTTTTTGGCTGTGCAGATATCCATAGGCAGCCACTGTCTCATCAAGAGAGAAACTCTTATCGATAAATGGTTCTAGCTTGTTGATAGTAATAGCTTTGTTCATATTTTCAAACATGCGACGGTTTCCAACAAAAATTCCGTGAAGACTACCAGCCTTCAGCATTAGGGTATGCGGGCTAGTATCACCTTCGCGAGTTAGTACGCCAATCAAACTTACTTTTCCACCTTGCGCCAAAGCTCGCATTGAACGTGCTACTGTGCCGGCACCTCCCACTTCAACAACAACATCAGCTCCATGACCGGCAGTCAATCTCATCACTTCTTGGTCCCACTCTGGGATGTCTTTGTAGTTGAGGGTCATATCAGCTCCAAGCTCTTTAGCTCGCTCGAGTTTCTCTGCGGAAGAAGAAGTAATAATTACTTGCGCGCCAGCCGCTTTAGCAAGAAGCAATGCTTGCAGAGAAACGCCACCTGTACCCAACAAGAGAACAGTTTGGCCTGCTTGCAGGGGATGTCCTGCCTCCATTAGTGCATTCCATGCTGTCAATCCTGCACAGGGAAGAGTAGCTGCTTGGGCATCAGATAAATGTGCGGGAACAGCCACTGCATCATCAGCATTGAAAACGACATATTCCGCTAGAACACCTGGGGTAGAGCCTGCGCCAAGTGCAGCATGAGCCGTGGGATTGGGGATTTCATTGATACATTGACGGAAGAAGGTACCTGCAACTCGGTCACCCAACTTAAATCTAGAGATGCCCTCGCCCAAGGCAACTACTTCACCAACTCCATCTGAAAGTGGCACTAAATCAACTGGTACTGGACCTCCTATATAGACCCCCATCGGGACTGCTAGATCCCGGTAATTAAGAGCTGCCGCTTTAATTTTGACCAGAATTTGACCAGGACCTGCCTCTGGCATTGGTAGATCGGTGCTTTGGAGACCCTCCAGTGAGGAGCTGCCTGCTTTAATGACAAATGCTTTCATTTGTAAACCTCAAGTTAAGACATATCAATTATTGATGATGATGTTAGCACAGCATAAAGCCAGCCAGTGCAGTTCACTACTAGAGAAATTATAAATGATTAGCCATTCAATGATGACAGCATGCTCCATCCAAGGCATCCACTGCTGTGGTATAATTCGCAGATAAATGACGGGGGTGATATCCCAAGATTTCAAATTTCCTACCATTTGTTGACGTGGTGCGTAAGCAAAAACTTTTTATGAGCTCTTCATGTTAGTTCTTGGAATTGAAAGCTCCTGCGATGAAACCGGATTAGCGCTTTACCATAGCGAAAAGGGATTAGTTGCGGAGGTTCTACACTCTCAAATAAGCCTACATCGACCCTATGGTGGTGTCGTGCCTGAATTAGCCTCACGCGACCACATACGCAGGACCGTGCCCCTAATACGTGAGCTATTTACCAATGCAAGTTGTACATTGAAAGATCTTGACGGGATTGCCTATACAGCTGGGCCTGGGCTCGCGGGTGCTCTGCTTGTAGGGGCTGCTCTAGCTCGCTCAATGGGCATGGCACTGGCAATTCCTACCGTGGGCATCCATCATATGGAGGGACATCTATTAGCTCCCATGCTGGCAGACCCAGCCCCAAGCTACCCTTTTCTTGCATTGTTAGTCTCAGGCGGTCATACGCAATTAGTTCAAGTTGATGGTTTGGGAGCCTATCGACTACTAGGCGAAAGTGTTGATGATGCAGCAGGTGAAGCTTTTGATAAAGTGGCCAAGATGTTGAATCTTCCATATCCTGGCGGTCCAGAACTGGCTCGACTTGCTTTAAAGGGAAGACCTGGACGATTTGAATTTACCCGTCCGATGCTGAACCGCCCCGGTCTAGACTTTAGCTTTAGTGGGTTAAAAACAGCTGTGTTAACAGCATTGCAAGATGTAGAAGCCGTTGGGGAAGTCACTGAACAAGATAAAGCTGACCTCGCCTATGAGTTTCAAAATACTGTTGTCGATACTCTAACAGTTAAGTGTCGGCGAGCCTTGCGCCAAAGTGGTCTAGATTCTCTCGTTGTGGCAGGTGGAGTAAGCGCCAACACAGCCTTACGCAAGTCTTTACATGAGATGGTAAAAGCAGAAAATGTACATTTATACTTTCCCCCGCTGGCGTATTGCACCGATAATGGAGCTATGATTGCGTATGCTGGTTGCCAGCGATTGTTGGCTGGCGAAGCAGATGATTTAACAATTAAAGCACAGCCACGCTGGAACTTATCTTCACTCTCTGTGCCAACTGAATAAGATAAAACTGGAGTTGACCCTTGGATATCGTGTACATCCGCGGCCTAGAAGTAAAAACTGTGATTGGTGTTTATGACTGGGAACGCGAAATTAAACAGCCTATCTCAGTCGATTTGGATATGGCTGCAGACTTCACTAAAGCTGCACAAACTGATGAGCACGAATTCGTTCTCGATTATAAAATTGTTTGTGTCCGTATCGCAGAATTGATCGAAAAAACAGATATTAAGTTGTTGGAAGCTATGGCTGAAATTATTGCTAAAGTGATACAAGATGAGTTTAAAGTTGCTTGGGTGAGAGTCAAAATTAGCAAGCCAGCAGCCATTACTGGAGCAAAAGATGTTGGAGTCATCATCGAAAGAGGCGGTCCCCGCCCATCGGCAGCGTGACACTGGCAACTCTCGGAATAGGTTCGAATTATCAGGCAACAAAGCACATTGAGCTCTGCCTTGACGAACTTCTCCTGCGTTTTAACGATTTGACATTGTCGTCAGTATTTGCCAGTTCTGCCGTGGGCTTTGCCAATCATAAATCAACTGCCAGAAGTACAAGTGATGGAATGGAATCTACACCAAATGAAGAGGATAGCAAGGTTGAAAAGTCAGTTAGTTCAGACTATCTGAATATGGTGGTCGCGCTTGAAACCAATCTCTCAGCGGCGCAGCTTGTGGAACACCTTAAAGCCTTAGAATATAAGCTAGGACGGCGTCCTGAGCACAAAAGAGAGGGACGAGTGCCAATAGATATCGATTTGCTTACTTTTGGCAAGGGGGGGGTTAAAGTATTCGGAAAGACGCTTCCTTCTGAGGAAATCCTTAAAGCCGCTTATGTGCTATGGCCATTATCTCAAGTCATCCCTCGACAAAGACACCCTCAGTCCGGCCTGAGTTACAGTCAGCATTGGAAAGAATTCAGTGACCCATCACAACAGATCCGACCAGTAGACTTCAATTGGCATGGACGACAGCTATCTTTGGCATGAGTCTTGCGCCAGATCCAAATTGTATGTAGCTTCGTCACTTTATTTTTTCCTTCTCTTTTTTAATGGAGATAAGATATTTTGTGATTTGATAAATGTCACTAGGACCGCTCTGAAAAAGGAAAGATTCAAGGGGAGGAATAAATTCATTGGGCGTATTTCTATGAAAAAACTACTCAATAACAGATGTTTAATAGTTTCATCATGGCTTGAGAAATTCATCAAACTAAGCCTGCTCTTCATCAGCTTAAGTTGTCTGCCTATTACACATGCGCAGATCACCTTTAATGCTGCCAGAATAACAGCTGTTGATTCGTTGTCTGTTGCTGAATTTTATAAAGAAGCATTCGGTATGCATGAAGTCGAGCGTATCAATCTGCCCAATGGGGAGGTTGAGATAATGTTGAATTTTGGAGCAACACAGGCAGAAGCAATTGCGAATACCAATGCTGAAATTGTAGTAATGCCACGTACAGTAAGTCAGCAACATGAAAATGTTGCGCATGTGATTTTTACCGTAACTAATATTCAAGATACTTTTCTAGCAGCAACTGCTGCCGGTGCTGGAGTAGTCCGAGAACCCTTTGAATTCGGAAATACCGGTATTTGGATAGCAATGATTGCAGATCCTGATGGTAATCAGATCGAGCTTTTACAATATGCGAAGTGAGTTGGATTTATCTCACTTAGACTAAACTATTTGAATTTTGATAAAAGGAAACGGCTTATGCTTAATCAAAAGCTCCCGACTGTTGATCAGTTGCATTTATCGGCACTTAGTCTGGTGGCCGTTGCGGCTGCTATGCTGACAGCCTGTCAACCCGAAGTCCAAGACTCTGCTTCTTCAACAGTTGTGCCACAATCGGCTAGCGATGCTTGTGCTGCTCTGGCAGGTATGATGATAGACAGCTCTCTGATTGGTTTGCCAAGCACAGGAGCGATAGTCAATAGTGCAGAGCTAGTGCGAGCTGAAGCAGATAATAATAGTAATGGTGAATTTTGTAAGATATTAGGCGCTATTTACCCGGTGGACTATACTGCCCCAGAGATTAATTTCGAAGTGAACCTTCCGTCACAGTGGAATGGCAAAACTTTGCAATTTGGTGGTGGTGGGCTTAATGGTGTATTGATTAATGGTCTTGGTCATTACGCTAAACAACCAAATTCAGAGATGACTCCCTTGGCACGTGGTTATGTTACCTTAGGTTCCGATTCTGGACACCAAGGTGAATTTGGTTGGGATCCCTCTTTTTACTTAAATGAAGAATCATTACTTAATTACGGGCACCAGCAGATAAAGAAGACTCACGATGTCGCCATGAAGATAGTTCAAGAACGCTATGGCCAGGAATCATCTCGTAATTATTTTATCGGGGGCTCTCAAGGGGGGCATGAGGGTTTTGATGCCGCACAACGTTTCCCAAATGATTATGACGGCGTGGTTGCAGGCTACCCTGCTCATAACGTTGTTATGCTCCATCTATCAGCGTTGAACTATGCTCGTGCACTTGACCCAGATCACGGTGATGGTTGGATGAATCCAGCAGAAATTGGTTGGTATACGGATCAAGTTTATGCGCGTTGTGATGACCTCGATGGAGCTAAAGATGGCATTATCTCTAACAGGGTAGCTTGCCAAGGAGTTAACGCAGAGCTGAAATTGAAAAATCAAGACAATCCTCTACGTTGTACTCTAGGTCTGAACACGGGCGATGATTGTTTGTCAGATGCTCAAATTGCGGCATTGAACACCATGGACACTCCTTATCGCCTCAGCTTTAATGTGTTCAATGATGATGAAGGCGGGGCTGTGTTCCCCAAGTGGACACCATTTGAGGGTTCAACTTTTATGGATGGTGGAGCTTCCAATTTAGGGGTCAACGGGCCTGAACAAGCATTGCAGCGAACCCCTGGTATTGCAACGCCTGGTTATGCGATTGCCCAGAATAAAGCGTTGGATGTGATCGATGATTTTGATGCAGATGCCTATGCAGCAGCAATTATCAAACGTGCCTCTCAACTTAGTGCTAACAGTACCAATCTAGATGCATTCCGAAATAAAGGCGGTAAGTTGATTTTCTTCCACGGTAATATTGATGATTATATTCCTGTTTATAGCTCTATTGAATATTTCAACCGACTGCTTGGCCGTTACGGCAGTGACTTGAGTAATTTTGTGCGTTTTTACACTGTTCCTGGTATGGGACACGTAACTGGTGTATTCAATGCCCGTATTTCCATGCTTGATGCCCTGGAGGCTTGGGTTGAAGAAGGTCAGCCACCTAAGGAACTTATAGCTGTGGATGCTAATGAAGCTACTGCCGGACGTACTCGACCAGTGTGCGAATATCCACAATGGCCTCAATACAATGGAAGTGGAGATATTAACTCTGCTACAAGTTTTACGTGCATTGAATAATTGAAAAATTCTATCTCTTGGAGAGTGTCATGTCGAAAATAACTTGGATAGGTTTTATTACCATGCTATTGCTCGCCGGATGTAATCAGGCTCCAGATGAACTGCCACAAAACAGCGAGGAAGCGCTAGGAATGTTAACGGAAAACCCTTTCTACAGTCGAAGCACTCTTGATTTCCAGTATCCACACTTCGATAAGATAAAGTCCGAGCACTATTTGCCCGCTTTTCAGCGAGGTATGGCAGAGCAACTGGTGGAGATAGAGGAAATTACTTCACAAAGCGCTGAGCCTAGTTTTGCTAATACTATTATCCCTTTAGAACTCAGTGGAGAATTACTGAGTAGAGTAGCGAGTGTCTTTTTTGCTCTGAGTTCAGCGCATACTAACGAGGATATCCAAGCAATTGAGGTTGAAGTATCCCCTAAGCTTTCAGCTCACCGAGACAGTATTAACTTAAATAGAGCGCTTTTTGAGAGAGTTAAAACTGTTTATAACAGCCGTGAGAAGGCGGGACTTGATATTGAATCCTTAAGGCTGCTTGAAAATTACTACCGTGATTTTGTGTTATCCGGCGCTCAACTGGATGATTCGCAACAAGACCGCCTGCGTGCAATAAACGCTGAACTGGCAAAACTGGAAACTCAGTTTGATCAGAATGTTTTAGCGGAAGTCAATGCATCAGCCATTATCGTAGAAAACCTAGAAGAGCTCAGCGGATTATCAGATGCGGAAGTTCAGACTGCAGCCGATAGAGCTGAAGAAAGAGGAATCTCTGGCAAGTATGTTATTCCATTGCTAAATACTTCTGGGCAGCCAATTTTACCTAGTCTCGAAAATAGAAGCTTACGTCAAAGAATTACAGAAGCTTCATTGTCTCGCGGTTCGCGGGGCAATGAGTTTGATAACACTTTAATTCTCGCGCAAGTTGCCAGATTACGAGCAGAGCGTGCGCAGTTATTAGGTTATCCCAACCATGCATCACTCCGTCTAGTGACACAAACTGCGCAAACTGTAGAAGCTGTTGAAACACGGCTAGCCTCACTAATTCCACCGGCAATAGCTAACGCTGAGCGTGAAGCAGCTGAGTTACAGGCCATGTTACAACAAGAAGGCGCTGATTTTACGCTGGCTTCTTGGGACTGGGCGTTTTATACCGAAAAAGTGCGTCAAGAAAAATTTGCGTTTGACGAAGCCCAGCTACGTCCTTACTTCGAAATTAACAATGTATTACAGAAAGGAGTTTTCTTTGCGGCCAATCAGATTTACGGATTGAGTTTTGACGAGCGCTTTGATCTGCCTGTCTACCAAGAAGATGTAAGAGTATTCGATGTCAAAGAAGAAGATGGTAGTCAACTTGCTATTTTTATTTTTGATCCTTACGCAAGACCAAGTAAGCGCGGTGGTGCTTGGATGAACTCTTATGTTGATCAGTCAGAATTAACTGGGAACAAAGCAATAGTAGCAAACCATCTTAATATTCCTGAACCACCAGAAGGACAGCCAACGCTACTTACTTTTGATGAAGTGACAACCATGTTTCATGAATTTGGTCATGCCTTACATGGAATGTTTTCTAATGTAACGTATCCTAGTTTTTCAGGAACCTCTGTGCCACGTGACTTTGTGGAATTTCCCTCCCAAGTTAATGAGATGTGGGCAAGTTGGCCTGAAGTTTTAAAGAACTATGCGGTTCATTTTGAAACTAATGAGCCGATGCCAAGTGAATTGTTAGACAAAGTCTTAGCTACGCAAAAGTTTAATCAGGGCTTTGCTACCAGCGAATATCTTATGGCAGCGCTAATTGATATGAAACTTCATGTCTTAGCACCTGAAGATGTGCCTACCGGTGAAGAGCTAATGCAGTACGAGGAAAGAGTGCTGAATGAAGCAGGTGCTAATCTTGCAGCACTCCCCCCTCGTTATCGTTATCCTTATTTTTCGCATATTATTGGTGGTTACTCAGCTGGCTACTATGCCTATATCTGGAGTGAAGTACTGGATGCAGATACTGTAAATTGGTTTAAAGAAAATGGTGGTATGCTGAGAGATAATGGTCAGCATTTCCGCGAAAGCCTTTTATCACGTGGAGGATCTGTTGATGCAATGCAATTATTCCGTGATTTCCGAGGTAGGGATGCCAGTGTAGAACCACTACTTGAAAGACGTGGGTTAAACTAGCAGTTTATTTGGTCAATTTAAGGATAATGAGCGTTAATGCTTACATCTCCTAGCTACTTTAACTCAATAAAGCAGATAGGGTTTTTAAGCAGAGCAGTTTGCAATGCTGTAAAATCTAGTTAATTAATGAGAATACAGTGAAGCACCACCATCAACTTTTAGTACCTGACCAGTAATGTAATTTCCTTGGAAAAGTAGGAAGCGAGCAGCTTCTACTATATCTTCAACACCGCCTGCGCGTTTTAATGCAGTGAGTTGCCTCTCGTGCTCACGCACCTCCAGCGGTAGGTCATGGTACTGTGGTGTATCAGGCCATAAAATAATTCCTGGTGAGATACCAACTACTCTTACTGAAGGAGCTAGCTCTTTGGCAAGAGACCGTGTCATGTTCAAAAGGGCAGCTTTTGCCATGGTATAGGGAGAAAAACCGGATAGACCAGACATAGCAGTACTATCTACCATGTTCAGGATACACCCTTTGTTACTTGTCAGTGATTGCTCGAGTGCTTGGCATAGCATGAAGGGTGCTTTGGCGTTAGTGCTTTGAAGGAGCTGCCAGTCTCTTTCTGTGACTTCAGATAACTGCTTGGGATAAAAAGCCGACGCGTTGTTAATCAAGATATCTATGGAGCCCCACTGTTGCAACGCAGCTTTTGCTAGATCTAAAACTTCTTGATCTTTTCCTAAATCAGCTGTTACCACAACGGCTGAATCGTGACGGTTTTGGTTTACTTGTGCCGCTAGCTGATCTGCTTGAGCTTTTGAGCTATGACAATGCAAAATCAGATTGTATCCCTCTTCATGCAACATTAGTGCAAGAGCAGCACCAATACGACGAGCAGAACCAGTTACCAGGGCAACTTTTGTTTTTTTTTCGACGACAATGGGGCGGTTGGCGTCGGGTATCTGACTTATTGACATAGATCAAAATCTCTAAACAATTTTAGGGACTCCTACAACTAATATATTTAGTAATGAAGATCTTAGTTGGTATGGCGACTCATCGCATTAATCGTACTTTCTATGGCCTGCAGACGAGTTGAGCGAAGTCGGTTCTTGATTACTGCGGCTGTTGGCTTATCAGCCAATAAGGCGCGTTGATCAATGTTCTTCAGACACTTCAAAGCATTCTCTAAATAATTACGGCACTCATCCGCATCTGGTTTAGCGAGTTTTGATTCCGCAGTAAGTAGCGTGCACGTCTCTAAGAATTCAGTAAAGCGTTGAGGTCTACGTAGAGCGTCAGTCTGTTCTAAGAAGTCGAGCAATTGATGCGCAGATCGATAATTTAACGATGAGAAAAGTGGAAAATAAGTATGCGCAAGCGATGCCAGTTCCTTAAGTTGAGAAGGAACTCGCCAAGTTTCACAGAATTTAGGGAGTTCTGTAGCATTGAGTTGGGCAGCGATAACTGCAAAACGGACATTCAGATCAGCATCTTGCGAACAGGCTTGTTTTAAAGCGTTAAAGGATAGTTCATCCAACTCGGGAAAAAGTTGTGTGAGGGCACAACTCTCTCGAAGAACTGTGAAAAATTCTTCCGGGTTAGTAGAACATAAGCTGCGTTCGAATTCTTGCCAAACTCTCTCTGGTACCAGAGAAGAAAGTTCTCCAGCCTTAACCATTTGCTTTAGTAAAGCCATCGTCTCTGCTGCTACACTAAAATTCAAATTGCTAAAACGGGCAGCAAAGCGAGCAATACGCAAAACTCTCAGCGGGTCTTCTGTAAAAGCTTGAGAGACATGTCTTAACTTTCTCTGTTCAAGATCGCGTTGTCCACCATAGGGATCAATCAGTGTTCCATCTTCAGCCATGGCTATGGCATTAATTGTGAGATCTCGACGCTTAAGATCTTCCTCAAGCGTCACTTCAGTGTCAGCATGCACTACGAAACCAGTATAACCTTTACCATTTTTTCGTTCAGTACGTGCTAAGGCATATTCTTCTTTGGTTTGGGGGTGCAAGAACACAGGGAAGTCTTTTCCTACTTGGACATACCCTGAAGCCAGCATTTCATCAACACTAGCACCAACAACTACCCAGTCACGATCCTTAACCGGTAGGCCAAGTAGTTTATCTCTAACCGCGCCACCAACTTGATATATTTTCATGACCTACCAGTATTAACAAAGGGAAGATAGTTGAGCTTGTTGTTCAAGCTTAACTCTCGTCATTGAATCCTTAAAGTATCAATGAGGTAACATTTTTTATTAGGATGCAGATATGTGATATTTTTTGCCTGATTGCAAACACAAAGCTGTGAGTTTACGTCCCCATACACAGCCTGTGTCTAGCCCAACAATATCTTTTCTCCCTGTTTTTCCGTTCAACATAGCCCAATGACCAAAGAGTATTACACTGCTCTCCCTTTTACGTTGTAGTTGGAACCAGGGTAGCCATCCTTTGGAGACCTCTTTAATGGTCCCCTTGAATTTGAAATCCAGCTCTGACTTTTGTGAGATAAAACGAATACGCGTAAAAATATTGGTTAATACTCTTAATCTATCGTAACCTTGAAGTTCTTGGGAGAAACTGTTTGGTGTGTTTCCATACATATTACGCAAATAATTTCTGTATTGGTGACTTTGTAGGGCCTCCTTGAGCTCTTCAGCTAGTGTCATAGCCCGAGTAAATCCCCAGCCTGGCACAATACCTGCATGAACCATCAAGAAATCTTTACGCCCATTCTCAGTGGTTAGCTTTTGCCGATGTGCATAGGGCAGGGCACGGACAAACTGGAAAAGCTTATCTAGATCTGGTGCATTTAGAAGGGTATACAGACTTTTATTTTTCTGATTTTTTTTCCTCGATAGCTCTGGGGCGACTTTTGAAGCTAATGCCAGAAAATGGAGATCGTGATTTCCTAGCACCCCAATGAAGTCATCGCCCAGAGATAGCAGGAGTCTGAGAGTTGAGAGTGAATCTGCTCCCCGGTTGACCATATCGCCAACTGACCAAAGTTGATCAAGACCCGGTGTAAATTTGATATGATCTAGCAGACGGCAAAGTTCCTCATAACAGCCCTGGATGTCGCCTACCACATAAGTTGCCATAATTTAACCTGGGTTTGGACTAGTTGAGAACATGTGGGGAGGCAAGAATGAATAATGGGATGGGCACTTCGAATTCGTCTCCCTGACTAGTCTGCATGGTGTAACTGCCATGCATATCACCTGCTGGTGTTTGTAGGCGAGCACCGCTAGAGTATTCATAACTGGTGCCGGGTAAGATATAAGGCTGCTGACCAATTACCCCATCACCTTTTACTTCTTCTACAGAATTATTTGTATCGGTGATTACCCAATGACGGCGCAGTAGTTGTATGGTCTCAGTACTATTATTGCTTATGGAAATGGTATAAGCGAAAGCCCATACATTTTCCTCAGGTCTAGAATGCTGTTGTAAAAAATGTGTTGCAACTTGAACCTTAACAGACGCACTAAGAACTTCATTCATCTGCTATTTACTCCTTTTGGTGTTTATTGCTAACACTCTTTGGTGCTAGTCTTGTGGTTAAATATTCCTAAGCTAATTATTAAGATGACAGATAGTTAGCAATTTTAACATAGTCGGCTACTCCTAGTTTTTCTGCACGCAGCGAGGGGTCGATATCTAAATGCGAGAAGTCTGCTGGTGTGAGCAGCTCGCGTAAAGTATTACGCAGTGTTTTACGGCGCTGTGAAAAGGCAGTTTTTACCAAAGTATCTAATAATTTCGCATCTACTGCAGGATGCGGCAGTACTTTATGTGGTATGAGTTTGACGATAGCAGAATCAACCTTGGGAGGAGGATTAAAAGCACTAGGCGGCACCCTAAACAATTTCTCTACTTTGCAGTGATACTGCAACATTACACTGAGTCTTCCGTAATCACCACTGCCAGGAACAGCAGCCATGCGTTCTACTACCTCAAGTTGTAGCATGAATATCATGGAGGCAAGTAAATCCCTAAATTGGAGAAGGTGGAATAGCAAAGGGGTGGATATGTTATAAGGAAGGTTACCAAAGACGCGTAATTTTTTACTACTTTTTACATTTACATCTTTTTTAAGCAGATTAGCAAAATCAATTAGCATGACGTCTTGCTCAATCAGGACAAAATTAGCTAGTCCCCCAAAGCGTTGACGAAGATCCGCAGCCAAATCTCGGTCAATCTCAATGGCAGTTAAGTGTAACCCTGCCAACAATAACGGTTCCGTGAGCGCTCCTTGCCCCGGGCCAATTTCTATAAGCAATTCTTCATCGGTTTGCTGGATTTGCTCTTTGCCTAAGGCTCGAACTATCCTCTCGATAATCTGGGGATCATGAAGGAAGTTTTGACCGAATCTTTTGCGAGCTTTATGCGCTGCAGGTTGAGAAGATGAGAATAGAGTGGACCGACTCATACTGAAATACCAGCAAGCTCAGTAGCTAACTCCAAAGCTGTTTTGAAAGAACCTAGATCTATTCTTCCCGTACCTGCCAAAGAAAGAGCAGTACCATGGTCCACTGAAGTACGAATGATAGGCAGACCCAAAGTGATATTCACTGCTCGACCAAAACCTAGGTGTTTGAGAACAGGTAATCCCTGATCATGATACATGGCCAGCACCGCATCTGCACCGCAGAGCCTATCTTGGGTGAATAAGGTGTCTGCAGGCAGTGGACCCACTAGATTCATACCCTCCGCTCTGAGGGTCTTTAATACAGGGGTTATTACCAAGTGCTCTTCGTCCCCGAGGTGACCATTTTCACCTGCGTGTGGGTTAAGGCCAGCTACTAGAATTAGGGGGTTAGGTAAGTTAAAACGACTGACGAGATCTCCATGGAGAATCCTGATCGTTTGCATCAAAGATTCCTGCGTTAAGTTCGCTGAAACATCTCTGAGAGGCAAATGGGTAGTGGTTAAGGCGACTCTTAAGTGTGAGTTATCACTAAGCTGAGCCATCAGCAACATCACAACTTTTTTACAGCCGCAGCGTTCTGCTAACCACTCTGTATGGCCGCTGAAGGCAATGCCTGCCTCATTAATTAAGCTTTTTTGCAAGGGGCCTGTCACTAAAGCACTAAATTCCCCGACTTCACAACCACTTACGGCACGCTCAAGAGCTGTGAGTAAGACTCTGGCATTCGCTGTATCTGGCAAGCCAGCCTTAACAGGTTTGGTTAGTGATTGAGGTAAAATAAGCAACTCACCTCTCTGATTGGGTGCAAGAAGCTTCTGTGCGCCAGAGAGAGAAGCATCAAAGGGAGAGTATTCACATAATTTCAGGGGTAAACCTAGTTGTTCAGCACGAGAGGACAGTAGATCTGGGTCTGCTATCACTACCCAGGGTATACACCTTTCTTGTTGGGCCAGCATAATACACAAATCTGGACCAATACCAGCAGGTTCGCCAGGAGTGACAACCAATGGTGACACACTCTGGCGAGAATTGGTGCTAGCCTTTGCCGAGTTCATGGAATAATCGTATCAGTAGTCAAAAATTTCTACGTGGGAAGTATCACGAATTTCTGTTAACCAGTTTTGTAATTCGTTTTCATATTTACGTTCACGTAATATGCGCTGCGCCTGAAAACGTTTGTTGTCCTCAGTGACATCTTCGACGCGCTCTTCCATGACTTCAATGATATGCCAGCCAGAAGATAATCTAACTGGAGGGTTAATTTTATTAAGCTCTGAATTTTCTATGGCTGTCATAAAGTCTTCAGGGACATTGTCTTTGCCAACCCAATCAAGATCACCACCCGAAACCATCGATTGTGCATCTTCAGTGTGTTGACGAGCTATATCTGCAAAATCTTCACCTTTTTGGATACGAGCATACAATTCTTCAATGAGTATTTTCGCTTGGTCATCAGTGCGAATTTCGTTAGGTTTAACCAAGATGTGGCGGACATGGTACTGCTGTACCTTTAACTCTGTACCACCACGCGTTTCTATGAGTTGAACGATGTGATAACCACTCGAGGAAGTAAAAGGATCTGAGACTTCGCCTGCCGATAGCGTAGGTACTAACTCTTGAAAGATTGATGGAAGGTCCTCAGGCTTACGAAAACCTAGATCACCTCCAGAAATAGGGATTCCATTAACTTGCCCTCTAGCTGCTATTGACAAAATATTTTCACCATCACGGACCTGTTCAGCCAGAACTTCAGCTAGGACTTGAAAGTCTCCATTACTGTTACCAGAATTACTGGTGATGAGAATATGTCCTACATGATATTCAGGAGCAATTTGTTGTAAGCCAACTTCTGAACGTAAATAATTTTCTACTTCCTGGCGTGAAATTTCTATACGTCGATTTACTGCAGCGTTTTGATATTGGTTAATGATAATTTCTTTACGAATGGCCTCTCTCGTACTTTGATATATTCCTTGAGACTCTAAAGCTTTACGAAATTGTTCAAAATCCATATTGTTTTGTTGCGCTAGAAAAGCCATGTATTGGTTCAGTTGATTATCATCAATCCTAATACCTGCACGACGTGCTTGTTGTAATTGGAGATTTTCTATAATCAATTGATCCATGAGCTGCTTCTTCACTTCTTCCACAGGAGGTTTTGGACCCTGTGATTGAGCAAGCTGTGCTTCTATCTGCCCTAAACGCTGATTAAATTCACTCTTAAGGACTACGTCATCTTCTACGACAGCCACAATTTTATCTAACTCGACTGGTTGCGCTCTGGTATCGGATAAATTAACAAATAGCATAACCAAACTAAAAGCCATGGTGATTAGTGCAGTTGATATTTTTTTCATCATCAAGCTCAGATTGAAATGAAAACTCAGTTTATTGACTAAAATCATTTGTACGGAATCCTCTTATGCCATTGTCTAACAGGCCTTCGACACTACCACCGATGACTGAACCTAATCCTTTCAATTCGAATTGTAGGAAAAGTCCACGGTTGGTTTCCTGAGTACCAAAAAGAAATAGGGAATTATTATCTATCCATTCTCTGGCTAGTAGGCGAACCTTCCAGCAACAATTTGAGTATTCTACTCCAGCTATCGATTCAAGCGAGCGCTGATTAGCTAGATCCTGATTGAATCTGGCAATTAGCCCTAAAGTGGGAGATAAAGGCCAGATAGCAGCCAGATCTATTTGATCAATACGTCGGTTTAGACCGTTTAGCAAATCTGGTCCAGGTAATTCCCTGTAGCGGTAACCAAAATTTACCAGCTGATTTATAGCAGATTGGTACTGGAATTGAAAACTCGCGACATTAACAGCACTGTTATTAGTATCCCATTCGAGATAGTTATTGAGCCGCCAGTTACCGTTAAGATACACATTCAACTGCCCTGCAAGAGCACTTTCTCTGGTACTAGATTCAATTTGTAGTTCATCACGCAAGCCAACTTTAGGCGGATCAAAATAATGAATTTGCCCCAAGGACATACTCACTAGTTCACGCCCCTTAGCCCCATAGATACTAGAGCTAAGTGCTAAGGTTAACTGATTTGCATCGCCGATTCGGTCTTCACCTGAGAATCGGTTAGGACGAAATAGTTGACTGTAACTGAAGGTCAAATAACTGCTATCAAGCAGGGGGAATTGGCTTTGGTCTTCATAACTGTTGTATAGGTAGTATAGCCGCGGCTCAAGTGTTTGTGTGAGGTCTTGATCAAATAAATCACCCATCTCTCGCTCAAAGATGAGTCCAGCATCTACAGAAGAGCTCATAATACTACGGCTGAAACTATCAGGTGTGCCAATAGCTTGATCTTGTAATTGCCAGTTACCTGCTGCCAAGCCAAGACGAGGGCGTAAGTATGCGTAACTATTTTCCCAGTTTAACTGCACATAGGGAGAGAAGGTGCTGCGTTGAGCAGACATTTGCGCACCTCGTTGAATAAGCTCAGGGCTAAGCAAATTATCATCTAAGGAACGGCTAAAATGGGTCCATTCGCTATCAAAACCATAATCCAGGTACCAACCAGAAGTCAGCTCTTGAGTCCACTCACCGTCTAGCGATAACGAAGGTAGTCTTAGGTAGGGTTGTGATACTGCTGAAACAGAGGGATCAATGAGTTGAAAGCCCTGAGCCAATGCTTTGAAGTCGAGGTTTCTGCTTCTATAGCGAAGCGTTGTTTGACGGCGAAGGAAGGAGTTGGTAGTCGATACAAGACCCTGACTACCAAAATCTTGGAAATATTCGTTATCGGAGACCCCTGTAAAATTAGCATTTAAACTCCAGCCTTTGTCCAGGCGGGCTCCCATTTCATAATCTATCATCCAGCGACTTGATAACGGAGGAGAATCATTACCGGGTGTGTTGACTAAGGCGGGATTGAAGAGTTTATCTTGCGGTAGAAAATTCAAATCCAGAATTTGCTCATGTCTTTTGCCAAGATACCTTGCTTCCGCACCTAAGGAGACCCCTCTTTTACTTTGTAGACGAGGTTTTAGGGTAAGATCATAGTTGGGAGACAAATTAAGATAGTAAGGCACCTCTACATCAAAACCACCGCGTTGAGTATTCCCTAGCACTGGTATCAGAAAACCGCTCATTCTCTCAGAAGTAAGGGGAAAACTCAGGTGAGGAAAATAAAAAACAGGGACGCCTTCAATTTCCAAACGCATATTCTTGGCAACACCCTGTTTGCTTCGCTGGTTTAGCACGATTTCGGAGCCTATTATCTGCCAACTGTTGGTCCCCGGTTCACAGCGTGTAAATAGCCCATTATTAATTGTAATGATACCGTCATGGTCAGTATAAGTGACCACACTAGCCTCACCTCGCAGTTCGCTATCATGGAGAACATATGAGGCTGTGGATAAACTGCTGCTGTTAGTTTTACGGTTGAATAAAGCCCTTTCACCACGCATGTATAAGCCTTGACGTCTAATTTCTACAGAGTCCTCAAGAGTCAAGGTTTGCTCATCAGGATCATAGGTCCCTCTTCGAGCATTCAACCAAGTATCTAGATGAATCACCTCGATACCATCTTCTATAGTGAAGTCACCACCGATATTACCTTCCAATGACGATCCATTGACAACTGTTCCAAGAGTCTCTGTCGGCTGGGGGCGAGGAATGTAAGTGCCACAACAAAGATTATTTCCTGATTTCGTCTTCGGAGGAGCATAGTCAATCTCTGCTGCAGAAAGGACTTGTGTCGGTCTCGAATTTTGACCATAGGATGCTGACAAAGGTAAAACCAAAAATATTCCAGCAAGAACTACCGCCATTAATTTGTAGGAATTCAGCTCAGTAGCTGAGCAGGCCGAGTTTGTAGGCTCTGACCTTCTATGCTGAAAAGTAAGAGGGTAGTACTCCCTCGATAGATTTGGTCTACGGGTCACTTCAAAAGTCCAAGCGTGCTGGGCATAATAGAGAAAAGTGAATTCTATGAACTAAAGACAAGCTTCACAACTAAAACGGCCCCTAACTCTATGTCGTCAGACCAATCTATAAGCCGAAGTGCACTTCTCCAGAGGTGGTTCAATCAGCGTTTTCCTGAAGGTAGTCAGCTTGAGATGATTAGCGGAGATGCCAGTTTCCGTCGTTATTTTCGCGGAGAAGTCGAGAGAGTTTCTTATATTTTAGTCGATGCTCCACCCCAACAGGAGGATTCATCACGCTTTTTGGAGATTCAAGAGCAGTTAATCTCACATGGAGTTAGAGTGCCGAAAATAATTGCTACTGATCTATCTAATGGTTTCATGTGTTTGCAAGATTTTGGTGATACTCTGCTTTGGACCAAGTTAAAACAGGCGCGTCAATTGGGTGAGCTTGCTCTTGTGAAATCTCTCTATGCTCCAGCATTGGAACAACTGTCATTAATTCAAAGTGTTCCAGCAGACAAACTGCCAGAATACGATGAAGCTCAACTAAGTAGGGAAATGGATCTTTTTCGCGACTGGCTTTGTGTAGGATTATTACAGCAAGATTGGACGGAAGATGACGAGAGTCTTCTTCAAACGGTATATGAACAACTCATCTCCATTTCAAGAGGACAGCCACAGGTTTTTGTTCATCGAGACTATCATTCTCGCAACCTGATGTTCACTGAGGAACAGAAGATTGGTGTTATCGACTTTCAGGATGCTATGAAGGGTCCTCTTACCTACGATCTAGTCTCACTCTTAAAAGATTGTTATGTCAGTTGGCCTTTAGATGCTGTGGAAGAATGGTCTTTGGAATACCTCAGCGCTAGACAGCAAGAAGGGTTATATTGTCACTATGCCCCCTCTCAATTTATCCATGATTTTCATGCGCAAGGGATTCAGAGGCAGCTGAAAGCCTCAGGGATATTTTGTCGCCTTTTATTACGGGATGGTAAAGCAGGTTATTTAGGTGATATACCAAGAACACTTCAGTACTTGATATCAGCCTCACATCGTGTGGCTGGTCTTGAGGCTTTCGGGGATTGGGTAAATCAGAAAGTGATGCAAAAACTGAAAAATGAACTCGCTGAAAGAGGTATTGATTGGCATGTCCAGTGAGCAAACTCGACAGAGTGAAGTTAAGTCTGTGCAAAAAGTGATGTTGCTGGCAGCAGGAAAAGGTGAGCGTATGCAGCCACTGACTACCCATATTCCTAAGCCTCTTTTACGTGCAGGTGAATACTCACTTATAGAGCATCAACTATTAAAGCTTGCTAGGGCTGGATTTCAAGATATAGTCATCAATCATGCCTGGCTCGGTGCCAAATTGGAGTCAACTCTTGGTGATGGTTCAAAATATGGCGTGAATATAAGTTGGTCGCCTGAAATTGAACCCTTAGAAACGGCAGGTGGGATCATTCACGCTTTAGGGCTTTTAGGAGCATTTCCTTTTCTAGTGGTCAACGGTGATGTGTGGACCGACTACCCTTTTGCAAATTTGCGCCAAGCCTTGAAAGCTCAGTATTTGGCTCATTTGGTGCTAGTACCTAATCCGCCGCAGCATAGGCATGGAGATTTTGCTCTTACTGATACGGGTCGAGTTCAGTTACGAGATGAGGGTTCTCCATCGAAAACATTCACTTATAGTGGCATAGCGGTATACCACCCACAATTTTTTAGAGGTAACTATCCTGAACGATGTGCACTTCTTCCTTTGTTGGAGAAAGCGATAGTTGCTGGCCAAGTGAGTGGTGAAATATTTAATGGACAATGGCTGGATATTGGAACACCAGAAAGACTTCAAGCCCTGCAGGATCAACTTGCAGGTAAGAGACTCAACACAGGACTGGCTGATGAGTAGAAAAAAATATCCTGATGCCTGTGAATCAATTCGCTTTGCGAATGAAAGTCGTTTGCGCGGATATACAAGAGAACAACTTGAAAGTCCTGCTTACCGCCTAGCTTTTGATGATCAGGATTTTTTGCTTGCTGATGAACAGCGTGGTTTAAGATTAATGCTTGAACTCGATAAACCTGAACAAGTGCTTCAACGCCACGGCATTGCAAACACTATTGCGATTTATGGTTCAGCACGAATCTTATCGTCTGAAGCCCTCGCCCGTGAAGTGATGATAGTAGAGCACGAGTTAAAAAGTGCTCCACAGGATCCAAGACTATTAGCTAGGAAAAAACAATTAGAGAGTCGCCGTCATCTTTCTCGTTACTACGAGGAGGCGAGAAGGCTGTCATCATTGATTACTGCTTATTCTGGTCAGGATACTTGTCCTCAATTACATGTGATTACAGGTGGTGGTCCAGGGATCATGGAGGCTGCGAACTTGGGAGCCCATGAGGGAGGAGGGGCTTCTATTGGGCTAAATATCGTACTTCCTCATGAGCAAGCACCCAATGCTTTTGTAAATCCAGAATACTGTTTCCAATTCCACTATTTTGCCATTCGTAAAATGCATTTTCTTATGCGCGCTAGAGCACTAGTTGTTTTTCCTGGAGGTTGGGGTACCTTGGATGAAATGTTTGAATCGCTTACCCTCGTGCAAACAAAGAAAATCAGTCCTCTGCCGATTCTCATTTTCGGTAGAGAATTTTGGAATAAAGTCGTCAACTTTGAGGCTCTAGTTGATGATGGAATGATTGCTACGGAAGATTTAGAACTCTTTCATTTTGTTGATACTGCGGAGGAAGCCTGGGATTGCATTAAAGTTTCAGTGACAGCTGCCTGAAGCAGTTGTCACTGAGTCGGAGTTTTCTTAATCATTTTCTTGCAGAGCTCTGATACGAGCCTCCAGTGGTGGATGAGAAGAAAATAATGCATGCACCTTACCCGAGCTGATACCGAAAGCTGCAAAGTTTTCTGGTAGAGACTCAGTCTGAGCTTGCTGTAAGCTTCGTAGTGCTGCAATCATTTTTCCTCGCCCAGCCAGTTTGGCTCCGCCAGCATCTGCACGGTATTCTCGAACTCTTGAGAAAAACATGACAATGATCGAAGCCAAAATACCTAGTACAATTTGCGCTACTATCGATACTATCCAATAGGCAGGGCCATGACCTCTTTGTACCTTGAAGACAGCTCGATCCACAACATGACCAATCACCCTTGAGAGAAATATAACAAAGGTATTAACCACACCTTGAATTAGCGTCAGTGTCACCATGTCACCATTAGCCACGTGACTAACTTCGTGGGCTAGCACGGCTTCTACTTCATCCCGAGTCATGTTGTTTAATAATCCAGTGCTCACTGCAACAAGTGCGTTACTTTTGTTCCAGCCGGTGGCAAAAGCATTTGGAGCACTCTGGGAAAAAATACCCACTTCAGGCATACCTATACCGGCAGCCTCAGCCTGACGAGAGACAGTTTGTACTAGCCAGTTTTCTGATTCATTCCGGTGTTCACCGATTAGTCGAACTCCCATGGCGGTCTTTGCCATTGTCTTAGACATCAGTAAGGAAAAAATAGATCCTGTAAAGCCTATAACCGCCGAGTAAGCAAGTAGGGCGCTCAGATCAAGATCAACACCATTAGCTGCGAGTACACCCTGAATCCCAAACAAACTAAATATTATGGAAATCAATACCATAACCGCAATATTTGTGATTAGAAACAAGAAAATTCTGGTCATTTGATAATCCTCTCTAGTAGGAAGCGTAAGATGATATGTGAGGGCATTGCTTGAGAGATTCAAGGCCCAGTATCTGTCAGTTAGTTACGAAAGCAAGTACAATATGTTTTGATAAATAGAAATATAATTGAACGTAGCTTAGCCGAAAGTCATGACAAAAAAACAGCCTTTAGCGCCCATAATAGCGCCATCCATTCTCTCAGCTGATTTCGCCCGTCTTGGCGAAGAGGTAAGCTCAGTAGTAGAGGCTGGTGCAGATGTCGTGCATTTCGATGTCATGGATAATCACTACGTTCCTAATCTGACTATTGGCCCTATGGTTTGTCAGGCGCTGCGTAGTTACGGTATTCAGGCACCCATTGATGTTCATTTGATGGTTAGCCCAGTCGACTCTTTGATTCAAGATTTTGCAAAGGCTGGTGCTTCGTATATTACCTTTCACCCCGAAGCTAGTCAGCACATTGATCGTTCCTTGAACCTGATTCGTGATCTCGGCTGTAAAGCGGGATTGGTTTTGAATCCGGCAACTCCTCTCAGCAATCTTGAGTATGTGATGGATAAACTAGACCTCATTTTGTTGATGTCGGTGAATCCAGGCTTTGGAGGGCAAAGCTTTATTCCTTCCACACTCACTAAATTAACCCAGGCTAGAAAACTCATTGATGATTCTGGTTTGGAAATTCGTCTAGAAGTTGATGGAGGGGTAAGTGTAGCTAATATTGCAGAAATCGCTCGTGCCGGCGCAGATATGTTTGTAGCAGGTTCAGCTATTTTTAATTCACTGGACTATGGCGTTACTATTGCTGCCATGCGTGAGGAAATACGCAAGGAATTAGCCCAATCATGAAACTGGAAGTTTTCTCTAGGCTAGCTAAAGAAAGTTACACACATATCCCGCTAGCAAGAACAGTCTTGGCCGATCTAGATACCCCCCTGGCGGTTTACTACAAGTTGGCACGAGGTCCTTATTCCTATCTGCTGGAGTCAATGCAGGGCGGTGAAAAGTGGGGGCGTTATTCATTTATTGGTTTGCCGGCAAAGAAAATAATTAGAGTTCAAGGAAAACATGTTCAATTGGAGCAGCAAGGTGAGGTGATAGAAACACATTGTTGTGAAGATCCCATGGTTTGGATAAATGACTACGAAAAAACCTTTAGGGTTCCAGAGCTAGACGATTTACCACGTTTCTCTGGAGGTTTGGTAGGCTATTTTGGCTACGACACAGTGCGCTATGTGGAACAGCGCATTAAGGAATCTACACCTGAAGATACAGTGGGTACCCCCGATATCCTGCTTTTGCTTTCAGAAGAAGTTGCTGTTTTCGATAATCTACGAAATGAACTTACGCTGATAGTTCATGTAGACCCTTCGCATGAAAATGCCTATGCTCTTGGGCAGCAGCGCTTGGATGAACTCGAGCGGGAGTTACGTGAGCCTTTTGAAATATCTTTATATGCGAAAGCTTCTGCTAAAAATCTGGTGACTGAAGCTGACTTTGTTTCAAGTTTTGGCCAGCAATCTTATGAGGTGAGCGTTAGTAAAATTAAAGAGTACATTGCCGCTGGCGATGTCATGCAAGTGGTCCTTGCTCAGCGAATGAGTGTCCCTTTCTCTGGTGACCCTCTGACATTATATCGTTCGCTGCGTCAGTTGAATCCTTCTCCTTACATGGTATTCATGGATATGGAAGATTTTCATATTGTGTCTGCCTCACCAGAAATTTTGGCGCGAGTTGAGGATAAACAGATTACCGTCAGACCATTAGCTGGTACGCGTCGCCGTGGTCGCAATGAAGAAGAAGACCAGCTGCTTGAGGCTGATCTACTCGCAGATGCCAAAGAAATTGCAGAGCATCTTATGTTGATTGATCTTTCTCGCAATGATGCAGGTCGTGTGTCGACTATAGGTTCAGTAGAAGTTACCAAGCAGATGTTTGTAGAGCGCTATTCGCATGTAATGCATATTGCTTCTACCGTCGAGAGCGAGTTACACGCTGAGTTAAGTGCGCTTGATGTCCTCAAGGCAACCCTTCCAGTTGGTACGCTGAGTGGAGCACCCAAAGTACGCGCATTAGAAATTATTGATGAATTAGAAGTAGTAAAACGCGGCATTTATGGTGGTGCCATGGGGTATCTATCCTGGAACGGTAATATGGATATGGCCATTGCCATTCGTACTGCAGTTATCAAGGAAGGAACTCTTTATATTCAAGCAGGTGCTGGTATTGTAGCTGATTCAGATCCTCGAAGTGAGTGGGAGGAGACCATGAATAAAGCAAGAGCCATGTTTTTAGCAGTTCAGAAAGCTTTACAGGGGCTGTAAGTGTCTCGACGGACAGCATACTCTGTATCCAATAGGAAGTACCAAGAATGCTACTGATGATAGATAACTACGATTCATTTACCTACAACCTGGTGCAATACTTCGGTGAACTAGGTGTGGATATTAAAGTTTATCGTAATGATGCCATCACATTGGATGAGATTGCTCGATTGCAGCCAACACAATTAGTGATTTCTCCAGGTCCATGCACACCTAATGAAGCTGGTATTTCTGTCGCTGCAATCAAGCGCTTTGCAGGAGAAATTCCTATTCTAGGTGTTTGTCTTGGACATCAGAGTATCGGTGTAGCGTTTGGTGGAGAGATCATTCGAGCAAAAAAAGTAATGCATGGAAAAATATCAGATGTCTTCCATTGCGGGGAAGGTCTGTTCAGTGGTCTAAAAAATCCTCTTGCTGCTACTCGCTATCATTCTTTGGCAATTGCACAGAAAAGTCTGCCGAAGTGTTTGGAGATGACAGCCTGGACACAGAATGAAGATGGCAGTATTGAGGAAATTATGGGGGTCAGACATCGTGAACTTCCGATTCAAGGAGTGCAATTTCATCCTGAATCCATCATGACTGAACATGGACATCAGTTATTAGAAAATTTTCTAACACAAAAGTAACTTAATAATCGCAAGCGTCAGCAGTAATTCTTTATTTGTAAAGGTCAAATAGTACCCATGCAAGATCATTCATCCTCAAGCAAAACTATTTTAGACAAGATTCTTGCCCGTAAGTGGGAAGAAGTTGCTGAGCGTCAACAATTCGTATCAATGTCAAAGCTAAAAGAAAAGTGTGATCAGATGCCACCTACGCGTGGATTTGCGAAAGCTTTAGCTACCCAAATTTCACACAAGCGCCCTGCAGTAATAGCTGAAATTAAAAAAGCCTCGCCGAGTAAAGGGTTGATCCGAACAGATTTTGATCCTCGAGCAATTGCGGTTTCTTACGCAAAATATGGGGCTACTTGTTTATCTGTGTTGACCGACCATGACTTTTTTTCCGGGCATGAGGATTATCTGAAGCTAGCCCAAGATGCGTGTCATTTGCCGGTGATTCGCAAAGATTTCATGGTTGATGAGTGGCAGATCTATGAATCTCGAGCTCTAGGCGCTGATTGCATTCTGTTAATCGTAGCAGCCCTCACACCACAGAAGCTACAATCAATGGCTGAACTGGCGGCTGAGCTTGGGATGGATGTTCTCATTGAAGTTCATGATAAAAAAGAACTGCAGTTAGCACTTTCATTGAAGCCAAACTTAGTGGGGATCAATAACCGAGACCTACATACATTCAAGACCAGTTTACAAACTACTATAGATCTACTCAGCATGATTCCTGCTGGAGTTTCTGTGATTACAGAAAGCGGCATTAACACCAAACAGGAAGTAAGAGATATGCTCAAGAACGGTGTGTATGGTTTTTTAGTTGGTGAGTCTTTCATGCGTGCCAAAAATCCAGGGAGTAAACTACAGGAGCTTTTTTTTCATGGGTAAACCAGGTGAGACAGGATTAAAGCGTATTTTTTCTGCTGCCCGTTACTCTGCTCAAGGAATCAAGAGTTGTTATCGCAATGAAGCTGCTTTTAGACAGGAAATCGCAGCACTTGTTTTCATGGTGCCAATCGCTTTGTGGCTTGGGGAGGATGGAGTTGAAAGAGCTTTGCTTATCGGCTCATGTATGCTTGTTCTGATAGTTGAAGTGCTCAACTCGAGTGTCGAAGCAGTTGTAGATCGAATAGGACATGAACCTCATGAACTATCAGGCTTAGCAAAGGATCAAGGATCTGCAGCAGTTCTTTTGAGCTTTTTGAATGTGCTAGTGGTTTGGTCGTTGATCTTGCTTTGATCTGCCAGTACTCATCCATTATTAGGAGAAACTAACAAATGAAAGCAAGTGTGAGCTGGGTAAATGATGCGATGTTTTTGGCCGAATCAGGTAGTGGGCATTGTGTGGTCATGGATGGGCCTCAAGATTTAGGTGGACGTAATGCAGGTGTTCGTCCAATGGAAATGCTGCTCATGGGAGTAGGAGGATGCTCCTCTTTTGATGTGATGACTATTCTACGTAAGACACGTCAAGAGGTGATAGATTGTCGTTGTGAACTCACGGCTACTAGAGTTGATGCTGTCCCTGCTGTGTTTGAAAAGATACATCTCCACTTTAAATTAGTGGGCAAAAATCTGGATGCAGAAAAAGTGAAACGTGCAGTGGAGTTATCGGCTGAAAAATACTGTTCTGCCTCAATTATGCTGAAAAGTGCTGGAATTGAAATTTCACACGATTTTGAAATCTCAGAGCTCTGATGATCTTATATTCTATAAGCAACAGTTTTCATAATTTGCGCCATAAAACGCATGCCAAATCGTACAGTTAAAGGCAGGGGTGCACCCCCAGCAATTTCTGCCCAACTGGCATGATCTCCCTCATCTAAAATCATCTCTTTTATTATAGCCTTACTGGATACATCTTCCTCTGGTAGGCGTTGTAAGTGATCCTGCAAGTGCTCGCAGACCTGCCTTTCAGTTTCAGCGACAAAGCCAAGACTCCACTTATCTCCAGCTAACCCAGCGGCAGCTCCTAGACTAAAAGACATTCCGTACCATAGAGGGTTAAGTATCGATGGGTGTGAGTTTAGTTGAGCAAGTCTGTCATCACACCACTGTAGATGATCCTGCTCCTCTGCTGCAGCTTGAGCCATTTTATTTCTGACTTCAGGTAACTTTGCTGTGAGCGCCTGACCTTGATAAAGAGCCTGTGCACAGACCTCTCCAGTGTGATTAATTCGCATTAATCCACTAGCATGGCGTACCTCGTTTTCGGTTAACTTTACAGAGTTGAGAGTTTTTTTTGCGGGGGAGGGTCGTGCTGCCGCAACTGCTCCCGGGATTAGTGTTCGTAGGGCAGCATCTGCTTGTAATATTAGAGAGTCAATCAGATTCATTCTTCACCGTTTGCTTATGTTTGCTAAATATTTCTCTGTGCAGGATTAGTAGTTGGTAACATATTTAATTATCTAGTTGCCCAGTTCGCGTGCAATGGCACGCCAACCAATATCTTTACGAAAGGTCATGCCGTCCCAACTGATTAGGCTGACCAGCTTGTAAGCTCGATGTTGGGCTTCATTAACCGTATCCCCCAGAGCTGTCGCAGTGAGAACTCGGCCACCATGAGTAACACAACTACCTTCAACCAAGCGGGTTCCTGCATGAAAAACTTTTGTGTGCTCAGGAGCCTCTGAGTCAAGACCCAGGATGTTTGCCCCTTTGCTGTAATCTCCTGGATAACCACTTGCCGCAAGCACAACTGCCAGTGCTGCACGTTGATCAAATTCAAGGGTGTGGCCTTCTAGCTTGCCATCGATTGCAGCTAAGCAAAGCTCCACTAGATCGCTTTTTAAGCGCATCATGATGGGTTGCGCTTCTGGATCTCCAAAACGACAATTAAACTCAACAACTCGGGGTGCACCTTGGGCATCAATCATCAAACCTGCATAAAGAAAACCTTTGTAGGTATTGCCCTCTGCTGCCATGCCTCGCACTGTTGGCATAATAATTTCATCCATCACACGCTGGTGAATTTCTGACGTGACTACTGGTGCTGGGGAATAGGCTCCCATACCTCCGGTGTTAGGTCCCCTATCCTCATCATATATTGCCTTATGATCTTGAGAAGTCGCGAATGGCAGGGCTACAGTGCCATCTACTAAGGCGATGAAGCTTGCTTCCTCACCTTGCATAAACTCCTCTATAACCACTCGGTAACCAGCGCTACCAAAGCTATTGCCCGAAAGCATATCTACTACCGTAGATTTTGCTTCTTCTAAAGTCTGCGCTATTACGACCCCTTTGCCTGCTGCTAAGCCATCAGCTTTGATAACAATGGGTAATGATTTTTCTTCAAGATAAGCTAAGGCATCCTCTACTTTATTGAAGTTACCATAGGCAGCTGTTGGAATTTGATGTCGTTTGAGAAAATCTTTGGTGAATCCCTTTGATCCTTCTAGTTGCGCAGCAAGTTTATTAGGACCAAAACACGGCAAACCCAGATTAGCAAAGTAGTCAACCAAACCATCGACTAGCGGTGCCTCTGGTCCTACTATGGTCAATCCTATTTGCTCAGTTTGAGCAAGTTGGGCAAGTGCAGAAAAGTCATTAATGTTTACCTCTACATTACGTAACCCTGGCTCAAGGGCAGTACCTGCGTTGCCGGGGACAACCAAGACCTCTTCAATATGAGGACTTTGCAACGCTTTCCATGCAAGAGCGTGCTCTCTTCCACCCGAACCTATGATCATGACTTTTTTAGTAGACATTGATTTTCTCTACAGTAATTTTTCTCTTGATTATTCTGGCAGCTAATCTTAGTGACGGAAGTGACGCATGCCAGTAAAGATCATTGCTATGCCTGCTTCATCTGCCGCTGCAATGATCTCTTCATCTCGCATTGATCCGCCTGGGTGAATGATAGCAGTAATCCCTACCTCTTTGGCGGCGTCGATACCATCGCGGAAGGGAAAGAAGGCATCTGAGGCCATCACCGCACCAGAGACGGTTAAACCAGCATCAGCAGCTTTTATGGCAGCAATACGAGCCGAATACACACGACTCATCTGACCTGCTCCAATACCAATGGTTTTTCCATCGCGACAATAAACAATGGCATTTGATTTCACTGCCTTCACTACTTTCCAAGCAAAGAGTAAATCTTGCATCTCTGCTTCAGAGGGGGAGCGTTTTGTTACTAATTTAAGATTGCTTTGAGTAACGTTACCGAGGTCATGATCTTGGACGAGTAAGCCGCCTGTTACACGTTGTAGATGTTGTGAGTAGATTTTTTCGGTGATTGGAGCACAACTCATTAAACGTAATTTTGGTTTGGTAGCTAAACATGCTTTTGCCCCCGAGCTGACCCCAGGGGCAATGATCACTTCGGCAAATTGACGTTCTATTATTGCTGCTGCAGTACTTTCATCCAATTCACGATTAAAAGCAATGATTCCGCCAAAAGCTGAGACAGGATCTGTCTCATAGGCTTTTAAATAAGCTTCAAGAGGGCTTTTCGCTACAGCAACGCCGCAGGGGTTTGCATGCTTCACTATAACACAAGCTGTGTCTGAAAATGTCTTCACACATTCAAGAGCAGAATCAGTGTCAGCAATATTATTAAAGCTCAAATCGATACCTTGAAGTTGCTCTGCATTAGAAATGCATGCTTCTCTCTGTTCGCTCTCGACATAGAAAGCAGCTTTTTGGTGTGGATTTTCTCCATAGCGCAAAGATTGCTTTAACTCTAATTGCATATTGAATGTTTCAGAAAAGTTTTTTGTTTCACCATTTTCATTGCGAGCGCCTAACCAATTAGCAATAGCCCCATCATAGTTTGCTGTATGTTCAAAGGTGCGCAACGCCAGACGATATCGTGTAGAACCACTTAACTTACCGTTATGTTGTTGAAGCTCAGTAATAATATCTGAGTAGTCTTCAGGGTTGCTCACTACAGCTACCCAATTAAAGTTTTTTGCTGCTGCTCGCAACATTGTTGGGCCGCCAATATCTATATTTTCAATAGCCTGACCTAAGGTGCAATTTAGTTTGGCGACGGTTTTTTGAAAGGGATAGAGGTTAACAACCACCATATCGATAGTCGGAATATCGTGTGCCTGCATGACTGCATCGTCAGTACCTCGACGTCCGAGGATTCCACCATGCACTTTAGGATGTAGCGTTTTGACACGTCCTTCCATGATCTCTGGGAAACCCGTGTAATCGGCTATTTCAGTAACCGTGATGCCAGCTTCCTGTAAAGACCTGAATGTGCCTCCAGTAGAGAGTAATTCAATATTCAAGCTTGCTAATGCTGCAGCGAATTCAACAATTCCTGTTTTATCAGAAACAGAAAGGAGTGCACGACGTACTGGTGAAAGTGCGGTATTAACTGGCTGTGGCTGGGCTGTGGACATTGAGGATCTTTCCTGCAGTGATTATTTTAGTAAGTGATTTGTCTTTTAATTTTAAAGTAATTGGTACTGCCGCAATTTTTTGCGCAGTGTGCCACGATTCATTCCCAACATACGCGCTGCAACAGACTGGTTACTCCGCGCACGTCGCAACACCGCCTCTAGCAAGGGTGCCTCTATCTGCTTCAAGACTAATGCATACAAATCTTTTATCAGATCGTCGTCTTCAACAGTGTACAAGTATGAACCAACTGACAATCTAACATGCTCTTGAAGTGTTAGTTGTTCCGATGAAGCATTGTCTTTCATAGGTGAAATCCTATAGTTGCATCCAAACACCAAGAAGTCTTTTAGTAGCTCAAGCTAAGTGAATAACTTTAATCATATGACCCGTTGACGTAATTTTTCAAAATAACCAGCGATTGCCTCCAATTGACCTTGCAATGAATCTAATCGATTAAATTCACGTCTAAAATCCCGCGAATCTGGGTAAGGTGCCAAATACCAAGCGACATGTTTACGTGCAAAGCCCAGTCCTGGCCAGTTAGAGTAGAACTCATGAAGTTTTTGTATATGTTCTATTAAAATTGCCTCGACCTCAGCAGGCTCTGGATCAGAGAGTTCCTCACCCCCATTCAAGTATTGTTGAATTTGCTTGAATATCCAAGGCCGACCTTGAGCTCCACGTCCTATCATGACACCATCAGCACCAGTGTACATTAAGACAGAACGAGCCTGTTGCGCAGTCGTAATGTCGCCATTGGCGATTAATGGAATACCAATTTCATTACGCACAGCTGCAATAGTATCGAATTCGGCGGAACCGCTGAACATGTCTTCTCGAGTTCTACCATGAATAGTCAAAGCCATAATGCCGCAATCCTCTGCTATTCTTGCAATCTCTAGAGCATTTTTCATTGCTCGGCTCCAGCCAGTACGGATTTTCAAAGTGATAGGTACATCTACCGAGCCAACTACTGCTTTTAGAATACGTTCAACTAAAGGTTGATCTCTAAGTAAGGCGGAACCCGCAGCTTGCTTCATGATTTTTTTTACTGGACAACCCATGTTGATATCGATGATTTGTGCTCCTAAGGCAACATTTATGCGTGCCGCCTCAGCCATCATTACAGGATCTGCGCCAGCAATCTGCACAGATCGTGGAGTGGGTTCATCCAGATGGGCGGCCCGTGATTCAGAGCTCTTAGGGTCACGAACTTGCAAACTGGCACTGAGCATTTCTGTTGTTGTTAGGCCAGCACCAAAACGGCGGCAAATTTCTCGCGTGGGTTTATCGCTAACACCAGCCATGGGAGCAAGTAGTACACGCGAAGCTAAAGAATATGGACCAATTTGGATCACGATGACTACTCATTTTAATAACGGCAAGGTTAATGACTCAGTGAGCTAATTTTACCTAGGTATACCGAGACTGTAAAAAGCTTATCGAAAGTTTTGACTTATTTGCTCAGGAAATGCTGAGCTCTACAAGAAAAGAATAATCATTACTATTACTGCTAGAATACCTGCCACCCAACGGAGATAATATGGAAATGCCGAGTCCTTATGTAGCTGGTTGGGGAGTATATCTTCATCGAGTTCATCACTGGGAATATCTGTGCCTAGATAATCGTTGTGCGGATCGTCATGGGGATCTACTATTTCTTCGTGGTAACTCTCATCTTCCGTTGGAATCTCCTCTTCAAAAGAATCAAGATCCTCCTCTTCGAAATCTGGATCTGGATCTTCTGCTTCAGCAAAGTAAACGATCTTGGGCTGAAATTCATCTTGCACAGGGTCAAACATAGTTTCATCGTCAGAGAAATTATCGCCTTCTTCAAAGGGGCATGCACTTGGATCGCGTACAGTAAGTCTTGCTATGGAGCTATTTTTTTCTGTCGCTTCAAGTTCATCAAACAGGTCCGGAGTATCAGAGTACTCCTCGTAAGGAGCAAAAATCTGAGCTTCTGCTCGAGGGTCTGAGAGTAAATCTGATAAATGATCATCACTCTCGGGTAGTGGTTTGATAATAATGAAATTTAGCGGAGCAGAAAATGTGCCAAGACATGAACCACAACGAACCTGACCGGATGCGGCCGATAACTGTGATTGGGTAACGCGGAAGACATTCTGACAATGTGGGCACTGCGTTAGCTTTTCGGACATAGTTACCTCAAGGTGGCGCTTATACATACCCAGTCTTCCTGAGCAGTTATTTGAAAACTTTCGCACCAAGGAGTATAGGCAGAAATAACAGAATCGCTCTGGTCTTTTAATATACCGGAGAGTAATAACCAGCCACCCTGCTTTGGTAAGCTAACTAGTAACGGAGCCAGTTCTATGAGAGTACCAGCAAGAATATTTGCCATTACACCATCATATCTGACAGCTTCTGTTCTTTCACGCGATGAAGCAAAATCATTGGGCATAAAAAGTGGCAAGCGCTGTGGGTCTATGAGGTTCTTCGTACAGTTTTCAGCTGTAGCCTGTAAAGCTTGAGGATCATTATCCACGCCATCCACTGTGCTGGCACCTAACAACAAAGCAGCCAAAGCTAATATACCTGAACCACATCCAAAATCTACCAGACGCTCCCCTACTAAAGACTGCCGCGAGGAATGTTTGTCAAGCCACTGCAAGCAAAGAGATGTAGTGGGATGTGTACCGGTTCCGAATGCTAATCCGGGGTCTAGCTGTAAAACCACTTGGTTATGAGTTTGCATCTGCTGCAGAGTATCTGCATGGCGTTCCAACCAGTCGGAGTTCTGGATGCTGCTATCGTTTAGTTGTGGGCATACCCATAAGCTTTTGCCGAAACACATTGGTACAAAATCATCTAACCAACTGCGTTCCCAATCTTGCTCAGGAATTTGCTGGACTTGAAATTCGACATCAGGAAAGGCAGTCAAAGCTAATTGGGTTAGAGTATTTAAACCGACAGTTGCTTCGAAAAGACCGGTAATCTGCAGGGTATCCCACAGAGGAGTTTCACCAACTCTTGGTTCAAACAGAGGATTATCAGCGGCATCTATCATCGTCACTGATAATGCACCGAGTGTCCAGAGGAGTGCCTCGCACTCCTCAGACGTGATTCTACTCGTTGCGAGTTTTAGTTCAAGCCAACTCAAGGTTAATGATCTTCTCGTTTTAAGAGTGCTTCCAAATAGTGGATATTGGTGCCACCGCGTTGGAAACCAGCATCCAGCATCAATTTACTTTGCAGAGGGATATTCGTTTTGATGCCATCAACAACCATTTCTTCAAGCGCATTTCGCATTCGATTAATGGCAATTTCACGACTAGGGCCGTGGGTGATAAGTTTTGCTACTAACGAATCATAATGTGGAGGCACGGTATAACCACTATAGATGTGCGAATCTACACGTACTCCATTACCACCAGGAGCATGAAAGAGAGAAATTTTCCCTGGGCTAGGCATGAAGGTTCGCGGATCCTCAGCGTTTATTCTGCACTCAATGGCATGGCCAGAAAGAGTTATTTCATCTTGTGAGTAGGATAAACCCTTTCCACTAGCGATGAGTAATTGTTCTTTTACGATATCTACTCCTGATATCCGTTCAGTCACAGGATGCTCAACTTGTACTCGAGTATTCATTTCAATGAAATAAAAGCGCTCGTCTTGATACAAAAATTCTAAAGTTCCTGCTCCCCGATAATGCAGTTCCTCACAGGCTCGTATACAAGCCGCTTGAATATCTGCACGAACTGAATCTGGAATACCGGGGGCAGGAGCCTCTTCGATAACTTTTTGGTGTCGTCTCTGCATTGAACAGTCACGATCGCCAAGACAAATCGCAGACCCTTTACCATCGCCTAATACTTGAATTTCTACATGACGTGGGTTGTCCAAGAACTTTTCCATGTAAACAACACTACTTCCAAAGTAGGAACCTGCTTCACTTTGCGTCACTTGAATGGCTTTAATTAATTCATCTTCAGAGTTCACAACCCTCATTCCGCGACCACCGCCTCCAGCTGCAGCTTTAATCATGATGGGGTAACCTATGCTAGCGGCTATTTCTGAGTTACGCCGATCATCATCCCCCAGTGGGCCATTAGATCCAGGTACAGTAGGGACACCAGCCTTGAGCATTACTTGGATAGCGCTTACTTTATCACCCATTGCTCTGATGGTTTCAGCGCGTGGACCAATGAATGTAAATCCGCATTTTTCAACCTGTTCAGCAAAGTCGGCATTCTCTGAAAGGAAGCCGTAGCCGGGATGAACCGCATCAGCACCTGTCACTTCCATGGCGGCAATTAGGGAAGGGACATTGAGGTAACTTTGCGCCGATTTTGGAGGGCCAATACACACTGACTCATCAGCTAGACGTACGTGCATGAGATCTCTATCGGCGGTCGAATGGGCAGCTACGGTTTTTATGCCTAGTTCTTTGCAAGCACGCAAGATTCTCAAGGCAATCTCACCTCGGTTGGCGATTAGCACTTTTCCTATCATAGTGGAATCTGCTCCTTGCCAATTAAGAGATAACAATGAGAGGTTGGTCAAATTCCACTGGGTGACCATCTTCAACCAAAATGGCTTCCACAGCCCCAGATTTAGTAGCTTGAATTTGATTCATCATTTTCATCGCTTCAACGATACAGACGACATCACCTGCCTTTACTTGTTGTCCGATCGTGACGAAAGGTTTGGCTCCAGGGGCGGGTGCTGCATAATAAGTTCCTACCATTGGAGATAGCACAGGATCACCTTTGTAGCCCGTGTGAGCGACTTCAGGCGCGGCGGTTGGCAAGGTAGAGGCAGTAGTAGCAGCTGCTGGCGCATAATGCATAGGAGGTGACTGAGTGACGAGGGAATGGGGAGAATTTCTTGAAATGCGCACTGCTTCTTCGCCTTCCTTGATTTCTATTTCAGCAATGTTGGACTCTTCCAATAATTCAATAAGTTTTTTAACTTTTCTGATATCCATAAGGTTCTCTATGTGTTCAGTCTATGTATTGTTCAGTTCGAGTGATAATTTGTTTTATTAGTTATTAATTTTCTTCATCAGTGCTTGGAGGGCAAGGCTGTATCCTTGGGGACCTAGTCCGATGATGCAACCTAAAGCAATGTCTGAAAAATAGCTGTGGTGCCTGAAAGTCTCCCGCGCATATACATTAGACAAATGAACTTCTACAAACGGGATAGATACTGCGAGTAAAGCATCGCGAAGGGCAACACTAGTGTGCGTGAAGGCTGCTGGGTTAATTATGATGAAGTCTATACCCTCTTTTTTTGCTTGTTGTACCCGATCTATCAGCTCAGACTCCGCATTACTTTGATAACTTTCCAAGTGATGGCCAACCGCTCTAGCTTGAGCTACGAGATCAGCTACTATTTCATCTAGTGTGTATACTCCATAGTGCCCAGGTTCTCTAGTGCCGAGCAGGTTTAAGTTGGGACCGTTAATTAGTAGAAATTTTGCCATGGCTGTGACTTCATTGTAGCGAGGAGACATGACGTTATTCTAAGTAAAGGGAAGGATGAGTGCCAGTCTTAAAGAATAAATTGCACGAAAAATGGTGATAAAATGCATTAATCTTCGAAGAAACAGCAGCTAACTGACTAAAAATCAGGTTTGGGGATATTTATCAATACATCTTGTGGAGGATAACAGTATATGTCCTCACGACAGCCTTGGTAGCTTAGCATTAGTGGATAGTAGGATTCGCTTACATCAATGCTTAGACTAAAAGCCTCTCGCAAGATCTCTGTTAAGCCGAAGTACTCGTCCTCAAGAAATTCACCGTTTGGCATTTCCAAAGCCAGTGCACTTCCTGCTGCGTTGGTGAGAGTGAACTTTTCGACGTATAAGTAATAGCCTTCCTGAGGGGAGAAATGCAATAAGACTTCTGAGGGGGAGCTCAGTGCAAAAAAATTGAAAGCATCCTTTGCGGGTAAGATACCTAAATCGGGAGAGACCAAAGATTGGGATTTTGCTAACAAAGGCTTTGAGGAAGTGCTCAGTGCTCCCTCTGGTATTTGAGAAAGGACAGAGGAAGACTGAAACAGGAACAGCATTAAGCAGGGCCAAAGCAGGGTTTGAGAAATCTCCCAATTAATCCTCATATTTCTCAAAAAGCAACGTTGCATTAGTACCACCAAAACCGAAACTATTGGACATGACTGACTCGAGATTTTGATTGTCTTTCCTTACCTGAACGATAGGCATATCTGCCACTTCTGGATCCAAATCCTTGATATTTGCTGAGGCTGCTATGAAATTATTTTGCATCATCAAAATACTGTAGATTGCCTCTTGAACGCCGGTAGCACCTAGAGAGTGCCCTGTGAGAGACTTGGTTGAAGAAATGAGAGGTACCGACTTGCCTAACGCCGCAAAAGTATTACGTATTGCACTTATTTCTTTAACATCCCCGACTGGAGTAGAGGTTCCGTGGGTGTTGATATAGTTTAAGGGACGTTTTGAGGTTGCTATTGCCATTTTCATACAGCGCTCTGCTCCTTCACCAGAAGGTGCTACCATATCAGCACCATCAGAAGTGGCGCCATAACCTGTAAGTTCAGCATAGATTTTCGCACCACGAGCCAAGGCATGGTCAAGGGCTTCAATTACGAGCACGCCTCCACCACCGGCAATAACGAAGCCATCACGATTTGCATCATAGGCACGAGAAGCCTCAGCAGGAGTATCGTTATATCGTGTGCTTAGCGCGCCCATTGCATCAAACATGCAGCTTAAGGTCCAGTGCTCGGCTTCAGCGCCACCGGCGAACACAATATCTTGTTTCCCCAATTGAATTAACTCCATGGCATTACCTATGCAATGAGCTGAGGTGGCACAAGCTGAAGAGATGGAGTAGTTGATGCCCTTGATTGCAAAACTTGTTGCTAGACAGGCAGAAACAGTTGACCCCATAGTTCGTGTCACCCGATAAGGACCTACACGTTTTAAGCCTTTTTCTCGCAGAACATCAGCGGTTTCGACTTGATCTTCAGTAGAGGACCCACCCGCTCCCATGATGATACCCGTCTTAAGGTTCGATATTTCATTGGGCTCTAGGCCTGAATCGGTAATAGCTTGCTGCATTGCTACATGTCCATAACCAGCAGCTGCACCCATAAAGCGCAGATCTTTGCGGTCAATTTGTGCACTAAGATCGATATTTACAGCCCCTGCAACATGGCTACGCATGCCTCGCTCCTGATATTCAGGGCGAACAACGATCCCGCTCTTACCTGTTTGTAGAGAACTTAAAACTTGCTGTAGGTCATTGCCGATGCAGGAAAGAATACCCATACCGGTGACAACAACTCGACGCATACCGCAACCCCTCTTATTTTTTCTATTTATTGCTACTCTTCAAAGCTTTACAACCAAAGTGTTTAGATCATGATTAAACAAAACTAAAAAAGGCAATCGTTAAAAAATTAACCTATCTTTTCTTCAGGTCTGAACAGTCCAACTTTTAAATTATTGGCTATGTAGATAACCTTGGAATCAACTGAGACGGTACCATCGGCAATTCCCATAATCAGTTTGCGTTCAATGAGTCTTGTTATTTCAAGCTCATACACTACTTTTTTGTTTGTTGGCAAAATTTCCCCAGTGAATTTTACTTCACCACAGCCCAAGGCTCGACCTTTACCAGGATTACCTCGCCATCCAAGATAGAAACCCACTAATTGCCACATGGCGTCTAGTCCTAGACAGCCGGGCATTACCGGGTCACTTTCAAAATGGCAGCCAAAGAACCAAAGGTCAGGATGAATATCTAGTTCTGCTTTGATATAACCTTTTCCAGCGTTACCCCCTGTGGCAGAGATTTGTGTGATCCTATCCATCATTAACATATTGCCAATGGGGAGTCGTGCATTTCCTTGCCCAAACATCTGACCATAGCCACAGGCCAGTAGTTCGTCTCTTGAATAGCTATTTTTTGGTTTGAAAGATGAATTCATTGCATTTCTCGCCGCTGAACTGCCTGCGGCAGATCCTAAAAATGTCATTATAACTTGTAACTTGGCCTGGGTCTTAACATTTTGCTCAGATTAACCCTTATAATTCACCGATAAATGTATTATCGCACCCTCAGATTAAGGGTAAAGTGAATCGAAGAAGACAAAAATATGGTAAATCATCAAAAGGTAACTGAAGTACCCCTTATACCAGTCATCATGGCCGGAGGGCTTGGTGCTAGGCTTTGGCCCGCCTCAAGGCCGGATAGACCAAAGCAATTTTTAAACTTTGGAGGTTCCAAGCATACCCTTTTTCAACAAACGGTCTTGCGGTTGCGGGATTTACCAAAAAGGGAGGGAAATGTCATGGCTCCCATTGTGGTCTGCAATGTGGAGCATCGTTTTCTTGTTGCCGAACAACTCCAAGAGCTCGGCATCAGTAATGCTGAAATTCTCCTTGAACCTGTGGGTAGAAACACAGCGCCTGCCCTTGCTGTAGCAGCCCTTTGCGCTGAGCAAAATCATGGTCCAGAGGCCCACTTATTGGTACTGGCTGCCGACCATGCCATGAGTGATGGCGCGGAATTCCTGAGAGTTGTGAGCTATGCCAATCATCTCGCTTCAGGAGGGCATTTACTCACTTTTGGGATAGTGCCTAGTTATATAGAAACTGGTTATGGCTACATTAAACGCGGCGATGATCTTCATCTTGAGCAAGGTGGGATAGCTTTCAAGGTGGCTGCTTTTGTGGAGAAACCTCAGCGTGAACGAGCCGAAGAGTTTCTGCAAGACGGAGGTTATTACTGGAACTCCGGTATGTTTATGTTCCGTGTTCGAAATTTTATTACTGAGTTGTCACAACTCGCTCCAGAAGTCATTGGTCCTTGTCGCATGGCTTGGCAAAAAGCGAAAAAAGATTTGGACTTTGTTCGACTGGATGTTGAGAGTTTCTCGAAGGCAAGGAATATTTCAGTAGATTGTGCGGTGATGGAACATACTACACATGCAGTTGTCATCCCCTTATCGGCTGGCTGGAGCGACCTTGGGGCTTGGCAAGCAATATGGCATCACCTTCCCAAAGATGATGCAAGAAATGCAGTTTTAGGTGACGTTTTGGTTCATCAAACCAAAGATTCTCTTATTTACGCTCAGAATCGACTAGTTGCGCTCTCAGGAGTAGAAAATCTCGTCGTGGTGGAGACTAATGATGCTGTTTTGGTCGCTGGCAGGGAACATACACAGAATTTGAAATCATTAGTTGAGCAACTTAAGTTGGCCAAACGTCCTGAAATCAATTCACATAAAGTGGTCTATCGCCCTTGGGGATATTATGAAACTCTCATACTGAATGTTGGTTTTCAAGTGAAACGCATTACTGTGAAACCTGGTTGTGCACTATCACTCCAGTTACACAATCATCGTGCTGAACATTGGGTTGTTGTCAAGGGGAAAGCAAGAGTTCAACGAGGAGAAGAGTTGTTGACACTCTTGCCCAATGAATCTACTTATATTCCTCAACAAACCAAACATAGATTAGAAAATTTTGGAGATCAGCTCCTAGAAATTATTGAGGTTCAATGCGGTGACTATCTAGGCGAGGACGATATTGTCCGTTTTGAGGACAGGTACAACCGAGATACTTAGCGATGCAGGAAAATAAATTTGCAGGAATAATGTTATGAACACAACTAGAAATAATCATATTTTAATTAACAAGTGTCTCTTTCCTGCCGCAGGTTATGGTACGCGTTTCCTCCCAGCGACTAAGGCTATGCCTAAAGAAATGCTTACCATCGTGAATAAGCCCCTCATACAGTATGGGGTAGAGGAAGCCCTGGATGCTGGTATCAATGGTATGGCGATAGTGACAGGTCGTGGTAAGCGTGCTATCGAGGATCACTTTGACATTAACTATGAACTGGAGCATCAAATTGCAGGCTCTTCCAAGGAGGGCTACCTAAAAGATATTCGTCGCATCATGAACAAGGCGATATTTTCTTACACAAGACAGATAGAAATGAAGGGGTTAGGGCATGCCATTTTAACTGGTGAGACTCTGATTGGAGAACAACCTTTCGCTGTAGTGCTTGCCGATGATCTATGTCACAGTCCTGCTAAAGGTGTTCTGTCCCAGATGGTAGGGTTATTTCAGCACTATCGCTGCTCTATAGTGGCAGTAGAGGAAGTGCCACGAGAAGATACTAACAAATACGGTGTGATTGCTGGCTTAGAAATTGAGGAAGGAGTAATACGTGTCACCTCCATGGTTGAGAAACCAGACCCAGAACAAGCGCCTAGTAAGCTGGCAATAATTGGTCGTTACATTCTTACTCCAGATATATTCAATGCCCTTAGGGCAACTGCACCTGGACGCAATAACGAAGTTCAACTTACAGATGCATTAATGCAACTTGCCTGTGAGGGACGTGTTATAGCTTACAGATTCAAAGGTAAACGTTTTGACTGTGGTTCTGTGAGTGGGTTCATGCAGGCCTCTAACTATATTTACGAAAATGTCTACGAGAAGTCAAATTGACAAGGAACAGTTATGCAAGAACTTACTTGTTTTAAAGCCTACGATGTACGAGGTCGTTTACCAGATCAATTGAACGAAGAAATTGTTTATCGAATAGGGCGTGCCTATGCAATTTTTATTGGAGCTAATGAGGTCGCTAAACGCGTTGTTGTTGGGTATGACATACGGTTAAGTTCAAAACAATTATCTTCAGCTTTGATCAGAGGCCTGCTGGATAGCGGTGTGGATGTGCAGGATATTGGGCAATGTGGTACAGAGGAAATATATTTTGCAACGAGTCATCTTGGCATGGATGGAGGAATAGTGGTAACCGCCAGTCATAATCCTAAAGACTATAATGGTTTAAAATTTGTTCGAGAAAATAGCAAGCCTATCTCGGCTGATACTGGCTTAAAGTCTATTCGTGCATTGGCTGAATCGAATCTCTTTCCGAAGAGCATTAAACAGGGGCAACTGGTACAAATTTCTATAAGGGATGCCTATATCAACCATTTGCTAACTTACACAGATGTCACGTCATGCAAACCAATTAAAGTGGCTTGCAATGCAGGGAATGGGGGAGCAGGTGCGATTATCGATTTGCTGGAACCCCACTTGCCGTATCACTTTGAAAAGCTCTACCACGAGGCAGATGGAAACTTTCCCAATGGGGTACCAAATCCGTTATTAGAGGAAAATCGTGAGCCCACACGTGCACGCTTACTCGAGACTAATGCCGATGTAGCAATAGCCTGGGATGGTGATTTTGATCGCTGTTTTTTTTGGGATGAAAAAGGGCAGTTCATTGAAGGATATTACATTGTTGGTCTTCTAGCCCAGCACTTTTTACAACTGGAGCAGGCAGCTAGAATAGTGCATGATCCCCGCCTTATATGGAATACACAAGATATTGTCCTTCGCCATAAAGGTATTGCTGTGCAAAGTAAATCTGGACATGCTTTCATGAAAGACGTGATGCGTAATCAAGATGCGATTTATGGCGGTGAAATGAGTGCCCATCATTACTTTAGACGCTTTTTCTACTGTGACAGCGGTATGATACCTTGGCTTGTGGTGCTGGAGATTTTGTCTCGCACGGACAAGACCATGTCTCAGCTTGTGGAAGAATGTGTTGCGAGGTTTCCTTCAAGTGGTGAAATTAACTGTAGTGTTAAAGATGCACAAATTGTGATGGCTCATGCGTTGGCTGCTTACGAAGCAGAAGCTTTGAATGTAGACCTTATGGACGGAGTGAGTGTTGACTTCAAGGACTGGCGGTTTAATTTACGTAGCTCTAACACAGAGCCACTAATTCGATTGAATGTCGAAAGTCGTGGCTCTGTGCAGTTAATGCAAGAGAAGACTAGAGAGCTGTTGAATCTTATTTCTTCTGCATAGACTCGGGAAGTTCGCCTTTAGAGGCAGTATCCCAGTGTTCAAAGATACGGCCTCCTTCCATCCGGAACATGTCTACCCAGGCAACATAGTAAGTTTCACCTGTATCTGGGTGAGGACGCTCTTCTTGTAGCACCTGTACCACCAAATCTCCCTCCGCAACGACTGTAATGATCTCATCTTCCAAAAAGGTATCTATAGCTGAATCTGGACGCTTTGCGAAGTATTCTTTAAAACCATCACGGCCTGTCGCGGCATTTGGGTTATGTTGAACATAAATGGGATCTAAATACAAATCTGCCATTTCCTCACGACCTGCTTCTGGGATATTCCGCCAGACATCAAAGGCGAGTCGTTTGTTCATGAGCAAGGATGGATTATCGCTCATGATAATTTCATGTTGTGCTAAACCTGCAACGCCTCGAATGGGAAGTGGGCCACCCTCTTCTGGCGAAGGTATTTTCATATTGGGGCCTAATTGTTGGGAATCATAATGAGCATCAATCTTGGCATCTGTAAGATGATATACATCGAAATAAGTGGAGCTATAGGTATTTCCAGACCCGTCAGGCTCGAGGTAATGGCTGATTTGAGCAAGAACAACCCAAGAACCCTCAGCTAAAAGTGTTACTAAACCTTCAATGTTTGTAGGAATTTCCTCGAGACGCGTGAGGCCATTGACATATTGCTTAAGACCGGCACGTCCACCTAACCTAACTTGAGAATATTCTTTGTAATTAGATGAATAATACTTATCGATTGCCTCTGCATGTCCCGCTTCAATCACTTCACGGTACATGTCATAAACCACTTTTTTGTTGGCTGCTAACTTAGCATCAGTGCTTAGTAATAAAATCTGCTGATCTGGGTGAATAGTGACTGGCACAGGCTCCCCAGCGACGATAGGGGCGTGGGGGGGGGCTAGCGATGGTTGTGCCAACGCCCATTGGCTTGCCAAAAGCACGCTTACTGATAAAATTAACTTATTGATATTATTATTTAATTTCATAATTAATAATCGATTCCCAATAGTCTACAAGAAGCCCACATTAAAACTGAGGGTTGATTGAACTGCAAGTAAGGAATAGATAATGACTTTATGGTATAATTTACGGCCTTTGTCAGGATTTACTATCTAACTGGTGTAAAGTTCGTGCAAGCGAATCGGCAACACAACAGAATGACACCCAAAAGTTTCTGACTAAGGCAAAGCAGGTGACTATAAATATGCATGGTCATTCTGTCTCATAAATTTGAGCATATTGGAGACTAAGATGGCATTAACAGTCCAAGAAAAAGCAGAAATTGTCCGTGAATTCGGTCAGACCGAAGGTGATACGGGCTCCCCTGAAGTCCAGGTAGCGTTGTTAACTTACAACATCAATCACCTGCAAGATCACTTCAAAAACCACAAGCAGGACCATCATTCCCGCCGCGGCCTAATTCGCATGGTAAACACCAGAAGAAAACTGTTGGATTACCTCAAGCGAAAAAATCTGGATCGTTACAGTAATCTGATCCAACGTTTGGGTCTGCGCCGTTAATAGGTGCCCTTTCTTACTAGGCTAGTGTTGGACTGGCCTAGTTTATACGTCTAGGAAAATAAGTAATGTTTAATCCAATTAGGAAAGAATTTAAGTACGGCAAAGATACAGTAATTTTAGAAACAGGAAAAATTGCAAGACAAGCCACAGGTGCTGTCATTGTAAGTATCGGTAATACTTCAGTGCTCACAACCGTGGTGGGTAAAAAAACAGCAAGCCCAGGACAGGACTTTTTTCCTCTTACTGTTGATTATCAGGAAAAAACTTATGCTGCTGGTAAGATCCCAGGCGGATTTTTCAAGCGTGAGGGGCGTCCAACTGAAAAAGAAACACTAACGTCCAGATTAATCGATCGCCCCATTCGCCCCTTGTTTCCCAAAGGGTTTCTCAATGAAGTGCAGGTGGTCTGTACGGTAATTTCTTCAGAAAAAGATGTCGATCCAGATATAGCTTCAATGATTGGTGCTTCTGCAGCTCTGGCGATTTCAGGTATACCTTTCGCAGGTCCTATCGGTGCGGCAAGAGTAGGTTATAACGATAGTGATGGATATATATTAAACCCCAGCTATGCTGCTTTAGAAAACTCTGAGCTCGACATGGTTGTAGCCGGCACTGAAAGTGCTGTCCTGATGGTTGAGTCGGAAGCCAAAGAGCTTAGTGAAGATCTTATGCTTGGTGCTGTACTATTTGCTCATCAAGAAATGCAAGTAGCCATAAAAGCTATCAATGAATTCAAAGATGAAGCTGGTAAGCCAGTATGGGAGTGGGAAGCTCCTCTAACCAACGAGAGACTCAAATCATCAATGACTGAAGCTTTGTCGGCTGAACTCGAAGAGATCTATCAAATTTCCAGCAAAGTAGAACGTGGTGAACGTCTTGGTGAACTTCATCGCTCAGCCGTTGAACGCTTTGCCGTGAGTGAAGGAGAGTCATCAGTGACAGCGAGTGAAGTGACTGGTGTACTTAGCTCCCTCGAGAAGAAGATTGTTCGCGGCCGAATCATTGCTGGTAAACCGCGTATTGATGGTCGAGATAACACGACAGTCCGCCCGATTAATGTGGAAGTTGGTTTGTTGAGTAAAACTCATGGTTCAGCTTTGTTTACTCGTGGCGAAACTCAAGCGTTAGTAGTTGCCACTTTGGGTGCAGTTCGTGATGCCCAAGTGATCGAAGATCTTTCTGGTGTAAAGCGTGACTTGTTTATGCTTCATTACAACTTTCCCCCTTTTTCAGTGGGTGAAACAGGCCGTATGGCTGGTCCTAAGCGTCGCGAGGTTGGTCACGGTCGCCTGGCACGTCGTGGAGTTGCCGCAGTTTTGCCCGAGGAAGTTGTTTTTCCCTATGCAATCCGTGTGGTTTCCGAAATTACTGAGTCAAATGGTTCCAGCTCTATGGCTTCTGTGTGCGGTACCTCATTAGCGTTGATGGATGCTGGGGTTCCTGTTAAAGCGCCAGTGGCTGGTATCGCTATGGGTCTCATCAAAGAAGATAATAGCTTTGCGGTACTCACCGACATCTTAGGTGATGAAGATCATCTTGGAGATATGGACTTTAAAGTTGCCGGATCTGCTGAAGGTGTGACTGCTTTACAGATGGATATCAAGATACAAGGTATCACTGAAGAGATCATGGAAAAGGCTCTAGAGCAGGCGCATCAAGCACGCCTTCACATTTTAGGTGAAATGGCAAAAGTCATTTCTAAGCCTCGTGCTGACGTCTCTGAGAATGCTCCTAGTATGGCTAACCTGAAGATTCATCCAGATAAAATTCGTGATGTGATCGGTAAAGGCGGAGTGACTATCCGAGGCATTACTGAAGAAACAGGCGCCTCTATCGATATTGATGATGACGGTAATGTCCGTATTTATGGCGAAGATGTCACTTCCCGTGATGCTGCATTGAAAATGGTTTTGGCGATTACTGCTGAAGCAGAACTCAATAAGACCTACCTAGGTGTTGTATCTAAGATAGTAGATTTCGGTGCGTTCGTTACTATCCTGCCTGGGAAAGATGGTTTAGTTCATATTTCACAAATTTCGACTGAGCGCGTAGAAAAGGTGAGTGATAATTTGAAAGAAGGCCAAGAAATTTATGTGAAAGTTCTTAAAATAGATGACCGAGGTAAGATTTCTTTGTCTATGAAAGAAGTTACCGAAGAAGACAAAGCGAGCTTATAAGGTAATATCACATTTAACTGGCCAGTCAGTTTATACTGATTAGCCAGTTAACTTGCCTAAACGTTTATCTTAAAGCCCGGCCTTAGTTTTGATTTCTTGATGAGCAGATACTTCAAGGCGAGGACCGAAATTAGCCACTGTCGTAGAAGCGGCAATACTGGCTAAGTGACCTGCTGTCGCATAATCATGTCCTTGGGTGACAGCGTAGAGGAATGCACCTGCAAACATATCTCCAGCCCCATTGGTATCTATAGCTTTAGTAGGCGTAGGGGCAATTCTAATGATTTCTTCCTTGGTACAAACTGCAGCTCCTTCAGCCCCTAAAGTCACTACAGCAGTATGTGCAATACTGGCTAAACTTTTGATTGCAGCATCAATATTATCTTCACCAGTCCATGCTTTAGCTTCTACATCATTGGCAAAAAGTAGGTCTACTCCATCACCAATCATTTCTTCTAGTCCTCCGCGGAAAAACTGTACCATGGCAGGGTCTGATAATGTAATGGCAGTTAATACGCCATTAGCTTCAGCAACCCTACGAGCAGTTATGCAGGCCTCACGGCCACTGTCAGAACTCACTAGATAGCCTTCCATATAGACAAATTTCGATGCAATTATAGCTTCATGGTCAACATCCTCGGAGCTAAGTTCGGAAGAGATATTTAGACAGGTGAGCATGGTCCGCTCTGCGTCTGGAGAAACCATGACAAGACACTTCCCTGTGGCCCCATAAGCACGCTGCTTTTGTAGATTTGTTGCGATATTGTTGGCGCCTAGCTCTTGAAAGAAAAATTCACCAGTTTCATCACTGGCTACTTTACAGCAGTAGTAGGTATTCCCGCCAAATTGGGATATAGCGTACATACTATTGGCAGCCGAACCTCCTCCTGCACGCTTACGCAGCCCAAAACGCTGACTAAGACGCGCTAATAAGGTCTCTTGAGCCTCACTATCAACTAAAGTCATCAAACCTTTCTGGATGTTTTCATGAGCCAGAAAGTCGTCTGTGATTTCAAATTCTTGGTCAACGAGAGCGTTTCCAAGTGCGTAAACGTCGTACTTCTTACTCATAGAGTCCCCTTAGTACTGTTCAAGATTGAGTTTTAATTATGTGCCAAACTGGCAAAAACGCCTCTAGCAGCTTCTAATGTTGTAGAAATCTCAGCTTCACCATGAACTGCAGAAACAAAGCCTGCTTCAAAAGCAGAGGGCGCCAAGTAGATACCTTTTTCAAGCATTAAATGGAAATATTGACGGAAACGTTCCATGTCACAAGCCATCACATCAGTAAAACCACATATTTGTTCTTTATCACTGAAGAAGCATCCGAACATACCACCTGCTTGTGAGGTGGTAAAGGAAATCCCCGCGCTCACGGCAGCCTGCTTTAGGCCCTCGAGAAGTGTGTTTGTCTTTGTTGTCAAATCAGTATGGAAACCTGGTGCAGAAATTATTTCGAGGACTGTTAACCCAGCTGTTACGGCTAGTGGATTTCCGGAAAGTGTTCCTGCTTGATAGACCGGACCCAGTGGAGCTAGCTTATCCATGATGTCTTTACGTCCACCGAAGGCACCTACCGGTAAGCCTCCGCCAATGATTTTACCCAGCGCCGTAATATCTGGGGTAATACCAAAGAGTTCCTGGGCACCGCCTAGTGCTACACGGAAGCCTGTCATCACTTCATCGAATATAAGCACCGAGCCATGCCGTGTACACTCCTCCCGCAGGGTTTCAAGAAAACCAGGTACTGGTAATACCAAGTTCATATTACCTGCGACTGGTTCGACTATTACGCAAGCAATACTATCTCCCTCTCGAGCAAAAAGGTTTGCAACGGCTTCGCTATCGTTATAAGGCAAGACGTAAGTATGCGCAGCGACCTCTGAGGGAATGCCCGCAGAATTTGGTGAACCTAGAGTAAGAGCTCCAGAGCCCGCTTTTACCAACAATGAATCAACATGACCGTGATAGCAGCCTTCAAATTTAATGATCTTACTTCTTCCAGTATAGCCGCGAGCGAGTCGAATAGAGCTCATGGTAGCTTCTGTCCCAGAGTTCACCAGACGTACACTCTCCATACTTGGAACGATATGGCACAATTTTTCCGCCATGCTAACTTCGAGAGCTGTTGGGGCACCATAAGCAATGCCTCGGTCCAATTGTTCTGCGAGAGCTGCTTTTACGCGAGGGTGATTATGGCCAATAATCATTGGTCCCCAGGCACCTATATAGTCAATATAGCGATTGTCATCTTCATCAGTAAGCCAGGCTCCTTGAGCAGCCTTGAAGAAAATTGGGCTACCACCAACCCCTAGGAAAGCACGTACTGGTGAGTTGACACCACCGGGAATATGGGCCTGCGCTTGTTGAAAAAGTGCTTGTGAACGGTCGAGAGTTATTGGGTTTGTCATGCTGGTTCCTAAAATACGGGTTTCACTACTACCATCACTACGATAAGTATTAACAATAGTACTGGAGATTCATTGAAATATCTGAAGTAAACATGTGATCGAGAATTCTTGTTATCTCGAAATTTTTTTAAATGGTACAGGCACCAATGGTGGTAACCTACTAGCAATAGCACGGAGGTGAGTTTGATATGCATCCATGGTGAACTTATGTAGTAATCCATGTTATTGCTGAGAAGAATACCACCCAAAACTAGTGTGGCTATCATAGATGGCGTCATAATCCCAAAATATAGTTTACGTTCCATCACCTTAAATCTCTCAATACTTATTTCGTCGTCTGCCATGGCATGATAAACAAACAGTCTCGGTAAATAGAACAGTGCTGCAAACCATGTAATGACAGCGATAATGTGGAAAGCTTTAACCCATAGCATAGTGAATTCTCGATAATCTTTTTCTTTAGGACTTCTGGTTATTACTGGGGTAAACGTCAGTTTAAGAATGAGAGTAACAGTTTATTAACCACTCTTAATACCATTACAATCATCATACCAATAGAACATTCGAAGAAAAACGAAGTTTTTTGATAGAAATAAACAGCTTGGTCTAGCAGTGTAAGGCTGGGGCACATAAAATTAATCCTTTTCAGGAGGGGAATCTAGGTGATTAAAGCGGGTATCGTTGGGGGTACGGGCTACACAGGAGTAGAATTGCTAAGATTGTTGGCATTGCATCCCGAAGTTGAAGTCCACTGTGTTACTTCTAGGGCAGATGCTGGCACTCTAGTGGCTAAGATTTTTCCTAATCTCCGTAAGTATTATGAAAGTTTAACGTTTGTCACTCCAGACTCCGATTTGTTATCAAACTGCGATGTTGTGTTTTTTGCCACCCCTAACGGAACTGCCATGTTGCATGCTCCTAATTTATTGGCAAAAGGTATAAAGATAGTCGATCTCAGCGCAGATTTTCGTCTAAAAGACCACGCACAATGGGAGCATTGGTATAAGCTCAAGCATGTCTGTCCGGAATTATTAGCAGAGGCTGTTTATGGTTTGCCTGAAGTTAATCGTCAGCAAGTGGCAAGTGCACAGTTGGTGGCTAACCCTGGTTGCTATCCAACCGCAGTGCAACTGGGATTCCTGCCCCTTGTAAGAGCAGGCATTATTGATCAATCACACCTCATTGCGGATGTGAAGTCTGGGGTGAGTGGAGCTGGGCGAAAGGGTGAAATTGATCTGCTACTCACAGAGACCAGTGAAAGCTTAAAAGCCTATTCGATAAATGGACATCGGCATTTGCCAGAGATAGTACAGGGGCTGAATGAGATTAGTCAAAAGCCGGTGGGGCTTACTTTTATGCCGCATCTGACGCCGATGATCCGAGGGATTCAGGCAAGTTTGTACGCCAGGCTTACTGATACTACAGTTGATCTTCAGAAACTTTTTGAGGATACCTACAAGAATGAGTTATTTGTGGATGTCTTAACTATGGGGGACAGTCCAGCGACGCGTTCCGTTAGGGGAAGTAATCATTGTCAATTAAGTGTTTGTCGCCCACAAAACGGTGATACGGTGGTGGTTTTGGTAGTTGAAGATAATTTGGTTAAAGGGGCTGCAGGTCAAGCTATTCAAAATATGAACCTTATGTTCAATCTCCCTGAACACCTCGGCATTAATTTAGTCGCCGCTTTGCCTTGAGTTAATGTGAGCCCCTATGTCTCGAGTGCGTGGATATAAACAGCATGCATTAAAAGTGGTTCCGCATCGTCCACTGAGAGTCATTGGGCTAACTATCATAAGTGGCATGTTTTTTTTATTAACAGTTGCTGGTGCTTATTATTATGGACACAAAAATGGTTTGAAGATTGCGGGATCTGCAGTTACTGAACTGAACTCTATTCAAACGGAAAATACTGTATTACATGAGGACATAACTCGACTGCGACAAGAGCTTATGTTGACATCTCAGGAAGTGGTTTTAGATCAAAAGACATTAAGTGAAGTGCAACAAGCTGTCACTAATTTACGTCAACAAAATTCAGAACTGGAACAAGAGGTTATTTTCTTTCGCTCAATCATGGCACCTGAAGACAATGCCGAAGGTATTGTGTTGGGTCAATTGCGGATAATGCAAGCTGCCAGAGGGGCTTATCACTACAACTGGCGAATTTTTCGCCGAGGAGACAATTCTCAGGTGGTAAGAGGGCGTGCTGTTTTTACTTTACATGGGCGGCTAGATGGTGAAGATCATGTAATTCCTTTTAGTAAAATCTCGCAACAGCACTTCGGCTCCGATATTGCTTTGCAATTTCGCTACTTTCAGACTATTGAGGGAGATGCTAACTTGCCAGATAACTTTGTTCCAAGTAACTTGCATGTAGATGTGAGTATTAGTAACCCTGTAAAAGAAAAATTTGAGCAAGACTATCCCTGGGTCTTGCCCTGATAAGATAGCGAGAATTTACCTATGATAAGGAAGACTATGGTGGCTAGTGCTGGTAATGCCACTACACTGATTTCACAGCAGACTGAGATTGTTGGTGATCTGTACTTCACGGGTACTTTGGAAGTTGAAGGTAAAATCAAAGGCAATATTTTTGCTCATGCGGAAACCGACTGCGAGATCAGAATTCGTGAAAATGGCTTTATTCAGGGGGATATTAGAGCACCAAATATTATCATCAATGGCATAGTTGAAGGGGATGTCTACTCCACATCACAGCTAGAATTAGCGGCGAAGGGCAAAGTGTATGGAGCTGTCTACTACCATTTGATTGAGATGGTCATGGGGTCGGAGCTTAACGGGACTTTAACTCATGGCATCCCTCAGCAAATGGAAAATGAGGTAACTTTGTTTGCCTCTTCGCGCTCAGATCCTAAAGATTCAACAAATACATCTGAGGATAAAACTCCTCTTCCAGAGTTATTATTCAATGAGGAATAGAGAACCCAGTAATACTTGACTACTTTCGTTGGTCTTTTTAAAATGTCTTTTAATGAATTATTTGAGCAAACTATGCCAGTAGTAGAGACTTTCCAGGTCAGTCCGTTAGTTCTTACGGAAAACGCTGCGCGCAAAATACTTTCCTTGGTTACTGAGGAAGATAACCCTTCGCTGAAATTACGAGTTTATGTTACAGGTGGTGGTTGTTCAGGTTTCCAATACGGCTTTTCCTTCGACGACACTGTTAATGATGATGACACTCAAGTAGAAAATTTGGGAGCAACATTGCTTATTGATCCATTGAGTATCCAGTATCTCACTGGGTCTCAAGTGGATTATCAAGAAGGGTTACAGGGTGCACGCTTCACCGTAATTAATCCGCTGGCTACCACCACTTGCGGGTGTGGTATGTCTTTTTCCATCTAGAGCTATTGCTTGCATACTTCAATTAGTTTTCAGCAAAAAAATACTAAGTACCCATAAGTCTGGTCCTTCAGAGAAGTTAGGTGATGCTTACCATGAGTGTAAGCTTATTTTACGTTCTTTTGGCTTGTTTTAACCCCTTTGGTTGATTAGTGATTGAGATGTTAAGAAGAAAGTATATTCTTGTAGACTGGCTTGCCTAGACTAGGCTAACTAGTACAAAGCCTAAGCTTTATAAACTCCCCCAGCGATACGCGCACCTTTTGACCCAGTAAAAGGACTGAAATCTAGAGCTTTACCAGCAATTGTTGCTGCGGCGAACCAGGCAAAAGCTGCGGCTTCGACATAATCTTCATCGATGCCGTAAGCACTGCTTCCATTCAGAAAAAAGGAGGGTAGTCGTGCCTTAATAGTCTTAATGAGTTGATGATTGCGAGCCCCGCCGCCACATACAATGATCTCCCCGGTTGTCATGCGTTTTTCTATTTCAAGAGCAATACTCTCCACTGTTAGTGTGAGTAGTGTAGCCTGAACATCGACTGCTGATATATTGTTATGCATATGAATATGTTTTTGAAGCCAAGATAAATTAAATAATTCACGACCAGTACTTTTTGGGGCTTCACGTTTGAAATAAGGATCTTCAAGCATGGCATGAAGTAATTCTGGAACATACTTGCCACTACTTGCCCATTCGCCGTTGCTATCGAAAGGTAGCTGTTTCTCGTGATGGATCCAGCTATCCATCAATATGTTTGCTGGGCCAGTATCTAGTCCTATTGGAGGGGAGTTTAGCTTAAGAATAGTTATATTTGCGATGCCCCCTAAATTAAGAATGATTTGGCCAAGATCATGATTAGTTTTCATTGCGAGCACTTGTTGATGAAATAGGGGGACAAGTGGAGCCCCTTCACCTCCTGCGGCCATGTCTCGACGTCGGAAGTCTGCGATAGTGGTAATACCTGTAAGCTCAGCAATTCTGTTGGGATCACCAATTTGCAGAGTACTACCTGCATTGCCTTGGATAGAGATAGGCTCATGCCATAGGGTCTGGCCGTGAGAACCTATGGCAATAATATCTCTGGCTTCAAGACCTTCGCGGGCGAGCAGTTGATCAACCGCTTCAGCACTCAAATCAGCAAGCTCGCGCTCTGCTTTGATTAAGGCAGATAAAGTGACTTTGCCAGAGCAAAGTGCAAGAAGGTTTTTGCGTAAACTTTCTGGTAGCGGCAGGTTCAAAAAAGCCGTCATCGTGCAGCTATCTTCTGAAATTTCGATTAGGGCGCAGTCGAGTGCATCCATGCTTGTGCCGGACATCAGTCCAATATATCGCTGTTTTTGGGGGTTGGCTGTCATGATCATTTTGCCTTTGCTGGTAGAGGCTCTGGATTTATATAGCTATAATTACAAAACACGGACCCTAAGTGCAATGTTCCTTCCTTGGAGAAAATAGGGTCATGTATTAAATCTAACTGGAATAATCATGAGTCATATAACAGCTAAAGATCTGGTGCATCAGCTGACTGCCCGTGGTCTGGTGACCCAAACTTCAGCCCCAGAACTAGAGGAACATTTGAGCACTGGCTGCCGAACTGTGTATTGTGGATTCGATCCTACAGCCGATAGTTTACATATAGGTTCTCTAGTGCCTTTATTGGCCTTGAAGCGATTTCAGTTGGCAGGCCATAGACCAATTGCCTTAGCCGGTGGCGCCACTGGTATGATTGGAGACCCTAGTTTTAAGAGTAAAGAACGCAAACTCAATTCAGCGGAGGTGACAGCTGAGTGGACGCAGAAGATAAAGGGGCAATTGGAACGGTTTATCGATTTTGAGTGTGGTGAAAGTTCTGCTTTGGTGACAAATAATCTTGATTGGACAAATGACCTTGATGTTTTGACTTTTCTGAGGGACTACGGCAAGTATTTTTCAGTCAATGCCATGATTCAAAAGGAAAGTGTCAAGCAGCGAATTGAGCGCGAGGGTGAGGGGATTTCTTTTACTGAATTCACTTACATGATTCTTCAGGCCCTAGATTTTCAGGTTTTGAATCGCGACTATCAGTGCACTATTCAAATTGGAGGGAGCGACCAGTGGGGAAATATTACAGCGGGTATTGAACTATCTCGTCGTATGAATCACCAACAGGTTTATGGACTGACGCTACCACTTGTCACTAAAGCCGATGGTGGTAAGTTTGGCAAAACTGAAGAGGGAACTATCTGGTTAGATCCAGCAAAAACCTCACACTATGCTTTCTTTCAATTTTGGATAAACACAGCTGATGCAGATGTTTATAAATTTTTAAATTATTTCACCTTTTTAAGTACTGCAGAAATTGTCGCAATAGAGCAATCTGATAAAGACAGAGATGGAAAACCTGAGGCGCAAATCATTTTGGCAAGGGAGGTTACTAGGCTGGTCCATGGTGAAGAAGGTCTGCAGGCTGCTGAACGAATATCCACTGCACTTTTTAGTGGAGATATCGATTCCTTAACACCTTCAGACTTTGCTCAACTTAAACAGGACGGGTTACCTTCCTCTGGCACTGAAGGATCGCTCACCCTTGTGGAAGCTTTAGTGCAATCAGGTCTTGCACAGTCTAATCGTGCAGCTCGAGAATTTATCAGTAATGGCGCCGTCTCCGTTAACGGACGTCGCCAGGAACATGTGGAAGTAGAACTTGACTGGGCTCAAGCTCGTCACGGGGAATATTTTTTGCTCAAAAGAGGCAAAAAACAGTTCTTCCTACTTTACCGCGGGCAATAATAGGCGCATAATTCCGTCCCCGTTCTAAGTTTGGGTTAGCCTAGTCAAATTGCGGGGTCTAGCACAAGTTGTACTTTTCAGAATTGCCTGAAAATATATAATTTTTTTTGAATAAACTAAATCAACCTCTTGTGTCGAGATCATTGGCGCGTATAATGCGCGCTCTCCCAGGCGTCTACCTGGTGAGAAAGTTCTTTAAA
>JAYPEI010000003.1:0-175633 GCA_038125665.1 Enterobacteriaceae bacterium
GACCAGCTTTGGTATGTGTAACTTCTGGATGAAACTGAACTGCCCAGCGTTTAGTAGCAGTATTCGCCATCGCGGCAATGGGGGCACTAGACGTAGAGGCAATAATTTGAAAACCTTCCGGAACCCGGATTACTTTATCACCGTGGCTCATCCAAACATCTTGGTATTGCTTACCATTCTCTACGATAGCGTGCTCCAAACCACTCAGTAGTGGGTCCGTACTTTGAACCTCAATACGAGCATAACCAAACTCGGAATGAGCGGAACCCTCTACCTTGCCACCGAGTTGTTCAGCCATTGTCTGCATGCCATAACAAATACCCAGTGTTGGCACAGGACTTTTAAAAATATAGGCAGGTACACGGGGCGATGTTTCTACATTGGCAGACTCTGGGCTTCCCGAGTAAATAATTCCACTTGGTGAGAACTCGATGAATTCTGCTTCGCTCATCTCATGATGGTGAATTTCACAGTAAACGCCCGCTTCACGAATACGACGAGCAATTAATTGGGTATATTGCGAACCAAAGTCCAGAATCAAAATACGCTGGGCGTGTATATTCATGCAGTTATTTCTTATTCAAGGGTTGCTGTTAACCTACTCGATAGTTCGGGGCTTCTTTAGTGATACTGACATCATGGACATGGCTTTCGCTAACCCCTGCGGCCGTAATTTTTACGAACTGAGGTTTGACACGCATTTCATCAATAGTGGCACAACCAGTTAAGCCCATACTGGAGCGAAGACCACCTATCAGCTGGAAAACAATCGCTTGCATTGGTCCCTTATAAGGGACGCGACCTTCTATACCCTCCGGCACTAATTTACCCGCGCCACTGTCTAGGCTTTGGAAGTAACGGTCGCTAGAGCCATGAGTTTTAGTCATGGCACCAAGTGAACCCATACCACGGTAGGCTTTATAGCTTCGTCCCTGATATAGCTCAACTTCACCAGGAGCTTCCTCAGTGCCTGCCAGCAAGGAGCCGATCATAACAACATTAGCCCCTGCGGCTATCGCTTTAGCAATATCTCCTGAGAAACGAATACCCCCATCAGAGATGATTGTAATATCAGTATCTTTGAGGGCCTCTGCGACATCCGATACCGCTGAGATTTGCGGAACACCTACACCCGTGACTATACGGGTGGTACAGATTGAACCGGGGCCAATACCCACTTTCACGGCATCAACACCCGCTTCAACTAAAGCCAGGGCGCCTTCAGCTGTGGCAACATTGCCACCAATGATCTGTAAGTTGGGAAAGGCTGACTTAATTTGTCGAATTCGCTTTAAAACCTCTTCCGAGTGACCATGTGAGGTATCCACGATAATGACATCAACACCAGCGTTCACTAAAGCTTGAACGCGAGTCTCGGTATCTGCACCAGTACCAACTGCAGCACCTACACGTAATTGTCCATGATGGTCTTTACAGGCATTTGGGTGATCCTCTGCTTTACGAATATCTTTAAGGGTAACCAAACCACGCAAGTGATAAGCTGAGTCTACGACTAGCACTTTCTCGATACGATGAACATGCATCAACTCTTTCACTTGGTCTAATCCCGCACCTTCTTGGACGGTGACGAGTTTATCTTTCTTGGTCATGATATTGACTACACTGGCATTCAGATTATTCTCAAATCGAACATCCCTAGAAGTGACAATACCAATGAGCTCTCTACCTTCCAGAGTTTCAACCACTGGCAAGCCGGAGATATTATATTCATGAGTCAGTTCTAAGAGTTTACGAACAGTAGTATCTGGAGTTATACAGATAGGGTCAGTTACAACACCGCTTTCATATTTTTTTACTGAGCGAACTTCCCTGGCTTGTTCCTCAATACTCATGCTTTTATGGATAATCCCAATTCCACCTTCCTGGGCCATGGCTATGGCCAAACGAGATTCTGTTACAGTATCCATCGCTGAGGAGATCAGCGGGATATTCAAGGCGATTGATCGGGTAAGGCGAGTTTGAAGCAACGCAGTACTGGGCAACACAGTGGAATGTGCTGGTACTAAAAGGACGTCATCGAACGTGAGTGCTTCTTGAGCGATTCTTAGCATAATGATTACCTGAAACTATCGTTTACCCTGTTTCGGGAAATCGTCCTATTATAGACTAGTCCCCCTTATTGCAACCAGTATTTTCGCCATTGGGATGGCGAAAATCACTAAGAAAAGGAATAGGTTCTTTAGACTAGCCAAAAACGTTCATAATAAGCAGGCTACTAATTAGACATCACTAGCCTAAGGGAGAGCACAATTTGTCCACCAGTACCTATAAGATTCTCACAGTCACCCAGTTAAGTCGCCTTGCCCGTCTGTTGCTAGAAGAGCATTTTTCGATGATTAGCGTTGAGGGCGAAATATCCAGTTTTAACAACCCCTCTTCCGGTCACTGGTACTTCACATTAAAAGATGATAAAGCTCAAGTACGCTGTGCAATGTTTAAAAATCGTAATTTCCTCACTCGAATTAAACCCCAAGATGGTCTTCGTGTGTTGATTCATGGTCGTGTTAGTCTCTATGAGAACCGTGGAGATTTTCAGTTATTAGTAGATAGCATGGAAGCCACCGGCACCGGGGCCTTGAGTAAAGCGTTTGATGAGCTAAAGCACCGCTTAAAAGTGGAAGGGCTCTTTGATAGTCAACATAAAAAGAATCTACCCTCGCTACCAAAACATCTGGCTTTGATTACTTCTTCCACTGGTGCCGCCCTACATGACGTACTGTCAGTATTACATCGTCGCTTCCCAAGTTTGAAAATAACCTTAATCCCTTCTCTGGTACAAGGCCAAGAAGCCGTTACTAGTCTGATCAAGGCGCTACAGTGTGCCGATGGTCGTCAGGGGTGTTTAGCCGATGTAGACCTTATCCTGCTAACCCGTGGCGGTGGCTCATTAGAGGATTTATGGTGTTTTAATGACGAGGCCTTGGCGAGGACAATATTTGCATGTGAACTCCCTGTCATCTCTGCCGTAGGACATGAAGTAGATTTCACTATTGCAGATTTTGTGGCTGATGTGAGAGCCCCAACTCCATCTGCTGCAGCAGAAATGCTTAGCCCTGATAGTTATCTATTACTACAGAGAGTTGACGCTTTATTGAGGAGGCTAAAGAGATTACAACTAGATCACCTGAATACCTTGCGACAACATTTAGATTACCTACGTAAAAGATTACAGCATCCAGGACGTCGTTTACAACAGCAAACACAACGTCTGGATGAGTTAGAGTTGCGCTTAAGACGTAGTTTAAATCAACAATTATTTAGCTATCGACAAAAGCTTCAAAGCCATGAGAGAACCTTGCTAGCAATCAGCCCACTGGCCACACTACAACGAGGTTACTCAATCACCACGAGTGATAATGGGAAAATCATTAGAAATTTTAAAGAAGTCAGCGAGGGTGATATACTTACGACGCATCTGGCAATGGGTCAGCTTACTAGCCGTGTTGAAAAACTCATATCGACAAATTCAAAGAATAACATCTAATCTTAATAGGAAACTTTCCAAATCTTAATCTTTAGATCCTAGAATGCACTTAATTACGGAGAGCAATACTGGTGGCAAAAAAAACAGAAGCAGTGAAAAAGGCGATAAAGAAAATCTCCACTGAAGAGGTGAGAGGTTTAACTATTTATCCTCCCAAACATCCCAAAGTAAAAAAGCTGCAAGAAGAAACCGAGATTCATGGTGATAAAGTTTGGTTCTCAAGTTACTTCATTATGGACTGGCTAGATGCCCACCCTCTGGCACCACGTACCAAAGTACTCGAAATTGGAAGTGGTTGGGGTCTACTGGGAATGTACTGTGCCAAGAACTTTAAAGCTAAAGTGTTAGCTACAGATGCAGATTCCAATGTATTTCCCTTACTTGAGCTGCACAGTAAGGTGAACGATATCAATCTAAAAACTAAAACTATTCGTTACGAAGAAATCAAGCAAAGCACACTTAGCAAGCACGAGCTGGTACTTGGCGCAGACATCTGTTTTTGGGATGAGCTGGTAGACCCTTTGCACGAACTGATTAAAAATGCCCTCTCTGCTGGCGTAAAGCAGATTATTATTGCCGATCCTGGTCGATCTCCTTTTCTACGTCTGGCCCGTCGTTGCCGTAAGCTTTACAAAGCAAGTTTGCGCCAAGCTAAAGTAAAGACACCGAAAAAACACGAAGGCTATCTTTTGATTATTGATAATAATGGCTAGTAAACCTCAAAAAACTCTGAGTCTTAAAGCGCCTGAATACTACCTCAATCGTGAGCTTAGTCTCCTGGAATTCAACCGCCGCGTTCAGGCATTGGCGAATGATAACGTCCTGCCTTTGCTGGAAAGATTGTTTTTTTTGTGTACCGCCAGCTCTAACATGGATGAGTTCTTTGAAATCCGCGTGGCCGGATTGAAACATCAGGTCCGGTTTGGTGGAACAAATGGCCCGGACCACTTGTCTCCTGAAAGCCAACTCTCTTTAATTAGTGAACAAGCTCATAAACTTGTACAGGAACAATATAATATTTTGCAAGACACCTTGTTGCCTCTACTAAAAAAAGAAGGTATCAATTTGTTAATGAGTAAAAACTGGAATGCTCGCCAGCGTACTTGGGTAAAAGGCTATTTTGCCCGAGAATTGTTACCAATGTTAAGTCCGATCACTTTAGACCCTGCACACCCCTTCCCTCAGGTTCTAAATAAGAGTTTAAACTTCATTATACAGCTAGAAGGCAAAGATGCCTTTGGAAGAAATTCAGGCTTTGCTGTAGTTCAAGCACCGCGAGCTCTACCTCGGATAATAAAATTTCCGAATTCAACATCTAGCAAACACGGTCAACATAATTTTGTTTTGTTGTCCTCTATTATCTTTAAACATGCAGGTGATCTATTCCCGGGCATGAAAGTAAGAGGCTGCTATCAATTCCGTATCACACGCAATGCCGACCTGATTGTAGAAGACGACCAAGTTAACGATCTAATGGAAGTAATTGAAGGACAACTCACTACTCGTCGTTTTGCGCGTGCTGTCCGAATCGAGGTTCAAGAAGATTGTCCTGAAGAACTTGTCGATTTTCTCTTGAAGCAATTTAATCTGGATGAGAATGACGTCTATCAGGTTAATGGCCCAGTAAATCTACATCGTTTGATGGAAATTTATAGCGAAGTAAAACGTAAAGATCTTAAATACCCTTCATTTTCTCCATCAATTCCTGTTCGTTTAAGTAGAACCACTGATATCTTCGAAACCATCAAGAAAGGGGATATCGCTTTGTACCATCCATTTCAATCCTTCAATGTGATTGTCAATTTACTTGAGCAAGCAGCGGAGGATCCGAATGTTTTAGCTGTAAAGCAAACACTGTATCGAACTGGCGATGATTCAAGCATAGTCAATGCTCTTATTAAAGCGGCTCTAAATGGTAAGGAAGTTACTGTCGTGATTGAATTGCGAGCACGCTTTGACGAGGAAGAAAATATCGATATAGCTACAGAACTACAAGAGGCTGGAGCACACGTTTCATATGGCGTTGTTGGTCATAAAACGCACTCAAAAATGTTGCTGATTTTACGCAGAGAAGGTAAGCAACTAAAACGCTACGTACACCTTGGCACCGGAAACTACCATACTCATACTGCACTTTTGTACACAGACTACAGCTTTATCACTAGCGATACTGCTCTGACTGACGATGTCCAAAAAGTGTTTCAACAACTGACTGCAATGGGAAAACCCGGAAAACTACACAAACTACTACAAGCTCCATTCACCTTGCATAACACCATGCTGAAAAATATAAAAAGAGAAATTGCTTGGGCGGCAAGGGGTAAAACAGCTCGTATTATAGTCAAGGTAAACTCGCTAGTTGAACCTCAAATCATTGAAGAACTTTATGAAGCCTCTAGAGCAGGAGTTCGTATAGATCTCATCGTTAGAGGTATCTGCTGTCTACGCCCAGGTGTGCCAGGTGTATCGGACAACATTACTGTACGTTCTGTCTTGGGCAGATTCTTAGAGCATTCTAGACTCTACTACTTCCACAATAACGGCAATTACCAACTATTTTGCTCAAGTGCAGATTGGATGGATAGAAATTTCTTCCGACGGGTGGAGGTTTGCTTCCCTATCGAGGATAAAAGCATACGTAAACGTATCTACAAAGAAGGCTTACTGAACTATCTTGCAGACAACACACAGAGTTGGTTGTTACAACCTGATGGTAGTTACCTTCGTAATAATTCAGGTATTGCTAAACCTCGCGCTGCTCAGACCATGCTCCTAGAGCAATATTGTGGTAAAGGTAAAAGAACGAAAATTTCCTAATTACTTACTTTATGCTGGTCGCTTTCGCCCACGAAGGTATTCTCGATTCTTCAAAATTTTACGTTTACGTGCAACCTGACGATAGTTTAATTCGTTTTCATTATTGACATAAGGATTTGCATCACTACGTAGTTCAATGCGAATTGGTGTGCCTTCTATTTTTAAAATTTTGCGGAAGTTTTTCTCAAGATAACGCACGTAGCTAGCAGGTAATTTTTCTGTTTGTTTACCATGAATAACTATGATTGGTGGGTTTTGTCCCCCTAAGTGGGCATAACGTAGTTTGATCCGTCTTCCATCATAAATCGGAGGTTGAAATGCCTGCGTGATTCTTTCTAATGTTTGGTTAAGCTTTGCCGTTGTCAGTTTTCGGAATGCGGAGCTGTGTGACTTCTCAATGGATTCGTATAGATTACCTACTCCTGAGCCAAACTTAGCAGAAATAAAATGAATCTTTGCAAAGTCGACAAACAGTAAGCGGCGTTGCACGCTTTCTTTTACTTTATCCTTAGCATATTCATCCATTCCGTCCCATTTATTTATAGCAATAACAAGGGCTCTGCCAGTATCATGTATATAACCTAATAAGTGAAGGTCTTGCTCCACTATACCCTCGCGTGCATCGATAAGCATTACCACCACATGGGCATCTTGGATTGCTTGAAGAGACTTTACCACCGAGAATTTTTCTACCATTTCATAAGTTTTACCACGCTTACGAATACCGGCAGTGTCAATGAGTGTGTAGAGCTTACCATGACGTTCAAACGGAATAGTGATACTATCTCTTGTCGTGCCGGCCTTGTCAAAAACTATCACTCTCTCTTCACCTAACATTCTATTGACGAGAGTTGATTTACCTACATTTGGCCGCCCAGCGATGGCTATTCGGATACCTGCTTGTGAAACGTCTATATCATCTGCAGAGATTTCTTGCTCAAGTTCGCCAAGGATCAAATCCATCAACTTGCTGACACCTCGCCCTTGACTGGCTGCTATCAAATGCAAATTGTCCATACCCAGTTGATAAAACTCACTAGCCGCGACATCTGGATCCATGCCATCTACTTTATTGACTAATAGGTTTACTTTTTTTTCGCGTCTACGCAAATCATCCAGAATATACTGATCCCCTTGGGTAAGACCTTCTCTTGCGTCAACTAGAAAAAAAACTAAATCTGCTTCTTCAATAGCCAGTAGGGACTGTCCTGCCATGGCCTCATCGATACCGTCTTCACCACCTGAGATACCCCCAGTATCAATGACGATGAAGCGCTTTTGTTCGTGCTTACCTTCACCATATTGGCGGTCGCGCGTAAGCCCTGGAACATCTGCAACCAGAGCATCCCGGGTTCTCGTTAACCTGTTGAAAAGCGTGGATTTACCCACATTGGGTCGCCCAACAAGAGCGATGACTGGAATCATAGTAAATCCATCAATGAATATTATTAGCGGTAACTTGGTTTATAAGTTTAGATTAATGCAATCCCTAATTGGTTACTGCAATTGATAAACAGCAAGTTCACCGCCATTACCATAAACAAATAGTTTGCCATCTTTGTAAAGCATTGATGCTCTCACGCCCTTTGAACCTGTTTTAATACGCCCTACTACACGACCATCAGTTTGTGTTAGTACTTGGATATAACCTTCAAAGTCGGCGACTACTAGATAATTATTAAAAGCAAGGGGTGAAGATAGTGTTCTGTGTAAAAAATCACTGTTCTCCCAAATGGGTTGTTCTTGACCTACTCTGTAAGCTCGAAGACTGTCTTCTGAGTCTACTATATAAACATTGCCGAAACCGAAATCTGGCCCACTATAAGTAGAAGCTTTAGTACGCCAACGCGTTTGGCCAGTGGTGACATCAATCGCAGAAAAGTACCCTTGATAACTACTCACTAAGAGTAGACCGTTATCACTAATTTTCATTTCTCCATCAATATCTACGAGGCGATCAATTTCTGAACGACCAGTAGGAATAGCCACCCTTTCTTCCCAACGCAAGGTACCATTATCAAGAGCAACCGATATCACCGAGCCATTCCCCAAGGCTGCCAAAACAAAGCCTGCTTGTATCAGAGGAGAGCTAGTGCCGCGCAAACTTAAAGCCGGAACGGTGCTTTCATAAATCCATCTTTCACTACCGTCCTCTGCATCTAATGCAATCAGCTTACCGTCCTGAGTTTGTACAATCACTACCTGGTTATTCAGAGCAGGTACTGATAGCACTTCACTACTCACCTTGGCATCCCAAAGCTGCTCACCAGACTCAGCATCAAAAACTATGACCTGAGAATTTTCTGTTCCCACTGCCACCCTACCAGATGAATAACCTACACCACCAGAAATCGGCTCCTTGGTTTTTACACGCCAGCGAGATCTTCCACTGTCTATTTCTAGCGCCTCTACGATACCATTACTACTGGCAGCAAAAACTAATTTGTTGTCAATCGCCAACTGTAATCGTAAGAACTCCTCACCCTGACCATCACCAATTTTTTCTCGCCACACACGACTAAATTTTACTTCTTCTGAGATTTTCTTGAGTGGTGTCGGTTCCACGCCTTTATCATCCTTGAACCAGTTTATTGGGTTCATTTTTTTAGCATCTATATCGGCAAGTGTGCTACAGCCATGCAATGTACTTAGGCTTAGCACGAAGAACCCTAGTTTGGTTACAAATTTAATCATTAGAGCCTTCCCTGAATATCTGCACCAAGGTTGGCAAGTTTAAGCTGTAAGATACCAGAGCTACTGCCAGCAGACTCTGACTGTGCAAGGAGTGCTTTTTGATATGCTGAAATAGCTGCTTCATTATTGCCTAGAGCTACGTAGGCATCACCCTCGAGTTCGCCAAAGGCTGCCCTATAAGCATATTGATCATCCACAGCCGTCAACAAGTCTAAAACAACATTAGCCTGTCCTTGTGCTAATCGCACGCGAGCCAACCTCAAGGTAGTTAAAAGAGAGACTTCATTACTTATACTATTAAAAAAACCAAAACTGGGATTATCTAGAATCCATTGTAGATGATCTATTGCAGCCTCTAAATTGTTATTGTCTACCTCGAGCTTGGCCAGCATTAGTGCAGACAATCTAGGATAAACAGTACCACTGTATTTTTCCATCAACTGCAAATGTACTGCGCTGGCCTCTACCACTTCTTCAGCTGTAATAGCTCGTTCGGCACTGGCCTGGCCTAAATCTGCCAACTGTTGGTACAAAGCAGAAGCTTGCTGAACCTGGTTTTCTTGATAACCCTCGAAATAGCGCACACCAATATAGACAAGAACTGCCAGAGCTATGCTAAACATAAATGAGGTGCCATTTTCATGCCACCAGCGTTTTAGGGCTTCAATTTGTTCTTCGTCGGTATCATAACTGGCCAATTTAGCGTCTCCCTGAATTCTTTCACTCAATTTTCTAGATTTACTATCAAGCGTTCTTGTTAAACTTTTTAAGCTATTTATTAACAAACTCTTCTGTCAATAGCTTCCTATCAAGAAAGCTTACCTTCTCTATACACATCTGCAGAATATCTACTGTAAATTTTCTAAGAGCCAAGTCACTACCTTCTCAACAGAGATAGTTTTTGTATCAGCTATACCCTCAAGAAGCCTAACTCTTACTTCTTCTTGGGTACCATCTACATCAAAAATTACCGCTGCTCTGGCACCCGCAGTAAAAGCTTTTTTCATTTGACTATTATATTTACCCCCACCGCAATGGGTCAAAAATCTTAAATTGGGCAGCTTATCACGCCATTTTTCTACTAATGCTAGAACTCTTCGATTACTACTGCCGCCAACTACAGCCACATAGACATCCGCAGTACGCTGTAGTGCTTCAGGGAAAACGTCCACCTCTTGCATCAACAACAAAAGACGCTCAAGCCCCATGGCGAAGCCCACCGCTGGAGTTGCAGTAGCACCCATTTTCACGGCTAACTGATCATATCGACCCCCAGCACATACAGTCGCCTGTGCGCCGAGTTTATCGGTAACAAATTCGAAAACCAAACCATTGTAGTAGTCCAAGCCACGGACCAAGGCTGGATTGACAATGTAGGCTATCCCTAGCTCATACAAGCTAGCTTTCAGTTCATCAAATTGTGCTTGATCCCTAGGATTGATGAAATCTCCCATCACTGGTGCGGCCTGTAACAAATGTTGGGTTGAAGGATCTTTGCTATCCAAAATACGTAAGACATTAGAGTCCATGCGCCGTTTACTATCTTCATCCAATTGATCTTTAACTGGCATCAAATAAGCGTGCAGGGCTTTGCCAAACTCTGCTCTGTCTTTGGCTGCACCCAAGGTATTTATTTGTAATGTGATATGGTCATTTAAACTCAGCTCCTGCCATAATCGCTGACAGAACTGGATCAGCTCTAATTCAATGTCTACTCCAGAATAACCAAAACACTCAACACCAAGCTGGTGGAATTGACGATAGCGGCCTTTTTGAGGCCGTTCATGTCTGTACATCGGACCACGGTACCAAAGCTTGTGAGTCTGGTTATATAGCAGTCCATGTTCTTCAGCTGCTCTCACAGCACATGCTGTCCCTTCAGGACGCAAAGTTAGCGAATCGCCATTGCGGTCTTCAAAGGTATACATTTCTTTTTCAACAATATCTGTCACTTCACCTATTGAACGCTTGAAAAGTGCCGTGTTTTCAAGCACAGGGAATCTCAACTCTTGATATCCCCAACGCGCAAGCAGAGAGGCACTGATTTGCTCAAGATATTGCCATCGTAATGCTTCTTGCGGCAATACATCATTCATGCCGCGTATAGCTTTAATTTTTTGCATGCCGAAACCTCAGGAAATAACTCTCACAGGCTGAGGCTCGAGACAAGCCTTGGTAGCTGCATCTTTTTCTGCCACTTTTCGTCTCACCATAGCCTCAAGCTCATCCACCATGGCCTCATTGGAAACTTTATGACTAGTCTTACCATCTTCATAGACCATATTAGCTGGACTAGCACCAGTTAGGCCTATGTCGGCAATCTTGGCTTCACCTGGCCCATTCACTATACAACCCACTACGGAGATATGAAGGGGTGTAGTAATGTCTTCCAAACGTGATTCAAGTTCGTTAACCACCTTGATCACATCAAAGTTTTGACGCGAACAACTCGGGCAAGCAACAAGGCTTATTCCTTTGCTACGTAACTTCAAACTTTTTAGAATATCAAAACCAACCTTAATTTCCTCTTCAGGTTCTGCCGCCAACGAAACTCTGATGGTATCGCCAATACCATCCATTAATAACCTACCCAAACCAATAGCCGATTTTACGGTACCTGCTCTTGGTCCTCCTGCTTCGGTAATACCCAGATGCAGAGGCTGCTCGATTTGTTTGGCTAGTAACTGATATGCATCCACTGTCATAAATACCTCAGAGGCTTTTAGGCTAACTTTGAAATCTGGGTAATTATGCTTGTCAAGAATATCGATATGATGCAATGCAGACTCGACCATGGCTTCGGCAGTGGGCTCTCCATATTTGCGAAGCAAGTCTTTACCAAGCGATCCGGCATTGACACCAATACGTAAAGCAACACCTTTGTCTCTCGCCGAACTGATCACCTCCCTTACTCTGTCATCACGGCCAATATTGCCAGGATTTATACGTAGGCAGTCCACTCCATACTCAAGAACCTTTAAAGCAATACGGTAATCAAAATGAATGTCCGCAACCAAAGGCAAATGAGTACCCAGTCGAATTTGACGAAAGGCTTCTGCAGCCTCCATGGTCGGTACTGAAACACGAACTATATCGGCACCAACTTTCGCTAAACGACTTATCTGCGCCAAGGTCGCCGGTATATCACAAGTGTCTGTATTGGTCATACTCTGAACAGCGATGGGAGCATTACCACCAATAGGTACATTGCCCACCATAATCTGACGAGAGTGGCGACGCACTATTTTTAAGCTTGGTGTATGCTGCATCAAAATAACCCCAGAGCACTGAAGCCACCAAACCAATACATAGCACCTGCAGTTAAAATAAGCAGCAGTATGACAATAATTAACACTACGCTGGCAGAGTTTTCTTCGAAAGAGTTGATGGCAGACGAAGTAACCATTTCGGTTTGGGGTTGGGTCATGCCTAATGAACTCAAATGTGCCTCATAGCAAGCCACCAATGCTTCTTCATCAATAGCCAGCAAACGAGCCGCTGTCCTGTAATAGCCTTTTACAAAAGTAAGAGCGGGGAGTCGGTTATAATCGCAGTTTTCAAGCGCATTCACGTAGTGAACAGTCAAATGCATATATTTAGCTAGCTGCTTTTGATCCAGGCCTCTATCTTCACGCTCTTGGCGTATCCAATCTCCAGGGCTTACAAAGTCAGATCCCTGATTACCCGGGACTGGTTGGTCTAGGTTATTATCACTATTCATGAGGAACTCCCCAGTTTTGTGCCATTATAGGGGATAAAGGCTCAATCTTGCGAGTTATCAGACACGTCAACAACAGGAATTTGTTGCCCTGCAGCCTCCCGATAACGAGCGGAGCGTTTTGTCCGATCTTTCACTTTACCAACTAACTGCCCACAGGCAGCACCAATTTCATCCCCTCTGGTTGTCCTGATGGTTACTGTGTAGCCAGCATCAATCAGAATACGCCTAAAGTTACTTATGGAAGAATTACTAGAACGCTTGTAAGGAGCGCCATCGAAAGGATTAAAAGGGATAAGGTTAATTTTACAAGGAATATCCCAAAGCAACTTAACCAACTCTCTTGCATGCTGACGATGGTCATTTATACCACTGATCAAAATATACTCTATTGTGGCTGAACGATTATCAGGCAGTTTGCTCAGGTAGTGCTTTACTGCAGCTAATACTTCAATGATGGGGTAACGCTTATTTAGAGGTACCAACTCATTGCGGAGTTCGTCATTTGTTGCATGCAAAGATAAGGCGAGAGAGGCATCCGTCTGCTCATGCATTCTTAGCATAGCGGGAACCACACCAGAGGTTGAGATAGTGACTCGACGCTTAGATAACCCATATGCGTTATCGTCCATCATAACGTCAACAGCTGTCATGACAACATCATAATTCAACAAAGGCTCACCCATACCCATGAAAACCACATTTGTGATAGGTTTACCTCCAACAACAAATGATCCCAGAGCATGCTTAGCTAACCAAAGCTGACCAATGATTTCACTTGAAGTAAGGTCACTATTAAAACCTTGCTTACCCGTGGCGCAGAAAGAACAATCTAGACTACAGCCCGCTTGTGAAGAGATACACAGCGTCCCTCGACCTGCTTCGGGAATATAGACCATCTCTACACTGCTACCACTAGTAACTTGGACTATCCATTTGTAACAGCCATCTGTAGCAGCATATTCGGCACTTATTTGGGGGGGACGTATTTCTATTAAGGGACGCAGACGATCACGCAAGGTTTTGCTGATATTGGTCATTAGATCAAGGTCGTGTACACCCTGCTGATGAACCCATTTCATCACTTGGGAAGCTCGAAATGGTTTTTCGCCCAGATCAAGAAAGAAAGCTTCCAGCTGTCGTCGACTCATACCGAGTATATTGACAGGCTCTAACGTCATAGGAGCATTCTCTTTCTTAGGTTAGGATTGAAGTAGACCGGTTATTCTTAGTCCGATCAAAAATCGGGCTACTTCAATGTTTTCATGCTTATCACGCTATTTATGAGTAGTCACTAGATGAACAGTGGCTATCAATAAACGCGTGGACAAATTTCTGATGATTGAAAGAAGTAAGCAATTTCACGATCTGCTGATGTCGCTGAATCCGAGCCATGAACTGCATTAGCGTCTATGGAATTTGCAAAATCTGCACGAATAGTACCTGCAGCAGCTTTAGTTGGGTCGGTGGCACCCATCAATTCGCGATTAACAGCAATCGCATTCTCACCTTCAAGTACTTGCACGACGACTGGTCCAGAAGTCATGAAAGCAACAAGATCTTTGTAGAAAGAACGCTCTTTGTGTTCGGCATAGAAACCGCCAGCGCTTTCCTCGTTGAGCTGAATCATTTTGGCAGCAACTACACTCAAGCCACCGGCTTCGAAACGGCTGATAATTTGACCAATAACGTTTTTACCAACAGCATCAGGTTTGATAATGGATAATGTGCGTTCAATTGCCATGTTGACTCCAGGGAATAAGTTTCGGTTAGAGATAAAACTGGGCGCGAATTATACGCTGTTTTGCCCTAGTTGGATACCTTTAACCACACTATTAGACTTAGCATCTAGTGACGCTCTGAGACCATATTAATCGTATAACGTGGAAGTTCGACGACCAGATCTGAATCTGTGACCAAAGCCTGACAGCCAAGTCGAGAATCAGCCTCAAGACCCCATGCTTTGTCTAACATATCGTCTTCCAGCTCGTCTGAAGGTTCCAACGAATTAAATCCTTCACGGACAATTACATGGCAAGTTGTACAAGCACATGACTTTTCACAAGCATGCTCTAGCGGGATATTATTACGTAGTGCTGCATCCAGAACGGACTCACCTGATTCGGCATCTACAACAGCCCCATCTGGACATAATTCAACGTGAGGAAGAAAAATAATTTTTGGCATAAGTGATTCGCTTGAGATTATTAGGTTAGCTCATCAAGACTATGGCCGGTCAAAGCGCTACGGATACCTTTATCCATACGTCTAGTGGCAAAAGTTTGACTGGCATTATTTAAATTATCAGTTAACTTAATTATGGCATCCGCATTTGTGCCAGTAGCTACTTTGTCTAGTTCACTGATCAAAGCATTAAGCTCCGCACACTCATCCTTACTCAATAATAATTCACCGTCGACTAGCAAAGCGCTACGGAGCGCTTCAATGTGGCGGGCCGCCTCTACTCTAGCTTCAGCTAATTTTCGATAAACTAAATCTTGTTGGGCGCTGGCATAGGAATCGCGTAGCATCGTTTCAATTTGTCCTTCTTTTAGCCCATAGGAAGGTTTTAATGTAATGGTACTCTGAACACCACTAGTTAGCTCTTCCGCCCTCACCTCCACTAAGCCATCTGCATCTACCTGGAAAGTAACTCGAATGCGTGCAGCTCCAGCAACCATAGGAGGAATTCCACGCAATTCAAAACGCCCCAAAGAACGACAATCTTGTACTAGTTCACGCTCCCCTTGTAGGACATGTAAACTCATTACAGTTTGACCATCACGATAAGTAGTAAATTCTTGTGCTCTTGCAGCCGGTATAGCAGTATTTCGAGGAATGATTTTTTCCACCAAATTCCCCATGGTCTCAATGCCAAGAGACAAAGGTACTACATCTAACAGCAACATTTCTTCACCATATTTGTTGCCAGCGAGAACATCGGCTTGTAGCGCAGCACCCATTGCCACTACCGACTCAGGGTCAATTGAAGACAATGGCTTACTTCCATACCACTGCTCGACTAACTCCTGAATTCGTGGACTACGAGTAGAGCCCCCCACGAGAATAACATCAGTTAATTCATCAATAGTGACCTCAGCGTCTCTGAGTACACGCTTACATAATTTAAGTGTACGCTGGATGTAAGGATCAATCAGGGTGTGAAACTGCTTTTGACTTAATTCAGCTTGCCAACTCCCCCACCTAACAATAGCACGGTTAGTTTTGGAAAGAGCATGTTTTGTCTCTCTGGCCAGCTGTTGTAATTGCACTAATTCCGAGTCACTTTGCACATTAACACCAGCATTATCTTGAACCCATTTCATGATTGCCCGGTCAAGATCGTCTCCCCCTAAGGCTGCATCCCCACCAGTCGCCACAACTTGAAACACCCCCTGCTCCAAACGCATGAGCGATACATCAAAAGTTCCTCCCCCAAGATCATAAATGAGAACCGTACCATTGAGCTTTTTATCTAAACCATAAGCAACAGCAGCTGCTGTTGGCTCACTCAGCAAACGTAAAACATTTAAACCAGCAAGGCGTGCTGCATCTTTTGTGGCCTGTCTTTGACCATCATCAAAATAAGCGGGAACAGTGATAACAACCCCTTCGGGCTCATCACTCAAATATTCAAACCCGCGTTTTGAAAGGAATTGCAAGATAGCTGCAGACACTTGAACTGGCGAACGCTTCCCAGCTACAGTTTGAATCTCAACCATGCCTCCGCTTTCAGGTTCAATCAATTTGTACCCAGGTTTATAGGAAATATCTGTTAAGGCTTTCCCCATCAATCGCTTTACTGAGGAAATACGCGTGTGTATTTTTTTGTTCAGTTGTTCAGCATCACAATCACCAACAGAATTTGTTCCATCGCTGAAATAAGTCACTATAGAAGATAACCTTGTGTTACCCGTTTGATCTGGCAGTACGATAACCTTACCTTCTTTGGCGGTGGCTACAAGTGAATTAGTTGTCCCTAGATCAATACCTAGCGCCGGTTTGTGTTTACTATGTTGCAGGCGAGCTTTGCTCTGTCCTGGTTCTGCGATACTCAGTAAGGCCATAAGTTATGTGCTTAAATTGCTTAATCCAGCAATTTATCTTCTACTTTACGAATTTCCTGCAGCAATTTTGCACTAAACTGCAGACGGAAAAAAAGTTGTCGAGCTAGGGGCAAATCTTTTTTAAGAGCAGGTGCAAATTGCTCCCACTGATTCTGCATCGAATTAACAACTTCTTTTTGTAGATTTTCAATGGATTGTTCAGCATGATCACCCTGCAGCTGAACGGCTAATTCAAGCTTTTCTCGCCATTGCATCTGCTGAAGTAGATCCTCTGGCAGTAATTCATGTTGCTGATGAACAATGACATCTTCTCCAGCTAGGAGTAACAAATGTTGAGCTCTTGTTAGCTTACTCTTCAAACTAGTATAGGCATCGTTGATCAAACTGGCTTGGACAGCTGCTCGGCTTTTTTCCTCTGGGGATGCTTTAACGAAGCGATCGGGATGGAAGAGAGACTGTTGTTGGCGAAATTTTGTTTCCAGAAGGGTTTCATCAAGCTCAAGAACTGGCTCTAATTTTAAGACCGAAAAGAAATTAACGTAGCTATCTGACACTGTATTAAACACTGAAGCTTTCGCCGCAGCCACATTCCCCTCTTACATTGGGGTTATGAAATTCAAAGCCCTCGTTGACGCCTGTTTTAATAAAATCCATTTCTGTACCATCAATATAGACCAAGCTTTTGGGGTCTACGACGACCTTAATGCCTTCGGATTCATACACTTGATCTTCAGGGGCAAGTTCATCCACAAACTCCAGCACATAAGCCATACCTGAACAACCAGTAGTGGTGATACCCACTCTTATACCTAAGCCCCTGCCTCGTGCCTCTAGTTGCTTACTAACATGCTTTGCCGCTGCCTGTGTAAGTGTTAATGCCATAACTGCCTTCTTCAAATCCTAATTAGAACAAGTATTTTCCAAATCTTAGTTTTTAGTTTGTTTAGCTTTGACATCAGCTATGGCCGCCTTAATAGCGTCTTCAGCAAGCACGGAGCAGTGAATTTTCACTGGAGGCAGACCGAGTTCTTGAGCAATTTCGGTATTACGAATTCTACCAGCATCATCAAGCGAACGTCCTTTTACCCATTCTGTGAGTAGCGAACTGGAGGCAATGGCTGAACCACAACCATAAGTTTTGAATTTAGCATCTTCAATGATGCCTTCGTCATTCACTCTAATCTGTAACCGCATAACGTCTCCACAAGCGGGGGCACCAACCATGCCAGTACCGACATATGCATCACTATCGTCCAGCTTGCCAACATTGCGTGGATTCTCATAATGATCCAAAACTTTGTCTGAATAGGCCATTTTATTACCTCGTTACTCTATACAAAGGAAGTAAACTGTTTTTAAAAATCAATGTGCCGCCCATTGAATCTGACTTAGATCAATGCCGTCTTTGTACATATCCCATAGTGGAGATAACTCTCGCAATTTAGCCACCGCATGACTTATCTTTTCGATGGCAGTATCTACTTCTTCATCAGTAGTAAATCTACCAATGGAGAAACGCAGTGAACTATGTGCCAATTCATCACTAAGCCCTAAAGCTCGTAGGACATAGGAAGGCTCTAAACTGGCAGAAGTACAAGCAGAACCAGAAGACACTGCTAGCTCTTTTAATGCCATCAGAAGAGATTCGCCTTCCACATAATTGAATGAAACATTTAAATTTCCAACAACTCGCTGCGAAAGACTACCGTTAAAGTGCACTTCTTCGATACATTTTAAGCCTTTTTGCAATTTTTCGCGAAGCAATTTCAGCCGTTGATTATCTGCCTCCATTTCTTCCTTAGCTATTCGGAAAGCTTCCCCCATACCAACAATCTGATGAGTAGCGAGTGTTCCAGAACGAAAACCACGCTCATGTCCGCCACCATGAATTTGAGCTTCAAGACGGACTCGTGGCTTACGGCGAATGTAAAGAGCTCCAACTCCTTTTGGCCCATAAGTTTTGTGCGCGGAGAATGACATCAAATCTATCTGCATAGCCTCAACATCAATCTCAACTTTGCCCGTACTTTGAGCGGCGTCAACATGGAATAAAACTTTGCGCTCGCGGCAGAGAGCTCCTATGGCACCGATATCAGTTATAGTACCTATTTCATTATTCACATGCATGAGAGAGACAAGAATAGTATCTGGTCGGATAGCGGCAATTACCGTTTCAGGTTGAATCAACCCCTCTCCGTCAGGGTCCAAATAAGTCACATCAAAACCCTCACGCTCTAGTTGTCGACACGTGTCCAAGACAGCCTTATGCTCAATTTTTGAAGTGATTAGATGTTTACCTCTGCTCTTATAAAAGTGAGCAGCACCTTTAATAGCTAGGTTATCAGATTCTGTAGCACCAGAAGTCCAAACAATTTCACGCGGATCGCAATTCACCAAGTCGGCAACATATTGACGTGCAGTTTCAACTGCCTCCTCAGCTTTCCACCCATACAGATGGGACCGAGAGGCTGGGTTACCAAAGTTGCCTTCAAGCGTCATGCATTTAACCATCGCATCTGCAACTCTTGGATCCATTGGGGTTGTCGCGGAATAATCTAGGTATATGGGTAACATCTTATCTCTCTCAATTACCTTTATTACTGGTTGGCGAAAAAGTGATCTATGATAATCTCTACTAATAATCTAATGATGAGACAACAATACGTTTATCATCTCTTAAAGCTGTCCCAGAAAGTATCTCTTTTTGGTTTCTCACTAGTTGTTCCTGCGCGATTTTCACAATTTCCCCACGAGAAACCAAATCACTTAAGGTGATGCCAGATAGGAAATTATGTATCTGCTCGCTCAGATCCTCCCATAAATGATGAGTCAGACAGGTTTCCCCACGTTGACAGTCTGCTCTACCTTGACATTTAGTGGTATCTACAGATTCATTAACTGCATCAATTATCTCAGCAACAGAGATTGCCTTACCCTGTGCTCCTAGGCGGTAACCGCCACCAGGCCCGCGAACACTGGAAACCAGTTTGCGCTTTCTCAATTTAGCAAAAAGCTGCTCCAAGTAGGACAAGCTTATCGCCTGACGCTTGGAGATATCATTTAGATTGACTGGCCCTAGATTAGAATTGAGACTCAGATCAAGCATCGCCGTTACTGCATATCGCCCTTTTGTGGTTAATCGCATGGCTGTATCCTTTTTGACCAGAGGCCGAAATGTAACCAGTGCATGGATACAAAATCCAGCTCACGGTTAGATTTCTAACACTAACTATTATGCAATTAACCTAGTATATTAATCAAGTATATTACTGACTAATTTACTGGGTTAAAGCTTGTAAAAGTATGACTACTATGGATCATAGTCCCCTGGTTGCTGAGGTCCTTGCCTGCCAAAGTGCGCCGAAATAGCACCGACAATGCCACGCAAGATATTAATTTCCATCTTATCTGGTTGAATTCTTTGGAAAAGCCTACGCAGACGTGCCATCAACTGACGTGGATTATCAGGATTATGAAAACCTAACTGAACCAGGATAGACTCCAAATGAGACAGAAACCCAGAGAGCTCTTCCGCTGTAGCTGGAAGCTGGTCCCAGGATTCTTTGTTTGTATTGGTCTTGTTTGGGATATCTGTATCTTTCAGGAAGGTCTTGCGACATTCATAGGCAAGTACCATTACCGCAGCTCCAAGATTGAGAGAGCTGTATACAGGATTTACAGGTATATGAACATGGTAATGACAAAGCTGGAGTTCTTCGTTTGTTAATCCACTGATCTCGCGACCAAAGACAAGAGCAACTTGTTGTCGCGAAGGTGTCGTCGAAATTAGTTTTGCACAATTTTCTGGATCTAATAAAGGCACAGGCATATTGCGCAAGCGCGCACTAGTACCAATAATCAGATGACTATCAGCAACAGCCTCAGCTAAAGTTTTAAAGCAACTGACCTTTTCAAGAATATCTTGAGCGGAAGCCGCCATAGCACTGGCCTCAGGCGCTGGCCAACGCTGTGGCTTTACTAGAACTAACTGACTAAGGCCCATGTTTTTCATGGCTCTTGCTGCAGAGCCAATATTACCTGGATGTGAGGTCTCTACTAGAACAATCCTAATTCTGTCTAACATGAATTTGGCTCTTGTGATTTATCTATGCGTTTAAGTGTAAACATAGCCCTGCTATTTTGCTATTATATAAATCACTGCATTGCCACCCGCACTTTTTAAGAATCATTAGCCTTGAGGAACTTATGCATCCAATCGTTAACATTGCATTGCGCGCCGCGCGCGAAGCTTCTAACCTGATCGTTCAGAGTTATGCCCGACCAGATCGCATGCAGGTTTTCGAGAAGGCATCCAATGATTTTGTAACCTCAGTAGATCGTCAAGTGGAAGAAATTCTCATTGATGGTATCGGCAAAGCATATCCTGACCATAGTTTTCTTTGTGAAGAAAGTGGCGAAATCAAGGGCAAGGATACCGATACCGTTTGGATTATCGACCCTATAGATGGAACTCGTAATTTTATGATGGGAATTGGCCATTGTGCGATTTCTATAGCCTGCGTGCATAAAGGTAAAATCCAACATGCTCTAATAGTAGATCCCAGCAAGAATGAAGAATTTACTGCAAGTAAAGGCAGTGGTGCGCAACTCAATGGTAATCGTATCCGAGTTGGGAATCGATCCAAACTTGAAGGTGGGGTAGTTAGTCTTAGTTGCTCAGGGCTGCGTAATTTCGAACAAATATTTTCCATGCAGAAAAAACTACAAGGAATAGTTGGCGGTTTACGAATGATGGGAGCCACTGCCCTTGATCTGGCTTATGTCGCTTGTGGTCGTTTGGATGCTGGCTGGACTTATGGGATCAGACCATGGGATTCCGCGGCAGGCATACTCTTAGTTCAGGAGGCCGGTGGGTTTGTAGCCGATTTTCAAGGCAATCCGGACTGCTTGCATAGTCAGGAACTAGTTTTTGCAAACCCAAAATGCTTTAAGTCTATATTACAGCTGAGCTCTAGCTAAGGCATAGCATCGAGCTCCTCATCATCACGCTCTGGCGGCAGCATGTCCTCTTTACTGATATTCATGTAAAGCAGAATAGCTGCTGCCACATAAATCGATGAGGTGGTGCCAAAGAAAATACCTACAATCAAGGCTATTGAAAACCCACGTACCACCTCACCACCAAAGTAGTACAAAGCGACTAACACCAACAAAGTGGTTAACGATGTGATCACTGATCGAGCCAAAGTTTGATTAATAGCTGCATCTATCAATTCTTCAGGCGACAAGCTACGCATAATTCGGAAATTCTCACGAATACGGTCTGCCACAACGATAGTATCGTTGAGTGAATAACCTATCACTGCAAGCACAGCAGCCAGAACGGTGAGATCAAAGTTCAACTGAAAAAATGAAAAGAAACCTAAAACAATAATAGTGTCATGTGCCAAGGAGATAACAGCACCCACTGAAAATTTAAACTGGAAACGCAGCGCGATATAAATCATTATCATCCCAAGCGCGACCAACATGCCCAGACCACCCTGCTCTTTCAACTCTTCTCCCACTAAGGAGCTAACAAAGCCACTCCCTTTTAAGGTGGCAGACATACCTTTAGCGTTCAAAATACCAGTCACTTTATTGGCCACGGTAGTCGAATCAAGATCCCTAGGAGCCTCTTCAACGCTGGTATCAGAAGTTTGTAAACGAATAAGGACATTTCGATCATCACCAAAAAAGATAACTTCATTATTCGGCCAACCTTCTTGGCTTAAAGCAGCTCTTATCAGTCCAAGGTTTGGCACGTCATCAAAGTTTAGCTCAAGCTGCGTACCACCCGTAAAATCAAGTCCAAAATTTAAACCACGTACCGCCAAAGAGCCAATAGCCATGCAAACAAGCAAAAATGAAACTAGTACCGCGTATAAGCGATAACGCATGAATGGAATATATTTTTTAACCATGCCACTAATTCCTTGGTCTTATGATTATTGAGACTGCAGTGCTTTAATTTGAGTGCCTATAGAAATATTTCGTGTACTGTTACCCCCATAAATTGCATTAATAACACCACGAGTAATTAGGGTAGCAGTAAACATTGAAGTCAAAATCCCTAAAGACAATGTTAACGCGAAACCTTTGACTGGACCGGTACCAATCGAAAACAGAATGATAGCCACTATAAGGGTTGTGATATTGGCATCAACTATCGTGACGAAGGCGCGGCCGAACCCACTGTCAATTGCTCGAGGGATGGAAAGACCGTTTTGGATTTCTTCGCGGATCCTTGCAAAGATAAGCACATTGGCATCCACAGCCATACCCAAAGTTAAAACAATACCAGCTATACCAGGCATGGTGAGTGTCCACCCAACAATGGACATGATAGCAACCATCATCAGTAGGTTAGTGAACAAAGCAATCACAGCCGCTATGCCGCAAACTCGGTAATATCCAACCATAAAGATAACCAATGCAGCCAAACCGATCAGTGTAGAGTTAATACCGTTATTTATATTTTCTTGCCCCAAACTAGGGCCCACAGTACTTTCTTCCAGGAAATACATAGGTGCAGCGAGCGCACCTGAACGAATGAGTAGAGCAAGATCATTGGCCTCACTGCCTTGCAAACCAGTAATACGAAACTGTCTCCCAAGGGCTGCTTGTATGGTAGCGACGCTGATTGCTTTTTCATCAACAAAAGGCACAGATTTAGTGATTAGTTTCCCGTCAGCTCCTTGCTCTGTCACATTACGTGTCTTTGACTCTGAGAGAATGATCGCCATTTGACGGCCAATATTCGTCCGAGTTGCTTCATTAATAAGACGAGCACCAATCGCATCTAGTTCTATGTTCACTTGTGGTAATGTAGTTTGCGGGTCGATAGAGGTTTGTGCTCCGGTGACATTTTCACCACCCACGATGACTTCTTCATTAATCTTATAAGGAATGCCCTGATACTCGAAATCCATAGTGCCGATCATTTCACTGGGGTCTGCTACCAGATGCATGCTAAGACTAGCCACCGCTGAAATAAGATCTTTAGCACGAGCAGTATCTTGTATTCCCGGCAGTTCAATTGAAATTCGATTTGGTCCCACTTGAGCAATCTTGGGTTCTTTGACACCTAATTCATTCATACGTGAATTCAGTGTGGTTCTATTCTGTTCAATAGCATATTCCTGTAACTGCAACACAGCCAACTCAGTCATGTCATAGTAGAGTAGCGATAAGTCACCATCTTGCGCTGTCCTAAACTGCAAATCAGGAAACTGAGCCCTAATAAGGCCATTAGCTTGCGATCTAGCTTCTGTATCAAGGAATCTCAGCACGATTCGATTGTTGTCATCCACTTCTAAGGGAGGGCGATATCTAATACGTTCCTTACGCAGTAAGGTTCGCATCGTAGCAGCAGAGTCATTCAGTTGCTTATTAACCGCTTGAGCTAAGTCAACTTCCATTAAGAAGTGAACCCCACCTTGTAAGTCAAGACCGTAGGTCATTGGACCTGCACCAAAAGATAAAAGCCAATCTGGAGTTGTTGGCGCCAAATTAAGTGCGACCACGTAATCTGTAGGCAAAACCAGATTTATTAACTGTTGTGCTTTACTTTGTTGATTACCATCACTTAGACGAATGAGAGCGGAATCACCGCTAGTTTCTGATCCAAACCACTCTATACCATTTTCAGTGAGGACGTTTGTTGCCTGATTTAAAGCGACTTCATCGACAACCCCGTTATCATGAGTAATCTGGATTGCAGGATCTGAAGGAAATAGATTAGGCGCAGCATATAATCCCGATAGGACTACCACAGCGACTAAGAGAACATTTTTCCAGAGAGGATATTTGTTTAACATGGTGTTTTCCTAAATAGACTTGATCGTCCCTTTAGGGAGCACCGCTGAGACAGAAGCTTTTTGGAACTTAAGCACCACGTTGTCAGCCACCTGTAATGAAACATAATGCTCTTCCAGCTTATTCACCTTACCCAGCAAACCAGCATTGGTTATCACTTCATCACCTACCGCAAGCGTTTCCAGTAACGATTTGTGTTCTTTGGCACGTTTACTTTGGGGACGCCAAATAAGGAAATAGAAAATGATGACAAAACCACCAATAAACAGCACATTAAAAAAGGGAGAAGGTGCTTGTGAATTAGCGTCAGTTTGAGCCTGTGCGACTGAGATAAAGAAATCCATAACGTTTCCTGTTTTAGTATATCAAATTAACCAGATGGGATTGTGTGAAAGATTTTCAACTGATCTTGGGTGAATTGCCTATTAAAAGCTGACAATGTACCTTCTTCTATAGCCTGTCGCAATTGTGCCATTAATATCTGATAGTAACGAAGATTATGCAAAGTGTTCAGTTGTGCCCCTAGCATTTCTTTACATTTATCTAGATGATGCAAATATGCTCGGGAAAAGTGCTTGCATGTATAGCAATCACACTCTTCATCCACTGGCCTTAAATCATCCTTGTAATGACTTGTGCGGATCTTAACTGTCCCTTTTGAAGTAAATAACCAGCCATTGCGAGCATTACGGGTGGGCATAACACAATCGAATAGATCAATGCCACGCTGTACTGCAGCGACAAGATCCTCGGGAGTGCCAACTCCCATTACATATCTCGGTTTATTATCGGGTAACAGCGTCGCTACAGTATCTAGTATATTAAACATTTCTTCCTTCGGTTCGCCTACCGATAAACCTCCAAGAGCATAACCATCAAAGCCTATCTGAGTTAACTGCGCAAGCGACTCCTGACGTAACTCAGGATACATACCCCCTTGCACGATACCGAATAAGGCAGCGGGATTATCTTCATGAGCTTCTTTACATCGCTTTGCCCATCGCATCGAGAGTTGCATTGAGCTCTCTGCTTGTGAATAAGTTGCCGGGTAAGGAGTGCATTCATCAAAAAGCATGACTATGTCTGAGCCCAACTTTCGTTGAACTCGCATTGAACTTTCTGGCGATAAAAAGACTTTAGCACCATCAACCGGTGACCGAAATTCTACACCTTCCTCACGGATTTTTCTCATTGCTCCTAAGCTGAAAACTTGAAACCCACCAGAGTCAGTAAGAATTGGCCCTTGCCACCCCATAAAATCATGAAGATCGCCATGCTTTTGGATGATATCTGTGCCAGGACGAAGCATTAAATGAAAAGTATTACCAAGAATAATTTCAGCGCCAACATCCTTAATTTGTTGGGGCAACATTCCTTTAACAGTGCCATAGGTGCCAACTGGCATAAAGGCAGGTGTTTGTACCTCCCCGCGATTGAAAATCAAACGGCCTCGTCTGGCGAGGCCGTCTTGTTTTAACAATTCAAACTGCATTAGCTTGATTAACCAATTAGGGCAACAAGTGGTTTACTGCATCTCTTTCAGCTGCCAATTCATCTTCTGTCTTGGTCATGAGATCACGGCTAAATTCATTGATGTCCAAACCTTGGACGATGCTGTAAGCACCATCTGCACAAATAACAGGAAAAGAGTAAATCAAGCCTTTGGCTATGCCATAACTTCCATCACTATGAATAGCCATACTTACTATTTTACCCTGCGATCCCAGTGCCCAATCCCTCATGTGCTCTATAGCAGCATTAGCTGCTGATGCAGCTGAGGATAAACCACGAGCCTTGATGATGGCAGCTCCGCGTTGCTGAATAGTAGGAATAAAATAATCTACATACCACTGCTGATCAACGAGTGAATTGGCAGACTGACCTGCCACTTTGCAATGATGTATATCGGGATACTGAGTGGAACTGTGGTTGCCCCAGATAATCATACTTTCTAGATCAGTGGAGTGATTACCCGTTTTTAGTGCCAGCTGTGCTATAGCACGATTATGATCCAACCGAGTCATTGCAGTAAACTGACTAGGCGACAGTGAAGGGGCATTTCTGTAAGCGATTAAAGCATTAGTATTGGCCGGGTTACCAACAACTAGCACTTTCACTTGACGACTAGCATGATCATTCAAAGCTTTACCCTGTACGGAGAAGATTTGAGCATTAGCTTCAAGCAAGTCCTTACGCTCCATGCCTGGACCACGAGGTCTGGCTCCTACTAAAAGAGCAAAATCAGCCTCTTTGAAAGCGACGTTAGGATCGTCAGTAAGAATCAACCCTTGTACTAGGGGGAACGCACAATCTTCGATCTCCATCGCGACGCCTTTCAGAGCCTCCAGAGCAGGTGTAATCTCCAGCATCTGCAGGATTAGTGGTTGGTCTTTACCCAGCATTTCTCCGGCGGCAATACGGAACAACAATGAATAACTAATCTGACCGGCAGCACCGGTCACGGCGACTCTTACAGGAGCTTTCATGACAAATTTCCTAGCTAAGACTTAAATAGAGAAAGTATACCACTAAGACGCTAGTTGTGCCCTCCTATGATAGTTTCGATTTTTTAATCTTAAGGCTGGCTGACCTACTTTTAGCGAGCTGATATAATCTGGTAATCAAAAGCAGTAGGTGTTTATGCGTAAGACTAAAATTATATGTACCCTAGGCCCAGCTACCAGCTCCTATGAGATGATTAGTGCCATGCATGAAGCTGGGATGGATATCATTCGTCTGAATATGTCTCATGCAACGCAAGCGTGGGCACTGCGAATGATTGAGCATGTTGTTGAATTAAATAAACATGCTCCTTTCCCCGTAGGTATCTTGTTAGATACACAAGGTCCAGAGATTCGTACTGGAGTCCGAGAGAGCGATCTTGATCTTAAAACTGGTGATGAAATAAGTATTACTGTCCGTGATGATACTTCTGTTGAAGAAACTTCAATCAACATTAACTACGATGAACTTATTGATACTGTGAATGTTGGCGATAAAATTACAGTAGATAATGGTCTAATCAACTTGCAAGTTCTCGAAAAAGAAAAAAATAGGATGTGTTGTAAAGTCCTGGATGGCGGCAAACTAGGGAGCAAAAAACATGTCAACCTCCCAGGAATTCGCGTGAATCTACCGGCCATAACACAGAAGGATCGTGAAGACATTCTCTGGGGCATTCAACAAGAGCTCGATTTCATCGCCTTATCTTTTGTACGCGACCCAGATGATGTGCAACAGTTACGGGATCTCATTGCATCTCACCGCCCTGACAAAGCTAATACCGTCAAAATTATAGCCAAGATTGAAGATCAAGAAGGCTTACGTAACCTAGAAGAAATTGTAAAAGTAGCAGACGGCATAATGGTTGCCAGAGGTGATTTAGGAGTAGAAATAGACTTAGCTGAACTTCCAAATACTCAAAGACACATTGTCGACTTATGTGCTCGCTATGGTCGTCGTGTAATAGTAGCAACCCATTTACTTGAATCTATGATTGAAAACCCTATTCCTACTCGAGCAGAAGTGACCGATGTAGCTAATGCTGTTTATGAAGAAGCCGATGCTATCATGCTTTCTGGAGAGACTACGGTCGGCAAACATCCCTTACGCTGTATTCGTCAACTAGATGCGATATCCCGTGCCACTGAACCCAAAGAAGGACTTAAGCTAACTGAAAAACTCGAATTGAACAGTGATAAGGAACATTTGGCAGCAACAGCTGTAGAACTTGCAGACTCCTTACAAGCTAAAGGTATCGTAGTGGTAACACGGCATGGAATCATGGCTAATTTCGTGACTAATTGCCATCCTCGTACTTCCCCAATTTTCGCCTTTACCAACATAGGCGTTACACGAAGATTAATGACGTTAAATCGCTATCTTTTCCCGTTCAAAATAGAATTCAGTCATGATCCTGAGGAAACTTTAGCCCGTGCTTTTGCCGAGTTGAAGGAAAAAGCAAAGTTACAGACAGGAGACAAAGTAGTCGTCATTTCTGACCTTTTGATTGATCAGGACAGTGTAGGAATTCAAGTGCGTAGCTTGCCATAACTACTTAAATGGGCAAGCAAGATTAGACAATTAGGTAACCAGTTAGTCTCCCTCTCAGCAGTAGTCTCAAGACAGCTACAAAATAAGCATGGCATCTCCATAGCTAAAAAAACGATATCGCTCGGCTACTGCTAGAGAGTAAGCTGCCATAATGAAATCACGATTTGAAAATGCTGACACCAGCATAAGTAATGAGGATTGAGGCAAGTGGAAATTGGTTAACAGACCCTCAACAATTTGAAACTTGTACCCAGGATAAATAAAAATTCTAGTGTCCCCATTATATGGTTTTAGTTCACCAGAACTTCCTGCAGTTTCTAAGCAGCGAACAGAAGTCGTTCCCACCGCAACAACTTTTCCACCCTTTGCTTTGCAGCGCGCCACTGCCGCGCAGTTGTCCTCTGTGACTTGCATATATTCTGCATGCATAATGTGCTCACGCGGATCTTCTGTTCGGACTGGCTGGTAAGTACCTGCTCCAACATGCAGTGTAACAAAAGTAAAATCGACTCCTTTAGCGCTTAATAGTTTTAGCATCTTCTCGTCGAAATGCAATCCCGCTGTGGGGGCGGCAACCGCCCCGAGGTGTCTGGCATAGACAGTTTGGTAGCGCTCTCGATCTAAAAGCTGATCTTGTCTTTTGATATATGGAGGTAGAGGTGTATGCCCAGCTTTCTGCAAGAACTCTAAAAGTTTACCCTCCCCTAATGCCATAACCTTAAAAAAACCATCTTGTCTTTCAAGAACAGTCAGAACTAAGGAACTGTTATCCTGTGCCGAAAAGGATAATTGAAGGCCTTGTTGTATAGGATGATTACTTTTTAATCGAACAAGCGCTGAACCATCTCCAAGTATACGCTCTAACAATAGCTCTATTTTTCCACCACTTTCCTTTTGTCCGACTAATCTAGCTGGAAGAACCTTAGTATTGTTAAAAACAAGTAAATCATTGGCCTCAAGCAAGTTCAATAACTCCGAGAACTGCTTGTGAGTTGCTTCGCCTGTGCAACGATTTAGCGCTAGTAGTCTACTTCCTGTCCGCTCAGCAGTCGGATGTTCCGCGATAAGTTCGGCTGGCAGAGAATAATCAAAATCAGTCAAATGCAAGAGGAGACTACCTTTTTAATTCAAGAAAACGGTTTTCCAAAAAAAACTGCGGCAACCTTAATTAAATAGTAGGCAGGTGTCAAAGGCGCTGGTATCATTATGCGTCCTATTTCTATGCCGGAGTGGTGGAATGGTAGACACGACGGATTCAAAATCCGTTGCTAGTGATAGTGTGCCGGTTCAAGTCCGGCCTCCGGTACCAAAAATTTCCAGTCTTGGTGTTCTGTTGTCCAAGGCTTTCTCGTGGAGATTTTCTCAGAGTGTCCCCTCTAATAGACTTTTATCATATTTGACAAAACAACCTTAAGTGAAAAGGAAGTGTGTAAATTCTCCAAAGCCGAGCCTTATTAATCATAATTTATAATAATATATCCAAAAGTTAGTTTATATTTATATTAAAAAGCAGTAATTTGCGTACCTTATTAATCATAAATAATTAAAAAAGCGAGTAATTTGTGAAATTGAGAACTAAAGTCCGTTCCACTCTCTTCATACTTCCTTTTGTTGCAGGATCAGCCCTTGCTACAAATGGTTACTTCACACATGGATTAGGTGTAAAAAATAAAGCCATGGCTGGTGCTGGCACTGCAAATCCTGAGGAGGCAATGTCCATAGCGAATAATCCAGCAGCTTCAGTCCAACTTGGTGATACCTTCCAAGTAGGCATGGCAATCTTTTCTCCTCGAAGGGAGTATTCAGCTAGTTCGAGTATGGCTAACGGTAACGGTGGAGCTTTTACTCTAGCTGAGGGTACAGTAAGCAGTGACTCAAACTACTTCCCTATTCCCTATGTTGCACTATCCCGTAAGATCAACGATACGAGTGCTTGGGGTTTTGCAGCTTATGGACGAGGAGGTATGAATACTAATTATGAAACCGGAGGGGCTGCTATTTTTGACCCTGACGGCCCAGGTGCAGCTCCTGTCATGATAATGCCAGGGCCCTTTGGTGCGGGCGAAGCAGGTGTAGATCTTTCCCAATTATTCACCGAATTTAACTATAGCTGGAAAAAAAATTCCTTATCCATAGGTGTAGCTGCAGTACTGAGCGCACAGATATTCGAAGCCAAAGGCATTGCTACATTTACGCCGTATACCAAAGACTTTGCTGCCAGCGGCGGGACAGCTATGCCAACAACCCTTTCTAATAATGGCTATGATCTTAGCTGGGGCTATGGCGCCAAAGTAGGTTTGCTATGGACAGTCAACCCTCAGTTACAATTGGGATTAGCCTACCAATCAAAAATCAGCATGGATGAGTTCGGAGACTATAAAAATTTGTTTGCTCAAGGCGGGGGATTTGATATTCCTGAAAGCATGCGTTTTGCAGTGAGTTATCAATTTAGCCCATTACTGGCTCTTCATTATGATTTAGAATCAACACAATTCGACCAGGTACCATCAGTTGGAAATCCACTAGCTAACATTTACAGTTGCCCTACCGCTGGCATGGGAGGTATGGCAGTAGAAAATTGCTTAGGTGGGTCTAATGGAGCTGGCTTTGGGTGGGATTCTGTCACAGTGCACAAATTTGGTCTTGCTTGGCAAAGCACTACTAATAGCTCACTTACTTGGAGGGCAGGAATTAGCATGGGTGATAATCCCGTGAAACCTGAAAATGCCTTGTTTAACATCTTGGCTCCCGGCGTTATCAAACAACACATTACCGCAGGAGTGGATTACCAACTTGACAACGGACGTGAGTTAAGTCTCGCTGTGATGTATGCCCCAGAGGAATCCCTAGAGGGAAGTAACGCATTCGATCCTACACAGCGCATCGGCCTGCGTATGAAACAATTTGAAATAGAGTTTGCTCTGAATTGGTAAGAAGAGTTTTTGGTCTAACAAATATATGCCTTTGCAAATTTTAGAACACTTCCTTGTCATGACCCATGATGTCGACGGTACTCGCGATTTCTACCGCGACATCCTTGGCTTTAGTGAAGGGTTTCGACCAGACTTAGGTTTTCTTGGTCACTGGCTATATCTAGGTGAAGTACCAGTTCTTCATATTGCTGACTGGAAAAGTTATACATCACATTCTCAAAAACTTGGCATTCCAGTAACCACCCCAGCTTCAAGCACTGGGGTGTTAGATCATGTTGCCTTCAATGGAAATAATGCGCATGACATGATTGTCAATTTAGAAAACCATGGAGTTTCATACGAGCGTAATGACGTGCCTGCAATAGGGCTCATCCAGTTATTTCTAGATGACCCCAATGGCTTGAAGCTTGAACTCAACTTTCGGTAATTAATTACTTAAGACTATTAAACCCTTGCGTTCCTCAAACCGCCAACCCTCTTCAGTTAGTACAAAACTATCATGATATTCACCAATAAGTGGTCCGCCTTGTGTCAGAAGACCAAATTTAGGAGCCATAACCTCTTTGGTCCCGCTAAAAAGAACAACATAACAAGTTGCGGAGGCATGATTGGCATCCTGAACCACTACATTGATATTAGTCACCAGGTGACGGCCAACTCGCTCTTTGGGACGACTAGTAAATGATTTTAGAATATCAGCACGACCTATAATTATTTCTTGTGGAGCTATCGGTCTAGCATAGCGACCTTCAGGAATGAAAAGCGCCACTAAATCTTCAAACTGTTCATGATCGTTGTACCAAGAAAATTGTTTGATTAACCTTTGACAGGCTTGCTCAATAACTAACTCTGGCAAACTAACTCCTGCGGTAGTTATCTCATTAATCACATTTTCACTCACGAATTGAAACTCCTCATATTATAAAGTTATTGTTCATTAGATAGCACATGGTCTCAGAAATACTCTGTCCTCTACAAAAACAGCACACTTAATATAAGAAAACCCAAAAAGACTCGATAAACAGCAAAAGGTAAAAATCCAATTCGATCTACGACACTAAACATGAGACGCATTGATAATAGTGCTGTCATCATCGATACAAGAATCCCACATAAGACTTCAGCAGAAAGTAGCTCTTCGGTGGATAAGTCTGTAAGTGAAAAGATGACAGCCCCTGCTATCACAGGCACTGATAATAGAAAAGAAAAACTCGCCGCTGCATGTTTAGAAAGTCCCAAGTATAGTCCAGCCGTCATGGTGATACCTGAGCGAGATACTCCCGGAATAAGAGCAAGTACCTGAGCTAAGCCGATGATCAAAGCTTCTCTCCAGCTGAGATCGGACTCATTTTTTGCTTTTGCGTATCGCTCACTATGAGCAAGAACAACCCCGAATACAATACTACAAATCGCCAGAATGCCACCAGTTCGTAGGAACTGCTCAATCAGATCTTTGAATATGAGCCCAACCATGACAACGGGTAAAGTGGCCAGAAATAAAGAGATCAATAAAGAACCTTGAGTTAGAGCACCTCTACCTGAAATCAGACAAAATGCTTCGCAAGACAATTTCCAAAGCGCTTGCCGTTGATAGATTAGCACTGCAATTAAAGTTCCAAAGTGCATTGCCACATCAAAAGCAAGGCCTTGTTCTGGCCAACTTGTTAATAAAGAAGGAATAAGCAAATGAGCTGAACTGGACACCGGCAAAAACTCAGTAGCGCCTTGAATAAAAGCTATCACCAGTGCTTGAAAAAACGAGAATTCCTGCATTAACGTGTCACCTTATTGCGCAAATACACTGGTTCTATTTGACCAACATCTAATGAATGTTCTTGCGAGAAATCCAAAGCTGCAAGTCGGGCTATTGAATCTGCAGATGGCAAGAGTCCTGGTTGGATTATTGAGAAACAACTAGTCAGTTGGGAAGGCAATTCCTCAAAGTAATTAAGACCATCACCAACCGCCATAATAGGATGATTTAGAGTTTTCAAAAACTTTTGCAACGCATCTTCTTTAGCCAACAAAGCAGGAGCATTCAAGGAATCTGGGATAAGCGCAACAGGCACTTCTTGCCGACAATCATAGATAGCCCAATAAATTTCGTTAATTCGCGCATCTAGCGAGGTAAATACTATTCTTGCACCGCTATGTCGTGTGGCTTGGTGAGCTAATGCAGCCAAGGTAGAAACAGAGAGTACTGGAAGATCATGGCTAATAGCTAATCCCTGTGTAACGGCAGCGGCAATCCGCAACCCTGTAAAGGAACCAGGCCCTTGTCCCCATGCGATGGCATCTAAATCGTTTAAAGAAATTTGTGTATCTGTCAATAAATTATTAATCATGGGGAGTAGAATTTTGGCATGTGCTCTGGGTTGCCTTTTTTCTAGGGTCTTCACTTCTCCATCTTGCCAAATGGCACAAGAACAAGATTCTGTGGAGGTGTCTAGTGCCAGAATTCTAGTCATAGGAATTTGTAAAAGATCATTGGCTGGTTAAAAAATAAAAAAAACCCTGAGAGAAAGCTCTCAGGGATTACAAAGCAGATACCTGACATTATTAACTATCAGGATTTACAACAACATTACTTCTTCTTTGCCGCTTTTTTCTTAGGTGCAGCTTTTTTCTTAGCTGCTACTTTTTTTGGAGCAGCTTTTTTCTTAGCAACTACCTTTTTCTTGGGTGCAGCTTTCTTAGGAGCAGCTTTTTTAGCTGCTGCTTTTTTCTTAGCAGGAGCCTTCTTAGCTACTTTTTTTGCTGCAGTTGAGGCTTTTGCAGCTGCTTTTTTCTTGGCTGCTGTTTTTTTCTTAGGAGCTGCTTTTTTCTTAGCAACTACTTTTTTCTTTGCTGCAGCCTTTTTAGGTGCTGCTTTTTTCTTGGCTGCGGCTTTTTTAGGTGCAGCTTTTTTTGCCACTACTTTCTTTTTAGCGACTACTTTTTTCTTTGCTACTACTTTCTTTTTTGCTACTGCTTTTTTCTTTGCTGCTTTTTTCATGGTTTTGCTTCCTCCGGCTAATATTAGCTTTGATGTCATTAACGACTTAAACAGCAGAGATGTCCGATCGGTCTGGCTCTGCTGCGAATAGAACCTGTAATAACCACAGGCTCAGCTTGCCAAATCATCACGAAACCATTACGCGATAATTTAACAGGCATTCATGCTGGTGCTCTCCTAAGCAAACACCGATACTCCACTTACCAAATCTTCCACAACCAATCTATCTATCTGATTTGTAATTAAAATTAGAGTTGGATAATTTGGACTTTAGTAACAGTGCTCAAGCTGAGGCACACAAAAAATCATAAGTTCTTTTAGCCGGGAATAAATCAGGGCTAAAAGCAGAATTAAGATAGGTCAGACATTGAACTGAAAAGTATTTCAATGGAAAAACCAACTAGGCAAAAAAATCAAAAATAATTAAGCGAATATAAATAGTCATAATATTTTTATAAGACTGTTTTATTGCATCGCAGTCATAACGACTCATTTGAAAATATAAAATTTCAATTTTTTATATCAACTTGACAGAGCTTTTAATGAGCTTGGGGTAACTATCTCTTCTCTAGAAACTGTCACTCTCATTTCATGAGTGAGCTTGTTACTTAAAAGACTTGTCACCACCCATTCAACAAATTGCTTTTGGAAAATTCTAAAGTAATGCCTTAACTTTAAAAAAATATTTGTTGGTAAAATTCCCTATAGCAATATGTTGAAGCAAAAATGTTTTTTCCCAAAATTCTTACAGACGATAAAAAAGGATTTCAACATCATCTTTGCGCGCACATTAGCACACATTTTTTAAAAAAAGCAAATTTTCGTAAAAAAAAATTATCAAGAGAAAAAGTATAGAATTGCGAGGTGTGAAATCTGTTTATGCCTTCACAAGACTAATGCATCTAATTTTTTTCTAATTGCTTCAATCTCACCAACGCCGCTAACAGAAGCAAAGCGCAGATTAGTGCTGTTTTTTTCGGCATGTTGGTAATACTTTACTAAGGGTAGAGTTTGTTTGTGATAGACAGACAAACGTTCAAGTACAGTCGCTTCTTTATCATCATCGCGCTGAATTAAGTCTTCACCGGTAACATCGTCTTTACCGGAGATTTTAGGAGGTTTGTTTTCGATATGGTAAACACGCCCTGAAGCAGGATGTACTCGACGACCACTCAAGCGTCGCACGATTTCAGAATCCGGCACATTAATTTCTAAAACAAGGTCAATAGATATTTTGGCTTTTTCTAAAGCTTCTGCTTGTACGATGGTACGTGGGAAACCATCGAATAGAAACCCATTAACACAATCATCTTGAACGATTCTCTCATTAATTAAATTGATAATAATTTCATCTGTCACCAAACCGCCACCTTCCATGACAGACTTAACTTTTTGTCCGAGTGGAGAGCCAGCTTTTACTGCAGCGCGAAGCATGTCACCAGTAGAAATTTGTGGAATAGAAAATTTCTCTTTCAAGTATTCTGCTTGTGTACCTTTCCCAGCACCAGGTGCTCCTAATAATATTATGCGCATTTCAATCTCCACGATCATAGTTACCACACAAAAGTTTTTGTGAGTTGAGCGTCTTATTACTTCTTTGAATACAGATTAAGCTAATTCTTTAGCCAAAAACACCAGCTAAGTACTTTATTTTAATGATTTTTTCAATTTATTAACTGTATACTCTTGTTGCTTGAGGAGCAAGTCGACAGTCCTAGTTAACCGCTAATGCTATCTTTTTTTTTGCTTCAATCCACAGATCCTCAAGTCCCTCCTCATCCAAGAGACTTAGATTTAACGATCGCTCTTTAGCGAGCTCCTCCATCACATGGAAACGGCGAGTAAACTTTCGATTTGCACCACGAAGAGCAGTTTCAGGATTGATTTGCAGGTGCCTGCTTAAATTAACAACGGTAAAAAGTAAATCACCTAGTTCATCTTCAATTGCCGTTCTATCTTTTGTGGCAATGGCTTGCGAAAGTTCTTGTTCTTCTTCCGCCAACTTTTCCCACAACTGACCTATTTCCCTCCAATCAAAACCTGTTGAGGCTGCTTTCTTTTGTAATTTATAAGACCGCATTAACGCAGGAAAGGTTGTTGGTACTGATTCAAGCAAACCTATACGCAGTTGCCCAACTTTTTCTTCTGCTTTAATAGCCTCCCAAGATATAGCAACTTCATCAGCGGAAATTTTTTTCCATTCATTCACCATTTGCCCTGCACTAAGTATAGTTGCTTCCGGGAATACATGTGGATGACGGCGTAATAGTTTATGACATAAATTATCAACGACCTCTGTGAAGCCAAATTGCCCTTTTTCCTGAGTGAGTTGTGTATAAAAGATAATTTGAAAAAGCAAATCACCTAGCTCATCTTTTAGTTGGAGATAGTCATTGGCCTCTATGGCTTCGATCACTTCATAAACTTCTTCCAGGGTATAGGGGATGATAGTATTAATAGTCTGTTGCAAGTCCCAGGGACACCCTCTTTCGGGGTCTCTTAATGACTTCATAATATTGAGCAAATCAGCCAATTCATAAACTGGTGCTTGATGCTTTGAATAACTCATTCTTTGATCTCTAGGCTATCTATCAATGAAAGATCTTATTGCCGTTCCAATACTGCCATCGCCTCAACATGACTGGTTTGTGGAAACATATCCATGGCACCAGCTTGACTCAGTTGATAACCATGACTACAAAGCCACTCCACATCTCGTGCTAAGGTTTGAGGATTACAGGAAACATAGAGAATGCAGCTTGGATTGAGTTTGACCAGAGCAGGTAGTATGTTAAGGGCCCCAGATCTTGGTGGGTCTAGTAAGATTTTATCAAAGCATCCCTTGAAAATGGGCAAACTACCAGCCTCCGGTAATGTAAGATCTGCCGCTATAAATTGACAGTTATCTAAGCCATTCGATGATGCATTCTCGTATCCTCGCTCTACCATTTCATTGCTCAGCTCCACTCCTACGACTTCTGTCGCCTTTTGCGCTAGAGCAAGAGTAAAGTTTCCAAGGCCACAGAACAGATCTAAGATCCTCTCGCCTGGTTGTGGATTCAATAACGCAACTACTCTGTTCACCATTTGACGGTTCACTTGCGAGTTCACTTGTGTAAAGTCCATTGGATGGAAAGCAAGCCGTAAATTGTGCTCTGGCAAATGGTAATAAAGTCTTTCTTTGCCCTCTTGAGGATAAAAGCGATAGACACTATCAGCCCCTTTAGGTTGGAGATAAACTTCTAGTTTATGACTGGCTTGATACTTATTAGCAAAGCATATTAACTTTTCGTCATCGCTAGAGGTAAGTGGAACTAGGTGTCTTACGACTATTGATACCTGATCAGTATTTTCTATTAATTCGCCCACGGCTATTTCAATTTGAGGTATCTGCGCAGCCGAAGAAAGGGAGCCAATAAGTTCGGATAAAGGAGTAATTAATTGAGCTGCTAATGGATGAAGGACAGGACAAGTTTTCATGTCAGTAATGAAACTTGAATTTCGTTCTCTGAAACCTACCAGAACTCTCTCTTTTTTTGCTACAGCACGAACTCCTAGACGAGCTTTACGTCGATAACCATAAGCTTCACTAGTAATCACAGGTAACCGAGTATAATTATCAGGTATGTTGTGAGTCAGCTTTTCGTGAACAACACTTTCTTTAAAGACAAGCTGTGCAGCAGTATCAAGGTGTTGCATCGAACATCCACCACAACGTTCAAAAACTTCACAAAAGGCTGGAATCCTAGAAGATGAAGGAGCCTGGATACCTATGACCTTTGCAGTTGCAAAAGAAGATCTCACCTCCAAAAGTTCGGCGATAACCACCTCTTCAGGCAACGCCTGATCTACAAAAACCACCTTCCCTTCATGGTGCGCTATACCACGCCCGTCATGACTTAATTTTGTGACCTTAAGCTCAAGTGGAGCAATTGAGCGTGCTCTACGCTGCGAGCGGGAAAGTTTTCGCATTACTATTCCTATCTATACTCTCAGCATATTACTAAGAGCTATTACTGGAGTATCTAGTGAAGCGTTCATACTGACTTTATTGATGGTTACCGTATAACCCAGTGGATAAGTAACGGTCACCTCGATCACAGACTATAGCCACAATTACAGCATTCTCTACTTGTTTACTTAACTCCAAAGCCGCCCACACAGCTCCTCCTGATGAAACCCCTGCACAAATTCCCTCCTGCCTGGCTAGCTGGCGCATTGTTTCTTCAGCATCATGCTGTCGTATATCCATGACCTTATCTACACGCTCTGCCTCAAATATTTTTGGCAAATAAGCTTGTGGCCAGCGTCTAATGCCAGGAATCTTAGCATTCTCAGCAGGCTGAAGACCAATAATGTGTACCATTGGATTTTGTTGCTTCAAGTACCGAGACACGCCCATTATTGTACCTGTAGTGCCCATTGAACTAATGAAATGCGTCACTTGACCTTGAGTATCTCGCCAGATTTCAGGACCGGTGCCTTGAACATGTGCTGCGAAATTATCAGGGTTTGAGAATTGATCTAAAACTCTTCCTTTCCCCTCATCCTGCATCTGCAAAGCAAGGTCTCTTGCCCCTTCCATCCCAGCTAACTCATCAACCTCTATCAGAGTTGCCCCATATGCACGCATGGCATCCTTACGCTCTTGTGTCGATGAATCTGGCATAATGAGAATCATCTTGTATCCTTTTATTGCGGCAGACATCGCTAAAGCAATACCTGTATTCCCGCTAGTTGCCTCAATTAAGGTATCACCAGGCATGATCTCTCCACGTGCCTCAGCACTGGTAATCATACTTAGTGCTGGACGATCTTTAACAGAACCAGCTGGATTATTACCCTCTAGTTTCAACAAAATTGTGTTACTAGTTTCACCTTGTAGCCTTTGTAAACGGACCAAAGGAGTGTTACCAATAAGAGACTCTACAGTTGGATAGTTTTGCATAAATCGCTCGCTAATGACCATTAGTACATGATAGCAGTATCGCACTAAGGAGATAAATCATGTTTGATGCCAGAGTGGTGTGTTAACTCAATAAGTTTCTAGCATTAAGTTGTCGATCCCCTAACTGGTGCTGAATAGCTTGTCGAAGCAATAGTTTGGCTGTTCGGCGAGTGCTTAATTCGCTAAGATCGCCTAATGACAGCGCAATGAGGTCCTTGCCTAGGAAACTAGGCACATCTTTTACATCCATACTTAAATGTGAATAAGCAGATTCTAGTTCTTGTGTAATGTTCGCCCCTGCAAGAAGTGGAACTAACCCAAGCGAACGTCCAAGATAATAATACTTTTCAGCCTCAATAGGCTGCCCTGTCAGGGCATCTATATGAAGATCAATTCCATATCCCAAAGATTCCAACAGTACAAGCTCAAAATGTCTGAGCGCAAGCTCAATATCGCCTTTTTGTCCTAGTGTTGTGATCAAATCAGTATAAGCCTGAAACAAACCAGGATCAGACTCATGCTCTCCTAACAGGCTAACTACTAATTCATTTGCATATAGAGCAGCAACGAGTATTTTTCCTGTCATCCAAGATGAATGGCCAACGGGCTCAACTGATTTTAATGTCTTTAAATGAGATCTTCCCGCTACAGTCACTTGATAAAGCAAAAATGGCTGCAAACCTTTTCCAGAGCCACTTCGTGTTCTTTGACCTCGCGAAATTACACTAACTCGACCAGCTTCTAGGGTAAGAAAATCCAGTAATAAACTGCTTTCCCTGTAAGGGCGACTATGCAGCAACCAAGCCTGATAGCATTCTTGATGTTTAATCATTTTTCTTCAGGAATCTATGACTAATTGGTATATTTGTAGCATGAAGATTTGTGCTTTGTAACAAGTTTTCGTTTAACGAGTATTCAATTACTTTCTTGTTCAACAAATTCTAAATCTCAATAGTTTCACGAATTAATCTTCAAGTCCCAATGAGCGTAATGCACGCTCATCATCAGACCAGCCAGTTTTAGTCTTTACCCAGAGACGAAGCATCACCTGACTACCGAGTAATGCTTCTAAATCCGCTCGTGCCTCACTACCTATAAGTTTTAATCTACTACCGCTCTCTCCTATAAGCATGGCCTTTTGTGTAGATTTTTCTACATGAATAACAGCAGAAATCTCAATAAGATTTCCTTTATGCTTAAAGTTTTCAATCTCGACAGCTGTCGCATAAGGAAGCTCATCACCCATCTGACGTGTGATTTTCTCTCGTACAAACTCCGCAGCCAAATGTCGTGCATTTCTATCAGTAATTTGATCAGGCGCAAAGAGCCATGGTCCTTCTGGCATGTATTGCACTAGAGACTTGATCAAGACTTCGAGATTGTGACCTTTTAAAGCTGACACTGGAATTATTTCTTTGAACAGATCTAGAATTTGGCATTTCTGTAAAAATGGTAATAGGATTGCTTTGTCATTAAGTTCATCAACTTTATTGATTAACAAATAAACCGGCACCTTGCTTTTTTTACAAGCGTTCAACAATGGCTCATCCTGGGGTAGAAAAGCTGGTCGATCTACCATGAGAACTATAACATCAACATCACCAATTGCTGTTTGCACAGTTTTATTCATTAACTGATTAAGTTTCTTTTCAATACCCAAATGAAAACCAGGCGTGTCTACAAAAACTAGTTGCGTTTCTTCTCTATTTATCAAGCCTAAAATTCGTTGACGTGTAGTTTGAGGTTTTCTCGAAGTGATACTTATTTTTTGACCAACCAGATGATTCAGAAGGGTCGACTTTCCAACATTTGGCCGCCCAACAAGAGCAATATAACCACAACGAGTAAGCACTTCTAAATTAGACATAAGACCTCTATCTTTCTACCGTTATATTACTTAACCAACAAATCAATCGGCTTTCCAAAAGAAAGCAAAACTCATTGATAGAGGATGCTTAGTTATTTTGCTCTTGTATTAGAGACAATACCCTAGTGGCAGCTACTTGTTCAGCCTCTTTGCGTGAATTACCTTGTCCTTCGGCTTCCAACTGGTTTAACTGTATTCGGCAACGCACATGAAAAACTTGCTCATGCTCTTTACCTAGGACACCAATAACTTCATAGTCAGGTAATTCTAGCTGTTGAGCTTGCATGAGTTCTTGAAGCTGAGTTTTTCCATCCTTTAGCTTATTGCCTGGCTGCACTGTATTAAGCAAAGGAGTAAAGCATAAATGAATTATATTTCGTACTTCTTCTAATCCTCCATCAAGATAAACAGCTGCAAGAACAGCTTCGAAAGCATCAGATAGGATAGAATCTCTATCAGCACCATCAGTTTTACATTCCCCACTCCCGAGGAATAAAGCCTCTCCAAATTTCATCTCTCGAGCCAGCTTTGCTAGTGTAGCTTGTTGTACTAAAATTGACCGCAAGCGGGAAAGATCACCCTCTGATGCCATAGGGAAACGTTCAGATAATATCTCAGCAATTATAAGTCCTAAAACAGCGTCTCCTAAAAACTCCAGTCTTTCATTATGAAGACCACTAAAACTTCGGTGGGTAAGAGCTTGACGCAACAATGCAGGTTCTTGAAATGTGTAGCTTAGTGTTGGCAATGTACCTCTGGTGAACATCCTTGTCACTTACTCCGGATTTAAGATGAAGCGGTTTTCAGAAAAACTAGGCATATTTAGTCCTGCTTGTTTCTGCATCCACACAGCAACTGCCTTACCAACTATATTCTCTTCAGGAACGGGCCCCCAACCACGACTATCATAGGAATTATCCCTATTGTCACCCATCATAAAATAATGTCCCTCTGGAACAAGATAACCCTCAATTGGCATGAACGGGTAATTAGGTTCAAAGCGCGACGGACTTGTGTAAATGGTATTAGTGATACCATTAACGTCCTCCCGAATCTTATTGACTCCCTCATAAGGTAAATATTCAGAGTCATGTTGGATCAGAGCTTCACCATTCACATAGACCGTTTTATTACGATACTCTATTTTATCTCCCGGTAAGCCTATTACACGTTTAATGTAATATACTGGCTCGTGAGGCGGGATAAATACCATTATATCTCCACGTTTGGGTTGATCAATATCGAACAACTTAGTCCCTAGAACTGGGATTCGCACGCCGTAAGCATATTTATTCACCACAATGTAATCTCCTACATTTAATGTAGGAATCATTGAACCTGTTGGGATTTGAAAAGGTTCAAAAAGAAAAGAACGTAGAACAAGGACCCCAAACAAAACTGGAAAAAACGATTTGGCATATTCAACAGGTAAAGGATCTCTTTTAATTTGACAAGCTTGAAGATAACCTCGAGATTTAGCCTTGGCTACCTCAGCCTCACTAAGTTCATTACCATTCACTAAACCACTCCAAAACTCGGCAAATTCATGAGGGTTGATATTTGAGCTCTGGAGGTAAAGCTGCAGGCGTGATTCTCTTTTCTTTCTAAGCAAAAACAGATCAACCAACCACACGATGACAGCAACTAGGCAGATTCCAAAAAGTATTAATGAGAAATCAAAATTCATAATTTTATCCTTTAGCTAAAGCTGTACGACTAGAGCCTATAAATAGCAGTCTTTTTAATAAGTTCTACTTTTTGATGTTCCAAAAATTTCTATCAAAGGCTTTAACAACACCAGTTTTTTACTTGTCTACTTTCAGAATCGCTAAGAAAGCTTCTTGGGGAACTTCAACTGATCCTACCTGCTTCATGCGTTTTTTCCCGGCTTTTTGTTTCTCAAGAAGTTTTCTTTTTCTAGAAACATCTCCACCATAACATTTAGCAGTCACGTTTTTACGCATCGCTTTAACTGTTGATCTTGCAATTATCTGACCGCCTATAGCAGCTTGAATCGCCACATCAAACATCTGCCTGGGGATTAGCTCTTGCATCTTTTCAACTAAGACGCGCCCTTTGTTCTGAGCAAGATCTCGATGTACGATTAATGCTAATGCATCAACACTATCTCCATTTATGAGCACATCTAGTCTAACCAATCGTGCCGTTTCAAATCTTAAGAAATGGTAGTCCAAAGAAGCATAACCACGACTCACAGATTTCAGCCTATCGAAGAAATCTAAAACAACTTCATTCATAGGTAGCTCGTATCGGATTGAAACCTGATTTCCTACAAAAAGCATTTCTTTTTGTACGCCTCTCTTCTCCACGCAAAGTGATATCACTGCACCCACATGTTCATTCGGCACTAAGATATTCGCTTCAACAATAGGTTCTCTCATTTCTTCAATATTAGCCATTGAAGGTAATCGTGAAGGACTCTCTACTTTTAAGACCTCCCCTTTCTTAGTCACTACTTCATATACTACAGTAGGAGCAGAGGTAATTAAGTCAAGATCGTATTCTCGCTCAAGTCTTTCTTGAACTATTTCCATGTGCAGCATGCCAAGGAAACCGCATCGAAAACCGATCCCAAGAGCATCAGAGTTTTCTGGCTCATATTGAAGCGCTGCATCATTTAGGGTGAGTTTTTCTAAAGCATCCCTAAAAGAATCATAGTCATCAGCAGAAACTGGAAACAATCCGGCAAATACTTGCGCTTGTACTCTCTTGAAACCCGGCAACATAGGCACTTCAGCAGTTTTGGCATGAGTAATAGTGTCACCCACTGGTGCCCCTTTAATGTCTTTAATACCAGCTTCGATAAAACCAACTTCACCAGCTTTAAGCTCATTAGTTATTGTTCTTTTTGGAGTAAAAATACCCACATGGTCAACCACATGAACTTTGCCAGTAGTCTTGGCAATAATCTTGTCTCCCTTACGGATTGAGCCGTGGCGAACTCTCACTAAAGAAACTACACCAAGATAATTATCAAACCAAGAATCAATTATGAGCGCCTGTAGCTCTGACTCAATTTCGCCTTCTGGTGCTGGAATTTTATGGATAATTGTCTCAAGTACATCGTTAACTCCCATACCTGTTTTAGCACTGCAAGGCACAGCTTCTGATGCATCAATTCCAATAATTTCCTCAATTTCTTTTTGAACACGTGCTGGTTCTGCTTGTGGCAAATCCATTTTATTTAAAATAGGGACAACCTCTAATCCTTGTTCAATAGCAGTATAGCAATTAGCCACTGACTGAGCTTCTACTCCTTGACCTGCATCTACGATCAATAATGCACCTTCACATGCCGCTAATGATCGAGAAACTTCATAACTAAAGTCTACATGTCCTGGAGTATCTATGAAATTTAATTGATATACATTCCCGTCAAGTGCCTTATAAGGCAAAGTCACGGATTGCGATTTGATTGTGATACCACGTTCACGCTCAATATCCATCGAATCTAATACTTGCGCCGACATCTCACGCTCGGTCAAACCACCACAGTGTTGTATGAAGCGGTCAGCCAAGGTGGATTTACCGTGGTCTATGTGGGCAATGATGGAGAAATTTCTTATACGGCTAAGGTCACTCACGTGTATTACAGTCTCAACAAACAGTTACGGTTGGAATGGTCTTCTACAGAGGGTGGGAATTCTACCTTAACAGATAGAGGCAAGCCATTATTCATATGGCAAAATTTACTTTGCTTAGCCTGATTTTAACAAAGTTCATCTTGAGGCAAGAGCAATCAGTTCTGGGAGTTTTATTCTCTTGGCCAAGCAAGACGCAAGATATGAGCCACTAAGCATTCCCATTAGGCTTGATATCACAATACAGTACTCTGGGATACCTAGTATTATACCCCCACCAACAGCAAAAAATAGACCTAGTATGGGCAAACCGTAAGTTATGAAACAGATCTGTACCAGCTTATCACCATGAATTTGCAAAGTAACTTTCTGACCTGGCTTTAACTCTGGGTTCTGTCCTGCAATCCGTGAAAGCTCATGCGAACTGATTGACCAAGTTTTTTGCTTATTTTCGTTACAAACAGTTCGTTGACCACAGCTAAGACAAATGGGCTGAGCCAAGATTGATAAACTTTTATCTGGTGAAACTATAGATTCCACAGAAAAAGCATGCGAAATGAGAGGTGTATTCGCTAGATAATACATCTCAATACTCTGCACAACATTTGAGGGTTTTTTGTCCTTTGAACCCATTATTAAGTATTTTCTTTATCTGCTTCTTTCATTTAGTCATTTAGTTGAGGATTTTTTCCTAGCCCATCAACAAAAGACTGATTGGAGGTGCCCTCTGATGATTCCTCCTCTGAGAATACATAGGGCTGGGCAAAAGGCCCTTGTATAAGATTTTGTCCAAATGGCTGGTGACTATACTGAAGCACAGCTTGGCGAATTCTATTTTGCTCTCGCGCATCGACACTAACTGTCCGAGTCAAAACATCCGAATTAAATTCACCACCTAGCTTAGGCAATGCAAGACTATTTTTCTCCCTACCCGTTTTTGCAAGCAGCTGCGATTCATAAGCATCATTACCTAGCTGGGCACCTAAAAAAAGAACAGTAAAGGCGACAGAGGCAGCTATAGCACCTTGACCAGCCATACTCAACAGCTTTAATGAGTAGTAGATTTTTGATTTTCTTGGAGGCTCCACATTTTTCAGACCAGCTCTTATGCCTTGAAGAAGATTAGTTTTCGGTGTGACTTGATTGCCCTGATGAAGCAGATCACTGACAATCTGATATCGTCTCCATTTGTTTAGAATACTTCGACTATCCCCAATATCCTCCGACAACGATTCAAAAGGCTGGCTGGTTCTATTTGAGTCAAATTCTAGAACTTTTAAAACTCGACGAATCTCTAACTCGCTCGCTTCACCATCTTTCAACGCTGAAAGTGTTTCCAATACGTCACTAGAGATTCTCGTAACCTTTTGTTTAGTCAAGATTATTACCTTTAATAAAACGAATTTTGAGCATAACAAATTTCTTTAAAGAATTAAAATATAACCAGTAAAATTGGATATAAATTACATTTAATCCATAAACCTTGAGACAACTCATTCCTAGAATAATTCCCTAATTTTCTAATTTTTTCTTATTATTTCCCCAAATATGGCTGAATAGTGGCATCTATGGCCTCTCTAGCACGAAATATTCTCGATCTTACTGTTCCCACTGGCGAATTCATTACTTGTGCAATTTCTTCATAACTTAGGCCATTGAACTCCCTTAGAGTAAAGGCTGTTCTTAACTCTTCTGGCAATCTTTGAATGACAAGATGTATTTGGTTACGTAGCTCTTCCACTAATTGAGCGTTTTCTGGATTTTCCACTTGGACCAAAGGTTCTGGTACTTGAGTTTGAGACCCATCATCAATATCGATATCTGAACTCGGAGGACGCCTCCCCATGGCTGACAAATAGTTTTTTGCTGTGTTAAGAGCGATACGATAAAGCCAAGTATAGAAAGAGCTTTCTCCACGAAACCCAGATAATGCTTTATAAGCTTTGATAAAAACTTCTTGGGCAACATCTTCTGCCTCATGTGGATCCCTGACAAGACGTCTCACTAGAGATAGGATTTTCTGCTGATAACGGAGTACCAGCAAGTCATAGGCTTCCTGTCTACCCTTAAAAATATGTTCAATCAATACTTGATCAGTATCTTGGCTGCTTGGTTTTTGACCTACTGAACTGAGCAACTCACACTCCTGCCACGTATATTCGAATGTTGCTATTCAAAGTACTAAGCATACCCTAAAATATCATGTTTGGACCCTGTGTTGAAATCTATGTCATTCTTGCGCGAACACCTTGTTGCAAAGGTTAAAGACCAAAAAGCTGACCATAAACCCGATCATAGCACTGATGTACTTGTAATTGGTGGAGGGGCAGCGGGTCTAAGTATCGCATTAAAGGTAGCTGATTATGCAAAAGTTACCATAATCTCAAAAAATGCATTAAACCAAGGATCTACTTTTTATGCCCAAGGAGGTATAGCGGCTGTTCTAGATAAAGATGACAGCTTCTCTGCGCATGTTAGGGACACTCTCATAGCAGGAGCAGGACTCTGCCATGAAAAGGTAGTGACTAGCACCGTAGAACGTGGCAAGGAATGCATCGACTGGTTAGTGAATCAGGGAGTAAACTTTACTCGCGAAAAATCGAGTGACGGCATAAAGATTGGTCCTTATCATCTTAGTAAGGAAGGAGGACATTCACATCGCCGAGTCATTCATGCAGATGATTCAACGGGCAAAGTGATTTTCGAAACTTTAGCAAATCGAGTCAATGAGCACCCCAATATTACTGTCATAACTCGACACATGGCTGTTGATTTACTGCTAGAAAAACTGAGTAACAGCGAGGCACGCTGCAGCGGAGCTTATGTTCTAGACGAAGATAACAATAAAGTTCTCACCTTCGCCTCCCGCTTTGTCGTACTAGCAACTGGCGGAGCAAGTAAAGCATATCTCTATACTTCAAATCCTGATGGAGCTTCTGGAGATGGGATCGCCATGGCATGGCGGGCAGGATGTCGTGTAGCCAACATGGAGTTTAATCAATTTCATCCCACTTGCTTACATCATCCACAAGACCGAAACTTCCTGATAACTGAGGCAATTCGTGGTGAGGGAGCTTATCTGCGAATGCCAGATGGGTCTCGTTTCATGGATAAATATCACCATCTAGCTGAATTAGCTCCTAGGGATGTGGTCGCAAGAGCCATTGATTCAGAGATGAAACGGACTGGTTGTGATTGTGTATTCCTGGACCTAAGACATTTAGAGGCCGACTTTATTCGTGGTCACTTCCCTAACATTTACCAAAGATGCTTAAAATTAGGTTTGAATATCTGTAAAGAACTAATACCAGTCGTACCTGCAGCCCACTACAGTTGTGGAGGAGTTCTTGTGGATACACATGGCCGAACCGACCTGCAGGGGTTATTCGCCATTGGAGAAACATCTTTCACAGGCCTTCATGGAGCGAACAGAATGGCAAGTAATTCACTGCTAGAATGTTTTGTCTTTGCTTTTGCTGCTGCGGAAATTATCACAAATGAATTACCCCATACTCACCTTGCCACAAAGATAACTCCCTGGGACGAATCGCAAGTAGTTGACTCAGATGAAGATATTGTCATTGCACACAACTGGGATGAAATTCGTCGATTCATGTGGGATTATGTCGGAATTGTTAGAACAGATAAACGTTTGCAACGCGCGCTCCATCGCATCAAATTATTGCAAGACGAAATTTCTGATTATTACAGCAACTATCGAGTTTGTGTTCCGTTACTTGAACTACGGAATCTCACACTGGTAGCCGAACTAATCATTAGGTCTGCTTTAAACAGAAAAGAAAGTCGCGGGTTACATTACAGCCTTGATTATCCGCAACAAAGCGAAACCGCAGAAGATACAATTCTCTATCCCTTAACTAAGAAGAGTGAGCGCTAAGTTTTGCGAAGTCTAAAATCTTTCGGAGTATATTTTGAAAACTACTATCATTAAGCTTTTGTCTACCAGTAAGCCACATATAGAGATCCTGGTCCTCTTCAGCCATCAAGCGACGATAGTCGTCTAATAGCTCAGGGGACAGCTTATCCAGTTCAGAGCTAGCAAAAGGATTGAGCAGCAAATCTAATTCAAGCATACCTCTACGGCTGTGCCAGTATAGTCGTTTTAGTTCAGGTTTATCTGCGTACAATATCTAACCTCCTCTTTGCTCAGAATAATCAATAGTTATTTGAGACTATACTGTTGTAGTATGTGAATATTTTATTTAATACTTTTTTCCAAGTATGAAGTTTCATTGCCTGTTATTTGCTTACCGAGAGAAGTATAAGCATGAATAATCAACGCAGCAAAATGTATAAAACTCCTGACGAATGCGCATAAAAAGGGTAAGGTATGCCTAAGTTCATCACTACCAAAGACTATTTAGAACAAGTCTCTGTCACCGGAGAGGATGCCTATCGTCTACTTCAAGGTCAACTAACTTGTGATATTAGTGATATACCAGAACAAGGTTTTGTTATTGGCAGCGCTTTAAATAATAAAGGCAGAGTGATAGCTCCGTTTATGCTTTGTCAAACTTATGCTCAAAGTTACCTCCTACTGTTTCGACAGGGCCTTGCCGCAATATTCATGGAACATTTGCAAAAGTACATACCCTTTTATCGATGCCAGATGCGGTCAGACACCACTAGATTAGCCTGGGCTGGAACAGGATCTGGTATACGCCGTGAGCTAACAAAAATGGGGGTGAGTTGTGCTGGAGAATTTACTCGCCAAGTACAAGAAACTCAGCAATTCTTCGATCTCTCCAATGCTGTCCCACAACACGTCATAATCGAAGTTTTAGGAGATGCTCCCTCTCTGTATGAGCAATTGTTATCACAAGAACAAACAGTAGTCAGTAACCAACATTGGCAGGTTGCCTGCCTACAAAATGGATATTTCCCATTCACTTCAGAGGATTCGGGCAAGTATACACCCCAAGAACTTGCTTACGACACGAATGGCTTTGTCTCTTTCAATAAAGGTTGCTACACCGGCCAAGAAATTGTGGCCAGAATGCATTATCGAGGAAAACATAAGCACCAACTTATCTTGTTTCAAATTGCCTGTGATGATTCAGTCAGTCCTGACAATTTAGAAATCAAAATGTTCTCGAAAAACTCACCAGAAGGAATGATCCTACCTATCCTCAAAGCCTGCTTTTTACCCGAGCTTGGCTGTGTGGCACTAGCAAACGTCCCCATCCTAGAGACTCAACAGGCTTCTTACAACAGCAATGAAGGAGAGATCTTAAGCTCTCAAATTTTTCGCAAACGTAGAGATGACTGATAAATTCATTGTTCCTTTATTGAGCATTTACCAAAAATTGTGGTTATGACAGATATCACTCGACTAATGCATAGCAAGATTAAGTGCTGGTTTTGAGGTAGAAAAGGTAATCTAGGATACTTCTAAAGAATCAGCAAGGTTGATAAGGATAAATTGGTCGGAGTGGCCGGATTTGAACCGACGACCACCACACCCCCAGTGTGGTGCGCTACCAGGCTGCGCTACACTCCGAATTGAACATTGTAAATTATAACTATTGAATGAGAACAAGCACAGACTTGCCAGTACTTAATTTTAGCAGAGTCAATTGAGCATTTTTAGAACTGCTTCGACCTCATTGATCAGCTCACCGAGATGAGCCCTTAGCTCAGCTTTCTTAATTTCATGTTTAGATTGATGGTGTGATGACAAATCATGAGTTTTCGGATCTACAGAGCTAAAAGTTGTCGCTTGAACAAGATATGCGGCCAACTCTGAGTTGGAGGAATTTTGTAACTGCTGTCTAGCTCCACCAATCGTAAAGCCATGCTCATAAAGTAATGTTCTAATCTGACGGATAAGCAATACATCCTGACGTTGATAATAGCGTCTATTACCTCGGCGCTTAACAGGCTTAAGCTGGGTAAACTCTTGTTCCCAATAACGCAAGACATGCGGCTTCACTTGACAAAGCTCGCTAACCTCACCAATAGTAAAATATCTTTTGGCAGGAATTTCAGGTAACTGGGAATTATTGCTGGGTTCCAGCATTTTTCTCTACCTTGGCTTTGAGTTTCTGTCCTGGACGAAAAGTCACAACACGTCGTGCTTGTATAGGTATTTCCTCACCAGTCTTTGGGTTTCGTCCTGGGCGTTGCCGCTTGTCGCGGAGATCAAAATTACCGAAACCTGAGAGTTTTACTTGCTTGTTACCTTCCAGCGAAGCTCTGATTTCTTCGAAGAACTGCTCGACAAGCTCTTTTGCTTCACGCTTATTGAGGCCTAACTCCTCAAATAAACGCTCTGCCATCTCGGCTTTGGTAAGTGAACCATTATTCATACTTGAATCTCCAGGCCGCTGTGAAATTAACGTAACTCAGCTTTAAATTTGTCTTGTAGGACCTTGATAATATTTTCGATTATTATATTGATGTCTTCATCAGTCAAGGTTCTTTCTCCATGTTGGAAATGGAGCCCCAAAGCAAGGCTTCTTTTTCCTACCTCAATATTGTTACCCTTGTACTCGTCAAAAATAAACACTGATTTCAAATCTCTACTGCCATTTTGAGATATTGTCTCCATGAGTTCAGTGGCACTCACAGTCATAGGAAGTACCAGAGCCAAATCTCGTCTCACTGCTGGGAAACGAGAAAGTTCTCTCACTTTTGTAACAGAGCGGGCTTTCAAAATGTCTACATCAAGTTCAGCTAAAAGAACTTTGCCGGGAATATCAAGTTTCTTGGCAATTTCTGGATTTAAGGCCCCTATCCATCCAGCGGCTACCCCTTGGCGTTCAATCAGAGCTGACTGTCCTACCTGCAGGGCGGGGTGGTTAGCGGCAACAAAACTCCATTCATCATAATCTTGTGTAGATAGTATTGCTTGTACATTACCCTTTAGATCGAAGAAATCTGCTAAGCGTGTGGGCTGCCCCCATTGCTCTGGTCCAACCTCCCCCCACAACAAACAAGATACTTTAGGAGTCTGTTTTAAGATATTGTTTTTAAAGTAAAATGATAGTCCATACTCAAATATTTTTAGACTTGTTTGCTGACGATTCACATTGTGAACTAAGGTCTTAAGTAAGCCAGGCCACAAAGTAAGACGCATCTCTGCCATCTCCTGACTAATTGGATTAGCCAGTGCAAGTCCGGGAGTTTGAGAAGTTGACAATGCAGAGTTCAGTTCAGATTCTACGAAGCTATAGGTAATTACTTCTTGAAAGCCTAAATTCACCATTGCCTCACGTAAGCTTCGTGAAGACAATTCAGTCTCATAAGCAGGACGAAGACTCATCGGTATTATTGGCTTACTAGCCGGAATACGATCATAACCGTGAAGACGCGCTACCTCCTCGATAAGATCCTCTTCAACCTGAATATCGAATCGCCAGCTAGGCGGCATGAAATCCCAGCCATCCGCAGTTTCGTTAATAAGCTCCAAACCTAAACGTTCAAGTATGTGAAGAATTTCATTAGTTGCTAACGGAAACCCCAGCACTTTCTGACACCGTGATTTTCTGAGAGTGACTGGTGTTGCCTTTATCAATTCACCCTCTCTTAGAACCACAGGTCCTGCCTCACCACCTACAAGTTCAAGTAGTAACGCGGTTGCCCTCTCCATAGCTTCCGTTTGCTGATAATAATCAACTCCTCTTTCATAACGATGTGAAGAGTCTGTGTGCAAGCCATAACTTCGAGCAATACCAGCTATCGCAAGAGGATTGAAAGCAGCAGCCTCAAGAAATATATCCTGGGTTGCATCACTCACTGCGCTTGGTCTGCCTCCCATGATACCGGCCATGGCAAGTACTCCGGACTCATCGGCTATAACTAAGGTATCAGTACGTAACTTTAGCTCTTTACCGTCGATCATAGTTATGGGCTCATCTGGCTTGGCCATACGAATAGAAATTTTCCCAGAGAGTTTAGCATTGTCAAAAGCATGCATGGGTTGCCCAAGCTCTAGTAACATCAAGTTTGTTACATCGACCACAGGGTCTATACTGCGCACACCAGAGCGACGTAGTTTTTCCTTTAACCAAAGGGGCGACTCTGCATTCAGATTGATCCCTTTGATCACCCGCCCTAAGTAACGCGGACATGCTTTTCTTTCTTGAATTTCTACTTCTCTGACGTCTCTGAGAGTTGCGTGGATAGTCTCATTTAGAACCGGCTCTGATATAGGTTTTGACGTAAGAGCTGCAATTTCACGTGCAAGACCACGTACACTCAAACAATCACCTCTATTGGGAGTGAGATCAATTTCTATTGAAATGTCATCAAGTTCCAAGTAGCTCCTTAAATCGATACCCACTTGAGAGCTACTGGGAAGTTCTAGTAACCCACTTGCATCCTCGGAAAGGCCTAGTTCATCTGCAGAACACAACATGCCATGAGATTCAACACCACGTAATTTTGCTTTTTTTATTTTAAAATCGACACCAAGCACTGCGCCTACTTTAGCAAAGGGGATTTTTATACCTGGCCGAGCATTAGGCGCTCCACATACCACTTGGAACACATCAACACCATCAGTTACTCGACAAACGCTTAATTTATCTGCATCAGGATGAGGATCTGTGGCGAGTATTTCTCCTACAACAACACCAGTGAAAGGTTTGGCTACAGGCTCAACGTGATCCACCTCAAGACCAGACATATTAAGCAGCGCAACCAGGGTATCTTGCGAAAGCTCTGGCCTTACCCATTCGTGTAACCAAGACAAGCTCGTTTTCATTGCCTCTCCTTAAATCTGCAACAGCCCACGGATTGATACATTTAGGGTTATTACTGGAATTGCGACAAAAAGCGCAAATCATTTTCAAACAACAGACGCAAGTCTTTGATCTCATAGCGCAGCATGGCAAGACGGTCGACACCCATACCAAAGGCAAAACCTGTAAATTCTTCTGGATCTACCCCACAATTGCTTAGTACTTTTGGATGGACCATGCCACAGCCAAGTACCTCAAGCCATCCAGTGTGTTTACAGATTCGGCAACCGACTCCCTTACAGGAAACGCACTGCACATCAACTTCAGCGGAAGGTTCAGTAAAAGGAAAGTAAGAGGGACGAAAACGAACTGCAAGTTCGTCTTCGAAGAATGCATTTAAGAATTCTGCAATAAGCCCTTTAAGCTGAGCAAAATTCACATCACGATCTATTAGCAAGCCCTCCACCTGATGAAACATTGGAGTGTGTGTCATGTCTGAATCACAGCGATAGACCCTACCTGGACAAATAATTCGTACAGGTGCTTGCTGAGACTCCATCACACGCACCTGTACTGTCGAGGTATGAGTTCTTAGTAAAGTTTTAGCATTGAAGTAAAAAGTATCATGCATTGCCCTAGCTGGGTGATGTGCAGGAATGTTGAGTGCCTCAAAGTTATGGTAATCATCCTCAACTTCAGGACCTTCCACAACAGAGAAGCCTCCTGCTATAAATATTTGCTCCATTCTTTGAATAGTTCTTGTCACCGGATGAAGGCCACCTCTGAAACCACAGCGACCCGACAAGGTAACATCGATTCGTTCAGCCTCCAGTTTATTGGCAGCTTCCATGGACTCTAGCACTTGACGGCGGGAATTCATGGACTCTAACACTATTTCTTTAGCCGCATTGATAGAAGCACCTGCAGCTGGCCGATCATCTGGGTCAAGGGTGCCAAGGGATTTTAATTGTTCAGTGAAAGCCCCCTTTTTACCTAGTAGGCTGACACGTAATTGTTCTATTTCAGCACTAGTCTTGGCAGCAGCAATGTCTGTGAGAGCAGAATCTATGAGGGCCTGCAAATTAGTCATAATGAATACCTAGCACTGGTCCGCGAGCTTGAGCTCACGGACCGGTAGGGATCACAGCCCAAGGGCTGCTTTAGCCAGTGTGACTATAGCTGCAAAGGCTTCTTTATCATGCACTGCTAAATCTGCTAGGACTCGACGATCGACTCCAATATTAGCTTTCTTAAGACCCGATATCAGACGACTGTAACTAATATTATTAACACGAGCCTGTGCATTTATACGAGTAATCCACAATGCACGGAACACACGTTTTTTCACTTTACGATCACGATAGGCATACTGACCAGCTTTAGTTACCGCCTGCTTTGCTATACGCAACACGCGTGAACGAAAGCCATAGTAACCTTTCGCTTGTTTCAGGATTTTTTTGTGACGACGACGCGCTGTGACGCCACGCTTTACTCTAGCCATTTTCTCTTTCCTCTGTTATCCGTTATTTTACCAAGGAATCCGCTTTTAATCCTCACGGAACATATGTTTTACACGTCCCACATCCGAAGGATGAATGGCTGATGTGCCACGTAGCTGACGCTTACGCTTGGTAGACATTTTGGTGAGGATATGGCTCTTATAGGCGCTTTTACGCTTTAAACCTGATCCAGTTTTTTTAAAGCGCTTTGAAGCGCCACTATGTACTTTAGCCTTAGGCATTTTTACACTCCGCATTTGGGTTAGCTGCTACGACAACTAACCGAACTTTTAACAATTGTATAAGACAAACTCCGTCTTACTTCTTTTTTTTGCCGGGAGCTAGCACCATGGTCAGCTGTCTGCCTTCCATTTTTGCTTCCTGTTCAACGATGCCATGCTCAGTAAGGTCTTCTCTGAGACGTTGCATAAGCTGACCCCCGATCTCCTGATGGGCAAGTTCACGACCTCGGAAACGTAAAGTTACTTTGGCCTTGTCCCCATCGTTAAGGAAACGTATCAGGTTGCGTAGTTTTACCTGATAGTCACCTTCTTCCGTCCCTGGACGAAACTTTATTTCTTTAACCTGCACAACTTTTTGCTTCTTACGATTCGCTGCGCGCTGTTTTTTTATTTCAAAAACATGTTTGCCATAGTCCATCACTTTGCAGACAGGTGGCTCCGCATCAGGAGAAATCAACACTAAATCAAGTTGATCAGCTTTAGCCAGCTCTAATGCGTCATTCAAGGAAACAATACCTCTTTGAGCACCGTCGGCAAGAATTAGACGCACTTCTTGTGCATCAATTTCATCATTGACTAAAGAGCGTTTTCCTTTACTCTTGTCATTTTCGTTGTCGCGCTTAATAGTTTTAGCTCCAGATTAAAAAAATATTTAAACGGATTGAGTTGACGACGAATGCCCACGCGCCAACTTTGCGATGTCCTCTGAAAGAAAGCTTGAAAACTGCTCCAATGTCATCACTCCGTAATCTTTACCATAGCGATCTCTAACCGCAACAGTCTCTGCTTCACGCTCTTTATCTCCAGCTACTAGCAGAAAAGGGATACGCTGTATGGTATGTTCGCGGATTTTAAAGCCGATCTTCTCATTTCTCAAGTCAACATCGGCACGGAAACCATTGTTTTTCAATGATTTCACTACATCCTGACAATACTCTGCCTGTTTATCGGTAATATTCAGAACCATAACCTGAACTGGAGCAAGCCAACTCGGGAAAGCCCCCTCAAAATGCTCTATTAGGATTCCAATGAAACGCTCTAATGATCCAAAAATTGCTCGGTGAAGCATCACCGGTACACGACGGGTGTTATCTTCAGCGACATATTGTGCCCCTAGACGAGCCGGCATGGAGAAATCTACTTGAATAGTGCCACATTGTTGTTCTCTGCCCATACAGTCTTTCAATGCAAACTCTATTTTAGGACCGTAAAATGCCCCTTCACCTGGAAGAAGCTGCCAGTGCCTACCAGTTCGATCTAGAGCTTGGCGAAGAGCCTGTTCTGCTTGATCCCAAACCTCATCAGAACCTACACGTTTCTCAGGCCTGGTAGACAAACGTAAAATGACATCATCAAAACCAAAATCGGTATAAACTGAGTAAACTAAATCTATAAAGTGTGAGACCTCTTCTTGTATCTGCTCTTCAGTACAGAAAATATGAGCATCATCTTGGGTAAAACTTCTGACACGCATTAATCCATGCATGGAGCCTGAAGGCTCATAGCGATGACAGGAACCAAATTCAGCCAAACGAATAGGTAAATCCCGGTAACTTTTTAGACCTTGATTAAACACCTGGATATGACAAGGGCAATTCATGGGTTTAATCGCATACATACGATTATCGGATTCTACTGAAAACATCTGTTCAGAGAATTTATCGGCATGACCCGAGCGTTGCCATAGAGAATAATCCACAACTTGAGGTGTGTTAATCTCATCATAACCATTGGCTATGAATAGTTCTTGCATATACCGTTTGATGATTTGGTAAAGGCGCCAACCTTTAGGATGCCAGAAAGTCATACCAGGAGCTTCTTCCTGAAAATGAAACAGATCCAGTTTCTTACCTATCTTCCGGTGATCGCGACGCTCTGCCTCTTCTAATAAGGTCAAATAAGACTGAAGAGATTTCTTATCAGAAAAAGCGGTGCCGTAGATACGTTGTAGCATTGCGTTATTGGAGTCCCCACGCCAATAAGCACCAGCAACTGACATCAATTTAAAGGATTTAATGTGCCCAGTAGACGGGACGTGTGGACCACGACAAAGATCGACAAAATCTCCCTGCTGATAAAAGGACAGAGGCTCTTCACCAGGTATACTTTCAATAATTTCTGCTTTGTAATCCTCGCCCATCTTTTTAAAAAGAGCGATGGCCTTGGTACGTGCCAATATTGATCTTTCAATCTTTATATTTGCATTGGAAAGACGCTCCATCTCAGATTCGATATTGATAAGATCTTCTGGAGTGAAAGGACGCTCGAATGCGAAATCATAATAGAAACCATTTTCAATCACAGGCCCAATAGCCACTTGGGCTGTAGGAAAAAGGTTTTTAACGGCGTTGGCCAACAAATGAGCACAAGAATGGCGAAGTACTTCTAGACCCTCTTTATCTTTAGCTGTAATGATGGCAACTGAGGCGTTTTCAGAAATGACAAAAGAAGTATCAACCAGTTTATCGTTGACGCAACCTGCAAGTGCTGCTTTTGCTAAACCTGGACCAATATCTGCCGCTAATTCTGCAACAGTTGTTGGTCCTGCGAAGCTTCTCTGGCTGCCATCTGGCAGGGTTAGGTTTAGCATTTTTTACCTGTCGTTTCTTATCTTACCGTGTTTAATCGTCTATAGCAGACTTATATGTAGCAAAACTTATCATGACACTTGTGACGCAATTCTTGATTGATTCTTACTAATTATAGGCACTCTTAAGAATAACATTTGGGAGCTTACAGTTTCATTGACCAAAGATTTTGCCGACTTAAAAAAGAATGCACTGAGGGCTATTATATTCAAAATATGAGCACCATACTTCCCAAATTAACACAGGTATATTCTCCGATGACGAGAAAGATCCAAATGATGCAAAGTAGTGGTAGGCACGACCAGATTCGAACTGGTGACCTCTACCATGTCAAGGTAGCGCTCTAACCAACTGAGCTACGCGCCTGAAGCTTTTCAGTGTGACCGAAGAGCGGCGATTATAGTGATAATCCTTGTAAATCTCAACCACCCGAGTCATCAAAGGTATTCTGTCATAGCTGTAATTTATATTGACGTAGCTGTTGAAGCTGATCTCTGATAGCCGCCGCCTGTTCAAACTCTAAATTTCGTGCATGCTCCCGCATTTCCGTTTCTTTTTCTGAGATTATCGCTCCAAGTGTAGAAGGGTCTCTAGGTTTTATAGCGCCCTTTTCTTTGTCATTACCTTTAGCCTTTCCCTTTTCTGAACGCTTCAAGCCAGACCCGGTATCAAGGATATCTTTAACTTCTTTACTGACCCCTCGAGGGGTAATACCATACTTTTTGTTATACGTTTGTTGTATCCGCCTACGTTCATCAGTTGTATCTATTGCTTCACGCATAGAGTTGGTGATTGAATCAGCATACAAAATAGCCTTGCCCTGTAAATTTCTGGCAGCCCGACCAATAGTCTGTATCAGTGAACGCTGAGACCTCAGGAACCCCTCTTTATCAGCGTCCATAATTGCGACCAGTGAGACCTCTGGAATATCAAGCCCCTCACGAAGTAAATTGATACCAACAAGTACATCGAATGTACCCAGCCTGAGATCTCGTAATATTTCCATCCTCTCAACAGTATCAATGTCTGAGTGTAAGTAGCGGACATTGACTCCATTATCAGCAAGATAATCAGTAAGGTCTTCAGCCATTCTTTTGGTTAACACAGTCACTAAAATACGCTCTTCCCTTTTAACACGCACTCTGACTTCTGCTAGCAAGTCATCTACTTGGTGCAAAGCTGGTCTTACCTCCACCTCAGGGTCAACCAATCCAGTAGGACGGACAACTTGTTGCACTTTTTGTCCCTGATGCTTTTCTTCATAAGGTCCTGGCGTGGCGGAGACATATATGGATTGAGGGGCTAATTCCTCCCATTCTTCAAACTTCAATGGTCGGTTATCAAGCGCGGACGGTAATCTAAAACCATATTGCACAAGGGTTTCTTTGCGAGAGCGGTCACCTTTATACATAGCTCCAACCTGAGGAATACTTACATGCGATTCATCAACAACGAGAAAAGCATCACTTGGGAGATACTCGAATAATGTAGGTGGCGGCTGTCCCGCCTCACGCCCACTCAAGAATCTGGAATAGTTTTCGATGCCTGTGCAATAACCTATTTCTTGAATCATCTCCAAATCGAATTGCGTACGTTGTTGTAACCGCTGCGCTTCCAATAATTGATTATTTCCTTGCAATATTTTTAAACGTTCTGCAAGCTCGATCTTAATTTCTTCAATGGCTTTTAGCATCCGCTCACGGGGCGTGACATAGTGAGATTTGGGGAAAACTGTGAGCTGCTGACAACTTTGCACCAAAGTACCTGTCAGTGGATCGAAGTAAGAAAGTTTTTCTACTTCCTCGTCAAACAACTCTATACGAATGGCATTAACATCAGACTCTGCAGGGAAAATATCAATGACATCACCACGAACTCGGAAGTTTGCTCTGTGAAGATCTATATTATTTCGAGTGTATTGCAGTTCAGCTAATATTTTCAACAGAGCACGTTGATCAATCTTCTGACCTACTTTGAGTTCAAGACGCATATCAAGATATGAAGCTGGATCCCCAAGGCCATAAATACATGAAACAGTGGCAACTACAATAACATCCCGTCTTTCTACTAGGGATTTAGTCGCAGATAATCTCATCTGTTCTATGTGTTCATTAATAGATGAATCTTTTTCTATATAAGAATCAGAGGCTGGCACATAAGCTTCGGGCTGATAGTAATCATAATAAGAAACAAAATATTCAACTGCATTTTCAGGAAAAAACTCCTGAAATTCCCCATATAACTGAGCTGCAAGAGTTTTATTTGGCGCCATTACAAGGCAAGGTCGCTGCGCTGCTTCTATAACATTTGCAATGGTGAAGGTTTTTCCTGAGCCAGTTACCCCTAGTAAGGTTTGAGCTGCTAATCCCTGGTTAAGGCCGTCGACCAACTGGGCAATGGCATTAGGCTGGTCTCCGGCTGGTGGGTAAGGGGCATTTAGTTTAAAACCTTTGGTCATAGTTACTGCTTAATAAATTAAGTTGAATTATCTTATAGTTGAGGCGCTTGACCTATGCGGAGAATCTGACTAATATTCGCACCTCATCGATGCCCAATAGCTCAATGGTAGAGTAGGTGACTGTTAATCACTTGGTTCCTGGTTCGAGTCCAGGTTGGGCAGCCAATTCCTTTTGATTTGGGTGGTAACTTTTTACTTTTCATTTTCCCCTCTGTCACTCGTTATTATCCCGCTAAAATCAACTCCACTTTTATCTAAAAAAAGACCTTGCTCTAATTTGAAATTTTACGCTCTTAAATTTGTTCTCAATATAGACTACATAAAATCTTAGTATCTTATCCCTGACTCAAATTACTGTAACTAATGTTTCACTAAACTCCAACACTCACTCTAATGTCATTCGGATCATTTGATAGTGGTAGCACAATAGATTTTGATCGGGCTTTTTCAGCATTATCATTTACATTTTAGTGATCTATTCCTACGATAGAATATCTTTCTAACAAAGCAATTCTTCTATTCAGAGGCTATTGTCTGAACAAAGGCAAAACCTTGGCATCCCCCTTGTTACCCTCATGCTCGAGCGGTACCTGCAGCATTGGGTCGCATAAGATTTCTTTTGAAACAATTCCCCCTACCACCTCATCTAGAAGCTCTCGAATTAACTGCTGATCCATCTTAATACATGCGGCTTCTAGTCGGTTTAATAGCTCTAGTAATTGCTCCCAGTGTAGGAAATCTTCCTCCGCCCTCATGATTTTAGGGTGCTCTGTCCCCGAAACTCTCTCGCCAATTAATAGCTCTTCGTAGAGTTTCTCACCAGGCCGAAGACCAGTATAATCAATAGCAATATCTCCATGTGGATTACGTTCATCTCTAATAGAGTATCCCATGAGATGGATCATTTTCCGTGCCAAATCAACAATACGAACTGGCTCATTCATATCTAAGACGAAAACATCACCACCAGAAGCCATAGAACCTGCTTGAATAACAAGCTGAGCAGCTTCCTGCACGGTCATGAAGTAACGAGTGATTTCAGAATGTGTCACAGTGATAGGCCCACCATGATTGATTTGTCTTCGGAAAAGAGGAACAACTGAACCAGAGGAACCGAGAACGTTACCGAAACGCACCATTGAAAAGCGTGTAGACCCTGCCTCATGCTGGGCAGCTAATGCTTGAAGAATTTGTTCGGCAGACCGTTTAGTTGCACCCATTATGTTAGCTGGCCTAACTGCCTTATCAGTGGAGATAAAGACAAAATGTTGAACCTCATATTTAGCAGCTGCCCGAGCTAGTACAAGTGTGCCAAAGATATTATTTTGGACTCCCTCTACAATATTTTGTTCAACCATAGGCACTTGCTTATAAGCGGCAGCATGATACACGGTGTTTACTTCAAAACGTCGTAAAATTGCTTCAACTTGTAACTGGTTGCGAACATTACCCAGTAACGCAATGACACGAATTTGCGAACCACCTTCAATATTTAGTTTTATTTCCCTGATTTCGCTCTCTACCATATAGAGACCGTATTCTGAACTATCAAAAAGTAACATCGTTTTAGGTCTTAACCGAATGATTTGTCGGCAAAGCTCTGACCCTATTGATCCTCCAGCTCCAGTAATCATGACAACATTATTGTGTACACAAGCTCCCATAAGGTGAGCATCGGGTGGGACAATATCTCTTCCTAACAGATCTTCAATATCAATATCTCGAATTTCATCAACACGGACTTTACCCGAGAGTAAATCGTAAATATCCGGCACTGTTTTCACATGGATAGGATAGTGCTCCAGATAATTGAGTATTTGCTTTCTTTCAGCGTAAGTCGCTGAGGGGATGGCTAACAAAATTTGTCTTACAGAATAGGTGTCGATAAGATATCTCAAGGCACTTGGGGAAAGTACCTGAATTCCATTTACAGTACTACCTACCAGAGCCTCGGAATCGTCCAGAAATCCTACTGGGATGTACTGATCACCATTAGTTAACGCTGCAGCAAGCTGCATACCTGAACTACCAGCTCCATAAATGATCACCGGTTCGCGTGGGCGAAAGCTATGTATCATATTTTGCATCATCAACTTAGCAAAAAAGCGAGATCCTCCAACACTGAGCAACCCTATCATAAAAAATACTAATAAGCCTTGCGCTGGAAAATGGAGATCATCAACAGCACTAACTACTAGCGCAATTAAAGCTGTACTGATCAACATAGATTTTGTCAGTACCACACTGCTTTGAAGCCCCATATATAAAATTACGGAACGGTACAGGCCAGCAAAGTAAAAAATGAGTACTGTGCTAAAAGAAAACAAGGCAAAGAGAAATACTGTGCTTGCAGTAGCATTCGATGAATACTCAAAGTAATCTGGATTTACTAATATTACTGCAAGCCAGAGCCCAGCCATGCAAAATGAGCCATCCATAAGCATCAGCATGACACTTTTTAGTGTCTTCGGGATAGTGAAGGAATTATTCTTCATACGAGAGTCCCCAATTCATGCTTAACCAGGCAAGTTACTTTGCTCCTGAAAAAAAATTTCAGTAGATTCTCCAAAGCACTATAGCTGCCTAAACCAATCGTCTGCGTAGTTTGTAGACGGCAAACAATAATGGTAGATAAGCTATTAAAGTCAACCATAGTCCTGGAGCTAAACCTTGCTCAGTTAATATAGCTAAAGGTAACAACCACATACAATTAAGAGTAGTATACAGGAATACTACTAAGGAGTGACGTTTTAATTTCACTGCAAGAAGTTGGTAAAGATGTGTTTTATGCCCGTGATACCAGGGATCACCATTATTAAAACGCATCAATAAAGTAACTGAAGCATCAGAAATGAATAATGAGAGTAATATCAGTACCGTGTAAAGCTGTAACAAGCCGTAGGCTACCAACCACAGACCCAATGCTGGTATTAGTGCCCCTAAAAATTGACTGCCAGCGTCACCCATAAATACTTTTGCTGGGAACCAATTTCCTATAAGAAATGGCACTAGCACCACAATAATCAACTGCAGAGGAAAAGCCTTATCGCCGGGTAAATCCCCTAATAAATAATAGCCGCTAGTAACAAATAAAGCCTGCATTACCGCAAGCCCATCAATACCATCCATAAAATTGTTGAGATTAACCAACCATAACAATCCCAACGCAAGTAAGAAATACCAGACAGCTTGTGGTAATCCTGTAAACATAGAAGGAAGCACAGCACCCGGCAGTGAGTAAATTAAAAGTCCTATACTAATAATCTGTAAACTAAGTCTTAAAATAATACTCTGTGGCTTGAAATCATCAATACAGCCCATCACGCTGAGAAGCAACAACGCAAGTAAAAGGCTATACCAATTGGTTAAAGTCTCTTGGGAAAAATCCCGAGATATAAGCCAGCAAAGCGTACCGAGAATAAAAATAAGAGCAAAAGCAATACCTACTCCGGTTGGAGTCTTTTTTTTGTGAGAACTACGATCAACAGGTTCATCATATAATCTGACAACTCTAGCTAATAATGGCCAAATAGAAGTTAGCACTACGCTAGCAAAAAAACTCAACAGGATTAGAAAAAGATTACTCATTACAGTTCGCTTGTTATTGCCAGACATACCTAAGAATTCTACAAAGTTTAAGGGCTTAGTAGAAGACAAGAGTCAAATACTTTCCTTGTTATTTTCTTTCTTAAAAATATCTACAATACTAATCTGAGTACTCCAGATGGAAATCACTCGCGATCACAAACTGCAGCAGCTTTCCTCAATCGAATACACTCACTATTAACTTTGATAACAGCAAATACTATTCCCTTCAATTTCTGAAATTGATCGAGATTCAAAAAGGACAATTTTTATTTGAATACTGAACTTTCAGTTTAGTAGGACTTAGCCATTTTCCAAGTAAATACTATGAAATTTCTTCAGCTGAGACAGAATTAAAATGTTTTCAGTAGCTGTATTTAAATTAGACAAATTATTTGCATGTTGAAGTAAAACGCACAACTAGAGAATTCTCAACAATGAAATTAGTAAACAAAAAAAATTCAATCAAAAAAAAACTGAATAGCTTTCCAACACTTATAATAGCTTAGCTGAAATTGATAGTTGCAAAAGCCTAAAAGGATACAAATTTAACAAATGAGCGTAGAATAAATATCACTTATTGCTAAATTATAGCTGCTAATTAGAAATTTCTTGAAGAATTTTTACAAGGCTCTTCATTGGGTTTTTCGTTTGAGTAATAGGCCTACCGATAACTAAATAAGAGGAGCCATCAAGAAATGCTTGTTTAGGTGTAGTAATTCTTTGTTGGTCTCCTGCGGGACTACCTGCAGGACGAATCCCTGGAGTTACAAGAATAAACTCTTTGCCAGTAACAGCTCTTAACTGCCTAACTTCTTTAGCAGAACAAACTACACCGTGCACACCACAATCCTTGGATAACTGAGTTAAAGCAAGCACCTGTTCCTCTAAAGTGCGAGTAACTCCTAATTCTTTCAGATCAGAATTTACCATGCTCGTCAGCACAGTTACAGCAGTAAGAAGAGTCTCACTCTCAGCAACTGACTGAACAGCGGCTTTTAACATCTGTCGCCCCCCACTGGCATGCACATTCACCATCCAAACGCCTAATTCAACTGCAGCCTGAACAGCTTTAGCTACTGTATTTGGAATATCGTGGAATTTAAGATCTAAAAAAATACTATGCCCTTCTGACTGTAGTTCTTTCACTATTGATGGACCACATCTTGTAAACAGCTCCTTACCGATTTTTAAATGACATTGCGATGGGTCTAGCTGATCAGCCATACGCTTAGCATCGGTAGCATTGTCATAATCTAGAGCTACTATGATTCTTACTCTATCAGGATAAAGAGTTGATGAGGGTTTATTATTTTTTTGCATATAACTTGTCCGAACTTCATCAAAAATGAAATTATTCAACTTAATTCACTAATAACAACGAATGGGAGAAACTAGTCCCCAACTTGAACAACCTGGGCAGCACCAATGAATATTCTTTAATTCAAATCCACAGTGTTCACAACGAAACTGCGTAGTGTCCGTGAGTATTGTGTTTAAAAGTAGTATGCTTTCTCTTAGCAATTCACTCTCTAAGACAAAATCAACAGAAGTTCTATCACGAACATTAGTCTCATAATTTTTCGGAGAGCTTCTAACGGCAATTAGTTTTTCAATAGCTACTTTTAAAAGAGGCAAAGCAGGTTTATCCGACATTAGTTGTAGCAACTGAGTTACTTCAACTTTCGACTGCGGTAATTGAACATAAGTACAATGTTTTAGAAGTTCTTCACGAAGCTCTGGGAAAAGCTCTCCAAGATCATCATATTGTCTAGATTGTTCCGCAGTAATCAATAGGGTGAGGTCCATATCTAATTTAAGTGCTAATCGCCAGCTTGCAAGAAAAGCCATTTTATCACCAGACAGTGTTGCTAACTGCATTCGTAACTGAAATACTCTAATATTGGTTCCTAAATAATTTTCAGCTTCTTCAAGAAATGTACTAGCCTCTATCAATTTCTTTTGGGAAATCGCAATCTCTGCTAATTCACAATAGAAATGTGACAGTTGTAATTGTACTTTCTGGCTCTCACCAACTGCTAGCAACTTTAATAGCTCCTTGGCTTCCACTATTGCCTTAGCCCATTCTTTCTCTTTCTGATACACCAGAATTGACAGCTGTAATACTTGTAATTTGTTTGCTATCTTAGATGGGCGAATCTCAGCTAATTGTTGCTCTGCTCGATCGAACAACCCCCCTGCCAAATAAGAACGACTTAGTTCCAATTCAAGTACCACTCTTTGTTTTTTTGTAAGTGTCTTTCCTTTTAGAATTTTCTCAAAATGAGCAATTGAGGCATCCACCTTTCCACGCCTTCTAAGCAATCTACCCAATGCAAGAAATGTGTCGAACGTATTTGCCGTGAATTCCAGATTGGCTATAAATATATCCACAGCTTCATCTGGCTCATCATTCAATAAATAGTTAATACCTTCAAAATAATCATATTTGTGTATTCGTTCTCTACGAGCCAAGCTACTTAAATGTGCAAAGAAACCAAGCCCCCAAGAAATTAACAGCAGTAGTAAAATGAAGAGTAAGTCAAGGTTTGATTGATAATGAAAGATTTCAATTATTTTTATTAATTCAGCTTTCACTAGTAACGTTCCGAAATATTATTTTGGTAGCCGTCTTTCTCATTTTTTTCTACAACCATCTTCCTGAAATTTGCATTTTCAATTTCTGCAAAATTTAATTTTCGTTGAAGTTCACGACATTTTCTTTTTAGGAGTATGTTTGTACCAAAACCAGAGAAAAAAATGGCACCAACTAATATGCCAGCAGATAGCATAATCCCAAGGTGGAGTCCGAAAGGAAGAACTCCTAGAAATGAAAAAGGCCACACCACCAGGAGAGTTGGATTATATTGAAGAAAAAGATAACCAAACACGAGGACCCCAGTTGAAAATATGACCTTCAATGGGGTAACTAGTTTATTCATGAACTCACTCTAAACTATATTGAGTTATCGTCCTCGTATACGGATGAATCTGCTCTTGAGGATTGTTGGCCATCACCATGCAGTAGACTAAGGTTTACCCGATCACGTAACTCTTTACCCGGCTTGAAGTGAGGGACATATTTTCCCGTTAGCTCCACAGGATCACCAGTTTTAGGGTTACGACCAACACGTGGTGCACGGTAATGTAGCGAAAAACTCCCAAATCCACGAATCTCTATCCGACCACCATCTGCCAGTACATCCGACATGTAATTAATCATGGATTTTACTGCGAGTTCGATATCTTTGGCTGATAGCTGAGTATGCTTAGCCGCAATATGTTCTATTAATTCTGATTTTGTCATCAGTCCACCTGCACAGTTTTTTAAGCTTTTCTTCGATTCAATACATTAGCAAATAAACAATTTCGATCTAAACGAGGCTATTAGCTAAGCCATTAGCCCCGTTTATTCAACTTACTCTTGGCTCATTTGAGCTTTGATAAGATCACCAACAGTAGCTGGAGCTACTCCAGAGATCTTGTTAAGCTCTTTCAGAGAATCTTTCTCTTCCTCAATTTCCTTCGCTTTGATCGATAGAGTCAAAACGCGGTTCTTACGATCAATGTTTGTAATCATAAGTTCAAGTTCTTGACCTTCGTTGAGAACTGTTTTTGCATCTTCAACACGATCACGGCTAATCTCAGACACTTTTAAAGTACCCTCAACCCCTTCAACAAGTGTAATTATCGCTTCTTTGGCATCAATCGACTTAACTACTCCCGATACGAATGCTCCTTTATCATACTGACTAGTATAGTTCATGAATGGATCACCAGTAAGTTGCTTTATACCTAGCGAGATGCGCTCACGCTCAGAATCAATAGATAAAATCACAGTTTCTAGTTTATCGCCCTTTGTATATTCACGAACTGCCGATTCACCTGGTTCATCCCAACTAATATCTGACAAGTGAACTAAACCATCTATATCACCATCAAGACCGATAAATATACCAAAGTCAGTGATCGATTTAATATTTCCTTCGATACGGTCGCCTTTCTGATGTTTCTCAGCAAACAGATCCCAAGGATTCTGTTGGCACTGTTTCAGGCCTAAGGAAATACGACGACGCTCTTGATCGATATCTAAAATCATGACATCAACCTCATCGCCAAGTTGGACGATTTTTGAAGGATGAATATTTTTGTTTGTCCAGTCCATTTCTGAAACGTGGACAAGACCTTCAACGCCTTCTTCGATTTCTGCAAAGCAACCGTAGTCAGTCAGGTTAGTGATTACTGCTTTAACTTTGGCTCCTTCAGGGTAGCGATTTTTAATTTCTACCCAAGGATCTGCACCTAATTGTTTCAAACCAAGTGAAACGCGATTACGTTCACGATCGAACTTCAATACCTTAACGTCAATTTCTTGGCCAACGGCAACAATCTCACTAGGATGTTTGATGCGTTTCCAGGACATATCCGTTATGTGTAACAGACCATCTACACCACCAAGGTCGACGAAGGCACCATAATCAGTCAAATTTTTCACAATACCTTTTACTTGTTGACCTTCTTGCAGATTAGCAAGCAACTCATCACGCTCAGCAGTATTAACGGTTTCTAGCACTGCTCGACGAGACACGACTACGTTATTTCTTTTCTGATCTAATTTGATAAGTTTGAATTCTAGTTCTTTGCCCTCTAGATGAGTGGTATCACGAATTGGACGAACATCAACCAAAGAACCTGGCAAGAATGCGCGAATTGTATTCACATCGACTGTGAAACCACCTTTAACTTTGCCATTTATGACGCCAATTACAGCAGCATCTTTTTCAAATGCATCCTCAAGAATTAGCCAAGTCTCTGCGCGTTTAGCTTTTTCGCGAGATAACTTTGTCTCACCAAAGCCATCTTCAACAGCATCTAGGGCTACTTTAACGGAATCGCCAACTTCAAGAGAGAACTCTCCGCTCTCATTTAAAAATTCTTTTTTGTCAATAACACCTTCGGATTTTAGTCCAGCATCAACTGTGACCCAATCATCATCAACTGCTGTAATGATACCTGTAACAATCGAACCATTTTGCATGTCAAGATCTGTACAGCTCTGTTCAAAAAGTTCAGCAAAACTTTCAATTCCTAAAGTTAGATCGTCGTTCGAAGTGTTTAAAGAGTCGCTCATAATTTTTCGTTCCTGTGCAGCTTTAGCTGCTTGCAGTCCAGTTCCTACGTTGGTTAGGTGAATAGACTCTCTCATAACTGGGTGAGAGAGGATCTGTTTTTTCCAAACTATCGTTGAAAGAATTTTTTTTGGTGCTGATATAATTTCTATAGAAGTCACTAATTATGAAGTGCTAATACACAATTTTGTGAAATATCTAAAGCCTGGTTCAATATGAAACTAAATCGCAAATTAACATCGAGCATGTCTGGATTTTTTTAGCCAGTCTCTAGGCCGAGCTCATTTACCCGTTTTAGGACCAATTCTAAGACTTGATCAGCTGTCAAAGTATCTGTCTGAACAATCCAAGCATCTTGCGCCTCCATTAATGGGGACGCTTTACGATCACGATCGCGACGATCCCGATCCTCCTGCTGATGTATAAGCTGATCGATATTAACATTAACTCCCTTATTTATCAACTGCTTATATCGTCTCTCTGAGCGTGTCCAAGCCGAGGCAGCCAGGAAAACTTTGAGTGTCGCCTCAGGAAAGACTACTGTTCCCATATCACGTCCATCTGCTACTAGACCGGGCATCTTTTTAAATGCCCGCTGACGTCCTAACAAAATACGCCTAAGCTCTGGAATAACGGCTATTTTTGATGCGAGCAACCCCGTTTCTTCAAGACGAATTTCACTAGTAATATCAATACGTTGGCCGCTCAAATCTATTACCTCTACAGAGCCTTCTTCCTTTTCTCCGAAGTACATCTTTAATTTCTCTGTATGTTGGCATATCCCTGGTATATCATAAAATCTTATACCTGCAATTTGGGCTGTATATCCAATAACTCGATATAGAGCTCCACTATCCAATAAGAACCAACCAAGTGCCTTACTCAAAGATTTGGCAAGTGTTCCTTTTCCTGTACCGCTAGGTCCATCAATCGTGATGACAGGTATATCGTTTATATTCATGCCCGTTGAATCTCTGTCACTAGAATTCCACTTAACTGAGCGAGTTCGACAAAGTTAGGAAAAGAAGTAGCAACATTAGTGCAGTTTTTAATTTGAATGGGATCTTCTGCTCGTAAAGATGCAATAGTAAATGCCATAGCGATACGATGATCTCCATGGCTATTAATTTTGCCACCTCGGAAAGATTTGGAACCACCTTGTCCTTTGATAACAATACCATCCTGATGCACTTCATGAACCACACCCAATACCGCCAAACCATCTGCCATAGCCTGAATACGATCGCTTTCTTTCACTCGTAATTCATTAGCGCCAGTAAGAACTGTTTCTCCTTCTGCGCAGGCCGCAGCTATAAACAGTACTGGAAACTCATCAATTGCTAAAGGAACCTCTGATTCAGGAATTTGAATGCCTTGCAGTGCGGCATAGCGTACACGAATATCTGCAACGGGTTCACCACCAGCATCATAAGTACGCTCATAAGTAATATCCGCTCCCATCGCTTTTAATATATTAATCACACCGAGACGTGTTGGATTGATACCAACATGTTGAAGAAGAAGATCTGAGCCTTGGGAGATACTAGCTGCGACAAGAAAAAAAGCTGCAGAGGAAATATCTCCTGGCACATCGAGAACGCAGGCCTTCAATCCGCTTCCCCCGTGAAGACTTGCACATGGGCCAGTAACATTAACTTCATAACCAAAACCTCGCAGCATCCTTTCAGTATGATCTCTACAGGGCGCAGGCTCGATAACAGTAGTCATACCCTCCGCATACAAGCCAGCCAAGAGCAAACAAGATTTAACCTGTGCGCTAGCCACTGGTATTGAATAATTAATGCCCTGCAATTTAGCTGGGGTTATCTTCAGTGGTGATGTGCCATGGTCAGTGCTGGTTATATTTGCCCCCATGAGTTTTAAAGGCTCAGTAACACGACGCATAGGTCGTTGAGTTAGTGATGAATCACCTGTGAGCATCACAGAAAATTTCTGTCCGGCTAACAACCCAGCCAGTAAACGCATTGATGTTCCAGAATTCCCGAGATACAAAGGTTTTTCTGGCGCTTGTAGACCGTGTAAACCAACGCCATGAATGTGAACTTCACCGCTGATTGGACGGTTAATTTCTACCCCCATATCTCGGAAAGCCTGTAATGTAGACAAAGCGTCTTCACCCTCGAGAAAACCATTGACAATTGTAATACCCTCAGCGATTGCCCCTAGCATAATTGAACGATGGGAGATTGATTTATCTCCTGGAACCCGACAAGTACCTACAACATTACCTCCTGGCAAAGCGAGAAACTCTAGCTCATGTTGATCGTGATTATTTGTAATCATAAGTTACTACTCAATCTGTTATTGATCACTAGACTTTCTTGAGAAAATCTCAGTAAACATATCTCTTGCTGCCTTGGCGCGTCGAAAGGTCGCTTCTAAATGATCACCATCAGCTCGCTGAATAGCTGCCTTTAATTCGTGAAGTTCTTCAACGTAATTATCCAGCAATCTGATAGTCGCTTCCCCATTTGTAAGAAAGATATCTCGCCACATTACTGGGTCACTCCCCGCTATACGGGTGAAATCTCGAAACCCACCAGCAGCATAGAGAAAAATTTCCTCATGATGGGGCTGCTTAGCAAATAGATCCACCATGGCATAAGAAAGTAGATGAGGTAAATGTGATGTCGCACCAAGAATTTGATCATGTTGGTCTGCAGACATGAGAGCTACTTGGGCACCAGTGAGCTCCCACATAGCACTTACTGCAGAGATAGCTTCTTCACTAGTGGTATCTGTGGGAGTGAGTATGACTCGACGCTGAGAAAACAGTTCAGGGATACTTGCTGCGTACCCACTTTTTTCAGAGCCTGCTATCGGATGGCCTGGGATAAAGCCTGACGGCAAAGTGCCAAAGACTCTCTTGGCAGCCTTAATGACTTCACCCTTCACCGAACAAACATCTGTAACTAGAGTTGTGGATCTAAGCCAAGGTTTACTCAGACGTAATATTTCTTCAACAGTGAGCACCGGAACACAAAGGATAAGTACATCCGTACTAGGGATAGCCTCCTCTAATGAAGAAGTTGCTAATTTAACTAGATTATCATTAAAAGCTTGTTGTAGTGCTTGTTTATCTCTACTAACTGCCTGTAAACGAACTCCTGGCGCATTTACTTTTAAAGCGCGCAATATTGAACCGCCTATTAGTCCAAGACCCACCACTGTAATTGTGTAATTATTCATTTTCATCAGGCCATTCGTTTAGCCGGGTAAGAGCCTAGAATTTGATGATCAATACCCAAGCGGGTAAGTTCGTTCAGAGCCGCTGCAACATCAGGATCAGAAATATGTCCTTCGAGATCAATATAAAAAAAATAAGACCAAATCGTTTTTTTAGAAGGTCTAGATTCTAATTTTATCAAGTTGATACCTTGTCTATAAAAAGGTTCAAGAGCCCGAAACAATGTGCCGGGCTGGTTGTGTACTTTAAGAATCAAAGAGGTTTTATCTTGGCCGCTAGAGGATTCTCTTAACCTTTTGTTTGCAGTTATGAGTATAAAACGAGTGGTATTATCAGTTTTATCTTCAATCCCGAAGTGCAAAATTTCTAGCTCATATAGATCAGCTGCTGCTGCACCAGCTATTGCTGCCATATTGGGCTCCTGACGAGCGAGTAAAGCTGCCTCAGCATTTGAATTAAGTGGTAGCAAGTCGCAATGCGGTAAATTAGTCTTTAACCATTGCCGGCATTGACCCAGAGCCTGTGGATGAGCAGCTACTCCTTTGAGTGAAGACAAGCTTTGCCCTACAGAGGCCAGCAAGCAATGTTCAATACGCAAAAGATACTCAGCCAGAATTATTACGGTAGTATTCGCCATCGCATCTAGCGTCGGTAAAATAGATCCTTCCGTTGAGTTTTCTAATGGGACAACGCCAAAGTCAGCTGTACCATCAACAACGGCAGTAAAAATATCTTCGATTTCAGCTAATGGTTGTAATATCGATTCCGAGTTTTCATCATTCACTGAAAACTGTTCAACAAATGCTTCAGCAGCTACTTGTGAGTACGTCCCTTTTGGTCCGAGATAGGCAATCCGAGCTGACTTGAGAGCAAGTGTCATAGCTATCAGCTCTCATCTTCCATATTATCTTCATCCTCTTGTTCGTCATCAATTTCAGAATCCATATCATAGTGGTCATTTGTATCATCATCTGAAGCAGAGTTTAGGCTCTCGACATCTAAAGCTCGTGAATTCACTTGCTCTACAGGTTCAAGGTTTTCAATTTCTTCTTTAGTAAGTTCTTTCGCCGAGGCAAGCCCTATCAAGACTTCACCCTCTTTGAGTCGAATCAGTCTAACTCCCTGAGTATTTCGACCCTGAGCAGATATTTCTTCAACTCTTGTCCTCACCATAGTACCCTTGTCACTTATCAACATGATTTCATCGAGAGTCTCAACTTGCACAGCACCAACAACTGAACCATTACGTTCACTGGTCTGAATTCCTATCACACCTTGACCGCCTCGTCCTTTAGTTGGAAATTCCTCTACTTTAGTTCTTTTACCATAACCATGTTCACATACAGCGAGTATGTATGCTTCAGGCTTTGGAATAATCATATCAACCATTACTTGCCCTGGCTGTAAGCGGATTCCACGAACACCTTTAGCCGATCTTCCCATTACCCTGACACCTTTCTCAGAGAACCTTACTGCTTTCCCACTACTACTGTAGAGCAAAACATCACAATTTCCATCTGTGATAGCTGTTTTTACAAGATAATCACCATCCTCAAGCTCTAATGCCCGTAAACCTACACTTCGCTGACGGGCAAAAGCTGACAACGGGGTCTTTTTTACTGTTCCTTTTGATGTGGCAAAGAAAATAAATTTATCAGCAGGGTAATCTCGAATGGGTAATAGTGAAGTAATTTTCTCACCCTCTTCTAGTGGCAAAATATTTACAATTGGCTTACCTCTTGAAGATCTACTTGCTAACGGAATCATAAAGGTTTTTAGCCAATATACTTTACCTTTCGATGAAAAACACAAAAGAGTATCGTGGCTACTAGCAACAAGTAAATGCTCAAGGTAATCTTCGTCTTTTACCGACGCCGCTGCTTTGCCCATTCCACCTCTTTTTTGAGCCTCGTAGTCCGATAGTGGTTGAGTTTTTGCGTAACCTGTATTGGAAATCGTAACAACACGATATTCCTCAGTGATAAGATCTTCTATCGTTAAGTCTTGTTGAGAACTATTTATCTCTGTACGCCGCTGATCACCATAATTAGTCAGGGACTCTTCTAGTTCCCCATCAATAACTTCCATCAGACGAACTTCACTGTTCAAGATATGTTGAAATTTTGCAATCTCAAGCAATAGCTCCTGATAATCTGCAATTAGTTTTTCTTGTTCCAAACCAGTGAGCCGGTGAAGACGGAGTTCAAGTATTGCTTGAGCCTGCTCAGGAGTAAGACGATACATGCCATTTTTGAGGCCATAGAATTCAGGTGAGTCTTCAGGACGACAGGCATCGTTTCCAGCCTCACCCAACATGGATTCTACAGCTCCGCTCAACCAAGGTTGAACAAGTAATTTTTCCTTTGCCTCTGCAGCATTCGGGGAAGTTTTAATCAATTCAATTACTGAATCTATATTGGCTAGCGCAACTGCCAGACCTTCTAAAATATGACCTTTTTCCCTGGCTTTGCGTAAAAGATACAAAGTACGACGTGTAACTACTTCTCTGCGATGATTAACAAACGCCATGAGCATATCTTTTAAGTTGAGCAACCTAGGCTGACCATCTTTTAAGGCCACCATATTAATACCAAAGACAATCTGCATTTGTGTTTGAGTAAATAAGTTATTGAGTACTACGTCAGCAATTTCACCTTTACGCAATTCAATTACAATGCGCATACCATCTTTGTCTGATTCGTCCCGAAGCTCTGTGATACCATCAATTTTTTTCTCTTTGACCAGCTCAGCGATTTTCTCAATTAAACGTGCCTTGTTTACCTGATAAGGTATCTCGGTAACTATAATAGAGTCCTTATTGGTTTTATTATCTGATTCAATATGGTGACGCGCACGGATGTAAATCTTGCCCCGACCCGTACGATAGGCCTGAACTATTCCACCTCGCCCGTTGATGATACCCGCTGTAGGAAAGTCAGGGCCTTTAATATGCTCCATAAGCTCATCATTAGTCATCTCAGAGTTATTCATCAGAGCCCGACAAGCACAAATTACTTCATTAATATTATGGGGCGGAATATTAGTCGCCATCCCCACAGCAATACCTGAGGAGCCATTAATCAGTAAGTTGGGTACACGGGTTGGCATGACATCAGGGATTCGCTCGGTGCCATCGTAGTTATCAGAAAAATCTACTGTCTCTTTGTCCAGATCAGCCATTAACTCATGAGCTAATTTAGCCATTCTGATTTCCGTATAACGCATGGCTGCTGCTGCATCGCCATCTATGGAACCAAAATTACCTTGTCCATCCACTAGTGGATAACGCAATGAAAAACTTTGCGCCATACGTACAATAGTTTCATAGACAGCAGAGTCGCCGTGGGGGTGATATTTACCTATGACATCCCCCACAACACGAGCTGACTTTTTGTAAGGTTTATTATAGTCATTTGACAGTTCATTCATCGCGAAGAGGACACGACGGTGAACGGGCTTAAGGCCATCTCGCACATCAGGCAAGGCTCTGCCAATGATCACACTCATTGCATAGTCAAGATAAGACTGACGCATTTCGCTTTCTATAGTAACAGCTTGAATCTGCTCGCGGTTGTCGGTCATTTTGCCTGATTTTCCTTATAATCAAAAAATAGTTATATCTTATTTATGCTAGTTGCTGAGACAAATCTTGTTAGTTAACAGCATCAACTTACTATGCCCTATGAAGATCTCTTTATCGAATTGGAAATTTCCTCTCTCACAAATAACTCATTATGAATATTGTCTTTCATAGACAAATTTGAATGAGCTTTTGCTTATAAGTTCAGAGAACTAAACTCTTTAAAAAAAAAATAAATATCGTTTTTTCTTGTTGTATTCCATGTAATGCTCATCGAGGCATACATTTAATGTGTCTTATCAGAGCCACATCATTTACACTCTAAAAGTATCAGAAATTGTACCATATCAAGCTCAAAATTACCCTCTTAAGTGCCGATCTTTTTTGAGCAAGTTAGGCCTAAAAATCAGCAGCTTAGGATGACGAGCACAAGTATCTTAAGCTACTATTATGTAAGTAAATGAAATGTATTCCCTGGCTTGTTTTGGCTTGCCTTTTCAGACGAGGATTGATAGCCATTGCAAGCATGATCAGTAGCATGTAGCGATAAGAAATCGTATCGTTAGCAGTATTCTCATTCTTTCAATTGAGATATATGAAAACAGATATGCCAAAAACTATGAATGAACACAACCACAGAGAATCCCAAAAAAAGATAGACTTGTTGATCTCAGCCGGCTGGATTATAACCATGCAATCACTTGCCGAAGTTTTTAAGCACCATGCAGTGGCTGTCCATGAAGGGAAAATCCTTGAGATAGGACCTGAAGCGACCCTACTTGAGATTTACAAGCCAGATACTCACACTCAGCTACCTTCTCATGTTGTCATACCCGGTTTGATCAATGCTCATGGGCATGCATCTATGACACTCATGCGGGGATTTGCAGATGATATGGCTCTTGATCCATGGTTAAAAGAAAAAATCTGGCCAACAGAGTCAGCTTTTGTGAATGAAGATTTTGTGCGAACAGGTGCAGAGCTTGGAATTGCAGAAATGCTACTTGGGGGAACTACTACATTTGCTGATATGTATTTTTTCCCTGAATCTGTGGCTAAAGTAGTTCGTGATGTTGGTATGAGAGCGCAGCTATGCAGCCCTATTCTTGATTTCCCAACCAACTACGCAAAGTCTGCAGATGATTATATTGCCTTATCAACTCGCTTACATGATGAATATCGACAGCATGAAAGAATATCCATAGCCTTTGGACCTCATGCACCCTACACTGTATCCGATGATCCTCTACTTAAAATTAGAGTACTGGCGGAAGAGCTAGATTTGAATATCCATATTCATCTGCATGAAACAAAACAAGAAATTCTAGATCACTTGAAGTTAACGGGTATGCGCCCGCTAGAGAGACTAGAAAAATTAGAGCTCTTATCTCCACGGCTACAATCTGTTCATATGACACAGGTTACTGAAGATGATATTGAAATGCTCGTAGTTAATGACGTTAGAGTCATTCACTGTCCTGCTTCTAATCTGAAACTGGCAAGTGGTTTCTGCCCACTATCGCGTCTACAAAAAGCTGGCCTAACCATTGGTCTTGGTACCGATAGTGCCTGCTCCAATAACGAAATAAATATGCTTAGTGAACTGAGGCTAGCTGCTCTCTTAGACAAGGGTATGACTGAAGACCCCTGCTCGGTCAGCGCTTGGCAAGCACTGGCGCTAGCGACGATAGACAGTGCCAAAGCTTTAGGCCTAGAACAGCAAATCGGCTCGCTAGAACCAGGTAAATATGCAGATATGGTCGCCATCGACTTGGATGCCATAAACACTACCCCCTATTTTGATCCGGTATCAGCCGTCGCCTACAGCGCTCAGTCAGCACAAGTGACTCATAGCTGGGTGCATGGACGCCCTCTGCTTGAGAATAAAACACTGACCCGTCTTGAGTTACCTCGCGTACTCAAAGAAGTTTCGCAATGGCGTGAAAAACTTAAAAATAGGACATGAAGTTTATGGAAACTGAGGACAATCAAGATTTTCTTAACCAAGATGCTCAGGAACTTGCCAAATTTGAGAAACTTGCAGCGCGATGGTGGGACCCTCATAGTGAATTTAAACCACTCCATCAGATTAACCCATTGAGAGCAGGATGGATAGATACCAAGCTCAATGTTGCTGGGCTTGAGCTTTTAGATGTGGGATGTGGCGGTGGACTTTTATGCGAAGCCATGGCACAGCGAGGTGCCTTGGTGACAGGAATAGACCTTGGTGAAGCACCTCTAGCAGTCGCAAAACTACACAGCCTAGAAAGTGGTCTCAAAATCAACTACCAAAAAATTGCGACGGAAATATTTGCCACAACTAACAATGAACGCTTTGATATCATCACATGTTTAGAGATGATTGAGCACGTACCTGACCCAGCATCCATTATAACTGCCTGCGCCGTAATGCTTAAACCTGGCGGACACCTATTCTGCTCAACGATTAACCGCAACCCCAAGGCATGGCTTTTTGCTGTAGTTGGAGCAGAATATCTCTTGCACCTTTTGCCCAAAGGAACTCATGATTACTCTAAGTTCATCAAACCTTCTGAACTAGCTAAGATAGCAAGACATTGTTCTCTAGAATTACAAGAGGTAAAAGGAATGACTTATAATCCATTTACTAAAGTTTATAGCTTAGGGTCTGACGTGGATGTTAATTATTTAATGCACTACACAAAGCCCACACATGACTAATTCAATTAATGGCATATTGTTTGATTTAGATGGCACACTGCTACATACGGTGCCTGACTTTTACTCGGTACTTGATGACTTGGTTAAAAAACATCATGGCGATGATTACGATAAAAACGTTTTACATGAAATAGTTTCCTCAGGTGCAAGCGCGATGATTGAGCTTGCATTTGGCTATTCTGCAGGATCCAAAAATTCCAAAAAGCTAATAAATGAGTTTCTTAATCTTTATCTAGAAAAAATTTCAAATACAGAAGCTTGCTTATACCCAAATATCGATCTTTTGCTAACGCAAATAGTTTCTCTGGATCTGCGTTGGGGGGTTGTTACTAATAAAATTAGACGTTTTACCGAACCATTAGTTACACAATTTGAATCCTTTAGCACTTGTCATTCACTTGTGTGTGCTGATGATGTAGGGGCAAGCAAGCCAGATCCTTCTGGATTATTGCAAGCAGCTAAGCAACTAGGTCTTAGTCCTTATCAATGTATTTATGTAGGCGATCACCCTCGTGATGTGCAAGCAGCTCATGCTGCAGGTATGAAAGCAATAGCAGTTAGTTGGGGCTATCTCCCTAAGAATTTACCTATCGATGAATGGGATGCTGAATATATAGCTCATGACATACAAAGCATAGTTAACTATTTGGTAATGAATCAAAACTAGAATGTAACCTTACCTGAACTAACGAGATTTAGATGTCCCAATATAAAAAAATTTCAACAATAAACCTTTCTAAAAATTCCACTCTCCATACAGGTAATGCTCTTAAGGACCGCCACATTTTAATCACTGGTGCAGCCTCTGGTCTAGGCCAAGCCATTGCAGTTGATTGCGCTAGACATGGCGCAGAAGTCCTCTTAGTTGCCCAAGAAGCAGATCATTTAAATGCGACTGTCGAAGCCATTTCTAACCTTGATGCACCAGTACCACTGGAATTAACCCTTGATCTGCAAAGAGCTGGAGAAAACGAATACCAACACCTTGGTGAGATAATAAACATTGAATGTGGAAAGCTTGATGGCTTAGTTCATTGTGCTGCCGCTGATGCCAATGCTTTACCCTTGCAATTTCAAGACTTGGGTAGTTGGCAACGTATTTTACAGGTTAATCTGACAGCAGCATTCGCTTTGACTAATGCTTGTATTCCAGCTCTGCTTGAAGCTTCGATGGCTTCGGTAGTTTTTACAACAGCATCAAGTGCCAGAGAAACAACAGCTTTCCAAGGAGCATTTGGCATCACTGGACACGCCATAGAGGCAATGATGCAGACTTATGCTCTTGAATTGGCCAAAACAGCAAATATATGTTTTAGCAGTGTAAACCCTGGAACCTTCGATTCAGCCTTAAGAAGGCAGCGTTTTCCCACCCAAGACCCTCGAGCACTACCTTTACCAACCTCTCTTACTTCTGCGTTTCTGGTTCTCTTAGCAACACCTGATATGACTAACAATGGCGTAGCTTGGGAACTATAATTAGACTAATTCTTAAAGACTCTATACCTACAATCTAAGTTTCATTTCGAGCTACGCTGCTTATTGTGAAGACTTGCCTCTACCCAAGCAGATGAGGAACTGCCTCTATGTTTGCCTGTACTATTTCGAGCAGGAGTATATGGTGTTTCCCCACCAGTATGTCTGGGTTTAACTCTGAATTTCGAAGCTCCTCGAGTAGCAAAATATGCTCCACGCTGCTCCAAGGGTTTTACAGGCTTTTGGTAGGGTAATTTAGCAATTTGGTACAACCCTTTCGCATCTCCAAAACCTAGTTCTGTGTAGGTACCCATCCGGACATGACTTGGTATTGAGATACTTCCGTAACGTACTCGCTTCAGTCTTGATACTTTTACACCAACAGCTTCCCATAGTCGTCTTACTTCCCTATTTTTACCCTCAGCTATAGTGACATGGTACCAGTGATTTGCGCCCTCACCACCCCCATCGACTAATCCCTCAAATCGAGCCATACCATCTTCAAGTTCTACACCTCTTACAAGCATACGTAGCTGGTCATCCGTGACTTCACCTAGAACACGTACAGCGTATTCACGTTGAACTTGAGTGGAGGGATGCATTAATTTATTGGCTAGCTCACCATCAGTTGTGAAAAGTAGTAAACCAGAGGTATTAATGTCTAAGCGTCCTACAGCTACCCATCTTGCATGTTGCAAACGTGGAAGATGATCAAAAACGGTAGGACGCCCATCAGGATCATTCCTAGTGCAAATTTCACCGATAGGCTTGTTATAAAGTAACAGGCTGTGACCTTGTTGATTATTATGTGGGGTCAATTTTTTACCATCAACTGTGATCTTGTCTTTTTCAGAGACACGTTCTCCAAGATGAGCCACAAGCCCGTTCACTTTGATGCGCCCTGCAGTAATCCAGCTTTCCAGTTCTCGACGAGAACCAAAACCTGCTCTAGCTAATACCTTTTGGATTTTTTCACTCTGCATCTGTTTCGTCCAAATTAATACCAGTTGGGTTTTCTGGATCCAAACGGGATGTTCTGCTGTCAGTGGCTGTCTTTTGCGAGCCAGTTAAGTTTGATGACACATTCATTCGTTCCTTGATTAAACCAGAGTGGCCAATAGTTTCTGGATCGTTCTCTAGATTGGCTTCATCTTTATCATCATTTCTTTCAGATATGATACCCATTTGAGCATCTACGTATCCTAAAATCTCACTAATTGGACGCAAGCCTATAGCAGCCGCAGCTTCAGTTTCCTGATCAACTTCTTCGTTTTTATCACTGGGTTCAGGTTCTGGAAATTCGATTATTCGACCACCAGGTTTATCCTCCACTAAACCTAGCTCACTGTGGATTTCTGCCAGATCGCGAATTTCGGCTAAGGGAGGAAGTTGCTCAAGACTCTCTAAATTAAAATAATCTAAAAACTGGCGAGTCGTGGCATATAAAGCTGGCCGACCAGGAACATCTCGGTGGCCTACCACACGCACCCATTCATGCTCCAACAATGTTTGTACAATTTGAGTACTTACAGCTACACCACGTATTTTTTCAATGTCACCCCGGGTAATTGGCTGCCTGTAAGCGATAATAGAAAGGGTTTCCATCAAGGCTCGAGAATAACGCTGTGGCTTTTCTTCCCACAACCTACTCACCCACTCACTGAATTCTTGACGCACTTGGAAGCGATAACCAGAAGAAACTTTTTTTAATTCAAATCCCCTATCAGCACAATCTATACTCAGCTCTGACAAAGCAGCTTCTAAATCATCACGGGGCGGACAATCCAAGGGAGGAAAGAGAGTCTGTATTTTATCTATCTGCAATGGTTTACCAGCAGCTAGCAAGGCACCTTCGATAATTTTTTTTAATTGCTGAATTTCCATTATGCGGCTCGTGCTCTAATATGAATAGGTCCAAAGGGTTCAGTTTGTGAAAGCTCAATTAAGCTCTCTTTTATTAATTCCATTATTGCTAGAAATGTTACTACCACGCCTTCTCTTCCTTCATCTTTCATCATCAACGACAAAATCGGAGTGAAATTTTCGGAAGAAACTCGCAGTAAAATTTGAGACATACGCTCTCTAGTTGTTAAGGTATCTCGTCTGATATGATGATGCTCTAGCCTATCAGTACGACGCAGTACTTCAGCAAAAGCCAGCAAGATTTCTTGTAAGTCTATTTCCGGCTTTGGAAGCTCCCGTTGAGAATCTGGAGCTTGTATAGATACCGGATAAAAATCTCTATGCATGCGAGGCATATCATCCACTTGTTCAGCGGCTTCACGAAAACGTTCATATTCTTGTAGGCGAAGAATCAGTTGAGCACGTGGATCTTCCTCATCTTCTTCACTTTCTTGTGATCTTGGAAGTAAGATACGCGATTTTATTTCAGCTAACATGGCCGCCATGACCAAATACTCAGCAGCAAGTTCAAATTGAGAAGCCTGCATTAACTCAACATACGCAGTATATTGCTCAGTGATTTCAGCAACATTGATATCAAGAATATCAATATTCTGACGTTTGATGAGATACAACAAAAGATCCAGCGGTCCCTCAAAAGCCTCGAGAAAAACTTCTAAAGCTTGAGGTGGAATATAAAGATCTTTTGGTAGATCTGTCATAGCCTTCCCAGCAATAAAGGCAAAAGGAAGCTCTCCCTGTTCAGCCCGCTGACGCGCTTGTCTTAACAATCCACTATTCTGTACGGATTCAGCAGTTGAACTTTGGTCGACTTTAACTTTTTTCATAAGCTCTTGTGTCTGATCCACTGAAGGTGAGAACTCTTCCTGTGATGCCAGACGAGATTGTTGTTCTTTAATTTCAGACTCTGTTTGTTCTGTCATATCTACCTGTACTCCAGGCCCATCACTGAACGGACTTCTTCAAGCGCGTCCCTGGCAACATCACGAGCCTGCTCAGAGCCTTCATTAATGATGGACTTGACATAATCGGCATTTTTTTCATATTGATGTGCTCGCTCAGCTATGGGGGCGAGCTCTTCGTTTACGGCCTCTATAACTGGTTTTTTGCATTCTAAACAACCAATACTGGCGCTAGTACAGCCTGCTCGAACCCAAAGCCGTGTACTGTCATCTGTATATATCTCATGCAGCTGAAAAACAGGACATACATCTGGATTACCTGCATCAGTCTTGCGAACACGAGCAGGGTCTGTAGGCATCCGCCGAATTTTTTGATCAACGGCATCACTGTCCTCTCGTAAGGTGATGATATTATCGTAAGACTTAGACATCTTCCGACCATCCAAACCAGGCATTTTAGCTGCTGGTGTTAGTAGGGCTTGTGGTTCCGGAAGAATAATTTTACCTCCTCCTTCAACATAACCAAGAAGACGTTCACGATCACCAACAGAGAGATTCTGCTGCGACATCAGCAGTGCCTGAGCTCGCTCAAGCGCCTCTTGATCACCCTGCTCCTGGTATTTTCGACGTAAATCATTATAAAGTTTAGCGATTTTTTTTCCCATTTTCTGCATTGCTGCTTGAGCTAATTCTTCAAAATCAGGCTCACGTCCAAATAGGTGGTTAAAGCGACGAGCAACTTCTCTGGTTAGCTCAACATGCGCAACCTGGTCAGCACCTACTGGAACGTGGCCTGCACGATAAATCAGGATATCAGCACTTTGTAACAAGGGATAACCTAAAAACCCGTAAGTATCTAAATCACGTTCACGTAAATTTTCCTGCATATCTTTGTAGCTCGGTACACGCTCCAACCACCCCAAAGGAGTTATCATGGAAAGCAGTAGATGAAGCTCAGCATGTTCGGGCACTTTAGACTGGACAAACAAAGTAGCTGCTGAAGGGGAGACTCCAGCTGCTAGCCAATCGATCACCATGTCGGTGATACTCTCGCTGATACTGTATGAATTATCATAGTGTGTTGTGAGTGCATGCCAATCTGCAACAAAAAAGAAACATTGATATTCGTGCTGTAGTTTGATCCAGTTCTTGATCACACCATGCAGATGACCAAGATGCAGACGACCAGTAGGGCGCATACCCGATAATACTCTGCGCTGCGAATCTATAGTACTCAAACTGAACTCCTATCGCCCCTGTATACGGGACTTGAGATTTAAGTCCAGATTATAGCTAGAAAGAACTGCATTAGTCAGTCTTTAACTTATCCTGGAACTAATAACAGAGCTCGTAGTTAACGAAACATAGATGTGTCACCGCTACCCTCGCGCAAGATCATTGGTACACCGTCTACCAGGTCTATAACAGAGGTTACTGAACGTCCACAGTAACCACTATCAAGCAACATATCTATTTGTTTACCAAGAAATTCCTCGATATCATCTGGATCAAATAGTGGGTCTTCTCGGGATGGAAAAATTAAACTAGAACTCAAAATTGGGGCATCGCTTAACGTTAAAAGTGCTTGCACTACAGGGTGAGCAGGAATACGTAAACCAATGGTCTTTCGTTTGGGATGCTGCACTAGTCTTGGAACATCTGAAGTTGCTGGCAAAACAAAAGTATAGGGGCCTGGCGTGTACGCCTTTAACAGACGGTAAGAAGCATTATCAATACGAGCATAGGTAGAGATTTCTGATAGGTCTCGACAGACAAGAGTAAAGTTATGATTCTTGTCCACTTGACGCAAAGTCTGGATGCGTTCTAAGGCTCCTTTTTCGCCCACCTGACAGCCAAAGGCATAGGCACAATCTGTGGGATATACAATAACTCCACCCTCTCGCAGACACTCTACCGCTTGGTTTAGAAAACGGAGTTGAGGGTTATCCGGATGGAGTCGTAGACGGATTGACATTAGAATGTCCAATTTCTATCGTAAAGCATGGCTTGTGCGACCAACATGAGTTACCTTTACCCCATGAAATTTTTTTTAGAATACATACCACTAATCTTGTTTTTGGCACTCTACAAACTAGAGCCCATAGATCTTACTCTTGGATCTTTCGTCTTTAGTTTTGGAGGTATTTACTCTGCAACCATCGCATTAATGCTAAGCACCTTGGTTGTATTTTTCATCACATACTGGTTGCAAAAATCACTCTCTCGCATGCAATGGCTTGTCTTAATTGCGGTGCTTTTATTTGGGAGCGCAACCTTATTACTGCGTTCTGAAGAAATTCTGAAATGGAAAGCTCCTGTTGTAAATTGGATTTTATCTTGCGTATTCCTTGGCTCACCATTTGTCTCTAGCCAGCCTTTAGCTCAGACCATGTTCGCACAAGTTGCAACCCTGCCCCCTGAAAAGTGGCGATTTCTCAATACTTTTTGGGCTATCACTTTCTTCCTTGTAGGCACCACTAACCTTTTGGTTGCCCTCAACTTTCACGAATACTGGGTAGATTTCAAAGTGTTTGGTAGCATGGGGATGTTACTGGTTGCCAGTGTAGCACAGATCATATACATGTATCCCTACCTCAAAGAATCCTCTGAATTGGAAGCAGATACCAAAGACTTGTCTAATCAGTAAGCGCCGAGTTCAAGTTGGGTATACGTTCATCCAAAATTGTATTCCATTGATAAAGTAAGTCTGCTCGCTTTTCCAAAAATGGCACGACCCGACCAGTAATAGTGATACTATCTATGGTATCTCCCTCTCGTAATTGCCTAATCACTGCCTTACCCTCTTGAATTAATCCAAAAACAGTATGCCCACCATTTAAATGGGGTGTTGCTAGATGAGTAATAAAAAATTGCGAACCATTAGTATTTGGTCCGGAATTTGCCATGGCCAGAATTCCCTCTTGGTTCATGCGTAAAGCAATCTCATCTTGAAACTCATAACCTGGACCTCCAGAACCATCACCCCTAGGATCTCCACCCTGCGCCATAAAATTTTCAATAACACGATGAAATGTTAGACCATCATAAAATCCCCTTGTCGAGAGATTCACAAAATTACTTACTGTAACCGGCGCTACATTTTTGTATAGCAGGAACACCATAGTCCCTCTATTAGTTGTGATTGTTGCATAAAGCTCTTCAGGGTCTGGTGAAAATTGAGCTTTAACTTGGCTCCATCCTCCCATCAAAAGAGTAAAAATGAGTAAAGATGACATACCTTTTATTCTGTTTGAAATGAACATAAGGCAACATGCTGTAAACTTAATTTGATGAGAAATCAATATTCAAACTCCTACTTAAGTAGCCTAGATTAGACTATTAACTTAATACGACCTATTAAAGCAGCCAGCTATCAGTTGAATACTATAAAGCTTTCTTCAAGGAAAAGTTACCTCAAATTTATAAAATTGTGTACATATGTAACACTTTTAAGGAAAATTTAAAAATAAAAGGAAATTTTGAAAAAAAGTTGTTACTTAGTTGCCAACTTGTGTTACGATAAGCACGTATTTTGATCCAAAGTACTTAAACGGTAACTTTCACTTTATCCAGGAGAAAGACATGAGTGTTAAATTAAACAACCCAGAAACTGTCGAAGAAGTAGTCATTTCAGTCGCCTTGACGATTGTCACTTTCATCGTACCTGTTGCTACACTTTTTGCCTCGCTATAAGCAGTCAGATGTAAGTTTTAAAAACAGCTTACCCGTCTGCCCCCCTCAGTTATGGGTAAGCAAATTGATCGCGGCAGCTTGCAAGAGATTCAATAACTCTTGGAGCTGCGCTCGATCAATGAGCTCTTTTCTTACCCTTCTGTTTCAAAAGCACGAAGTAAAATTCTAAATTAATAGTCAAATTGATACTAATAGCGTTTACCAAGCTTAAAACAAGTCTCATAAATTCCAACGCCCATGTCAGTAAATTGATTCGTGCTCACAAGCAAGTACAAACTAATAAATTATCAAAGTGAAAAATACTTAGACACCATTCACTGGAAGTTAAAAGAACATGTTCAGAGATTACAAAGGGCGCTACCTTTGTAGTAAGCGATCAACAAAGTTACAAGGCCTGTGACGAGAATCTAGCTGCTCTTTTATGATACCTTCAAATGCAGTACGGCATGCACCAGTAGAACCAGGCATACAGAAAACTGCAGTTGAGTTCGCTAATCCAGCAAAAGCCCTGGACTGAATTGTAGAAGTGCCAATTTCTTGCCAACTCAATTGACGGAATAGTTCGCCGAAACCGATTATCTGCGAATCAAGCAAAGGGGTAACGGCAACGACAGTATTATCCCGCCTAGTAAACCCTGTTCCACCAGTAATCAAAATAGCATGAACCGTCGCATCAGCAATTAGTGTGGAAACAAGCGCACGCAATTTGTAGACATCATCTATACACAAATTTCTAGAGTGACAATGGTGACCCGCATCTTTTAAAGACTGCTCCAAATAAGCCCCCGAAGTATCTGTCTCGAAGGTTCTCGTATCAGAAACCGTTACAACGGATATATGTAATGGAACAAAATCAGCTAGGGGTTTATTACCGACCACTGAGCTAGCCTCCTGTCATATTCATAAAACGAACTATTTGTGGGGCATCAGCATCATAAAAATAATGCTGTTTGGGTTTGATATCCATCGCCTTAATAATGCTTGCCTTTAAAGCTTTGTCATCTTTACTGGAAGATTCATTTCGGAGTAATTCGCGAAGATCAACAGAATGCTCGTTACCCAAACAAAGCAACAATCTTCCCTCAACAGTCAAACGCACTCTGTTGCAGGTTGCACAAAAATTATGGCTCATGGGGGAAATAAAACCAACTTTGATGTCTTTCCCTAAAAGATATTGGTTGACTTTTTGCTCGGGATCGACAGTTTCAGAAGTATCTAGCAACCGATAATAACGTGATGGCCCTGCTGTTTTTTCTGGAATTTCAATAAGCTTAAACTCCTTACCTATAATCTGCAGAATTTCATCGTTGCTGAAAATCGTGTCTTCTCTTGCATGATCACTTATCTCACCTAAGGGCATCTCTTCAATATATGAAATATGAAGACCTCTTGCTTTAGCAAAATAAAGTAAATCCATCACTTCATCTTCATTACGTCCACGCAAGATAACTACATTTAGCCTAATATTGTCGAAGCCCGCAGCCTGAGCGGCATCGATTCCTCTCAACACCTGATTAAGATCTCCAGTTCGGGTCATGGCTTTAAAGCGTTCGTGCTTTAAGGAGTCTAAACTGATATTCAGACGCGAGACCCCTGCAGCCCTCAACGCTGAAGCCATTTTTTCAAGCTGCGATCCATTAGTAGTCAAAAGCAATTCATCAAGACCAGGTAAAGCACCTATCTGCTCTATCAATGACAAAATATTTTTTCGAACCAAGGGTTCACCACCAGTGAGTCTAAGTTTCGTTACACCTAGTTCTGTAAAAGCCTTGGCTAATCTGTATATTTCTTCAAGCGAAAGTAACTGTTGTCGAGGCAGGAATATCATTTTCTCTGACATACAATAAACACATCGAAAATCGCATCGGTCAGTTACAGAAATTCGAACATAATCTACAACTCTGCCATGTTTATCTTGCAATATGGCAGGTTCTTGAAGTGGATGCTTTTGTAATTTTTCTGTCAATCGCCCATCGCTCATCAGAATTACCTAGTTCATGACACTAGTCTACAACATGATTGATATTCTACTGTAAAGTACCGATTGAAATCACTGTAATCTGTTGGGAAATTTGCTACTCTAGCGGCATTTTGAAACCTTGGAGGTGTTCTATGATTATTGATTGCCACGGCCACTATACAACAGCACCCGATGCTTTAGGTGAATACCGAAAAGTCCAAAAAGATTCACTCAAAAAAGACCCCATGCATACTGGGGAAAAAGGCAGTATACAAATCAGTGATGATCAAATTCGAGAAAGCCTAGAGAATTCTCAGTTAAAACTGCAACGTGAGCGTGGCACTGATTACACAATCTTTTCGCCTCGAGCTAGTTGGATGGAACACCATGTGGGTAATGCCACCACCTCTAAATTCTGGACGGAGCACACCAATGAGTTAATTTATCGAGTAACTCAACTATATCCAGATAACTTCATTGGTGCTTGTGCTTTACCTCAATCACCTGGATCCGACTTAACCAACTCTATAGCCGAGTTGGAGCGTTGTGTTAATGAATTTAATTTTGTGGGTTGTAACCTAAACTTAGACCCATCTGGAGGTCACTTTAACTCTCCTCCACTTGGTGATCGTTATTGGTACCCAATTTACGAAAAAATGACAGAACTCGATGTGCCCGCCATGATTCATGTCAGCGGCTCGTGTAACCCAGCTTTCCATGCGACAGGTTCATACTACCTCTCGGCCGATACAACAGCTTTCATGCAGTTAATGCAAAGCACTGTCTGTCAAGATTTCCCAACGATCAAATTCATTATTCCTCACGGTGGTGGAGCAGTACCTTATCATTGGGGACGCTTCCGCGGATTAGCAGATATGCTTAAATTACCGGAGCTAAGTGAACTTGTCATGAACAACGTTTATTTTGATACCTGTGTATATCATCAAAAAGGTATAGATCTATTACTTAACGTTATAGATAATAAAAACATTTTATTTGCCTCTGAAATGGTCGGCGCAGTTCGAGGAATAGACCCTGAAACAGGCTTCTTTTTCGACGACACCAAACGCTACATTGATAACGCAAAAATCTCAGAAGCGGACAAAAGGAATATCTTTGAACATAACATTCGCAAAGTATTTAGTCGCTTAAAGATCTAATATGTATTTCTCCATAGAAGATTTAGCGGCGCTAAGCCTAAGCTTCGAACTTGCTCTCTTTAGTACCACTTTTCTGTTGGTTATTGCTGTACCACTTTCGTTTTGGTTAAGCCGAACTCAATCCCCATTCCGGTTTATTGTTGAATCTTTAGTTGCCCTACCTTTAGTGTTACCGCCTACGGTTTTAGGATTTTATTTATTACTTTTTCTAGGGGCACAAGGCTTGGGTGGGCAACTACTGGGCTTGATAGGTGCCGAACCTTGGGCCTTTACATTTAAAGGTCTAGTATTAGGGTCCATGCTGTATTCTTTACCTTTTGTTGTCCAACCATTACAAGAGAGTTTTTCAGCGATTAGCTCACGTCATCTTGAAATTGCTGCCAGCATGGGGGCAAGCAAAATAGACAGGTTATTGACTGTCATCTTCCCTCTATCAAGGGCAGGATTTATTACAGCAGCGATGCTTGGATTTGCACACACACTGGGAGAATTTGGTGTTGTACTTATGCTTGGAGGGAATATAGCAGGTCAAACAAGGGTACTATCAATTCAAATATATGATCATGTAGAGCAGCTTGAATATGCCCAAGCTCACGCATTGAGTGCATTAATGCTGTTTCTCTCCTTTTCCTTACTAGTGTTAATTTATTTCACACGTGCCAAACTTAGAGTAAGAACACTGTGACCCTGCGAATAAAACAATCTATTGTGCGGGGAAATTTTTCTCGAAATTTCGACTTAACCCTGCCCTCCTCTGGTATTACTGCAGTGTTTGGACGTAGCGGCTGTGGTAAAACCTCCCTTCTTAGGGCGATTGCGGGGCTTGAACACTACCCTCATGGTGAAGTCATTTTTAAAGATATTCATTGGCAACGCGATAAGGAGTTCACCCCTGTTGAGGCTAGGCGCATTGCTCTAGTTTTTCAAGAAGACAATTTACTACCTCATCTCAATGTAGAAAAAAACTTAAAATTCGCGCTGATTAGACGAGTAGTTACTAGTGGACCAGGGTTATCACAGGTTGTCTCCTTATTGGGGATCGAGAGTTTATTAAAACTTAGCCCTGTTCAACTCTCTGGAGGTCAGAGACAACGCGTGGCTTTAGCACGTGCTCTGTTACAAAGTCCAAGACTACTACTATTAGATGAGCCAATGGCAAATCTTGACCTAGAATTCCGTAATCAATTTGTGCCACAATTACGAAAATTATTATTGGACTCTGGCATCCCAGCTTTGTATGTTAGCCATAGCTTGGATGAGGTTTTGCAGTTTGCTGATCAAGTTCTATTCATCCCAGAAGAAGCTGCCAATCCCCCACAATTATTGTCACTTGATGAACTATTCACTGCAACTTCACTTAACTCAAACCAAGAAGACAAGCATGATGTCATCGATCAAAGAGCAGTGGCAACTGTAGTAGACGCTGATGTCTTGGGTTACGATCACGAATGGCAGTTACAGATCATAACTTTTGCTGATCAAACTATACAAATACCCAGCGACTGTCCGGCAAAAAACAATAAAATCCGGCTAAGAATTCGAGCACAAGATGTCAGTATTAGTCTTGAAGCCCTGAGCTCAACTACTTTACTCAACAGTCTTCAAGCCAGAATAAGTCAAATCTTACCGGCACAAGCTGGCCAAGTAAAAATTATACTCCACTGTGGCGACCAACAACTTATTGCACAAATTTCTCGAAAATCTGCTAATGAACTCAACCTTATTGAAGGATTGAATATCTACGCCCATATTAAGGGAGTAGCCGTACTTAGCTAAATTCAAAGGGCGGGATCTACTTGTTTTTCTGTACTACTATTAATGCGAAACCAGCCAGTAAGACTAAAGCGCTGGCGTAATGATGGAGATACCTCGTGTGGAAACTCTTCACTTAGAAATAACACTAGAGAATTTCCTAACGGCTGTACTTGTAACAATTCTTGCTGTCCATCGGAAGCGTAAATGCGCAACTGACCGCCATCATTAGGTTGCCAGTTCTCATCATTCAAATACAAAATTGTTGAGATTACGCGATTTCTTTGCCCAGTTGGCTTACCAATTTGTAAAGCATCAAGATGGATTCCATAGAAAGCGCCAGGATCATAGCGTGCATAATGACATTCATAATCGAATAGACCCAAAAATAATCTTTTATTCAGCTCTAAGCGAAGATTCTCAGCAAAATCAAGGTAAGATTTAGAAGGTTTCGATTTCCCCTCTAACCAACAAATAAGATCACTTCGAATAGTTATATCACGAGTGGCATCACCACCAATGCCTGCAGGATGAAGCAGTTCAAGTGTTAGCTGCTGCCCCTCTTGCTTTAAAGCCAGAAACAACTTATCAGGTAATGCATTAGGAATAACACAGATCCCAACACGCCGAAGTGAGTTAGCAATTTCATCGAAATTTATCCCACTACTTGGAGGGAGGTCAGCAGAAGAAGAGACTTCTATTGGCAATTCAGCGTGGGTTTTCATCCATCAAGGTCTGCAGTAAAGCGATCATTTCGGGAAGCTCTCCCACTACATTAAAGTTACCAAAACTCTGTGAATCAGCCTTACCATTAGCATAGTCCATTGGAAGTAAACCGTTGGAGTCTGCCTGATATAAATTTGCCCCATGCTCAGCTAGGAAACGTACAACTTTACCCCAACCCTGACGCACTGAAGTATGAATTGGTGCCTCACCGTTGACGCCACCTGGTTGATTAAGATCCAATCCAGCTTCAATGAGTAACTCCATACCTTCAATGACTGTCACTTCATTTTTGTTTCGATTTCGCGAGCCACCATTGCTAGTTAGTGCAATCAACGGTGTCACTCCATTTATGTTGGCAAGATAGGGATCTGCTCCATGACTTAACAGGAGTGACATCATCCCTACATCTGCCCCGTACGCAGCTCGCTGTAATGGTGTAGAGCCAGTGGTCATCACTGGGTTATCTCCAGCCCTATCATAAGCAATCTCGCGTGGAGGAGGTGCTAGTTTAAGGGCGTAGTTAATATGTGCCCCTCTATCCAGTAATAAATTAGCTATTTCTATACCAGTGCTTGATTGTAATGGAGGTAAATCTCCGCGCTGACTATTTGGGAGAATGTTCAAATCTGTTGCTGCATAAAGTGGTGTACGCCCCCAGTAATCCCAAGCATCTACATCAGCACCCTGCTGAATAAGATACTTTGCCACATCAAACTTCATATTTATGAGAGCTAAAACTAAAGGACTAATATTATCTGGGTCTGGTAAATTAATATCCGCACCTGCCTCTATCAAAGCCTGTGCGCATTCTAAACAACCTTCACGCGCTGCATATAGCAATGCTGTAAATCCACCAGAGAACATTTCTTTGACTCGGGGCTCCGCAGTCACTCGACGCTGCCAATTACGGTCAATTGCTCTTTTGTCCAGATCAGCTCCCCACTTTGCCAGCAACTCTATCATTTCTGGTTGCTTTCTTGCTGCGGCCCACATTAGCGCTGTCTGTCCGCCCCAGTTTTCAACTGCATCGACCTTTGCCCCATTCTGAAGCAGTATCGTTGCTGCTTGTAAGTTGCCTGTTCGTGCAACGGCCATTAAAGCCGTCTGCCCTTCAAAATTGGGTGATTCCACATCAGCACCTGCATTTAATAAGGTTTCTATTAAGGGTAGAGAACCAACACTAGCTGCCTCTTGCATGGGTGAAGAACCGTAATCGTTAACTGTATTTGGATCTGCACCTGCTTCCAATAAAGCGGCGACAAGCACTAAGTCACCATGATAAACGGCCCAATGTAGAATAGTTGAACCATCAGATGCACTTACATTAACATTTAATGTACCACGATCTGTTGCCAATAACTGCAAAGCATCTTTTGTATTTCCCACCTCAACCAACTCGAGCAATGAACTTCCATGACAAACACTTGGAATCAACGAAAGGCTATGACTGAGCAATAACCCCATCAAGATTGTAAAACTGTTCAACTTCATACTTATCATGAATCCTTGTCTAAACCTCAGTCAAAATATCTGTGCTATCACCAAAACGTTCAATCTGAACGTCAGCTTTTTGCAATACAGTTAGCATTAGGTTTGCAAGAGGAGTATTTTCAGGGTAAGCAAAATGCTGATTACCTTTTAATTTGCCTTCTGCTTTACCAAGTAACAAGGCAGGTACCGGAGAACAGTTGTGTAGATTTGAGTTCGCCATCCCACTTCCATACATCAGCAATGAATTATCCAGAATATTACTGCCTCCTTCCGGAATGGATGAAAGCTTCTGAGCAAATTTTGCAAAGGCACTCATGTACCATGTTTGTACACGGGCTAAACGCTCCATTTTGGCCTGGTCGTTTTGGTGATGTGAGAGTGGATGAAATGCATCAGCAACACCAATGTGTGTAAAGGTTCTCATACTGACTTCTCGATCAGACATAAATGTCATGACTCGTGTCAAATCAGCTTGATAGGCTAGGGCCATCAAACTGTACATGAGGTCGAGATGCAAGGGAAAATTATTAGGCGTGCCTAATGGTGCCTCTGGAATGTCCAAGCTTGATAAATCTTGTTCAGCAAGCTTTGCTAACTGCAGCTCGATGTCGCGAATAGAGTCTAAATATTCTGACATCATCACTCTATCAGAAGAACCTAACTTTAGATTTAATGAACGAGCATCTTCCAATACGTAGTCAAGCAAGCTAACTGTTTCAGTTGAGATCGCCATGCGCTCAGCAGTTGTATCACCCTGTCCGAATAGCCGATAGTACAATTTACGTGGATTACTCTCCATCGGCAGAGGTTGTGAGGGGGTTTTAAATGCTATAGTTGAGGCGAAACTTCCAGAGCCTCCCTCTGCAGTGGTGACTTCTAGTGAAGCAAAAGGAGTTTTTCCACTAAAGCTACGAGCGATATATTGATCTGCACTGATACCATCTTCAGGTGAAGAAGTCCCTTCAGGGGCTACACAACGTAACCAGCAACCTGCTTTAATGGCGTGAGGATCAGCACTTTCAGCAGGCTTATTCCTTAAGCCGCTGACAACAGTCAGATATTGCTGCAAGTCCTTGAGTGGCTGCAATATAGGTGGTAGTTCAAAATCTGTACCAGTCGTATTCGGTGTCCAACTTGTCTCAACAGCACCATGCGGTACATAGATAAACCCAACTCTTAAGTTTGTAGGAGCCTGAGCTGTAGCAGCAGGCGTCATTGCATCCAACATTGGTAAAGATATAGCTGCGCCTACACCACGTAAAACATGACGACGTGGAAGATGTTTTTTAGTTATAAACATGCTTTAACACTCCTCTCTTTGACCACATCAAAAGTTATCGGCAGCAAGTGCAACAGTCGTTTTCTGTTGATCAGTTGCTGCATTTCTTTGCGGTGCGACTACATAGCGAAATTGGTCACTGCTAATAATACCTCTAACAATACTATAAAAGTCGTAATTTGATTGGGCACTATCTGCAACAATATGCCTAACCAATGGCATATCTTGAGCCTCTATCTCTCGACCTAAAGCGTATAGGAGTAGACTTTGAGTAAGATTTTCAACAAATAAATCCGGTCTCTCTAAAATCGCTTCACGGAGCTCTACCACTCCGGATAATGGTTTGCCATCGGGCAGATGTGCCGAGGTATCAACAGGACGACCAACTGAACGATCAATCGTGCGGTAGCGACCCACAGAGTCGAAATTTTCAAGTGCAAATCCAAGCGGATCAATGAATCCATGACAGCCAGCGCATGTAGGACTGTTTCGATGAAGTTCAAGTCGTTCCTTGATTGTCATCTGTTTTGTTCCTGGTGTGTTATCAACAAGCGCTTCCACATTAGGTGGTGGATTTGGAGGAGGAGTGCCCATTATATATTCTAGTACATATGCACCCCTCAAGACTGGGGAGGTTCTGTCTGGATAAGAAGAAGCCATTAACACAGCTCCCTTACCCAACAAACCGTAACGGTAGTTTAGGTCAGCTAAACTAACTAGTCTAAATTTATCCCCTTTAACTCCCTGGATATCGTAGTGCAAGGCAAGGCGCTCATTGAGCCAAGTTTCATGGGATGTTAAGAGATCCAACACTGATCTATCATTAAGAAATATATCACGAACGAAAAGACGAACTTCAGTTTTCAGCAGATCTCTAATCCCAGAATCTAGATCGCGAAAAAGATCAGGATCAGGATCGACCTCATCGATAGCCGCTAGATTTAACCATTGGTAGGCAAAGTTATCAGATAGCGATACTGCTCGAGGGTCTCCCAGCATTCTATCTACCTGAGCATCCAGTATAGCCGGTTTAGAAAGCTCTCCACGCCGGGCAAGGTCCAACAACTCATTATCAGGAATAGAACTCCAAAGAAAAAATGAAAGTCTTGAAGCAAGATCTAAGTCACTTAGCGAGTGGATACTGCCTGGCTCTGATCCTTCAGGGACTGACTCACTGCGGTATAAGAATTTTGGTGATGCGAGCATCGCCGTTAATGCATGTCGTACACCACTCTCAAAGCCTTCATTTGCGGCATGCTCGATATAAAGTTTTTCCAGACGCTCAAGATCATCTGACGTGTCATAACCCCGGTAGCCGAGACTCACAAATTTAGCCAAGATATTGTTCGCGCAATCCAGTTCATCAACTGAAGATTCAGGGTAACAGGTAAAGATTTTTTTACGTGAAGGGGTCTGGCTTAGTCCATTGGGCTCAAATGGACCTTGAACTTCTATGCTACCTAAACGAATTACACTCGCACCATCCTGTGGTGTCATGCTGTGTAGTGTCTTCTCTGATTCCGCAAATGATCGATGTATAAAAGTGACGGCCAGTTTATGTGGACCTGCTTTAGCATAAAATTTTATATTCTTTAGCTGCTTATTGATGGCATCAACTGCGGGGTCTCCAATTTGATCTATAGCCTTGAGATCTTTGCCTCCACCAATATCTAGCTCAAAAAACTTAACCCCATCGAGTGTCGCTATGAGTGTGTGAGTAAATTCTTGACTTGTTACCCATAGAGCTGCTGCGAGATTACCTATGTTCAGCACATACTGCCCATCAGCTGGGAAATAATGCTCTACAAGTAGACCACCACGGGTACCTAGGGGAAGTCCAGCTATATGTTTATATTGATCTCCTTTCGCTGCATAGGTCGAGCCTCCCGGTCGTGGTGATGGATTACCAATCGCCTGAGACATAATTACCCTCGCAGCAGAAAGTGATTGCTCGATAAAACTCGGCGAAGCTCGAAGAGCTGCTGCAACATTATCAAAACCTTCTACTGAGGCATCAGTTGGTAGTAATGATTCTGCATTAATCTCCAGGTCAAACAGATCACGGACAGCATTTGCGTACTCTTTGCGATTTAAACGATGCAGTCCAATGCGACCTACATGTTGTTCAAGACTAGCAGCATGATCCAGATAAGCCTCCATCCAAGTGATAAATTCATCAGTCTTAGCATTATCAGGACGGGCTTGTCCTGCAGGAGGCATCATTCGTCCCTGTAATTTACTAATGACTTTCTCCCAAATCTCAGGATGATCGGGAATCTGTGCTGGGGTCATCAAATCAAAAGCCAAAGAACCTGCCCAGTCTTCAGCGTTATGGCAATCAATACAGTTTTCAGCTAGAAAATCAAAACGCTCATTGGCCTGAGAAAATTCCGAAAAGCTTGCTGCTGCATGCTTGGCAAATTTACTGCTATCCTCTGTGGGCAGACTTTGGGCAAGCACTCCATTACCCATTAGTAGGACTAGAAATAGCAACTTTTTCATTTTTTTCCTCGTTTATTAATTCTCTTCTAGATTACTTCAATACAACAATGCAATCTTAATAAGACAAACGACTAGCAACAGCTCTTAAGGCATCACACCGACATGACGAGTTTCGCGTAGATGGCCAAAAAAACTTATAAACCCTTGTTCCAGAAAATCACTTGGATCTCCCCACTCAGCACCCATACCGGATGTTGGATTAATCTCTATGACCTCTTGAGCACTCTTTGACTGTCTTAATAAAGCCACCATTTGTTCTTTAATTGCAAGATAAGACTCATTTTGGGCTCGAAACTCTACTTGATTCATTACTCGCCCGGAGGCTGGAACGATAACAGTGTCTGCGTTTTGCAAGGATAAAAGTTTCAACTGCGCATCGGTAAGACTACCAATAAAACCATTACTCAATGCATCCACATTAGCCCAGTCGTTCTGTCGCATAACGGGGCCAGTAAAAATCACATTCTGCTCTCTAAGCCTGACATAGAAGTCACCATCAGTATGAGCCTGTAGTAGGTAACCTAGTTCAATTGTTCCGTGTTGCCAATCTATAGTAGCGAAATCTCTAAAGATCTTATTAGGTAAGTCTTCCTCGGGAACAGGGAGGTGTACAATATTCTGTCCTCTTTGCCGAATCGTGGCACCTAACCACTGCTCAGTATTAGCATGGGCAAAAACATGACCACCCTGCTTTCGAACGGCACTATTTAATCCTGACGAATGGTCATGCCAATGTGTATTGAATAGCATTTTGACATAGGAGAGCCCAGTTAATTCTGTTAAAAATTGAAGATAAGAATCTGCCTGATCAGTTGAGACTCCTTCAACTAAGATCAGGCCATCTCTATCTTTTAGCACAAGAGTATTACCGCTTGGACTTCGTATCAAAAATATATCCTTTGAAAGTACTTCACTTTGATACTGACTAGTAACAACCACTGCATTTGTACTCTGTTGCGTCTGTTGCGCCAAGCTCTGCTCTGTGAATAAAAAAATGATCAAGAAAAGGGTTGAACTACAAGCAATTAACAGAGTTCGCGACATAAAAAAGCGACCAAAAATATGTAGGATACCACCGGCAAGAATTGATGCAGTGAAGTAGGTTTTTTTTATCATAGTCACCTTGCCAATTTCCTCTCTAGGCTGACCTGAATTAGTCTTGGTACAGATAGCCGTATTCTACTCTTTCGGGGAAAAAATTCAGCTATTTCTGGACTATGGAGGGTATATCCGTGCACTAATTGTGTAAGTTGATATATTTCTTGATGTACTTCAAATTTCTTTACGGTGCTGTTGGTATTCAAAATATTGTTGAAGGAGATGGCTTCGTCGAAACGCTAACAAACAAACTATAGTTGCTAAGCCTGCAGCAATTAGATTCGTGATGACCAAGCCAATGAACTGAGCAATAGCCCCCATAAACAGCACACCAAATGCTGGCGCTCCACGCGTAAAAGCAACCCATAGAGATAGCACCCTTCCACGCATGTCATCTGCAACCTTATGTTGAACTAATGTTTGACCTGCTACCGCACTCAGGGTGATGCAGTAGCCAAAAATAAAAAGAAAAAATGAGGCAACTTCAGGGACAGTGCTAGAAATAAAGCAAATTAACGACAGCACTGCAAGCAAGCTACTAACTAATAATCCTATAACCATTCCCTCTACTTTCCCATCCATGGACAAACGCAAACCAGAGAGAACTGCTCCAACACCAATTGCACTAGTGTACAGTGCCAACAACTCAGGGCCACCACTAAAGACCGCACCTACAACTGCTGACAACATGTAGGTAATTGGTCTTAAAAGCAAAGCTGATATAGTTAACAAGATGAAGAGAACAAATAAAGCTTGTCTTTCCAATACATAAGACGCTCCTGCATTTAATTCTTTCCAGAGCGCCTGAGTTTGAATCTGCCTATTCTGCTCACGTGGATGAATGAAATACCATCCAAATAAGATCCCCAAATAACTTAATGCATTAATCAAAATAGCCCACTCGACACCAAATCTTACCATTACCAGCCCAGCTAGCGCTGGGCCTATAAATCTTGCTACATTAAAAACTACGGCAGTGAATGCAGCTGCTGAAACAATATCCTTGCGATCCACTAGGTTCGGAATAATGGAAAGTCTAACTGGTTGATAGGCTGCTTGAATAATCCCCTCGAGTAAGGCCATGAAAAACAATGTCGCAATCGAAAGCTTATCACCAATAACGAGCAGGAAAAGTACAAGGGATTGCAGAAACATGGCAGTTTGTAGAATGATGGCAAGCTTTTTGCGGCGAAGACGATCAGCCCAAACTCCAAAGACTGGGCCCACAATAATCAATGGGGCTATGTCTGCAAATGCTACAGCCCCCACCCAGAACTCAGACTTTGATACCTCCCAAGTAAGCCAGCCTAATGCAAGTCTTTGCATCCAGAAGCCAATTAATGAAACAGCGTTACAAGAGACATAGATGGCATAATTGCGGTGAGAAAACGCAGATCTTATCCCAGCAAATTTTCCTTTCATAAATAAAGTAACTTCTTAATTTGAAGTATCAAATAGGCAAGTGATAAGTTGCTAATATCTATTTAGCGGGTGCTATTATGAAACTGTACGTGTTCAACTTAAGGCACAATCTCGTCTATCAAGACGGTAACTGAACCTTTGACCTCACTAAGTACAATCTCACTTGTAGAACCTTGAAGATCGCCACTATTTGCCAACGCTGTACCAGACTTTGAAATTCTTGCACCAGCCAGCAATACATCTGAAGATTCTAAGGTGGCTCCTGTCATGGACATACTATTATTTAGAGTGATGATGTAGGGAAACTCTGGTAATGCAAGACTCTGAGCAATCAATGGTGGTCGAACAGCAGGATTGCGCACATAAATAAAGAGTCTCTCATCTCCAGCAATATTGACTTTCATTTCGGGGCTGATGTCGATTTTGAGAGTCAAAGTGGCGCCAGTTGGTATAGTCTCAGAATTATTAGTCTGATCTAAATTCATGTCTGCCCCCTCTATACTCGATGCTAGAAGAGAAATAATCTGCTGCAACTGTTGAGCTTCCGCAGAGCCAGGAATTGCAGATGAAAGCTGTCGTCGCCAATAATTTAATGCTTCAGGTAAAAGTCTTGCATTGAAGGCTTCATTCGCTAGTAAGCCCATACTGTTGTATTCATCTGGATTTAAAGTAAGCGCTTCATCTATTGCTACCTGAACGGAAGTATCGATCTGACCATCATTTAAGCGATATTGAGAACGTGCAATTTGACCGTAGATAGTAGCCCGATCACTCCCCTCTGGTATTTCATCAAGCATTGATCGGAATACGGAAATAGCTTGTTGATCACGACCTAAACCCTGATATAAGGTGGCCAGCATGTATGCACCTGTTAGATCCTTGGGTTTTCGTTCAAATCGACTTTGGAGTACTTGAGTGAGGTCATTTAGCAGAAGAGCACGCTCTTCCTCAGATTCTGTTTTGTCTAGTTGTTGCATAAGCTGTGGTATTTCTAGATCCGCTGCTGCACCGAGCTTATTGTAGATACTGACAGTTAATATTGGTAACAAACATAGCAGTATTAAAATCAATCTATAGTTTTTGGTGGGATAGTTTTTAACATTCCTCTCAGATTCGAGATTCTCAATATCTGCCAATAAAGCTCGCTGCAATTCCAATTTCATCTGAGCAATTTCATTAATATCTAAATCTTGCTCTGCACCTTCAGCTTCAAGCTCAACCAAGCGTTGCTTATAGGCAGCTTTGTTGGCCTCAACTCGGGAATCTATTGTATTGCCTTCAGGTCCCGAGGCCTCTCCTCTGAAAGCAATTACAACAATACTCATCGCGAGTAATAACAATATTCCAAGTCCAGCCAGTAACATCAGATATTTTTCCTTATGAACTTTTTTTCAGAGAGTTGGTTTTCTCATTGATAAAACCATCATCAAGCAATGCTTGCAGTTGAGCTTCTTCGGCGGGACTAAGAGCAGCTATGGCATTATTGACAGAACGAGCAAATAGTTTGCGTATAAAAAGCATACCTAATAATAATAATATAATCGGCCCGAACCATAGTAATAAGGTTCCTTTATTCAGAGGTGGTTGATACAAAATAAAATCACCGTAACGTGCTTGCATGAAATCGATAATCTCTGCATCAGAATTACCCTTTGAAATTTGTGAATAGATTTCCTCTCGGAGATCTGCCGCAATAGGGGCATCCGAACCAGAAAGATTCGAGTTCATGCACATAGGGCAGCGTAATTCATCGGTGAGTTTTTTGTAGCGTTCTCGATCCTCTTTCGAACTGAACTCCAATTCTTCGATAGCAGCATAACTAGGAAATACAGAGATTAGTGAGAATGAAATCAACAGTAATAATGCTTTTACCAATCTACAACCTCTTTTCAGCTGTTTTTTCATATACGAGAAACCTTCTTCTCACTATTAATTCAATTGCGAAATCACAGGAACAAATTTTTCCTGCCACACATTCTCATCAATAGCCCCTTCATACTTAAAGCGTATGAATCCCTCTCTATCTACAACAAATGTCTCGGGTGCTCCACGAACTCCCAGTTCAATTCCAAGCTTGCCGTCTACATCAGTGAGTATATATGCAAAAGGATTGCCTCGTGTGTTAATAAATTCACCTGCTGCTTCAGCATCGTCCTTGTAGTTAACACCAACAAAAACAAGATCTGGTTCATTCTCACTAATTCTCACCAAATGAGGATGCTCTGCATGACAAGGCGGACACCAAGTTGCCCATACGTTCATAATTAAGATGTCTCCTCGTAGGCCCGCTGCAGTAATTGTCTGATTAGGATTATCCAGTGTAGGTTTTGAAAATTCTGGCAAGGGTCTGTTAAGTAGTGCTGATGGAATCTCTCGTTGATTCCAGAACAATGCTTTACCAAGCAGCAGCAGCATCAATAGAAAAAACCCAGCAGGAATAAAGAGTAAACCACGATGGGAGCTATTCATCAGACTCGCTCCTCAACTAAGCCTCGAGTTTCATTAGAATCAAAACTCTTAGTTGAGACATTACCTGCCTCATTTATTGCAATTGTGTTAGAGACAACAGAGGAGTTGTCTAAACGAGAATTTTTTCTAATCCTCTCTCTCCTATACCTTTTATCTAGAATTGCTAAAACACCACCTGTAGCCATAAAAAAAGCACCAAGCCATATCCAAAACACAAAGGGTTTTACATGGATTCTAACTACCCATGCGTCGTCTCCACGCGGATCTCCTAATGCAGTAAACAAATCTCTGAACAGGCCAACATCAATGTCTGCCTCAGTTTGTACATCGCCCCTTGCTCTATAACGACGTTTTTCTGGTTGTAAGGTAAGATAGGGTTCGCCCGACTTTGTCACAGTTATTGTAGCAGCCTGGGCATCATAGTTTGGACCTACGATCTCACGCACACCCTCAAATTTAAACACATATTCTTCAATTTCGTGTTCATCTCCTGGTTGCATACGAACATCATCTTCTACGCTGTATTGACTAGTTAAACAGATACCACAGATGATCACAGCGAGACCAAAATGAGCTAATTGCATCCCCCAATATGCTCTTCCAAGCGAGAGTAATCCATTCATAAAAGAAGCTTTGTTGCGGACTTTATTTCTGATATCCATTAATAATGTTGCTGTAATCCAAAGAGCAAGTGCTAAAGCAACAACCACACTGATCTTAAATTCAGCTTGTAATATCAATGGTAAAGCTAGGCCAAGAACAATACTGAGTAACAATAGAGGCCTAAGCGAACTAATCAGATGATTCACAGGTGTGCGCTTCCAACGCGTAAAAACTGCAATTCCTAACAAAAAAGACATCCCCCCCATCAAGGGAACAAATAAAGTATTGAAATAAGGAGGCCCCACCGAAACTTTGTTCGCCTCCCCATAGATTGCTTCATGAATCAAAGGGTACAGCGTGCCCAACAATATCATCGCCATACTCACTACAAGGATGATGTTATTGAGTAACAGATATAACTCTCTAGATTGCTCCCCGTATACGCTGTTACCAGCAACAACCGGCGCACGCAGAGCATATAGTAACAAGGAGCCTCCTATAATTAATAAGAGCAAGCAAAGAAGAACCAAACCTCTCTCTGGATCCACTGCGAAAGCATGGACGGAGGTAATAACACCACTTCGAACAATGAATGCCCCTAGCAAACTTAACGAAAAAGCACCAATGGCAAGTAAAACTGTCCAACTTTTAAAGACACCTCGCTTTTCAGTGACGGCCAGGGAGTGAATTAATGCTGTACCTACAAGCCAAGGCATGAATGAAACATTCTCTACAGGATCCCAAAACCACCAGCCGCCCCACCCTAGCTCGTAATAGGCCCACCAACTTCCTAGGGCAATACCAATAGTCAAAAATGACCAGGCAGCGTTGGTCCAAGGTCGAGACCACCTGGACCAAGCTGCATCCAATCTACCACTAAGCAGGGCAGCAATGGCAAAGGCAAAAGCTACAGAAAAACCTACATAGCCCATATACAAAAAGGGTGGATGCACTGTAAGACCAAAATCTTGTAGTAAGGGATTTAAATCTGCTCCTTCAGTAGGAATATTGAGCAAAGAACGTTCAAAGGGGTTCGAAGTAAAGAGGAGAAATCCTATGAATCCAACCTCAACCATCCCCATTACTGAGAGTACACGTGACACCATATCTATTGGTAAATCTTTGGAAAAAACACTGACCGCGAACCCCCACAAACTCAATATCAACACCCAAAGCAAAAGCGAGCCCTCGTGCGCACCCCAGACAGCAGCGAGCTTGTAGTAGGTAGGCAAGGCCGTGTTGGAATTCCGAGCTATATAAGCCACTGAAAAATCATCTTGGAGAAAACTCCATGCAAGAGCGATAAAAGCAGCTAACATGAAAACAAAAACACCAGTGGTCAAGGTTCTCGCAGTTTGCATCCACTGCAGTTGTCTTCGAGCAGCTCCAAGCATAGGCACAACACTTAACATAAGCGAAAGCCCTAGCGCGAGTATAATTGCAAAATTACCAAACTCAGGAATCATTTTTACATAGCTCCTTACTGTTGCATTGCAGGAATTGCCGCTCCTTTACTTTCAGCGGCTTCTAATGCAGTCTTTACCTCTGCGGACATATAGTTTTCATCATGCTTTGCCAGAATCTGACGAGCCATGAAAGTACCATCTTCTTGTAACCTTCCCTCCGCCACAACACCTTGACCCTCACGAAAAAGATCAGGCAGTACTCCATCGTAAACCACAGAGATATCAGCATTAAAATCTGTAGCGATGAATTGTATTAGTGTCCCTTCACCTTCTCTTTTCAAGCTTCCTTGTTTAACCATGCCACCTATGCGTAGATTCTGATTGGTCCCCGCTTTCCCTTCAGCAATCTCTGTTGGAGTAAAAAACACATTTAGACCCTCATCGAATGCAGTTCTCAATAGAAAGAGAATGGCCACTCCTCCAAGAAGGATAAAAATCACTATCGTCAATCTTGATCGTCTACTGGCTCGCATTCTTTTTTCCTCATGATCTTTTTAAGGATAAACTTAATGCACCCTCTGTATTAAAGCTTACAAATTTACGGCATTAAATTTTTCGCATCAGCTCGTCCAACTTTTAGCGGCTTACAGAGTTTACTGGCTGAAATATGGTTACGTTATGCACGCTCGATATGGTTTTCCTTGGTTACTTTCGTGACAGTTTCTTGCCCAATTCCCTTGGCTTTTTGCATTCGTAAAAACTGTCGTCTGTTAGCTGCAGGTATCCAAAGATTCCAAACAACAAAAACAGCAAACAAACCATATGACAGCCAAACAAAGAGGGCATCACCGCCCATCGAGAGGAAATCATGGAAACTTTGAAATTGAAAGTTGGGTAGACTCACAAGTCTGCCTCCTCTAGCAACATTTCTTGCACCCATTGGCTATGACGTTCATGACGTAAGATTTCTACTCTTGTACGCAAGATAATAAATAGTAGGTAAAGCCCAATGACACCAAAGCCACAAAAAAAGGCAGGAATCCATATTTCAGGAGGATTCACACCATCATTACTCGCTGAGAGTTTGCTCGCTCCTTGATGCAAGGTGTTCCACCATTGTACCGAATAATAAATCACAAATACGTTAACCACTCCAACCAGAGCCAATACAGCTGAAGCTTTGGCTGCTATTTTTTCAGAATGATAAGCAGATCGAAGGGCTATAATCCCAAGATAGAGGAATAAAAGAATCAATGTTGATGTTAGCCTGGCATCCCAAATCCAGTAGGTCCCCCATGTTGGACGTCCCCATAAAGATCCTGTCAGCAAACATAAAGTACATAACCAAGCCCCCACAGGCGCTATGGCTTTGGAGATAAGATCTGCCATTTTTATTTGCCAGATCATATACATGGCAGCCATCAAAGCTAGCATCACAAAGGCGCCCATGGCCCCCATGGCTGTGGGTACATGCAGGTAAATAATGCGGTAATTATCACCCATTTGATAATCTGGAGGAGCAAAACCTAAACCCCATACCACACCAACCATCATGAGAACACCAGTTATCCAAGATAACGGTTTTAGAGTAGCCGAAGTCATTTGGTAAAAATGTTTAGGTGAACCTAATTTGTACAACCACTGCATCATGAAATAATTCCTAGTTATTAGTTGACGCTGATACGAAGTGCAGCACTAATGGCTAGGGGGGCGCCAATAACCGCTCCGACTAGCATAGCTCCCATGACAGAAGCTATCCCTCTTACAGGTAAGCCAACTAGAGCTGTTTCAACTAGTCCGGCTCCAAAAACGAGTACGGGTATACACAGGGGCAATACTATCACAGCAAGCAGCAGACCACTTCTACCTATACCAACGGTTAAAGCGGTACCGATAGCACCAATTAAACTTAAGGTGGGTGTTCCAAGTAGTAAGCCATAAATTAATGGATAATATCCCACTGTTGGAAGTGCCAACATATAGGCTAATAAAGGTGACAGTACAGCTATGGGAAGCCCGCTAAGCAACCAATGACCTACCACCTTCATGAGCACATGAAAATAAAGGGGTTGTGGACTGAGCAACAATACCTCCAAGGAGCCATCCTCAAAATCATTACGAAATAAAGACTCCATGGATAGCATTACTGACAATAATGCCATGACCCAAATCACTCCCGGAGCAATACTGCCAAGCCACTCAGGATTGGCAGACCCTCCCAATGGAAAGAGTGAGGTTGCTATAACAAAGAAAAAGAGAGGATTGAGTACAGCACCGGGGTTTCTTAAACCCAAAAGCAACTCTCTTTGTAGAGTTGCTAGAATAGGGTGGAACAATCTATCGTTTCTTGACATTACCGCCCTTCCTCTGCAAATTCATGTAGAGTCTGAGCTGGGTGATCAAGATTGAGTTCTCTCAGAGGACAATCCAAACGTAATTCATGGTGAGTAGTAAGCACTACACTACCCCCTCCTCGAACAAATGTACTGACTTTAGCCTCCAACTCCTTGACGGCCTGCTTATCCAGGGCTGTAAATGGCTCATCTAAGAGCCATAGCCTTGCATTCGTCAAAAACAGCCTTGCCAAACTCACTCGTCTTTGTTGACCCGCTGATAACTGATAACAAGGTAGATTTTCATAACCAGCCAGACCTTGAATGCGAAGGACCTCTAGAATCTGCTCCTCGTTTTCGCTATCGATACCTTGCAAAGCGCAAAACCAAGTAAGATTCTGCAGGGGTGTTAAAGCACGACTAATACCAGGGCTGTGTCCTAAATAAAACATGTTTAGGCGATAGTCTTCATGGGCCATTGGTGAGTGTTGGACTAATTTGCCTTGCCAACTAAACTCTCCAGTAAAATCATGATTGAGATCTGCAAGAATTCGTAGCAGCGTGGTCTTCCCACTGCCGTTGGAGCCTGCTAAATGAATGGCCTCTCCTGCATGCAAAGTAAGTTCTAGATCGGTGAAGAGCATACGTTCATCTCGTTCACAGCTAAGTTTATGCGTGTGTATCAATGGCTGTGTCACGCTATCCTCATGATCTAGGTGGCGTTACGCCAGTCTGACCTTGGTACTTACCATTTCGATCTTTATAGGAAACCGCACAAATTTCATCAGATTCAAAAAATAGCATTTGTGCTACACCCTCTCCCGCATAAATTTTTGCAGGCAAAGGCGTCGTGTTGGAAAATTCTAAAGTTACGTGCCCTTCCCACTCAGGCTCTAATGGGGTCACATTAACGATGATGCCACATCTAGCGTAAGTGGATTTGCCCAAACACACAGTAAGCACGTTACGAGGAACACGAAAATATTCTACTGTCCTAGCCAATGCAAAAGAATTAGGAGGAATGACAATGAAGTCAGCAGTCACATTAACAAAAGAAGTCTCGTCAAAATTCTTCGGATCAACAACATTCGACGTGTGAACATTTGTAAAGATTTTAAATTCATTTGCACAACGAACATCGTAACCATAGCTAGATGTACCGTAGGAAATCAATTTTTCACCACCCTCTGACATCCGAACCTGATTGGGCTCGAAAGGTTCCAGCATACCCTGTTCGATAGCCATTCTTCGGATCCAATGATCTGACTTAATACTCATAGCTGGTGCTAGCTCCAATATTACTTACTCTAAACTCTATTTGCCCTATATTTAGAATCACACTTGAAAACACCACAGTACCATCATGCTCGATTGAGCACAAAGACAGTGCCTAGATAGACACGACCTGATGACGAAGAAACTTTGCTTTCCACAAGTCTGCCATTTAACAGAAAAAGTGTTAGAATGTTATTTTGAAGATGTCATCCATAGGGGCTCTTCTACGCAAAGATAGCACAGACAAGGCCCCTTCTGGTACAAGATAAGGCCTATCACTTTTCGATACTAGTTATAGCTTTATAGAAATGAGGAGCATAAAATGAAGTTAAAGTTCATAGTGGCCTTAGGCCTGTTAATGTCAATCTATTCAACTGCCAGCTTTGCCGCAGGTGATGCCGCAAAAGGCAAAGCACTTTATGGTACATGCGGCGCTTGCCATGGCATGAATGGAGAAGGCATGGAGGCACTCAACGCTCCTAAACTTGCCGGACAGCAAGGTTGGTATATCGTTCGTCAGCTGCAAAACTTTAAAGCAGGTATTCGTGGGACTAATCCAAAAGACGTCTATGGTATGCAAATGGCTCCAATGGCCCAGATTCTGCCAAATGACCAAGCCATGGAAGACGTAGCTGCTTATATTGTGAGTCTCCCTAATTAGGATTTTTGTAGTAACTGACTTGAATCATTAGTTAATCAAGTTTATAAAATGAGAAACCCTGCCCAGCAGGGTTTTTTGTTTTTAATAGCGTAGTTTTCCGCTCTGAACACTTACTGCATGAGCCTGTTTAGGCTAAACTAAGTCAATGATCGAATTATTATCCTATGAAAATATCACTACTCTTGAAGAGAATTTACTAACCTACATTACGGATGCCCTATCCGAAGATCTGACTAAGAATCAAAAAGTGAGTCTGTTTCTAAGTGGAGGAAAATCGCCGCTACCCTTATACCGAAAACTCTCAAACATCCCAATAGATTGGGCATCTATTGAACCCGCGCTTGTTGATGAGCGCTGGGTTCCCCAAAACAGCCAAAGCTCTAATGAATTTCAAATACGCCAAGCGTTTTCTAACAATATATATTTTCAAGAAAATCTCAAAGGCATGTACCGACCAAATTATTCTGCCAATCAAGCAGCAGTTCTATGTAGCCAGCTTTATAATACTATCATGCGTCCTTATAGCCTAGCGTTACTGGGGTTAGGCCCTGATGGTCACACAGCTTCCTGGTTTCCAGCAGCCAAAGGACTTAGTTCAGCACTTTTTTCCTCTGCTATCTGCACTGCCATTTTGGCTAGAAGAACTGAAGTTACTGGGAGTCAAACTGAACGCATGACGTTAACCTTGTCTGCAATTCTCAATACCAAGCGGCTTGTCCTCTTCATTGAGGGTTCAGAAAAACTTGCTGTTTTTAACCAAGCACAGAAAGACATTAATGATCATGCCAAAACAAGCCCAACGAGTTTAGATACATTTCCACTTCCCCTAAGCTACCTTCTTATGGCCGTCAGAGATAAGCCTGAACTTAGCTTAAAAGTCTTCTATACGGAGTGATAAGCTATGCATCCTACCCTCAAAACTGTAACAGAAGCTGTCATTGCGCGTAGTGCTGCTACACGGACAAGCTATCTGGAGCGATGTTTTAGTGCAAAAGGATCAGGTCGAGCTAGAGGAAAGTTAAGTTGTGGCAATCTCGCGCATGGATTTGCTGCCTGCGAGAGTGGCGATAAAGCATCTCTGGCTGAATTTACTCTTCCTAATTTAGCTATAGTCTCTAGTTACAATGAAATGCTCTCCGCACATCAGCCTTTTATCGACTTTCCAACGCTCATAAAAGAGGCGGCCAAAGAGAGTCAAGCGGTAGCGCAATTTTCAGGAGGTGTCCCGGCTATGTGTGATGGCGTGACGCAAGGTAGACCAGGTATGGAACTCTCGCTATTCAGCAGAGATGTCATCGCTATGTCGACTGCCGTTGCTCTTTCACATGACATGTTTGATGCGGCTGTGTTACTTGGAGTTTGCGATAAAATTGTACCTGGCTTATTGATAGGTGCACTACAGTTTGGTCATCTTCCAATGTTATTTCTACCCGCAGGTCCAATGCCCTCTGGACTTCCAAACAAGGAAAAACAGAGAGTAAGAGAGTTATATGCCGATGGCAAAGCAACGCGGGCGGAATTACTCACCGCTGAAGCCTCCTCTTATCACAGTCCTGGTACTTGTACATTCTATGGAACTGCCAATTCGAATCAGGTGCTCGTAGAAATGATGGGCTTGCACTTGCCTGGAGCTTCCTTTGTGAACCCTAATACTGATCTTCGCTCTGCGCTTACCAAAGCTGCCACAAAGCAAGTATTACGTCACACCGCAGAACATCAGGATTATAGACCACTTGGTCGAGTCGTAGATGAAAAGGCAATTATCAACGCACTGGTTGGATTACTAGCGACAGGGGGCTCTACCAATCACACTATACACCTAGTAGCTATCGCACGTGCAGCAGGTATCATACTAACTTGGGACGATTTTAATACTCTATCTACCTGTATTCCTTTGCTATGTAGAATTTACCCCAACGGAGAGGCAGATATAAATCATTTCCAAGCAGCTGGAGGCATGGCAACATTGATTCGGTATCTTCTTGATGCAGAGCTTCTCCATGAAGATGTTCTTACTATGGGTCAAAATCATGGCATGCTGCAATACACCACTGAACCCCAATTAAGAGACAACGAACTCAGTTGGCTAGAGGGATCGCCAGTTAGTTTGGATGACACTGTCCTACGACCGCCTACAATACCATTTTCATCGACAGGTGGATTGAAATTGTTGAAGGGGAATCTGGGGCGAGCAATCATCAAAGTCTCAGCTGTAAAAGCAGAAAATCAAGTCATTGAAGCTCCTGCCATTGTTTTTGATGAACAGGATGATTTATTAGATGCTTTCAAGGCAGGTGAACTTGAGCGAGATTTTATTGCTGTCTTGCGCTTTCAAGGTCCTCGTGCTTTGGGCATGCCAGAGCTACATAAATTAACTCCAACTCTGGGAGTCTTACAAGATCGTGGTTTTAAAGTTGCGTTAGTCACTGATGGACGGATGTCGGGGGCTTCAGGCAAAGTACCGGCAGCCATACATTTGAGCCCTGAGTGTGCAGCAGGTGGCAAACTAGCCCTTATCCGAAATGGAGATATCATAAGACTTGATGCGCGAGAAGGAAAATTAGACGTCATGTTGAGTGCTGATAAGTTTGAAAATAGACTACCCGTGGCCACAGTTCGTCAGCCACATAGCCATGACTTTGGTATGGGAAGAGAGTTGTTTAGTGGAATGCGTCAACTTGTCAGCAGTGCTGAAACTGGAGCAATGAGTTTTGGCTGGCCTGAAGAAATATCTTCTGGACAGCAATAAGGATATCGCCATGAAACATCACGCTGAAAAATTACAATACATACTTAAACTTGCGCCAGTAATACCCGTGATCACCATAAACAAGGGTAGCAACGCGATACCGTTGGCTGAAGCTTTGTTGGAAGGTGGATTAAAGACACTGGAAATAACTATGCGTACTCCAGAGGCCTTAGCAGCTATTGAATCTATCGCCTCAGCCTTCCCTGAAGCAGAGGTGGGTGCGGGAACAGTTCTTAATGTGGCTGACTATCAGCTTGCCACCCAAGCAGGAGCAAGATTCATCGTTAGTCCAGGAGCAACAGACTCACTCATAGCACACGCTCAAATTAGCTCAATACCCTTCTTACCTGGAGTAAACACACCAAGTGAAGTTATGCGTTTGTTACAAGTGGGTATTACAACCATGAAGTTTTTTCCAGCTGAACCTGCTGGAGGTGTACCGATGCTCAAAGCGATGAGCGCACCGCTTGCTCAAGCTCTATTTTGTCCTACTGGAGGCATCACCCTTGGTTTAGCACCAGACTACCTAGCTCTTCCAAATGTGATTTGCATAGGTGGATCTTGGATGTTGCAAGAAGCGGATTTGAAATCTGGTAACTGGTCTGCTATTAAAAAGTTAGCCGCGGCTGCTGCAAATTTATAAATTGGGCTATATAACACCTGAGTTTTTGGAAATGTCTATGTATCTTGTAGCTGATATTGGTGGTACAAATGCACGATTTGCACTTATTGAAGCTGGAAGTCAGACATTGTTACAGCAAAAAACTTTGCCTTGTGCGAAATATCCAACACTACTAGAGGCCCTTCAAGCCTATCTAGACAGTCAGTCGTGTGACCTCCATAAAATTAAACGAATTTGTCTGGCAGTTGCCGGCCCTGTAGAAGAAGACATCATCAATCTTCCCAATAATCACTGGGAATTTTCACGTGACAAACTGGTCAGATCATTAGATTCTGAACTAATAGTCATTAACGATTTTACAGCCCAGATGTATGGCGTCTTAACCCTAAGCAGCGATGAGCTGCAATGGTTGGGATCGTCCAGACCACGAAGCGGCCTAGTCAGTGCAGCGATAGGTCCTGGAACTGGACTCGGTGTTGCTGGAATTACACCCGGACTAGAAATTATTCCCTCAGAGGGAGGGCACTTGGCCTTTGCCCCCGTGTGCGAGCATGAAGTAGAGATCTTACGTGCATTATGGAAAAAATATCCACGTGCTTCAGTTGAGCGCCTACTTTCTGGACCAGGGTTGTCTATTCTTTATCACATCAATAACGGTGATCAACTCGATACTACGCATTTATCAGCTGCAACTGTCACTGAACTTGCCCGCGCTAAAGAACCCGCTGCATTACAGACACTCACAGATTTTATAAGTATTCTTGGTTCAGTAGCCGGTGAAGTAGCCATTGGACTTGGAGCACGTGGTGGCGTATACCTGACTGGAGGAATACTTCCAAAGCTTGCAGGATTATATGATCCTATGCTCCTTCGAGAACGCTTCAACAGCAAAGGACGTTTTACTGATTATTGCTCAGAAGTTCCATTAGCAATAGTTCTGGCTGAAAATAATGGGCTGAAAGGGTGCGTATATGCTGCGAACAATCTCAGATAAGTATGTGTTTATGATTTAGATACAAAATCTTTGATCGCACGCACAATAATTCCGATATCTTCTCCTTTTATATCTAAATGAGTCACCAACCGAATTGTTTCTTCAGGATCTACAAGAATATTGTCTTGCGCCAGTTTCATGGCCAAAGCTTTATGATCTCCTTGCTTTAATTTAAAGAAAACCATGTTTGTTTGGACTTGCTGAATATTTATCTCTATTTCAGGCAACTCTGCCAGCGCTAATCCCAAAGCCCTTGCATTTGCATGATCCTCTGCCAAACGCTCGATGTTATGTTTTAAGGCATAAATTCCTGCTGCGGCCAAGAAACCAGCCTGTCTCATACCTCCTCCAACCATCTTTCTCCAGCGACGTGCTACCTTGATAAACTCTTTTGAGCCAGAAAGCACCGAGCCTACTGGTGCTCCAAGTCCTTTGGAGAGACATAAGGAAATAGAATCGAAAGGTTTAGCTAGCTCAGCGATGTCTATACCCAGAGCGACCGCCGCATTGTACAACCTAGCACCATCAAGATGTGTATTTAGTTGGTGTGCTCTCGCCATGGCACATGCTTCTTGAAGATAAGCAACAGAGATCACCTTGCCATAAACTGTGTTTTCTAGAGATAAGAGACGCGACCGCGCAAAATGGACATCGTCAGGACGGACTGCATTATCAATTGCTGAAATAGGTATGGAGCCATCTTGTTCGACTGGAATAATTCGTGGATGAATTCCTCCTAATGCGGAGGCACCACCTGCTTCATATTTGTAAGTGTGGTAATCATTACCACAAATATACTCATCCCCTCGTTGACAGTGAGAAAGAAGAGCAACTAGATTTGATTGAGTTCCCGAAGCAACATAGATTGCATCTTCTTTTCCAAGCCTAATTGCTACTTCAGCTTCCAAAGCTTTGACGCTGGGGTCATCACCCCAAACATCATCTCCTACAGAAGCAGTTGTCATCGCTTTAAGCATGGAGGTGCAAGGACGAGTCACAGTATCACTGCGTAAATCTATATGCTGTTCTCTATCGCGCATAAATCGAGTCATAAGTAATCTCTTATAAGCATTAACCATAAGCTGAAGATCAAAGGTAAGGCCTATTGTTCATGAACCAAAAGGATATAACTTTTTCAGCACGTGGTGAACAGGACAAAAAACTTGATTAAGTCGATTTATAAGGTTTGTGTGTGAAGTCTGGTATTAATCATCCTAATAGTAGCCAAGACTGCTGCATAGACTTGGTTAGCATGAACACCACGAGTTCTTAAATTCCTAGGCTCACTCATCCAAGTGATGGTACATTCTGTAAGTGCACCAGGCTTACCCCCTTTGGGTATGCGCACACTATAATCTATTAGTTCAGGCATTGAGAAATCGATTTCAGTCAGAATGCTTTTCAGCGCTGAAATAAAAGCATCGTAGCCGCCGTTGCCATGCCCCTCTCTCTCATAAGTTTTACCATAGATTTCAACACTTAGCCTAACTTGAGAAAGTTTTGTGAAATGACTATTAATTTGACAATCAAGCAACTTGATATATTGATAATCATTGCTTTCTAATACATCTGCAATGATAAAAGGTAAGTCATCTGCAGTGATAGTTTCTTTGGAATCACCGAGTAAAACCACTTCAGCCAGAACTTTTTTCAAGCTCTCATCAGACAAAGAAATTCCCAGTTCCTCAATATTTTTTAAAACAGAGGCCTTGCCACTTAGTTTGCCGAGCGCATAGGTTCTCTTGCGGTCAAACCGGTCAGGACTTAACTGGGTCTCATACAACCCCCCTTTTACATCTCCATCGGCATGAATACCTGCAGTCTGCGTGAACACATCTGCGCCAAGTATAGGCATATTAGCGGCAATCCATTTACCAGAAAAACGCTCAACCATTTTACTTACCTGAGCAAGACGAGATTCATCAATCGCCGTTGATATCTGCATTTTGTCCTTAAGCACCACTGCTAGTTCTGCTAAGGATACATTCCCTGCACGCTCACCTAAACAATTCATTGTGCAGTGTAAGTTTGCGATACCAGCTTCTACCGCTGCTAGGCAATTTGCTGTCGCTAATCCATAGTCATTGTGAGGATGGAAATCAAATGTGACCTGAGGAAAACGTTGCTGCATATCTTTCATCGCATTATAAACCTCTAGCGGACTCATAACTCCCAAAGTATCAGGCAACATAAAATGATCAATGCCGAGGTGACTCAAAGCTTCCATCAGAGCATAAACATAAGCTTGGTCATCTTTGTACCCATTAGACCAATCTTCAAGATACGTATTTAGGAATAACCCTTTGGACTGTGCATAATCAACAGTAGCTTGAATATCATGAACATGCTGTTCCAAGGTTTTACCTAATTGTCCATAGCAATGTTTTGCCGAACCTTTTGTTAGAAGATTTAGTACCTTTGCTCCGGCACCAATCATCCAGTCAACTGTATACTTGCCATCAACAAAGCCTAGAACCTCGACTCGCTCTAGCATATTTTGGCTAGCTGCCCAGTCTGTAATTGCACATACTGCATCTTGTTCACCGCGTGATACACGTGCAGAAGCAACTTCAATCCGGTCAACGTGAAGTGTTTCCAACAAGGCTTGGGCTAATGTGAGTTTTTCGCCCGCAGCAAAACTGACTCCCTGTGTTTGTTCGCCATCGCGCAGAGTAGTGTCCATCAGTGCAACATAGTCGGGCAGCCCTATGCCTTTGGCTTCTGAATTCAGTGCTGTGCGTTTCACTTATGTGGTATTCCTTAGAAAAAAACCGCCATTTGGCGGTCGTAGTAAGTATGGAGCTTTACTCAGGAAAGTCAAGAGGTACAATGTGCAAGCCTATGTTCACCAAGGTAAATTTATGCAGCAAGTAAACCCTGAAAACTCTGAGAAGAAGACCGTACTAAGCAACTCAGAAAACCACTTAGTTAGTGCTCCACTTTGGCGCCGGCTGGCCGCTATGATTTATGACTCCTTTCTACTATTTAGCATCTGGATGGTAGTCGGTTTTGCTGTGCTTTGGTCTTTTGGTATAGACCAAATCCATTCATCAGAGGTTGATCAGATTGTGCTAAATCCTCTTATAAAATGGGTCTTATTTAGCGCTATGCTGACTTCAACCTGGTTATTTTTTGGCTTCTTTTGGACTCACTCGGGACAAACTTTAGGCATGCAAGCTTGGCGCATTCGAGTGCTAACGCTCAATGGGGATCCGCTTAATTGGCGACAAAGCACTCTACGCATTCTCTGCTCCCCAGTCTCTATGTTGTTGCTAGGAGTAGGCTACTGGTGGGCATTAGCTCACCCTGATGGGCATAGTTGGCCAGATCTTATTTCCAATACTGCGATATACCGAGCCCCTGCCTAATACGGTTGAGTTTTAGGGCTTTTATAGTTTCAAATCAGCAGTACAGGACTCTTGTTTATTAAGATTCTAGTATCGACCAATTTAAGGCATTTTTTTTAATCCATCAGGGCTAGACGAAGCATTGAAACTAAAATAGTCATCAAAGTGGTTTAATGATTTGCAAAATAAGAAGCGATGAATATAGAAACCAAATTGAATCTACAAGTATAAGAACTGATCAGACATCTAAAAAACATCATATCTATTCTTATTATGTTGATTTACTCATTGAGTTACCTGCCTTCAACAAATGGAGAATTTTTTGGTTATCTATTGATGATAGATGTCTAGTGATCTTTCTCGATTTCTTAGCGATCCCCCTTCGCCCACTTCTTTAACTGTATGCTTCTCTCAAACTGTTAGGCAGCATCAAGTAGAAAGGATCAATTAATAAAGAACCTCTTTCTTATCTCCAATAAATACCAATCCTTGTTTATTGAACTAGAGCATCACTTTCTTATCAGGGAATCGTTCGAGGAGTTTATGCAAGCATTGAATCTTTCAAGCAATAAAAAAAGATTTTAGGAATTCTGATTAATACTACTTTTAACTTGCTCGTCTTAATATTATGACAGCCAAGGTAGCAGTGAGCATAATTGGAAGTACGGCTATCAAGACTGGAGTCAGTTCAAGCAAAAGGCCAAGCGAATAGCAGAGTCTTTGCACCAAACTAAAAACGATGCCAGCAGAGATTGCAGAAAAAAGTCTCCCTCCCATATTTGCCCCACGAAGAGGCCCAAAGATGAATGAGGCAGCAAGCACTACCAAGGTAGCTGTAGTAAACGGTTGAAACAGTTTCTGCCATAGTCCTAGGTACAACTTACGTGCATCTTGGCCTTGTCTTTCATAACGCTTGGCGACTCTATAGAGTTCACCCAAGGGCATAAGATCTGGCTGAAGAAAATTAACTTTTAGTAAGTCAGGGCTCAAATCAAGTTGCCATAATTGCGACTCATCTTGTCGACTGCTAGCTCTCTGCAGGCCCTCATCACCGTATTCAAAGAGTCGCTGCGTTACTTGTGTTAACTGCCACTTATCTGGTTGGACCAACTGAGTTTGTTCAGCAATATTAGGAGTGCTAAACCTAGAGAACTCTGAATAGAGAGTTTGTTTTATGGGTTGATCATTGGAAGATATAACTTCAGTATTTCCGCTCATATAAGTAGCGGACTCTGCTGATAAATCAAGGGTCAAACGCTTTTCGTCATCGAACTGTAAAAACCGTACACCGAGAAGCCCACCTGTGGGTGTTATAGCGTTAAAGTGCATAAATACATTGTGATTTCGTACCCAATGCCCTGTCGCTGAAAATCCAACAGTTTCATCTTTTGCTTGAGCTCGTAGAATAACAGCTTTAGTCTCTAGAACTGGAACCACCCACTCACCGAGAGCTAATCCCAAAAACATCAGCAAGACTGCTGGACGTAACGCCGCCCCCACTAACTTAGGTAGTGTTAATCCTGCAGTTTGCATGGCAACTAATTCATTATTGGCAGCCATTCGGCCTAAACCCACTAAAGAACCAATCAAAGCCACAAATGGTAGCAGATCATACAGATGCCTTGGGAAAATCATAATTACATACTTCAAGGCCATCCAGTTATTATAGGCACCTCGTGTATTTCCCTGTTCATCAATAGCACTCAGCAAAAAATCCAGAGAACACAAAGCAAGAGCCACCAGTATAGTAGAGTGCAGCACTTCACGACTAATATGGTTTTTTAATATTCTCATTTTGCTACTTTTTAAAAGCTAATATGCTTGTTTTTTTCATTACTGAAGATTGGCTATGCTGATGCCACAGCCAAGCACTTATCACTAGCATAACTGAGTGAGTAGCTAAAAATCCTGGCAAAGCTGGTAGGATTTGCTGGCTAGCCAAATCCCGCATACTCATCAATAAGGCAAAATAAACTAAATAAAATAACATTGCTGGCAAAACCCGAGAAAAATGACCATCTCTAGGTTGAGTCTTGCTAAGCGGAACTGCAATCAATAGAACAACAGGGAAAATGATGATCAGAGATATTCGCCAAAAAAGTTCTGTTTGCTGAGGGACGGACCATCCATTGAGTAACTCTCCAAGACCCTGTGCTTGTTCCGGCAATACAGTTTCTAACTGCAAGCTGCGTTGAGGAAGAATCAAACTCATCTGCTCAAAACTGATAAGATTAATGCCCCCATTAACTGACGAATTTTTTTCTGGGTCTACCATTGAAGGGTTTACGGTCAGTCCTTGAGTCAATGTCCCGTCTTGAAAAACTATCAAGCGTCTGCCCTCTCTTTCCACCATATTTGCTGAGTTCGCCATGATTATTTGGTCATCACGACTATCGTACAAAAACACATTCTCAAGCATGGCTGCTCCCTTTATGAGATCATCGCTTTGTTCAAAGTCCATCGAAGATGGACGGATACGCTTCTCTGCATAAGTTACCCTCTGCCCACGACTCATCGATTGAAAGATGCCGGGAGTTAGCACATCAAATTCATTAAGGTGCTCCTGCTCTTCTAAGAGAAGTGCCGTATTGCGCATCCCTGCTGGTGACAAGTAGAGAGTCATGGCTAAATTAACAAGCATCAAAATTAAAGCAGTTAGGCTGCAAATTCTTAAAACACGTGCTTGACTCACGCCTACAGCTTGTATAACTGCCATTTCATTTTCTGAATACATGCGTCCAAGAGTCATAACAAGGGCTAACAGAAAAGCTAAAGGCAACACTACTTGCAGAAGATCTGGTGACCGATAAAGAAGGAACAACACTAAAGAGCTAGTTTCAATTTCACCCTGAGCCGCTGCAAGCAAATGTCGAGAAAGACGCGTAACAAGAGATGCAGTCAAGAGGACGAGACTAATGGCTAGAGAGGCTAGTAAAAGTTGGCGATTAATATATCGAGATAGAATCATAGTGAAATTCTATCTGGCCGAGCCCACTTTTGGCGAATTTTTCCATCATGATTATAATGCTTCACATATCTTACCTATGATCTAGAGGAGTTAACTATGGATCTTATCATTAAAACTAGACAACCATTGAACTTAAGCAGTTCTTTGCTGGTAATCCCAGTTCTTCTTCAAGAATGCACTCAATCCCTGGGTCAGCGAATTAATCGACAATTACAAAAACTCATGGCGGATGGAACATTCACGGGATCCTTCGGTGATACCCTACTTTTGCCAGAGGTTAGTGACATTCGGGCTGCCAAAGTGCTTTTTTTGGGTTGTGGCCCGCGTAAAGAACTCAACCTAAAAAGATTTGGTCAGCTTAGCTCACTCTTGTTGCGTTCTATACACAAATACAATGTCAAGGATTCGGCAATCATGATAACTGAATTGTCTTCTGCTATCCTTAGCGAAGATCGTATGGCTGAACTCATTTATCGTGCTTCTGAAGTTGAATCATATCGGTATAAGCAAACACTCTCTCAAAAACCAACTCCTGTGGCATTACAAAAACTCACTGTCATAGTCTCTCAAAATTCTCGCGCAGCAGTAAAAAAACTGGCAGCCATTGGTAAAGCAACAGGTGCTGGAATGAATGTAGCTCGCGAACTTGGCAATCTTCCAGGTAACCTATGTACACCTTCTTATTTGGCAGAAAAGGCACAAATGCTTGCCAAACGTAACAAAGCATTAACAACAAAAGTCCTAGGCGAAACTCAAATGAAACGTTTAGGCATGCATTCGCTGCTCAGCGTCGGAAATGGGAGTAAAGAAGAGTCATGTTTCATCATTATGGAATACAAAGGAACAAAATCTGAAACCAAGCCTCATGTTTTAGTTGGCAAGGGGATTACTTTTGATAGCGGCGGTATTAGTATCAAACCAGGAGCTGGCATGGATGAAATGAAATATGACATGTGTGGAGCCGCTTCAGTTCTTGGCGTTATGTCTGCACTGTGCGAACTTGCTCCGCCCATTCATGTCATTGGTGTAATTGCGTCAGCAGAGAATATGCCAAGCGGGTCAGCCACCAAGCCTGGTGATGTAGTGACCAGCATGAGTAAACAAACAATCGAAATTCTCAACACAGATGCTGAGGGTCGTCTAGTCTTGTGTGACGCCCTGACCTATGTAGCTCGCTACAAACCAAAATCGGTTATTGATATTGCTACTCTCACTGGGGCATGTATTGTTGCCCTAGGATCGGTAGTGAGTGGTTTAATGAGTAATGATGATGCTCTGGCTGATTCACTCTATCAGAGCGGTTTAGATGCTTTTGATCCAGTTTGGCGTCTACCCATATGGGATGAATACCAAGAGCAGCTAAAAAGTAACTTTGCAGACATGGCTAATATTGGTGGGCCGAAAGCTGGAACTATAACTGCCGCATGCTTCTTATCTCGTTTCACCAAACAATATCGTTGGGCTCACCTGGATATAGCAGGTACGGCATGGTTACAAGGAGCTCAGAAAGGTGCAACAGGAAGACCAGTGCCTCTATTATTGAATTACCTGCTTAATTCTAAATAAGTTATACTTTGTAATTTTGCGGCAAAATCGCACAAAACTCCGATTTTCAAGAGCAGTATATTACTATGGAAAGCACATACGATCCGAGTCGCTTAGAGGCCTCGTGGTACAAAAAATGGGAAACGAGAGGATATTTCAAACCTTCTGGTAAGGGTCAGGAGGCTTATTGTATTGCGATACCTCCACCCAATGTCACTGGCTCTTTGCACATGGGGCATGGCTTCAATAATGCCATTATGGATGCTTTAATTCGTTATCATCGTATGCAGGGTAAAGATACACTTTGGCAAGCTGGTACTGACCATGCAGGCATTGCCACACAAATGGTAGTTGAACGCCAACTACTCGCTCAAGGACAAAGTCGTGGCGAGCTAGGTCGTGAAGCTTTTACAGAAAAAGTCTGGGAATGGAAAGCTGAAAGTGGTTCTAAGATTACTAGCCAACTACGTCGTCTAGGTTCATCTATAGACTGGAGTCGCGAACGTTTCACTATGGATCCGGGGTTTTCCGCAGCCGTAGAAGAGGTGTTCATTCGGCTTTATGAAGAAGGACTTATTTACAGAGGTTCTCGACTTGTAAATTGGGACTGTAAACTTCTTACAGCTATTTCTGACCTTGAAGTTATCAACGAAGAGGAGGCAGGCTCCTTTTGGTACTTTCGATACAGACTTTGCAACGATGCTCAGACTAAAGATGGGCTAAATTACATTACGATAGCAACAACCCGACCTGAAACGCTTCTAGGGGATACCGCAGTTGCGGTAAATCCTGAAGATGAGCGTTTCCTCCATCTGGTTGGACAAGAAGTTGAACTACCTTTGTGTGACCGACGAATACCTATAATCGCTGATTCTTATGTGGATCCAGAATTTGGTACTGGATGCGTGAAAATAACTCCTGCACATGACTTTAATGACTACGAAGTTGGACTAAGGCATCAATTACCACAAATCAATATCCTTACGCGTACTGGGAGGATTAATGATAATGCACCAGAGGCTTATCGTGGTTTAGATCGTTTCGATTGCCGGAAACAATTAGTTCGCGACATGGAAAATGCAGGATTATTAGAAAGAGTTGAACCTCATCGTCTGAAAGTGCCCAGAGGCGATAGAAGTGGCGTAGTTATTGAACCCTTCCTCACTGAACAATGGTATGTAGCTACCAAGTCATTGGCGGAGCCTGCGATTAATGCTGTTAAAAATAATGACATTGAATTTGTCCCAAAAAATTGGGAAAACACATATTTTGCTTGGATGCGAGATATTCAAGATTGGTGTATCAGCAGACAACTGTGGTGGGGACACCGTATTCCAGCATGGTACGATCAAGAAGGAAATATTTATGTTGGACGCAGCGAAGAGGAAATCCGCACTAAACATCAATTGAACTCTGATACTCCATTGTCTAGAGACGAGGATGTACTTGATACATGGTTCAGTTCAGCCCTATGGACTTTTGGTACGTTAGGATGGCCTGAGCAAACATCTGAATTAGACCGCTTTCATCCAACGGATGTACTAGTGACCGGCTTTGATATCATTTTCTTCTGGGTGGCTCGTATGATAATGATGACATTGAAGTTCACCGGTCGCATCCCCTTTCGCAAAGTCTACATCCATGGCCTCATACGCGATAGTGAGGGTCAAAAAATGTCGAAATCTAAAGGGAACGTACTGGATCCCATCGATCTAATTGACGGCATTGATCTAGAAACACTTGTGAAAAAACGAACTAGTGGGATGATGCAACCACAACTTGCTCAGCGTATCGAAAAAACTACCAGAAAAGAATTTCCAGATGGGATCTCCTCTTATGGTACTGATGCTTTACGCTACACTTTTTATTCACTTGCCTCTAATGGTAGAGATATCAACTTTGACCTCGGACGCATCGAGGGTTACCGTAATTTCTGCAATAAAATCTGGAATGCCTCACGCTATGTGTTCATGAACACTAGTGATATTACGCCTAACAAATCTATTAGCGAGGTTGACTATGCTTCAGTGGATCGATGGATAAAAATACGTTTTCAACAGACCCTCGGAAAGGTGAACACGCACATGAAGACGTTCCGTTTCGATCTTGTCTCCCAAGCCATCTATGATTTCTTTTGGAATGACTACTGCGATTGGTATCTAGAACTAACAAAACCAATTTTGTGGAATGAGCAGACAACACCAGCACAACGAAATGCTACGTGCTATACACTACTCGATGTATTAGAACAAAGTTTGCGCCTTGCACATCCTTTTCTACCCTTCATAACAGAAGAAATTTGGCAACAAGCTAAAAAACTTCTAGGTCTTAGTGGTGACACAATTATGTTGCAGCCGTACCCTTTAGAAGTAGAGATGGCACCAGACGAGACAGCTTTGGTCGAAATTCATTGGCTTCAGCAAATTATTGAGGGTATACGAAATATTCGTGGGGAGCTAAATATCTCACCAGGCAAACCAGTGAATGTTTTGTTAAAAAACTCTGATAACCTAGACGCCAAGTTACTAGAAGCTCACCGCTTCACACTATGTAAGCTATGCAAACTAGAGTCCATTTCATTACTAAATTCAAACAATCAGGCTCCGCCTGCGGCCATGCAGTTATGTGGTCAGATGGAAGTTTTAGTGCCCTTAGATGGTCTGATAGATGTGGAATCTGAACGAGGTCGTCTTCAAAAAGATATGACTCGTAAACAACAAGAGATTGATAAACTTACCAAACAACTCAGCAATACCCACTTTGTGGAGAGAGCGCCTGCTGAAGTGGTAGCTAAGGAACGCGACCGACTAGAAGATCTCAACGTGTCTATGGCCATGCTAGAAGAACAGTTTCAACGTCTAAACTTATTAAAATGAGTTGTTGTCTAAGGAAGCTAAACGAATGGCAATATTTAACTTTAAATGGATTTTTGCGCTTTGCTTTGTTATCTCTGTCAATTTTCTAATCAAACCAGTGCAAGCACATTTTGACAAAGGTTTTGATCGTAACGGTGGGCACTGGGACCAAGCTGGCTACTATCATTGCCATGAATCTCAGTGTCGTCTTGCTCCCTCCCGTTTCCAGTTTGCTAGGACTAAATTATCGAATCGGGTCAATGACTTGTACTATCTAGAGGAAGATTGGCCACGATGGTTAATCCTTTCCGGGTGCAAAACATCACGTACTGTTGTTCTAGAGAGCTCAAGTAGTGTTCAGGTTCGTTGGACAAATCCTAGAGCCTGTGAAATTCGTGAAGGTCTCTGGGATGATCAATATAATGGAGAAACATTCGAGAGAGCCGCAAAACTTGAAATTGATCATATCATTTCACCTCAATATGCCAACGCTAGCAACGGTTATCAGTGGGAAGAAAAAAAAAGAGCTCAATTTACAAATGATCCGCTTAATCTAATCCCTGTCAGCAGAGGAAGTGCACGAAAAAAAAGGGGGCGAGGAATTGGTGACTGGCAACCTAGAGAGGAATACCTTTGTGAGTATGCGCGAAACTGGAAATTAATCGCCGAAAAATATGAACTTGATCTATTTGCAAAAGATCGCAGCAGGATGAATAGCATCTTGGAAGAATGCGACAGCAGCGATCTGCGATCATTACCTTCCGACTCAGATAGCAATAATCCTCAATGAATCGTCCATCATTTTATTGCGCTCATCATTTTACCCTGCTAGCAAGCTTAATATGCCTCATTGGAGAGGCCAAAGCACAACTGTCCCTAGTAGAAGAAGTTATCGTAAGCGCCAAGGTACCGCAGTCTACTATGACCTTGAATACTTCAGTCAGCATCCTCTCTGAAGAAAGAATTCTTACTTATGGAAATCAGAGCTTACAAACAATCTTACAGCAGCTACCATCCATCCATCTAAATAACAATGGTGGAATGGGCAAAGCATCAAGCCTAAGTATAAGAGGGGCTGATAGCTACCGCACACTCCTCCTGCTTGATGGCCTTAAACTATCTGACTCCTCAGCCCCACAAGTGAGCCCTAGATTCGAACATCTTCTAAGCTCAGGTATAGAGAGAGTAGAGCTATTACGTGGCCCACAAGGATTAGCCTATGGAGCTGATTCTGGTGGAGTAGTATCAGTCACTACAGTCATACCTGAGCCAGGCATAGGAGCGTCACTGTCTCTTGAGCAAGGCAGTTTTGAGACTAATGCTCAATCTGCTAACTTTTCTTATGGAAATGATACCTTCTCTGGTAGCTTTATTCTTAACTCACTTAACAGCGCAGGCTATAACTCTAGAGTTTCCGATAGAACGGGAGAAACAGATGGCTATCAAGCTGATACACTCCATACACGATTAGTTTGGAAAACAGGTCCTGCTTCTCAATTGCAATTGATACATCGCCAACAACAAGCCAGTACAGAATTTGACAGATGTTATAGCTCGAGTCTTGAAGGTAATTCTTGCAGGGCAATACATAAACTAATTGCGACACGCTTAGCAAACCAATGGTATGCCAATGGATGGGAGCATTCCTTGAGTCTTACGCGGACAAGCTCAGAAAATAATTCATTGAGTGATCATCAAAGTATCTTTAGGTCCTCAGGAGAGCTTAAACGATTTGAATATCTCAGTAGTAAGTCGCTACATTCATCTTGGCGTATAGTAACTGGATTTGATTATGAAGAAGCATCGAATTCAGAATTTCAACAAAAAAACTCAGGCGCCTTTGTTGATCTATTATTTGAACAAAATACCGGCGCCAGCTTTAACTTAGGATTGCGAAATGATAGAAATGCGCAAGGTCTTTCAGTACTGACTTACCGGGCTGGTGCAAGTTTATTCTGGATTCTGCAACCCAACAACACAATCAAGCTACGTGCCTCACATGGCACCGGATTTCGCAGCCCAAGCCCTTACGAGCAAAGTTATAATACCAGCAGTTGGGCAAGCTCACCTGCCACTGAATATCCGTTAATGGCTGAGTTTAGCAGAGGAACTGAAATTGGATTGACTCTGCAATGGCCCAGCAATTCAACAGAAATAGTAGTGTTTAATCAAAGCGTGGCCGATCCTATAAGTTTTGATCTAATCAACTATTCAGGCTATCTACAGAATACTCTACAACAAACAATGAGAGGAGTAGAAGTTAGTAATATCTTACAGTTACATCCTAAATTAAATTGGGAGATAAATTATTCCTACCTACAAGCAACCCAACTAAGAAGAACAAACAAATCAATAACTAATCTAAGTAATTTAGTATCACCTGTGCAGGATACCGATTTCTTTAGAATACGACTCCCAAGACGTCCAAAACATAGTCTGAACACGGGACTTTTATACCGTCATCAGACAACACAAATTTCTTTCTATTTACGTTCTGCAAACAATTTGCTTGATGAAACGGCAACAGGATTAGTAGAGGTAGATGATTACGTCGTGTCAGATTTAAATCTAAGCCGCAAGCTTAGACCTAATCTACGAACTTACTTACGAATAGAAAACTTATTTAACGAGGACTATATCGAGTTACTTGATTTCAATACCTCCAAAAGGAGCATTTATGTTGGTTTCAACTGGCTCTTGTAGTTTGCAATTTAACACTTGTATTACTCTTTACCTGACATACTAAAGGTAAACATAACTTTAAAATTAGCAAAATAAAGATCAATAATGTGGGGGCTTCTCGTCGATGGGTTGATTTAATGGGTGTATAAGACGTAACTCAAGTTCCTGATATTTTTCTTGTACAATCTGATATTGCTTTTTCAAAAAATCAATTTGTTGTTGTTGAGAAATCAGAGCATCATTTAATTGAGAAATTGTATGTTCCTGAAATGAAAGTTGAGTTTGGAGTTCAACAAGCTCTAATGGAAGCTGTTTAGAGCTCAACGATGAATCGTTCTGATTCTCAGACATTGGATTTTTCCTATTTTTATGTGAAAAAATTAAGAATTATATTCAGGCAGATAGCATTAAAGTCCCTAAGTAAATTATCGGGCTTTAATTCTTGCTAGTTCTGGTAATAGTCTGTAGGTCTATGATAACTTTTAGAATTAAAGTTTGATAACAAAGTGCTAGTGGTCGCCTCAATGAGTTCAAAAAAAAACGCCCCCTCTACAAATTTACTAATGTCAATGAATAATTCCCATAAAAGCTCGACGTCAAGTAAAAAACCACCTTTAAATTGGGGATTATTTATACTACTAATATTACCAACTGCGGCCAGTTTAACATTAGTTCCATGGTATGGTCTCACTGTCGGTTATGATAGCTTCGAATGGTCTTGGTTTTTAGCCTTGCTAATATTCTGTGAAATATCCATCACAGCAGGATACCATCGCTTATGGTCACATAGCGCCTACAAAGCTCACCGAATTCTTCGTTTTTTCTTTGCCTTAGGTGGCGCTTGTGCCTTACAAAATGATTGCCTCACCTGGGCAGCAGACCATAGACGACACCATCGGTACGCTGATGATAACGAACATGATCCCTACTCAGCCGCAAAAGGTCTATGGTATTCGCACTTCGAATGGATGATACGGGACTGGCCCTCTACTAGAGAAGATCTTAGTAATGTTGAGGACTTAAAAAAAGATCCAATACTACGCTGGCAACGCCAATATTATGTTCTCTTAAGCTTGTTCATGAATTTAGGAATCCCTCTAATGCTAGGATACCTGCACGGCAACATGCTTGCTTCAATTTTGTTGGTTGGATTCTTACGATTGGCCATCAGTCAGCATTTTACTTGGTTAATCAACTCAGCGGCACACGCCTGGGGCAAAATGACTTATGATCTAGAACAAACTGCAAGAGATAACTGGTTTCTAGCAATACTAACTTTTGGTGAGGGTTTCCATAATTATCACCATACCTTTTCCTGGGATTATCGTAACGGTATTAAATGGTATCATTATGACCCTACGAAATGGTTTATCAAGATTTGCTCGTGGTGCAAGCTAGCTCACAATTTACGTAGCTGCTCTGCATATCGAATAGAATTAAGAAAACTACATGTACAATTGTTGCGAGCAAGAAAAAAATGCGATGAACAAAAAAGCCTGCCTCAACAAATCAAAATTTTGGTTCATCAAAAATTGGACACTAGCTATAGCGAACTCCAACAAAGCTTGCATGACTGGGCTAATGCCCAACAGCAATGGTACCAAGCTCGCTCTACTTCCATTGGGCAGGAATTAAAATCTGACATCCGGGTACTAAAAAACCGCTATATGGTTCTTAAGGACCGTGTTCAAAAGCACCGGGAGAAGTGGCAACAGATTCTTGTTGCTGTTCATAATCATTCTCTCGAAAATCAAATGATCCTTAAATCCCCTTAAATTCTTTTTATAACTCATTATCTTCATAAGAACTTTTAGGTCTAATTGTTCGTATAAAAGTCACGAAATTTTTATACTTTTTTGTTATTATGACTTGCCAGTCAGAATTTAACGGGTTACGTTATGAAGAAAAAAATATTCATTCCAGCAGGGATAATCACTATTGCACTAGTCATTAGTGTTGGCATTAGCCAGTTACGTGATGAACCTCTAAAAAAAGACTTAGTCGAACCCTCACTGCTAGTTGAAACTGCTGTACTAAACCCAGTTGATACCCATATTTCCATATCGTCCCAAGGGAATATTGAGGCCCGGACACAGTCCAATTTAGTAGCTGAGGTGTCTGGAAGAATAGTGGCTACGTCATCTGCTTATGTTAGTGGTGGTTTTTTTAGGAAAAATGACGTGCTCTTAAGCATTGACCCTTCAACCTATGAGGCTGCAGTAAGCCGTGCAAGAGCTAATGTAGCAACAGCTCAAGCGGCTCTTGAGTTGGAACTTGGCCAAGCAGACGTTGCTCGTCGTCAATGGGAGCGAATGACCGAAAACGAACAAGCCCGTATAACTGGTAAAGAGCTTTATTTGAGATTACCACAAGTCGCAGAAGCTCGTGCTCGACTAGTAGCAGCCGAGGCAGATCTCTCAGAAGCGCAAAGAAATCTAGATAAGACAGAATTAAAGGCTCCCTATGACGGGATTCTACGAAGCAAGAACAGCGATTTAGGGCAGTTCGTAAACGCAGGAGCCGTGCTCGGGGAAATCTTGGCTACCGATTATGCCGAGGTTCGTTTACCAATTCCTGAGACACGTCTCCCCTTTTTGAATCTGCCAGAAGGATATGCGATCGAAGATAACTTTCTACCTGTTAACCTCACCGCAAAACTGGGTGAAAAGACATATAACTGGCAAGGTAAATTGGTGCGCTCAGAGGGGGTTCTTGATCCACGGACTCGAGTCCTATACACGGTAGTCCAAGTAGCAGACCCCTATGGGTTAATGGAAAAACATCATGAACAGCCTCTCCGAATGGGGACCTTTGTTAACGCCAATATTTTAGGACAAGAATTGAAAAATGTCTTTGTAATTCCGCGCCATACCTTGCAAGCGGGTAATCTTGTTTGGGTAGCAGATGCTGAAAATAGATTACGAGGTCGAACAATTGATGTTGTTACCGTTAACGGTAATGAGGTCTATGTGAGTAAGGGGTTTGAGAAGGGTGATCGACTCATACTAACTCGCCTTGAAACCCCTCTTAATGGCTTAGCAGTCCAGACGAGCTTACTCACTAGTTCTGTGAATTAATGCAGAGTCACCTACAGGATCTTTCATGAACGCACAAGAAGAACAAAAGGGAATTATAGCATGGTTTGCCTCAAATCACGTGGCAGCAAACCTCCTCATGCTTATGTTAATCATAAGTGGTCTTTACTCAATTTTCACTATTACGAAAAAAGCGATGCCAGACATTGATCTTCCAATAATTCAGATCCGTGTCCCGTTCCCTGGAGCATCTCCTGCCGATGTCGAAAGTGGGATAGTTCTCCAAGTTGAGCAGGCAGTCGATGACGTAGATGGAATCACTCGTATATCCTCAATTGCAACTGAGGGTATGGCTTCCATTAATCTAGAAATCGATGAAGACTACCAGATTAATGAAGTCCTTGATGATATTAAAGTACGCGTCGACAGTATCCTCACCTTTCCGCTTAACTCTGAACCCCCTACTGTCTCTCGCACACAAGTCCGTAATGATGCTCTGAGGGTTGAGGTATATGGAGATATCGACCCTGTGACACAAAAAGAGTTAGCACAAGAAATCCGTGAGGAGCTTCTTACTCTACCCGATGTCACAACCATTAACATAAGTGGTGCACGACCATATGAAATTAGTATCGAAGTTTCTCAAGATGTTTTGTTGAAGTACGGGCTCAATCTCGACCAGATTGCTAATAAAATCCGCATGAGCTCACTAGATCTACCTGCTGGTACACTAGAGACCGAAGGCGGTGAAATTGTGGTGCGCACACAGTCTCTTGCCTATGATTTCTTCGACTTCGAGAAAATTATCCTTATCACAAACCAGGACGGTACATTGCTCACACTTGGTAATGTTGCAACTATAAAGGATGGTTTTGAAGATACCGAGTCTTATGCTCGATTTGATGGAAAACCTACAATCAGTCTCAATGTGCAAACCACAAGCAACCAAAACTTACTTGCAGTGACCGACGCGGTTAAAAAATATATCGCAGAAAGACAGCAAACTCTTCCAACTGGAGTAAACCTTGATATCTGGGCAGACTCCTCGTACTACTTACGAGATCGTTTGGACCTTATGACTCGCATATTGGTATTTATTATTCTCGCTTTGTTTCTCGAGCTCAGGCTTGCATTTTGGGTCATGCTCGGTATACCCATAAGCTTTCTCGGTGCCTTTGCAACCATGCCTTTAGTCGACCTTGAACTTAATATGCTGAGTTTGTTCGGCTTCATAATGGTACTGGGTATTGTAGTAGACGATGCCATTATCATCGGAGAAAGCTCTCATCACTACATAAAAAAATACGGCCCAGGATTAAATTCAGTAGTCCATGGTGCCTTGAAAGTTGCAACCCCAGCTACCTTTGGTGTGCTCACAACTATCATGGCTTTCATCCCCCTACTCATGATTAGCGGCTTCGCATCAGCTTTTACTTACAGTATTGGCGCAGTCGTCATATTGTGTTTAGTTTTTTCTTTACTCGAATCAAAACTGATTCTTCCAGCTCACCTTGCACACATGTCCAGCAAGGAGAGTTCTGGATTGCTTTCGAGGATACAGAACTATTGTAATAACAATCTCAATCGTTTTGTTCGAAACATCTACCTACCATGGAACCGGAAGTGTATTGAGAATAGATACATCACGCTTGGAAGCTTCATAGGGATATTGATAATAGCAATGGGCCTTGTGACGGGCGGTTTTGTACGCACCGTCTTTCTACCCGAGATAACCAGTGATTTCATTCAAGCAAATATAACCATGGTAGAGGGAAGTCCTGAGCAACAAATGCGGAATACTCTGCAAAAAATAGAAGCTGCGGCATTATCGATGAATGGCAAGTTTGAATTTCTGGACTCTGAAACTGATGAAATATCTACAGATGTTATGCAGCATGTCATCATTATTAGTAACTCAGTTTCATCAGCCACCGCCGCAATCGAAATGAACAGGGATGTACCAAGTCAACTAGATACTGACATACTAACAAATTACCTCATCGATTATGTGGGTGATATGCCCGGGCTCAAAAATATTTCATTCAGTTCAGGCTTTCAAATTGGCGGTAGCCCTATCGCCTTTCAGTTGGTCTCAAAGAACCCAGCTCAACTCACTGCTGCTGCAAACGAACTAGAAGAGCAACTGCGAACCTATAGTGGTCTGATCAATATCAAAAATGAGGCTGTGAACAACAAGGATGAGTTAAAGCTAAGCTTAAAACCCCGAGCTGAGGTCATGGGTCTTTCCCTAATGGATGTAAGTAATCAAGTACGTTATGCCTTTTATGGATCACAGGCTCAGCGAATGCAAAGGGGAAATGACGAAGTACGAGTCATGGTCCGCTATCCAGAAGAAGAGCGAATCTCTATAGGTGACCTTGAAAATCTCTATATCAAAACATCTCAGGGGGATCTCGTGCCTTTTGAGACCATTGCTGAGTTTACTCAACAACCTGCCTACTCTCGCATCAACCGGATTGAAGGCGAACGTTCAGTATCTGTGAGTGCTGATATTATCGAAAGCCAAGTAGAGCCAGGACAAATTGTTGAACAACTAGAATCCGAATACTTTCCAATGCTTTTTCAACGATATCCAGAGGTAGGATTCCGTGCTGATGGCGGCACACAGGAACAACGTGACATCATACAAGATATGATCAGGGGGCTAATTCTGGCTATATTTGGGATATACGCACTTCTGGCTATTCCTTTACGCTCATATACACAACCTTTAATTATAATGGGGGTAATTCCCTTCGGCGTTGTCGGCGCAATTTTTGGCCATTGGTTACTTGGAATCCCCTTAAACTTCCTCTCGTTTTTGGGGATCATAGCTTTATCAGGAGTCGTAGTTAACGATTCAATAGTGGTAGTTGACTTTATTAATACAGCTAAATCAGAAGGAAAAGATCTTCTCAGCGCTGTTCAATATGCTGGGGCAGCGCGATTCCGCGCTATACTCCTTACATCATTGACTACTTTCTTCGGGCTAATTCCAATCTTGTCTGAAACGAGTATGCAAGCACAATTTCTCATTCCAATGGCGACATCTTTAGCGTTCGGAATCGTCTTTGCAACGATAATCACTCTTATATTGATTCCTTGTCTCTATGTAATATTAGAGGATATCAAAGGCGAGAGCTTTGATTTGAATACTAGTGTATTGACTCTCAACGATGAGTTCGTGCAAGAGCAGCAAGCATAGAACCTGTTACTACTAAGAAAGCACCAACATAAGCCCAGAGGTTCATACTTTGGGCTATAAATAGATCTGGCCAAAATAGTCCAGCAATTTTCATGCTGACTATCGTCACAATGGGAGCAAGAGCTATCACTGCACTAACCTTGGCAGCTTGCCAAACACGCATAGCTTCAGTGAAGGCACCATAACCCAACACCATATTCATACAGCCATACAAAGTTAGTGCTGCTGTTAGTGGAGTCAATTGAAATAAAGTACTCGGAGAGCTGACAAAAAAAAGTAAGACAGTCCCCCCGGCATAAATCAATAAAGTCAATTGCATGGAGGTCATATCTCGCAGAAGAGCTTTCTGCATAAGCCCATAAATACTCCAACAAATCGCTGCCAGGAGCATTAAGACGACTCCAATGGTATAAGAACCTAAACTTGCAAAAAGCATACTGAGACGTTCATTAAAAAAAAGCATCAAGCCAAGCAACAACACAAAAGCACCTATGATGTCCAAGATGCTCATTCGCTCACCGTAAAAAATAACTGAACCCAGCATGAGGATAAAAGGAGCTAACTGAATAATGACACCAGAGGATTCGGGGTTTAAACGGTCCAGACCCATCAAATAAAGATTAAAATTACTTACCAAAGCAATTACAGCAATCGCAATCATGAACAAAATTTTGCTACTATAATTACTGATCTGAGGTAATTGTCCACGCCGCAAAAGTACTGAGGCAACGAAAAAACTCGAAAAAAGAAAACGTACCCACGTAATGGTGCTAGCATCCATCACACTAAGAAGCAACTGCATGGCAAGGGGTAAAGTACCCCACATAAGGGCTGTTAATAAAGAAAGTGAGAGCCCATACAGACTACGTTCGATATGCTGCATACTTATCCAAGTTACTATGATTCGTGAGTAAGATTAATTCTTTGCAGCGCTCTAAACTCCGGCTTGGCGAATAGAAATTGTTGCGTATGGATAGCTCTCTCAAGGAACCCTCCTTCACAGAAACATAGATAAAAACGCCACATACGGATAAATATCTCATCAAAACCAAGTGCAACAACCTGATTTAGAGCATTTTCAAAGTTTTCATGCCAAGCACGTAGGGTACGGGCGTAATCATGGGTGATATCAACCATATTTACCAATTGAAAATCTGTGTCATTGCAAGTGTGAAATAAAATTCGCTCAATACTTGGTAGTTGCCCTCCTGGGAATATGTAACGTTTGATAAAGTCTATGTTACGTAAAGAAGCTTTATAGCGCTGATCAGAGATTGTGATAGCTTGTAACAGCATAAGTCCTTTAGGTTTTAGTAGAGCACAACAAGTAGCAAAATAGTCACTAAAGTATTCATGACCTACCGCCTCTATCATTTCTATTGAAACCAGCTTATCGTACTTACCTTCTAGTCGGCGGTAATCCTCTTCTAAAACTGTAACTTTCTCAGTCAACCCTTGGCTTGCAATCCATGATCTAGCATGAGAAGCCTGCTCTTTACTGAGAGTAGTGGTAGTTACCCGGCAGCCATAATTTTGCGCCGCATGAATAGCAAACCCTCCCCATCCTGTACCAATCTCCAACAGGTGATCATGAGATGATAATTGTAACTGAAGACAAACTCTTTCGAATTTATTTCTTGATGCTTGTTCGAGAGTATCTTCAGGAGAGCAGAATATGGCCGAGGAATATGCCAAGGTAGGGTCAAGAAATAACTGAAAAAAATCATTAGATAGATCATAGTGCGCCGATATATTCAAGCGTGCTTGTTGAATATTATTGCGACGGAGGCGGTGAAAAATCTTGCTAGTGATTTTTCGCATAAAGCTTGAATTAGAATCCATTGTAGTTAACAGTGTCATATTCAAGGCGAATACTTGAATCACTTTGGTTAGATTTGGGGTATCCCAATATCCAAGCATGTAGGCTTCCCCTCCCCCCAAAGAGCCACCAGAAAGTATCATCTGGTAAGTGCGAGGATCTTTAATGGTAACGCTTGCTTGTAGTGACGCGAATGGATCGCCAAACTGCTGTACTTCGCCCTCTTCATATAGAGAAAGTCCTGCCCCCTGAACCTTGTGTAGTACACTAATCAGGAAAAGACGCGCAGACTTTTTGAATATTCCTTTAGGCCGAGGAGGCGATATGAGTTCAAAGTCATTAATCTTCAAGGTTCTTTCCTTATAATCTTTCTTTCTATTCTATGCTAATTTCTTCTGGGGTGAGGTACAAAAGGAACACCTTTCAGCCATAGTTTTAAGGCCTGCCAATATATACCCCAAACGACTTGAAAAGACATGAATGGGTATCTCAGGATAAATCTAGTCAAGTTAAAATGTGTAAGTGGTTTACGCTCCATAGATAAGCTCGCGGTAAACTGAAGAATGTCATACTGCCGTAATTCCATGGCTATCGAGAGTCTATGGTCTGGAACATCCGCTATAAAAAGATAGTCGAGATCCATTTTCATGAACGGAGAAACATGCATCTCCTTATCGAAATAATGAGTTGTTTTATTTGGCGCTTCTTCACATCGAAATATATAGTGGTGTCTCTCCCCCCATGGGGTATTAGTGACTTCCGCAACTACGGCCTGAAGAGATTCATTATTATCAAAACAGTAGAAACAAGATATGGGATTCATAACATAATTGGCAAAGCGAGGAATAGTCAGTAATCTAACAGCCCCGTTTGGACGAAATCTGAACTTATTTTCAACCAAGTCCAAGACTCCCTTTTTTAAATCGATCGTCTTACCGTCTAGATAATCTCTAGTCTTAATTGAAACTAAGTTTGCTTCATCAAAAGACCACAGCCAGTGGGATTTATCTAATAATTCAGATTCATCGAGATCAAGATACAGCATCGCCACTTTATAAGTAAAAACATGCTCTACTGGTAATAAACGACAATGATGCACTTTACCTTCATACAAAGCACTATGAACTAGTGAATCTGTTGGCATTTGCTAGCCTGCTAGAGCAAATTTTGGGTTTTCTTGAGCAAGCAAAGACTCGCATACCTTTAGTGCTGACCATACTCCATCTTCATGAAACCCATTGCGCAGCCAAGCACCACAGAACCAAGTTCTATTATGCCCATTCATATTTAAGATTGATTTTTGAGATACCAGTCCGTCTCCTGTAAAGAGAGGATGCTCATACTCATATTCGCCTATAATCTTGCTCTCTTTAATGGCAGAAGTCTGGTTAAGGCTAACACACCAAGTTTTTTTACTAGATAACTTCTGTAAGATATTCATGTTATACGTTAAAACTGGCATGCTATAAGCCGATGGATTTAACCTAACATTCCAACTTGACCAACAACGTCTATTTGATGGTAGCAAGCTGTCATCAAAATGTAGCACCACTGAATTTTTAACATAAGGTATTGACGCTAATGCTTTGCTTTCCAAGTTTGATGGATCAGAGAGCAGACGTAACGCCTGGTCAGTATGACAAGCAAAAATAACCTCATCAAAATATTGCACTTCGTCTGCTGTTTGGATGAGCACCTGTTCACGACCTTTATGCATAACCCTTCTCTTAACATTAAGGACGGGTGTTTTTAGATGGATGTTATGCTCAAAGGGAGCAGTTAAAGCAGGAATGTATGTATTGGAACCTCCCTTGATAGTATACCACTGAGGTCTACCAATAAGATCAAGCAAGCCGTGGTTTCGGAAAAACCGTAGAAAAAACCCGAGAGGGAATTTTTCTATAGATCGCATGTCAGACGACCATATCGCGGCACCCATGGGTATTAGATACCACCGCTTGAAGGCGTCACCAAATTTAAACTTTTCCAAATAACTTCCAAGAGGTACTTGTGCAAGTTCGGGATTAATCAGTATATGTTGCTCAGCCTCTTTGTTAAATCGAATAATATCTTGCAGCATTCCGATAAAGCGAGGTGAAAGAAGATTGCGTCTTTGAGCAAAAAGACTGTTTAGACTTCGACCAGCCCATTCAACACCGCTTTGCTCATCAGAGACACTAAATCCCATGGTACTTTTCTGTCTTTCAATTCCGAGCTTATCTAGTAAGCTCATGAAATTGGGATAGGTTCTGTCATTACAAACTATGAATCCAGTGTCAATCGCAAGTTCTTCACCATCTAAACTGACTTCCACCGTAGCAGTATGCCCGCCCAAGCGTGTACCTGATTCAAATAGATGGATTTCTGGAGATAAGGAGGAACTTAAAGTGGATAGATACCACCCAGCTGACATACCAGATATTCCTCCACCTATAATAGCTACTCTAGGTCGAATATTATTAAGGTTACTTGAGTAATTGGTCGTATATCCAGTCATGTATCCACCATAAATAATTATTATTTCTTAACTGATGCCGTTGAAGCTGTATTTATTTTTTTGTGCTGTCTAGTTAGTCTTGGAATTACAAATTTGTACCAAATACTTGGGAAGATAGCTGCGAACTTCAGCACAACCTTGAGTTGCCAAGGAAAGGCAATGGAGAGCGGAGCTTTTTTAATACCGCCAAGAATTCTAAGAGCAGCATCTTTTGCATCAAGTAAGAATGGCATCGGAAAATCATTGATTGCCGTCATCGGAGTGCGTACAAAACCTGGGTAAACAATGGTAACAGCGATATCCGGTTCCAAATCACATCGAAGTGATTGAAGAAAATAACTCATGGCCGCTTTAGCACTGCCATATGCCTCCGCTCGTGGAAAACCTGTAAACACACTCATACTACTAACGCCTACGATTTGTGGTTGATGTGTAGGCTTTCTTGCTCTAGCTTGCTTGAGTAAAGGTAATGCTGCTTGGCATGTATTTATCAAACCAAAATAATTACTGTCTGCGACACGTCTGTGTGTTTCAATGTCGAACTCCGGTAGATCGATATATTCACAGATTCCCGCATTAGCGATCACACAATCCAACCAAGCTGGCTGCAAGTGGTGAGGAAGATTCTCGAAAGGTTGGCGCATGAAATCATCATTTGCAACATCGCAAAAATGTGGTGTGATATTTTCAGGGTATATCTCATGGAGGGATTGAAGATACTCTGTGCGTCGGGAGCTGGCAATGATTTGATGACCCTGGCGGGCTAATTCAAGTACCAGCTCCCTACCTATTCCGGAGCTTGCACCAGTTACCCAGTAATTAGCCATGCTTGACTAGGCCTGTAACCGGTTTTTGAGATAATTTATCAAACGGCCTAAAATCGGGATCCTCTCGTAAATTAGACTACCCATGTCGTAACTGTCTTCGTGGTAAAAAATCTTGTTGGTAAACTTAATGTGGGTAATTCCTGGCACAACGAAAATTTTTCCACCCATAAGCTTGGGATGCCCAATTTCCATGTCCCAACTTAAGTAAGCTGAAGTTCCGTTGACCAGCTCGTCCTTGTAAATAATTTTGTAGTGGTGCATGGACTTAGCCATTTTGCGTAAGTAAGTCTTTAGGGCTAAAGATCCGGTGATTGTATGAACTGGGTCTTTGAATTCAACATCCTGTGTATATATCTCTTTGATGTAATTAGTTTTTTCCAAATTAAAGTCTGAATAAAATGATTTTAGGCTTGATATGAGCAATCGACCTTGCTCACTTGGCATATACAGTAATCTATCCACTTCATTGTTAGACTTCATTATTTGCTCAGCTAAACAGGTGATATCGTTGATTGAAAAAAACTATCACTAATCAATGAATGAAGGTTGCAGCCTTCAGTTATTGTGTGTACTGTTGGCTGAAATACGTTAATTAAATTTAAATGGATCGATCACAGCATTACCCAGGGAAAAATATTATTGCGAGATTTTGATGATACAACCTATCATCCAATAGTTAACTCTCGTAGGCATAAGAGTTTTTTTTCTCAGTTTCACAAATGACTTAAGAACTATTAGATCTGCTGAGATTTCTCACATACGACAGCTAGTTCAACAAAAGAGACAGTTCAACTCATGGTAACTGAAGATAAAATAACTGCTGATACTAGCCGCTCCACGCCTGCCCTTGAAGACAAGCCTGGAGTACAAAACGAACAATGGATTAGTTGCCTTGAAAAGGTAGCTTCTGACCAAGACCTAGCTGCATTCCGCATGCTTTTTAACCATTTCTCACCCTTGATAAAATCGTTTGCTTTCAAGGTGCCTAGCCTACAAGAGTCAGAATCTTTTGGGGAAGAGTTAGTTCAAGAGACGATGTTTAAAGTTTGGTCAAAGGCGAGTACTTTTGACCCATCGTTGGCAAGCCCCGGCACATGGATATTCACGATCGCTCGAAATATGCGTATCGATTTATTACGTAAACAGGCTCGACATGCAGTGAATACAGTATCTCTCCATCAAGCAGATGACTCCGATGATGATCTCGATATGGAAGATATCTGGCTTGAAGATGATACTGCTGATCTCTTTAATCAACTTGTTCAGATGAGAAGCCGCAAACAGATCCACGAATCACTTAAGACCCTACCAAAAGAACAAGCAGAAATTCTCAGAAAAGTGTACTTGGAAGACAAATCCCATGCTGAGGTTGCCCACGAGCTGAGTCTTCCGCTTGGAACAGTGAAATCAAGGGTTAGGTTAGCTTTGAGTAAACTCAAATTAATAGTTGACCGTTAGTAATGGTAGAACTAATTTACAATTGTGGTGATACATCTATATTGAATATGCGTAAATGATAACGATGTTAGAATTCAGAGGTTTAAAGAAGTTAGATGGTTAAGTATCATCCAGACGTGCGTTTCCTCACTGATTACAGTGCGGGCACACTTCCACGATCCCAAGCTCTTTGTGTGGCTGCTCATTTACACTTTTGCTCAGGTTGCAAATCAAGGGTGCTTGAGCTCATGGAGCTTGGAGCTGAGTTTTTTGAACAACAAGACACCATAAAAACTTCCAGCAATAGCTTTGAAACATTAGTGAATCGAATTAAGGACGACAGCAACTCTTCGATACCCATTACTAAAGCTAATCACTTAAAAGTAGATGAAAAGCGCCCTACAAAGTTACCACGTGCCATTCACAAACTCTGCGATGGTGACCTTACCTCGCTCGACTGGAAATCAATAGGCAAGAATTTCCGCTTCAGTAACCTGAAAGTCAGAGATCATGACCGAAAAAGAGAGACCTCTCTTTTTTATATAAAAGCTGGTGGTAATGTCCCCCAACACAAACATCAAGGTGACGAAATTACTGTAGTACTCGAAGGTTCATTTTCTGACAATGAAGATAGGTACCATGTAGGTGATTTCGTGGTACGAACTAAAGGTGAAACACACAAGCCTGTTGCATCCCAAAACGAAGATTGCTTGTGTCTATCTACTTTGGACAGTCCCATAACCATATCTAATCCACTCGTTAGAATTCTACTCCCTTTCTTTGGGTCATCCGCATAGCTTGATCTATAGAGTCGATTTGATTAGCAGTAGTCTTCCAACGACATGAAGGTACTAAATCATATTTTAGGTGTGCTCTTAAGCTTTTAGAGTGGTAGATCAATCAATATCCTCAAGACGATTTTTTCCCATCATCCCTCAATAAAACAGTTGGGGCAGTGTATTCGAGAGATATGGTCTTTTCCATGAATACCCCTCTTCAATAAGGCGGTGAGGCATTACTGAAGGGCCTTTAGTCAACATAGTCGCCATTTCTCCTAAGAAAAATTCCATAAACCATCTCGGCACTCTCAACCATAATGGTCGACCAAGTTGAGCAGCTATAGCATGTGCAAATTCACTGTATGTAATCAAATCTGGACTAACAAGGTTATAAATGGCGACATCTTTATGCTTTTGGGGTTGTTGACTAAAAATAATCTTAGACAAGGTATATTTATAAAATAGATAAGACATGACACCAATAACATCGTCGATGTGTACCCAACTAAAATATTGCTTACCCTGACCAAGAATAGAACCTAACCCTACCCTATAGGGTAAGCTCATTAATGGAAAAGCCCCCCCATCTTTTGCCAGAACAACCCCCATGCGTAAAATACAGACACGAGTGATACTTCCTAGCAAGGGCTGTAATAGACCCTCCCAACCTGCACACAACTCAGAGGCAAAACCAACTCCTGGAGAGGCATCTTCTTGGGTATCAGCAGTCTCACTATTGCCATAGTAACCAATTGCTGAACCCTGTAACCAGAGTTGAGGACTTCGTCTCTGCTTGAGGGACCACTCGACCAATGACTTGGTGAGTTGATATCGACTCTGAATCAAGACTTTACGACGACGGTTAGTCCAGGGGTAGCCAATAACTGGCGCACCAGCTAGGTTAACGACCACATCAATCTCGTAAGAAGACAGCTCATTTAATGATGCTACGATACTAACGTGAGATCCGAGATTAAATAATCTATCACGTAGTTTTTCTGGATATCGTGTATAAATGACGACCCGATGCCCAGTTGATACCAAAGCATGGGTCAAGGCAGTACCAATAAAACCCGAGCCTCCAGTAATTAACCAACAGAAGTCTTGTTGATTCACAAACAAATTCTGAGACACTCTCAAATCACTTTTTCTTGTGGTCGATAGGTCCCTTTATCAGATGGATACATCTCCGACGGTACTTTAAACGCTGCCAGAGCTCTATCACGACCAAGGCTCAACTCAAGCATGGGCGGGGGATAGGAACTAGGACGAAGAAGTCCTGGCTCATGTATAAACTTATTATCAAGTTCGGCAAGTTCGGGCAACCACCGTCGTAAGTAAACACCTTCCGGATCAAAGCGACCTGATTGAGTGACTGGATTGAAAATTCGGAAATAAGGAGCGGCGTCAGTACCGGTCGATGCGCTCCACTGCCATCCACCATTGTTGGAAGAAAAATCACCGTCTACAAGGTGTTGCATAAACCATTTTTCACCTTCTCGCCAGTCAATGAGAAGATGTTTACTGAGAAACATGGCAACAATCATTCTCACTCTGTTATGCATCCAACCTGTTTCAAGAAGTTGTTTCATAGCAGCATCTACAATCGGTATCCCAGTTTGACCGTATTTCCATCGTTCTAAGTCTTCTGGGGCATCTCGCCAAGGAATGTGACCGAGATCTGTACGCCAATTTTTGTGACGGCAGACGTGTTGGAAATGTACCATCACATATTTATAAAAATCGCGCCAAAGGAGTTCATTTTGCCAGGCAAAGACTGAGTTATCCAACTCTGCATTCATACTATGGACCCAACACTGTCTGGCAGAGATAACGCCCACTGTCAGGTAAGGTGACAAGCGGCTTGTGCCATCCACTGCTGGTTGATCTCTTAATGGTTTATATTGATTGATCCGATTTTGGACAAAATTTCTTAACATTAGCCAAGCATGCTCTTCACCAGCCGGCCAAAGCAGACTCCATTTTTTGAGTAAATCAGCGGAGATATTTGGCCAACTCAAGTCACCTAGTTGACGTAAAAATACTAAAGAATCTGATGTCTTAGTTTTTGAAGAAAGGGCTGGCAATTCAGGCATCGCTTGCTTACTGGAGAAGGATTCTAGGTGGACTGACTTTTCTTCTAACTGAGCACGTACGGCCTTAGAGTAAGGAGTAAAAACCTTAAACGGCAAATTTGATTTGTTATAAACTTGTTCAGGTGGAAGCAAAGTCTGATCTTCATGACAAAAAAACGCCACTTTTAGCTTTTTACACATAAGATTTACAGCATTATCTCGCTGAGCTTCCCATTCTGGATATTCACGATTGCAATGCAATGCTGATATACCTAGAACACTAATTATTTTTTCTAATAGCTCCGGTATACCGGCATTATTACCGACTTCAGCGAAAAGTAGCGGAATATTCTTAAGAGAAAGCTCTTGCTGCAAAACTTGAAGATTTCTCCTGATGAAGTCAATCTTCATTGGGGCATCATCTTGAGCTTGCCACTGCTCCGGTGTAGCGATGAACAAGGCGATTGTTTGTCCTGTAGCTGTGGCTTTAATTAATGACAGGTTATCCTGAATTCTAAGGTCATTGCGGAACCAGTGTAGATTTAGCATTAGAGAAAATTTCTCATTTTAGTCTGAAGGGATACTGACTCAAATATGGGTGCTCAATAAAATATAATTGGGCTATCCATGAACTTTGGCCACAAGTTATGCGTAAAATTGGTTAATTAGAAATTTCTCTCAACCTTAATGATCAAATACAATTTTTATACGCCTAACTCTATCTACTGGATTAAATCATGACCAAGCGCGCTGTAATACTTGCCAACCTTGGCTCACCTGACTCACCCGATGTAAGCTCAGTCAGGAGATATTTGAACCAGTTCTTAATGGATCCATATGTGATTCAACTTCCTTGGCTGTTTCGCCGCATGATTGTGAGCTTGTTTGTTCTACCATTACGTCCTAAAAATTCTGCTGAGGCTTATCAAAGTGTGTGGACAGAGCACGGTTCACCTCTATTGGTCCTCTCTAAATCTTTACAGGACGAATTACAGAAAAAGTCATCTATTGAAGTTGGATTAGCAATGCGCTACGGGAAACCAGCAATTCCTAATGAAATAAAGCGTCTCGTTGATAAAGGGGTCAGAGAACTTCTCTTCTTACCCCTTTATCCACATTATGCAGAAAGCACCGTACTGACCAGTATTAATGAGGCAGAAATTATTGTAGCTGAGCTTAATAGTAAGCGGACTGAACTAGAGAAGATCAAACTTATTGTTCTTCCTTCCTTTTATGAACACCCTGACTATATAAAAGCTCTAGTAGCTTCCGCATTACCCTCCCTGGAGGCTCTTAAAAAGAGCTACGATCATTTAGTTTTTTCCTACCATGGTCTACCTGAATCACATCTAATTAAAGCAGATCCAACTAGTTCTCATTGCATGAAGAATGCTGACTGTTGTCAACACCCCTCACAAGCTCATTCCACTTGCTACCGTCATCAAGTGCTTCGTACAACTGCAGCTTTCGTAGAATCAACTGGGATATGCAAAGACCAGTACTCGGTAGCTTTTCAGTCACGTCTTGGTAGGCAAAAATGGTTAGAACCCTCTACTGAGAGTACGATCAAGGAGCTAGCAGTTCAAGGAAAAAAAAGAGTCTTAGTCATTTGTCCAGCTTTTGTTACTGATTGCCTAGAGACGCTCGAAGAAATAGCTATTCGTGGTAATGAGGTATTTCAAGAGGCTGGTGGAGAACTACTAACCCTAGTTCCTTGTATGAATACTCACCCAGCTTGGGTAGAAACCTTGGCAAAATGGATTAATTCCGACGACCCCGTGGCCTATATACAGCCTGTAACTGACGTCGACGCTTCGCATTAGCTACTTTGCGAACACCTTGACTTGCTGGAATAAGTTGATCTGGACCGGGACCAATTAAATCTTGTCTTCCCATCTCTGTAAGCGCATCTCGTAAAATCGGCCAGTTTGCTTCATCATGATAACGCAAGAAGGCTTTTTGTAATCTGCGCTGCTCAATCTTCTTTGCTACGAAAAGCTTTTCACTCTTGTAATGAAGTTTCTTTAAAGGATTTCGTCCCGAGTGATACATTGCAGTTGCCAACGCCATTGGAGATGGATAAAAAGTCTGTACTTGGTCAGGCCTGAATTTATTCTTTTTTAACCAGAGGGCAAGTTGAACCATATCCTCTGCCTTGGAGCCAGGATGAGCCGCAATAAAATATGGGATTAAATATTGCTTTTTACCTGCCTCTTCGGAATATCGTTCGAATAATTTTTTAAAATCCTCATACATACCTATGGAAGGCTTCATCATTTGTTGCAGGGGACCTTCTTCACTATGCTCGGGGGCAATCTTCAAATATCCGCCCACGTGATGAGTGACTAGTTCACGTATGTATTCTGGATCTTGCAAAGCAAGATCATATCTTAACCCTGAAGCAATGAGAATTTTCTTGATCCCTCGTATCTTACGAGCCTTACGATAAAGCTGTGTAGTCTGACTATGATCCGTTTTTAAGTGTTTGCAAATTGAAGGATAGACACAAGATAAGCGCCGACAACGTTTGCCAATTTCTGATTGCGCTTCCTTACAGACCAGTCCATACATATTGGCAGTTGGCCCACCAAGATCTGAGATAATACCGGTGAAACCAGGAACTTTATCTCGAATAGCTTCAACTTCGCGCAATATCGACTCTTCAGAGCGACTCTGTATGATGCGGCCCTCGTGTTCGGTAATAGAGCAAAATGTACAACCACCAAAACAGCCCCGCATGATATTCACACTTGTTTTGATCATGTCATAGGCCGGTATCTTTGCCTGACCATAACTCGGATGAGGTACGCGTGCATAGGGTAAGTCAAAAACAGCATCTAGCTCTCCTGTTTCTAACGGTATCGGAGGACGGTTTACCCAAATCTCCTTGGTTCCATGCTTTTGCACCAAAGCCCTTCCATTGGATGGACTAGCCTCTTGGTGAAGAACACGCGAGGCATGAGCATAGAGCACTGGATCGTTAGTGACTTTTTCGAACGATGGTAGCCTTACGCAGGTAACCTCAGGACTGAGCTCTTGCTTATGCTGTAGTGGTAATGGAATAACTCTTATTGGGGCTGATTCCGTAGCTGATGATTTGGGATTTTGCTCACTTACATACTCATAGGGACTCGGAATTTTATCAATATGACCTGGCCAGTCTACTCGGGTCGAATCAATCTCGGTCCACCCCTCAGGAATATTGTCTCGGACAAGTGCAGTCCCACGAATATCCGTTAACTGTTGTATTTTCATGCCCCGCGCTAGGGCATGAGAAATCTCAACTATGGCACGTTCAGCATTACCAAAAAGTAATAAGTCAGCTGCAGAATCAAGCAGGACTGAACGTCGAATTTTATCACTCCAATAGTCATACTGGGCTATTCGTCTTAAACTCGCCTCTATGCCACCAATAACGATAGGAACATCCTTGTAGGCTTGACGGCAAAGCTGTGAATAAACAATAACAGCCCTATCTGGTCTTTTTCCACCCTCATCATTAGGGGTATAGGCGTCATCGCTCCGCAACCTGAGATCTGCAGTATAACGATTTATCATGGAGTCCATGTTGCCAGCTGTTACACCGAAAAACAGATTCGGCTTACCTAAAGCCATGAAGTCCTCTGTTGACTGCCAACGTGGCTGGGCAATGATGCCGACACGAAAACCCTGTGCCTCCAGAAATCGACCAATAACCGCCATACCAAAACTTGGATGATCTACATAGGCATCACCCGTTACTATGACGATGTCACAACTTTCCCAGCCAAGTTTATCCATTTCGGGTCTTGTCATAGGTAGAAATGGAGCTGGTCCGAAACATTCAGCCCAGAATTTAGGGTAACTAAATAAAGTGCCGTTCTTGTCGGAAGGCCATTGGTGAAGCTTTGAAGAAGACTCGACTCTCATGCAGCCAGCTTACACTCATGATTGAAAGCTGTCAGTCTTAATAAACTACACATACTATTCATTGTTGGAGTTTCTTGGTGTAAACTGCATAGGAAATGGTGCGACGTTATCACCTTTAGAGACAGTTGCCACTCCCTCTTTTTCTACTTCATCAATACGAATAATAGCTTGCAAAGGGATAAAGCTGCGTTTCACTGAGCTAAACTCGTTTTTTACCTTTTCTTCACCTGGATCGACCACAAGATGAGAACGCTCTCCGAAGACAAAATTCTCAATCTCGATAAAACCCCATAAATCACTGGTATATACCTCACGGGCGTAAACTTCATAAACCTGGCCTTTATTTAGGAAAGTAATTCGAAAGAGTTCTTTATTTGGCTTCTTGCTCATGGTTACCTACTCGTGAATAAAACTGAAGACTATAGCATTCGTTTCAAACAAACATTAATATTTCTATAGATGGTGACAAACTACAATTTTTCAAGGTTGGCTCCTTGAGTGTATAATACCTTCGTTTGCTGCGTGCAGCTTATCACTAAGGATCAAATGACCACCAAAAAAGTATTCATTGTAACTCATGGCTGCCAGATGAATGAGTATGATTCTGCCCGTATGGTAGATTTACTCCATGAAGAATGCGCCATGGAGCAAACAAACAAAGCTGAAGAAGCAGATGTCCTACTACTAAATACCTGTTCGATTCGCGAAAAGGCTCAGGAAAAAGTCTTTCATCAATTAGGCCGTTGGCGTGAACTTAAAAAAGCTAAACCAAACCTTAAAATTGCTGTAGGCGGTTGTGTAGCTAGCCAAGAAGGCGAAAACATCGGAAAACGAGCGCCCTTCGTGGATGTAATCTTTGGTCCTCAAACCTTGCATCGCTTACCCGAGTTGCTGACAAGTTCAGATGTTACCCAATATGCTGATGCTTCTGGAAAGGCAGCTAAACGTAGCCCTGTAGTAGATATCAGTTTCCCTGAAATCGAAAAGTTTGACCGCCTCCCAGAACCGAGTGTAGATGGTCCAAGCGCCTTTTTGAGCATTCAAGAGGGGTGTAGTAAGTACTGTTCGTTTTGTGTAGTTCCTTATACACGTGGTGAAGAAGTCAGTCGCCCTCTTGACGATGTATTAGCTGAAGCTGTCCACCTTGCTCAGCGGGGGGTACGAGAGATCAATTTACTAGGACAAAACGTCAATGCTTATCGAGGGACATCATACGAAGGACAGCAAGTTGACTTGGCAACCTTGATAACTCTGGTTGCCAGTATAGAGGGTATCGATAGGATTAGATTCACCACCTCACATCCTCTTGAGTTTAATCAGGCCCTAATTGATTGTTATGCGACTGTTCCAGAGCTGGTTTCTCACTTACATTTGCCGGTACAAAGTGGCTCAGACCGTATACTGGCCGCCATGAAGCGGAACCATACTGCTTTGGAGTACAAGAGCATAATTCGCAAGATTCGTGCTATTCGACCAAATATCAGTATGTCTTCTGACTTTATCGTTGGTTTTCCAGGGGAAACGGAGGAAGACTTCAACAATACGATGAAATTAATCGCTGATATTGGTTTCGACCATAGTTTTAGTTTCATCTACAGCGCCCGTCCGGGTACACCGGCAAGTGACCTCCACGACGCTACTACTGAGGAGGTTAAGAAACAACGCTTAGCACTGTTACAATCGCGAATACTACAACATGCCAACATGATCAGCGAGAGCATGGTAGGTACTGTCGAAAGAGTGCTTGTTGTAGGAGTATCTCGTAAAGATCCTGGAGAGCTTATGGGGCGCACAGAAAATAACCGAATCGTAAACTTTCAAGGTGATCATAAACTGATTGGTTACTTCGTGGACATGAAGATCACAGCAGCCCTCCCGAACTCTCTTCGCGGTGAAATACACTCAAGTAATATCTATTAATCAACATTTTATAGAAATCTTTTAAATTTAGATCAACCTATGAACGAAGCAAAAGTGCGAAGATTCCAGCTGGAACAGGACAACCCTCAACGGTTAGCCTCACTATGCGGATTACAAAATGAACACCTTACTTTAATAGGGGCAAGACTTGGAATCTCAATTCGTAATCGAGGTAATCTTTTTGAACTTGAGGGTCATGAAGAGACAATTGCTCAAGGAACAAAGCTAATTCAAAAATTATATGATCTTACCAGTCAACAACCACTTCTGACTGCAGATCAGGTTCATTTGGCTCTAACTGAGTTTCGGGCGGTAGATGCAGTGAATAACACGGAAGAAGTTGAACCCTTCGAAACGCTCACACTTCGTACTCCAAAGCTTTCAGTATTGCCACGCTCACGTCATCAAAATCAATATGTGCATGCCATTCTCAAACATGACATAAATTTTGGAATTGGCCCAGCAGGTACCGGTAAAACCTATTTAGCCGTAGCTTGTGCGGTAGATGCGTTAATCAAGGAACAGGTAAATCGTATCTTACTAGTTCGCCCAGCTGTCGAAGCTGGTGAAAAACTCGGGTTCCTACCTGGTGATTTGACGCAAAAAGTGGACCCTTACTTACGTCCTCTCTATGACGCACTGTATGAAATGCTAGGTAATGAAAGGGTAGCCAAGCTAATTGAGCGTAACATCATTGAGATTGCTCCTCTAGCTTTCATGCGAGGTCGTACTTTAAATAATTCATTCATAATCTTGGATGAAAGTCAAAACACAACAACGGCCCAGATGAAAATGTTTCTCACTCGAATAGGCTTTGGTTCTACCGCTGTTATAACGGGAGACCATACACAGATCGACCTTCCTCGGGGTACTCGCTCTGGGCTAGTGCAGGCCACCCAAATTCTGCAGCAAGTCAAAGGCATAAGTTTCACTTGGTTTAATTCCTTTGATGTGGTTAGACATCCCATTGTTCAAAGAATTGTGGATGCCTATGACGATCATGAAATGACTCAAAAGAGTGAATCAATTGGAGACCGAATTGACATCATCTCTAAAAATTGAATTACAAAATAACTCCGATCACCGACCAATCCCATATCTCAAAGATTTTTCCACATGGGCTTTGTCTGCTGTAAATGGAAGTGAAATAGAATTAACTAGTAGACTTTTTCTAAATATTACCCTAGTCGACAAATCTCAAAGTGCTAAACTCAACCATCATTATCGAAAGAAACTTGGACCAACCAATATACTTTCATTTCCTGCTGACACGGCCATGAAAAATTATCTACTCGGGGATTTAATCATCTGTGCCCCTCTAGTCACTGAAGAGGCACAGTCCCAAGAAAAAAACTCTATCTCCCACTGGGCACATCTTACCGTACATGGTGTGTTGCATTTGCTAGGCTATAATCATGAAAACTTATCTGAAGCTGCTACAATGGAAACACTCGAAATCAATATATTACGGCAGCTAGGTATAGCTGACCCTTACGAGATTAGAAGATAGTTATGAATGATAGTGAAGTTGAGAGTAAGGAAGTTCCTCCGAGTAGTTGGCTTGGTCGCCTGCGACATCTTTTTGGTGGTGCAGGTATATCTGATCGTGAAGACTTGCAAACCCTGCTTCGACGTGCAGGCAGCGATGGTATTTTAGATGCTGAGGCTCAAAGTATCATTGAAGGTGCCCTGCAAGTAGCTGACATGCATGTCCGTGATATTATGATACCTCGGACGCAAGTAGTCTACGTGAAGGTCGAGGATGATGCTGATGATATTCTCCCGATAGTAATCAGTGCCCAACATTCTCGTTTTCCAGTTATTGGGGATAGTCTTGATGAAGTTATAGGGATTCTACTAGCCAAAGATTTATTACCGCTAGCGCAAGATAAAGAAAATCGTCGCTTCAATATCAAGGATGTGATGCGACCTGCTACTTTTGTCCCCGAATCAAAACGTCTTAACGTCCTCTTGAAAGAGTTTAGAGAAAACCGTAATCACATGGCCATCGTCATAGATGAATTTGGTGATTTAGCTGGAGTGGTAACCATTGAAGATGTCCTTGAACAAATAGTAGGCGAAATTGAAGATGAACATGACATCGATGATGAAGCTTTTATTAAAGAACACGCTAGTGGTCAACATTCAGTTAAAGCCTTGATGCCCCTAGAAGAATTTAACATCCATTTCGGCACTAAGCTGCCAGAAGCAGAATTTGATACGATTGGTGGTTATTTGCTCAGTCGTTTTGGTCGCATCCCTCAGCGCGATGAAGAGATACGTTTACAAGGATTGAATTTTAAAATCCTTTCTGCAGACAATCGACAAGTGAAGCTATTAGAAGTGACAATTCCTAAACTAGAAATTAGTGAAGGCAAGGCGCTCTGAGAGCAAAATGACAGAAAAAACAACTTTTCTACCTCGTTTATCATTATGGCAAGGACTATTACTGGCATTTTTTGCTGGAGCCACTACCACCCTTTCCTTTGCCCCGTTAAATCTTTGGTCGCTTAGTCTGTTCACGCCTTTTGTGCTGTACTACCTCCTAGATCAATGCAAATTTTCTATACTCCCCTCTCGTAGCGCTTTTCAAATGGGCCTTAGTTTTGGATTAGGCTATTTCAGTTTTGGGATAAGCTGGATTTTCAATAGTATCTACTTTTATGGACAGGCCCCTGTTTGGCTTTGTGTTTTAGTTACCGCAGGATTGATTTTACTGATGTCATTCTATCATGGTTGTCAAAGCTGGTTTTGGCAGCGCAGCACCATGGTGCTCCAACTTCATGGCTTAACTCCGTGGTTAAAACCCTTGGGGTTCGCTGCTAGTTGGGTAGTAGCTGATATCATTCGTGGTTGGTTATTCACCGGCTTTCCATGGTTATACATAGGTGCTACTCAAGTCAATACACCATTAGCTGGTCTCATTCCTGTTTTAGGAGTCCATGGCGAAACTTTTGCTTTGCTCTTGCTGGTAACTTTCGCATACCACAGTATGGTGCCTGTAAGCGCCAATACCACAAATAAAGTATGGGCTAGAGCTTTTTTAGTGGTGTTATTATTAATTTTTACCTTAACCAATCAACATCAATGGACTAAGCGCACGCAAGGTAGTCTCAGTGTAGGATTGGCACAGGGTGACATACCACAAGATCTTAAATTTAGTGCAGATAGTCTGAATCAGATTATTGATACTTACGATATTCTTAGCACCGAACTTTGGCAACAAGAGCTGATCTTATGGCCTGAAACGGCGCTACCCATAGTCGAGCAGGACTCAGATGAAATTCTTAATTACTTTAATACTAAAGCCACTGAGAGTAATTCAGCCTTAATTACAGGTATATTCTCACAAGACTCTCAAGGAGTGTATAACAGCATTACTGTTTTAGGTCATGGTCAAGGCCACTGGTATAAAGAGAAGCTAGTTCCCTTTGGAGAGTACATCCCACTGAGAGATTTCTTGTCAGATTTTTTTCAACTATTTAGTTTACCCATGTCCTCTTTAAGTGCCGGAAAAAACAACAAGAATCTTTTAGAAATTAAAGGATGGCGTTTGTCACCCTTTATTTGCTATGAAGTAGTTTATGGTGATTTTGTAAGAAAGAATGCGAGCGAAGCCGATTTATTAGTCACGATTAGTAACGACACGTGGTTCGGAGCTAGTTGGGGACCACACCAGCATCTTCAAATAGCTAGATTACGCTCAGCTGAACTCGGAAAAATGATGCTCCGATCTACAAACGATGGCATCACGGCTATTATTAGTGCTGACGGTAGCGTAATCAAGCAAGCGCCACAATTCGTTAAAGCAACATTAACAGGGGAAGTTTATCGATATGAGGGATTAACACCTTATGCTCAAACTGGTAGTTGGCCTATCGCCATACTTTCATTATTCCTTTGCTTGTCTATTGTCTGGATTGGAATTAAAAGTCGAGCCACCAAAGTAACCATGTAAGAGTGATGGGAGACAATAGACTTGCCATCACGATCGATGAAGCAATAACCGTCTCTGCACACTCATACCTACGTGAGAAAATGTAAGCATTTATCCCTACTGGCATTGCAGCAAGCATGGTCCCAGCTGCGGTCCACAAAGGCTCCACAACAAAAACTTCCTTCAACAAATAAAAAGTCAATAATGGCTGGAACAATAATTTAATACAGGTGATAAGAGTAGCTTCAGGTAAGGCCCCTTGAATTTGATAACGGTGCAAGCCTGCTCCTAAGGCAAATAAAGAGCATGGTAGCGCCGCAGGTGTAATTAAAGTAAAGCTAGCTTCAACGATAGTTGGAAATTCACCTCCTAATAGATTGAAAGTTGCGCCAAGTACCAATGAACCAGAAATAGGGTTAGTTATTATTTCACGACAGATCCGCAATACTTCTCGATACCAAGTGAGTTTCTTTTGCAACCCATCACCCACAATTTCTGCAATCAATGAGCCACTGGTGTAAACTAAAAGATTATGTATCGTGATCACTACAAGCATCGGCACTAAGCTTTTAGGCCCCAGCACTTGCAAAGTGATTGGCACCCCCAGCACTGTCACATTAGAGTAAGCAGCTCCCATACCGAAAACACTTTGCGTGCGTATATTTGCGCTGAAAAGAAACCATGCCGAAAACATCGCCAAAAGGTAGCTAAGTGCAACTGCTAAATAAAAACCAACAAGGTAACCAAAATTTAAGGCAGCTGGGAAATCGACAGTAGCTGCATTAAAAAATAGCATACTAGGCAGCACAAATCGGAAAGCCAGTTTTTCAAAACGCAGCGTTAATGCATCATCAAAAAAGTGGCTGACCTTTGCCAAATAACCCAAAGCAGTAACCAGGATAACAGGCACCAAGGCCTCTAGTATGTTCATAGGGCATGAACTATAGCCAGTGTCAGCCTATAGAGCAATCACAGGAGTGATCTTTGACGCACTCCTGCTCTCTTTCTGACAATTAACGTCTTATAATGACTAGCATCTGTTGATTTTCTCTAATCACAGTTAGTGCCACGGCAGAACTCGTAGAAGCTGCCAACAACTCTTGCAAAACACTAACTGAGCTTACAGGATTACGATTCACAGCTGTGATGATATCTTCATTGCGTAATCCATAAGCGAAAGCTCGTGAATTCTGCTCAACATTTTGCACCAGTACGCCTTTAACATTGCTTGGAGCTAACTGAACACCCTCCAGTAATCCGTTATCTAGTATTTCGGGCGATGTCTGAGCAACAGTCTGTACCCCAGAAATGGTGGCAGACACGGTCTGGCGATCTTGATCTCTATAGAAAGTAATCTCTACTTCAGTACCAGCACGAGTAAGTCCGATTGCGTTGCGTAGTCCTGAGCCAGAATCAACCTGAATCTCATTGACGGCAACAATGACATCACCTGCCTCAATACCAGCATCAGAGGCCGCCGAATCTGGAGAAACTGCTTGTACTAAAGCACCTGCATCTATTGGAAGATTTAGAGCCTCAGCGAGATCTGGTGTCAGATCGGAGATTTGTACCCCAAGTAAACCTCTTTGTACATCACCATAATCAACTATTTGTTGCACAACAGCCATTGCCATGTTGATTGGAACAGCGAAACCTATCCCTACATTCCCACCGGAAGGGGCAATTATCGCGGAGTTAATACCGACTAATTCTCCGTTGTAATCCACGAGTGCTCCACCTGAATTACCAGGATTAATTGAGGCATCTGTTTGAATAAAATCCTCATAATTCTCACGATCTAAACCAGTGCGTCCTAAAGCAGAAATCAGACCTGTTGTAACGGTTTGTCCTAATCCAAAGGGATTTCCTATAGCAAGAACAGAATCCCCAACTCGTAGAGTGGTTGAATCAGCTATGGGGAGTTCATGGAGATTTTCTGCGGGAATTTTGAGTAAAGCTATATCTGTTTGAGGATCAATACCCAGTACTTCCGCGCTCTCGAAGCGGCGACGGTCCTGCAAAATGACATCCACTCTTTTGGCATCTTTTACGACATGAGCATTGGTGACTACGTACCCTTGATCGGCATTGATTATTACGCCTGAGCCAACAGCAGCGGTCTCACGCGTTTCAGGCTGGTCTGGCGCATTCGGCATATTAAAGTAACGACGCAATCTTGGGTCGCTGAGCAAAGGATTTTGCTGTACTTCTACTTCACCAACAACAGCGATATTGACCACCGCTGGTGTTACTCGCTCTAGCATGTCAGCCACACCAGGACGGAGGCTCTGATCTGTCATGCTCTTGTCTTGCGCTTGTGAACAAGCTGAAATTACCAGCCCGGAGATCACGAGTGCCTGTACCAGGAAACCTCGTAGCAACACCACTAGAGCTGCTAATGTGCTGGAAAATATTTTCCAGAATTTTTTGTTTTTTGCCATGAAAATATCTACTCCTCTCAGTTCTGGATTAGTCTTACGCTTATGATGGTGATTCCTAATTATATTTCAAGTCATAGTTGACTCCTATTAGGGGGCAATTAAGCTCAGCGTAAGGTATTTACTTTCAGAGCGCTTGCTTCTAGATTGTCAGTTCGATTTTGAGTACTTAAAGTCTTTTACGGAAACCTTTATATGATAGTTCCACGTTATGAAGTTCGTCGAGCCTCTTTTGCTGAAGGTCTTGGGATTTACCTGCTTGAGGATGTAAATGCTGGGACAGTTATTGTGGCTCCAGATGCTATCAGTAAGGTCTTTAATGGCACAGAAAGAGCGGCACTCAAGCCAGGTTCAGCGGAGGATGCTGCATGTGTTCGCTGGTTTGAAGACTGGCATACTGTGAGCACCGACTGGCCTGATGACTGCTACATTAACCACAGTTTTTCACCAACTGGACTTTGGCATCTTGGTTTTGTATTTGCTACACAAAAACTCAAAGCTGGGACAGAATTAACTGTAGATTACCGTTTTCTTATTAACGACGCTGAAGAACTCCCCTTTGTCGATGCAGTAACTGGAGAAAAAATAATTGGTTTGAGCTGGGCCGAAAATATTCGCCAATCTACTAGGGCCTTACTTGATTTATTAGGTTCAGAAAATCAAGGAAAGTAATGTACCCCCATTAGTCCTGAGAGTAACTTGGACGTTTTGTCATGCTAACTTTATGAATCCTATCCTGTAAGCATGAAACATAATAGTCGGATTTTACTAGCGTTAGAGTTGAGCCAGTACCGCTTCTGCCGAGGTTTCATTAATACCTCCTGGAGGCTCAATGGCAAGCCAAGTCAACTCGCCATTCTCTATAATCATCGCAAAGCGTTGACTGCGTTTACCCATACCAAAACCTGAAGCATCCATAGCCAAGCCAAGAGCTGAGACGAACTCAGCGTTCCCATCAGCAAGCATCGTGATCTTCTCAGCATTCTGAGCCTCTCCCCATGCATGCATAACAAAAGCATCATTAACTGAAAGGCATACGATGCGACTGACACCTTTTGCTAATATTGCATCGGCATGCACTACAAAACCAGGCAGGTGTGTCATCGAACATCCAGGAGTAAAAGCACCGGGCACAGCAAAAAGAACAACTTTACCTTGACCAAAAATTTCCGAGACAGACACTTTTTCTGGTCCTTTGGCTCCCATTACCGCCAAAGACTGGCATTCCGGTAGCTTAGCACTGACACTTATAGTCATGAGAATTCTCTCCTCTTTAATTATTGATTAATCTTCCTCTATACGCCGCACAAACTCTTGCAAGATTAGCGAATAAAGCTCATTTCCTAGATATTGATCTTCGACATCAGTCTCGATACTAGGGTTATCATTCACTTCTATGACATAAGCTTTGTCACCAGATTGTTTGACATCAACACCATAAAAGCCATTGCCTATAGGTTTTGTAGCCTTTAGAGCCGCCTGTAACACTGATCTAGGTACCTCGAATGTAGGGAGTGTATCAAATCCACCTGATTTTGTTTTTGTGTTACCCTCTGCATGCTTATAGATCTGCCAGTGATCTTTAACCATGTAATAACGACAGGCATAGAGTGCTTTGTTATTAAGTATGCCTATACGCCAATCAAAATCAGTGTAAAGGTATTCTTGTGCAAGTAACAGGGCAGATTCTTCAAAAAGAGGAACCAGCCTCTCCTGAATCTGTTCCAAAGAATCTACTTTAACTACCCCTCTAGAAAACGATCCATCTGGAATCTTAATGACGATAGGAAAGCCAAGCTCTTGTGTTGCATAAATTACTTGCTCTGGTTGCTCTCTACTCAGGATAAGTGTTTTTGGTGTGGGGACTCCATTAGTCCTGAAAAGGTCAGCTAAATAAATTTTATTGGTACATCGAACTATGGAGGTAGGATCATCAACGACTACTAGCCCCATACTCTCTGCTTTTTTTGCAAAACGATAAGTATGGTGATCAATGCTAGTAGTTTCGCGTATGAAAAGTGCATCGAATTCCGGAAGTCGCATGTAGTCATCTGGACTTATCACTTCAACGTTGACACTCAAGTTTTTGCCGGCTTGAATAAACTTTTTGATGGCTGCAGTATTGCTAGGGGGTAATTTTTCCTGGTTATTAACCAGTATTGCTAGGTCATATTTCGCTTGCTTGCGTGATTTTTTAGGCATCCATACTTCCCTAGAGAATGAATCAAGCGCCTCCCCGAAAGTTGACTCCTCACTTTCTGAAAGACTTTTGTGATCAACGACACCTAGGTCACCGATCATCCAGCGCCCATCTATAAACTTCAAAGTGATAGAAATAATGGGGGCTGGAAAGCGCTCAAACACGACTTTAGCCAGACGCTTGAAGGCCGGATCGCATACCTGTCCGAAAAAAGTTTTGATCTCTATCTGCTCTGGCCTAGCTTCTTTTCGATATATTTTATCTAGCTCTGAAAAAAGCTCATCGACATTTATCTGATATAACAAAGGAGACCAAAAATCGTTCAACACTCGGCTGGGAGGAATGACGTTATGCCCCTTTGCTTCCGCCAACAAGGAACAATAGTATCCGGGACTCAAGTAGGAATAGTCACTACAGAGATTGATGATGCGCATTCGTTGATGAGGATTAACGATAGTCAAATAATCGGAAAAGGAAATGACTAAATCACTGGGATAATAAGGTTCCCAGTCCTCTAACTTATCAACCACGATCAAAACTCGTGACATTTGGCTTGGCCTCAGAACTAAAATCGGCGAAAGTATGCTCTCTTTTCATACCAAAGCAAGTAATATATGGTCTACTTTCAACGAAAATTAACATAACCATATTGATGGTACTGAATGAACATTTCGCTAATAACTATTCGTCCTGCGATTCCCGCTGACTTACACTCTCTCTTGTTAATAGAGAACTCGAGTTTTACCGGCGAACGACTCTCTAAAAGAAGGTTACGGCATTGGATAAGAGCTAGCAATGGTATCTTGTTGGTGGCAACCATTAAGGAGCAAATTAGAGGTTACGTGCTGAGTTTTACGCGTCGAAATTCTTTAATAGCTAGACTATATTCATTAGCAATTAGCGAAGAGTTTCGTGGTCATGGTCTAGGCCACCAACTACTACTTGCCTGCGAAGGAGTGGCGAGAGAAAGGGGTGTGAACTTTCTTTCTTTGGAGGTAAACGTTAATAATCTGCAAGCACTTCGTTTATACGAAAAATTAGGCTTTCTTAAACAGACCCAGTTAGGGGCTTATTATGAGGATGGAAGTGACGCTTTCAAAATGCTCAAATCTCTGCACTGAGCTGTTAGGGCTTTAAACTCACTTAATTTTATAAATTTGATTAACCTTATATAACGTTTCCATTCTTAGTTGGGTTGAAGTAATAAGCTGTGGTGGAGACGGTCATTGGTTTTTGATATTATCCGCAGATTAATTAAGTCCGGAAATCATAGCCCGATGTCGATACAGTCTCTTACCAACGAAGCAGAATACCCCTTTCAGAAAGTGGAAACTCAGGTACAGTCATTCTGGACGGAAAATAATAGCTTTGCTGTTCACACTGAACCAAGTAAACCCAAATTTTATTGTCTTTCTATGTTTCCCTATCCAAGTGGCCGTTTACACATGGGACACGTACGTAACTATTCAATTGGAGATGTTATTTCTCGTTTCCAACGCATGCTCGGTAAGAATGTGTTGCAACCTATGGGATGGGATGCTTTCGGTCTACCAGCTGAAAATGCAGCTATGAAAAATAAAGTGCCCCCCGCTGGCTGGACCTATGACAATATCAACCATATGCGTGGACAACTTTCCCGTTTAGGTTTTGCTTATGACTGGTCAAGAGAGCTAGCAACTTGTCATCCAGAATACTACCGCTGGGAGCAATGGTTTTTTTGCCGCTTACTAGAAAAAGGACTCGTCTATAAGAAGGAAGCTGAAGTCAATTGGGATCCAGTAGATCAGACTGTACTCGCAAATGAACAAGTGATAGATGGTCGGGGTTGGCGTTCTGGGGCGCCAGTAGAACGTCGCCGTATTCCTCAGTGGTTCATTAAGATAACCGACTATGCCCAAGAACTCCTAGAGGATCTAGAAAAATTAGAGGGCTGGCCAGAACGCGTTCGAGTTATGCAACAGAACTGGATTGGTCGTTCTGTGGGGATGGAATTCAGTTTTACTGTTGCGGGTCGAGAGGATCGACTCGAAGTGTATACCACGCGCCCTGACACACTGATGGGAGTCAGTTACTGTGCGGTTGCACCAGAACACCCGCTCGCACAAGAAGCGGCAGCAAGTAATGCTGATTTAGCGCGTTTTATCGAAACTATCCGTACTGGCGGAGTGAGTGAAGTAGACATGGCCACAATGGAGAAAGTGGGCATGGATACTGGATTCAAAGCTGTACACCCACTCAACGGAGAGGAAGTTCCAATTTGGGTAGCGAATTTTGTCCTGATGAGTTACGGCTCTGGTGCGGTAATGGCCGTACCAGGCCATGACGAGCGCGATCATGAGTTTGCCACCAAATACCAGTTACCTATCAAACAAGTAATTCGTCCATTGGATGATACTGCCATCGATGTGCAGCAAGCTGCCTATACCGAGCATGGAATCTGTGTAAATTCTGGTGGCATGGATGGTCTTAAATTTACTGAAGCCTTTGACTTTATCGCTACTACTTTTAACCAACTTGGTATTGGTCAGAAAAAAGTTAACTTTCGTCTTCGCGACTGGGGAGTTTCTCGTCAGCGTTATTGGGGCACACCTATACCAGTAATAAATTGTCGCGAATGCGGTGCTTTGCCAGTCCCAGCACAAGATTTGCCAGTACTTTTACCTGAAGATGTGGAGTTTGATGGTAGTGGCTCCCCACTGAAGAAAATAGCTAGTTTCATGAACTGTTCTTGCCCAAAATGTGGCGGTCCTGCAGAGCGTGAAACTGATACCTTTGATACTTTCATGGAGTCTTCGTGGTACTACGCACGGTTTGCAAGTCCACGCTATAACAAGGGTATGCTTAACCTTGAAGATATGAATTATTGGTTGGATGTAGACCAATACATTGGTGGTATCGAGCATGCAATCTTGCACCTACTCTATGCTCGCTTCTTTCACAAGTTGTTACGGGATGAGGGATTAGTAAGTAGTGACGAACCCTTTAAACGTCTACTGACTCAAGGGATGGTACTGAAAGATGGCGCCAAGATGTCTAAATCCTTGGGTAATACAGTGGATCCTGAGGGTTTGATAGAAAAGTATGGTGCTGATACTGTGAGAATGTACACCATGTTTACTGCTCCCCCTGATCAAAGTCTTGAATGGTCAGATTCAGGGGTTGAAGGTTCTTACCGCTTTTTGAGAAGACTATGGAAACTTGTTTGCAGCCACACACCAACCAAAGTGACTCTTAAACAAAACTCGCTAAACGATGTTCAGCGGCAGCTAAGATTGAAAACCCATGCCACTATTAAAAAAGTTGGTGATGACTATGAACGCCGTCAAGTATTTAATACTGCCATTGCAGCAGTGATGGAGTTATATAACGAGTTATCGAAATTCACCGCTTCTCATGACTCTACTTCTGGGCAAAATCAGGCAGTTGTTCAAGAGGCCATGGAGGCTATAGTGCTACTGCTAGCTCCTATCGTGCCTCATATGTGTCATGTTCTATGGCAACATTTGGGTCATAATGAAGCAGTTATCGATGCCCAATGGCCAGTCTACGATGAGAGTGCGTTGGTTCAAGACAGTATTACCATTGTGGCTCAAGTAAATGGTAAGGTAAGATCACAGCTAAGCCTCTCTGCTGAAGTAGATAAAGAGTCTATGCAATTGGCAGCGATGGCAGATCCCACTGTTCAACGATTCCTTGAGGGCTTAACTGTACGTAAAGTGATTGTTGTCCCCGGTAAGTTAGTAAATATTGTAGCTAATTAATAATCAAGAAACGGCGAAGAACAGTGAGAAAACGATTTATTAGAAATGGCTTGAGTTGCTCTTTCACGATTGTCCTATTGTTATCCCTGTCAGCTTGTGGTTTCAACCTCAGGGGTAGTGAAGGAATACCTTCTATTGTTAGTACTATACAAGTACAAAGCCGTAACCCTGACAACGATATAACTCGTTTGATTCAACGTACTTTGCAAATAAATGGTGTAGAAATCTCCTCTGATAGCGATGTGAGTTTGCTACTGGACACTCCTAAATTCGAAGAACGCACATTGAGCCTTAATGCCAATGCACGCGCTGGTGAATATCAGCTTGAACTTTCATTAAAGGTACAGTTGATGAATGGTGAGGACATTTTGCTAGGACCTGAAACTCTAAGTGTTCAGCGCTTTTATCTAACAGACCCTGATGTGATTGTTGCAAAAGCAGATGAGCAAGAATTACTCCGGGAGGAAATGCGCGCAGAACTCGCTCAGCAACTACTTCGTCGACTCCGAGCTCTATAGCTACCAAGCTAGCCCGTAATCGTCCCCATAATTGCTAGACCCTCCCATCAAAGTACCATGCTTAACATCCCGATAAATTGCATTAATTGGACCTGAAGATAGTTGCTCAAGTTCAATTCGATAACCCTTCTGGCTCAATGAATAAAGAACTTCTTTTGGCGTATCAGTCCTCAAAATAATACGCCCAGGTTCACTGACTGTGGGTATGAACGAAGAATGAAGCTGATACGAATTAAAATTAGCAGCCTCTGTTGCTTGCTGAACATCCATACCGAATTCTACAACATTTAGAAAAAACTGGAGGAGGTTTTGCTCTTGTGTATCACCACCCTGTACTGCAAAAGACAAAACGGGTTGATCCCCTTGTAAGGCGATTGAAGGTGTCAAAGTTGCACGAGGTCTTTTGCCTGGCTGCATCAGGTTATAAGGATTATGCCCTTGCTCCATGACAAAACTCTGCATTCTCTGTGATAAACCAACTCCAGTACTACCAGCAATGTAGGCCGGCACCCAGCCTCCACTTGGCGTCATTGAAACTACCCACCCCTCGGCGTCAGCTGACTGTATAGTTGTAGTCCCTGCATGAAATGCTTCATCTCGTGTTCTACCTGTTGGGATAGTTACAATTTCGTCTTTAACCTCAGGCTGACGAATTTTCCACTTTTGTAGTAATTCAACAAAGGGATTACTTTCACCTTGAAATGGATAGGGGTCACCTGGACGAACATTAGGGTCATTAAATTCCATATCAATTAATGTTCTTCTTAGTGCTGCATAGTCTTTGCTCAGCAACCCTTTCAAGGGTTCCTCAGGAACAAAATAAGGATCTCCGTAGTAAAAGTCTCTGTCAGCAAATGAAAGATTCATCACCTGGTAAAGTAGATGAATGTACTCTGCCGAGTTATAACCTAAAGCTTTGAGATCGTAAGGCTCCAATAGGTTCAGCATTTGCAATAGCACTGGTCCTTGCACCCACGTATTTAATTTATAAACCGTATAATCCTTATAAGTGACTTTTACTGGATCTTCGATGTAAACCTGGTAATTAGCCAGATCCTGCATAGTAATCAGTCCTCCATCAGCTTGGACAGCTGATGCTAACTCCTCAGCAATGTCGCCACGATAAAAACGCTCATAAGCTGCCATGATGGCTTCTTTGCGATTTGCACCAGACTGCAGCGCCTGCCTTTCAGCTTCGACTAGTTTTTGAAATGTCTTGAGAAGGTTTTCCTGTCTAAAAAGCTCTCCGGGCACTGGCCATGGTGGTACTCCTAACTCTATCCTGTGAGGTAAAAATACTGAGGTAGATGTTTGCCATTGCTCCAAAAAAGGTTGATATCGGCGAATCTGATTAACCAAGTTTTCCTCTATAGGGAAACCCTCGGCCAGATCCATCGCTGGCGCCAGAACCTGTGCTAACGACATAGTGCCAAATTCTGCCAGCATAACCAAAAGTCCGCCTGGTGTTCCTGGCGTGACAGCCGCCAGGGGACCATATTCGGGCGGGTAGTCATAACCAAGCTGCCGATATTTCTCCGGAGTTGCCCCTGACGGGGCAACACCCAAAGCATTAATAGCGTAGACTTTTCTATCATTAGGGTTGTAGATAAGTGCTTGTGTCTCCCCTCCCCACCCCAAGGTATCCCATATAGTCGCCGCTGCAGCTAGCATCCCACAGGCAGCATCTACAGCATTTCCACCTTGAACGAATAGTTGTGCACCCGCTGAGGCTGCCAATGGCTTTCCAGAAATAGCAACCCAATGCTTACCATGTAGAGGGGGTTTTAGAGAGGTCTTTGCCTCTTGTGCCAGTGTGATTGTGCTGATCATCAGCAAGATGAGATGAAGAAATAGGCTGACTGGAAACATCATAAATTGAGTCCTTCGAGACAAATTTCGAATTAGCAATCTTCTACTGCGCTAACGCATTTTGACGATAGCACAAGTTGGCAATTAACAGAAAATACAGTTAAGCTTCGCCATTTTAAAAATCCTTAGCATGTTTCAGGAGCTGTATGCCCATGGGAGCAAAAATCGTCTTTACAATGGATAATCTGGGTGACGCAGCTGATTTATACCGAGGCAACATTCAAGCACCAAGAAAACGTGGTGAAAACCCCGCTTTTGATACAGGCTTCCCTTCTCTACTGAATCTCTTTAACCGTTATGAAATCCCTCTTACCTATTTTGTGGAGGGTTGGAGTGCTCGCGAATACCCAGATGCTATAGAACGGATCTTAGCGCAAGGTGCTGAACTTGGTATGCACGGATGGATACATGAGCGTTGGCTTGAGCAAAGCGATGCGAAGGTTGAGGATATTTGTCAACGTGCTCATACAAGCATATTGCAAGCAAGTGGACTAGCTCCCAAGGTATTTCGAGCTCCAGGTGGTCACTCCTCAGTTTTTACACACAACTTACTTAAAACTATGGGTTACGATATTGATGCCAGCATTACTGAAAATGAAAGCATGAGCCATGATAAAGATGGGTTTGCTTATGTTTCCTATCAGTGGCTAGGTGTGGACGCCTCTCATTGGTTGTGGGATCAATGCTCTGATGAAACTGCTACGGCAGCCTTCCATCGAGCTATAACTAATGCTAAAGAAAAGCAAGACTATCTGGTATTCATCTGGCACCCACATGTCATGGGGCTATCAAAAGACCGATTAGCTGTAGGAGAACGAATCATTCAAACAGTGCTTAATGATAGTGAGCTTGATGTGGTCTCCTTACGACAGTTGGCTTTTCCTAACTAAAGATCATTACTAGAAAACCAGATTAATCTGACTTAACACTCTTTAACGAGTTATAGTCTGATCATTTTTTGAGAGCTCTTTAGGACTATCCGTTACAATACTTTATAATTATGCTGAGGCTTTTGTTGCTTACCAACCATCATGACAACATCACTTTTAGTTCTTGAAAACCATAACATGAAGGCTATAGTTAGTCCGTTTGGGGCACAAGTAATCAGTTTTATACCGAAATCAGACAACCGTGACAGGCTGTTTACAAGTCCATTAGCCCTCTTTAATACCAGTAGTTCAATTCGTGGTGGCATTCCTATTTGCTGGCCATGGTTTGGTACCCGGACAGGTCTACCCACGCACGGTTATGCGCACAAGCGACTTTGGCAGATGACGAATCTTGATGAGGGTAAAGAGCTGACTGTACTGAAGTTTGAACTATTTGATACTCGGGCTACTGAATTTGACTTCTGTGCAAAGCTAACGCTTGAGCTCAAACTAGATCGTAGCCTTGAGATGAAACTGACGACAACAAATACTGGTGTATCATCTTTAGATGTAGGCGCTGCATTTCATAATTATTTAGCCGTGACGAATATCCAAAAAACGAATCTCGAGGGACTAGATGGAGAATACCTAGACAAGAATTTAAATTGGGCTTTGGGTGAAACTCCTATACCTTACAGTTTCTCAGCACCAACAGACAGAATACATCTTTCAACTGCAACTTCTTTACAACTGCTTGATTCGGGTAATGAAACCCAAATAAAAGCTGAGGGTCACGACAGCTATATTGTATGGAATCCATGGATAGGTTGCGAAAAGCAATTCACAGATCTAAGTGCTGATTCATATCAGTACTTTCTCTGTGTGGAAACTGGACTGACACAAGGATATAAACTACTACCAGGAGCAAGTGTCGATTTATGGCAGCAAATCACCTAAGTTTGGGCGATCTTTAATTTTTTTTGTGACGAGTTCTCACTTTGCTTTTGTGCCTCTCATCACCAGATTTTTTGTCTAGGATAGTGTGATGCTTATTACGTTTATCTTGCGGAAAAGCGCTTCGATGGTGTTTCTTATCCCTTGCCTTATTATGATGTCCTTCGAAGGGACCTGCTGTATGAAGATTTAGCTTTAGCTGACGATCTCCGCACCAGACGCTTTTTAAATGATGGTAAATATCTGATGGCATACCTTGTGGTAAATCCACCACAGAGTAATCATCAAAAATCTGAATTCTTCCAATGAATTTACTATCAAGACCTGCTTCATTAGCGATTGCACCAACTATGTTATTGGGTTTGGCGCCATGAACATAACCCACCTCAATTCGATAGCGATCTTGCCCAGATGGTACTTCACCCTCAGGTGAGGTAGGTCGATCTAATGGACGAGCTCTAGGCCCTTTTTCAGTACTTACAGATTTATCACATTTATCTGAACCAGCTTGGCGTTCTTTACTCCAATTTTTTTCTCTTTTATCTCCTCGCTCGAATCGCTCTGATTTTTCTCCTCGATCTCCTCTGGGCTTATTTTCTTTACGCCTTGACGGGGCCAGATTCTTGGGTGAAGTCAGGAACAGAGATTGATCTCCCTGCAGCATAGCCGCTAAAGCTGCAGCAATTTCACGACTTGGTACGTTATGTTCAACTTCAAAACGATCAACAAGAGTTTGAAATTCTTGTAATTCACCAGCAGCTAAAGTATCGCTTATCTTTTGCATAAAACGAGCTACACGTTGATCATTAATATACTCAGTTGTTGGTAACTCAAGCACATCAATTTTTTTTCGAGTTGCTTTTTCAATAGCATGAAGTAAGCGTTGTTCACGAGGGGCTATAAAGAGAATGGCATCACCATTCTTTCCTGCACGGCCGGTTCGGCCAATTCGATGAATATAAGTTTCAACGTCGTAAGGAATGTCATAATTGATAACATGAGTAATTCGCTCAACATCCAATCCACGTGCAGCAACATCAGTAGCTACCAAAATATCTAAGCGGCTTTGCTTGAGTTTTTCTACCGTTTTTTCGCGTAACTGCTGGCTCATATCACCATTTAAGGCAGCAGCAGCAAATCCTCGAGCGGAAAGTTTATCTGCGAGTTCTTGAGTCGCAGTCTTTGTCCGAACAAAAATGATCATTGCATTGAATGGTTCAGCTTCTAGAATTCGAGTCAGTGCATCTAGCTTGTTTATACCCCGCACTGCCCAGTAACGTTGTCGAATGGTCTCGGCCGAAACTGTTTTGTTAGCAATACTGACTTCTGCGGGGTTTTGAAGATGTTGCTGAGCTATCTTTCTGATTGGAGCTGGCATGGTCGCTGAAAAAAGTGCCACTTGTTTTTCAGCCGGCGTTTGCTCCAGAATCCAGTCAACATCATCGATGAAACCCATTCGAAGCATCTCATCGGCTTCATCGAGCACCAGAGTAGTCAACCCCTCTAAGGATAGTGACTTGCGACGCAGATGATCCATGACTCTTCCTGGAGTACCCACAACCACTTGCGCACCTCTGCGCAAACCTTGAAGTTGTGTACGGTAATCCCCCCCGCCATAGAGTGGGACCACATGGAATCCTTTCAGGAGACTTGCATAGCGTTGGAAAGCCTCACTCACCTGAATGGCAAGTTCACGAGTCGGGGTTAATACTAGAGCGCGAACACCTGTATCACCTTTTTCTAAACGACTTAGAATAGGCAGTGCAAATGCTGCTGTTTTGCCTGTCCCCGTTTGAGCTTGGCCTATAACATCACGACCCTCAAGTAGCAAAGGAATAGTTTGTGCCTGGATAGGCGAGGGGGTTTCGTAGCCAACAGCATTTAGAGCTTGCAGTATAGAAGTGCTCAGTCCAAGACTATTGAATTCCAGAGGGGAAATGTCACTCATATAGTGGGTTCACTTGCAAAGGGGGTGCAGTATAGACCAATTCCTAATTGGAACAAGTTATTTTGAAGCTTATGAATCATTTTAACCTCTTTGATGAAAGATTATGGCTAATACGAGTATTCCACGTATTCAACTTGAGTATGCTTGTTCCATTATTATGAACTTTAAGGAAGGTATTGATTTCAAGGGCCCTCGAAGCGGTAAGGGCAATGTGCTCCTATGAAAGGCGAAATAGCGGTCCTCTACTACGAGGAGAGCTAGTCCCATATTCCGGAGATGACTATGCAATGCAATGTTCAAATATATTTCTGAGGATATTAAAATAAATACAAACTACATTTTGAAAACCCATGATGATACTAGGATTTACCTAAACAAACGTGGATACTTTAAATGAGATGCAGATCTAGAACATTCAGAATTTATTCACTACAGGGTGCTATAGTTCCTAGCACTAACAAGTTAAAAAACAATGAGGGTGAACTATAAGAAAAGTCTTGTAGCAGATCTAGTTATCAGTACACACGCTTGTAAGTACTCTAGCCAGCGAACCAAGACTCCAATTCTTCTAATAAAGAGGCGACTGTCTCTGGCTTATCGCTACCAGGCATTGTCAGATTAGGTTCATAGCCTTTCATGTGAAGACTCCAGCACAAATTTCTATAAGAAGGCCGAAAACGCGCGTAGAGTTCATCAGGCATACGTGCACAGTCGCCTGAACGAGCCGGGACGAGCTCGTCCCGGCGATATATTGCCTGAAAACTCATGAGACCCCAAGATCCTGCTCGCTTATCAACTTTATAATAAAACTGACTGTAGGCACTTAAAGTAAATTCCTTTTCATCAATTACTGTGGGAATGTCGATGATTCCACCTAGAGTTGCTAATGCCCTATTACCATTGATATTGACCAGAATAGGATCTAGCCGATGAGTAGCCTTCATACCCCTTGCCGCCATATCTTTGGAGCCTTCAACAAAGTCCTTTGCTGAGCCTTGAATCCAAGAGATATCTATGTGTGCATCCTCACGAAAACAGCATAGCATTTGCTCCCACAGGCCAAAGTCTCGGCTATAACGTTCACGCAGAATAAGCTGCTGAATCTCAGAACAGTCATCCATTATCTTAGCCTATCAATTCACGCGAAAATGGGAGACGACGAATTCGTTGTCCTGTTAGTTGGTACCACGCGTTCGCTATTGCTGGTCCTATAACAGGAGTTGCCGGTTCACCAATACCTGTTGGATCGGCTTGTGAGGGCACGATAACAACATCAATCTTAGGAGCTTGATGCAGACGCACCACAGGATAATCATGGAAGTTGCTCGTCTGGACTCTTCCTTTTTCGATGGTAATTTCTCCCATCAAAGCCGCACTCATACCCATCATAATGGCACTTTCAACTTGTGCCTCGATGATATGTGGATTGATCGCAATACCAATGTCAATGACACAAGTAACACTTACCACTTTAGGCAAGCCGGCTTGATCTTTCGTGACCTCCACAATTTGTGCCACACGCCCACTAAACGCTTCATTATAGGCAAAACCAGCAGCAATCCCCTCTGGTAACTGCTTACCCCAACCATATCGTTCGGCACAGATTTGTATCACATTCTTTGCTCTCACATCTTCCATTAGAGCTAAACGCCCCTCAATGGGATCCTGGCCAGTTGCCTCTAGCAACTCATCCATGAAAGTTTCTTTCGAGTAAGCAGTATGGGTATGACTGACAGAGCGCCATGACAGACATGGCACCCCGGATTCTGCCATATGGTAATCCATACTTGTGTTAGGCACTCCATAGGGCAAGAGATTAGCACCCTCTATAGCCAGAGGATCTACATCGTTCTGTACCATGAAGCCCAGGAAGGTTCCTTTTACAAAGGACTGACCAACTAATCGACTTTCCCATGCCGTTATAGTCCCGTTGCCATCAAGAGCCGCTCGAAGTCGATGTACAAAAAGTGGACGATAGAAACCAGCTCTCATATCGTCTTCTCGAGTATAAATCAGTTTAATTGGATAACGGCCGTCAGTGGCTTTCACGATGGTGGCTGTTTCCCATTCCATATCATTCACAAAGTTGGCTTTCCTTCCAAAACCACCGCCCGCGTAAAGATTAATAATGGAGACATTTTCTTCAGGAATTCCCAAGGTTTCTGCGACACGAGATTGCTCCATAGAAGGCATCTGGGTACCTGATCGCAACACAGCGTTGGTGCCATCAAATTCAATAGTGCAGTTCACAGGCTCCATACACGCATGTGCGAGATATGGAAAGACAAATTCTGACTCTATAACTTTGGAGGCTGCAGCGAAGGCAGCTTCAGTGTCTCCTCGTTGTTCGAAAGGTGCGCCAGGAATAGTCAACAAAGATCTGTAGTCACTTATTATTTCTTCAGTGCCACGGAGTTCTGCTTCACTTTCATCCCATTGGGTCTCAAGTAGTTGACGTCCACGCATAGCTCCCCAGGTTGTCTTTGCTAGTACTGCGACTCCACGGGGAATTTCAACGACTTCAACGACATCAGGAATAGTAAGAGCTTTTGAGGCATCGAAACTAACAAGTTTAGCCCCGAAGCTTGGAGCGTGGGCAACCACAGCAACAAGCTGGCCAGCCGTTTGAATGTCTTGTGTGTAAATTGCTTTCCCTGTTGATTTTTCAAGGCTATCCACTTTGGGCAAGCTTTGGCCGATCAGGGTGAACTCGGAGGGGTCTTTCAAGCTTACTGTATCTGGCACTTTTTGCTGATTGGCAGCCTCAGCCAGTTCGCCAAAGGTTGCGCTATGCCCAGACTCATCACTGACAATTCCTTTGCTAACAGTTATCTCCTTAGGAGACACCTTCCAGCGCTCTGCAGCGGCAGCTACAAGCATCGCTCTTGCTGTGGCACCCACTTGCCGGTACTGAATCCATGCGTTAGGGATACTCATGGATCCCCCCGTACCCTGGACACCAAGCATTAAATGAGCATAAATCTTAACATTTGCGGGAGCAGCAACAACACCAATCTGCGACCAGTCTGCATCAAGCTCATCACCTAAAATAGTGGCAAGCCCTGTATAAACCCCCTGCCCCATCTCTGTATGTTTTGAAATCACAGTAACTGTGTTATCCGGAGCAATATGTACAAAAGCACTAGGTGGAGCCTCAGGGATTTCCAAAGCTTGTCCTTGCACTCCCCTAGGTAATAAATGAAAACCTAAGGTCAGCCCCGTTCCAAGAGTTGCGGAGATCTGAAGGAATTGGCGACGATTTAGCGGTGCACTTGTCATGGGTGGCTCCTAGATAATTCCTTATAATTTCAGAAATATTAACCCAAATGGGATAAATTTTCTCTCCCTCTTAGCTTTGACATTCAGGTAGACTTTTCAACACCAAATAATTTGAATGAAATTGGCACAGGAAACAAGATATGTTGACCATACTGGAGCAATTACTACCAATCTTCGCCAGCTTCTCATTGGGCGTTTTGCTTCGATATAAAGGCTTGGCTAACAGGGATCAGGGTGATTTTCTCTTAAGACTTGTGTTCTTTGTCTGCCTTCCCCTATTGATACTGCTTTCGGTATCTCAACTAGACTTTACCGTTGACAAAGTAGTCCTGCCTTTACTCAACATTCTAGTCAATGTCATTGCCATGCTGGCCGCTTGGATGTTGGGACTTCTGTTAAAAATGAACCAGCGATCCCTTGGTACACTTCTGGTAGGAACGGCAATAGTGAACAATGCCTTTATGTTCCCTTTTACTCAATATCTGTATGGGGATGAAGGCTTTGCCGATGCTATTTTGTGGGATTTTGGTAATGCATTGTTCATGTCTACCGTAGTCTATGTGATAGCTTTCCGTTATGGGGGAGAACACCAGCAAGGCTGGGGTATGTTATTAAAAATATTAAAGTCACCCTTAGTATGGTCCCTATTGGTGTCGGTTGGCTTCGCGCTCACGTATACACGTCTGCCATTGACCTTTGTCACCATGCTAAGCCCATTAGCTCAGTTGACTTCACCTCTCATACTAATAGGTTTAGGCATCCTTAGCTCACCCCGTGTTGACAATCCTTTACTCAGCTTTTCAACTATAGGACTGCGAATGGCATTAGGCTTGCTCGTTGGGATAGTGCTAGCCACAGCGTTTGGTCTAGAGGGTAACACTTTTAAGGTGGTTGCGCTTTGTAGTGGCGCCCCTATAGGCTTTAACGCAGTTACTCTATGCTCGATGTCAAAACTAGATGCCGAAAGCTCCGCCTCGGCGACTTCTATATCAGTCTTACTTGGCCTCATATGGATTCCCTTACTCGCATTGTTTATTGAGACTATAGCACCCTGAACTTGTTTACTGTTGCCAACTAATTACTTTCACTCAGATTGTGGAAATCGAAACATAAGCCCCAATACTATTTATATAATTAACTTTAATAATTTGGGATAAGATAATGGAATGTTTAGAAAATTTTGACAAGCCTCTTGTGTATCCAGTGCGTGGGCTATCCCCTCAATGGCGCCCCCTAAGCGCTAACTATTCCAAGGGGGAACAAAATTATCGAACATTAGCAAGAGCCCTGTCTGGTATGCAAAAAGAGGCTATTGTTAGTCGCCCGAATGGTAGCGGGTGGCGCATGGTCTGTGATGAGGGGCCCTATTTAAATGGCACCGACCTTGCTCCTTTCCCTCTAGGATTTTTTTGTGCTGGCATGGTCGCTGCTTACATGAGTGAAGTCCTAGAGCTCTTTGAAGAATTCAAACTTCCATGGCGACGTTTAAAGCTAGTTCAAGAGAATCGTTATGCAATGGAAGGCTCTGCCTTAAAAGGTACCATGATGGGGAGCGCTCTCCCAGTGACTTTACAATTGAGTGTAGATACAACTGCCAGCAGGGCAACTATAGATGAGCTGCTACAGTTAGGTTTACTTCGCTCTCCTGTTTATCACTTACTGAATGACTCTCTGAATAACTCTTTTGGCCTAAGTCACAATGGTCAGAATCTACCTGTGAAAAAATTACTTCAATTCGACAGTGACTCACTGCCTCTGCCAACTTTATTTGCTGAGTTAGCACCAGCACATGCAGATTTTAATCCAAACATCATTGAGAAGACATTTAGCATTGATCGCCAGGAGGGTGTGATTGGTGGCGTTGCTTCATCCTTACAACCCACACAAAAGCGCGAGCTCCATATGCGTGGTACTTGTGTATTAGATGCTCAGGAAAGTGCACAAATAAAAGATGGTGATAAGCCACTTCAATATATAAATGTACGTCTTTTTCAACCAAGAGGCAGTGAATTCAGCTTTGTCGCTGAAAGTCTGTACTCCTCGAAGGAACGCGCTCCGACAGGTCTGGATTATCTGAATGCTGGCATTGCTTTTTGTTTTCTCACACAAGCTGGACGTTACGCAAGTATCTGCAAACAAGACTTAGAGGATTATCGTTTGTTACAAGATTTTAATTATAGCCCTGGGGGCAAGGAAGACCATGGTCGCACATCACCTTTACTGACCAAGCTCTGGCTAAACTCATGTGCAAGCGATGAATTCGCGACTCAACTGCTAACTATGTCGGAACAAACTTGCTTCCTGCATGGCGCATGTCGACAACAAGTTCCGGTTGAATGCCTCCCACTGAAAAGGGTCATTCCCTATATTCCGTGAAAAAAAGTTTAGAAGTTTTCTGAGGTCAATGTCCTGTCGCCAACGAAAGATCAGTGCGCTCTTTTTTGGGGTATTATCAAGAGGATTCATAATCTCAAATTTAAATTATTTAAAAGCTATAGCATAAGCGCCCTAGAGTTAATAGAATGCCTGACCGCTTTATGCAATACAGTTTACCAGCGGCACAAGTGTTAACTAGTCAACTTCGATGAGGTAAATCTATGACCATGTATGAAAGCTCTGTTCCTGTGCTCGTGCGTGCGCTTTCTAATTTGAAACACATCTTAGAAATCGGACAGAGTCATGCGGCTGATAAGAAAATTGATGAGTCCATCTTTACGGCAGCCCGCTTATTTCCTGATATGTTGCCATTGACTAAGCAGGTACAAATTGCTTGTGATGTCGCCAAAGGTTGTGGAGGTCGTCTAGCAGGGATTGAACTACCCAAATACGAGGATAACGAAATCTCTTTTGACGAACTGAAAGCACGTGTAGAGAAGACAATCAAATTTCTCCAAGAGATTTCACCAGAGAGTATCAATGGGCAGGAAGAAAAGTCCATCACTATCAAAGCAGGACCTAATGAGCTCACCTTCGTGGGGACACAATTCCTAAATGAATGGGTGATGCCAAACGTTTATTTCCATATAACTACCACTTACAACCTCCTTCGAAAGAGTGGAGTTGCCGTGGGTAAACGAGATTTCCTTGGTTAAGGATTACTCTTACTCAACAAATGCTCGTTCAACAACATAATGACCTAGATTTCCACCTCGTGATTCATAGAAGCCAAATTTTTGGAGGATGTTACAAACATCCTTCAGCATTGAAGGTGAGCCACAAAGCATGAAGCGGTCATTCTCTTGAGACAAAGCAGGCAAGTCCAGATCTTTCTGTATTTTGCCTGCTAAGAGCAAATCTGTGATACGCCCGTTATAAGTGTAGGGTTCGCGAGTTACTGTAGGGTAATAAAGCAACTTATTGGATACATATTCTCCTAAAAACTCATGCTCAGGTAGCTCCTTACTAATATAGTCTTGATAGGCCAATTCACTAATAAACCGAGTTCCATGAACTAGGATCACTTTGTCGTAAAGATCATAGATTTCAGGATCTTTGATAATACTCATGAATGGCGCTAAGCCTGTGCCCGTTCCTAATAAATATAGGTGCCTACCCGGTAATAAATTCTCTACCACAAGGGTTCCCGTAGGTTTCGCCCCTACCAATACTTTGTCTCCAACTTGAAGGTGTTGAAGACGAGAAGTCAGAGCCCCTTCTTGGACTTTAATTGAAAAAAACTCTAGCTCCTCCTCGTGATTTGCTGACACCATGGAATAAGCCCTAACTAGAGGTTTTTCGTTAATCTCCAAGCCAATCATTGTGAAAAAGCCGTTCTTGAAGCGAAAGCTAGGATCTCTTGTAGTTGTAAAGCTAAAAAGGGTGTCATTCCAGTGACGAACGCTGGTGACTGTTTCATGTTGATATTTGCTACTCATGTGACTGCCTTTTAAATCTTGTTAGCTGACCTTAACTTCTGACGATGAGAAGTTTACACCCAATATCCTATATATGTATAATCGTTAATGTCACTAATGATATACGAATAAAACGATATGAGATTCTCTCTCAGACAACTTCAGGTTTTTGTTACCACAGCCAAGTACGAAAATATTTCAAAAGCCGCCCAACACTTATCCATGTCACAATCTGCTGCTAGTGACTCCTTGCGGGAACTTGAAGCTCTGTACAACACTCAACTATTTGATCGAGTGGGAAAGAGATTACAGTTAAATGAGACTGGTCAGGATCTACTGCCTCATGCTGAAGAATTAATGACACGAGCCAGGGAACTTGAGCAAAACATCACATCACAGGTTCAAAGTGGTTCCCTAAAAATAGGTGCGACGCAGACTGTAGCAACAACTCTTGCCTTACCACTTATAAGTAACTTTCAAAAGCAATACCCAAAGAGTCAACTCACACTAGAGATCGGCAATACGCTGAGTATAAGCATGAAAGTGGCTAATTTCGAATTAGATGTTGCATTAATCGAAGGTGAAATTAATAACCCACAATTAAACATCGTGCCTTGGGTTGCTGATGAACTCCAAGTATTTTGCCATCCTGAACATCCCCTTTCAAATCAGCACAATTTAAAAGAGCAAAATCTTCTGGAGTACAATTGGATACTAAGAGAGCCGGGCTCTGGTACTAGACAGACTTTTGATCGAGTCATGCATGATATGTTGCCACAGTTAACAATAGCACTGGAGCTTCAACAAAACGAGGCTGTTCTAACAGCAGTAAAAGAAAATCTTGGCTTAGGCTGTCTATCCAGACTGTGTCTCACTCAAGCGGTAACACTAGGTGAAATCTGTCTACTACCAGTGGCTAGAAGACGGTTTCAACGTAACTTTTATCTGATCACTCATAAGAATAAGTATCAATCGTTAGCTATGAAACAATGGCTGGCACTTGTGAAATCCTCAGAAACAGAAATAAATCCGGCAAGCTAGTTATCTTTAGCATAAAAAATAGGACTCTTACTTTTTACTCAAAGAGAAAGTTAATTGTCGTCATAACGAGCGACTACTCTTCAAAGACAAAGCCGTTTTAATGATAGTTAGTAGCAATTCAGATCTAGAGGCAACTAAAATCTTGCAGCCATTAATGCTAAATGAGTGTCTTGTACTACAGTCACTGATTTAAAGCGGATCCCGATCTTCTTTAAAAGTCGCCCTAAACTAAAAAAAATTATTCAATCTCAGACAACTGCTATAATGGTAATGACAAAGGACTAACAGAGGTCTGCTATACGCATCGGGCTTAATGTGAGCACTTCCAACTACCCTTATCAGATTTTTTTATTCAAATTGCACTGACTCCTGATTCATAGACTCTCGAGGATCACATCATCTTTATCAAGATCAGAAGATTTATGGGAAAGATGAACCCACCAACATCCCAAGACTCTTAACTCAAAGTGATGTCACTGATACATCGTATGGCAGATTATTAATGATATGGGTTCTGGAGCTAGCGTTGCATAAGAACCTTTTGAGTAGCTATTGTCCGCAGAGACTCCTTCCAGTGTAGATAAACTACCAAATCATCTGGGTCGATAAGAAACTGAAACAAAGAAGAGTTCGTAATTAGACTATGAAATCTAAAGTATTGTTACAGTTCCCTCATCAACTTTTTGACTTATCAAAGTTTAAGGGACTTCAGACTCAAGTTAAAGAAGTGGTTCTTATTGAAGAACCACTTCTTTTTACACATTATGCTTTTCATCGTAAAAAACTTATGGTGCAAAGAGCAAGCATGAAAGCTTATGCTGCAGAATTGGTTGCGCAAAACTTCACCGTACGCTATATAGA
>JAYPEI010000003.1:175643-222887 GCA_038125665.1 Enterobacteriaceae bacterium
GCCAGATACTGATCTTTATCTGCAAGATCTGTTGGAAGAAATCTCTGATGAAGGTATAACAATTATTTGTTGTTTTGATGTCTGTGATAACTGGCTTGAGAAGAAGATCACTATGGCTGCTCATCAAAGCAAATTAAAAGTAGAATGGCTACAAAATTCTGCGTTTTTGTTATCTAAAGAGCAACTGTCACAACACTTCAACATAAATCGTAAAAAATACTTGCATAATACTTTTTATACTAAGCAGCGTCAGAATTTTAATATCTTGCTAGACGAAACTGGAAAACCGCTAGGAGGAAAATGGAGTTTCGACAATGAGAACAGAAATACCTTTCCACGCCGAGCTAAGGCCCCTTCAGTTCTTAGTCTGGCAAAAAACTCTTATGAAGAAGATGCGGTACAGTGGGTAGATAAAAAGTTTCCAAACAACCCTGGCTCTACAGAGGGAGGGCTTTTGCGATATCCAATAACTCGAAAAGAAGCTGAAATATGGCTACAAAACTTTCTTGAAGAACGCTTTTGTGGTTTTGGCACTTATGAGGATGCTATTGTTTCGCAAGAATTCCTACTTCATCACAGTCTATTAAGTCCTCTTTTAAATTGTGGCCTGTTAACCCCTGAACTGGTCATTAGCAGTGCAATAAATTATGCATTTGCACATAAAATACCTCTCAATGATGTAGAAGGTTTTGTCCGTCAGATTATAGGATGGCGAGAATTTATAAGAGGTTTGTATATCTTTCATGGCACACAACAGAGAACAGGTAATTATTTTAATTTCACTTATGAGCTTCCAGCTACCTTCTACACTGGTACTACAGGTATCCTACCTGTAGATGATGTCATCAAAAAAGTTATCTCTGAGGCATATTGCCACCATATAGAGCGATTGATGATCCTGGGCTGTTTTATGTTGCTAACTGAGTGTCATCCCCATGGTGTATACCAATGGTTCATGGAGCATTTCATTGATGCCTATGATTGGGTTATGGTTCCAAACGTATACGGCATGAGTCAATTTGCCGACGGAGGACTCATGGCAACCAAACCTTACATTTGCGCAAGTAATTATGTGCTAAAAATGAGTAACTATCAAAAGGGGGATTGGTGTGAAATTTGGGATGCATTATTTTGGCGTTTTTTAGCTCGTCACAAAGACAAAATGAAAAACAAACCTAGACTTAGTTTATTACTTGGGCAGTTTAATAGAAAGCCTCAGTCTGACCGACAACAACAACTAAATCTGGCAGAAGATTTTCTTCAAAGATTTCATAACCAACGAAACTAGGTTCTTGCGCCAAATTGCATTCTCAGGCAACTTTGCTGACATAATGAAGCCAACGAGAATCTTCAGAGTAGACGACTATTAATACGAAATCTGCAGTATTGATTTGGCTAAATATTCTCCATATTTCTACTTCAAACTCGCCATAGACACTAGTGATGATCAATTTCGATTCTACAGCTTACAAGCTTCCTCCGCTCAATAAGAAAGAACTGGAGAGCTATTTTAATCGACTAAAAATTTCAACTAACCACTTAGAGGGTATTGAATGTAATTTTCCGACGCTACAACGGCTTCATTTTCTACACCCACAATCTATTCCCTTTGAAAATCTCGACTCCTACTGTGATCAGGTACCCAGTTTAAATCCAACTGATGTTTTTAATAAATTGGTAGTTAACGCCAGAGGAGGTTACTGTTTCGAGCATAACCAACTTTTTGCCCGTGTTTTAAAATCTCTAGGGTTCCAGGTGCAAGGTTTAAGAGCTAGAGTCCTCTGGCAACAACCGGAGGATTGCATTCCACCCAAGACACATCAGGCTTTATTAGTAAGGTCTCCGAGACAAAACGATGAGTTTTATTTAGTAGATGTTGGATTTGGCGGGCTCACCATGACTGCCCCTATCCTCTTGAACGAGACTAATGCTCAGCAAACTCCAAATGAACTCTTACGGATTTCTCCCACTGTCAACAGTAAAGATCCTAATAAATTTCTCCTCTGTGCACGTATAAATCAAAATTGGCAACCCATTTATAGTTTTTCTCTAGATGCTTCGAGTACCAGTGATTATGTCCAAGCTAATTGTTACGTTGCTACTTGGCCTCAATCGCGCTTCGTGAACCATATCATCGTTTCACGTGTTATGAAGAAAAAACGCTATGCTTTACTGGATAAAAAATTAAAAATCTATCAAGATGGTATGTTAGAGCATACTGAAATCTTTGCTAATGCTGATGCCCTTTGCCAGTGTCTGCAAGATATTTTTGGAATCGATCTAAGAACCAGACTTTCTCTGAAAGAAACTAGCTTAACGACTTGAATCATACAGATCGCTTGAATTTAGTGTTAGGAAATTAGCCGACCGTGCAATGTCGATAGGAAGGTACCTATAAATGGAATTAACAAATAACTAGAAGAGAACTACAGTCATGACTCATAACAGGCCACAGCTTGTGCCAAAATTAAAGTACTACGATTTGCTAATGGCAGCTTTTGTCACTGTTCTGCTTTGTTCTAACCTTATTGCGCCAGCTAAAGTAGGTTATGTGAACCTACCTGACTGGTTTGGTTTTGGGGAAGGTCTTAGCTTCGGTTCTGGAAACCTTTTTTTTCCTCTAGGCTACATTTTTGGAGATATCCTGACTGAAGTTTATGGTTACGCTCGTGCACGCAAAGTCATTTGGGCAGGTTTTTGTGCAATTATTTTTGCTTCGATAATGGCTTGGATTATTGTTCATTTGCCAGTCTCACCTGATGAGCCCTTTAATGCTGTGGTACAGCCTGCTGCAGAAGCTATATTTGGTAATACATGGCGAATAGTATTAGGCTCAATAGTAGCTTTTTGGGTCGGAGACTTCGCTAACTCTTACGTAATGGCACGCATGAAACTGTGGACGCAAGGTAAATGGCTTTGGAGTCGAACCATTGGCTCCACTTTGGTAGGCCAGGGTTTAGACAGCTTAATTTTCTACCCTATAGCCTTCGGTGGACTATGGACCTTCAACACGATTCTAGCAGTCATAGTATTTAATTGGATTTTTAAGGTGGCCGTAGAGGTGCTGATGACTCCTGTCACTTATATTGTCGTTGATGCTATTAAGAAAGCAGAGGGAGTAGATTACTATGACATTGGCACTGATTTCACACCTTTCTCTTTGGAGATTCAATGACCTTGCCAGAAAATTAACCCATGTGATCTGCCCCTTTAAAGTGAGGCAGATCATACACTAGGCAATCAATACTTTTATTCAAGCTGAATATCTCTCTTAAAAACTATAGGCGTAAACCATAGACAACATTCCGAGTACGCTGGCAAGAAAAATACTGTGCTTGAATGTGAATCTCATCAATTCACTTTCCTGCGCTCTAGCCATGCCAGTAGCTGCCACGGCTACGGCTAATGACTGCAAGGAAATCATCTTACCCATCACCCCGCCAGCTGAGTTGGCGGCGGCCATCATGGCAGGATCTAAGCCCAACTGGTTGGCTGTAATAACCTGCAAATTACCAAACAATGCATTGGCAGAGGTATCAGAGCCTGTAAGGAATACACCTAACCAACCAAGTAAGGCACTAAAGAATGGGAAGAGTGCTCCAGTTGCTGCGAAAGCCATACCCAGAGTCACTATCGCTCCGGAGTAATTCATCAGGAGTGCTAAACCTACCACAGAACCAATGGTGAGCAAGGAAAATGCCATCTGTTGTAATACCGAACCCAACAAGCGGAAATATTGACCTAGTGGCATACGCAGAATAAGAGCTGCAACGAAACCGGCGAGCGCACAGGCAGTACCAGCAGCAGCTAACCAGTCAAATTTGTAAATCGCAGCATAAGGACGAGCTTCAGACACAACTGGCGCACTCTGAATAACTAAATCATGTAAGCCCGGCCAAGCGAAACTGACAGTAGCATTACCCAGTAGCTCTTTTCCTTGCGGGCTGCCCCAAACCAAAACAAAAATAACAAGTAGGATGTATGGTGACCAAGCTTTAAGCGTCTCACCTGTAGAATGCTCTCTCACTGTGAGAGACGCGATCTGATCTCCAGCCAAGACAAATTGATCATTGGGTTGCCAAACCTTAAATAGACCAACCAAACCAAGAATCGCCGCCATCGCAGCTAAAATATCCGTCAATTGGGGGCCTATATAATTAGACACAAGGAATTGTACTGAAGCAAAACAACCGCCACAAACCAACGCGGCTGGAATGACCCCACGAAGTGCCTTTACTCCCCCCATTACCATCACAAGATAAGCAGGTATAAATATTGAAATTGGTGCGCACAACCTTCCAACCCAAGCACTTAGTGTGAGCTCATCAAGACCCGTAATGCTTGCTAATGTCACCACAGGGATACCAATCGAACCAAAGGCAACAGGTGCTGTATTAGCAAGTAGACAAATACCTGCTGCGAAGAAGGGTGAAAAACCAAGACCAGCAAGCATTGCCGCCGCAACTGCCACTGGCGTTCCAAAGCCAGATGCACCCTCAATAAAAGCACCGAAAGCGAAAGCGATCAGCATTGCTTGTAAACGTCGATCAGCTGTGAGTCCACCTATGGAATCCTTGATAATTTCAAAACGTCCAGTATCAAGTGTTACTCGGTACATTACAATTGCCCAATAAACAATCCAACCGATTGGGAAAAGTCCTTGAGCGGCTCCGTAAGCAGTCGCGTTCAGGGCAAGATTCATCGGCATTTTGAAAAATAAGATTGAAATAGCAAGTGCAGTGGCAAGCCCAGAAACTGCAGCAACCCAAGCGGGTTTTTTTAAAATGCCAATTAACGTAAGTAACACAAAAATCGGAATGGCGGCTAAAGTTGCTGATAAAGCTAGACTATCCGCAATTGGCATGTAGTTCTGTTGCCACATGATATGATCCCCTTTGAACACTTGTTTATAATATAAAGTTGGTATTACATAGTCTCCTAGCACGATTAGCAACAAGAACAACTAAAAAATATCCCGGAATAAACTCTCAGGATCTCCATTGAGGTAAGAATATGCAAAAAATAACTAAAATAGTTAGAAAGTGTTTTTCATTAACCCAATGCAAAGTACTAAGGCACTTTTTTAAGGCTCTCTGCCTACAGGTGGCTTTATTAGGTGTCTCTATAAATTCTAGCAATGCCCAGTTGACCTGTGATCGCAACTGTTTAGAGGGTTTTGTTTCTCTATATTTTGACGCACTCATTAGCAATGACGCCACCACTTTGCCACTAGCTGAAGATTTACGCCTAACAGAAAATGGCATGTCCTTACCAATTCATGCGACATTTTGGGAGACAGCGTCTTCTGTCAGTTATCGATGGGATATTGTGAATACACGACTAGGTGATACGGGCACAGAGGCTATCATTGAAAATAGCGATGGTTCCCAAACTATGATGGCTTTACGTTTAAAAGTTGAAAAATCACAAATTACTGAAATAGAGACAATCAAGGTCAATGAAGGAGATGCTGGTAGACTTTGGAATCCTGAGGATCTTCTCAGCAAATCAGTTTCTCACCATCTTAAGCTGTCGATTGTCCCCGCTGAACGTGATTCTTATTATCGCCTTATTGCTGCTGCTGAAAGTTATTGGCGTGCCTTTCAGACCAACGGCACACCTGAGTATCATCCAGCAGATTTACTACCAGATATCAATCGTTTCGAAAATGGATTACAAACCACTGGTTACCTACCTAATGGAACTTTTCGCGACACTGCTCAGGGATTCCATCAGGGGTCTTTCATAGGACGCAATCTATGGGATAGACGTTACTCAGTAGTAGATGAGGAGCGTGGAATTGTGCTATCGATGGTTCGTTTTGGTTTGAAAGAGGGTATGGAAAGCCAAAGTACTGCCACATCTAATGCCAGAATTGTGGCTGAGTTTTTTACTGTAAAAAAGGGCATGATTCAAGAAATTCATGCTGTCTTATTTAATGTAGATGACGACCTGCCAACCTACTGGGATGCCGATTATGGTCCAGATCGAGGAGCTGTTAATTGGTAACGCAATTCCATCAAAAGTATTGACAGTACCTTTACTCAGTCTTACCCTAGGTTCATGTTCAACAGCGAAGAAAGGAGGTGATCCAATGTCTAGTGATATGTGTAGGGTTTCAATGGATGTAGGTGTAATCAATGAACTCGGGGCTAATCTCCTGAGGAAATGATCACCCTTCTGCTAGTTTGTAAATGGTAGATTGATTCATTGCAACCTCCATTCACGAAAGGGAGCCTAGAGGCTCCCTTTTTTTGAGAATTTATTCACTTTATTTCCCCACAGACTTCAGAAAATATTTTTTAGGACCTTTGAGTTGATTATTATTTATGTAAACTCTTCTGATATACATGTATCTACCTCTTTGAGTTATCAATCCCTAATTTAAGCAAATTCTTCCCTGAGATTAACTCTTTGCATAAAGATAGAAATTTTTCTAGTGACACTAATTGGTAATCATTTTGTACAATCCACCCATGCCAGTAAAGTCCAAACATAACAGTAAAATTATTCACTGCGACTGCGACTGTTTTTTTGCTGCAGTAGAAATTCGTGAAGATCCTAAATTACGAGGATTACCTGTTGCTGTCGGCGGTGATAAGGATCGTAGGGGGGTAATTGCTACATGTAATTACGAAGCAAGGCACTACGGTGTGCGCTCGGCAATGGCAACATCATCGGCACGAAAATTATGTCCCGACCTAGTAGTAATTCCTCCACGCGGAGAGCTATATAGAGAAGTGAGCCAGCAGATATTTGCTATTTATGCACGTTATACGGATCTTATTGAACCTGTTTCGCTAGATGAAGCTTACTTGGATGTCAGCGAGAGCTCCGCCTGCAAAGGTTCCGCAACATTGATTGCTCGTGAGATTCGTCAGGTAGTAAAGACTGAGACAGGCCTTACCATCTCAGCGGGAGTGGCGCCCAACAAATTTCTCGCGAAAATTTCCAGTGACTGGAACAAGCCAGATGGTCTGTTCGTTCTTGCACCTTCAGAGGTTGCTGATTTTATTCAAACTCTAAAAGTCAGTAAATTACCAGGAGTTGGGCCCGTAACTACCCAGCGCTTACTCATCCTTGGTTTGGATACGTGCAAGCAGTTGCAAGAATGGTCTTTATCTCAGCTGATGACTGAATTTGGTTCATTTGGTAATCGGCTCCACGGGCTATGTCGTGGCATTGATGATAGACCTGTCAGAACAGAGCGCGAACGAAAATCAATTAGTGTTGAGAGTACTTTCACTCAAGACCTCCCAAATATCGATAGTTGCTTAAGTGAAATACCTCACCTTTTAGCTAATCTGGAGACCAGGCTTAGCAGACATCGCTCAGACTTTGTCATTGGTAAGCAATTTGTAAAAATTAAATTTGCAGATTTTGTTAGTACAACGGTCGAAGCACATGCTAGTGAACTTGATCTAGCCCACTTTGAAGAGCTTTGTCGTACGGGATTTTCACGCCGCAACCGTCCTGTTAGATTATTGGGTTTAGGTGTGCGGGCCAAACCACGGCCAGCTTTTGAACAATTAATATTACCTTTACAGAAGAAATAATAAATAATGTCCCGATATCGCACCCCGTTTCCTGTATCTTCACCTTACATCACACCCAAGGGTGAAGCTCGTTTGCGTAAAGAACTAGAATATTTGTGGAGAGTTGAAAGGCCAGATGTCACGCGCTCAGTCACTGCTGCTGCTGCGCAGGGAGATCGATCTGAAAATGCTGAATATACTTACGGCAAAAAACGCTTACGTGAAATTGATCGTCGAGTGCGATACCTTCGCAAAAGACTAGAAGTGCTCAAAGTAGTGAACACGCTACCAACCGATAGAAAAAAGGCTTGGTTTGGAGCCTGGGTAAAAGTAATGGATGAAAACTGGATTGAAACCCAATACCGATTAGTAGGAGCCGATGAAATCGATCCTCAACACAACCACATTAGTATTGATTCAATCATGGGGCGTAACTTACTAGGAAAATCAGTCGATAGTGATTTCACTATCGAAACTCCTTCCGGTAGCAAAGAATTTGTCTTAACTGCTGTTTGGTATGAGCAGGAGCAACCTTTGTGATTAGGCGCATTGCTGTATTAACTTACCCACGAGTGCTAGGTACTAGTATCACTATACCTTTAGAAATGTTGTATGCAGCAGATGTGATACAACGAATTAAAGCCAAACCCCACGAACCTCTTCGAATTGAGCTTGTCAGCCAAGATGGATCGCCAGCTAGTCTAACCACAGGGCTGAGGCTTACTCCAACTACTTCGTTAACTACTGCAGTCGCTCCTGATCTTATTATATTACCAGCAATGTGGGGAAATCCCCTGGGTTCTCTTCTTCGAGATTCAGAGGTATTGGATTGGTTATTACATCATGCAGGTAGAGGATGCTTGTTCTGTGCAATCGGAACAGGGTCATTTTTCTTAGCAGAGGCTGGTCTGCTTCACGGCAAGGTAGCTACCACTCACTGGTACTATTTCTCTACTTTTGAAAATCGTTATCCCGAGGTCCATTGTCAACGTGAACGCTTTATAACGAGAGCAGGACAAATTTATTGTGCCGGCAGCGTAAACTCAGTAAGGGACGTTATGTTACATTTTATTGAACAAGACTACGGAAGTGAAATCGCAGGGCAGGTCTCACAACACTTCACTCATGAAATCAAGAGCACTTACACCACTCAGTTTCTTCACAGCGGTATGGAGCAGATGCATGGAGACGAGACGATTGTGGAAGTTCAAGATTGGTTACACAATCAATTCCACCGAAGTTTAACTTTAAAGGAGATTGCCAACCAATTTGAGTTATCAGTTCGAACTTTGAACCGTCGGTTTAAATTAGCAACAGGTACTAGTCCTATTCACTACCTCCAGCAAATTAGACTGAATGCTGCAAAAGAGTTATTGAGAAATACTAATCTGAGCATTGCCGAGGTTGCCGTTAATTGTGGCTACCTAGACAACTCTTATTTCGCAGCTCAATTCAAGCTGCAAATGGGTAAAGCTCCAAGCGCCTACCGTGAGCTGGTGCGCCCGAAGCTTTTCTCTGTTAACGAAACTCAAGCCACTGCAGATTGATCGTTTGCTTCCTCAATCAATTCAGGAGGGGGAGTTCGTCTTGCTTTGCGTTCTTTTTCTGTGATCGATTTTAATCGACGCTCCAGCGCATCAAAGGAGTCGCGGATAGCAACGTATATGTCTTCGTGTTGATGTTTATCATGTTGGTCGTTTGTAACACTAACATCATGATTAGGAATGTGCACCTCAAGGCCAACATGATAGACGTTACCTTTGTGCTGATGATTATGCGGTGCTTCCAGTATGATGCGTAAACTCTGAATGTTGTCCTTATATCTACTAAGCTTCTCAACTCTCTTCTTAATGGCCATCTCAACAGCATCGGAGTGGTCGAGACCTCTAAAGACTACTTGTGTACTATTGATCATGCATACCTCCTTTTGACTTGAAATATCCAAATAACACGGAGTAACAACGAATCAGTTGTCACTTATAGATATAGTACTTTGAAAGCCCTGCGTCAATTGATTTAACGCAGAATTAACAAAAACTAACTCAAGAAAAAAAATGAAAAAATAACTAAACAACAACTTGCCACACCACATTAAAAGTGTTTGTATAGTAAGATTATCTTAGGTTATAAGCCCAATGCCAGGGTTCGTAAATCAAACCGTGAGCATTGTCCTTTGGGTAACTCATAGTAAAGTTATATTTGGCTGCATTCTCTTTCAACCAAAGAAAAGCCTTTGTTTCCGCAAACTCCTCACTGAGAACAGAACAATCAGTGGTCGTTATGTCTAGAGCGTAACCTGTATGATGCTCACTGTAACCGGGAGGGACATTTACTGTTAGAATTGCCTTCAGACTTAAACCTCGTCTAAGTTTTCTCTCGAGAAGACTTGCTTGGTAGGCATAACTTCTAAATCCTGAGACTGCTAATAAAACAACACCACTTTTGAGGGCTGAGGCCTGCATAGCCTGCCAGTGTTGTAGACACTCATCTGTCAGTAGTAATGGCCGATCACTAATATCCTTACCTGCATCCACAAGCTGATCTGATTGAGCATACAAAGGCAGAGTGCAATGCTGAATGTAGTCTTTACCAAGGCCCAAGGCTTCATGCAAACTTGCCAACTCCTTTAACAAAGTTGGTTTGATAAGGGTATAGTGTTTTAGTTGAAGAAATGAATCAGGTTTAGACAATATGAAACTCCTATGGACCTTCTGGCTTGCACAGACAACCTTCAATGGCCGCCAATAAGTAGAGTTTTGGAATCAAGTCTCTATAAATTGATCAACTGTAAATATAACATGAGTTGAAAAGTCATTACCTCTGAAAATGTTTCAACAATCAACTCATGAAATGGTTAAATTCTACCCAGTTGATCCTTTTTTTATTTCGCTAGATTTGTCTTCAACATACAGCTGCTGGGCTATCCAATACGCTCAGGCAATTTCCACTTTTTTGAGCCCCGTTTCTAAACGGGCAGTCCATTGAAAGATACCTAAAATCGCAATTGATATTGAGTACCTTTATAAAAGTTCTGAAAAAGAAAAAACCAGCATAATATCTAGATATTTATATTAATTGGCTATAATACAATATCTTGTATTCACCCTTAACTATACACTCTTTCATTCTTTCCAAGGATCGTAAATTTAAAGTCCTCGGAGACAGACTGATGACAAGTCAAAGAATTTTCCATGAAATTAACCTCAGACAATGAATGACAAAGAAAAAGTTTCGCAGGAACAGCAATTTTGCTAATTAAAAATATGAATTCCAGGAAGAAACATAGCATATGATAAATCTTCCAGTAATCGTGGGCTTTGGAGGTATTAGTCCTGCGGGGCGAAGTGCTTTCCATTACGGTTACAAGCGCATCATATACAGCTCACTACCACGCCGGGAACAAATTGATGTCCTGCAGAACTTAGCAGTTCTTACAAGTAAAATTAATTACAGCAAGAGCAACGACCTATGGTTCAATAATGACAATCAAGAGATATCACTCCATGCCTTTCTAGAGAATGCTGAAGATTCTTTGCTTGGTTCGACGCTTATCCGGAAATTAGAGGATAATCTATTTAATCCGAGGCAACTGCTGCAACATCAACCGCTTCAAATAACGGGGACAGATAGCGAACCTTTAGCTATTAGCATCCCCACTCGACGCTTACCATTACAAATTCCTCCAAATTGGACAGTGCTTGGTCAGCAAGCGGGCATGACACAAATACAGATAGAAGGAGGCTTGGATTGCCTGGTTCGCGATTACTACAGCTCGCCAGTAAATAGTGCTGGACAATTACCATCTGGTTTCCAACCAGATATGCTTTATGCTGCCCGTTCACATCCCCGCGCATTACAAATGACTATCTATGGCTGCACTGATGCCCTTCTTTCACTCGGCATAAGTTGGGAAACCTTACGTGAACATGTCCCAGCAGACCAAATAGGTGTATTCGCTGGGTCTGCCATGAATCAGCTTGATTACCACGGTTATGGTGGCTTACTACAAGCACGTCTTCTGGGTAAAAAGGTGACTTCCAAACAATTACCGCTAGGTTTTGGTGATATGCCGGCTGACTTTATCAATGCCTATATGATTGGAAATGTGGGTAGCACCGGCTCCAATCTTGGTGCTTGTGCCGCATTCCTATATAACCTGCGTATGGCAGTGAAGGAAATTCAAAGTGGACGATTAAGAGTGGCTTTGGTTGGGGCTGTTGAAGCTCCCCTCACCCCAGAAATCATCGAAGCTTTTTCCAACATGAATGCATTAGCAGATGACGCAAGCCTGTTGGCGCTTGATGCGGAACTGGGTATAACCGTTCCTAATTACCGTCGAGCTTGTCGTCCCTTTGGGCAGAATGTCGGTTTTACCCTGGCTGAGTCAGGTCAGTTCGTTGTGCTATTTGATGATTCCCTTGCAGTTGAACTTGGCGCACAAATTTTTGGTTCGGTGAATGATGTTTTTGTCAACGCTGATGGCAATAAAAAATCAATAGCCAGCCCAGGTGTCGGAAACTATCTCACCATGGCGAGAGCCTGTGGAGCTATCCGTTCTGTCCTTGGAGATAAGAGTCTTCGAGAACGAAGTTTAGTACAAGCTCATGGTACCGGTACTCCACAGAATCGAGTTACTGAATCTGCTATTTTTAGCACCATGGCAAAAAACTGGGGTATAAATAAATGGCCAGTAACGGCATTGAAATCTTACCTTGGACATTCGATAGCCTGTGCTGGGGCAGATCAACTTGTCATGTCACTGGGTATCTGGGCGCATGGCATCATACCTGGGATTCAAAGCACTCATGAATTAGCCGAAGATGTGAGCAAAGATGGATTGGACTTTCTACTATCTCATCGTGAAATTAACCCCTCTGAACTAGATAGTATTTTGATAAATTCAAAAGGATTCGGCGGAAATAATGCTACAGCTTCTTTGTTTTCTCCTCATATCACTAACCGTATGCTAAATAAACGCCATGGTATGGCAGCCATGAAGCGGTGGCAAACCCAGAATGAAGCTGTACGAGATAAGCAGGAAACATTCAAGCAACAAACTCAGCATATGCATATCGAGCCTCTATATTATTTTGACCATGAGGTTAAAGATGGAAGTGATCTTGAGTTAACACCAGAGCAGCTTAGAGTGATTGGCTATGCCCCAATTCAACTTTCCACTGAAAACCCTTATGAGGATATGTGTTAAATGCAGTCTCTTGTGATTAGACGACCTGACGATTGGCACTTACACGTCCGAGATGGTGCAGCTTTGACTCATACTGTTGCAGCCACAGCCGCAGTGTTCGCGCGCGCAATTATCATGCCTAACTTAAAAGTGCCTATTACCACTGTTATTCAGGCTGCAGCTTACAAAGAGAGAATATTACAGGCTTGTGATTCAAGCATGTCTTTCGAACCACTCATGACCCTATATCTCACAGACAACACAAGCGTCTCTGAAATTTATATCGCTAAAGCCTCCGGTTTGATCCATGGTTGCAAACTCTACCCAGCTGGGGCGACAACTAATTCAGATTCTGGCGTCACCTCAATAAGTCACATTACTAAAGTGCTAGCTGCCATGGCTGAAGTTGGTTTACCTCTGCTAGTTCATGGAGAAGTAACAGACAAACATGTTGATATTTTTGATCGTGAAAAAACTTTCATTGATCTGATACTCAACCCACTACTAGAGAAAATACCTTCATTGCGAGTGGTCTTAGAGCATATCACAACTCGAGATGCAGTAAATTTTGTTCTATCAGGTTCTGAGAACCTAGCTGCAACCATCACCCCGCAACATCTCCTTTTCAATCGCAATGACATGCTCGCAGGTGGTATTCGTCCTCACTTGTATTGCCTCCCTATTCTCAAGCGACAAATTCACCAACAGGCATTAAGGGAAGTTGTTGCAAGCGGTCACCCAAGATTTTTCTTAGGTACAGATTCTGCACCACATGCCAAACTGACTAAAGAATCCGACTGTGGTTGTGCCGGATGTTACAGCGCGCCTGTCGCTTTACCTTTATACGCCACAATCTTTGAAGAACTCAACGCCCTTGATAAACTTGAAGCTTTCGCCAGTATAAATGGGGCAAATTGGTATGGCGTGCCCATCAATGAAGAATGTGTGGAGCTAACTAGAAGGAATTTTGCTGTACCTACCAATCTACCGTTTCTTGATGACGCGATAGTTCCTTTAATGGCAGGCTGCACCTTACCTTGGCGTCTAAACGACGCCCACTTTATAGAATAGTGAAATCATTTAAATATAAAAAGTGGTCATGTGCTTGCTGATCATAATTAATATAGCTAGTTAGAACGCAGGGGAAGTTTGTAGTGACCGCTTTAGACCATTTACTTTCTGCTCGATTTAGGCAGTTTCTACCCGTAGTGATCGATATTGAATGTGGCGGCTTTAACAGTCAGACAGATGCTATTTTACAAATAGCTGCTGTTTTTGTTGGCTTTAATGAAGAAGGCTTGCTGGAACCTCAACAGACATTATCTTTTCATGTAAAACCTTTTAAGGGGGCAAACATAGAAGAGTCGGCATTAAAGTTTACTGGTATTGACCCTTTTCATCCTTTGCGTATCGATTATCCAGAAGAAGAAGTCCTAAAAGAAATTTACCAGGAGGTGCGCACTCGAATGAAAACTGCAGAATGTAAGCGGGCAATTTTGGTTGCCCACAATGCACATTTTGATCATGGCTTTCTAAATGCTGCCAATACAAGATGTCAGGTAAAGCGCAACCCTTTCCACCCTTTCTCTAGTCTTGATACTGCTTCCATGGCAGCGCTAACGCTTGGACAAACAGTTTTGGCTCGTGCCTGTGAAGCTGCTGGTATTAATTTTATCTCGGCAGAGGCACATTCTGCACGATATGATGCACAACTTACCGCAGAGCTTTTCTGCTATATGGTTAACCGTTGGGAAGCTTTAGGGGGGTGGCCATTGCAGGGACAACAAACTATCACAGCAGGTAACTAAGCTATGACGAGTTACACCCAAGCTGAGTTCAATCCTTCTCCAGCTTATTGGGAGGAATATACAAAATCATTACCTACACTCGGCGAGGCCTGGCTACGTAGCTGTAAGCTGGCAAGAAAAAAAATCTTCATTATTGATACCGTCAGTGGCGAAGTTAGCGCAGAAAGAGCGCTGGTAGGTAGTATCTTACTTTCTCAAAAGATTGCCGCTCATAGTCAAGGTGCTCGAGTAGGACTGTTACTACCAAGCTGTACAGCTTCCATTCTATGTAACATGGCAACCATGTTACTGGGGCGCACTGCTGTCAATCTCAACTTCACCGCATCTACTGAAGCAATGGCCTCGGCCATCAAGCAGGCTGAACTAGACACTATATTTACCTCACGTCGATTTCTAGATCGTTTAAAACAACGGGGAGTTGATCTATCTGGACTGATCGAGCGCTGCCAGCTTGTTTTACTTGAGGACATCATGCAAAACATAGGTGCTTTGAAAAAACTGTTCACTTTACTCGAATGTAGATTAAGTAGCACAGAGCATCTTCTGAACAAATACTGTGCCAAGGTATCGACAACAGAAGTCGCCCAAGTGCTTTTCTCTAGTGGATCAGAGGGTATACCCAAAGGGGTCATGCTCAGTCATCGCAACTTAATGGCTAATATTGCTCAAGCCAATCAGCTCATCTTAATGCAACCAGGGGATGTCATTCTGGCCAACCTACCTCCTTTTCACTCTTTCGGCCTAATGGCTACATATTTCTTACCTCTGCTAGAAGGACATACTGTTTTATGTCATCCAGACCCGACAGATGTGGTAGCTGCAGCCAATGCTATTGAAAAGTACAAAGTCACTTTGATGTTCTCTACCTCCTCATTTTTTCGTCTCTATGTCAGAAACCCTAAGATAAGTGGTGATCAGCTTCGATCAATACGATTTTTAATCGCTGGTGCAGAAAAGCTTCAAAGAGAGGTGGTTAAGGAGTTTCAAGATAAATTTGGTCTCTATATTCTTGAAGGTTATGGCGCGACAGAGACAGCCCCAGTGGCTTGCGTAAATTTACCTGAAACTAATCGTCCTAGTTGGCGTGAAGGGCAAGCTGTAGAAAGGGCTGGCTCTGTAGGTTTACCCATTGGTGGTACCGAACTAAGAATTGTCGATCCTGATACCATGGAAGAGCTCACTGAAGGCGAAGCTGGCATGATTCTGATCAGTGGTCCTCAAGTGATGGTAGGCTACCTGGGTCAAACTGAACTGACAGCGCGTTCACTTAGACAAATAGATGGGCGCACATGGTATGTCTCTGGTGATAAAGGGTATCTCGACAGTGATGGTTTTCTATATATCCAAGACCGGTACTCACGTTTTGCTAAAATTGGTGGAGAGATGATCAGCTTGTCTGTAGTTGAACAAGCTTTAAGAAATGCAGTCTCTGAGCCTGATCTAGATGTCTTGGTGGTAACAGCACCGGATGCTCGCAAGGGTGAGCAATTGCTTGTCCTTTCAACCCAGGCTTTAGATCCGAAAATCATGCGAGAAAGATTAAAGATTGCTGGACTCAATTCCCTGGCCCTGCCAACGGCTTATTTTGTTGTTGACAGCATTCCACGCTTGGGTAGTGGAAAAACGGACTATGCCGGCGGAAAAGCTCTTGCTTTAGAATTAACAGCCTCAATGTAAGGTAAATAAATAAAAAATAGGCCTTATTGCTGTCCATAGCGTATACGGATAAGCCAGAACTTGCAAAGCTAGCCGAGCCACTGCATCATGCTGGTTCCGTGCTCAATGAAGAGCGCAAATTATAAAGAAAAAATCAACTAATTAGACCTATTGGAGATAAACATGAGCGCTTTTGTTTGCAGAAAAGCTCCCGACTTTACCGCCGCTGCAGTGATGCCAGACGGTACCATCAACGAGAATTTCTCTTTGTCAGACTATGCTGGCAAGTTTGTGGTGATTTTCTTCTACCCACTGGATTTCACCTTCGTGTGCCCATCTGAAATTCTTGCTCATAACAGTCGTGTAAAAGATTTTGCTGAGCGTGGTGTTCAGGTTATTGGTGTTTCAATTGATTCTCAATTCACGCACAGTGCATGGCGTAATACAGATGTAAACAACGGTGGTATTGGTCCAATTGCTTTCCCACTTGTTGCTGATGTTAAACACGAGATTTGCCAATCTTTTGGTGTGGAACATCCGGAAGCTGGTGTGGCTTTACGAGGCTCCTTCTTAATCGACCGTGACGGAATAGTCCAGCACATGGTTATCAATAATCTACCACTTGGTCGTAATGTGGATGAAATGTTACGTATGGTAGACGCTCTACAATTCACTGAAGAGCACGGTGAAGTATGCCCTGCCGGCTGGAACAAAGGTGATGAAGCCATGAAACCAGATGCTTCTGGTGTTGCAAGCTATCTGAGCAAGCACGCAAGCGAACTGTGAGAACGGACAGGTTTACCAGGGTTCATTCTTAACAAAAATTACTTATAAGAAGATTGTTTTTGATCACCTTCGCTTGTATGGAATCACTGTTCAACAGTGACCACGCAGTAAGTATCAAGAAGCAACACAGAGAGTCCTCCATACTCTCTGTGTTGCTTAACTTTTACCTCATTATCGTTAAGCTTCTTGATCATTAATATGACTCTTTTACATTGTCCTCAACTTGTAGTTGAAGAAGATTATTTTATTTACTTATGAAAACTCATCTAAGCTATTTGAAGAAATCCTGTTAATTATGTCTTTTCTACAATCACCGCAACGACGTTGGCTAGACCTTATAGTAGGACTGTTTCTCATGAGCTTACTTGGCTTTGGCTCTCATTTTATCTATGTCATGAATAATGATGCCCGTGATATTATCTTTACAAATACTCTAGCCTCACGTGGACAGGAGGTTTCTAAAAATGAAGGTTGCATAGCTTGCCATACTACTGATGGTAGTCGTGGTGTTGGTCCATCTTGGCAAGGTATGTGGGGGCGTTTAGAAAGTCTGGCAGACGGGACACAAATAGTCGTTGGGGAGGAGTACTTTATAGAGTCAGTACGCAAACCAAAGGCTAAGCAAGTTGCAAATTACCCCGATGTAATGCAACGCTCATTTATTTCTGATGAAGACCTTCAAGCCATAATGGCCTTCGTTAAGACTCTGAGCGAGCAAAACGTTAATTAGCTTATTCTAAAGATTGCTTATTCCAGCGTTGCCAACCTAAAATTATCAACACAAGATATATCGCAAACAAAGCTGCTGTTTGATAAAGTCCGCGCTCAAGGTAGAGCAATAGACTGGCACTATCTATAAAAAACCAATATATCCAGTTTTCCAGCACCTTTTGGACAACCAAGTAGGTACTAAAAAGTGATGCCCAAGTTATCAATGAATCAAGGAATGGCCTTGAAGAGTCACTGTACAATGAAAGAAATGTGGTAGAAATGAATGTCATTACTATGATTGCAACCAAAATCAAGACATGCTGTCGTAGGCGCAAACGAATAATAGGGACCGTAATATCTTGACTGCCAGCCTTCCAATGCGAATAGCCGATATAGGCCATTACAACATAGAAAAAATTTAAACCAGCCTCAAGGTATAATTGAACCTGCCAAAATATCAAAACATATATCACCGAACTAACAGCTGCAAAGAACCAGCACCACAGAGACTCACGTGCAGCTAACCAGAGATACAAAAGAGCACCAATGACAGCTATAGTCTCGACCAGCCATAGTGTATGGGTCGTCATTCGTCACTTTCCCCGAAATACTTTTGAAGCGATAGATCGCGAAGTTTAACCCATGGAAACTTTTTCTGATGGTCTAAAAACGACGGATAAAATCACGCCCAGAGCCACGAGAGTCATTCCAAAGTAGGTTAAAAAGCCATAGTTCTCATCAAAAATTAGATAGCCTAAAAGGATAGCAAAAAGAACCTCGCTATAGTTAACAATGCTAACCTTAGCAATGGCAGCTGTCTGATAGGAGCGAGTCATGCAATACTGACCAATTTGACTACACAAGCCAAGACTAATGATCCACCACCACTCTATTCCAATGGGTTCTATCCAATGCAAAAGAGACCAAAAACCTGTTGCAGGTAAACAGATCAATGGAAAGTAGAGGATAATCACAAGCGGGTGCTCACTAGAACCAAGCTTACGTACACAATTATAAGCAAGCGCCATCGTGAATGAAGTAGTTATTCCCAACACCAAGTGGGATAACTCTATTCTGTAATCAAAACCCTGCACCATCACGATGCCAATGAAGCTGATTGAATACCAAAATATTTGACTTCTACTTACAGCTTCACCTACGAACCATATTCCAAGTAAAGAGGTGAAGATTGGCGAAAGATGTGTCAGGGTTGATGCTACGCCCAAAGGAACAATTTGCAGTAACCAAAATCCTTGAGCTAGTGCAAGGGCCCCTGCACAGCCTCGTAAGATTAATAGGCCATGGCGATTACCCAGGATAGGCACTCCAGCCTTCAACAAACCAAAAAAGCATAATACCGAGGATAGGAGCGCACGAAAGAATATGATTTCCAATACTGGCAGTCTGTGTAGCATTCTTACACACACCGACATACACGCAAAAGAAACACAGGCCCCCAACATCCATGCTATGCCTATGAGGGATTTAGTCAGTCTCAGTTGTCGCCTCTTTCGGCGGCAGAGTCATCCAATAATGCCTTTAGCTCACCGGATTCATACATTTCAGTCATGATGTCGCACCCTCCAACCAACTCTCCATCAACGAAAAGTTGAGGAAACGTCGGCCAATCTGACACTTTGGGTAGGTTTGCACGAATGTCAGGATTACTCAAAATATCAACGTAGGCAAACTTTTGGCCACAGGCCATCAAAATCTGAGTAGCACGAGCTGAAAAGCCGCATTGAGGCTGATTTGGATTTCCCTTCATATATAACAATATACTGTGGTTACTTATCTGATCGCGGATTGTCTCTTCAATAGTCATGTCACTGCTCATAAAAATACCGTTTACAACGCATAATTTGGTGCATGCACCTTAGATAAATAAGTTTTCAAAGAAGAATGTAACAGCCTAAAGCTAATAACCCAGCTTTACGCTTGGAATTGTAACTCAATCGCTAGGAAAAACACATGAATTTGGTTAAAATTAGTGAGGGGCGGACTATTCCGTCCCTTTTTATTTTAAGCCAAGAGCCACTCATAAAAGTAACCTAAGCACTAATAAATACTATTTACCTATACCTTACTATTACCAGCTTGGGTCATATGGTGGACAATCATTTGGATCACTTTTGGCTTGGGAGTTATGAACGACATTAGTACTAAAAATCTCAGGATCATGAAGGAGATCGGGCGATGAATAAAGAGGTTGCTCTCATCAACAACTACGCGAGGAATTCGCTGAGTTTTACTCATGGCGAAGGTTCCTGGCTGTATGATGCTGAAGGCCGACGTTACCTTGACTCGATCGCTGGGATTGCTGTTAATGCCCTTGGCCATGGACATCCAGTCTTTACAAAGGCCGTGAGTGCTCAATTGTCGAGGCTGGTGCATGTATCCAATCTATACACTCTCCCAGAGCAAGAGAATTTGGCGCAGACCCTAAGCCAAGCCAGTGGGATGAATGAAGCGTTCTTTTGCAACTCAGGCGCAGAAAGTATAGAAGCGGCCATAAAAATAGCCCGCAAATTCGGCCATGACAATGGTAAAGTAGAACCAGTGATCCTCGTCTTTACTGGAGGCTTCCATGGGCGGACCATGGGGGCCCTTGCCGCCACATCCAACAATACCTATCAAGCCCCTTTCGGGCCCATGTTATCAGGCTTTATTCGAGCTGATTATGGCAATATAGAAGCGGTTCAAAAAGTCTTTGAGGATCACACTCAAATTTGTGCCGTTCTGGTTGAACCTATCCAAGGAGAAGGTGGTGTGGTGGTCCCTCCTGCTGGCTTTCTGTCTTCACTACGAAAAATCTGCAAAGAACGAAATGCATTACTGATGTTGGATGAAGTACAGACTGGTAATGGACGTACTGGAGAATACTTTGCGTATCAACACAGTAAGATACTCCCCGATGTCTTATCAACGGCCAAGGGGCTTGGCAATGGATACCCAATAGGTGCCACATTGGTAGCTGGTTTAGCACGTGGTGTTATACAACCTGGTAACCACGGAACTACTTTTGGCGGCTCACCACTAGCCTGTGCAGCTGCCAGCGCTGTATATCAAGTTCTTGCTGACGAAAATTTAGTGATGAACGCCGCAGTACGGGGAGAACAGTTGCTTAATGAATTGAATAAAGGTCTGCAGGGATGTCAGGTTGTAAATGAAATTAGGGGACAAGGACTACTTGTCGGTATTGAATTGAACAAGCCTTGTGGTGAACTGATAGAAAAAGCCAAAGAGCTGGGTGTTCTAATTAATGTGGCAGTTCAGAAGGTAATCAGGCTAGCTCCGCCTCTTACAATTAATTCTGAAGAAGTTGATTTTCTAGCTAGAATTATCATCAAACTAGTCAGGAATTTTGAAAATGAAGAAAAGTGATTTATCCAAAGTGAGGCACTTTCTGCGTCTAACTGATCTTTCTACAGCTGAATTTAAAGCCCTGCTAACTAGGGCTTCCGAATTAAAAAAGTGGCAGAAAACAGGTGTACCCCATGCTCTATTTCCTGGTGCGGTACTGGGAATGATCTTTGAGAAAGCTTCAACTAGAACTCGCGTTTCTTTTGAAGCCGGTATGATTCAACTGGGTGGGGGCTCTATATTCCTTTCACCTAATGATACTCAGCTGGGAAGAGGTGAGCCTATCGAGGATACAGCACGTGTGCTAAGTGAAATGGTAGACATTATCATGGTCCGAACATTTGAACATAGAAAAATAGAACTATTCGCACAAAATGCTGAAGTACCAGTCATAAATGCACTAACTGATATGCATCATCCTTGTCAGCTTCTCGCAGATATGCAAACTTACCATGAACACCGAGGAGACATTAGTGGTCGAAAAGTGTGCTGGGTTGGAGATGGAAACAATATGTGCCACTCATTTATGGAAGCAGCTTCTCTCCTTGATTTCGAACTGAGCGTTGCCTGTCCTCCGGGCTTCGAACCTGATGCCAAGATATTGCACTCTTATGCCAAACACGTGCATATTGAACGTGATCCAGCAAAAGCGGTTTCTGGCGCCTCTTTGGTAGCAACAGATGTCTGGGCATCAATGGGGCAAGAAAAAGAGCAAAAAACTCGTGAAGAAGCTTTTGCCGGTTACCAAGTTACCCAAGAATTAATGGCAAAATCCCAAAAAGATGCCCTATTCATGCACTGTTTACCTGCTCATCGTGGCGAAGAAGTCAGCGCTGAAGTGATAGATGATCCCAACTCTGTGGTATGGGATGAGGCAGGTAATCGTCTTCATGCACAGAAAGCTCTAATAGAATTTCTGCTAAACCAATAGGAATAGCCCCCAAAGAAATACGGAATACAGTAAGTGGTTAAGACTTTGTTAAAAGTAGAAAATATCAGCTGTAGTTACGGTAACTTTACTGTTTTCCGTGACCTAAGCTTTTCTATTACAGAGGGCTCCTTAGTTTCCTTATTGGGCCCCAGCGGCTGCGGTAAAACCACAGCACTTCGCGCAATTGCCGGTTTTGAACCTGTTCGAGAAGGAACCATAACACTATCTAACACCTTCCTCAGCACAAAAAGTAATACCCTACCAACCGAATCTCGACATATAGGTATGGTTTTTCAAGACTATGCCCTCTTCCCCCATTTGAATGTCAGTGACAATATATCCTTTGGTTTAAAACACCTAAGTGCTCCGGCACGTAAAACTCGAACTGCAGAATTACTATCACTGATTCGAATGCAAGATCTTGCTTTGGCTTGGCCGCATGAGCTCTCTGGCGGGCAACAACAGAGAGTTGCTCTGGCCAGAGCTTTGGCACCAAAGCCAAAGCTACTCCTATTAGATGAGCCTTTTTCTAATTTGGATTCAGAACTTAGGCGCCAGCTGGCTCAGGAAGTTCGCGACATCCTTCGTCAACAAGGGACTACTGCCATTCTGGTTACTCACGATCAGCAAGAGGCTTTTACTCTAGCTGATGAAGTGGGACTCATGCATGAGGGTCAAATCAGACAATGGGGCTCGCCACGAGCTCTATACTTAGAACCTGCTCATCCTTTCGTTGGCACTTTTATCTCCCAAGGATATTTATTACCGGTTCAAAAAACCGACAATGGCTCGCTTTTGAGTCCCTTTGGATTACTCGAATTAGAACTAAACTCTAGCCTAAATACCAAGCAGCAAATCACTTTTAATGAGTCTGCGCCAGGCACAGCTTTTCATTTGCTGTTACGCCCCTGGAACATAGAAGCAATTGTCAATGAACAAAATGTTGGTAAATCTGTACTTCAATGCAAAAAATTACAAGGGAAAGTGCTCACTCAACAGTTCAATGGACCAAACTCTCAGACTATCTTAAGTTTTTTAACCGATAGCGGAGAAACTATTGAACTACTCGTACAATCCCCTGGATTTACTGAACTCACTCCGGGCACCCAAGTAAATGTAAAATTAAATACCTCTTATCTTCAACTTTACTTGGCATAGTAAGACAAGTGAACTGGCCACTTTCTACTATCTAGTTAATACCCATTCCCCCGCCCAAGCAAAGACACATAGGGAAAACTGTCATCATCTCAAAAGCTTATCTACACTTTTTCAACTTAATGTAAAGATCTCGCAAAGAATATCTTTTTTATTCACAAATTACTCACAGAAAATCAAATAAAAATTAACTTGCTTTATAAAAAAACACCTTGATATAGTGTGTTGGAGTGTTTGTTCCCCTAGATATTGTGTTTGCTTTTGTATTTTTATAGTTTAAGGACACGCTTACTTTAAGGACTAAGAGGCATATTTTAACTATCTTTTTTGTCTCATTAAGCCATCAAGAATTTTACTTTTATGGCCGATCTCAGGACCTAAGGAAAGTCTGGAGAAACAAATAACAGAGGCAAAAGGGAGCAGATACCCAATGGAAGCCTGTCGAGAAAACACCCAAAGTCACTGGAATTGACATGAAACACAGAGCTCTAACTGATTTTGTAAATTGTGTGAATTGAAAGATGGTTTTTATTTAAAGAGGCATTTGTTGATGATACTCCTGCAACGGAGGAGAAAATCTCTGCCGACTATGCTCAGTTGCTTATTAGACTGTTACTGTATTGAGAACAATTTGAGACTCTGCCCGACTGATTGATCAATAAAAAGCACGAACACTAAAACAAAAAGCGAAACGTAAAAAAATAAAATTGCTAACAAGAACCAAAAAAACTAATTAAAGCCCCACTTGGCTCAAATTGTAGAATGCGGAGAAAAAATGTACACAGAACAGAGTTCATCATCTTCTAGTGCTAATCTTCAAACTTCAACCTCCTCTCAGGATGAAATTCAAAGTGTAGCGCCAGGGCAGCTTCGAGTAATCAAACGAAATGGCTCTGTTGTAGGCTATGACACAAGTAAAATTGCAGTAGCGATCACCAAGGCATATTTAGCTGTGGAAGGTGGTAATGCCGCTGCCTCCTCGAGAGTGCACGATATGGTAGCGCGACTTGCTGAGGAAATTTCTCAAACATTTCGTAGACGTATGCCATCTGGCGGCAGTATTCATATTGAAGAAATTCAAGATCAAGTTGAACTCATGTTAATGCGCACCGGAGAGCATAAAGTAGCTCGCGCCTATGTCATATATCGGAACGAGCAAGCCCTCAAACGCGCAAAGTCACCAGAAGTAATTGGCGAACATCACCCAAATCTAGAGGTGGTGATGGAAGATGGTAGTCGTGCCCTTCTCGATAGCAGCCGCCTAAGTACTGTTATTAAAGAAGCGTGTGAAAATCTGGCAGGTGTTGACGCCGAAAAAATCTATCAAGAAACACTCAAAAATTTATACACTGGAGTGAACATTAAAGACGTGCAAGTTTCATTAGTCATGACTGCACGTACCCTCGTTGAGCAAGAGCCCAATTATTCCTATGTAACAGCCCGTTTGCTGTTGGATAGTTTACGATCAGAAGCTTTGAGCTTCTTAGGAGTTACCGATCGGGCGACTCAAAGCGAAATGCACTATCGTTATGCAGCCACCTTGCGTCCATACATAGAGAAAGGTGTTGCACTAGAATTGCTTTCACCTGAATTATTGAACTTTGATCTAGGAGTATTGGGGCAGGCTCTGAAAGCAGAGCGTGATGAACAATTCACTTACCTTGGCCTACAGACTTTGTATGACCGATACTTTATCCACTCCAATAATACCCGATTCGAATTACCCCAAATCTTCTTTATGCGTGTAGCTATGGGTCTAGCTATTAACGAAGAAAATCGCGATGAACGAGCAATTGAATTCTATAATCAGCTCTCTAGTTTTGACTACATGGTTAGTACCCCACAACTTTTTAACTCTGGAACATTGCGTCCACAATTAAGTTCATGCTTCTTAACTACAGTCCCAGATGATCTAGATGGTATATATGGTGCACTTCATGATAATGCAATGCTGTCAAAGTGGGCTGGTGGACTTGGAAATGACTGGACACCTGTGCGTGCGCTTGGTGCGTATATCAAAGGAACAAACGGTCGTAGCCAAGGTGTAGTGCCATTTTTAAAAGTAGTCAACGATACTGCTGTAGCTGTAAACCAAGGTGGTAAACGTAAGGGAGCTGTGTGTGCCTATCTCGAGAGCTGGCATCTTGATATAGAGGAGTTTCTGGAGCTACGCAAAAATACTGGTGATGATCGTCGTCGTACTCATGATATGAACACAGCCAACTGGATTCCGGACCTCTTTATGCGAAGAGTATTTGAAGATGGTCAGTGGACCCTATTCTCTCCTAACGAAGTCCCAGAACTACATGACCTACATGGTGCTGCCTTTGATATCAGATATGAAGAATATGAAGCAAAGGCACAACGAGGTGAACTCTTCGTATATAAAACTGTACAAGCTAAAGATCTCTGGCGAAAAATGCTCAGTATGCTTTTCGAAACCGGTCATCCTTGGATTACATTTAAAGATAGCTGCAATATGCGCTCACCACAGCAGCATGTTGGAGCTGTTCATTCTTCTAATTTGTGTACAGAGATTACTCTCAACACAAACAAAGATGAGATAGCCGTATGTAACCTTGGCTCAATTAACATGGTGAACCATGTGACCGAGCATGGACTTGATCAAGAGAAATTAAAAAAGACCATTACAACTGCAGTACGTATGCTTGATAATGTCATTGATATTAATTACTACTCTGTTGATACAGCGCGTAATTCAAACATGAAACACCGACCAGTCGGTCTTGGCTTGATGGGTTTCCAGGATGCGCTTTACAAGCAAAAAATTCCTTACGGCTCCTCTCGAGCAGTAGAATTCGCAGACACTAGCATGGAAATGATTAGTTACTATGCTATCGAAGCATCCTCTAAGCTCAGCGAAGAAAGAGGCACATACTCCACGTACGAGGGCTCATTGTGGCATCAAGGCATACTTCCTATCGACTCATTGCGGAAGCAAGCAGAGCATAGGGGTAGCGATTATTTCAAAGGCGACCTTACGGAGCGTTTGGACTGGCAGTCTTTACGTCAACGAGTCCAAGCTAAAGGAATGCGTAATTCCAACGTGATGGCGATTGCCCCCACGGCAACCATTGCCAACATCACGGGTGTATCTCAGTCAATAGAGCCGACATATCAAAACTTGTATGTGAAATCTAATTTGTCTGGAGAGTTTACGGTAGTAAATCCTTATCTGATTCGTGACCTCAAAGAGCGTGGGTTATGGGACAGTGTGATGCTGAACGACTTGAAATACTACGAAGGTAGTGTGCAAAAAATTGATCGTATCCCAAACGAACTAAAAACACTTTATGCCACAGCTTTCGAACTCAGTCCCCAATGGATTGTTGAAGCAGCGAGTCGCCGTCAAAAATGGATCGACCAGGCTCAGTCACTGAATTTGTATATCTCAGAGGCTAATGGTAAGAAATTAGATGTCACTTATAGAATGGCCTGGCTACTCGGCTTGAAAACCACCTATTATTTACGTGCATTGGCAGCAACAAGCACAGAGAAATCCACTGTTAGCACTGGCACTTTAAATAAAGTGTCGGCAATAAGCGAAGAAATGTCAGCAGGCCCAGCAGAAGTACCAAAAGCTTGTTCTATCGACAATCCCGACTGTGAGGCTTGCCAATAAGGTAAGCCAACATAATGGACCGTTGGTAAGAAAAGTGAAAACCATGGCTCAAGTGACACCAACGTTAAACTTGAATTTAGAAAAGAACCGATAAATTAAATTAATCAATTGAAAGGGTAATGAGATGTTAAGTTGGGAAGACTTTAATACAGAAGAACAGGTTCCTGTAGCAGCCAAACCGACCCCGAAACCCATTGTAAAAAAAGAGCCTCTGCTGGTAGAGGTTTTCAAATCAGATACACAAGAAAATCAACTATTAAGCGCTGATGTTAACGTCGATGCTCGTGAAGACATCGAATCAAGCAAACCCTCTGAAGGAGCTAAGCTAACCCAAAAAGCCACTGGCACAAGCGAAATTGAGAAAGCTCTTGATGCAATCGCTGCCATAGATCCTCAGGAAGGCATTGATGAGTTAGCAGGTAGCGCTGAAAGAGTAACAGTTGATCAAAAACGAATGATTAACTGCCGTGCTGATCTTAACCAGCTAGTCCCCTTTAAGTATGATTGGGCTTGGCAAAAATACCTCGATGGCTGCGCAAACCACTGGATGCCTCAAGAGGTTAACATGAATGCTGATATCGCGCTCTGGAAACGTGATGACGGCCTCACACCAGATGAACGTATCATCGTGAAGCGTAGCTTGGGCTTTTTCTCTACTGCAGATTCATTGGTTGCCAACAACCTTGTATTAGCAATATATCGTCTCGTTACTAACCCAGAATGTCGTCAATATATTCTTCGCCAAGCTTTTGAAGAAGCCATACACACTCATGCTTATCAATACTGTATCGAATCACTGGGTATGGATGAAGGTGAAATCTTCAACATGTATCACGAGATTCCAAGTGTCGCAAAAAAAGCTAGCTGGGGACTGAAGTATACACGTGAAATTAGTGATCCAACATTTAAAACTGGTACTCCAGAAACTGACCGCAAGCTCCTAAGTAACCTGATCGCATTCTACTGCTGTCTAGAAGGTATTTTCTTCTACTGTGGATTTACTCAAATTTTATCTATGGGACGCCGTAACAAAATGACAGGCACTTCGGAACAGTTCCAATACATCTTGCGTGATGAAAGTATGCATCTTAACTTCGGAATCGACATGATCAATCAGATTAAACTTGAAAATCCACACTTGTGGGATGATGACATGAAGTCCAAAGCTACTCAAATGATCTTGGAGGCTGCACAATTAGAAATTGAATATGCTCGTGACACTATGCCACGAGGCGTTTTAGGGATGAATGCTGCCATGATGGAGGACTACCTCAAATTTATTGCTAACCGTCGTTTGGTACAGCTTGGGCTTAAAGAACAATATCCCGGCGCACAAAATCCCTTCCCATGGATGAGTGAAATTATGGATCTTCGTAAAGAGAAAAACTTTTTTGAAACGCGAGTAATTGAATATCAAACAGGTGGTGCTTTAACTTGGGACTGATCACGAGCTTTTAACTGAGTGATTATTTATTTCGATGCAGGATAGAACTACAACACTTTTTTGTTTTTACATACTGAAAGAAACGAGTGATAAACGCTAAGGGGAAGCTTTCGACTTCCAGCTCAAAAAAATTACAGCTTTAAGCTTACCGCTAAAGTGAGGGGGAACCACCAAGATGGCTAAAAACGAAAAAGAGACTCAAAGTGATAAAAAAGATCGAGGTGAATTGGAGCAAAACTCCGAACAAACTTTGCAAACACTAGAGCAGCTTAGCCAGACATTAGAAGTGATGAGTTGTGTTGTAGACCGCTTAAAGCAACATCTTACTCGTCAACTCTCATTAAATGCCGAACTGTTCCAAGATGAAGAGCGTTTACGTCTTGCTCAAGAGGAAGAAGGTGCTAAAGCGGCGAAGCAACTTCAACAAGAATCTTTCGTGATCGAAATCACCCAACAAGAACTTGGTGAAAACGTCAAAGGTAAAAAAACTATTCACTGATACCAAACCAACAGTAAGTAGAACTCAAAGCGAGTTTAATACTTAGCTGTAGTTAAGCAAGACAAGTCGCTGGTGTTTAGGTCCAGAATAAATTTCATTGCCATAAATCTGACAACACGTAGCAACATTGTTGGTTTTTAGATATCAACTCAAAAAGCTAAAAATTTATCCTGATCATCCCTTGCACAACACTCTCCGTCAATCCCTGACGACCTAGTTTGTTGTGCCAATACTGCCATTCAAGCCCAAGATTCACTGTATCATTCATGTACCAAACTATTTGGGGTTGTGCATGAACGCTATCGGCACGATCTGCTTCACCTTTGACAAAATCAAGAAACCCCTCAATGGCAAAGTGCCAAGAACCGATATTGATTGGATAATTGTAGATGGTAGTCACTTGGCTAGCGTGTCCACTAATATCAGGATCGTCACGATATTCTAGATGTGTTTTTAGCACTCTAAACCCGGGAATCCTTAGATCAACACTAAGACCTGCCAGCGGGGTGGTATTTTCACCAAACTTTGTCCGAGAATAATTTATCTCGCCTACTAGATAAAAATCACCTATTACTCCTATAGTCAACGGAGCATTGTTAAATACTTTACCCAGACTAAGTCTTGGCCCCCATTCTACATAAGTGCTGCCACTCTCCGAAAATCGTCCAACATCACTGAAGTCCACGAAGAAAAAGTTGTCGCCCACACCCCAGGTCTTGATATGCCGATAGGTCATCACAAATCCATCTTTATGGGCCCTGCCGTCATAAGAATTAGCATATAGAAATTCGACTAGATTAATCTCGGGCGATTGAGAGAAACACACGCCACTATAGAGCAAAAAAAATGAAGCAGATAACGCCCTCCCTCCCAGCAGAACACATTTTAATGTTGATCTACTAAGAAGGTGACGACGCATGAGAAGTTTATTGATTAGACGAAGGCTGTTGAGGTTGAGACGCAGGATCCAGAACTATGCGATAGCTTTGTATTTTCTCCACGCCTTTCTGATCACGAAGCCCCATCAAACGGTGTACTTGGAAAAGTGACGCCATGATGATATAGCAGGCAGGAAGATAGTCTTCTTTCAATAGTTCCAACTGCTGTTCTTGGGTTAACTCTTTTAGTTTTCTCTCATTAAGAGTATACATCCCAGAAACTTTGCGAGGTTCACCGCTCTCTGGTTGAATTAAAATCTCTACAGGTGAAATTAAATCTAATTCCTTGACTTTATTGACAAAACCCTCTGTAAAACGCTCACCTTCAAAGATTGCTTGAAGAAGTTGATTACGATTCACCAGGTAATCTGACGCCTCGCCGTCTTCCTTGAATAACGGTTCACCCTCTGTCTCGTTTACTAGCGGGCTGCTCGTGTCTATACAAGCAGTCAAAGAGTTAACGTCTTCTTCACGATCATCATAACCTATGACAAAAGGAGCTCTCTGTAAAACAAGGGGAATGTAAGTACAATCCCAACGCGTTTCTCCGTAATATACGTTCTCTCCTGGACGCAGTCCCATCATAGCGACAGGGCGGAGGTTTTTGTTTTCTGGGTGCTCGATTAGTACCACAGGAAAGTTGCTTGCAGTTGCGCTCAGTTCACCTATGGAGATAGATACCAGGTTATATTCTTTTGCTTGCTCCAGGTTTCCAGTCAACTTAACTTTAAGTTTACTGTGCTTTTCCTTATCGATGGTTTCTATTGGGGCCGGGTTTTTCATGTGGTTCTCGTTATAAAAATTTAGCGTGCAATCTTAAAGCTTTTCATTCTAAAAATTAAGTCCCCAATTCACTGATATGTAAACAATATGGAAATCTATACCGGCTTAGATGGCTCCGTGAAGCTAATTTGGCTAACTGAAACCAACTTGTTAAATTTTTTACATTGAAAATCAATAATTTAATAATTATTTCTCAAAATCAATTCTTAATTATTTATTAACATAATCTTCAAGCAGAAATCCAAGGTACTCAAATTAGAGTAAAATAGATATAGACAAAAAGGATATTTGTCTCAAAATGCGCAATATAGGTTCTAGGTTCGGAGAACCCTAAACCTCAAATATTAGATTAATTAATCAACTCAACAAATCAAGGGAAAATCTTATGAACCAACTGCATCATAAGGTACTAGCGGTAGCAATAAGTTCCGCAACTGCTTTAAGCCTTGGGATGACATCTCAAGCTTACGCGCAAGAAGACCAAATCGAAGAAATATCTATTACCGGTTCTCGCATACGAAGAACTGACCTCGAAAGCAACGTGCCTGTCACCGTAGTAGACAGACAGGCAATCTTGGATATGGGATACACTGACATGGGCGATATGTTACAGCGTATGCCATCAATGTCAGGATCGCCAATAGGCACAACCACTAACAACGGGGGTGACGGATCCGTCTCGATAGACCTTCGTGGACTGGGATCGGGAAGAACCCTCACACTTGTTAATGGCAAGCGTACTGTGGATGGCGGTGACTTCCAGACCATACCCGGAATTATGATTGAACAAGTGGACATTCTTAAAGATGGAAGATCTGCTGTCTACGGGGCCGATGCTGTTTCAGGTGTAGTGAACATCGTTACCCGCCAAAATTTCGAAGGCTTCGAAGCACAACTCTACACAGCTGATTTCAATGATATGAAATCAGGAAAGCAGGACAGCTACGCATTCATTGCAGGTAAAAATTTCGATAACGGAAACATTCTCTTTGGCGGTGAGTTTGTTCAACAAGAGCCAGCCTATCAATCAGACGCACCCTGGGATTACTTCCAGGACTCTTGGTATATCTACCCAGGTGGATGTGAGCGTCAGCTGACAGCGCCTTATGATGGCACACCCAACGGTGGGTGCTACCCGCTTGGTTCTTCGCGCATCCCTGAGGGACGCCTGCGTTTCGCAACACAGGGCACGTTCATGAACCCAGGCTCTGGCCTGACAAAGTTTGACGGTAGAACCTATAACTACGCCCCCGTAAACTACATCCAGACCCCTTACGACAAGACTAACATCTTTGGTCAGATGCGCTTTGACTTGAATAACGTCAACATACTAACAGAGATGCGTTACAACAACCGCACCTCTGCTCAGGAGCTGGCTCCTCAACCTTACAACTCCCCCACCGACCCTTCCTACAAGGGAGTGTTCAACGGTAAAGCCTATTCAGGGATCTCACCTGACAACTACTACCTGCGCCAGGCAGTTGATGCCTACAACGCTGCCAATGGTGGCACTTTAGCGTACGAGCCAGTCATTGACGCTCGTCGCCGCATGCTAGAGACCCCCCGTCGCTTTACCCAAGGCGTTGAACAGCTTCAATTGAATATCGCCTTGACTGGTGAGCTGAACAGTGGAATCAACTGGGAGGCTTATTACAACCGTGGCTGGAGAACCTCTAAGGACACCGACTACGGCCAGTTCTCAGGAACTCGCTTAGCAAACGCTATGGGACCCTCAGCTGACCTTAACGGGGACGGCGTGCCAGAGTGTTACAAGGACATCAATGATCCCTCCAGCAAAATTGCGAGCTGTGTGCCATTCAATTTCTTTGGTGGTCCGATGAGTGTTACTCCGGACATGCTGAACTACGTTGGCGTAGTTCTGAATGACTCCCAGTCATATGATCAAGAACAGTTTGGCTTTAGCTTCGCCGGCAACCTTGCCAATCTCATGCCCGCAGGTGAAATTGGTTGGGCTGTGGGTTACGAGTCACGCACGGAGAGTGCGGTTGTTACTCCTGACTCAAACAAGGTCATCGGAGAGGTCACTGGTAACAAGGGCGCCGGAACAACTGGAGAGTACACTGTTGACTCAGTCTTTGGTGAGCTGCTTGTGCCACTTATGGACAACGGAACACAGAAGCTTGAGTTTAACTTGGGTGTGAGATCGGATGATTTCAGTACCTTTGGTAGCAACACAGTCGCCCAGGGGTCATTGCGGTTAGACGTGGTAGAAGACCTCGTCTTAAGAGGAAGCTACGGGGAGTCCTACAGAGCACCAGGAATCTTCTCTCTCTTTGGTGGCGTCATCGATTCATTTCCAACCTACCGTGACCCTTGTGTGCCACCGGCAGGTGAATCTCTGCCCCCAGGCTGCGCACAGGTTGGGGTCCAGCTGGATAGCCAGGTACTTGCACGTGTTGGAGGTAACCCAAACCTACAACCTGAGACTGGCGACAACACAACAATAGGGGTGGTTTGGACACCTGAGTTTAGCTTTGGAAATCTCTCACTGACAGTTGACTATTGGTCTAATGAGCTAGAGGGTGGGATCTCTTCTTTGGGTGTTAACTACATCCTTAACGATTGCTACCGTGACCAGAACCAAGGATCCTGTGGTCTGATCTCACGTCGTGCTGATTACAGCATCGCGTACATTCAGGATGCACCACTGAACGTGGCTCTCCTTAAAGTATCTGGTTACGATACAGAGGCACGCTGGAGTCTCGAAAACGATCTTGGTCAGTGGTCGGCCTCCTTCCTCTGGTCACACCAAAATGAGCAGGAACGACAATCATTCCCCGGTGACGACGTCGACGACCTGGTCGGGACTTACTATGGTGATGCATACGCAGAGGATAAGATTAACTATACCCTGAGCTGGGGTAAGGGTGATTTTAGGATCAGTTACCTTGGGGAGTACATCAGCGAGTTGAAGTCCGAAGACGCGTTCGGTCTGGAGTACGAGTACACAATTGACTCACAGCTGTACCATGACATAATCCTAAATTATGATCTACCTCAGTACGGTATTTCAGCGTCGTTAGGTATTACCAATGTCACGGATGAGGCACCTCCTTACATCGATCTCGGCTTTAACGCCAAGACCGACCCAGGAACCTACCGTCTCTTTGGTCAAGGTTACTACTTACGTGTGGGTTATGCGTTCTAGGCATAAAAAGTATTAGTGACTGGATGTATCGAAATGGGGCAGCATAAGCTGCCCCATTTTTTTTAGAAGGGATACTAACAAGATTTTTTAATATGGCTAACTTTCCAGATCAGCACCCACTCAGTCGCCAAATTCGCTCCGCTTTTCACGCTCGTCAGTTTGATTCATGCGAAAGGCTCTATGAGGAGTTTGTGGGAATTTTCCCAGAATCAGCAGAAACCTCCTTTCTGCTAGGTCTCTTGGAACGGAGTAGGCAGCACCCAAAAATAAGCGCTGAGGCCTTTGCAAAAGCTCTCGCCTTAGATCCTAAACGTTATGATGCGCAAATTGAACTTGCAGCTCAATACTCAGTCTTGCAGGAACCCAATAAAGCCATTGAATTACTAGGTACACTCCCCGAGGGCGTTCAGAAATCTCCCCTATATTTGAACTTAGCCGGCTCAATATACTCTGAGTTAGCATTACCGCAACGTGCCTACCCACTATTTAAAGCAGCCCTGGTGCTACAACCAAAAGCAGAATTAATTAAAGCTAATCTTGCCGCTTGTGCGGTCTTCATGGGTGACATTGAATTCGCATCTCAACTCTATCGTGAACTGTTAACTGAGTTCCCATTGCACCAACGTTATCATTATTACTTATCTAGATTAGCAAAAGCCAAAGACCGTACACATGTGGAAGAAATGTTAGCTGTGGCTTCTAAATTTCCTGAACAACGCAATGTTTTCATTAACTTTGCCCTTGGCAAGGAACTAGAGGATCTGGGTGAGTTTGAAGATAGCTTTCGTCACTACAAACTTGCCAATGATGCAGCAAAACAACTTTCTGGGTATGAAGTGAAAACAGATCTCGAGCTGGCAGACTCAGTATTACAAAGTTATTCAACCTGCCCAGCGTTCAAGCCTAAAAGACGACATGAAATGGTTGACCAAATTGAGGAGGGGGAGATTACTTTACGAGAACCGTGCCCTATTTTTCTGGTGGGTCTGCCTCGTTCTGGTACTACTTTGCTTGAACGCATAATGTCCAGCCATAGTAAAGTCGGCTCCATTGGAGAAACACAATACATCGACACAGCGATTCGCAAAACTGTAAATGTAATAACAGACGATAAATTTAATCTAGACATTGGTCATAGCCTAAATCAAGTTGCACCGGAATTACTTGGTGAAAACTACAAGGAACTTATTCAATACCTTCTTCCCAAAAATAAAAGTTATTTTATAGAGAAACTCCCCTGGAATTTTCTCTATGTTGGCTACTTACTGCGAAGCATGCCAAACGCACGTATTGTATGGATGAACCGTCTGGCTGAGGATTCCTGTTTTGCGATGTACAAACAACCGTTTACTTGGGCATATAAGTATTCTTACAACTTACGTGATGTAGGGTCCTATTATAAAAAATTCAAAGAAGTCCAAAGCTTTTGGCAGAAACGCTGTGGTGATAACATCTTCTTCACTGACTACGAAACACTCGTTAGCGTGCCTGAAGAAACTGTAAAGTCTTTATGTAAATATCTTAACTTAGATTTTGAACCCCAGATGCTTGATTTTCACCGCAGTAACATAGCACCTTCTACAACAGCCAGCTCAGTGCAAATACGCTCATCAATTAATCAAGACTCTGTCGCGAAATGGAAACACTATGAACCTTGGCTAGGAGAGCTTCTAGAAACACTAGCTGAATGATTATTGGAGAAATAATTAAATGCAGTTACAACCTATCTTTCAATTGGGTTCCATAAATAGAATTTTAAAGAGGTTAATCGTATACAGTAGCTTGGTAGCCATACCAGTTATGAGCCAGCAAACACCAAATCTTCAAGTGGATGTCTGTAAAGCAGACATCAGCCTGCTACAGGCAGAACAATCACGTGAACTCCTCTCCCTTGTGTTCTCTATAGGGGTGAAAGAATGTGAGGGTAAATGCATAGGTTCACTAGAATTTACCATACGGCAAGAAATCAATGGCATCAGTAGTGAGCTACGTGAAACTGCTCAATGGAATTGGCGTGAAGGGGCCTCCCCTTTTGAGTTAAAGCACGAGATCAGTCTACATCCTCAAGCCATTTTTTATGAGGTTAGTTCGGTCAATGTCGGAAGATGCTCATGTTTGACACCGAGGTAGAGCAACGTTGATTATAGGGTGGTTCTGCATCCAGCTGATAAGGCAGTCTTTGAGTTAATCGACAATCTTCTGTGTTTACCTCTGATTCTGGCCAAGATGCCAATGCAGGAACTTCTAACCACTCTATGTCTAAAGGTTGCTCAGGCAAGCGCGGCTCTATACCCAGTTGGGTCATCGTAGACGCCCAGAGCTTCAGAGCTCCGTTGGCACCTGTTAGCCCAGTCACTGCATTGTCGTCATAACCGACCCAAAATACTCCTACAAGATTTTCACCATATCCTGCAAACCAGGAGTCTCTTAAATCGTTAGTAGTTCCAGTTTTTCCAGCTAGAGGCAAACTGGCTTCAAGTTTTGAGAGCTGAGATTTTGCTGTCCCCCTCGTCAATACTCCTTGCATTGCCTGCTCAAGTAGATACACGGAAGTAGCTGAAATGACTTGAGATGCTTTCTCCTGTGAACGCTGCTCAAATTGTAAGTCAAAACCACCTTGCGTGGTTACCCCCAGCACAGCACGCAATGGATGTAGCCTCCCTCTGGCTGCCAGAGTGGTATAAATTTGTGCAACTTCTAGGGGACTCATCTCTACGGCACCTAAGGCGAGTGCAGGATAAGGATCAACAGGCCCTGTATATCCCAACCTTCTCAACATTGAAACGAGACTTTCAATTCCCAAACGCTGGCTCAAATCGACGGACGCTGAATTCAACGACCTTTGTAATGCATCAAATAAAAATACCGGTCCGTCATAAGCATTTTCAAAATTTTCAGGTCTCCAGTATTGCCCTGTTGGTAATCGAATACTGACTCTAGTATCTGCTAGTACTGAGCTGAGATGAAATTCGCCACTGTCTATGGCGGCTAAATACAGTGGTGGTTTTACTAAGGAGCCAACGGGTCTTCTGGCTCTTAATGCACGATTAAATCCTGTATATCCACCTTTTGAACTACCCAACAGAGCTCTGATTTCCCCAGTTTCAGGCTCCGAAATGACGGCAGCTGCTTGTAGGGGATGTTCATCAGCACGGTCTCTACGCGTGAGCTCAGGTACCTGCTTTCTTATTATTTCACTCAGAGTATCTTGCATGACCACATCTAAGGTAGTAAAAATTCTTAGCCCTTCACTTTGCAATGCTTCCCGGTTGTACTCACGAGCCAATTCATCATACATAAGTTCAAGAAAGTCTGCATAAGCACTCCTAGGTTTCTGGTTATGTGTTGCCACTAAACCTAGCGCAGAGCTGCTTGCTCGCTGTAAATCAATAGGACTCAATTTCCCTTCGGCAGCCATGCGTTGTAATACGACTGTGCGTCTTGTAAACGCACGTTCAGGATAACGCCGGGGGTTGTAATAGGAAGCCCCTTTGCCTATACCCACCAGTAGCGCCAACTCCTCTACTTTAAGTTCCTTAAGAGGACGAGCGAAGTAGTATTCCGACGCCAACGCAAAACCATGGATAGCTCTACCACCATCCTGACCTAAGTAAACTTCATTTAAGTAGGCTTCCAAAATTGCAGCTTTAGAAAAAAAGAACTCTAGAGCGAGTGATTTGATCAATTCTTCGAGTTTACGATACAAATTACGTTCACGACTGAGATAGAGATTTTTTACAAGCTGCTGTGTGAGTGTACTACCGCCTTGCACAATGCGCCCTGCTCTGAGGTTTGCCAACATAGCTCTTGCTATACCTAAGGGATCAATCCCCCAATGGTCATAAAAGCGTCTATCCTCAGTAGCCAGTAATGCATCAATCAGTAACTGTGGGGTGTCGACCAAGCGCAGAGGTAGGCGATCCTCTCCTGTAATCGGATTAATTTGGGCAATTTCTAAAGGCTCTAATCTTAGCTCACGAAGGGGTTGTCCGTCTTTATCTCGAATCTCTAACAGGCTACTATTTCCATAACTTAAAGTGGCCTCAGCCGCATTCTGAGTCCCATCATAAAATTGGTAGCCATGTGTATAAAGCACTACTGTACGACCGAAGGCTGCATACTCTCCAGAGCGCTCTACTTTGTCTACTTTTTGATACCCTAAACGTCGTAGATGACTTAGCAGAACCTCCATACTTACAGAGGAACCAGGGTTGAGTGTCAGTGATTTTGCAAAAACACGACCAGGCAGCTCCCATTCCAAGGCCTTAAAATCGCTTTTCACTTCCCAGCTCACCCATACAGCCCAGAGTGTCAATAAGATTGAGACCCAGAAGACTAAGGCAAATAATAGATTGCTTAAACTACTAACTTTCATCTTCACTGCTTAGCTTTTCCTATTTTTCCAGCGGAGTTTAGCAGTACATCTGAAAGGATGTTTCATTGTATTTTCACCCCCCTAATAAAAATGGTGGTCGCTAGGCAAAATAGAGAACAAATGAAATATAAATAACACTCCTACCCTAAACATATTATGGCAGGGTCTTCACCTTAAGTGCTATCTATCTGTGCAAGGGGTTATAATGGGCTGATAAAACTATGAATACTAAATAATTATGTTTAAGAAATTGCTTCCCGACCCATTCCTCATGTTGCTGCTAGTGACAGTTGCTACTGCAAGTTTCTTTCCTGCACAAGGTATGTGGGCGGAACTGGTAGGCTGGGGGGCAAATTTAGCGGTAGTGTTATTATTTTTTTTCCACGGAGCTAAACTTGAACGTTCTGCAGTCTTGGCAGGCCTAACCCATTGGCGGCTCCACATTCTCATCATGGCATTTACATTTGTCCTCTTCCCCTTGTTAGGAATATTTCTCGCAGGACTCTTTCCCTATCTTATATCTGCAGAATTGTGGACAGGTGTACTGTTTCTGTGTGCGCTACCTTCAACAGTACAATCTTCCATTGCATTTGTTTCTATTGCCGGAGGAAATATCCCATCAGCAATAGCCGCAGCAAGTGCCTCTCAGATATTGGGGGTTTTTCTTACTCCCTTATTAGTCAGTTGGTTAACGAGCAATACAAATGACGATAATTCGTCGACAATACAAGGCATCTTACAGGTTGGATTACTCATTATACTCCCCTTCCTAGTGGGTCAACTCTTCCGTCCTTGGATAGCTGAATTTGTCCACCGACACAAAAAATCAATTAATTACAGTGATCGTACAACGATCATTCTTGCTGTATATACCGCTTTTTCAGCTGCAGTGTTGGAAGGTATATGGGACAGAATATCATCTTATGAGCTCACGCTACTGACAGGTATTTGCTGTTTTCTGCTTATGATCCTCCTTGTGATTACTAGACTTGTGTCACGCGCATTTGGCTTCACTTTGGAAGATGAAATTGTCATCGTCTTTTGTGGCACCAAAAAATCACTGGTACAGGGTGCCCCCATGGCAAAAGTGCTTTTCGCTGGTCCTCAAGCAGGGCTCATACTCTTACCAATTATGATTTTTCACCAAATTCAATTAATGGTCTGTGCTTGGCTGGCAAAACGCTATGCGAAACTAAGTACCGAAGTATCATCAGGAGAAAACTAATGAGTCCTAAAGATAAACCAGAGCAATCACCTTACCCTCAACAAGGTAGGGAGAGGATGATCTTTCCAACTCCCATAGATATTCTAGCCTTTGGAGTGCAAGACCCCCATGATGAGATGCTGGCTAAAATGTCACCCTCTCATGTATTCATGATGGGAGATAATCCTGCGCTCCCAAGAATGCCTGAAAAACCCACTCTTATTGATTTTTTTAACCTTCGTTTTAATAAGATGGCTCAATACCATCTCACAACATCTGCAAAACGCGCTTATGATGAGGGCAGAAATGAAATAGTGATCATGGCTTGTCTGTTGCATGATATTGCCAATGGTGCCCTTCTACGTGCAGATCATGGTTACTGGGGGGCACAGTTAATAGCACCTTATGTGAATGAAGAGATAGCTTGGGCAGTCAAGTATCATCAAGCTTTGCGCTATACTCCCGATCCAGTGGTGGGTTATGAATACCCCGAAGCCTATAAAAAATTCTTTGGAGAAGACTACGACCCCCCAACCTATATAAAACGTGATGCAGCTTATGCTATGCAGCACAAGTGGTACATGACCGCACGTTACGTCACTCTTTATGATTTATATTTCTTTGAAGAGAACGATGTCGTTCCTATTGAGTTCTTCAGTGATATTATTTCTCGTAATTTCCGCCAACCAGATGAAGGATTAGGTTTTGATGATTCACCTTCTTCACATATGTGGCGAACCATGATCTGGCCAAACAACTTTCTTTAGGAATCTTCCTATGGCTATACCTACTTTTCAGGCTGTTCCTAGGGGTTGCTTCTCGTTTCCAGAAATAGATAAGACTTACTTCAAGTATTTCTCGAATAATACCAGCTCACTCCAGTCTTTGACTCAAGGCTGCATCCTGTCAATATCTTCCCAACTAAATATTACCAAATTGTAACAACTAAATTAGTTGGTACTGGGCACCTATTGTATGGACTTTTTAAACAGTAAAACATTCGAAGGAATAAGTTGGATGATGCTCTCGGCTGCTCTGTTTGCTATAGCCGATGCGCTGGGTAAGCAACTTTCAGAATTCTATCCATTCTGGCAAATAATATTTTTAAGAGCCACGTCCGGCATGCTTATCATTGGTCTCATGATGATAGTAAGTGGACGACTTGGAGATATACGTACGAGTCAACCACTTTGGCAACTCTCTCGCAGTGTAGTAGGGATTCTCATGACTACAGGAATATTTATGGGACTCAAATATGTTCCTCTCGCAGAAGTAACTGCCCTTGTTTTTACTACACCTTTAATCGTCGCAATTTATGCTGCTAGCTTCCAAAAAGAAAAAATTGGTCAAGCAAATCTTAGCGCGGTAATTCTTGGCTTCATTGGGGTACTCCTTGTGGTTAAACCAACTCCTGAGCATTTTCATCCTGCACATCTCTTTGTTCTTGGCTTTTCTGTCAGTTCAGCATTTATGAGCATTACCGCTCGAAAATTGGTGAGCACTGAGTCAGTGTTAGCACTAAATTTCTATATATACCCTCTTTCAGCCTTACTAGCTGCCTGGTGGGCAATTCCTGAATGGCAGCCGATTTCTTTGAAAGGATGGATACTCGTCTTGGCTGTTGCAGTTCTGGCTACATTTGCAATGATTTGTATAACCAGGGCAATGCACTGTGCAAAACCTACTGTTGTTGCGCCTTTCGATTATACAAGAATCATTTGGACCGTCTCTTTGGGATGGCTTATCTGGGGAGAACTCCCTGACAGACTCAGCATAGCTGGAATAGTTATTATTATCGGTGCTGGCTTATATTTGATTGCCCATCCATACAAGATCGATTAAGAGCAATTATAACTATTACTTACAAGTAAATTTGCCATGAATGACTGTATCTAAAGTCTTACCTACTATTATTAAAAGTTTCAAAAAAACCGTTAAATGACTTTTCTAAAACAGATAGCTTAACATTTTTACAGAAAACTATTTAACCGTAAATCGTGTTAACTCAAGCGCTGGAGCCTCCCACTCTGGCGCTAAGAGAGCTGCTCGCCGATAATCAAGCCAAGCATTCCGTAACTCACCTAGTTCTTCGTACACCTGAGCTCGGCTGAAGAATATTCTCTCTATGTGTAAACCTAAACGACTTTTCATGGATGCAGCAAGCTGTTCAATCTCAAGTTGAGATAAATCTAAAATTTCAGTTTCCAATGGAAAGAACCGGTTGAACCCCTGCTGGAAATCGCTAAGAGCAAGTTGCCACTCTTGCTTGGCACTGTATACATAAGCTCTATTTATCCATGCTTGGCTCAACATAGGTTTTTCTGTTAAAGCATTGGTGAAATCAGCCAGAGAGGCATCATAATTACCAAAATCAAAGTAAAGTACTCCACGATTGTTATAGCTTTCAGGTATGTTTTGAGTCTGGCCATCGTAGCTATTTATCGCATATGTGCACACTGTAATCCCATTGACCGGTATCCCTGTACCGGTAACCTGAAATATTGCTTCCCTTCCACCGCTATCTATCGATAACGCTGCCTCCTCACAAAGCTCTGCGTAAGAACCTCCAAAGAAGAAAACTTGACCCTGCACCCTTAGGCTTAGGGTCAAGGCAGATACAAAAAAAAACGCAAATATTACAAGGTTAACTTTATAACCCTTAAGAGAGTAGCAAACCAACTGGATACAAGTTTTTCCCATAGCCATATCTCTGCTTTCTAATACCTAATCGTGTATGATTTTGATATGAAATTAACTGATAGTCAAAGTGTGCCTTGGCAAAATGAAGAACCAATAGGCTTCTCATTACCTAGAAGCTATCGTTTACTCCTTCAAGCCATTGATCAAAATCCTGGAAATTTTGCCTTGCAACTTTTATCCATACAAGCGGGCGACAAACGTCCAGCTTGTAAGCGTAACTACGATCAAATTTTATTTCAGCTCAGTGGTGATCTCAGCTTGGGAAAAAATATCGTATTAAAACCTGGTATGATCGCTTATATCCCGGAAGGACAAACTTGGGGTCCAGAGCGTCAACGTCTGGACGGGTTAACCTTATGGCTACAATTTGGTGCAGACAGTAGAAGTGGCTATCTACCTCCGGGGGCATTCCGAAATCAAGTTAAACTCTTAGCTAAGATAGGAGCTTTCTCAGAAGGATTCTTTTCTAGCTCAGCTGTTGGAGATCGTGATGCCTATGAGTTAGCCTGGGAAATACACTTCAAGAGACCCTATGCTTCACCAATCGCAGGATTCAAAGGCATAGAGATTGTAAGGCCAGAGGACCAGCCTTGGGCGCTAGGAGTAGGCAAAGGACTGGCCACTCGTCATTTAGGTATCTTCAGTGACACTGGAACAGCCATCCATCATTGGATGGTTCAAGAAAACGCGCAATTTACTCTCCAACCCCATACTATTTATTGGATTGAACAGGGCAGAGGACGTGTAGGTAGAGTCGGCTACAAAGAATTTCAAGCAATCTATGTCTCTGAGCAAGAGAAACTACCCACATTATCACCGAGTCGAAGAACACTTCTGCTAGCTTTTACTTTACCGCGATTACTTGGAGGTTTTGGAAATTAATGTCTGTTAAACGAAACTTCGACATTATTCTCATTGGTGGAGGTCATAATGGTCTTGTCTGCGCATGTTATTTGGCTAAAGCTGGGCTCAAGGTCTGTGTGTTGGAACGTCGCCATATAGTGGGAGGTGCAGCCGTTACTGAAGAGTTTGCACCAAGATTCCGAAACTCAGTTGCCTCTTACACAGTTTCTTTGTTGCAGAGAAAAATTATAGAAGAATTACAACTTTCTCGTCATGGATTACGCATTGTAGAACGTCATGTTAATAACTTTATCCCAAGTGAGGATGGTCGCTTTCTAGCGATGGGTGGATTAGCAGATACCCATGACAACATAAGCAAATATTCTAGACGAGATGCAGAAGCCTACAGAAACTATAATGAGAAAATTGACAGCGTTGCAGAAATACTTCGCAATCAGATTTTACGTACGCCACCTAACCTTTGGTCCCCTTCGCGTTGGCGACATAACTTGTTACCTTTTTTAGACTTAGCTGGTTCAGCGATGCAAAATCATGCACCCTTTCTGCTACTGAAAGAATTATTGACTCGTTCTGCAGGCGCTTACTTAGATGAATGGTTTGAAACACCAGTCCTGAAAGCTTTGTTAGGTTTTGATAGTATTGTCGGTCATTTTGCCAGTCCATACTCAAGGGGTTCTGCCTATGTTCTTCTCCATCATGTGTTTGGCGAAGTTAATGGTAAACTTGGCTTATGGGGGCACGCTCTGGGTGGAATGGGAGCCATTACTCAGGCCATGGCAAAAGCAGCTCAAGAATTAGGCGTCACTATACACACGCAAACAGAAGTAGCTGAGGTGATGACCAATGAAAAGCAGCATGTTTCAGGCGTTCTTACGTCAAAGGCAGAGCATTTTTCGGCTAATCATGTAGTAAGTAACTTAAACCCAAAATTACTCTTCACAAGGCTGGTTGACCCCGCTTTACTACCCTCTTCCTTCAAAACGAGAATGGAAAACTGGCGGTGTGGTTCAGGCACCTTTCGTATGAATGTTGCTTTGAGTGAACTTCCCCAATTCAAGTGTCTACCTGAAATTGGACTCACTCCTTATCACACAGCGGGGATAATTATCTCTCCTAATCTTGATTACATGCATCAGGCTTATCTGGATGCTTCTACTAAAGGTTGGTCTAGTAGACCCATCATCGAATTACTTATCCCCTCAACACTAGATGATTCTCTCGCTCCTCAGGGTCAACATGTAGCCTCCCTATTTTGTCAGCATGTTGCACCAGAGCTACCTAATGGTGACTCTTGGGATCTTCACAAATACAAGGTCGCTGACTTAATTATCAATACCGTAAACGAGTGGGCACCAAATTTCCGTAGTTCAGTGATTGCTCTGCAGGCCTTGAGTCCTCTAGATTTAGAAAGAGAGTTTGGTTTAAGCGGGGGTGATATATTCCATGGTGTTTTAAGTGCTGATCAACTATTCTGGTCGAGACCGGCCAAAGGATACGGAGATTATCGTACACCGATCAAAGGTCTCTACCAGTGTGGCTCTGGCACACATCCAGGAGGAGGAGTAACTGGTGCCCCTGGTTACAATGCTGCTCGAGAAATTATTGCAGACTTCAAGAACGTGCAATAATCATAGAACTATTTCCAGGAATTACTAAAGAGGCTTACATGCTTCCACGACGCCATTTTAATCTTGCTAGCCTTCTATCAACACTTTTAGCTGAGCATAGTAATGCCGCCAACAGTCCTGATTTAGTGGATATGGACATATTGACCATAAGCTCTCTCTTAAGGAGTAGGGCATTGTCCGTCCCTGAATTAGTGGATGCCTATTTACAACGCATTTCCCGCTTCGAGCCTGAACTCAACACTTTCATCACCATAACCGAAGATCTTGCCATGAAGCAGGCTCAGCAATTACAACTAGAATTAGATAGAGGGTATTGGCGGGGTCCCTTACACGGCATCCCTATCGGGTTAAAAGACAACATCGATACTCGAGGTATTCCTACTACTGCTGCCTCTGAATTACTGAGTCATCGAATCCCCACCACCGATGCGACTGCATGGCAGCACTTACAAGCATCAGGCACTGTGTTGATGGGTAAATGTAACATGCACGAATTTGCCTATGGAGGCTCCAGTGCTGTCTCTCACGTTGGTGCTGTGCGGAACCCGTGGAATATTCAACACATACCCGGAGGCTCTTCCGGAGGTTCCGCTGCTGCGGTAGCTGCGCAGCTGGTCATGTGTTCAATAGGAACCGATACTCTAGCTTCCATCCGTCTACCTGCATCTTATTGTGGAATCACTGGTCTTAAGCCAACTCATGGACTCACCAGTTTGAGGGGAATCATTCCTGTTGCTGAATCACTTGATCATTTGGGACCATTGGCTCGAAGTGCTGCCGACTGTGCTTTTCTATTATCAGCTATCGCTAAGTATGATCCAAAAGATGCAATGAGTATTGATGCTGGTAATCCTAACTACAATATAAGTTTATTTGACTCAGTGCATACTCTCAGGCTGGGGGTTCCCGAAAATCCATACTGGGATGATCTGCATCCAGATGTTGAAAGAGCTACCCTAGAGGCGCTAAGCGTTCTCGAGTCAATGACAGTCAGTAGTCAGAGGCTTAATCTACCTCAAGAGTCTTCTTTTATCCCCTTACTGGTTGAAGGTTACGCATGGCATCAGCACTTATTAGAAAATCCTACAAACCATTCAAGCTATGATAATTCTACGCTGGAACGTCTCATTGCCGCCGGAGCTACACCCGCTGCTGAATACAAACGTGCTAAAGAAGCCCAGACTTTATCAAGACGAGCTATCGCAGAAGTTTTTCAGCAAGTTGATATTATAGTTACACCAACTGCACCTAGTTTACCTGAACCCATTACTGAGGCAGCGATAGCACAAGCAAATAGTGCAGAGCCTTCAGTGCGTAATACAGCCCCTTTTAATGTCTACGGCATTCCAACAATTTCGATTCCTTGTGGCTTCAGTACTACAGGTTTACCCATAGGTTTACAGTTATCAAGCGCTTATTTAACTGAAGCAACATTATTAGCAATTGCTCATGCTTACCAACAACAAACTGATTGGCATCTAAAAGCTCCTTTGTCTATGTAGTTTCAAGGCTAAGGCTCCTTAATAAGATAACCCTCTCCTCGCAAGGTATCGATGATTCCTCCTTTGCGAAGCAAAGAACGTATCGAGACTATAGCCATACTCTGATGTTGCGATGCCAGCACTTCACGAGCATTCTTAAGCCAGAGCATCTCAAGCTCTGAGCGAACACTTTGAAGGGTATCGCCTTCACTACTACTGAAGAGAAGTTGCATACAGCGGTCTGAGTCACTACCTTGCAGATTCACTCCAAAAAACTCCTCCATATACCCTCTCGCCCAGCTCTCTGCACGGTAGACTATTTCCTCTAAATCTCTCTCTAGTCTATCAAGCCTGTCTTCGAAGCAGGCAAGTTCCGCCTCAAGAGTGATACTCTCAAGCATTCTCTCGGCTCTACTGGCAAGATCAGAAAAACTTCCATCAAGTCTGAAGCTTTGCTCTAGCTTTATCCTTTTCAAGTCTTTAGATTTCCGAGCAAGTTTATCAATCTGTTTCAGTATAGCAGTGCCAGGTACCAATTTTTCTTTGGCAAGAACATCATCCTCCATTTGCTCTGCAACAAACAATGGACGCCCATCACGATAGATTTTGCCTCGTAAAGAATATCTTTCTTGCAAAATTTGAAAGCGTTGAAATAACTCTGGAGGTAATGAAGCTGCTAGATTCTGGGAACGATTTTTCATCATACGTTTGCGCAAATTTAAGCCACGAACGATGTTGAATGGATTCAGGGCCACCCATGGGGAGACACTGACATCCACTGAGGGCATCTCCATCAACACAGAGGCCGTTGAGAGTACTTCAGCAACCTTATCATCCTCCCAGATCATATCCTTCGGCAAAATATTTAAATGAGGAAAAATATAAAGGGTATTATCACCTTTTTTCACCTGCCACAGTGGAGGGCCTGGTTGGCGTCCTTTGACGCGTACCTCTATTATAGGTTCAGATGGTTGATGCTTGGACGAAGAGTCTTGCCCAAACAGCTGAGAACAGAGTCCCAGTATTAGCAATGTGCACAAAAGAATCTTTTGTTTCATACACTTTTTTGATGTTAAAAAAAAACGGGTACATAGTACCCGTTTTCCTGCTGAGATCGAAAGTATAGCTTTTATACTGGCTCGATTTCTTCAGCTTGTGGTCCTTTTGCACCATCAGTGACGGTGAACTGAACTTTCTGTCCTTCACTCAAAGTGCGGAAACCTGAGCCTTTGATTGCGCGGAAATGTGCGAATACGTCAGAACCATTTTCGCGTGTGATAAAGCCAAAACCTTTGGCTTCGTTGAACCATTTTACGGTTCCTGTTTCTGTTGCCATGTGTAAATACCTTTATATCAAAAAAAAACCCTTACTATGGAGAATATACT
>JAYPEI010000004.1:0-143571 GCA_038125665.1 Enterobacteriaceae bacterium
GTAGGTGCTGGGGTTGTCGCAAAAATTATTGATTAATCAATAAGTTGGGATTATTAGTGGGCTTAACAGTAATATCGTTGCTTGCTTGTAACCAGAAGATTTATTTTGCTGAGAGTAGCTGATTTTAGTTAAGAAACGAAAAAAAGTATCACATCAAATTAAATTGAGTAATGTGTGAATTTTACAACAAGAATGCTTGACACTAAGTGCAGGTATTCTTAAAATTCGCGCTCTTTTTCAGCCGTCAGACGGCAGTTCTTTAACAATGACAGGAGATGTTGGTCGCATGCAGAACCAGCGCATTAGGATTCGTCTAAAGGCTTTTGACCATCGCCTTATTGATAAGTCTACACAAGAAATCGTGGATACCGCAAAGCGTACAGGTGCTCAAATACGCGGTCCGATTCCGATGCCCACGCAGAAAGAACGCTATACAGTGCTTATTTCTCCGCATGTAAACAAAGATGCTCGTGATCAGTACGAGATCAGAACACACAAACGTCTCCTTGACATTGTTGAGCCAACTGAGAAAACAGTTGATGCCCTAATGAAGCTGGATCTTGCAGCAGGTGTCGAAGTTCAAATTAGTCTCGGCTAAATTTTTATGTTACTTGTAGTAAAACTACTGCAGGTAGTAATGAGTTAGTCTTGGCAGTTTCCGCTAGAGAAACTGTGAGACAGGCAAGCTAGCCTTAAGTGTCTGGTTTTTCAGTGAACCTGGCACTCAAAATACAGCAAACGCGAGACATGGTTAAAATAACTTGGTCTCTAAAGTAACAGAGTGTAATGCGTAAGCAGCCATAGTGGGTTAAAGCCCCATACACGATGGAGTATAAAAATGTCGATTGGCTTAGTCGGTCGGAAAAGCGGCATGACCCGCGTTTTCACCGAAACAGGAACATCTATCCCTGTCACAGTGTTGGAGATAACCCCAAACCGTGTCACTCAGCTTAAAGCTGAAGAGACAGATGGTTATTCTGCTGTGCAGGTAACTGCAGGGAGCCGTAAGGCTTCTCACGTTAATAAAGCTGAAGCTGGCCACTACGCGAAAGCTGGAGTTGAGGCTGGTTCAGGCTTGTGGGAATTCCGCGCGAGTACTGCAGAACTTGCCGGTATTGAGCTAGGTGCAGAGCTAACTGTAGAACGCTTTGCTGAAGGTCAGTTGGTAGACGTCACCGGAACCTCCAAAGGTAAAGGGTTCCAAGGTGTAATCAAGAGATATAACTTCAGAATGCAAGATGCAACGCACGGTAACTCCTTGTCTCACCGTGCCCCTGGCTCTATTGGTCAAAACCAAACACCAGGCCGTGTCTGGAAAGGAAAAAAAATGGCGGGTCACATGGGGGCTGAGCAGGTAACTACTCAAAATCTCGAAGTGATTCGTGTTGATGCCGATAATAATCTAATGTTGATAAAAGGTGCTATCCCGGGAGCTACCGGCGGAGAAGTCATCGTTAAGTCAGCAGTAAAGCAACTCAACAAGACAGGGGGCTAAGCAATGGAATTACAGATTGTTTTGCCAGGTCAGGTGGCTGGTAAAGAAACGATTTCTGTTTCTGATCAAGCTTTTGGGCGTGACTTTAATGAGAGTCTTGTTCATCAGGTGGTTGTTACATACTTAGCAGGAGCCCGTCAAGGTTCCACTAAGCAGAAAACACGCTCTGAAGTAAGAGGCGGAGGTCGTAAGCCTTTTCGTCAAAAGGGTACAGGTCGCGCGCGTGCTGGATCTACTCGTAGCCCATTGTGGCGTGGTGGTGGAAAAACTTTTGCTGCTGTTCCGCAAGATCATTCAAAAAAAATCAATAAGAAAATGTACCGTGGTGCAATTCAATGTATCGTTTCTGAGTTGATTCGACAAGAGCGTCTTGTTGTCGTTGATGATTTCAAGGTTGACTCACATAAAACTAAAGGTCTTATGTCAAAGTTGGCTGAACTAAAGCTAGACAATGTTCTTATTGTCAGTGATCAGGTTGATAAAAATTTATACCTCGCTGCTCGTAACCTCCACAGTATCGATGTAGTAGATGCTGATGCAGTTGATCCAGTTAGTCTGATTGGCAAGGAGAAAGTTCTCATCACAGTGCCTGCACTGAAGAAGCTGGAGGGTCTGTTGGTATGAACCAAGAACGTATACTCACCGTGCTAATGGGGCCGCATTTGTCAGAGAAAGCAGCCAATATCGCTGAAAGTAACAATCAAGTTACATTCCGTGTGGCGCTAAACGCCACAAAAGCTGAAGTGAGAGCTGCTGTTGAAAATCTATTCAATGTGCAAGTTCGCTCTGTTCAATTGTTGAATGTTAAAGGTAAGACCAAGCGTACTGCTCGTGGAAAACTACGTAGACGTAACGATTGGAAAAAAGCTTATGTACGTTTAGAGCAGGGTCAGCACATTGACTTTGCGGACATGGCTTAAGGGCTGAGGAGTAGGTAATGGCTGTAATAAAATCAAAACCAACCTCGCCGGGTCGTCGTTTCCAGGTTAAGGTTGTAAATTCGGAGCTTCATAAAGGTGCTCCGTATGCTCCACTAGTTGAGTCTCAAAACAAGAAAAGTGGGCGTAACAACGCAGGTCGTATCACTCAACGTCATGTCGGTGGTGGGCATAAGCAAAGATATCGTGTTATCGATTTTCGTCGTAACAAAGATGGGATTCCGGCCAAGATTGAACGTCTTGAGTATGATCCTAACCGTACAGCAAACATTGCTCTTCTACTTTACGCAGATGGTGAACGTCGTTATATCATTGCACCTCGCAACATTTCAGCTGGAGACACTGTTTACTCTGGAGTAGACGCTCCGATAAAAATAGGTAATTGTTTGCCTCTTCGAAATATTCCCTTGGGTAGCAGCATTCACTGTATCGAACTTAAACCAGGTAAGGGTGCCCAAATGGCGCGTTCAGCTGGTACATCTGTGCAGTTAATTGCTAAAGAGGGTCAATATGTAACTTTACGGTTACGCTCTGGTGAAGTTCGAAAAGTCCTTGCGGATTGTCGTGCCACTCTTGGTGAAGTTTCCAATCATGAGCATTCTTTACGTTCTATAGGTAAGGCTGGTGCTATGCGCTGGAGAGGAGTCCGTCCTACAGTGCGTGGTGTTGTAATGAACCCAGTTGATCACCCTCACGGTGGTGGTGAGGGCCGTACCTCAGGCGGTCGTCATCCGGTGAGCCCATGGGGTACTCCGAGTAAAGGTTATAAAACGCGTACTAATAAGCGCACGACTAAGATGATTGTACGTCGTCGTAACGCAACTAAATAAACACAGGTAAGGAAAGGGTAGGGTAATCAAGTGCCAAGATCGCTAAAAAAAGGTCCATTTATAGACCTGCACCTGTTGAAGAAAGTTCAAGCAGCAGTAGATGCAAACGACAGAAGACCAATTAAAACCTGGTCACGCAGATCCATGATTTCTCCAGATATGCTTGGTCTGACAATGTCCGTTCATAACGGTCGTCAACACGTACCCGTACTGATCACTGAAGATATGGTTGGCCACAAACTAGGTGAGTTTGTCCCTACTAGAACCTATCGTGGTCATGCAGCAGATAAAAAGTCTAAGTAAGGCGCTATGTAAGCGAATGCTTAAGAGTAAAGAGGTTAATTGAGATGGAAGTTTCAGCGGTTTTAAAGGGCGCCAGATTGTCAGCCCAAAAAGCGCGTCTTGTAGCAGATCAAATCCGTGGCAAGTCTGTAGAAGAAGCGCTTGATGTTCTGACTTTCAGCACCAAGAAAGGGGCGGCTCTAATCAAGAAAGTATTGAATTCTGCAATAGCAAATGCAGAACACAATAAGGGTCTTGATATCGACGAGCTGAAAGTTTCGACTATTTTTGTTGATGAAGCTACATCGCTAAAACGTATCCAGCCACGTGCTAAAGGCCGTGCAGATCGCATCACCAAGCGTTCATGCCACATCACAGTAAAAGTTGCGGATAAAGGGTAATTATCATGGGTCAGAAAGTTCACCCGAATGGCATTAGACTGGGTATCGTAAAAAAACATACCTCTGTTTGGTACGCTGGCGGTAAAGACTACGCAAAATATCTACATCAGGATCTTACAGTCCGTGATCTTGTAAGAAAACGTTTTGAAGCAGCATCAGTTTCTCGTGTTGAAATCGAAAGACCTGCTCAGACAGCTCGTATTACTGTTTATACTGCTCGTCCTGGGGTAGTAATAGGTAAGAAAGGTGAAGATGTTGAAAAGCTTCGCAATGAACTCACTGCGTTGATGGGTGTTCCTGTCAACATCAATATTGAAGAAATCCGTAAACCGGATCTCGATGCACAGTTAGTTGCCGATAACGTAGCACAACAACTAGAGCGTCGTGTTATGTTTCGTCGTGCAATGAAGCGTGTAATGCAAAATGCAATGCGTCAGGGTGCTGAAGGTATCAAGGTTCAAGTAAGTGGCCGTTTAGGTGGTGCTGAGATCGCACGTACTGAACGCTATCATGAAGGCCGTGTTCCATTACACACTCTGCGTGCGGATATCGACTACGCCACGAGCGAAGCTTTAACGACTTTCGGTATCATTGGTGTAAAAGTTTGGATATTTAAAGGTGAGATTCTCAATGCTGAGGAAGTTCTTGCCGGTAACAATAAAAAGAAAGCCCAGCCACAACAGGCTTGATTTAGGATAGATTTGACCCTCAGGGGTTTGAGGACAGAATAATGTTGCAACCAAAGCGAACTAAATTTCGCAAGATGATGAAAGGCCGTAATCGTGGGCTTGCCCACCGCGGTAGCACAGTTAGCTTTGGCGAGTATGGTCTTAAAGCTGTTGGTCGTGGGCGTCTGACTGCTCGTCAGATTGAAGCCGCACGTCGTGCACTTACTCGTCACATCAAGCGTGGTGGTAAAGTGTGGATACGTGTGTTCCCGGATAAGCCTATTACTCAAAAACCTCTTGAAGTACGTCAAGGTAAAGGTAAGGGTAGTGTTGAATATTGGGTGGCTCAAATTCAACCAGGTAAGATTTTATTTGAAGTGGAAGGTGTAGACGTTGAGTTAGCGCGTGAAGCATTCGCTCTTGCCGCAGCAAAACTGCCTTTTGAAACAAAAATTACTACTCGAGTGGTGATGTAATGGCAAATATTAATGTCGGCGAGCTACGCAAAAAATCAGTCTCTGAGTTGCAGGAAACACTCCATGGTCTTTTAAAAGATCAATTTAAACATCGCATGCAGAGCACTACTGGTCAATTGAATCAAACACATCTTCTATCGGCAGTGAAAAAAGATATTGCACGCGTCAAAACTCTCATTACCGAAAAAGCGGGATCCTAAGCTATGACACAAGATTCTCAAGTTCAGGCTCAAGAGAGCAAAAGTGGTCGTACTGTGTACGGTCGTGTAGTAAGCAGTAAAATGGATAAATCCATCACTGTAAAAGTTGAACGTCGTGTTAAACACCCAGTATACGGTAAATATATTACTCGTTCTTCAAAAGTGCATGCGCATGACGAGGCAAACGAGTGCCGTGAAGGCGATTACGTTGCGGTTCTTGAAGTGCGTCCTATTTCTAAGACCAAAACTTGGAAACTGGTTGAAGTCATTGAACGTGCACCAATAGTGTAAAATACTTAGTAGATATAATTAATTACTGAGTTTAGCGAAGCAGAAAGACAAGTATAACAGGAGCGCGGACAACAATGTCCACGAAATGAACCATGATACAAGTTCAGTCTTATTTGGAAGTTGCAGACAACAGCGGCGCACGTAAAGTTATGTGCATCAAAGTTCTTGGTGGTTCACATCGTCGCTACGCGCGTATTGGCGATGTCATCAAGGTGACAGTTAAAGAAGCTATTCCCCGCGGTAAAGTAAAAAAAGGTCAGGTGCTCAATGCCCTAGTCGTTCGCACTAAAAGTGGTGTGCGTAGACAGGATGGTTCCTTGATTCGCTTTGATGATAATGCGGCGATTCTTCTAAACAATCAGCAGGCTCCAATCGGTACACGTGTCTTCGGACCAGTTACTAGAGAGCTTCGTAATGAAAAATTTATGAGAATTATTTCTCTGGCTCCGGAAGTGCTTTAAGCACTCAGAGACCCAGTCCAGAATTGGTAAGAGAGACCGAGACAATGCAAAAACTAAAGCGTGATGATGAAGTAATCGTGATCGCAGGCCGTGATAAAGGCAAGCGTGGAAAGGTTACCCAGGTAATTGGGGATCGAGTACTCGTTTCAGGTATTAATATGGTTAAGCGCCACACTAAACCTAATCCCAACATGGGCAAGCAAGGTGGTGTTATTGAGAAAGAGGCTGGTATAGCAATTTCAAATGTAGCTATTTTTAATACACAAACACAAAAAGCTGATCGTATTGGCTTTCAGGTGGACGCTGATGGTAATAAATCACGCCACTTTAAGTCCGATGGCATTAAGATTGACTGAGATTAACCAATAGCTGTCAGCTAATGGCTACAGCTGCGGATGTAACAGGTAAGAACATGGCTCGTTTAAAAGAGTACTACAAGACAACTATCGTACCCGAACTGACTAAACAGTTTGAGTATGAAAATCCTATGCAGGTGCCGAAGATCACTAAAATAGTGCTCAATATTGGTAGCGGCGAGTTCAGTGATAAAAAAATACTAGATAACGCGATGGGTGATCTAGAAAAGATCTCTGGCCAGAAACCTGTGGTTACTAAAGCTCGTAAGTCTGTTGCTGGTTTTAAAATTCGTGAAGGCTGGCCTGTAGGTTGTAAAGTTACTCTACGTGGCGAACGTATGTATGAATTTTTGGATCGCCTAGTCAGCATTGCAATTCCTCGTATTCGAGACTTTCGTGGTCTTAATCCGAAAGCTTTTGATGGTCGTGGGAATTATGCTCTTGGTGTAAGCGAGCAAATCATTTTCCCAGAGATTGACTACGACAAGATTGATAAAATTCGAGGTATGGATATCACCATCACAACAACTGCTGAGAGTAATGATGAGGGCCGTGCACTGCTTCGTGCATTTAGCTTTCCTTTCCGCGGTGAAACAAATAGTGCAGCCAAGGGGTAAGTTATGGCAAAGGTTTCGATGAAACAAAGAGAACTGAAGCGTGCCCGACTGGCAGATAAATATGCTGCTAAGCGTGATGGGCTTAAAGCAATCATCAGTAGTACAACTGCTTCTGACGATGATAAGTGGGCTGCCCAAATAAAATTGCAAAAGCTACCACGGGACGCCAGTCCATCACGTCAACGTAAACGTTGTAATATTACTGGTCGCCCCCACGGTGTGTTCAGAAGATTCGGTCTTTGTCGTATCAAAATCAGAGAGCATATGATGAAAGGTGATATTCCTGGTTTGACTAAAGCCAGTTGGTAAGCAGAAAGAGTTAACGGAGATAAATAAATGAGCATGAGTGACCCGATAGCCGATCTGTTGACCCGCATTCGTAATGCACAGATGGCTGGTAAGCCGACAGTTAACTGTCCTTCATCCACTATTAAGCAATCTATCTTGAATGTTCTCAAGGACGAGGGTTACATAGAAGGTTATACCTTGTCTGATGACGTGGTAAAACCAGAGATTCAGATAAAATTGAAATATTTTAATGGTAAGCCTGTTATTGAGGAACTGAATCGCATCAGTTCACCAGGCTTGAGACAATATAAAGCTTCTGACGAACTACCTTCAGTGAGAGCTGGTTTGGGAATTGCAGTGATATCTACCAATAAAGGTGTCATGACTGACCGTGCAGCTCGAGCGGCTGGGGTAGGTGGTGAGGTCCTTTGTACCGTATTCTAAAAAGATCATGGTATGTTTTTTTACCTCAACTATGCCTGTTATCCAGTTAGGAGTAACCCCCAGGTTATTCTAATAGAAAGTTAGCTTTTTTGTGGAAATGATAATTTAAACCAATATAGTAAGAGCCTTAGTTATGTCCAGAATCGCCAAAGCACCAGTTGCGCTGCCCAATGGGGTAGAGGTCAAGATCGCTGCCGGCCTCCTTTCAGTGAAAGGTAGCAAGGGCGCTCTCGAGCTACAACTTAATAGCAGCGTTACTGTGGCAAAAGAAGATAATACTCTTCGTTTTGCTCCTGTATCTGAAAGCGATAAAAATGCTGTCGCTCAGACCGGTACTGCACGCGCTATCACTGCCAACATGGTTAAAGGCGTTAGTGAGGGATTTGAACGTAAACTAGAATTAGTGGGTGTTGGTTATCGAGCAAAAGCACAGGGTAGTACACTAAATTTAGTTTTAGGATTCTCTCATCCTATTGATTACAACTTACCCCATGGTGTGACGGCTGAAACTCCTACGCAAACAGAAGTTTTACTGAAAAGTGCGGACAAACAGTTACTTGGTCAGGTTGCAGCTGAAATTCGCAGTATGCGTCCACCAGAGCCTTATAAAGGTAAAGGTGTTAAGTACAGTGGTGAAAGTATCTACCGCAAAGAAGCCAAGAAAAAATAATCACACTAGTTTGGTTTACTAACCTAACAGAAAAAATTTTGAAGTAAGCCCATAGGGCTTAAGAGGCAAAGAATAATGAACGTTAAGAAAGCATCTCGCATACGTCGTGCCAAGAAAGTTCGCGCAAAGATTAGTGAGCTCAAGGTTAATAGACTATGCGTCTACCGCAGTCCACGTCACATTTATGCCCAGATCATTTCTCCAGAGAATTGTGTGCTAGTTTCAGCTTCCTCTTTGGGTGCAGAGAAGACAGGAAACATAGCTTCAGCACAAGAAATTGGTAAAACGATTGCTGAGCGCGCATTAACAGTTGGTATTACTAAGGTGGCTTTCGATCGTAGCGGTTTTCTCTATCACGGCCGTATAAAGGCTCTTGCTGATGCTGCACGTGAAGGTGGACTGGAATTCTAAGGCGATTCGAAAAAAATATTCGAAAGGCGAAAAGTTATGGCATTAAAAAACGAACAAACTAAGAATGAAGAAGGTCTTCAAGAGAAGCTAATTCAAGTTAACCGTGTAGCCAAAGTTGTGAAAGGTGGACGTATCTTCTCTTTTACCGCACTGACTGCTGTAGGTGATGGAAATGGTCGAGTTGGTTTTGGTCGTGGCAAAGCACGTGAAGTTCCTCAGGCAATCCAAAAAGCTATGGAAGCGGCACGTAGAAACATGATCAGCGTAAAACTTGATGGCAATACACTGCAATATCCTGTGAAGGCTAATCATGGTGCTTCTAAGGTTTATATGCAACCTGCCTCTGAAGGTACGGGTGTAATTGCGGGTGGTGCAATGCGATCAATCCTGGAACTAGCTGGTGTGCAAAACGTACTTGCCAAGTGCTATGGCTCTACTAATCCTGTGAACGTAGTACGTGCTACATTCAATGGCTTGAAGAATATGCGTTCTCCAGAAGAAGTTGCCGCCAAACGTGGTAAAGCAATTGATGAAATTATCGGTTAAGTAAATTATTCATCATTAACTATGTGGGTGATGATATCGAGCCTGGGTTAGGTTTCAGATAACTCGGGATGGTAGAAAAATTATAATTGGCTTGAGTTCGTTTGAGGCAATATAAAATGAGAAAGGTTAATAGCGATGGCAGGTAAAACAGTAAAAGTTACCCAGATTAAAAGTTCGCACGGCATACTCGCTAATCACAAAGCTTGTTTGACTGGTCTGGGTCTGCGCAAAATTCGTCATACTGTCGAAGTGGAAGATACTCCTTCTGTGCGTGGCATGATCAACAAAGTACGTCACTTAATTCAGGTTGAAGCCTAATCTCTTCTGCCCACCCTTAATAGGGAGGTTCTGATTGAGATGGTCTAGCAGTGATGACTTTAAAAGGAAACGATTTCGGAGAATTTAACAATGCGTTTGAATACATTAAGCCCTGCACCAGGCTCAATACATGCGAAGAAGCGTGTAGGTCGTGGTATCGGTAGTGGTCTTGGAAAGACTTCTACTCGTGGTCATAAGGGACAGAAAGCCCGTAAGAGTGGCCACGTCCGTCCAGGCTTTGAAGGCGGTCAGATGCCTTTACAAAAGCGCCTACCGAAGTTCGGTTTCTATTCGCGCATTGCTGCAGGCACTGCTGAAATTCGTACTGCGGAATTGAATAAAATTGAAGGTAACGAAGTCACTTTACAAACTCTAGAACAAGCAAACTTGATCGATCGCAGTATTAAGCGGGCCAAGATCATGCTGTCAGGTGAGGTGAAGAAATCAGTAACCGTTAGAGGCTTAATGGTAACTAAAGGTGCTAGGGCAGCTATCGAAGCTGCTGGTGGTAAAATTATAGAAGCAGCTGAGTAAGTGCTTCAATATCCTGAAGTTAGGAATATTTAATAATGGCAAACAACCTTACAAAAGGTATGACTCCAGGCAACAGCGACGGCCTCGCTGAGCTTAAGTCTCGTCTGCTATTTGTATTTCTAGCAATCGTTGTCTACCGAGTTGGTACTCATATTCCGGTCCCAGGAATCAATCCTGATCAGTTAAATGCACTTTTTAACCAAAATCAAGGAACTTTTCTAGGCCTTTTTAATATGTTTTCCGGTGGAGCCATCGAGCGAATGAGTATTTTTGCGCTGGGTATCATGCCCTATATTACAGCATCAATAATAATGCAGTTATTGACGGCAACTACTCCTCAGTTAGAGCAACTGAAGAAAGAGGGTGAGTCAGGTCGCCGGAAAATAAGTCAATACACCCGTTATGGAGCATTAGTTTTTTCTACTGTTCAAGCACTAGCAATTACTACTGGTCTCCTTTCTCAACTAGCTTTTGAAACCAGTCTTTCTTTCTACATCACTGCTGTTCTTTCTTTAGTAACAGGATCGATGTTCCTTATGTGGTTGGGTGAGCAGATCACTGAGCGTGGTGTGGGCAATGGGATTTCTTTGTTGATCTTCGCAGGTATCGTAGCAGGGCTACCTGCTGCTATAGGTCAATCATTAGAGCAAGTGAGTGAGGGGCAGATACAACCATTAGCATTGTTGGTAGTTGCAGTACTTGCAGCAGCAGTTATAGCAATTGTGGTCTTCGTTGAACGCGCACAGCGCCGTATTACTGTTAATTACGCCCCTCGACAACAAGGTCGTAAAATGTTTCAAGGGCAGAGTTCTCATTTACCCTTAAAAGTGAATATGGCTGGTGTTATTCCTGCCATTTTCGCTAGCAGCTTTCTCCTTTTCCCTGCTTCCTTAGGGCAGTGGTTTGGTCAGAACGAAGGCTATGAATTTCTGGCTGACTTGGCTCTCATCTTAGGCCCTGGTCAGCCTTTAAATGTCTTGATTTTCTGTGTGTTAGTTGTTGCGTTCTGTTTCTTTTATACCTCATTGGTGTTTAACCCAAAGGAGATTGCCGAGAACCTCAAGCGTCAAGGTGCCTTCATCCCCGGCATAAGACCTGGAGAGCATACAGCTTCCTATGTAGATGGGGTGATGACACGATTAACCATGTTTGGTGCGGTATACATCACACTGATTTGTCTGCTACCACAGTTTTTGCAGACATCAGCAAATGTACCCTTCCAACTTGGAGGTACATCACTACTAATAGTAGTAGTGGTTTGTATGGATTTTATGGCTCAGGTGCAGTCACATCTGATGTCCCATCAGTATGAGTCGCTGATGAAGAAATCTAATATTGGTTCTTTCCGTCGATAGACCATATAGATTAACTATTCAGGCAGGAGTGAGAGATGAAAGTCAGAGCATCAGTGAAACGTATTTGCCGTAAGTGCAAAGTGATTAAGAGAAATGGTACTGTCCGTGTGATTTGTTCCGAGCCAAGACACAAGCAACGTCAGGGTTGAAGCTAACCCACAAGCGCTTGATTTTTTTGGGTTCTGAGTATATTCTTGCCGGCCATTTTTGAGCCTTCCTAGAGGCAAAGTTGGCCACCGGAATCTGATACTAACATGTACAAGTTCGGTCTGCTTTGAGCAGTCCAACATTTTGAAATTAATGACAATTCAGCGGAATTAGGTAAAAACCAGACGCGTGAATAGTTGAAAGAACAAATGGAGCGAAATTATGGCCCGTATTGCCGGTGTCAACATTCCTGACAATAAGCACGTAGTGATCTCACTACGTTACGTTTATGGTATTGGTCAAACAACTGCCAAAAAACTTTGTGCATCGACTGGTATTAATCCAAGTAGCAAAGTCAGCGAGCTGTCTGAAGATCAGCTTGATTCGCTTCGTAATGAAATAAGCAAGATTACTGTCGAAGGAGATCTACGTCGTGAAGTTTCCATGAACATCAAACGCTTGATGGACCTGGGTTCTTATCGTGGTATTCGTCACCGTCGCAGTCTGCCAGTTCGAGGTCAGCGAACAAAAACCAATGCGCGGACCCGTAAAGGCCCACGCAAACCAATTCGCAAATAATGCAACAGACTTATTTACAAGGTAAAAGTTAATGGCCAAACCAGCACCTCAAATTAGAAAGAAAGCCAGAACCTCAGTATCTGATGGTGTGGCGCATATTCATGCGTCTTTCAATAACACCATCATTACTATTACTGATCGTCAAGGCAACACGCTATCATGGGCAACATCTGGTGGATCTGGTTTCCGTGGTTCACGGAAAAGTACTCCATTTGCAGCCCAAGTTGCAGCTGAACGTGCTGGTAAGGCTGCAGTTGAGCTTTACAGCCTGAAAAATGTTGACGTCCGTGTCAATGGTCCTGGTCCTGGTCGAGAGTCTGCAGTCCGCGCACTAAATGCTTGTGGTCTGAAAGTTAGCAATATCACTGATGTGACTCCGATTCCACACAATGGATGTCGTCCACCAAAGCGTCGTCGTGTGTAATTGATACCATTAATAAGATTTATAACCAATTTGAATCCAGTCGGCAATTGGCCGGCAACTAAGCCTACAGGAGGCTCTGATTATGGCCCGATATCTCGGCCCTAAATGCAAACTTTCCCGCAGAGAAGGAACTGACCTTGGCTTAAAGAGCGGCGTGCGTTCAATGGAAGACAAGTGCAAGTCGGAAACTGCTCCTGGTCAACATGGCCAGCGTCGTGGTCGTCTGTCCGATTATGGTGTACAGCTGCGTGAAAAGCAGAAAGTACGTCGTATGTACGGTATTCTCGAACGTCAATTCCGTAACTACTATAAAGAAGCAGCGCGTCTAAAAGGTGCTACTGGTGAAAACTTGTTACAACTACTTGAATCTCGTTTAGATAATGTGGTTTATAGAATGGGTTTTGGTTCAACACGTAACGAATCACGTCAGTTGGTCAGCCACAAATCCATCATGGTTAATGGCAAAACTGTAAACATACCTTCTTATCAAGTTCAGCCAGGAGATGTTGTGGCAGTTCGTGAGAAGGCTAAAAACCAGTTACGAATCAAAGCTTCGATAGATCTTTCTAACAACCGCGCTCCTGTAGAGTGGTTGGAAGTAAGTACTGCTAAGATGGAAGGCCAGTTCAAGCATAAGCCTGAGCGAGCAGAGCTAAGCAGTGACATCAATGAAAGCTTAATTGTTGAGCTTTACTCCAAGTAATTCTGAAATTGCGAGGATACCAATGCAGATTTCACTAGAAAATTTTCTGACACCGCAGGTTATTCAGGTTGAGTCTACTGATAACTGCAATTCTAAGGTGGTTCTGGAGCCACTCGAGCGTGGTTTTGGGCATACACTGGGTAATGCTCTTCGTCGTATTCTACTTTCTTCTATGCCAGGTTGTGCTGTTGAGGAAGTTGAGATTGACGGAGTGGTTCATGAGTACAGCACAATTGAGGGTGTTCAGGAAGACGTTATCGAAATTCTTTTAAACCTGAAAGAGTTGGCTGTGGTCATGCATTCAGGTGAGACAGCAGAGCTCCAACTGACTAAATCTGGTCAAGGTCCAGTGACGGCTGCTGATATTCAACTGCCACATGATGTTGAAATCGTAAATCCAGATCATGTTATTTGTAATCTAAACTCTAACGGATCAGTCAATATGACTTTAAAAGTCGGGATTGGTCGTGGTTATGTGCCAGCAGATACCCGTAAAGATGAGTTAGAAGATGAAACGCGAACTGTGGGTCGTTTGATGCTGGATGCTTCCTACACTCCAGTTGTTCGGGTTACTTATGCAGTGGAAAGTGCTCGCGTTGAGCAGCGCACTGATTTGGATAAACTTGTTCTTGAAATTGAGACTAATGGAACAATTGATCCTGAGGAGTCGATTCGTCAGGCAGCTACTATTCTGCAACATCAGTTGAGCCACTTCGTGGATCTAAAAAATAGTGCAGTTACAGAGCAGCCTAAGAACGAAGATCGTATTGACCCGATCTTACTTCGCCCCGTTGATGATCTTGAACTTACAGTACGTTCAGCAAACTGTCTGAAAGCTGAAAATATCTATTACATTGGAGATCTTATACAGCGTACTGAAGTTGAACTACTCAAGACTCCTAATCTAGGTAAGAAGTCTTTGACCGAGATTAAAGACGTTCTTGCTTCTAAAGGTTTGTCATTGGGTTTGCGCCTCGAAAACTGGCCACCATCCAGTTTGAAAGGAGATGATCGCGCTGCCTAAGTCTGACTTAGATAGCACAGAAGGGTCGATCCGAAAGAGTCGACAATTTACCAAAATTGAATACTAGGAAATAGTCATGCGTCATCGTCATAGTGGACGTCAACTCAACAGAACTAGCTCACATCGCAAAGCGATGTTCAGCAACATGACTTCGTCACTGGTTGAGCACGAAATAATAAAAACTACCCTCGCCAAAGCTAAAGAATTGCGAATGGTTGCAGAGCCTCTGATTACACTGGCTAAGAATGACAGTGTCGCAAACCGTCGTTTGGCTTTCGACCGTTTGCGTAATAAAGAATCTGTAGGAAAGTTGTTTACTGATCTCGGGCCTCGTTATGTTAATCGTAATGGTGGCTATCTCCGTATTATCAAATGTGGCTATCGCGCAGGCGATAAAGCCCCAATGGCTTACGTTGAGCTTGTGGATCGGCCAGAAGAATCTGTCGCAGAAGAGTAGTAGTCTTGCTATTTTTCTCCAGTTTGAGAGCTTAGAGTTTATAGGATTATTTTTTTTGACCAACCAAAATATATAAAAGGTCGTCGACAGATGACCTTTTTCACTTCTTTATAAATCAATAATGTAATAATTTCATTGGAATATGCAGAGAACATGAAATCTCTCTGTAAACCAGTCTCATCACTAGTAGTAGTGATGCTCGGTTTCTTATAATCGGTATTTTCCTTCCTGGATTAGTTGATGTATACAGAAAAAAATTATGGGATATTTTGTAATGCAATTGTAGCCATTTCGCTACTATTTGGCTTGCCTGCATTACATGTTTTTGCACAACAGACAGGGTCTTTTGAAACTGTGATATCTCAGGATGTGCAGCTACAACAACAAAACACCCGAAAAAAAATTATCATTAAGCGCACGCAATCTGCTCCTGTAATAGATGGTAAGTTAGATGATGACACGTGGAAAACTGCCACGGTTATTACCGATATGCATCAGTTTCAACCAAGAGATCATGTCGATCCTAGTGAAAAGTCCGAGTTCTACCTCATGTATGACGATCGTTTCCTTTATGTTGGTGCAAGACTATATGACAGTAATCCTGGTCTAATCAGTGCACGTCAACTAATCCAAGGTCAGGGACTTGGGTTTGATGATGCTTTTGAATTTATACTTGATACTTTTAATAATAGAAGGACTGGTTATCATTTTCAAACCAATCCTAATGGCATTCGTCGAGAGGGTGTTTACGACAGCCCCGATAATCTCAACCGTGACTGGACTGGTATCTGGAAAGTAGAAAGTCGAATTGATGAAAAGGGTTGGACTTCAGAAATTGCTATCCCATTCAATACGTTAAATTTTGATCCTAATCAGGATGAGTGGGGTTTTACTATTGCTAGGACTATCGCTCGAAAACAAGAAGAACTTGCCTGGGAGTCTTTTAATCGCCGCATAAATCCGACAACAACAGGGCTTATGAAGGGAATTAGTGGGATTAAGCAGGGTGTAGGACTAGATGTGATTCCATCGATTGCAGCCGCTTCGAGTAAGAGTTACGTTGGAGGAGAGGATGCCAGTCGTGTTGATCCGTCTTTGAATGTCTTTTATAAGTTTACTCCAAACCTCACGGGTGCATTAACGGTAAATACTGACTTCTCAGCCACTGAAGTGGACAATCGCCAAGTTAACCTATCCCGTTTTTCCTTATTTTTCCCAGAAAAACGTGACTTTTTCCTACAGGACATCGACATTTTCTCGTTCGGTGGTCGTAGTGGTGGTGGTGGGCGTTATAACCAAAATATCAACGGAATACCTTTTTATTCGAGGCGTATAGGGTTGTCGTCTACTGGACAGGCTGTCGATATTAATGCCGGACTCAAGCTTACTGGACGTGTAGGTCGTTGGAATGTCGGTGGTTTGGCAGTTCAGCAAGGTGATACGACGACACTTGATGGACAAAAAGTATTTGTAGGACGTGCCTCTGCAAACGTCTTGGGGAACTCGAGCGTTGGGGCCATTTTTACTTATGGTGATCCTAACAGTGATCGCTCTAATGCGCTGGCTGGAGTAGACTTCAATTATCAAAATCCACGATTCACAGATCGATATTCGTTGAATAGTGATTTCTTTTACCAAAAAACAGACACTGATGGGTTAAACGGTGACTCAAAAGCCTTCGGTGCCTCCGTCAGCTCTTCCACAAATGGAAATGGCTACGGTGGAAATATTGGCTACGAGTATTTCGGTGAGGACTTTTACCCTGCTATGGGTTTTGCGAACCGTGTTGGGGTTGATAGGATGTCTTTCACTGGTCGTCGTCGTCAATTTTTCCGAAACAACAAAGTGCTCCGGTTGATGAATTCTTTCATGCGTTACGACTACACGCGGGTACTAGAAACCAAGGAACTTCAGTCTGAATCCCTTTTTACAAGACCTATACAAATTGAAACGAATCTTGGTGGATCTTTCGGTATTGGCTGGGGACGTAATAGAGAGGGGTTGCAGCGAGATTTTGAAATTCGTCCAGGAATTGTGATTCCTGCTGGTAAGTACAGTTACGATAATATAAACGTCGAAATGTCCTTCTCTAATCAAAGATCTTTAGCTCCATATTTTAGCTATCGAAAAGGTGATTTCTATAGTGGAGAGCAAAAAGAGTGGGGCATCGGTTTCGAGTGGCGGCCAGATGAACATCTCTATTTTGGATTAAGTTATAACTACCAGGATGTGAAATTACCGGAAGGAGATTTCGAGGTAAAACTTGCCTCTGCCAATATCAACTATGCCTTTAACTCAAAACTCTCTTGGGTAAATTTGTTGCAGTATGACAATTATTCAAGCTCAGTGGGGTTGAACTCGCGATTACGTTGGAACCCTCAGGCAGGTGAAGATCTTTTTGTTGTGTTAAATCTCAATATGGATGCCACGGGTGTCTTTACTGGTTTAAGTAGAGAGTCCGCAGAAATAGCGCTTAAATACACAAAGACTCTCCGATTCTAAGACTGGTTATTAGGTAGCTCAGATTACTCCTTAACTTGTTCCTTTGGGAGGTCTCAAGACTTGGGGGCATTAGCATCCAAAGCTGTCCTGAAGCCAATGTGAGAGGTTCCTAATCCTCTACTTTGACCCTGCCTAGCCTCAGGTCTGTAGCGCATACAATAATTTGGCGCGCATAAATATGAGCCACCTTTAATCACAGCGACTGCCTTTTCTTCAGGTTGCAAAGGATCAAAACCAAGAGGGTACTGTTCTTGTTGAGAAAAGTCGTGCCCCATGTAGTATGGGCTAGATGTCCATTCCCAGACATTGCCTATGAGGTCATAGATGCCTTCTTTGCTGGGAGGGAAACATGCAACTGGGGCCAGACCTACATAGCCATCACGGCCATCATTGGTAAAAGGAAAGAAACCCTGCCATGTATTTGCGGTGAGTTCCTTGACGGTATTTTCTGTACCCAACCCTTGGGCAGCGTATTCAAATTCGGCCTCTGTAGGTAAACGTTGTCCAGCCCAACTAGCGTAGGCCTCAGCGTCTTCGAAAGCAATGTGAACGACTGGATAATTCTCTCTGCCGACTATGCTTGAGTTAGGGCCTTCAGGATGACGCCAGTTTGCCTCTTCAACAAAACTCCACCAACTCATCGTTTCTATTCCAATAGAGTTAGCTTTACCTGGTACATTAAAAACGGCAGAGCCCTTCAAAGAGGGTACTGAAGGGTCTAAGGGATTAGTTATTCCTCGCTCAGCAAGTGTCTTATAGCCTGTGGCTTGAACAAAGGAACTAAATTGAGCATTAGTAATCTCTGTTTGACTAAGCCAAAAACCATCAACTTGAGTCGGGTTAGGGGGGTATTCCTCTCGATAATAGCTATCGGAGCCCATGGTAAAAAGACCCCCAGGAATCCAAACCATGCCTGGGTAAGCGCCTTCTTGGGAAACTACACCACATGAGCTGCCGGCTGAGGTTGTGTTGGCAGTTGGATTCACTGCCCACCAGATATAGCCAGCTGCAACCGCTAACACCCCTAATGTAAATGTCTTCCAAGGAAAACTCATTTGGAAACCCTCCAAATTCAGTTCTTGCAATAGGCGCTGAGAGTGTCTACTGTCTCAGCAACACAAGCAAAGGTGAATTGTGACTATGGAAGATATTAGCAAAAATTCTCAAACTTTGTTGGGTCACCCACGAGGACTCTTGATTCTATTCCTAACTGAGATGTGGGAGCGTTTCTCCTACTACGGTATGAGAGCATTATTGGTCATCTATTTGACTCAACATTTCTTGTTTTCTGATCAACGTTCCACCTTGTTATATGGCGCGTACACTGCCTTAGTTTATGTGATGACAATCATTGGAGGTACCCTTGCCGATAAGTATTTGGGTTCTCGTAAAGCGGTAACTTTTGGTGCCATCTTACTGGTGTGTGGTCATCTAGGCATGGCCTTTGAAGGTAGTGGCTCCAAGCAATTAATGGCCTATCAAGGAGTTGATTATGAACTGACCTTGGACGGCAGGGGGGGGGATGCACAACAGATTATTATTGGACCAAGTGGAAGTTCTGCCATTAGCTTCAATTTAGCAACGAGTGCAATGCTTATTGCAGAGCCTCAAGTTGTAGACTTACCCTCTGAGCTAATGCCAAGTGATTACACTGTACGCATTGAGCAAGAAGAAACGTATTTGAATATCCTCTATCTATCTCTGGGCTTGATCATTGCAGGGGTGGGATATTTGAAGGCTAATATTTCAACTATTGTTGGAGCCCTATATGCTGAGGATGATCCTCGTCGTGATTCAGGGTTCACTATCTTTTACATGGGCATCAATTTAGGAGCTTTCCTCTCCTCTATTCTTTGTGGTTGGCTTGGTATTACTTATGGCTGGAGATATGGCTTTGGTCTTGCTGGTATAGGGATGTTGTTGGGCTTGGTAATTTTCTTGCGCTACCAAAGCTGGCTTGAAGGCAAAGCTGATCCCCCTAATCCAGCTAAGCTAAAAGAAAAAGTATTCGGCCCACTTTCTGTTGAAGCAATGTGCTATATAACAGGTATGGGTATACTTGCGATCTCTATGCTGATGGTGAGAAATGCTCATCTCGTTGAGCAATCCTATGTTGGTATTCTTGGATTATTTATCTTTGTGGTGCTTATAGCTTTTGCTTTTCTCCGGTGTGAGGGGATTGAAAGATCCAGGATGCTGGCTGGAATTTATTTCATTTTGGCACAGATACCATTTTGGGCTTTGTTTGAGCAAGCAGGGTCCTCATTAAACCTGTTTACAGACAGATTAGTGGACAGAAGTCTATTTGGTCTCAGTATTCCCGCACCGGTGTTTCAGTCATTAAATGCCATGTATATCGTGATTTTTGCCCCTGTGATGGCCTGGATGTGGGTGGCGTTAGCAAGACGTAAGCTAAACCCCCCTGCACCTTACAAGTTTGCATTGGGTGTTGCCATGGCTGGATTGGGCTTTCTTGTGCTAGTTGCTGGTATGCTGATTTCTGGATCTACTGGTATGACTCCGGTTATTTTTATTTTTCTTATATATTGGGTGCATACCATGGGAGAGCTAATGGTATCACCGGTAGGGCTTTCTGCGGTCACTAAGCTTGCACCAGCTCGAGCTGTAGGTATGACCATGGGAGCTTGGTTCCTATACAGTGGTCTTTCTAATTACCTAGCTGGAGTTATTGCTTCAGGAACAGGAGCTGAAACAATAGGTGGTCAGTTAGTTGATACAGTGTCGGCAAAAGCGACTTATATTTCTGTCTACTCTCAGGTTGGGTATATAGCGCTTGGGATAGCTGTGATCATGTTGATACTAGCGCCATTTATAAAACGCATGATGCAGGGTATCGAATAAAATACATAAGTCATGAACAAAGTTTTGGCACAAAGACGGCTTTGTTCAGGAATAAGGGTATAAACCATGAAACTAATACGTTATAACACAGTGTTTGTGTTATCTACCTTGTTAATCAGTTGCGGTAAAAGCAACTTGGAGTCAGCGAATGCAGTAGCTTCCAATAGCACTGATATAGCCAGTTCAGGTATGGCCGCAATTTCTCAAGATAGACTTAACAATGCTGCTAGTGAACCAGATCAATGGATGACTTACGGTGGCACCTATCAGGAACAGCGCTATAGCGCTCTCAAGCATGTTACAAGCGACAACGTAGATCAACTAGGTCTAGCTTTTTTTGCCGACTTCGAGACCAATCGAGGTCAGGAATCTACTCCGTTATTCATAGATGGGGTGATTTACGTGAGTGAGTCTTGGAGTAAGGTCAACGCTTACGATGCTCGCTCAGGTGAACTGCTTTGGCATTACGATCCTAAAGTTGCTGGAGAATTTGGTGGTCGTGGTTGCTGTGATGTGGTGAACCGAGGTGTAGCGGCTTATGAAGGTAAGATTTTTGTTGGCGTCTATGATGGAAGATTAGTAGCCCTTGATGCCGCAACGGGTGAAGAAATTTGGAGTACAGTGACCACAGATCAGAGTAAGTACTATTCTATGACTGGTGCTCCAAGAGTAGCTAATGGCAAGGTGTTTATTGGTAATGCTGGCGCCGAATACGTGTATAGAGGTTATTTATCAGCTTATGATGTCAATACAGGGGAGCTGACATGGCGTTTCTATACCGTTCCTGGTAACCCTGCTGATGGCTTTGAAAATGATGCCATGCGCATGGCCGCAGAAACTTGGACAGGTAACTGGTGGGAGCTTGGAGGAGGCGGATCAACATGGGATGCCATTACTTATGACCCTAGAACTAACTTATTACTGTTTGGTGTTGGTAATGGGGCACCCTGGAATGCTGCCGCAAGGAGTCCACTGGGAGGAGATAATCTCTTTACAATTTCTATTGTGGCTGTAGATGCAGATACGGGAGAATATCGCTGGCATTTTCAGGAAATTCCGGCTGAAGAGTGGGACTTTGACGCGGTGCAGCAACTAATGTTGGCTGATATTGATGTAAATGGAGTTGAACGCCATGTTGTCATGCAGGCAACTAAAAGTGGCTATTACTATATGGTAGATGCCACAACGGGACAGTTACTTGTGGCGAATAATTTTGTTCCTGTGAATTGGACTACTGGATATGACATGGTTACAGGTCGGCCAAACATTAATCCAGCTGCTCAGTACACTCGCAATGAGGGACCACGAATTGCCCAACCAGGACCTGTCGGTGCGCACTCTTGGCATCCAATGGCCTATAGCCAAGAGACAGGATTACTTTATATTCCAGCAAGAGAAAGTAGTATTGCCTACACAAATTCCCCGGGCGAGAGCATGGGACGTTTCAACCTACAAGTGAGTTTTATGGGCGGTGATTCAGCTTACGATGAACCTACCAATAAGATACCACGTGGCGGAGATACGAAATTACTTGCCTGGGATCCAGTTCGTGGCCAAGAAGTTTGGTCAACTACAGTGGGAGGAAATTCTGTAGGTGTTCTAGCAACTGCAGGGAATTTGGTTTTCAGTGGAAATGGTGCCACTCGTGAGCTAATGGCTTTTGATGCTACCTCAGGAGAGGTGCTTTGGGCTTTTGATGCGCAAGCTGGAGTTGCAGCTGGAGCGATAAGTTATGAACTTGATGGTGAGCAATACATAGCACAAGTAGTCGGAGGAGCAAGTTTTAACGGTTACTACGCGCCCACTTATGCAAGATTATTAGTGTTTAGGCTAGGAGGGACTGCTCAATTACCTCCTAATGCCGAATATAGCCAAGCTCAATTTTCGCCTCCTGAACAATATGCCTCAGCTGAGCAAATTGCAGCCGGTGCCTCACTCTATGGAAGTAGCTGCGCTATTTGTCATGGAGATGGTGGAGCCAGCCGTGGCATGTTCCCAGATCTACGTCGTTCAGCATTGTTAAGTAGCAAGCAGGCATTCGATCAAGTTGTGCTGGAAGGAATACGATCCGAACGTGGTATGACAGCTTTCAATGAGCAGCTTAGTGCTGAGGACACATCATTAATCATGGCATACATAATAGATCGTGCTGCCGCAGCGCGTGATGCGCCTCCATTTGCGCCACCAGGTCAGTAGTGGTTTTATCGACTTCAATAGGAGTGAAATATGACCTCGCGTGAATTAATAGAGAGCTACTATGCTCATTTTAACGATGGTAATTATGAGGGAATGCTAGCTTTGCTTACAGATGATGTTCTGCATGAGCCCAGTCAGGGAGAACCAAGACTTGGTAAGGAATTATTTCGGGAATTTTTAGCGCATATGGATCGCTGTTACAAGGAAGAAGTTCATGAGCCTGAGATAATGGTGAGTAGTGATGGAACAAGGGCAGCTGCTGAGTTCATGCTCACAGGTAGCTACCTTGTAACCGATTCCGAACTACCATCAGCCTGCGGTCAGCATTATAGTTTAAGGGTCGGGGCATTTTTTGATATCCGCTCGGGTAGTATTGCGCGGGTGAGTAATCATTACAACCTACAGAATTGGTTACTACAGATATCTGCAAGATAGCTCAATTTTTTACTGAGCTAATGTTTTTAAAAAATCTTCGTAACGTAAATCAAATAGCTCAAGTGCAGCTGCAGAGGGTACCTCCCGCTGCAGTGCTGCTGGAGAAAGCTCAAGCTCCATGACTTGTTTAGAATTTGTAACTGAACCGGTAAAGGCTGGCCACTTAGGTAAATCATTTTTTTTCGTTACTTCGCTGTCATTATCTGGACTAATATTCGGATTACCGGTTGCTGCGAAATTTACCCAGTAATGGGCCATGATATTACCAAGCGCTTTATCCCCCTCAGTCCACTGAGGGTTCTGTTCTGCATGATTAAACATATAAGCTAGCTCACTCACATGGGTTGCTGCCCCCCTAGTTTCCCCAGGGGGGGTACGAGTGAAAAAATATACCCAAGCAGGCTGTCCAAGTTTGCGTTGATACTGTGCCAGTTTACGTTGTTGCCAACTCATCTCATCTGTGAAAGCTTGTAAGTAAGACATGTTTGCTTGAGTGTCGTCATTGGCTGGATATAGTTCTAAGAAGTTGTCAGATAGATTTGCATACTTCCTAATTACAAATTCTTTGAAGAGTCCAGCTTTTTGTATGCCCTGGCCAAAGAACAAAGCTTCTTGTTCATTCGATCCAGTCATCACTGGAATAGCTTGCTGTTCACCGGCAGCTAGAATCAGTGAGGGATCTTTCGGTAGGAGGTAACCATCCACAGCAACCTGACCTCCACCCGGTAATTTGACCATCACCTCTTCTGTGCTAAGTTGGCGTAATTCTGCAAGGGAAAGCCCAAGTTCTCTAGCTAGAGCACTGCCCTGAGTAGCTTTAGCGTCTAGTGTAAGAGCAGCTTGAGTATCCAGCCCTGACCAGCCCATCCAGCCAGCACTTTGTAGGATAGCACCATGCAGTAGTCCTGTGGTCAATGGGCTCAATAGTAAAGTGGCAACAGACTTAGCACCAGCGGATTCACCCATGAGAGTGATTCGCTCAGGGTCACCACCAAAAGCAGCAACGGAATCTTTAACCCAATGTAAAGCCGCAAGTTGATCAAGGATGGCATAGTTTCCAGAGCTGTGATGAGGATCTTCTGCACTGAGGTCTGGATGCGCAAAAAACCCAAAGGGGCCAAGACGATAATTAATAGAGATTACCACCGCTCCTTTATTTGCTAAAGCAGCACCATCGTAGCGTTCATCAGATCCTGCACCACCAATAAAACCTCCTCCATGAATCCAGACAAGGACTGGAAGCTTGTCATCGCTATGTTTGGCCGGTGTCCATAGGTTTAAATACAAACAATCTTCACTGGTCAAAGGTTGGTCAGCACCAGGAGCAAACCCCCCTTGTACGCACCGCGCGGCACTTTCAAGGGCAGGGCGAACTCCAGCCCAAGCAGGCACTATCTGAGGTGCACGCCAACGGTTATTTCCAGTGGGGGCGGCTGCATAAGGTATACCTCGGAAGACTAATAATTGGGATTGCTCTTCCGTGGCGTAAAGTTGGACAGTACTGCCTTGTAAGGAGCCCTTGGGAGTTTTTACTAATGTACTTAACGGTTGGCCTTGTGCTTGCAAAAGCATGGTATAGGTTAATGCAAGTAATACACTTCCTGCTCCTAATAAAATCCTCATACTGCGAATATTTTGAAAGAAAAACATCATAGCAATTCCCTGGTACTTGCCGCCAATCGTGATTTTTAAGTATTTAATTGGTTAAGTTATCCATCCTTTCTAAAAAACTCAAGGGAACCAGCGTTCAGGGAGAGTTCATTGAGGGCTGTTAAGGTAGATACTGTAAATAATTGAGTTAAATTGAGAAAGAAGCAGTAAAAGATAAGAAGTCTTAATTACGTTGAGTTTATCAATTAACAGCGCAGGGCTAAGAAAGTTTCTACTCTCGCTGAAAAAAGAAGCTATACCTAGTAATTTGATCCAAAAGAGAGGTTACAGATGAAAAAGTTTTCTAATCTAAGAAGAGTTACACACATACAAACCAAACAAACTTTAGCGAAAACTTTCTTGGCAGCAGTGTTAATTTTTGGTGAAGTTCTTTCTAATGCTGTTCAGGCAGAAACTTATGTCGAAGCACCTGTGGTTTCCTCAACACCTGTTTATAGAATTATTGAAACCTCGACACCAGCACGGGAATGTTGGCAGGAAGAGGTGTACAGAGACGAAAGAGATGACGGCTTTCGCTCTCGCACTCCGGACATCTTAGGAGCAGTAGTTGGCGGCGCTTTGGGTAATTCGGTAGGCTCACGTAAGCGGAATAAGCAAGTGGGCACTGTAGTGGGGGCCGTGTTAGGGGCTTCGATTGCTCGCGATATCACTCAGAGTCGTAGCTCTTTTGTCGATACTGTTCAGCGTTGTCAAACTGTTCAAAATACTACTCAGGAAGAGCGTCTTGTCGGATATGATGTCGCTTATGACTACGACGGCATAAGACGTACCGTTCGTATGCCGAGTGATCCAGGAAGCACAGTGCGCTTACGTGTTCAGGTGGAACCTGTCTTTTAGTTTACTTGCATCTCGATCTTGGCATGGGCTACAGTGACAACTATGAGACATCGAATGCATCATCTAGTAATCAATTACGATAGCACCCTCAGGCTATGTCTTGGCCTTCTGTTGTCTCTAGGCTGTCTCATATCTTCGACAGAGATTGTACTAGCACAAGTACATCGAGGCGGTCATGAAGGCCCTCAAGATAACCCTTTCCAAAGAGGAGGATTTGAAAAAGGTTCTGAGCAAGATCCTAGCAGAAATAATGATGATTCTTGGACGGATTTGGATGAACTTAGGCGTGGCTTTTTTGGTCAAGATCGGGATTCTCGCAATAGCATTACCCGACGCTCGGCGAGTAATTTGGCCCGAGAAGTCTACCCAGGTAGGGTTTTAGGTATTCGTTTGCTTGGTAACGATTGGCTAATACGTGTGGATCAAAGCGGTACCGTGTTTAATGTGCGTGTTGATGGAGAGAGCGGTAAAGTCACCAGAGAAGGCAGATAAGTCAAACAATGCGTTTATTAGTAGTTGAAGATGAAGACCTGCTGAGGGCTCGCCTGGTCAAAGCATTAGGTGATAATGGTTATGTGGTGGATAGTGCCAGTGATGGTAAGACCGGCCTGTATAATGCCACCGAATTTTCCTACGATGCCGCCATTATAGACTTAGGTTTGCCCGTCATAGATGGAATTAATTTAATTAAAGCCATTAGAGAACGTAATCTGGATTACCCAATTCTCATTCTGACTGCCCGTGATAATTGGACAGACAAGGTAGAAGGCTTAAACGCCGGTGCAGATGATTACGTGGTAAAACCTTTCCAAATTGAGGAAATTAAAGCTCGTCTAAATGCCTTACTAAGACGTGCAGCTGGCTTTGCCAGACCACTGCTACACTTCTCACCGCTTGCCTTGGATACCACAGCAAAACGACTCTACGTAAGCGAAAAGGAAGTTGAACTCACTGCATTTGAGTTTAAAGTGCTTGAATATCTAATGCTGCACCCAGGTAAAGTTGTTTCTAAAAGTGAGCTGACTGAGCATCTTTATGATCAGGACCATGATCGAGACTCTAACGTGCTGGAAGTGTTCATTCGTCGTCTACGTCAAAAGCTTGACCCCGAAGAGACCCTAAGACCCATTGATACGATAAGGGGACAGGGCTATCGATTTAATGTCAGTGCAAGTAACACATGAGCGGTCAAGTTATTCTTTACGCCGGCGCTTAGTACTGGCGTTTTCGATATTGATGCTTATTTTCCTTAGTTTGGCCGGAGTTGTGCTTGAACGTGCCTTTATTCAGAGTGTTGATGCTGCATTTTTAGAGCGTTTACAACTTCAAATTTTTGCCCTAATTGCTATTGCAGAGCCTTCACAAGGTGCCTATTTCACTCCCGAGCAAACTGAGCCTCGTTACGGTCAGTTGGATTCTGGTTTGTATGCCATTATTTTAGATCAAGGAGGTAATGAGCTATGGAGGAGTCCTTCAGCACTGAATCTTGATCTTGAAGGGCAAAGTGTCACTCTTTCAAAAGAAGTTGGTGTGCTGCGGACGGGTAAGGTAACAACAAAGTCACTAGGTATCATGGTGTGGGCAAGTTATCGAACCTATTGGGATCAGTACAGCCAGGCCTTTAGTTTTATTATCCTTGAGTCAACCGCTCCAGCGGCTGCGCAGGTGAGAGAGTTTCGTAAAACTTTGGGAATTTGGTTTGGACTGCTTATTTTATTACTGTCAGCCGTACAGTATTTCCTACTAAGATGGGGAACATCGCCTTTACAACATCTTGCTGCTGAAGTTGCTCAGATTGAAAAGGGACAGCAGGACCTCCTAGAAAAAACCTACCCAACAGAACTTCTGCCGGTGAGTACTAACCTGAACTTAATGCTACGCCGTGAGAGAGAAAGACAAACTCGGTATCAGTCTACGTTAGCAGATCTAGCCCATAGTCTTAAAACTCCTTTAGCTCTGCTGAATGGATCACTTGATGAAGCGCAATCAAAAAGTGAATTACCAGCGAGCATGTCTGGAATGAAAGAACAATTACAACGAATGAACGATATTATTTCATATCAGCTAAGACGAGCTGCTGGTTCTCATTTAGGTAATGCTTTAGTGAGTAAAGCAGTTTCTCTTGAGAGTGTATTTTCTCGTTTGCTGCCAGCATTGGAAAAGGTTTATGGATATAAAGCCATTCAACTAACGATGGCACTACCCGCTGGCTTAAAGTTTCGTGGGGAGGAAAACGATCTGATGGAGCTACTAGGTAATATACTAGATAACGCCTTTAAATATACTCACACAAAAGTGAATATTGGTGGTGAGGATACTGGAGCTAAATTGGTGCTTTGGATAGATGATGATGGCCCCGGTATTCCGTCTACTTCAAGAGAGTTTGTCCTTCAAAGAGGGGCCCGACTAGATACTGTACAAAGCGGACAAGGTATTGGTTTGGCTGTTAGTGCAGATATTGTAAAATCCTATGAGGGAGAACTCCGCTTAACAAATTCTCGGTTAGGTGGGACACGCGTAGAAATTATTTTTTCTAAGTAAAGAGAGGGAGTAGTCCTTGTTGAATAAGCTCAGCTAGTTTGTGTGTTGTCAGTGAAACATTGATAGTTTTTTGTGTTGATGAGTGTCCTCTTGTGATTCTTATGCTGGATGCTGGCAGATTCAAGTAGACAGCAAGTAGGCGAAGTATTGCGGTGTTAGCCTGACCTTTCTCTGGTGCAGCATTAACTTTTATTTTTAAGTATTCTCCAAAGATTTCCACTTTTTCTTTTGTTGCGCCAGGGATAGCTTTAGTTTTAAGGCAAATTGATTTGTCATTTTTTTTCATTTTTATACAAAGAATGGTAAAGAGAAGACGCTAAGGCTGGAGCACTTGAATGAGTTATCTGCTAGAAGTTTCAAAATTACGGTTTCTAAATCACTCGTCATCATCATGTTAAACAGGACTCATCAAAAGCGTAATGACCTTGTAGCCACTGACAAACTTCTACAGCCGCTGGGTGTGGTAAACAAGCTTGATACTCATCTAGTAAACGTGCTCTATCATCAAGTCGCTCTAAACCAAGATGTTGGAATTTTTGAAGATCCCTCTCCAGAAGAATTGCCAAAGTCTTAGGCCATGTTCCTAGGTGTAAATTCCAGCCTGCATGTGAAGAGAGTCCCCTATAGTTGGAAGCAAGACCCGCCAACGGAAGTTGGGAGAGTGTAGCTTGGTTCATAGGGTTTACAAAATGCCCGCAACATTCTTCTTTTAGTATCTTAGTATCACGCACTGGTGAAGTAAGATGAAGTTTGTCGACTAGACGTTTGGCATCATTTACCGGGTAATTGTCCCAGAGTAGGGGTTTGCGCTGCAACATTTTACCAATACTTTTTAAATGCTCTACCGGATACTCTGAGGAAATCACCTTGGGGCCTGTCCAATAAATGGAAACCTCCTTGGGAAGTAGCTCGCCAAGTTGTGTAAGATAGTCCTCAGGTGCTGCGCCAAATAGTTTAGTCAGTATTGGGTCGCTACTGTAATAAGTGGGGCAAAGAGCGGCTTCAGCCTTGCTGATTGAAAAAATTGATTCCAGAATTTCGTATTGAATCTGAGCTAAGTGAGGTAAAGATCCTGGCATATCATCGAAAAGGATACTAAGTTGATCTGGAGCCAAAGTATCTAGTTGACGAATTTTAGCGAGCAATTGCTCGCGGGAGCTGTGCGAAAAATTCTCTTGTAACCGAAAAGGCGTTATACCAATACCAAATTTGATACCTAATTGTGCTGAAACTTCTCGAAGTTCTCGTAGCGCCGTTAGCTCCTCATCAGGCATAGCTTCATGCCAATTTCTGCGAAGGCTATGAGAATCTTTTGGTGCATAGATGTAGGAGCTGAAACCTTGATTGGCCAGAAAATCTAGATGTGTTTTGCGATCGGCCCAGCTCCAAGAGTGACCAAAGAAGCCTTCAATCACTCCTGTACAAAAACTACTAGTGCTTGATGTATCCATCATGTTCTCTGGTAGTTCGTACATCAACTATGCTGCCCCCATTGGTCAAATTAGTAAAGCCTGCTTCTTTTAGTATTTCAATGGCTATGCCAGAGCGATTACCGGTGCGGCAATATAAAATAAGTTCAGCATCTTTACCGAACTGTTCGGCTAGAGTATCAGTATTCAACTCTGCCAATGGCATCAAAGTATCACCTTCGATATGTTCAGCGTTATATTCTTCCTGTGTGCGTACATCTATGTATACAGGCTCTGCTTGAGCGAAAGTAGCAAGAAATAGACTGGTAAATGGAAGCAGTTTTTTTAGGTTTATCATAGTTTATTCTCCATGAGATCCTTCACTCTCGCCATTGCTTCCTTGATGTTATCTGTAGAGCTGGCATAGCTAAAGCGAATATATCCCTCGCCCAGATGTCCAAAACTAGTTCCTGCCACGGTGGCTACTCCTGCTTCCTCCAATAGGCATTCCTCGAGTTGTTTAGAAGTCATATCTGTCCCAGTAATATTTGGGAAGGCATAAAATGCTCCTTTAGGGGTGACGCATGAGAAGCCAGGAATTTCATTTAGGAGGCTAACAATCAATTGGCGACGTTCATCAAAAGTTCGTAGCATCATGTCCACAGCGTCTTGTGGCCCTAGAAGAGCTTCAACACCCGCGCGCTGGACGATGGCAGAAGGGCAGGAGTTGGAATTAATCTGTAGACGCTCTGCATCATCAATAAGTTTGGCGGGCCAAACGCCATAACCCAAACGCCAGCCCGTCATGGAGTAAGTTTTACTCCAGCCATCCAGCAGAATAGTTCGGTCGCGAATGGATTCATATTCCATAAAAGAGACATGCCCCAGTCCGTCATAGAGCAGACGAGAGTAAATTTCATCTGCTAGCAAAGTCACGTGAGGGTGTTTTTCTAATCCTTTGACAAAATGTTCTATCACGTCACGCTCTAACACACCTCCAGTGGGGTTCGCGGGTGTATTAATGATAATTAGGCGGGTACTTGGTGTGATCTGTGCCAGGACAAGATCTGGATCAAAGGCAAAGCCTGTACTCTCTAATAATTCAATGGGAACAGGTTTAGCTCCGGTAAATTTGATCATTGATTCGTATATAGGAAACCCAGGATTGGGATACATTATCTCAGCGCCCGGTTCACCAAATATGGTGATTGCGAAAAACATAGTCGGTTTACCACCTGGCACAATCATCACATTGTTTGGATCTATTCTAACCCCACGATGATTTTTGATATCAGTTGCTACAGCCTCACGCAGTTCAGGGAGTCCCTTAGCCGGTGTATAAAAGTGAAACCCTTCATCGATCGCTCGCTTGCCCGCTTCCATGATATTGGATGGCGTTTGAAAATCTGGAGAGCCAATCCCTAAATTAATGATACTGCGTCCTTCTGCCTCTAGAGCTTTGGCTTTTGCCAGAATCTTGAAAGCGGATTCGGTACCTAATCGTGACATACTGCTGGCTAACTGCATTTATTGGCTCCTCAGAAGGACTTGAAGTTATGAAATAATAAATTATTCGGTAAAAATATAGTGAAGTTTAGCTAAGTACAACATGGTCAGCAGTAATTTTTACTGTGATAGACATAGCTTAAATGTCATAATACTAACTTTCATTTAAAATTAAACGAGTCAGGTTAGTATTAGTGTTAGCTCAAAAAAGATACAAGTTATTGCCCTCTTCTCATAGTTTTTTGTTTTTTTTCTGTGTGCTCGCCTGCATTTTTTTGATTACCCCAGTGGGCGCTCAGCAAACACCAAGCATGGCGAGCTCTGGCGCCAGCTCCACAATGCCTCAAGAGGTAGAAAAAAACTTCGATGGCAACTTTTCTTTCGGCTATGTTGGTACCTCGGGAAATACTGATACAACCACGGTGAATGGTGAGTTGCAGTTAGAAATTCGTCACGGCAGTTGGGTGCATAAGCCCAAATTTCAGAGCCTTGCAGCTCAAGAAAATGAAGAAACCAAGGCGGAACGTTTTTACATAGAGAATAAGACAGATTTCAACGTTAATGACGACACCTTCGTCTTTGGAAAAATTAGCTACACAGACGATCGCTTTAGTGGTTTCGAATTTCAATCCGCCTTATCAGCAGGTTATGGTCGTCATTTGCTTATGCAACCGGGTGCAGAGCTACAAATTTTTGCCGGTGGCGGTGTTCGTTATAACAATGTGATTGACGCTGGCACTGAGGCTGAGATTATCTTTTCTTTAGGTCAAGACCTAAATTGGACAGTTTCGTCATCAACCAAATTGGTACAAAGTTTAGCTATTGATGTAGGTACTGATTTAACTATCACTCGTCTTGATATAGCCTTGGAATCTAACATTATCGGACAAATTGCTACCCGTATTGCCTTTCAGGTACGCAATACCTCCAACGTACCTCTTGGGCGCGCGGTCACTGATACCCAAACTTCTGTTTCAGTTGTTTACTCTTTTTGAGTGTAATAGCGTCAGCAGACGAGCAGTGGAGGGGTCGAACTGTTCAGCAAGCACTTCTGGGGAAGGAAGCGTTTCCAGTGCTTCGAACACCTCTTTGCCAAGAGACTTGCCCAGTTCCACGCCCCACTGATCGAAAGCATTTATGTCTAGCAAGACAGACTGTGCATACACTTTATGCTCGTAAAGCGCCAGCAGAGCGCCAAGATGAGTCGGATCTAGTTCGGGTAGCAGAATCATACTTGATGGCCGGTTTCCGGGTATCGAGCGATGTGGTGCAAGACGTTCAGCCTCAGCCTCAACTAGTCCCTCCGCCAGCATTTCTGCCTTTGCTTGTGCGCTAGATTTGCCAAGCATTAAGGCTTGGGCTTGCGCAAGGCAGTTGGCTTGTAGTTGCTGAGTTTGTTCCAGATTCCCACTAACACTGCTTGCCACTAAAATAAAATCTGCAGGAATGAGGATGCTGCCTTGATGTAGTAGTTGATGGAATGAATGTTGTCCGTTGGTACCCGCGCTACCCCAAAGAATAGAGCCGGTAGGGATTGTGGTGTTGCTACCATTATGATGAACATTTTTGCCTAGGGATTCCATATCAAGCTGTTGCAGAAAAGCGGGTAGTAAATGCAAATTCTGCGCATAGGGCAAGATAACCTTACTTTGAGCACCCCAGCAGCAGGTATACCAGAAATTAAATATTGCCATAAGTACTGGCATGTTATGGGCTATTGGAGCGGTACGGAAGTGCTCATCCATTTGGTGAGCACCGGCTAAGAGCTTTGTAAATGTTTCCATGCCCAAACCAAGAATCAGTGGTAGGCCAATTGCCGACCATAACGAATAACGGCCACCAACCCAATCCCACATAGGGAAAACATTACTGGGGTTAATACCAAATGCCACTGCTTTGGGCACCGCTGCACTCACCGCAACAAAGTGTTTATCCAACTGAGATTCTGCAGCACCAGCTTCTAGTAACCATCGCTTTGCAGCCTTTGCGTTGAGGTTAGTTTCTATGGTTGAGAATGATTTTGAGGCGATTATGAAAAGCGTTTCGGTAGGATCTAATCTCTCTAGGGTTTGTTCAAGATGTAGAGGGTCTACATTAGACACAAAATGACACTGAATGCCACTGACATGCCAAGGACGTAAAGCCTCATAGACCATTGCTGGGCCTAAGTCGGAGCCACCAATGCCAAGATTTACCACCTGACGAACTGACTTGCCGCTGAATCCAGTCCAAGCACCGCGGTGGATTTGCTTTGCAAAGTTAGCCAAGGCTTTCAAGGTATCTTGTACCTCTTTTTCTTGCACATAACCGCTTTGACCTGACCGCAGTGCCACATGAAGTGCGGGGCGTGTCTCTGTTGTGTTGATGTTGTTACCACTGAACATGGCAGTTATGGCTGCTTCGAGCTTGCTTTCTTGCGCATAGGAGATCAAAGCCTGAAGAGCTTCACTATCAAGCAAGTGCTTCGAGTAGTCTAGTAAAATCCCAGCGGCCTCTACGCTAAAAACGTTGGCGCGTTGAGGGCTGGTGTGGAAAAGTTCGCTAATCGATAAGCTGGCACAGCGTTTTTGATGGGACTGAAGATCTTGAAACGCGGTATGGGACAGGCTCATGGGCTAACTCCGGGTTTGACAGTCGGGATTCTACCTGAGATAGCGGTAATAATCTTGCCTGGATGAATATTCGCTGGTAGTATGCCACCCTGATTTGCCGGCGTAGCTCAGTTGGTAGAGCAACTGACTTGTAATCAGTAGGTCCCGCGTTCGATTCGTGGTGCCGGCACCAATTAAGAAAGGGCCACAATAATGTGGCCCTTTTTTTATTCATCTGGCACACCGGACACTTACATCTCGCTAGACTTTTAAAAATCTTCTAACCTTGCCTATGAGTTTTTTTCAATTTCAGAATCTGTACTCTAAGATAAAAAAAGGGGTTAATGAACAGACCATAGCAAAAAAGATTCTAAGAGAACCTTCGGCTTGCTTAAATGTCTCAGCAGAACGATCATAAAATCGAGGATCACCAAGCTAAAAATAGCAAAGCCTTTCAGGTTTTGGAGAAAAATTGCTTGGCTGTTATTGAGTTTGTAAACTGAATTTTTAAAATATCAACTCAGCAACTTACCATGGTTTTATTTGATATTAAGGCAACATCTCCACCCCTAGTTCCTCCGCATAGATCTCGGCCAAAATATCTCTCCATTCTCGGTATTGCTGAGCCATTGTTCCATTTAATCGATACAAGGAATCCCTAAGCTCAATAGTGGTAGGTTCTGTTTCGTTGGCAAACCCCTCACGCAGTTCATCTAGATACAGATCTTGTAATTTGCTCCAGCGATAGTTTTGATAACTCTCTTGTAAAGCGTAGTAAGAGCCTCGTGGAAAAGTCGACGTCTGTTGTTGTTCTTGTGTCACTTTAGCCATTACTGAGGAGTCCTGTTCTCTTCGATATTCACGCCACAGATCATAAACAGGTTTTAGTTCGTTGAAAAAGCGTCTATGCTCTTCATCAACAACATCTATAAAAAGATATTCACGTTCTCTTATGGCTTCAATACGTGAGAGAATTGGGTCGTTCTTGGCAGGTAAGCGCACTAAGACAGCAGGTGATAAAGTAGTGTCTAAGTATTGAGTGAAATATTGCGGCACTAACGCAATAGCGTAATTCATCAATGCTTGCGTAATAATTGTTTCCCTAGTAGTGATAGTCAGACTTTTCATCGATTGTTGTAAATCTTGAGTAATGCTTCGATAGATCGCTGCAAAGTCGTCATCTAATAGAGCATTGGATTCTAAGCTTGTCACGGTTTGGGCTGTACCACTGTAAATTTTATCTAGCAATAAAAATCCTCGGCTATCAACTGCTCTTATAGATAAGCTTAATTCATGGGGAGTAGATTGGAGAATTTTACCACTCAAAGTTATCTCGGCCCCTGTGTCTGTCAGAGGTAATAAACGTACTGCGGCAAAAGTGCCACTGGCTTCTAGTTGATAACGTAAAGCCATGGGTAAATAACGCATCTCGGCTTCTCGGATGCTACTTTCATCTATTTGGCCCGTAATTCTCTCTACCGGTTGTTCATCGCGGAGAAAACTACTTGTTGTGGAAGTATCTGATGTTTTTGTATTTTCTGCAGTAAAAGGCTGCATACTAATAGATAGGGGTAAGGCTAGCTGGGCTAGGACAGTATTTCCCAACACCAACAAGCACATGGCAATCAGATATCTTAGTTTAGTAAATATTTTTATGTATTTGCTAAAAATCATTTTAAGGGTACTCCACGACGCGAGCATACTCGGCTCCTAGTTAGCGTTAAAGTACAACTGAAATCTTCAGCAGGGCGTTGGTAGCGTTGATACAAGTTACGAATAGTCATGGGAGCTGGTACAGAATCTGAGGAAACTGTGGTTGTGACATCCAACATATTGCCATCGGCACTGAGACTAAAAAGATGATTAATACTCAAGCCACCTTGCAGCTTCATCGTAAAAAGCAGTCGATTTCGATCCCAACCGCAAACATCATTACCAAAAGGACTTTTAGTGCGTACTAGCTGTCTGTCCCCATGTAAGCAGCGCAAAGTAAAGTCTAATTCACGTTCTATACTAATGCCGCCTGCATTTTGTGTAATAGTCAGGATAGGCATGCGTGTCAGTTCTTCAGTGAACCGTGCAAGGGCTGATATAGATTGATTATTCAGGCGTCCAATCGCCGCTTGAGCCTCACTGCCACGCGGAGCATAAAAGCTTCGTTGGATATCTGATATGTACAACTCTATACGGCTATCGAAGTTATCACTAAGTTGGTAGTTTTTTTCCCAGTCGCCGCTCATGTCAGGAATACTAGAACTCAAAGGTGGGGCTTGTTTATCTGGGACAGGCGAACTCTCAGAAACAGGTGGAGATGTCGAGTAACTCCCTTGAGGGCTGCTACAACCATTACCAGCCAAGAAAAAAAAACAGGCGATGAATTTTAGATAGTGACTATTCATTTATAGTGCTAATTATCAAAAGCTTAATAAAAACTGTCATTTTGAACCAAAGAGGACAGAAAAACATAAAATCTTTAAAACTCTTAGAATTTCCCAATGATCACTCTAGCCTAGTCTGACACCAGCACCTTAACAGTGCATAAATAAAAACTCTCATAAAACTATACACATACAGCATTTAAATAAAGTGAGCTTTAAGCTTGATGCTGTAACTTCCAGAGGAAATAGAATGATTAAACTAACATATTGATTTTAATAGTATATAATTTAAATTAAAATATTCAGTTATTATTTTACTATGTGCCTGAGTCGCTGTGCAGGCAACACAAAAACACCTTATTCACAAAGTTATCCACAGCTTGGGGCTTGCCAATGGACAAGAAATATGAATGCTACCTGACTGTTCGCGATTACGAATGTGATCTTCAAGGGGTAGTGAATAATGCGGTTTACCTGAATTATCTAGAACATGCACGACATGAGTGGTTAAAACAACAAAATTTAGATTTTGAAAGCTTAAATAAGCAAGGTAGTTTCTTAATTGTGATTCGAAGTGAGTTAGATTATCTGGCCCCGCTTTGTCCTGGTGACAGTTTTCGAATACTTAGCCGTATAGAACGTATCTCAAGATTGCGCTTTGTTTTTTATCAAGAGATCATTCGTGAACGAGACAACAAGCAAGTACTTAATGCTGTGGTTACAGTTAGCGGCCGCAATGCAGCTGGACGTCCCTCACTGCCTGCCGAAATCCTTGCGCTTTTCGATTAAACCTATTTACCTGCTGCTATGGCAGTTTCGGAGTTAACATGCAATTACCCAAAATTGGTAGCCTCGCACCGACATTCACTCTAACCGACCAAGAGGGAAATACTCATAATCTCAAAGATTATCGGGGGCAGAACGTTCTTGTGTATTTTTATCCTAAAGCCATGACTCCGGGTTGTACCGTCCAAGCTTGTGCCTTGCGCGATGCCCAAAAGCAAATGGCAAAAACTAATCTCAAAGTTTTTGGAATCAGTACCGATGCTGTAAGCAGACTCAAAAAATTTACCGAACGTGATAAGCTAAATTTCACTTTGCTTTCAGATGAAGATCATTTTGTCGCAGATAAGTATGGCGTATGGGGGCCCAAAAAGTTCATGGGTCGTACTTATGATGGGTTGCATAGAATGAGCTTTATCATTGATGAAAATGGCAAGCTAAGACATATCATGGAGAAAGTGAACACTAAGACCCATCATAATGATGTGCTCAACTGGATTTCAGCCAACCTCTAAGAAAATTCTTATGCAGCTTTTTTCGAGAACCTACCCCGCGGCAGATAGTGCTTCACCTCAGGCTCTTCCTTTATGCATTTTACATGGGCTCTACGGCAACCAAGGTAATTGGATGCCTCAAGCTAAAGTACTCAGCAAACAAAGGACAGTTCATGTTCTCGATTTGCGCAATCATGGTCGTTCACCGCATTTAGACACCATGACTTACCTCGAGATGGCTGTTGATGTTGCAGAAACATTGAGGGAGCTTCGGGTTAGCCGTTGTTCCATGCTGGGTCATTCGATGGGAGGTAAAGTAGCTATGATGTTGGCACTCATGGGGCATCATGGTTTTCAGAGCGCTAAGCTGCCTTCAACAGGGTTGGGCTTAGCTAGGTTGATTGTGGCAGACATATCACCAGTCGACTATGTCACAGGGAATAGGCCAGTCATTGAAGCCCTTGAGAAACTAAACCTCAATAATTTGACCTCTCGACGACAGGCTGATGAACAGTTATCTCAGAGTATCAGTAATCCCAGAGTCAGAGAGTTTTTGTTGACAAATCTGCAACGTACCGACCATGGCTTTAGCTGGAGATTTAATTTGCCAATCGTAAGCAAAGCGTTTAGAAATATTGTTAGTTGGCCTTCGGAAATTGTCGAGGGACGCAGCTACCAAGGACCGGTGCTATTTATTCGAGGTGAGAACTCCGACTACATCTTACCAGCTCATCAGGGCAGCATATTGGCACTCTTTCCTAATGCCACTTTGAAGTCTATACATGGGGCAGGGCATTGGGTGCATAGTGAAAAACCCGAGGCTTTCGTGAGGCTATTACAAAATTTCCTCCAAGAAGATTAAGTATTGAACCATTGCTGAATCCATAGGCAAAAGCTGTTACTGCAGGGGTTAGATGCTGGCAGTAAATTGAAGGAGATACACCGCACACGCCCCAAGTCAGGTCTAAAAGATGTCCCAATCAATTGAATCAAGACATCTGATGACTGATTTTCTCCGCATAGCTTCTTCACCAAGCCTAGGTTAAGAAACTACAGATAAAACATAGTGGGAGTCCATATATTCGCGAATACGATAAACTAGATCATCCTTCACTTCGATTACCCAGCAGTATTGGTTATCGTAAGTTTTACCATTGCGTAACTGACCTCGGCCATTAGTTTCAACACAAACTTGATTACCACGAGCGAAGATGTTCTTCACGTGAGACTTTGGATCTCCTTCTTCGAAGATGCCCCGAACAGGAGCTAAAAACTCATCAACGATCGCATCTCTAGGGCCATGCTCGCCCGCCCCAGGCACATCTTTAACCATAGGTGTCCAAATAGCTTCAGGGTGCAAAGTGGCGCGAATAGCTTCCAGTTCCCCAGTACTCAGCACAGCGAAGAAACGTCGGACGATTTCTTCATTTTTGTCCTCGATGCTCATAGACATGATCTCCTATTTTTATATTGAATTGTTAACCAGATAATAGGGAGCTTTCAGCGCGAAAGCCAGCCCTTATAGTAACTACACTGTTATTGGATGTTTAGTAAAGGGGAGTGTTGTATGATGGCTACCTTTAACCTTAACAATGACTCAAGTTAGGAGAAAGCTATGTCAGAAGATTCACGTCAAGAGCTAAGCTTACAAGGAGAATCAAATCGTCGTCAGGTATTAGGCGATAAGTACGTAGACAACGCAATGAAGAAATCTAGCCCATTCAATGCAGATATGCAGAAACTGCTTAATGAGTATTGCTGGGGCTGGTGCTGGAGTCGCGAGACGCTAACTCGTCGTGAGCGTAGTATGTTGAATTTGGCAATGCTGACTGCGCTGGGAAAACAACACGAAGTGGCAGTACATACACGTGGTGCCAAAAATAATGGTCTTTCAGACGAAGAAATCGCTGAAGTTTTCCTACAAGCGGCAGTCTACTGCGGAGTTCCAGCAGCTGTCGATAGTTTCCGTACTGCCTCGCAGGTACTGGCAGAGATGGCTACAGAGCAGGAAGCAACAGAAAAATAATCACCAAGAGTGTCTCCCTATTGAGACACGTGACTAGACAAACTTAAAGTGAGATTGGCGTAGCATGAGCAGTAAACGTATTGGTTTTATAGGGCTTGGTAACATGGGTTATCCCATGGCCACCTTGCTGGCAAAAGCTGGTCACCATTTAATCGTTGCCGATTTAAACAAAGAACAAAAATTACGTTTCGCCCAAGAGGAGGGCGGTAAAGTGGCAGAGAGTTTGGTAGAGCTAGGTGCAGAGGCAGAAATTGTCATCACTATGCTCCCTGAAGGCAAAGCCGTACGACAGGTTTTATTAGGGGTTGAGGCCAACAGCGATGCTGTTTGTAGAAGTTTGGCCAAGGGGGCAATCGTTATTGACATGTCTTCCTCTTCACCTGTGGGAACTCGAGAGCTGGCTGTAGAAATGAGTCATTTAGGTTATAAGTTGTTGGATGCGCCAGTTTCGGGAGGAGTGGTGCGGGCGATAGAAGGTAAGCTTGCTATCATGGCGGGTGGAGAAGAAGCTGTTATAGAGGAAGCAGAGCCAGTCTTGGCTTTGATGGGAAAAGTCTTTCAAGCCGGTGCTAGTGGCTGTGGTCATGCGATGAAGGCTTTGAATAACTTTCTTTCAGCGGCGACATTAGCAGTCACCTCGGAGGCTTTGATCACAGGACAAAAGTTTGGTTTGGACCCAAAAGTGATGATAGACATTATTAATGACTCAACGGGGCGAAGTAACAGCTCTGAGCACAAGTTTCCCTCATTTGTGTTACCTCGACGTTTTGATTCAGGTTTTTTCTTAGGCTTGATGGCAAAAGATCTGCGTTTTGCCCGAGAACTAGCCGATACAATGGGCACTGAACATCGTTTATTAAACACAATAAGCGAACTCTATGATAGCGCAGAGCAAGCATATGGCTTTAAAGCAGATAATATCGAGATTCACCGTTACATAGAACAACTCAGCGAGGAATAGAGTGTCGCTCGAGCCCTATAAAGTTTATGCCATTAAGTACGCAACTTTGCAAAAGCAAGCAAGTGAGAACTTCATTGGAGGTGTAGGAGGGGGTGATCTGCATGAAGGCCCCATGCCCATGGATTACTTCGTATGGCTTGCCCAAAATGCTACAAATACCTGGGTCATAGATACTGGTTTCAATGCTGATATGGCTTTAAAAAGGGGGAGAGACTTTCTCCGTTGCCCGGGCGAAGGTTTGCGTCTGTTGGGCGTCAATCCGGAGACTGTCAGCAATGTTATCGTTACTCACTTACATTACGATCATATCGGTAACTTTCAGCTGTTCCCACAAGCACGCTTTCATTTACAAGAGGCTGAGATGGCTTATGCCACTGGTCGTCATATGGGTAACAGTTTTCTTTCTGGAGCCTACGAAGTAGATGATGTTGTTGGGATGGTGCGTCGAGTTTATGAAGGACGTGTCGAGTTTCATAAGGGAGATACCCAGTTAGCTGAGGGGCTTTCTGTACATTGGGTAGGTGGGCATACCTTAGGGTTACAGGTGGTACGAGTCTGGACACAAAAGGGATGGTTAGTGCTAGCCTCTGATGCCAGTCATTACTCTGCCAACATGAAAACAGGAAGACCGTTCCCTATTGTAGCCTCCATTCCTCAGATGGTCTCTGGATGGCAGCGCATCCGTGAACTTGCTGATAAAGCAGAACTTATCATTCCGGGTCACGACCCTCAAGTTATGCAGCAGTTCCCAGTAGCTGGTGATGGTCTTGATGGCATTGCCGTACGCTTGGATTGCTGAGGTAAAGCTGCTGGAATTTACTGCAGTCGACAGTGCTTCGAAAACTGAGCTCGTAGAAAATCCATTTGATCGGCGCGAATGCGTTTCGAATTTATTAACGCTAGATATTCTGCAGGGTTAGGCTCAAAGGGTAGTGCCATTAACTGCATGCCGGCTTCCTCAGGAGTTCTATCTTGCTTGAAATGATTACAACGTTTACAAGCAGCCACTACATTAACCCAAAGATTCTTACCTCCACGTGATCGGGGTAGGATATGATCACAACTGAGTTCACGGTCAAGGAACTGTTTACCACAGTACATGCACAGATTTTGGTCCCTGCGAAAAAGTACACGGTTGGTCAGCGCAGGTTTCTTCAAAGAGTTGCTATGAATATTACCTGAGCAAGCTATGATGCTATGCAGATCAATTACACTACGAAGGCCGCTAGTGCGCGAAATTCCTCCATACACACGACGAATGGTATCACCTAGCGTCCATGTGACCATGTCGCGTGCGTATAAAGTTATCGCTTCTTGCCAAGTTAGCCATTCAACTGGTTGTCCAGCTATGTTTAGACGCAGCACATGCGAATACTGGTCAAACCGTGCGGCAGCATTAGTTAATTGTTCAGAATTGAGAATCAGAGATTTATCACCCTGTAGGTTAGACAGGGGTTCGCGGAGTTGCAGTCTCTGTACAGCCGAGGGTTGCATAGGAAAAAATCCTAAGTAACAGCAGATGCATGGACTTTAGCTAAGTGTCACTGTTCAGTCAACAAGTCAGCGAGACAATTTACAGAAATTAAAAAATTCCATAAATGTGATTTGCTGAGCCAAACAGACCCAGCAAAACCTAGTAACTAATAATAGTTGGTTGAGGGTTTACCGCAAGCGAGCAATAAGGGAAGATGTATCCCAACGGCCACCACCCATCTGCTGTACTTCTTCATAAAATCCATCTACTGATCGTGTCACGGGCAATTGTACTCCTAACTCGGTGGCTTGTTCACATGCGATTTTAAGGTCTTTGCGCATCAAGTCTACTGCAAAACCAAAGTCAAATTTGTCGTTCATCATGGTTTCCCAACGGTTTTGCATCTGCCAAGAAGACGCTGCACCCTTACTTATCACCGAAATGACCTCGGGAATATCTAGTCCAGCTTTTTGCCCAAAATTAATTGCCTCACTAAGGCCTTGGACTAAGCCAGCAATACAAATTTGATTTACCATTTTGGTAAGTTGACCATAGCCAGATGGTCCAAGTAGACGCACCGATGCACTATATGCCTGAATTATGGGTTTTGCTTTAGCGAAAGCTTCTTCATTACCTCCAACCATAACTGTGAGTTTGCCGTTTTCTGCACCACTTTGGCCGCCAGAAACAGGCGCATCTAGAAAACTGCAGCCACGCTCTTCAGCTAATGTTGCCATCTCACGTGCAACAATGGCTGAAGTTGTAGTATTGTCTATAACAACACTGCCAGGTTTTAGCTTAGGAAAAATTCCCTCTGGCCCTGTGCACACTTGACGAACGTCATCGTCATTACCCACACAAACAAATATAAAGTCAGCTTGTGCCGCTGCTTCTCCTGGAGTAGCGGCAGTCTTACCGCCATATTTTTCTTGCCATAATTTAGCTTTGCCGGAATTTCGGTTATACACTGTCATCTGATGTTTTGCTTTATGCAGATGTCCTGCCATGGGAAAACCCATCACACCAAGCCCAACAAATGCTGCCGATACGCCCATAGTGTACTCCCGTATGTATAATGTGAATCAAAGCGTTAGTTTAACAGAAGGAGCACAGTATGCAGCAAAGTCTCACTAAAACAGCGTTGGTGATATTTCTAGGAGTGCTAGGCACCACTAGGCTGCTAGCAGCTGTGGCACAGGTTGGTAATGAACTTGGATGTGTCTCTGGTAATTGTGTAAATGGAGTAGGCACGCTAGTTGAAAAACTGGATGATGGCCTTAGACGTTACCGCGGTGAATTTAAAAATGGACATTATGATGGCTTTGGCAAACTAGAATTTCTTAGACAGAGAATTACATATAAAGGTAACTTTAAAAAAGGTATGCGCTGGGGGCGTGGAACCCAATGGGACGAAAAAAAAAGTGTGTTCATAGGTCAGTGGCGAGGAGACAAGCGCAATGGAAAGGGAGTACAAGCTTTCCATGTTGAAGAATGGAAAGAGGATAAATATACCGAAAACTGGTTAGAGAAAAATACTGAAAATTATTCTGGTGAATTTCTAAATGATAATTTTGATGGGCAGGGTACTTACCGCTGGCCAGACGGTGTCCGCTATACAGGAGGCTGGGTTGCAAATAAAAAACATGGTAGAGGGTATTTTCTTTATACTACCGGCTTACGTTCTGATCGTATCTTTAATTTTGACGAACGAGTCTATGATGAGCCTCTACCCCGCTAAAATAAAAAGTTAGTGAATTGTTTCTTGGCAACGCTATCCTCGTTGCATTTACTAATAGTTACTGTTAAGTCATGTTGAGAGATTTTTTGCTATGAACTTTGCTGATATACGCCGTGATTATCACTTGGCTTCCTTGCGTCGAGATGATCTTACTGAAGACCCCTTGTATTTATTTTTAGTTTGGCAACAAAAGGCAATTGAGGAAGGTATTCCAGATCCAACAGCCATGGTGCTCGCTACTGTCAATCAAGAACAAGAGGTTTCTCAACGGATAGTGTTGATGAAAGGCTGTGATAATAAAGGCTTGCGTTTTTTTACCAACTACGGATCACGCAAGGGGCAAGAAATAGCAATCAACCCCAAGGCTAGTGTCCTTTTTCCCTGGTATTTTATGGAACGTCAGGTGCGCATAGAAGGCAAAATAGAAAAATTATCAGCTCAAGAGTCAGCAGACTATTTTCATTCAAGGCCTAGGGATTCTCAGTTGGCCGCTTGGGCGTCAGCGCAAAGTAAAGAAATTGAATCTAGGCAATTTCTGGAAGCCTCTTTGGCTGCTAAGGCAGCTGAGTTTGGTGAAGGTGAAATCCCCTTACCAGATTTCTGGGGGGGGTATCTGCTTGTGCCCAGTTATTTTGAGTTTTGGCAGGGTGGTGCTAATCGTTTACATGACCGTTTTTGCTACAAGCTAGAAGAGCGGAGCTGGCGAATTTCCCGACTAGCTCCTTAGCTCAACCTTTCCAAGCAGGTAGTTTTTTCTCTAGTAGCACTTTTCTAAGTCGAGCATACTGGGGCAACCCATTGACATAAGGGGGGTAATCTTCTCCTTGAATTAAAGGGGCAAAATATTCGCGTGCAGCCTGTGTAATGCCAAATCCATCCTCGGTGATGAAATCACGGGGCATAAATTTTTCTACATTAGCTACTTCATTAAGACTGACAGATTTTACAGACCAAAAATAAGGGTTGTTGTTTTCACGAACTACTATCGGCATAACGGCATTAGCTCCCGTTAACGCAAATTCCACTGCTGCTTTACCCATGGCGTAAGCTTGTTCTACATCTGTTGCTGAGGCGATATGACGAGCTGCGCGTTGCAGATAATCACTCACCGCCCAGTGGTATTTGTATCCCAGTTTGTCTTTGATCAGTTGTGCCAGCATCGGGGCAACCCCCCCTAGCTGGGCATGACCAAAAGCGTCACGAGTTCCGGCTTCAGCAAGGAAGCGACCATCAGGATAATGAGCACCTTCAGAAACCACGATAGCGCAATAACCATAGTCATCTACACTACTCTTCACTTTATGTAAAAATTTCTCTTCCTCGAAGGCAATTTCTGGAAACACTATAATGTGGGGTGCGTCTCCCTCCTGTTCTGCAGCTAGGCCAGCAGCACCGGCAATCCAACCTGCATGTCGTCCCATCACTTCCATAACAAAAACCTTGGTTGAGCTTTCGGCCATTGAGGCAACATCTAAGCCAGCTTCGCGGATAGAAATAGCGACATATTTTGCTACCGAGCCGAAACCTGGACAGCTATCAGTGAAAGGTAGATCGTTATCGACAGTTTTTGGTATTCCTATACAAGTGATCGGATAGTCGTTCTCTAAGCTGAATTGTGACACTTTATTCGCGGTATCTTGTGAATCTCCACCGCCGTTATAAAAGAAATAACCAATATCGTGTGCTTTGAAAACTTCTAATAAACGTTCATATTCAGCACGGTTTTCTTCAATGCTTTTGAGTTTGTAGCGACAAGACCCAAAAGCTCCAGCAGGGGTGTGCCTTAAGGCTGCGATGGAGTCCGTGCTTTCAAGAGAGGTGTCAATAAGTTCTTCACGCAAAGCTCCTATTATACCGTTTTTTCCTGCATATACCTTGCCGATCTCAGCGCGTTCTCGCGCCGTTTCCAGTAAGCCACAAGCAGAAGCATTGATTACGGCGGTAACTCCACCGGACTGAGCATAAAAGGCATTTTTAGGCTTTGATGTGAACATGGGGGTACTCCTGAATTTCTCTGATGCCAAGTTTAATGTAATTTGCGACAATCTGGCATATTAGAGGAAGATCTATGCGCATTTATATTCTAGGTATTTGTGGTACTTTCATGGGCAGCTTGGCAATTTTAGCCAAACAGCTAGGTCACATTGTAAGTGGTTGCGATCAGCAAGTTTATCCACCAATGAGTACACAGCTCCAAGCTCAAGGGATTACTCTAAATGAAGGGTATGATCCTACCCACTTGACTGCTTTCAAGCCTGATCACGTAGTAATAGGCAATGCTTGTTCAAGGGGCAATCCTGCGGTCGAATTTGTCTTGGAATCCAGATTAATGTTTAGCTCTGGCCCAGCATGGCTAGCGCAAAATGTTCTCCGTGAACAATGGGTACTTGGGGTGGCAGGAACCCACGGCAAAACCACGACCTCCAGTATGTTAGCTTGGATCTTGGAATATGCTGAAATGAAGCCCGGCTATTTAATAGGCGGTATCCCTGGAAATTTTGAAGTATCGGCTCGATTAGGTGAGGGACAGTTTTTTGTCATTGAGGCAGATGAGTACGATAGTGCATTTTTCGATAAGCGCTCAAAGTTCATCCATTATCAGTCACGCACATTGGTCTTGGGCAATCTAGAATTTGATCACGCAGATATTTTTCGTTCACTAGAAGATATAGAAATTCAATTTCATCACCTAATTCGCACTATACCCAGAAATGGTAGGATTTTGACGCCTTGGCATGACAGCAATTTAAGAAGAGTACTTGAGCGCGGGTATTGGAGTGAACTGGCCTGGTTGGAGGCCCAAGACCAACCAGGAGGGCGTTGGAATAGCAGGCCACTTAATCCAGAGGGTAGTCAGATAGAACTCAGTTGCGACGGTGAAGTGGGAACCATCTCATGGTCTTTAATAGGGGCACATAATCGTGCTAATGCCCTTGCTGCTGCCGCTGCAGCAGAACATGTGGGTGTCCCTCTAGCGATCAGTGCGCAGGCTCTGGCAACCTTTAAGGGGGTCAAACGGCGCTTAGAGCTCTTGGGTGAAGTGAGGGGTGTGAAAGTTTTTGATGATTTTGCACATCATCCCACAGCTATTCTCTCAACATTGGAGGGTTTACGTGCTGCGGTTCCAAAAGATCAAGCTCGAGTAGTGGCAGTGCTTGAAGCGCGTTCAAATACTATGCGGATGGGTTATTATCAGCAGACCCTGGCAGAAGCTTTATCTCCCGCCGATGTGGTGTTTTGGTATCAGCCGCCTGAGTCTACTTTGGACCTAGAGGTTATTCGAGCTGGTTTTAAAGGGCATTTTATAGCAGCTGCTAGTGTCGATGAAATCATCCATCAATTATCCGCGAATGTTTGTCCAGGTGATCATGTAGTAATCATGAGTAACGGCGGATTTGGGAATATCCATCAGCGTTTATTAAAAGTACTGGAAGTTGGTAACTAAAGTGGTGAATACAAATAATTTGCAACTAACAGAATCACAGATAATACCTATTTTTCCACTTCATTCAGTGTTATTTCCACGTAGTCGTTTGTCCCTACAAATTTTTGAAACACGCTACGTTGATATGGTGCGTAAGTGTTTGCGCGAAGATAGTGGCTTTGGGATTGTATTGATTCGAAGTGGTTCAGAAGTCATGAAACCTGGTGAAAAACTCGATGTGCAACGTACAGGGACTTATTGTCGAATTATTGATTGGGACCAACTACCCAATCGACTTCTTGGTATCTCGGTTGAAGGCATTTGCACATTTGAACTGATTGATCTTTGGCAGGTAGAAGACAAACTTTGCATGGGCAAAGTAAGACTACGAAATCATGATGGCATTACAGCAGAACCTTTAACGGTTCCTGAGGAGCATGCCAATAGTGTCGCCCTTCTAAATACGCTGGCTCAACATCCAGAAATTAGTCATAGTGGAGTTACCCCCCAACTTACAAATTTCCGCGAGGTGGCTTGGCTATTAAGTGCCTTCCTCCCTTTACCCATTCAAGCTAAACAACAACTTTTAGAACTCAGTGATCCAGGGTCACGCATTGAGCTGATTGAACAACATTTGCTTGAGATGCATGAGTAATGACACCATGACCATAGACTTACTATACTCTCTCTTGATAATTAAGCAAAGAGTTAACTAGAATGCAAGAATTGATAAGTGCGTTAGCAAATCCAGGGGCAATGAGTTCTGCTCAATGGATATTGCTGGGAATGATAATGCTGTTAGCCGTGCTGTTTCTTTTTGGCGCACTATATGTAATGCGTTTGCTGAAAAAGGACCGCAATGAACAATATGTGCCAAATATTGGTCGTCAGCGTTTACAGCCTGAAAAAGACAAACCTTAATTGGCTAGCCCATAACAAACCAATTAATCAGTGCTGCAGAAACGGCTAGGAGCAGCATGGTAACTGAAAGACATCCAAGTAGAGCCCATATACGAAATGGCTTAGCTTGCTTGGGATACATGCCTGACTGCTCATAGGCACGTTCAGCCTGAATTTTTGCAGCTATTTCAGCGGCTGGAGGCCAATCTGAGTCAGAGATCATAGTTGAAGAGGTGGTCGAATTGTCTTCGGATTTTGTCATCAATGGGATTCCTTCAAGTATCTGCCAATATTCTTGGCGGAATTTATTGTTGTATTTTAGTACTCTCTTTGTGTTGGCAGCTACACCGGTCACCGCAATTATCATACGACATGACAGGCCAGATTCTTTATATGTAGTAAATGCTAGAGAATATCCTCAGCTATTTCCACTTGCCCAGCGTCATGATAACCAAGTGTGTGTTGGTACGTTAATCTCTCCTAGCTGGGCTATAACATCAGCTCATTGTGTAGAAGATACAGATATCTTGGAAAATCTTGCTGCTGGAGAGCCTTATCCTCTAGAAATAGCCGGAAAAATCCATCATTTAAAACAAGCAATATTACATCCAGACTACGAAGATGGTGATGCTCTAATCGGGGTGGATCTTGCACTGTTAAATATCGACCCTCCTACACATGCGATTGTTCCCATTCGTTTACCAGACCAGGAAGATGAAGCTGAAAAAGTGGTTAGTCTTTTTGGTTGGGGTTCAACTGGACTTGGCACTGTGGGAAGGAGCCATAACGATGGCAAATTTCGTCGGGCCAAAAATCGTATAGAAAAAGCTGATCAATGGTTGCATTTGACTTTTGATGATCCCAGAGTGCCAAGTGATGAATCACTTTTACTAGAAGGTATGCCTGGATTAGGCGACAGTGGAGGGCCAGCATTAATTGAATACGATAGTCATTGCATCCTCCTAGGTATAGCTGTAGGAGAACTAGTGCGACTACATGTGTCCAGTGATTCCAGTCATTTTTCTCGCGATTCCCAACATCATCAACAACAAGGGCTCTATGGTGCCGAAGCTATATATGAGCGGATTTCTAAGCACTTACCATGGATTAACAGCATCACTACAGATAAAACTGCAAACTAAGAGCGTCAAAAGTAATATGAAAAGTTCAATTAAACGCCAGAAAGTGGAAATTTTTAAGAACAAAGAGATGATACAACAGTGAGTGATAAGAGACCTTCATTAAGACAACTTGAGTGCTTCAGCGCCATTGCCCGTACTTCAAATTTTCGAAAAGCTGCACAACAGCTTGGAATTAGTCAACCAGCATTAACGCAGCAGATTAATGAGTTGGAGCTTACTCTTAGCTTAAAGCTTTTTGATCGATCTCGTGCAGGAACTTTGCTTACTCCCAAAGGTCGCACTTTGTTGGCTGAAGTGAACGAGTTGATTGAGATGTATCAACATTTAACAGAAAGTGCTCGAGACGAAGAAACGCTTTTAACAGGTAAATACCGAGTTGGTGTGACACCAGCTGTTGCCGCTAACTTATTGCCTCAAGTATTTAATGTTCTTCACCAACGCTACCCACACTTAGTGCTCTCAGTAAAAGAGTATGAGCCAGCCAGACTTGAACAAGGCTTGGCAGAGGGGGAGTTCGATTTGATTCTCACATTATTACCAGTGGCCAGTCATAAATATCGTATTCGACCCTTGTTCACTGAACCAGTGTTGTTGGTGATGCATGAAGAACATGCTCTCGTAAAAAAAATCTTTAAACGTAAAGGGATTGAAATACCCGTCTTGTCTGGACGTGATTTACACCAGCATACAGTGATAGGCTTGAGTAGTCAGTTCTCATTGCAAAGACAGTTACGACTACTTTGCGATCGCTATGGTGCCCAGCAATACGAAGGGGTGGAAGCAAATAGTTTGAATACGCTTCGATTAATGTTGCAGCTGAATATGGGGGTAAGTTTGTTGCCAGCGTTGCATTTAAATTCAGTAATGGGTCATGAAACTAATTTGCGTAATGCGGCGGTAATAGATGAACAATTAACAAGAACTCATGTGGCTGTCTGGCGTATGCGTTCTGCTTCACGCCAATCCTTTCAGATGCTTTCTTTTGAAATTAAAGCTATTGCCTTAGAGTTGGCTGGTGATTTATTAGAGGAAGTAAACACCGATGAATATACCTCTGAAACATGGTAAAAAAATAAAAAGTTGAATGGAATTAAGTTGAGCTAGGTCTTGCTTTCTAAGATCCATAATTCTTGATTAAAGGTAATCGACTCAATCATCGATAAGAGATAAATCAATAGAGTGACAAAATATAAACAAAACATGAAGACTATAAGCCCCATGACAACATCGCCTACTTATAAACTCTCCGTTTTGATTCGCACTCGCGATAGACAAGAACCTCTAAAGCGCGCTATTAGCAGCGTCATGGTACAAGAGATTGATAATCTAGAACTTTTAGTCATAAATGACCGTGGGTCATCAGTAAAGAAGCTATGTGAAAAACTACTTGCCCATGATAAGAAAACTGATTTGAAAGTAATAGATATATTGCCAGAGCAACAAGGCGGACGTTCTCATGCTGCTAATCTTGGCTTGAAATTTGCTCAAGGAGAGTTTGTTGCATTTCTTGATGATGACGATTGGTTAATGCCTGGGCATTACACTAAATTACTCTCAGCATTAGAGGAGAATACTACATTTTCTTTAGCTTATTCAGGAGTGATCTGTGAAAATTCTCTGGGTGAAAAAGTGCAAGTCTATGATGAGCCAGTCGATGAATATTCGTTGATGTTGAAAAATGCTTTGCCGATACACGCACCCGTTTTTCGGCGTCAACTACTTGAGTCAGGCTGTTTGTTTAATGAAGATATAAATTTTTACGAGGACTGGGATTTTTGGTTACAGCTTGCAGAACAAACTTCATTTTTACATGTCCCGGGTATTACGGCAGTGTATTACTTGGGGCTTTCTGGTTTTGCCAAAAGATTAGATGAAGAGCAATCGCAAGCAGAGAAGAAGCTGCTTTCACAATGGTTGAAGCGTTGGCCAATAGAGAAGATTCAAGCACTTTTTTATCAAACACGTGAACTGTCCAATAAAGCACAGTGGCATAAAAATGATCTGTCGTTGCTTGATAAATGCCGGACAGATTTTGCATGTTTAAGTGTGGAGAGAGAAAAGTTAATTACAGATCGCAATCTGATACTTAAAAAGCATGACGCTACAGAAAAACAACTTCATCAAACACAAAGAGATTACAAACACTTGGATAACCAATACTCGGTATCATTGGCAGAGAAAGAAAAATTAGAAATTGATATTAATATTGCAAGTTCTCAAATTCAGCAATTAAATAATCAAATTCAGCAATTAAATAAAAGGATAGATTCAATATATTCAAGCTATTCTTGGCGCTTGACCAAACCCTTGCGTTGGCTATCTAATTTATTGAATTAATGTAAGGCTGGTTTCAGAGAAGTTGGAAATGATAATTTTGTGGAAAAATTTTTCAATAGAAAACTGTCTTTATTCTCTTTTATAGAATTAAGAAATGTAAATTTATTGTGGTTTGGGATATGAGTTTATGTCTAAGAAACTCACAAATAACAAAGAGCTAGAGTTTGCTAAAGCACTGCTGAATATATTGTTCTCTGGATATCGTGGTCAAGCTAGTCTAGAGCTGTGGAATTCAGAGCTTGTTTTAGGTTCGGTAGATGCAGAAACTGTACTCACAATTAGTTCAGTCTCAGTTATGCGTTATTTGCTAAACGGTAAAAATCTTAATTCAATGGCAGAAGCCTACTTGAGGGGTGAGATTGATTATAGGGGTGATATAGAACGTGTTTTTGATTTGATTGATCATGTACAGAATCGTCGTTTCAACAAGGAGGAAAAATGGCAGCTCTTCAAATTACTTCTGGCTTTTAAATTTAACCCAGCGGGAATCTTCGAGCTTACCCAAAAACGCGAAAATCCCTATGTAAACTCGCAAGGAAGTATAGGTCATCACTACGATGTCTCTAACGAATTTTATAAGAAAGTTCTCGACCCTGAGATGATCTACTCCTGCGCCTATTATCATGATGAAAACGATTCGCTTGAACAAGCGCAACGAAACAAGCTTGACCATCTTTGTAAAAAATTAATTCTAGAGCCGGGAGAGACTCTATTAGATATAGGCTGTGGTTGGGCAGGGCTGGCACTTTGGGCTGCAAAGAATTATGGAGTGAAAGTTCACGGCATAACTCTAAGTAAAGAGCAGTTGGCCCTCGGGAAACAGCGTGTTAAGGAGGCTGGGTTGGAAAAGCAGATAACTCTAGAGCTTAAGGACTACCGTGAACTTCCTGAAAAGCCAATTTATGACAAGATAGTCAGTGTGGGTATGTTTGAACACATAGGCGTAAAAAATTTTCCAACTTACTTTGGCACAGTGCAGCGCCTTCTAAAAGATGGTGGCTTATTTATGAATCATGGCATCACAAATGATACTGGGTGGAAGCCTGTTGCTTCAGCTCAATTCATCAATAAATATATTTTTCCTGATGGAGAACTGGCAAGAGTTAGTGATGTCCTATTGGCTATGGAAAATCAAAAATTTGAGATTCTAGATGTGGAATGTCTGCGCCAGCACTATGCTCTTACTCTTAGACATTGGTTACAGAATCTCAAGCAATACGAAACAGAGACTATCAGTATCGCTGGGATACGAATTTGGCGATTATGGCGTCTTTACATGGCAGGTTCCGCCTTCTTTTTCAATAAAGGGAACTTAGGACTTTACCAGATACTTGCAGGAAAAAATCGTCAAGCGTGGCCTATACCCTTGACCAGAGCGCATCTGTATCGCGATCATTAGGCATTAATTTGAATTGTAGGCATAGCATATGAAGAATACCAGTATAACCCGTCTACTACTGATAGTTTCATTACTATCTTCGATTGCAATTACCAATGCGCAAGATATTTCTCCGGCTCCTGCATTCTCCAGTGAGCAGCTACTCAATCCTGGCACCGATGGGTGGATTACCAACGGTGGTGGCATTAAAAACCAGCGTTATTCCACACTGAGTCAAATTAATAAGACCAACGTTGACCAAGTAAAAGCCTTATGGCGAGCCGGCTTGGATTCTGCTTTAGAGTTTCGTCATAACAACCAGGCGCAGCCTATAGTCCATGATGGTGTAATTTATATTAGTACAGGCCAAGATGACGTCTTCGCTATATCGGTGGAGACGGGAGATATTCTCTGGGAGTATCGCTCTGGACTCACTGCTGAAGAAGTTTTTGTGTGTTGTGGCTGGGTGAGTCGTGGCTTAGGAATAGGAGATGGTAAGATCTACCTTGGTCGTCTTGATGCCGAGCTAGTGGCCCTTGATCAAAGGACTGGGCAGCATGTGTGGTCGGTAAAGACGGGTGATCCTCAGTTAGGTTACAGTCTTACTGCAGCACCACTGTACTTTGACGGTATGGTGATTACAGGCAATGCGGGAGGTGATTTAGGGACAAGAGGCTGGGTGCGAGCTTTTGACGCTGAATCAGGTAAAGAGCTATGGCGCTTTAACACCATTCCAGGCCCTGGTGAATTTGGGCATGATACTTGGCCGTCAGACAGTGATGTTTGGCAGTGGGGAGGTGCACCGGTTTGGCACACCCCAGCGGTAGACCCGGAACTAGGTATGATTTATTTTTCCACTGGTAATGCCGGGCCTGTTCTTGGTGGTGCAGCACGTCCAGGAGATAATCTTTTCACAGCTTCCATTGTTGCTGTCGATGCCTACAGCGGCGAGTATCGTTGGCATTTCCAAGAGGTTCATCATGATATTTGGGATTACGATGCACCAAATCCAATTATTCTTTTTGAGGCAGAATATGACGGCGTTATACGAAAAGGTTTAGCTCAAGCGGGCAAAACTGGCTGGGTTTACCTATTGGATCGTGCCACAGGAGAGCCATTAGTTGGTATTGAGGAGCGCGAGGTCATGCAGGAACCTAAGCAAGCTACCTCACCAACACAGCCATTCCCTCTAGGTGATGCGTTGGTACCACAAGATATTGTTGTTGCACCTGAGGACAGGGAACTAGTCAATAATGGCAAAATTTTTACTCCCTTCACAGAGGAACCTGTGATTTATGCTCCCATGGCCGCCGTAAATTGGCCGCCCAGTGCTTATGATCCAGAGCAATACTTAATGTTTATCTGCGCCACCGACAATGGAAACGGTGCGCGTATGGATGCAAATCAATTTGAAAAGCCTACATTCGATGGTCAATTTCTAGGTGGTGCATATGTCGGCGCAGGCACTATTAGAAGTGGTATTTACTCAGCCCTGGATGTCCGTACTAATAAGGTCGTATGGCAAAAACGTTTCAATGATGGCTGCCGTAGTGGTTCCCTAGCCACAGCTGGAGGCCTAGTGTTCATGGGACGCAATGATGGTCGTGTGATTGCTCTGAATTCTAGTAATGGTGAACGTCTATGGGAGTTTCGAACTGATGCCCCTGTTAATTCCTCAGTCTCTACCTTTGATTACATGGGAGAGCAGTATCTGGTCACTTACGCAGGTGGTGGGCTGTTTGGTGGTAAAAAAGGGGATGGAGTATGGTTATTCTCACTGAAGGGAATGATGGAAGAGGTTCAACCAGAAAGTCGTGTAGGAGCCGTTGCTATGCCTCCTCCTGGAAGAGTCCCAGACTTAGCAAATGGAAAGTCGATCTATGATGCTGCCTGTGTTTATTGTCATGGTGAAAAAGGTACCGGTGGTGAAGGGGGAGGTAAATCTATAAGCCGGGCCCTGCGTACTGAAGGCATCTTCGGAGTACTGAGCAACGGACGTAATCAAATGCCCAGCTTTGCCTCAAGCATGAATGGCGAGCAGTTACATGACGTAGCTTCTTACCTTATGCGGGAACTTCTTGTAGAGTAAAGAGTAAACTCAGGGATACTGCCCTACGAGGACCAGAGTTTTTAGGGCAAGCATAGTTAGAGAGTCGGTGGTTGCTTAAAGCGTCTAGCAGTAAACCAATTCACTTCGGTAGAAGTTTTTTGAACTTGGTCAACCACGCCAAGCGTCAAAGCGAAAAGAGCCATCCTGACGACAACCCCATTGTCAGTCTGGCGGAATATTGCCAATGCAGGATTTTCGTTGAGGTCGTTGTCTAGTTCATTGGCCTCTGCACGTGAATCTCTTGGTAAAGGATGCATGATGATGGTATTAGGTTTACAGTGCTGAGTATAGATGGCTTGATTTAAACGAAATTTACCTCGATATAAATCAGCTTCTTGCTGATTACTGAAGCGTTCTTCTTGAATACGAGTTAAGTATACTGTATCGCAATCAGCCAAGCCGGCTTCCATGTTTTCAGTCTCAACAACGGTATGTCCTTTACTACGAAGCTCATCGACAATGTGATCGGGCATCGCCAATTCCTTGGGTGAGATAAGGGTAAAGTGAATATTTTTATATAGGGCTAGTAGTTTGCTAAGAGAATGTACCGTGCGTCCATATTTTAGATCACCCACCATGGCAATTCGCAAGCCATCAGGGTCCTCAAGGAGTTTCAATTCTTTTCGGATAGTGTACAGATCAAGTAAAGCTTGAGAAGGGTGCTCACCAGGACCATCTCCGGCACTAAGAACTGGTACACGAGATGCACGAGCGAACTCTTCCACAGAGCCGGCTGTTGGGTGTCGCATGACTATTATATCGCTGTAACCACTGATCACTCGAGCAGTGTCATAGAGGGATTCACCTTTTGCTAGGGCTGAAGTTTTAATTCCTGTAGTTTCACGAACCTCTCCACCCAACAAGTTGAAAGCTGTACCGAAAGATACACGCGTGCGGGTAGAAGGTTCAAAAAATAGATTACCGAGGATAGCCCCATCGAGTACTCGTGTGCGTAAAGAACGAGTAGCGTAGGGTTCAAGGTTATCAGCAACGCGAAACAATTCAGCCACTGCCGACCTATCAAACTGCGCGATGGTTAGGATATGTGAGCCTAGAAACTGCATAATGTGCGTCATCAGGAATTTACAAGAGTTTACCTGAAGACGTATAAGTCTTCCATTGTTTGATTAACTCTTTCTGTAACTTCTGTAAGAGATAATTTGTCTTCTAGAGTTGAGATAGGATATCTTGCATAACCTATGGACACTTTCTATTGGTATGACTATGAAAGCTGGGGGACGGATACGCGCCGAGTTCATCCTTGTCAGTTTGCTGGAATTCGGACTGATATGGAACTGAACGAGGTCGGAGAGCCGGCTATGTTTTTTAGCCGCCCCAGCCCTGATTACCTTCCTCATCCGATGGCATCTGTGGTGACAGGGATTACTCCTCAAAGAGCCTTAGCTGAGGGTTTGAGTGAAGCTGAATTTTGCCGAGAAGTGCTAACGGAATTATCTGTGCCATCCACTTGCTCTGTTGGCTATAACACCATAAGTTACGATGATGAACTCACTAGGCATATGCTATACCGTTGTCTATACCCTCCTTATGAACGTGAATTCAGGAACAATAATTCCCGCTGGGATTTGTTAGACCTGGTTCGCGCTTGCTTCGCTCTTCGTCCTGAAGGGATTCAATGGCCAGTGGATAGCAAAGGTAAACATAGTTTTAAGCTGGAACTGCTGACACTTGCTAATAATATTTCCCATGTGGGAGCACATGATGCCTTAGTGGATGTCCGAGCGACTATCGCACTTGCCAGACTTATTCGACAACATCAGCCAAAATTATTTGACTATGCTTTCAACTTAAGAAAAAAACAGCATGTGCTTAATCATTTGGATTTTATTAAACAAGACATCTTGGTTCACATCTCCGGACGTTACAACGTAGAAGAAGGGTGTTTGGGATTAGTTATTCCCATACAGCTGCACCCATCCAACCCTAACTCCATTGTGGTAGCAGATGTCCGAGTGGAACCTTGGTGGTTATCGTTGCCTCCAGTGCAGGTAAGAGAGTTAATGTTTAGAAATCAAGAGGAATGGACGCAGGAACAACCACGAATTTCACTGAGAACCATTCAGGTCAACAAGTGTCCCTTTATTGCTCCTTTATCGACCCTCGATGACAACATTGTAAAGCGCTGGCAGTTGGATTTATCAAAAGCTAAGGATTGGCGTGAAAAAATTCTTAAGTCTAAGCACCTCAGCGAGATTATTAATACTGTTTACGATTCATCCTCGGAAGAGCTACACCAGCTTCCGGCAGAGTTTGGACTTTATAGTGGTGGCTTCATGTCTAACCTTGAAACCAATTTCATGCAAAAAGTTCATAGAAATCCCCCAGGGCAGTTGGCGAGTTTGGCTCAAGATTCGCCTAGTGAGAGAATAGAAGAGCTTCTCTTTTTATACCGTGCCCGAAATTTTCCGGATACCCTGTTCCCCAAAGAAGCAGAGCAGTGGCAGCGAGTATGTAGGCGTCGCCTGCTTGGTGAAGAAACCTGCCCAGGCTTGAACTATCCACAATTCCAAGCAGCAATGACTGAACTTAAAAAAGCCAGTTTAATTACGCCACAGCTTGCCCAAAGCCTTGAGCATTATGCGCAAGAGTTAATAGTTAAAGCTGGAATTAATTAATGAACGAAAAACTATCAGCTTTATTAGGTCGATTGAAAGCTTGCGGTCCAGGTATTGTAGTGGCAGCTACTGGATTAGGGGCAGGCGATATTGTAGCGGCTGCCATTGTTGGCACTCAATTTGGTACTAGTTTGCTATGGGCAGTAGTTGTTGGAGCCATCTTTAAATTTATTCTCAATGAAGGAATTGGTCGTTGGCAATTGATTACGAGTAGTACGCTCATGGAGGGATGGATGCGTCATCTGCCAAGAGTGATTAACTGGTATTTTTTAGTTTATTTACTTTTATGGAGCTTGTTTGTCAGCGCAGCCATGATGGCAGCTACAGGCTTGGCAGCGCATGGATTAGTTTCTCATTTGAGCGTTACCCAGTGGGGTATTCTGCATGCTTTGTTGGCCTTAATTGTGGTTTATAGAGGGATATGGAAATTACTAGAAAGGATGATGAAAGGATTTATCGCGCTTATGTTCCTTGCCATCTTGAGTTGTTCAGTGCTCATACTATGCCAACAACCAAAGCTACTCTTAGATATTTTCCAACCAAGTTTGCCTGCAGGTTCCTTAAGTGGAGTATTAAGCCTTATTGGGGGTGTAGGTGGTTCAGTCACTTTACTGTCCTATGGTTACTGGATTCGTGAGAGTGGTTGGCAAGGTGCTGAACGCCTTGAAACTGTTAGGCTTGATCTAGGCTTGGCTTATAGCCTGACAGGGCTATTTGCCATATCTATCATAATTCTAGCTGCAGGACTAAAGCCAGGTGTGATAGGTGGAAATGGTATGGCCTTGGCTTTGGCTGATCAATTGGCAGCTACGACTCATCCAGTTTTTTTATGGGTGTTCTTACTAGGATTCTGGGGAGCAACTTTCAGCTCTATGTTAGGCGTATGGCATGGTGTGCCTTATCTCTTTGCTAATTGGTGGCATATTGGACTCCAGCAGACAAAGATGGGCAAATCAGTGCTTAATTTGGAGTCCCTTGCCAGATCAAGATCCTATCGATGGTATTTGCTTGCTATGGTATTTCTGCCAATGCTGCTACTTGTACAAGATAGACCAGTATGGATTGTCAAGCTCTATGCAGTCACCGGAGCGTTATTTATGCCTCTGTTGGCGGTAATACTCTTATTATTGAATTCACGTCGCCAATTGCTGGGAGAATATGTCTCTAGCTATAGCTGGCAAATAGGGTTAGTTTTTTGTCTTGTTTTTTTTGTAGGTTTATTGGGGCAGGGATTGGTTGGTATGTGAAAATAGCTAAGGGTAATTTTCAATAAAAAATACTAAACGGTTTTGCCAAGAGACAACATGCCCCTTAAAATTATAGCCTTTATGTTTAGCCTATGACTGGCACTCGAGAGAATCATATGCAGGACTTTGACGATATTAGACCATACCGAGATGATGAAGTACCCGCGGTGATCGCTGAGCTCCGTAAAGACCCTGATCTGCCCAGAGCAATGGCCAGGTTCCGTTTACCATCTTTAAGCCGTTGGATGCCGGTTTTAGCTAACACACTAACTCGTTGGGAATTAGATAAACAATTAAGTAAGCTACGCACCGTCCATGATGTGCAGTTGGTTATTGAGAAATATCTTTCTGACCTTATAGAAACTCGAACCACTGGATTGACGACCAGTGGACTCGACAAGCTTGATCCAGCAAAGAGTTATCTTTTTATTTCTAATCACCGAGATATCACCATGGATCCGGCATTAGTGAACTATATGCTGTACCACAATGGCTTTCAGACAGTAGAAATTGCAATAGGTGATAATCTACTAAAAAGACCTTTTCTCTCACATTTGATGAAGTTGAACAAAAGCTTCTTAGTAAAACGAGGTGTTCAAGGTCGTGACTTGTTACAAGCTAGTAAGCAGTTATCAGCATATATTGCTCATTGTGTAAGAGTTGGTAATAACGTCTGGATAGCACAACGGGAGGGGCGAGCCAAAGATGGTGTCGATAAAACTGAAACAGCTGTTATCAAGATGCTGCAGCTCGCAAGTCGTGAATTAAAGGATGAGCAAGGTAATATTCCCTCTTTAGCGAAGCATTTGAGTTCCTTGCATATTGTTCCAGTAGCGATCTCCTACGGGTTAGATCCTTGTGATGAAATGAAGGCACGCGAGTTACATGCTATAGATTCCACTGGATCTTTTAAAAAAGATGACAATAGTGATGTGAATTCGATTCTTGCCGGAATGATAGGAAAGAAAGGAAAAGTACATGTCAGTTTTGGTGAAGAACTGAAACTGTGTGACCAAGTGACCGCAGAGGGTGTCGCAGAGCTAATTGATGAACAGATTATTAAGCACTATCAGTTACACACGAGCAATTATTTAGCATTACAGATTTTAAAACCTGATTTCTTAGACTTCAGTGTGCTACCTGAGTATTTAGGTATCAGTAAAGAGGCACTCGACCAGGAAGCAGAACTACTGAAAAATCGCTTTGAACTGATGCCTGTAGAGCTACGACCATATGCTCTTAGTATGTATGCTAATCCAGCGATTAGAAAAGCAGAGCGACAACTATTAAAGTGTCGGTAGAACTACAGGTCAAACTACATTTTCTCTTGTAGACGCTTTTTCTCGGGACAATATTGATAATATATATGCTTAAGTTCGTTGTATTTACTGCCTGTAATGGTACTGGTATAGGCTATCTCTGGCATGTTAAGTGATGATGTAAAGTCTATTGTTCAAACTGCTTATTCCCAAATGTTGGAGAACTGCCAGCTGCAAGGTCGTAGTGGACAGAAGCATATGATTGCTTCAATTGCTCGAACTCTGGCTAGAGCAGCTAATTCTGAAAATCAAGATCCTTCCATTTGTGTTATCGAGGCCGGGACAGGGACAGGAAAAACACTGGCTTACCTTCTCTCTACACTGCCATTAGCAGCAGCGTCTGAAAAAAAAGTTGTCATTGCAACTGCCACAGTCGCCTTGCAAGAACAGGTAATGTATAAAGACATTCCTGATTTACAACGGCACAGTAGTGTACGTTTCACATACGCGCTGGCAAAAGGGCGGGGTCGTTACCTGTGTCTTTCAAGGTTAGATAATGCTTTGAATCAGAGTAATAGTTCGCAGCAAGCTTTGCGTGATTTGTTTCAGATGCAAGTAGAGGATTCAGGGCAGATTGACGATATGCTGTATCGGCAAATGCTTGAAGAACTCTCATCAGGAAAATGGTCAGGAGATCGAGATGAATGGCTAGAGGGAATAAAAGACGAATCTTGGAGGCCCGTAGCAGTAGAGCCAGGTCAATGTAGTGGACCACGCTGTTCCTACTTCAGTAACTGTTGTTATTTCACATCACGTAATTCTTTGGAAAAAATAGACTGTGTCATAGCTAACCACGACTTAGTACTATCTGATCTTGCACTTGGAGGGGGAGTTGTATTACCTGCCCCCGAAGATTGTATTTATATTTTTGATGAAGCCCACCAATTATGCAGAAAAAGTCTTAACCATTTTTCTTATTCACTTCGTGTACGTTCTATATCACTTTGGCTGGATCAATTTTCAGTTGTGCTATCTAGTTTGGCAGCTGAATATGCTCAAAGTAGCCGCTTACCAGAGCTTCTTGAAGGTGTTCGTGAACAAGCACAACACACTCAGTTAATGCTTCAAAATCTTTTATTGATGTTACAAGATTTTTCATTGGATGCAGAGATAACAAATGCTTTAGGTGAACAGAGCCAGTATGTTTTTGAAGGAGGAGTTGTTCCCGCAGACCTTTGCTCAGTGCTAGATACTGCTAGTACAGAGTTTGCCAGTTTGGCAACACGAGTACAGCGAGTGGAGGAACACTTGCAAGAAAATATAAACGAGGAGGCTGGAGGAGTATCCTCTTCAGAGGCCGAAGCCTTGTACTCCTTGTTTGGATCAGCCAGATTACGACTCGAAGCTGCTTATTCTTGCTGTATTCATTTTTCGCGAAAAGATGAAAGCCATGAGGTTCCCGATGCACGCTGGCTAAATTTTCTCGGTCAAGGCGAAGTTATTATATGTACTAGTCCTGTCACTGCTGGGCCCGATCTCTCTGAAAACCTTTGGTCTACCTGTTATGCGGCGGTTCTTACTTCGGCCACCTTGTCTTCTGGAGGAGACTTTAGTTATTTTTCTGAGAGTGCTGGGTTACCCGAGAGTACAGTATATGAAAGTATTGAAAGTCCCTTCGATTTTCAGGGACGCGCCACATTAAGAATGCCAAGGTTTGGTTTTGATCCAACAGACAATAATGCACACACACAAGCAGTGCTGGAAGCTATAACCTCTATCTTAAATAACGAGCGAGGAGTACTAGTCTTATACAGTTCGCGCCGACAGATGTTTGAGGTATTAGAAGGTCTCGATAGTGGTTTGCGTCGAACTGTTTTATGTCAAGACGATTATGGTAAACAGGAACTATTGCGTTTGCATAAAGAAGCTATCGATAAAGGAGCAAGCTCATGTATCTTTGGTTTAGCTTCTATGGCGGAGGGTATTGACCTACCCGGAGATTATTGTAGTCATGTTGTGATAGCAAAAATACCATTTCCTGTGCCGAACGATCCTGTAGATCAAACTTTATCTAAATGGATTAAAGCCAGAGGTCGTAACCCCTTTCAAGTGCTTGCCATTCCTGAGGCAGCACTGCGTCTGGTACAAGCAAGCGGGCGACTATTGCGAAGAGAAACCGATAGTGGCCGGATTACTATTTTGGATCAGCGTTTGTTTCAAAAGCCCTACGGTAGGCAGCTTTTGGCTGCGTTGCCACCATTCCATAGGGAGTATCTCAATTAGGTTTTATTTTGGACGTGCCTGAAAACCAGGTGTTTGCATATCGAGTGTGTAAATAGTCATGGCAATATTACGAATCCCCTCAGGTGTAGTCCAAGGTTTACCATCCGGCCCCACTGCTCCCATCATACCTACATAGAGTTGTTTTTTCTCAGGTCCTGCAAATGCGGCAGTAATGGGCGGCCGAGGAGTTGGTATAGTTCCGAGCCATTCACCAGCTTCACTGACTACATGAATTCCCAGGCCAGCAGTTATGTATAGAAGGCCTTCGTTATCTAGGGCGATGCCATCAGTAAAAGTTTCATCCCCGAGTACTACAAAATCACGGCGATTGCTGGTATTACTTTGAGTATCTACATCAAAAACAACTATTCTGTCTCTATTTGTAACATACAATTTGTCCATGTCTCGACTTAACATCAAGCCATTGGTAAAAATATCTTCTTCAGCCACGATAGAGACAAGTCCCTCCGTGCTAACATGATACAAACCTATACTAGTAAAAAAAGCGCCACCATTGCCATCTGCGATAAGATCATTAAGTCTTCCCAAGGGACGGCCATCAGCAAAACTGTGAGCCAATAAACGAACCTCAGGAGCAATTTGCATCACTTTAGTTAGCTCATTACATCCAGCAAGCTCGTCATTCATCGGTTCAGTACAAGTACGCTGTACAGTAAAAACTCGTCCCTCACTGTCTATCGAGACTGAACCAGGTCCATTCATATTTTCAAAAACTGTGAATTCATCGCCTGAAAAGTTAATTTTTTTAATCTTGTCGGTTTGCTCCTGAGCAAACATCAGCCCGCCATCATTTGTACCAACCATTCCATCAGCAGTGAAAAAATCAGCCCAAACCAGTTGCCAAGGAGTTCCTTCAGCCACTACTCCGGGAATCGCGTATACCTTCGCTTCTTTTTCTCCCGCTAGTAATGCTTCTGCTACAGAGCTATTCATTAATCCAGGATGGAATATAGTCCCGAATAGGCTAATGAGAGTGAGTCTTGTGGTTAGTTTCATGTTCATAGATTCCTTCTTTGTGATTTTGTTTCTGATTTCTTGATTTTTATCACAAGTTTGTTTGTATTACTTGTGAAAAAGCTAAAATTGTTACAGGCTCGACCATATAACCACTACTGTTTTCTATAATTTGCGTCAAGATTGGCATGCCTGCTCTCACCTTACCTAAAATAGTTAAACGACCATTTAACCAAGGGGCATCAGTCGTGAGAATATTCAGGGCACCACTATAATTTAAGGGGCCAGTAGTAGAAAAACTAATGGTTCCTTGAGTAGCTGCATGAGTGCGTACTTGCTCTTGATAACGATAGCCCCATAATTCATAGAAGTCTCTAAGAGTCATCTGACTTAGCCGTGTCCTTACCTCGGAGCTTTTAGTTTCTAAGGTATCTTGATCTCGAATATGCATGCTCTGATATAAAGGAAGTAATACACGAGACTGAAAATCTTCTTGCGTATTTATACCCAGAAAAGGCAAAGGTTTACCTTCCTCATCAAATACCGGAATTTGGTGAAGCCCTAGGGCCACAGCATTGATTTCCGATGATAAGGCCGGGAGTGATGCTTGTAGTGATTTAGTCGTTAGTGTCAGTTGATCATTAGCGGGTGCCAATTCTAAGCCAGCATAATGATTATCAGCTATGAGAGCTAATAGAGCTTGGACTTGTTCTGGGGCCTCTCTAGGAAAAAGTTCTATAACAACATCGCCTCTTGTTGTCTGTAGCAGCAGTAAGGTATTGGTTGGATCTTGAACAGGGATTTCGGTCACTACACCATTTAATCTTAATGACATGGGATTAAGCACTTCACTGCTCGGGGTGACCAGGTTTTGGGCAAGTGTCAAGCTACTAGAACAGCACAAGGTAAGCAGGAGGTTTTTAATTAGGGCGTCTGATAGATATGACTGAGTGACTTTTTTCATATGGGTTTTCTTAACTGTTGCCATATTCAATAGATACTACGTAAAGGATAAAGATTTGTGAAGTAAGGAGTGATAAAATAGGCATGATCGAAGGAGTCATGTAATGCCAATTTACGAATTTTTTTGTGAAAGCTGTCAGAAGCAATTTGAGAAGTTAGTTAAACTTAACCAGCTTCCTGAGTGTACTCTTTGCGGGAGCTCATTAGTGGAAAGATTAAGTTCTTTTTCTGCTGTGGTGAGCACACCTAAGACACAGGCTCGCTCTGTAGCAGGTGCCCGGGCTCGTGCCCAAGGAATGAAGCGAGAGCAGGATAATGCTCACGCAGAGTATCTGCGTAAGCATCATGATGATCATCATTAATCAACGCTGTTCAAAAGATTAGTCAAAGGGCCTATTATTGCTTCCGCCCATAATTTATATCCCTCTTCAGTAGGATGTAATTTATCACTCATGAAGGTGGTTGGAATATTGTCGTATTCATCAAGGAAGATATGTCCAATATCTAGAAAGTGTACTTGTTCACCATCGTGTAATTGTGAAATCTTGCTGTTGATAAATTTAATTTCGGTTCGTACTGGATCATCAGCATCTCGATATGGAAAAATACCAAGTAATAAAATCTTACCGGTGGGAAAGCGTTGCTGTAGGTCTGTAACAATAGCACCTATACCCTCAGCAATCTCTGGGGCAGAATTAGTCCGAGTATTATTGACACCAATTAGCAACATGATAACTCTTGGTTTGTAGCCTTCACCTTCACCATCGCGTAAACGATATAGAACTCCCTGGGTAGTATCCCCAGCTATGCCGAAATTGGCAATTTTCCAGTTTCCAAAATATTCTTCGAAAACTTTTATTCCATTGTAAGGCGCACGATCAGAGTCCCACCAGTCTGTGATGGAATCTCCCATGAAAAGTACGTCTATATTACCCTGTTTTGCGCGTTCAACTTGAGCAAGATGCTGCGCAAGGAAACTATAATTTAAACTGGGGTTTACTGCTGTATGAAACGGTGAGTTATGTAAGCGAACAATACCGGGATTTGCCTGTAATAACTCTTTAAGTTCTGGACTAAGACTCTCTTTGAATGCATTCAACGCGGCGGTGAGCTGGGCACTTTGCTCTGGACTTGGCAAAATCATTCTTGTGGCATCTGGAATTTCAGGCATTCTAGGTTGGCCCAGTGCTGCCATGGACCCAAATAAAGTGACTATCATTACGGAAAAGAGTTCTTTAATTAATAATCCTCTCCTTTTGAGATGAGAGTGATCAGAAGACCTTAAACTAGTCATATACATTATCTTTCCCCCTTATTTAAATTTATTAACAAACACTTTTTACTGCAACTGCATAGCAACTGTCTCCTTTATTCGTGCTGGGTATCGTAATAACGGCTAATAGAAACTCATACTGAGAAAAAAACTGGTAAGCAAAGTATTAGAAGTATTTTAAAAGACGAATCTTTGAACTAGTAGATTGCCACAGATCCGTATTTGTTATGCATGAATAAATAAGAATGCACAAGATAGTATTTAATAATGCATCAAATGAGACCCGGGGGTAGAACCTTTTAGTCCTAACTGTAGATTTAGTTGAGATGGAAACTTAGAATGTTACTGAACTAGCTGTAGCACTTGTCCTACCTGCAGTAAGTCAGAGTTGAGGTTGTTCTGTTCTCTTATTTTCTTGACACTAGTTCCGTAGCGACTGGCTATGCGCCATAAATTTTCACCACGCCTTACTTTATGGGTTATCAGTTGCATGGACTTAGGTTGCTTGCTATCAATCTTAACTGATGTGTCTGCAGCCTTAGCTTTTCCGGGCAAGCTAAGAATTTGTCCTACCACAATGAGATCACCACTAATGTTGTTGAGCTTACGAATGGTGTTGACATCAAGGCCACGTTGCGAGGCAATCTTTGACAGGGTATCTCCCGGTCGTACTTCATATTCTGAGCTATCAGCTTTCATATTGGCAACATAGTTGGCATAAGTTCTGGTGAAAACAGCGACATGAAAGTGAGGAGGGTAGCGTTCTCGAGTGACATCCAATACACCACGTCCCTCTAAGGAGAGCAGCGTGTCCTGTAGCCAACGTCGGCACCGACCAGATTGGGGAATACGAAGATCTACCGCCATGCCTGTTGGGTGAACAGAAACCGTTGAGGCATTTTGGGGTTGCTTGTTTATTGGGCGAGTGAGACTAGTCACAGTCATTTTTTCACCGCATGCAGCGAAATACTGCTGACTAAGACGTTCAACAAACATTTTGACTTCAGGTCTAGCATAAGGATAGGAGACAGAATGTAATTCTAGAAAACGAGAATTATTCACTTTTTCCAAATAACCTGCATCGACGAAGCGAAGTACTTCGCTTCCAGTATTCAAAAAAGAATACCCATAATTTACCGCTGCCAAATTTTGACGCTGCATAGTGAGACGTGAACCTGCAAGGCTCTGTGCCTCTGACTCTGCACTGACAATATTAATTGCAAAACAGAGTATACTAACGATGCTCAGACGATTAGATAGGCTCTTTATTGCTTTGGCTCTACTCATTGTTTTCTTCGCAATGCTGATATAAAACTATGTAACTTGCTACTAGTGTGTCACTGCATAGTTTGAACAAGGTCCCCTAATTTGTCAAAATATGTGTGTATCTTTTTGAAAAGATTGAATTAAAAATAATGTTAAAACTTCCGAAATCTTGTTTTCTGCATATTCCTAAGACTGGTGGCACCTGGGTGAAGGCGGCGCTAGAAGCTGCACGAGTACCCATCAGAGCTATAAATATTGGAGATAACTCTCATCCTGGCATAAATTATTGTCCACAGGACTGCCATTTTCGTTTTAGCTTTGTTCGCCACCCCTTGGCTTTGTATCGTTCGTATTGGCAGTACAAAATGACTGTTGGTTGGGATGATGCCAATTTGTTGGATTCTTTGTGCAGCTCAACAAATTTCTATCATTTTGTCGATAAAGTGGTTGCGCATTTTCCTGGGATTTATAGCAAAAATCTGCAAAATTACATCGGAACACCAGAACATCCAATAGAGTTTATTGGACGTTACGAAAATCTTGTGGAAGATCTGATCACGGCTCTTACGCTTGCAGGAGAGGAATTCTCTGCCCCAGCAATACGCAATCTTCCCCCTATAAATGTTAGTGACAAGGCCATGTTTTCAGCAGAGTTTTCCCCAGGGCTCCTAAGCAGAGTGAGCGAAGCAGAAAGTGAATTAATTACCCGTTGTGGTTACGCTGCCAAGGATTATGATTATTAATCGGGCACGTAAGCCAGTTGAATACTGCGCATTGCTAATTCTAAAAAACGTGCCGCAGATCCATACTGTGCCTCATACTTCTGTAGTGGGTTAAGTGCTACAACATCATCCCATCCCATACCTATGTTCAGCAATTCAGTCAAACTTAAATGGAGTTCGCTATACATATTGCGCATTCTCACAATTGCAGCGCCATTGATTGGTGCACCTTGAGCTGGGATAACTACAGTATCTGCGCTAACAACAGAATATAACTTATCATAAGCTTCCATCAAGCCTCCCATCCAAGCACCTTGACGAATATCGAGCAGTGGCCAGCTATCAGAGGTTACTGCTCCTCCTGTGAATAAAGTATCAAGCATGGGCATATAAATAAAAATATCACCGTTCGTGTGAGCGGCCGGCAAGTAGCCATAAATCAATTCTTGTCCGGCAAATTTAAAGCTTCCATCTCCTTTAAGCGTTTTATTAGGTAGAGCATAGTCTGGTAGTGGTCCGTACCTTCCCTCATAACTGGAAGATTCTAAGGCCACTTCAAGGCAGCGCATAGTGTTTTCATGCGCAACTATCTGCGCTCCCATCACACCGGCTGCTAAATTGGAGCCGGTATGGTCGGGATGGAAATGACTGTTGATAAGTGTATGTATTCGCTCTTGGCCCGTAACAGCCATAGCAGCCTCTAGCAAGGCAGGTGAATGTTCTGCTAAACCACCATCCATCAATAAAAAACCGTCTTCACTTCCTCCTGGCATAGCAAGGACATTACATCCAGCGCCTTGTAACAACCAGAGATAACCTAGGTCGGTTTCTTTAATTAATGGACCGGTTTGGGGTTGTGCTGAGGTAGGTAGCACAGGTAAAGAACTCAGCACAGCTGCCAGCTCAAAAGCTCTTTTAAGTAAATAACGGCGCTTGGTGGAATGAGTCATCAGAAACTTGCAGGGGGTAAACATATTAGGATGCCTAGCCAGAAGGTTATTGGTGATCAATGGAGCCTGGAACCAATTCATTAAGTTCTGCAGTAGCATCCAGAGGGAACACATGCCATGGGTAGTAGAAGGGAGGTCCAACATTTGGCCAGAAGGGCTGTGTATCAAGTTCTTCAATAGCCAAGTTTTGGGTCTCACCTAATGAGAGAAGAAGTTCTACCATCTTGGTGTTCGTAGCCTGACGCATACGCAAAAATGGCACCTGGTCGCGAGCCCTAGCGTGGTCGAGTGCTGTTAAACCGTCAATGTCCTTACCATTCAGATCCGCCCCTCCAGCAACCAGAGCTTCTACTACTTCTCTATTATTAGCGCCTACAGCGTAGTGCAAGGGACGTCCCCCACGAGTGCGTTGTAAATGATGTGGTACAGCACGAACATTAGGATCGGCTCCCGCTGCCAGTAAAATTTTCACACCTTCGACAAGTGTATCAGGCTGTCCCCGAGCGCCAGCAATCGAAGAAAGCGGCGTCTGTAAGTCTGCCTGGGCTAAAGTGGCATCAGCGCCATTAGCCAAGAGCAACTTGATGACTTCAACATCTCCTTGACTAGCTGCCAATATAAGAGGTGTTGTGCCTCGTGATAGAGGACCTCCACGTTGTTTAGCAGGACGAAGAAAGAGTCCAAAGTTTACATCAGCTCCTTTTTTTAACAAGGCTTCAAGGACCTCCGTGCCATTGTGCTTATCGAAATGTTCGCCAGGGTCTAGGCTACGGTTTTGATGACGTGGAATAATGGCAAGCAAAGGGGTTTGCCCAAAAGTATCCCATTGCTTGATATCAGCCCCTGCCTCAATGAGTAACATGGCTGCATCCCAATGTGAATTCATGATTGCCAGAAGCAGAGGGGAGACGCCATCAGGATCGGTGAGATTAATATCAACACCAAAATTTAAAAGTTCTTTTATACAGCCAAGACAGTTCTCTCGAATGGCAAACATGAGTGAGCTAAGTCCACCGCTATCAAGATTTTTTGCACGCCCCTCTTTAGTCAGGTGTCGGCGATAGTCACGAGCTATTGATGTGGCATTGCCATCTGCGCCAGATGCTAACAGCAGAGCAACCATCTCTGGATGTCCACGTGCGGCAGCCCACATGAGGGCGGTTTGCTCACCCCAACTTTCACGAGCGTTTATAGTAGCACCATTTTTCAACAAAATATTTGCAGCTTCGTTATTCCCTGTGCGGGCAACTAGCATCAACGCTGTTTGGCCTTCAAGATTAGGTGAATCTATATCGGCACCGGCATCTATAAGGAGCTTAATAAGTTCGGTGTTACCTACTTCAGCAGCCATCCCCAGGGGAGTACTGCCATAATCATTACCCAACTTAGGGTCCGCACCTGCTCTAAGTAAGCTGGCAACTTTGGTGACATCTTGCTCGTACACCGCCCATTGCAAAGCAGTGCTGCCATCAGGCCCACGCCAAAGGTGATCAGCGTCTGGGGGTGGCCCTATAGCAATCGCTGTTGTTGCGTAAAGTGTAGAAAGAGAAATTGTCAGCAACCGTAGGTGCTGACTTATGGTTTTTTGGAAAAAAATTAGCATAAGTTTCAAACTTCGATAAAGGGACCAGTGCTGTCGGCGAAGCTGTCTACTTTTACTCCGGCATATTCCAGCATGGTATGTAGCAGGTTTGCATGAGGAGTGTCCTGCTTATAATGCAGGTGTTGTCCACCTTTGATATTTCCACCTTTGCCTATGAGTACGGAAGGTAGTGGATCATTATTATGTCGATCCGAGTTACTCATGTTTGAACCATATAGCATAATGGTATTATCTAAGATATTTCCTTCGGCATCTTCCAATGAACGTAATCGCTCAGCAAATTTCGCCACACGCTGAGTTTGATAAGCTTGGACTTTGATCAGTTTTTGGAAGTTAGCTTCTTTCTCTTGGTGATGTGACAGGGGATGAAAAGCTTCCTCAATTCCAACGTTAGAGAATACACGCATAGAGGCTTCCCTTATCATACGCATTGAAGCTATTCTTGTCTGATTGTTTTGGAACGCTAGAGCAATCATTTCAAACTGAATATCTAGCAACTCGGTAAAATCATCGGGCGGACCGAGAGGTGCTTCCGGCAAATCAATCAGATTTCGTGCGCCGGCCTCTAGTTTACTTATACGATTTTCAATATCTCGTACGGAATCTAGATAATCACTTATTCGGGCACGGTCGGTAGCATCCAATTTACGATTCAAGCTCGCTGTGGCCTCTCGTACATAATCAAGCAAGCTGGTTGAATGATTAAGAATAGCGATGCGATCTTCATAGTTGTCCCCCTGACCAAACATAGTATAGAACACCTTGCGGGGATTGCCTTCAAGCGGAAGGGGCTGTTGTGGTGTACGATAGTTTATAGCTCCCCCAGGTTCACCGCACAGCTCTAGGGATGGTAAGGGAGTATTTTCACCCAGTACACGTGCTGCTAGTTGGTCTACGCTCATACCCTTTATACCAGCTGCGTTTCGATCTCTATCACCAGGTGCTACACAAGATAACCAGGTTTCCTCAATAATACCGTGAGGATTAGAGCTTTCTCCGCCCTTGTTACGCAAACCTGAAACCACAGTCACATAGTCCCGAAGCGATTCAAGTGGTTGCAAAATTGGTGAGAAGGCAAAATCTTTACCTGTTTGTTCTGGCACCCAGTACTTCATCACAGCACCATGAGGAAAATAGATGAAAGCAAGCCGAGGATTGCTGGCAGCAGCAGTTTGAGCTAGGGTAGTTCCGGCTGGAATCATTGCGTCTAGCAGAGGTAGAGAGATTGTTGCGCCAGCTCCACGCAGTAAGTGTCGACGCGATAGATGTCTCTTGCTGATAAACATAAGGTGCTCCTTGTTCTTCTGCAAATTTCTACATGACAATTACAGTGCAGCCTGTTGAGGCAGGCTCTGTTGCTCTTTATTTTCTTGAGAAAGCTGCTCACGTTGACGAAATGCATCACTGATAATCACTTGGTATAGCATACTACTAAAACTGCCCCCCTCGCTTTGAGTTTGACGGGCGATTTTTCTTACTAGCGGCATATCACTATAGTTCACTTCACGGCCAAGAGCGTAAGTTAGCAGATTTTGTACCATCGTCTGCACAAACATATCTTTACGTTCTAACAAAGCGTCAACTAAGTCGGATGCTCCATTGATGGGAGTACCATCAGGAAGCACACCAGAGGTATCAATGGGTTGTAGATTGTCAGGGTCTACAGAGCGGAACTGTCCCACAGTATTAAAATTCTCCAAAGCCAGCCCAAGGGGATCCATCACACCATGGCAGGCAAAGCAGCTAGGGTTAGCCCGATGTTGCGCTAGACGTTCACGTACAGACTTAGCTGGACCTGCTCCATTTTCTGGGAACGCTTCGACATTAGGTGGAGGTTCTGGCGGCGGAGTGCCAAGTAAATGTTCGAGAATCCAGGCACCTCGCAGCACTGGGGCCGTTCGGTTAGGGTTGGCTGTCAACATCAAAATAGCTCCTTTGCCGAGTAAACCACGACGATTAGGGTCTTCGAGATAAACTCTCCGCATCTGGCTACCTTTGATGTCGCCTATACCATAATGCATCGCGAGACGTTCATTTAGGAATGTATAGTCAGCATCCAGGAGGCGGACAACAGATTCATCACTTCGAAGTATGGAATCTAAGAAAAAGTTGAGCTCCTCTTTGAACATTGGTCTTGGGTCCAAGCGACCACTGGCAAAGCGGAATGAGAAGCGATTGGGGTTGATTTCATCCAACTTAGCCAAGTTTAGCCACTGACCTGAGAAATCTTTAATGAGTGCATCTGCACGAGGATCTGCCAACATACGCATTAGCTCGCCTCGAAGGACGTTGTCCTCCTTTAACTTCCCTGCGTTTGCAAGCTCTAAAAGTTGCTCGTCTGGGACAGAACTCCATAAGAAGAACGAAAGTCTGGAAGCAAGTTCAAAATCGTTAAGGGTGTAAACACCATTCTCGTTGGTATTTCCATCCTCTGCTCTGTAAATAAAATGTGGGCTAACAAGGATGGCGCTAATAGCATCTCTGATACTGCCTTCGAAATCGTTCCGCAGGCGACTACTTTCATAGAAAGAAATGATAGGTTGCATATCTTCTACTGTAACAGGACGTCGGAAAGCTCTTGTAGCTAGGTCTTGGAGGATATCCTTGGCACAGTTGGTCTCTTCTGCGATTTCACGGGGGTAGCAAATGAAAATCTTCTCGCGGCTAGGGCTTTGGCTTATTCCATACACCTCCACAGGACCACGAATCTGTAAAGCGTTAATCTGAGGTATTCGCGCCTGGCCACCTTCTAGAACAGTTGAGCGTACACGCTCATCACTTTCAGCCATGCTGCGTTGAAGGAAAGTTATACTCACAGTGTGTTGCCCCGCACTAGCTTCGAAACGGACCTTCTTCAGACGTGCATTAATTTGAGCAACAGCATCGTCGAGAATTTGGTCTATCCATTTGTGGTCGGTTTCCCCACCGATGGTTGTGCGGTAGAACTCTTTACCATCAAGGAGAGCGATTAGTATATGGGCAAATTCCAGACGTGGAACTTCACGAGCAAGCGCCAAATCTCCGATATCAAGCTCATAAACACCGTCTGCCATAAAATTGTGTGTGATAGAAACACCACCACGTGTCCCAAATGGCATGCCTGGAACATGATGTTGTTGCGACCCTGTACCGTCTTGTCCGCCAGCAGGGAGAGAGATAATCATATCTGCCACTGAGCCATAAGTTTCCATCACAGGTATAGGTCGTGTATCTCCAACAGCATCATGAGCAATAGTGCGTGCAGCATTGAGATATTGGTCAATAAATGCGGGGGAAGTTTGCAAGGCTTCAGCGTTAACATCAAAACCATGCTTCAGGTTATCAGCAGGGAGCAATTTGGCTGCATCGATTTCCAGCCCAAGTAGGTCTCGAATTGCGTAGGTGTATTCACGACGATTTAATCTTCTCAAACCCACACGGCCAGGTGTTTGTTCTGCAGCATGTGCATCTAGAGTCATTTCCAACCAAGTAGCGGTTTCAGCTAACTGCTGGCTCTCTGGACGCTCTTCCCCGGGTGGTGGCATAAGACCCCCACGGAGTTTTTTGATTACTTTCTCAAAAGACTCTGCATTCTCTGGCACGCTCTCGGCAGATAATAGGTTAAGAGCAAGGCTACCAGCCCAATCTTCATCATTATGACACCCAAAACAGTACCGTTCCAAGGTAGCCCATTGGCTATGATCTGCCTCATCACCATTGGCTTGAGCACCTTGACCGGAGAGAACAAAGGCACCTACCATACTGCTGACTAGTAAACTAAGCGACTTCTTTGTTGGCATAAACAGGTTCCCTATTTACAAATTTTCTTGTCTTTCTACTCAAGCAGACAAGGCAGAATTTTTACCAATAATCGGGCTAAAGTATGCTAAAAAATAGGAAAAAACACTAGTTAATAGAGAGTTTTTCCTTTTATTTTCACTTTGGAAACTTAAAAGGTTAAGTCGAGGTCAAACCAGGCACTACATAGGCAATTTTAGGGTAAAAAGCCTGAGAGTTTCATAGGTCTTACAGCTAGTTTAGCTGAGGCAAATGTACAGCTGCACGCTGCTACTCACATTTGGCAAGTAGACCTTTGAGATAAAAACCCTCAGGATAGCTGGCAGCTACTGGATGGTCTTGATCCTGAGCCATGCGATGCAGATAGAGTAATTGTCTATTTGCATCTAATGCGGCATCTGCCACAACCTTTCGGAATAAATCTTCACTCAGTAGTCCAGAGCAGCTAAATGTGGCAAGAAAGCCACCTGGACGGAGTAATTGAAGAGCCAGCATATTGATATCCTTATATCCTCTGCAAGCTCTTGTAACTTGTTGTTTTGATTCGGCGAATTTAGGCGGATCTAATATAATCAAATCGAAAAGACGACCTTGTTGTCGCCACTGCCTAAGCTGAGCAAAAACATCTGCGTTTAGTGTTGTACTAAGCTCCGTTGGTAGATTATTCAGGGCCAACTGACGCTGTAATAGGGACAGGGCAGGGCCAGAGCTGTCCACGCTTGTGACATGCTTGGCACCCTGCAAGAGGCAGTGGACAGTGAAACCGCCGGTGTAACTAAAACAGTTGAGCACCTCTTTATCCCTAGCAAAACTAGCTACCAAGGCTCGAGAGGACCTTTGGTCAAGGTAAAAACCCGTCTTGTGGCCTTCTAATGGACTTACTAGAAACTTTGCCCCGAGTTCTGTGATACATATTTCTTCTGGAATTTCCCCATAGAGTATCTGTCTAACAGGTTCCAGTCCTTCTCGCTCACGAATGGCAACATCTGAACGCTCAAGAATACTGTGAGAGGGAAATAGTTTGCGAAGTGCCCAGACAATTTTATCGCGATGTTTTTCCGCTCCAGCACTAAGTAACTGGCAAACTAAGAGTCCAGGATACAGATCGATAGTGACACCTGGTAGCCCATCATTTTCAGCGGCGACTAGACGAAAGGCGTCGGTATTTTGCTTAATAAGTTGGCGTGCAGTTAATGCATGTTGTATACGCCGCAAAAAAAATGTTTTGTCGATGACCTCGTCAGCGGAAAACGACCACATCCGAACCCTTATGGTAGACTCCGGAGACCAAGACCCCAAGCCAAGTATTTTGCCTTCTGCGGAAAGAACAATGACAGTATCACCCGAATGCAGGCGACCTTGTGTACTTTTTATAGCGGAGGCAAATACCCAGGGGTGATGCCTTAGCAGGGATTTCTCCCTGCCAGTTTGCAGTACCACAGTAGCGCTCATCTTAAAGCTTGGCTCTTATTTTTGAGTGTTGTCCCAGTCAGTCTTGCCCTCTTCCTTGCCCGCAACAGAGTAGAGCACCTGTGCATTACGAGTTTTTTGGAAATCGTCTAGGGACATACCTTTCATTGCTGCGTAAATATGCAGGTTAGTTGTTCCAACTACTGCACCGAGTTTTTCTAGCATGAAGAAGATCACACCATAGTGGATCATGCCTCGCCAGTCGCGGTTACGGACCAGGTTTTTTTCTTCCTCAGTCAGGCCAGCTTTGGTGAATTCCTCTTCAGGATCAGCCAAAAATGCTTGACGATGAGCAGGGTGAATGAGTTCGTGAAGAAACTTATTCAAACGATAGGCTTTCACAGAACGGGAAATTGTAAATGGATAAGTTCCCTCTAATTTCTCAATTCCTTCAAGCTCATGGCCGATACGTTTGAGGTAATCTGCATCACTTTCAGAGGTATTTTCTTGAGAACGCTCTTCAAATACTAGTGACGCGATAGGGGTCATAGATGGAAGGTAATAAGTTTGGTGAACTTGCTCTACTTGATCTGACAGTGCACCACGCATCATTAGCCACATGACCACCTCAGCCCCTTCCATGCCACCGAGCTCTGCAAGTTCAGCGATTGTGTAATTTAATAAGCCTTCTGGGTCTGATCCCAGACGCTCCATAAATTCCATATCCCAAGGCGTGTTATTGAAACCACAACGCTCACCATGTACTTGGTGAGATAAGCCTCCAGTTCCAGCAATGGCCACTTTTATGTCTTTGGGAAATGTTTGTATGGCACGTCGTAAAGCCTTACCTAGTTTATAACAGCGAGATGCATTGGGGCTTGGAGCCATCAGTACGCCAACTTGGAAAGGGATGATCTTTGTAGGCCAACCTTGCTTGTGCTCTGGAAACAGCAAAGACATAGGAGAGAAGCAGCCGTGATCAAGACCTTTGTCCTGAAAGTAGGATAAATCAAACTCATCAGCAACCAAGCCGCAAGCTATGTGTTCTGCCAAGTCAGGGGCTCCTTGGAGGGGAGGAAGATCGCGAGCTCCACCCCCTTCATCAGCTACTGGGTAGCTTTCACCAATTCCCAGTGCAAACTGAGAGTAATGATCCATAAAGAATGAGGTCATGTGATCATTAAAGATATAGAAAATCACATCTGGGGCTTCACGTTTTAGCCACTGCTGGACAGGTTCATATCCTTTGAAAATTGGTGCCCATACCGGGTCGTTCTGCTTATTGGTATCCACTGCAAAACCAATAGTAGGGGTATGTGAGGTGGCGAAACCGCCGACAATCTTAGCCATTATTGCTCCCTGAAGAGGTTTGTATTTAAGATTAACTAGTTAGTGAGCCGAAAGGCTGCCATAATAAGTGTCTAAAGAGCGAAAATACAGCTTCATGGGACGTTTTAGTTCAAATCAGCTATATATTCACCAAGAACCCGGCGAGAAGGCGGTGTTCTATTAGACGTTAATAGTTGTTAGTAAGTATTACTTTAGCCTGTAACACATATAATCGTAATGAACAGAACCATCATAGATAAATTGAGAATCTTTTATTATTATGTATTGGTGCGTATTAAGAAATAAAATCCTTTCTAAGTAAATTCATGACTTGAACAGGTACTTCTTAAAAAGAAAATGAGGCTAAATGCAAAGCACTCTCACGGATATTTTTCTATCTCCAAAACAAGCTTTTTTTTCCTTAAATAACAAACCACGCTTACTGTGGGTCTTGTTGTTGCAGTTGGCCCTACTTTGTAGTTTGAATGCAGGTTATTTTTTACTCAATGATAGTCAATTTATAGTTGATCAGATTGTTGGGCAGGCGTTATTAAGTCAGCCCAATGTTTCTGAGGCAGATATTCGTGCTAACTTGGATAATGTACCCATGACACTGCTGATGAGTAGTTCGTTACTTGGCGTCATATTCATTGTGCCTATTACTTACTTAGCACAGTCACTTTATTTCTTAATTTTGGAAAAAATCTCGGGTGGATCACTAACGTTAAAGAGTTGTTATACTCTTATAGTGTGGTCATCTATGCCTGCTTTAATCAAAGTGATTGCGGGATGGATGATGCTTGTTCTTAGTGGTGGTGATGGTGTATCACAAGCCGCTATCAATCCACTGAGTTTTGATAGCCTTCTGGGATTGAATTCAAAAAGTACTTTTTTTCAACAGTTTGGACTAACTAGTCTATGGACTTTTGTATTGCTAGTGATGGGTTGGTATGAATTTAAGAAGTCATCATGGGCAGCAGCGTTGATGAGTGTTGGAATTTTGCAATTAATAATAATCGTAATAACAGGTGTACTGCTGCCATGAGGAAATTACTCATCTTAGGTGCCATAGTTATAGTACTTGCTATTGCCATCTTCCTACGGTTAAAGAATCTATCTCCTGTAGAAGAAATCTCTATTGAGTTAGCTACTAAGCAACTGGTGAAAAGTTCTGTACTTGCCTCTGGTAAGTTAAGCCACGAAGACGAAGTATTACTGAGTACTGAGGTAATAGGACGAGTTACGGCTCTTTATGTTGAGGAAGGGGATAGAGTCAATCAGGGCCAAGTTCTCTTACAAATTGATGATGAACAACCCACGGCTCTTGTGCAGCAACAACGTGCATCTGTAGCCATGCAGAAAATTGCACTTGATTCATCAAAGTTACGGAGAGCAAATATTCAGCTTTCTTGGGAGCGTAAGCAGCAGATGCATAATCGCGGTTTGCTTGAAGGAGGAGACAATGCTTTTGAAGCAGCTACTAATGAGTTAGAACTAGCAAAACTGGATGTCGACTCGCGTGCTGCATCGCTTGCTCAAGCAGAGGCATTTCTCGAGGAAGCCGAAAAGAATTTGCGCAAGACAAGAGTACTATCCCCTATTAATGGTGTAGTTACTTCCTTAGATATTAAAGTTGGCGAAATGGCAATTTCATCGACTACCAACATTCCAGGATCAGCTCTTATGACCATTGCAGATCCTGCAAGTATCTATTCAGAAGTGAATGTTGATGAGGCCGACATCGCAAATATCCATCTAGGACAACGCGCGTCCATTGTTGCAATTGCTAATCAGGAGCAGCCGCTAGAGGGAGAGGTGCGTGAAATTGCCATCACCGCTAAACAGGAAACTGGATCACAGTCCCTCACTTTCGCGGTCGAACTTAATATCACTGAAAGAGGCACTGTGGAATTACGTCCGGGAATGTCTGTTAGGGCTGAGATCTTCACAAATAATGCTGAGCCTACATTGGCGGTTCCATTACAAGCGGTCCTTCTTGAGGAGAAAGGTGGTAGTTCAGCCAAAATCTATTATGTTTACACTTTGGAGAATGATGAAGTGGTCCGACATGATCTACGCCTTGGTAACTCTGATGATGTCTACCAGATTGTGGTAGATGGAATCACCGAGGGAGCGCAAGTGATTACTGGTCCGGACCGTACATTAAGAAATTTGGAACCAGGTGATAAGGTAAAAATTGCTGAATCAAAGGCTGGGTGAGCTATGGCCTTGCTCAGTCTTGATAGTCTGACAAAGGTATACAGCATGGGCCATCAAGAGTTACGTGCCCTGAATGCCGTTTCTTTAGAAATTCCAAGAGGTAGTTATGTCGCAATCACCGGAACCTCTGGTTCTGGTAAATCTACCATGCTCAATATACTTGGGTGTCTTGATAAACCAAGCTCAGGTGTTTATGTGCTGAATAACACAGATGTTGGCACCCTCTCTGAAGATCGGCTTGCAGAAATACGCAATCACGAAATAGGTTTTATTTTCCAAAGTTTTAATCTCTTGCCCCGGGCTAGTGCACTAGAAAATGTTATGCAGCCCCTCGTTTATAGAGGCTGCTCAATGAAAGAGCGTAGACAGCTTGCAGAGGCCGCACTTGCTCGAGTGGGTTTAGGTAACAGGATAGATCATCTTCCAAATCAGTTGTCTGGAGGACAACGTCAACGCGTTGCCATTGCACGAGCTTTGGTGACAGAACCTTCGATTTTGTTAGCAGATGAACCGACAGGAAATCTAGACTCGCAGACTACTAAAGAAGTTATGTCCTTGTTTGATGAACTATATGCACAAGGCCAGACAATCATCATTGTGACACATGAAGCCGAGATTGCTGCACATTGCGAACGTGTCATAAGGCTTGAAGATGGGTATATTGCAAGTGATAAAAATAATAACAGATTGAGACCAAGTTATGATATTTGAGATGACTGAGAGTTTGCTTTCCGCGTTACGCTCAATACGTGCACATAGTCTGCGTTCTTTTCTTACCACGTTAGGTATCATCATTGGGGTTGCTTCTGTGATTACGATGGTGGGGCTCATCCAAGGCTTTTCCTACATGCTAAATCAAGAGTTTCAGGGTCTTGGATCAAACTCTTTCTCTGTACAGTCATACACATCAATGGAAGATCGTTTGCAAGGAAAAATTGCACGCATAACACCAGATGATGTCGAGCTAATTCAAAGTAGGATGAGTGATGTAGTGAGCTTGTCTCCAATCATGTATAACTCAAATGGAGCGTTAGCCCAAGTACGTTATCAAAGTCAAATCTCGCGTGGACAGATCATGGGAACTGATCGTACCTATCAAGAAGTTGGTCAAGTATATTTGAAATATGGGCGTTTTCTGGGAGATGGCGATAACCTTACGCGTCGTAAAGTCGCAGTGATTGGGGAGGATGTACGTTCTGATTTGTCTTTACCGGAGAATCCAGTGGGTGAATTTATCAGGTTAGGTTCTGAATGGGTAAGGATTGTAGGTATTGCTGAACCAAAAGGTCAGATATTTGGGCAGAGCCAGGACAATTTTGTATTGATTCCATTTAGTACCATGCAGTCCTTGATGGGCAACCAGACCAGACCAGATATATTCTTGCAAGTTTCCTTATTTGATGGAGTAGAACAACAAGCTATTAATCAACGCATCACAAACTTACTTCGTTTTTCTCACGGATTAGAGGGTGACGATCCTAATGATTTTAGAGTACAGACATCTGAACAACTTACAGACTCATTTAATAATATTCTAGACACCATTACCCTTGTGATGGGAGGGGTTGTTGGTATCTCTCTACTAGTGGGGGGCATAGGTATTATGAATATTATGCTTGTTTCTGTTACAGAGCGAACTCGCGAGATAGGGATCTGCAAGGCGATAGGGGCGAAACGTCATCAGATTCTACTACAATTTCTGTTAGAAGCTTTGATTTTGTGTTTACTTGGAGGTTTAGCAGGTCTGACAATCGGCTATAGTTTGAGTGTTTTACTGTCTACATTGATCCCGGGTTTTCCCTCTGCCTATGTACCGATGTGGGCCATCTTGCTTTCATTTGGATTCAGTGCTGGTGTTGGTTTGATTTTTGGTATTGCTCCGGCGGCAAAAGCTGCTAACCTCGACCCTATACAGGCTCTGAGATACGAATAAGTGAAATAAAATGAATCCATCACCAAACGACGAGTTAAAAAATTCAGAAGAGCTACGACTGTATTACCTGCGGGCCTTGGGGGTTGTGCAGTTTTATCCAACTAAAATACTACCAAATGCTGCTCCCTCAGTAGCATGTGAATGGTTTGTTGAAGAACATAACTATAAAAACCTACCTCAAGATTTGGACTCAAATTATTCTTCAGGCATTGAAAACCATACACTGATTGCTAAACAGGGACGTTCTCGACGAGAAATTAATTCTCAAACTTCGCTTCCCGCAGAGCAACTGAAAGATGACCTTAAAGTTGAACAACTCAAGGAACCAGTGCCTTCTGCTCTTGTGTCTGATTTTACAGAGAAAGCTGATGCCCAAGAGATTTCAACGACACTCAAAACCACAAAAATTGCCAGTTTTCAATATCTTTTTATACGCTTATCCGATTCCCTAGCTCTCTTATTGAGATTAGCCAATCTATCAAGTACAAAATTACCTATAGACCAACGGAATCTGCTTGAGAATCTTCTCAATTGGTTGGGACATCCTCTTCCACTTGGTTTGCGTGCAAGACGATTTCGCTGGCCCCTACCTGGTATTGAAGAAACTGATAGCATCGTTGCTGCCCAGACTTTACATGGTTTCTTGCAGCAGGCCTGGTCAGAACATTCTTTTTCTAACCTTTTAATGTTAGGTGAAATGGAAGAAAACATGCAGTGGGTACTTAAGAAACTTAGTTCTCAGCAGGGAAGCTATGATATCTATATAACCTATGCTTTAAGTGAATTGGTAAAAGTACCTGTACTCAAAAGGGAGACTTTCAAGACACTAAAACCTTTGCACGCAAAGTTTGTTTAGCTAATGCAATATCGAAAACCTCATTTTCAAGATAAAAGTTTTCTTGATTCTTGGTTGCCCAGTACTTTACCTGGATCCTGGAATGATGCGTTTTGGACAGAAATATACAGCGGAAAACATGAAATTAGAGTGCTAGCTGATTCAGCAGATATACCTATAGGTTTTGTTGAATATACCGTGGTAGATACGGAGGCAGAAATCTTTGGAATTGCCATACACCCAAATTTTCGACGTCAAAAAAACGGGCTGAAGCTGATGTTGGCTTTGATTGAAGAATTAAATACTCGTCCAGTAAAAACTGTCTTTTTGGAAGTTAGCGAGAAAAATGTTAAGGCCCGAGCACTCTACGATAAACTGTTTTTCTATCCTTACGGTGTAAGACCGAACTACTACTCATCATCTACCGGTAACCTGGAAAAAGGAAATGCAATTTTAATGAAGTTGGTTTTTAGTGACTAGATTCTGTTACTGAAAAAAATTTTTTGTATACCTTTAATTAATAATATGGCTAATCCTGCTAGAACAACGATGCCAAAAAGCAGTCCAAGCATAAAAACAAAGTTACGAAGCAGTTCATCAAAGCTAACTTTAAAGTGACTTGCTACCGCATAGATGGAAGCCAATGCTACCAAGATTCCAGAGACAATAGCTCGGTTTTTACGGTTATAACGGGCCATGTCGAATCCTTTAGTATTTTTTCTGAAGTAATTTGCTTAGGGTACTGAGTAAACAATTATTTTCTTCTGGTGTCCCAATTGTAATTCGTAAGGTGTTATCTAGTTGAGGAACCTTGAAATAACGTACTAGGATACCAGCTGTTTTTAACTGTAAGTACAAGTCTTCAGCATTCTCCGTGGTTGGGACAGAAGCTAACAAGAAATTACTTTCACTTGCTGGACTAGTAAATCCCATAGACTCAAGCTCAGCACGGACACGAACACGTTCAGAGCGTACTTTTTGCCATGTATCTTGAGCATAGGTTTGATCCTCAAAAGCTGCCTTAGCTAGTGTTTGGGCAATCAGGTCAGTGTTGTAGGAGTCTTTAGTTTTGTATTGCATAGGCTGGATTAAACTTTCTTGCCCAAGTCCATACGCCATTCGTAAGCCAGCAAGACTGTAGCCTTTGCTTAGGGTCCGCAGTATAACCAAGTTATCGAATCGATTTATTAGTTTAACACAATCATGTGCTAAGTTTGGATTAACAAAATCGACGTAAGCCTCATCTACAACGAGTATCCCTTTGAACTCTTCAGCCAACTGAGAAATTTTTTCAACCGGAATAAGTACACCTGAAGGTGCGTTTGGATTCACAATGAAACACAGCTTGATGCTTGCAGCATTCAACTGTTGAGCTATATCGATTGGGAGAATCCAGTTTTGCATTACAAAGTGTTTCATTCGACAACCGTGCGCTGCAGCAAGAACGTCGTATAAAGTATAACTTGGGCTTGCTGTGGCAATGGTTTCATCTAAGCTAACAAATGTTGCTAGCAAGAGTCTTAATAATTCATCGCCACCATTGGTAATCAGCACCTGCTCTGGATTAAGCTTGTGTAAGTTGGCCACTGAATTACGAAGAGAACTAGCAGTGGGAGGTGGATAGCGACGCAGAGCACTAATATCCAAATTCTGTAAGGCCAAGTTCACGGCGGGTGAGGGTGGATAAGGATTCTCGTTGGTATTTAGCTTGATGGTATCGTTTCCTTGGGGCTGTTCCCCGGAAATATAGCCGTTCATAGCACGGATATTGGGACGTTCAAAATTCACCTTGGAGCTCCTAATTGTTGTGTTGGTGAATAAGCTGTTTGTGGTAGATATGAGTCGAGTCGATTTGACCATCCTAACAACCAACGTTGTTCTTGTCTTTCTGCTGGGGCTAGTGCGACACGCTGTCGCAGTATACTCTTGGCTGTGGCGACAAAATCCTTCAATGGATTCTGCGACTGATTAGGCATGCTTTGCAACACTTGCAGTAAGCCCCATCCCTGCTCTTGGTATCTTTCGGTAGGGTTAGTCCCGCTGCCTTTGAAATGAATGTAGTCAATAAGGGCATATAAACCGTAGCGACTATCTGTATTTAAAAGCAGACTAATTTTATACTCAAGCCAAGACCTTTCCTCTGGGGTCGTTGAGGCTAAGAGCCTGCGCATCTCAGCACCAAAGCGGAAGACAATAAATCCTGTTTGTTGAGGCATCGTTTGGTATAGAAAAGTCCTTAGCTCAGTTAGGTAAGCTCCACTGGTAGCGGCAAGAAAACTTTGACGATCTGGCCAAGGTTGGTCGAAATCATATTGAGCTAACCAAGATGGTAGTGTTAAGCCTTGTTTCTGCATAAACTCCAGAAGCTGCGGAAAGGTTTCCTCAAAGGGTTCTTGTTGACTTGCGCGATACCAGATGAAATGACCAATTCCTAATGAAGGAAAGTCCTCACCGGCATTCCAGGCAGTGAGACAACTGAGCTGCTGCTGACACTCATTACGAAAAATTTGCTCGCCAATGAAATTGAGATTAGCTTCGTCTAGTTGAAGAGGGGGAATCTGAGCATGTCCCATAAGAGGTACCATCAGGAGCATAAGAGTGATAACCCAAGTCCTTGCTATTTTTTGCAAGCTTACAAGCCCTGAAAAAGCGCTTACTAGGAGAAAAGGGAGTGAAAAGGCTAGAAAGGGAATACCCCTCGATTTTTGGGATCGGACACCTACTGTTGGAAATTTGATCTGGCTCAACAAGACACCTACTGTTCTAAATATAAAAAATAACAGCTAAACCACTCTTCAGGTGGAAAAAACATTAGTAAATAAGGCTTATCTGTCAGGTATGTTTATGATACCACGGAAGCTCTTGGAAACGTTTTAAGACTTTATGTTCAGTAATGGTGATTTTATTCTGTAAATAAAGTCTTTTTTAATAATGTAAAGAAAAAAAGCCTTTTTTTATAAGAAAAAAAATCAAAATATGAAGAAACCGCACATTTTTATGCACAAAATTACTAACTGATAGAAAATAAACTAATTTTCTCGACAAAAATCATAATTTCTAATGAAATTATAATTAACTCATTGATTTTTATATGGAACTTTTTGGTCAAAATTTAACCAATGTGGTTTCTGTTACGGTAGATCACATACTTACAGGAGTTTCTCAAGAGTTATGCACAAACTTATCCAATGAACTTGTGGAAAACCTTTACCAAAATACTCACAGATTTATTCTTTTCAATAACTTCTCGAATGCTATACTGTACTTAAGTTGATCAGGAAGCCTTTAATGCTCGAACTCGGTGAACAAATTCCTTTCTTTTGGCGTCTTTCCAGTGACAACCACGAGGGTTACAGTCAGGTCTCAATGGTGATCCCTCTCTCTAGTGGTCCGGAAAAAATGGAACACACCATCATTACAAATGTTTTATCTTTCACAGGCGATGATGACATAGAGAATGGTGAGGAATTCATGGAGTGGAATGAAGACGATATTACACTTTTCCTTAAATTGCTGGCTAGTAAATCTCCACCGCAAGTACGTGAGTCTAGCCATACATTTAAAGTAGACCTCAACGACCCTTATACCATCGAAGTTATACACATTGTTGCTGCAGCCGGTTTCGGCATGACAATGACTGTTGATGACTTGCTAGTTTTGGATCCTGCAGATCCTATCGTTGGTTTTGAAGAGCCAGAAGTTGGTCAACTAGTTACTCTGCACACAATTGATGGGTATAAAAGAGGTATTGTGGTTGGCATGGATGAAAATGAAGGAGAAGTCGTCTGTGTGTTATTAGATTCTATCGATATGCCTCCTCCTCAATCGCATCTGAACTCACTTCAGGCGCATGACCTAGTTTTGGTGAAGTCTTCTCAGTTGTTGCCTCCTGAGTTCAGTAGTCTGGAACCTGCAGCTAGTGACATCCTGCATTAATTTTTTTTGTATTAAACAATCTATTGTTAATTTCTAATAATATTTACTCCGTTAGATTTTAATGTCATATCGCATATGAACTTGAATCTTTTGTACTCTATTTGTGCATAAAGATAGTATTTGAGAGATAAGATAGTATGCTTGCCAAATAGAGAGCTATCATAGGCGCTATCGCCGAAATTATATTCAGGAAACCTTTGATTGTTTATAAAGCCAAGATCAGCGAAAATAGCTAACGTCCACTATCATCAAGACGGATTTTAGAAGCGAAACACTGAATGGAAAGTATTTCCAGAAGTATATCCGAATCCGAGTTCAATCTAAAAGAATTTATACATGGCAATCGCCGATTTACTTAAAGACATCAATAAGCGAAGAACTTTTGCAATCATCTCGCACCCGGATGCCGGTAAGACAACCATTACTGAAAAACTACTTCTATATGGAAGAGTTATTCAGAAAGCAGGTACAGTAAAAGGGCGTAAATCTGATAGACATGCAACTTCAGACTGGATGAGCATGGAGCAAGATAGAGGTATTTCGATTACCTCCTCGGTGATGCAGTTTCCATATGCAGATTGTATGGTGAACCTACTAGACACCCCAGGTCACGAAGATTTTTCCGAAGATACTTACCGCACTTTAACAGCAGTAGATTCAGTTTTGATGGTAATTGATGGAGCGAAGGGAGTTGAAGATCGTACCATTAAGCTTATGGATGTGTGCCGTTTGCGTGATACTCCCATCATGACATTCATCAACAAGTTAGATCGAGATATTCGTGATGGTATTGAACTTTTGGATGAAGTTGAAAACATTCTAAGGATTAAGTGTGCGCCAATCTATTGGCCTTTGGGTATGGGTAAGGAATTCAAAGGGGCTTATAACCTTTATACTGATACTATTCATGTGTACACACATGGAAGTCATGATGAAATTCGAGTAGTAGAAAAAATTAAGGGTTTAGAATCTCAAGAAGCTACCACAAGATTAGGTGCCTATGCAGACGATTACCGTAACGAAATTGAATTAGTCCGTGGTGCTAGTCATGAGTTCAATTTGGAAGAATATCTGGGAGGGAAGCTAACTCCAGTATTCTTTGGAACTGCCTTAGGTAATTTCGGTGTTGAAGAATTTTTGAGCGACTTTATACGCTGGGCACCGCCGCCACAACCAAGGGAAACAAAAACACGTATTGTAGATTGTAAGGAAGAAAATTTCAGTGGCTTTGTTTTCAAAATTCAAGCAAATATGGACCCTAAACATCGAGATAGGATTGCCTTTATGCGAATTTGTTCCGGTGCTTATTCGCAGGGTATGAAAATGCGACATGTACGCCACTCGAGGGATATTCGTATCAGTGATGCAGTAACGTTTCTAGCAGGTGATCGCGAAGCTGCCGAATACGCAGTATCTGGTGATATTGTTGGTTTGCACAATCACGGAACCATTCAAATTGGTGATACTTTCACCAATGGTGAAGATCTACATTTCGTTGGAATTCCACACTTTGCTCCAGAATTATTCCGTCGAATACGACTGAAAGATCCTTTAAAGTTGAAACAGCTTCAAAAAGGTTTAAAACAGCTTTCAGAGGAAGGTTCAACGCAGGTTTTTATGCCATTAGCTAACAACGATTTGATTGTTGGAGCTGTCGGTGTTCTACAATTCGAAGTGGTGGCTTTTCGTCTAAAAGATGAGTACAGCGTCGACTGTATCTATGAATCTATTAACGTACATACGGTGCGCTGGGTCACAGGGCCTGCTACGAAAATTGAAGAATTCAAGCGCAAGCTGGACACTAATGTGGCAATAGATGGTGGAGACCATTTATGTTACTTGGCTCCCACTCGTGTCAATTTAGCCCTTACTGAAGAACGCTGGCCAGATTTGAATTTCTTCTCTACTCGTGAGCATTAACTATTTATACAGGAAGTGCAATGACACATAAGCCAAAAAAACTTGGCATTATCTTTCCACCAGCTGGGCGAGGTGTGCCGGAGGAAGGATTGGCAATTTTTGGAGACAGGGTTGAATATCTCATAGAAAATCTTGGCTTAGAGCAATTAACACCGGAGGGTTATGGTTCTGTTCTAGACAGGATAGGGCCTTGTACCGATAGTTTGGTGGCTCGTGGAGCAGAGGCTATTTTACTAACTGGCACTTCGCTTACTTTTTATCAAGGTGAAGAAAAGCATCAGCAGCTATTACATCTAGTACGTGAACGGTCTAGATTACCAGCGACAAGTATGAGTCAAGCAATGTTGGATAGTTTCGTTGCAATAGGTGCTCGAAAGTTGCTAGTGGCGACGGCGTATAATGATGAAGTCAATTCTCGTTTAAGAGTTTGGTTGGAAAGTTTGGGTTATGAAATTACTTATCTTCAAGGAATGAATCTAGAGGCTATTGAAGATATTGAAGCTATCAACCAAGATAGAACCTACCAGTTCTGCTTACAAGTTGCCAAGCATAAAGCAGATGCAGAGTGCTTGTTTATCAGTTGTGGCGGTTTGCGAACTTTGGAGTTGCTTGACCCTTTACAAGAAGCCATAGGACTTCCAGTTATTTCAAGTATGCCACATACATTGATGGCGGCTGAAAAGTTACTAAATCTTGCATAGAGCAGTATTGTCTTTCCCTTGACATTTTACTTACCTGAAAAAATGTTTGTACGAAGAGTTATTGATTGTCTTGCAATTAGTTAATGAAAGGGAAATAGTGCTAGCTCATTTGACGGTGTCATTTATGAAGTGAATTTTCAGTTAAAGTACCTTTAAGCTGGCAATTAGTCATCGCAAATATTTAACTTAGAATGATTAAGCGGTAAGAGTCTAATAAGAGATTGATGGCACTAATCAAGGGTATTTCAAAAAAAGAACACATAAATTCTAAGTGTCTGATATATATGGTAGCGATGGGTGGACTCGAACCACCGACACCAGCATTATGAATGCTGTGCTCTAACCGGCTGAGCTACATCGCCATAGCCAAGATGGAATCCACCTTTGTAGAAGCCGCGAATTTTCTGCTTTTATGATCTGTAAGTCAAGAGTTAGGGGGATGCTTTTAGTGCTCGAATAATGGCAATTTTAGCCAATTTGGTTTAAATAGTTTGGTGACATGGGCATTTAATTTTTTACCAATTAGACAAGAGAAACTTTTGGCTAGCAAATCACTTGATAGTATGTCGTTCAGCATGATTCACCTTCAAGGGGATTTCGCCTTTGGTAAAATCATCTTAGGTCTAAAGCAGAGTTTTTGGCATCGATAGTACTTATCAATATTTTTCAGAAACTTACAATTTAATAGTTTCAGCTTAAGAAATTATTTACTTATATGGTGGCCTTGCTAGACATTAAACCTAAAGTGCATCACATCACCATCGGAAACTACATACTCTTTACCTTCTAGACGCCATTTGCCTGCATCTTTTGCGCCTTGCTCTCCTTTGTGTTGCAAAAAGTCGTCATAAGCAATAACTTCGGCACGGATAAACCCTTTTTCGAAATCGGTATGAATAACCGCTGCTGCTTTGGGTGCGGTTGCGCCGACGCGTATAGTCCAAGCTCGTACCTCTTTCACACCCGCTGTGAAATAAGTATGTAGGCCTAGTAGTTGGTAGCCTGCTCTAATTACACGATCAAGGCCTGGTTCACTCATGCCCATTTCCTGAAGGAACATGAGTTTTTCATCCTCTTCTAGTTCTGCAATTTCTGCTTCTAGTTTGTTACATACAGCAACAACAACAGAACTTTCGGCTTTAGCGAGTTCTTCAACTTGTGCCAAGTAAGGGTTATCGGTTAAACCATCTTCATTGACATTGGCAATGTACATTGTAGGTTTCAAGGTTAGAAGGTGTAAGGGATACACCAGTGCCATTTGATCTTTATCTAATCTCATGCTGCGTACCGGTTTGCCGGTATCAAGATGATCACGTATGTAGGCTAATAGGTCTCGCTGACGAATTGCCTCTTTGTCGCCACTCTTAGAGCCTTTACTTGCTCTTTCATGCGCTTTTTCAACAGTTTCTAGATCTGCTAAAGCCAGTTCTGTATTGATGACATCAATATCGTTGATCGGGTTGATTGCATTGGCTACGTGAATGACATTGTCATCAGCGAAGCAGCGCACTACATGCGCTATGGCATCGGTTTCACGAATATTTGCTAAGAATTTATTTCCTAAGCCTTCCCCCTTTGACGCCCCGGCTACAAGGCCTGCGATATCGACAAATTCCATCGTGGCGGGTAGGGTGCGTTCTGGGTTTACAATAGTCGTGAGGTTGTCCAAGCGTGGATCTGGCACTGCGACAATGCCGGAGTTAGGTTCGATAGTGCAGAAAGGAAAGTTCTCTGCTGCTATGCCAGCCTTCGTTAGCGCGTTGAACAGGGTGGATTTGCCCACGTTAGGTAAACCAACAATGCCACATTTAAAGCCCATTTCTTACTCCTGGGTACCAGCTTTGGTATGTAGTTGTTTCATGGCGGCCTCGATGTTGCCAGCAATAACCTGTGGTAGAACGTTTAAACATCTGTCTGTCATTAAACCAAATTCTATGTTTTCTGCACTTCTGAAATCGCTAAGAACGTGCTTCAGAACTTTGCTGGCATGTCCTGGATGACCTATACCAAGACGGAGTCGCAGGAAGTCAGGTGTGCCTAAAGCGGTAATAATGTCGCGAATACCATTGTGTCCGCCGTGCCCTCCGCCTTGTTTCAAGCGGGCTGTGCCTAGGGGTAAATCAAGTTCGTCGTATACTACCAAAATTTCTTGCGGCTTAATTTTAAAATAATTAGCCAATGCAGCTACAGCACGGCCACTCTCATTCATATACGTAGTAGGAAATAACAGGCGCAATTCAATATTTGCTATGCGTGCTGTACCGGTTTCACCAAATATTTTCTTGTCTACTTTAAGGGAGCAACCAGTTTTTGAACATAAGCGGTCTAGAAATAATGCACCGGCGTTGTGCCGGTTATTACGATATTGTTGGCCTGGGTTGCCCAGACCAACAATCATTGCAAGAGGAGCTGACATTACTCTGCAGCTTCTTCAGCCTCTTCTGCATCACCACCTTTACCCTTAATCTTGTTGATCTGGACAACAGCTAAATCGCTGTCTGCCCCGTGAGAGAGAGCAACACTGATTACACCTTCTGGGAGATTCAGGTCAGAGATATGCAGAGACTCACCAATATTTAAGTTTTGGATATCAACTTCAATGAATTCTGGTAGATCTTTTGGTAAGCAGTGGATTTCAAGTTCCGTGATAAGGTGCATCACTTTACCACCACCTTGTTTAACACCTAATGCAGTTTCTTCGTTTAAAAAGTGTAAAGGAACCTTAACGTGTAATTGATGCTTCGCATCAACACGTTGGAAGTCGGCATGCATCAAGATTGGCTTAGCTGGGTGACGTTGCAGATCTTTGATAACAACGCTTTCTTTTTTACCGTCTATATCTAAAGTGATGATAGAAGCAAAGAAAGCTTCGTTTGCCACAGCATGGAATAGTTTATCTTGGTCTAGTGTGATACTAGCAGGAGGAACGTCGCCTCCGTAAATTACAGCTGGCACACCATTTTGTAGACGACGCAGGCGGCGGCTCGCACCTTTCCCTGCCTCGGCACGTTGTTGCGCCTTAAGTTCAAATTTCTTAGACATAATGTATCCTAAAATAAAAAAATAACCCATAAGGGTTTAAACCTGTGGCCCTTGCGACCAGAGTCACAGAAACTACTGTTGCTACCTAGTTCAGCTTTCGCCGAACATGGCGCTGACAGATTCTTCATTGCTCACTCGACGAATAGATTCACCCAGGAACCGAGCCAGACCAAGCTGGCGAATTTTGCTGCATTTTTTGGCTTCGGCATTCAATGGAATGGTGTCTGTTACTACTAGCGTATCTAGGCTAGAGTTATTTAAGTTTTCCATCGCTTTGCCAGAGAGAACGGGGTGCGTACAGTAAGCTATGACCTTCAGTGCACCTTCATGTTTTAACGCGTCGGCAGCTTTACATAAAGTACCTGCGGTATCTACCATGTCGTCAACAATCAAACAGGTACGGTCTTTTACCTCACCAATAAGATGCATGACTTCGGTTTCATTAGCTTTAGGTCGGCGTTTATCAATGATTGCCAAGTCTGTCCCTAGCTGCTTGGCGAAAGCACGAGCTCTTACAACACCGCCAATGTCAGGAGAAACTACAGTAAGATTCACGTAACTCTGCATTTTAACATCTTCTACCAGCACTGCTGAACCGTAAACGTTATCTACCGGAATGCTAAAGAAACCTTGTATTTGCTCGGCGTGCAGATCGATGGTGAGTAAGCGGTTTACACCTGCTGCAACAATCATATCTGCTACAACTTTGGCACTAATAGGCACACGGGCAGAACGTACACGTCGATCCTGACGAGCATAGCCGAAATAGGGTACAACAGCTGTGATACGGTTAGCTGAAGATCGATGCAAAGCATCTGCCATCAATAATAGTTCCATCAGGTTGTCATTAGTAGGTGAACAAGTAGGCTGGATGATAAAAACATCTTGACCACGAACGTTTTCGTTAAGTTCTACAGCTATTTCACCGTCACTGAATTTCTGCACATTGGCGCGCCCTAGAGGAACGCCCAACCACTTGGCCACTTTCTCAGCAAGCTCTGGGTTGGCATTACCTGAGAAAACCATCAAGTTATTAGCCATAGTAGGAGTCCTTCAGAAAAAAATGGCTGGGGTGGCTGGATTCGAACCAACGCATGCCAGGATCAAAACCTGGTGCCTTACCACTTGGCGACACCCCAAAAATCATCAAATTCTTGTGCTAGGATATTCATTGAATGATGTAACGGGCTTAGATTGCAACCGCAACTGGTGAATATCCTGCTGCCTGCTAATTCTCCTGTCAGACAGCACTTAATTTTTTCTTCTAACTGCTTAGCCTCAAGAGCGGAACTTAGAGCGGCAAAAACCGAGCTCCCTGTTCCTGTCATACGCAACAAATGAACTTTCAGCTGTGATGCTTCAACTTGTTCTTTCATTAAAGCTATTGCCTTCAAAATTGAAGGGTATAGCTTGGTAGTAATGGCTTGAGTGTCATTACTTGTGTCCGACCACGAAAGAGGTAGTCTGCTTAGAAAGTCGCGTATTTTGATAGTCTTAGAGTTTGTTGTCAATTCAGAATGCCGAAAAATTTCACCTGTATCGACATGGGTTGGTGGTGTTAGCACCACAAAGTGCAATTCTGGCAGAGTTATAGGAGTTAATTGTTCACCTGTGCCCTCTGCAAATGCACTGTTACCTGCTACAAACACTGGCACATCTGAGCCCAAATTGTTGCCAAGAGCTTGTAATTGGTAGTTACTAAGATGACAGCCCCATAATTTGTTCAAAACCAGTAGTGTAGTGGCAGCATCCGAGCTACCTCCTCCTAAACCACTACCAGTGGGTACCCATTTCTGTAAATGAATATGTAAACCGCGTGCGGCAAGTTCTTGGAAAGCGAATGGGAGTAGAGCATTGGCAGCGCGTAGTACCAGGTTATCATCATTAATCAAGCTGGGCTCTGAACAGGAAAAATGAAGTCCTGTCTCCCCTGCAGGGCTAAAACTCAGCTGGTCTCCAAAGGTGAGTAACTGGAAAACACTCTGAAGCAGGTGATAACCATCATCTTTTATACCAGTGATATGCAGAAAAAGGTTTAGTTTCACAGGAGCGGGCAGTGTTAGTTTAGTCACGACCCACCTGCCAGCGATGAATCAACAGCGTCAGCTGGAGATCTTTACTCTCCAGTTCCAAACGGCTTGGTAGTACGAAGTCATTTTCTAACTCCATAAAGCGGGAATAAGTTAATTGCCATTGCTGATCAGCATGATTGCGTTGGCTAAGAGAGGTTATGTAGCCCGTATTTGCATAACTGACTTTAACAGTTTCTAAATTTGGGCTAGGTAAGCCGCGCACCCACCACAACAAATGGCGCACAGGGAAATCATAACCCAGCAGTTCGGAGCTCAACACTTCCAAACCAGCAAAATGTACAGTCTCTTCACCTGCTCGCTCGATCACAGCTTCTTCTAGGTTCCCTTGAATAATTACCGCTCCAAGGCCAAGCAGACTAGAGCTGAATCGCAAACTACTTTGCGTGTCATCTTGCTGCCAAGTAAGGGCAACTATATCGGAACTTCCTTCATGGCGAATATTCAAACGGCCATCAAGCTTCCATTGCTTCAGGGCCATCAAAGTTTCAGCTTGAGGGATTATTGTACTGGAACTTGGCAGCGTCACCGATGCACAGGCAGACAATACTATTCCCAACGTTAGCGCTATAAACCGAAGAAATAACTTCATTTTTCAGCATTCAATCTTTGCATGGCTTTGACTATATGCGGGTTTTCAGGGGAATTAACCAGCGCGTCTCGCCACAAACGACGCGCAAGACGATGATTGCCCTGCTTCCAATAAAGTTCACCCAGGTGAGCAGCGACTTCCGGGTCTGGGAACAATTTGAAAGCACGTTCTAAATGAGTTCTAGCCTCTGAATATTTGCCTAACTTGAAGAGCACCCACCCTAGGCTATCGATAATGGCAGGGTCGTCAGGAGCTATATTGTATGCTTGTCTAATTAAGTTATAGGCTTCATCAAAACGCTCAGTACGGTCTGCAAGTATGTAACCCAATGTGTTATAGGCAACTGGAGAGTCTGGTTGTAGACGAATAACAGTACGTAAATCTGCTTCCATTTCAGGTAATTTATTCAACTCTGTATAAAGTATAGAGCGTTGAAAAATTAGTTGTACCTCGTTAGGGAAGCCGACAATGGATGCATTCAACAACGACGCGGCTTCGTTGTAGTATTCAAATTCGGTAAGCAGGGCAGTTTCCATGGTGAGTAGTTCAATGTTCATTTCCACATTATGGAAACGTACATTTTGTAAATGTGAATGCAATTCTCGATAGCGATCATTACGTAGCATGAGTTCACTTAAAGAACGCAAAGCTGAAGCAAAGTTGTTGCCACCGCCAACTTGTAGTAGCTGATTAATAGCAGCATCGTCCTCTTCATTTTGGATGGCAATATATGCCAGATAATAACGTACGTCATCTACGCGATGGCCATTAATGAGGAGTCTTTGTAAATAATTGCGAGCATCTTCTTGCAAGTTAAGTTCTAGGCTTAGTAAGGTCAGAGAGTACAGTAACTCCATATCTCTTGGGTATTGTTCAACGAGAACTGTGAACTGTTGAAGCGCTTTATTCAACTGTTTGTTGGCAATCAGCGTGCGTGCGTAGTTATAGCGGATTTGTTTATTGTGCAAAAAACGATTAGTCGCATCTTCTAGTAGAGTCAAGGTGTCATCGTCTCGATCTAGCCGTTGAAGTAAATCCAGCTTTTGTAGTACCAATTCTGCGGAGTCTTCATGGGTTTGTGAGTATAGTTGTAATCTTTCTAGAGCTTCTTCAATTTGGTCGTTTTGTTGATATAGCATCGCGATGGCAAGTTGAAGAGACTCCGCAGAGGGAAAACGAGTGCTAATGTTCTCCAGATCCGCAATTAAAGCTTCTATGAACAATTCAGCGTTGTCGTCCGATTGCAGGCGAGCAGCCAGTAGCCTGAAATCTGCCTCGATATTATTTTCCAATAGGTATGTTAGATGAGTAAGAGCCTCCCCATAGCGGGCACGCATGACACTTTGAATAGCCATCAACTGATGCGCATCAATCGCTTCAGGGTCCTTTTCAAGCCAAATTTTTCCCATTTCGCTGGCCATTTGAGGGGCGCGTAGGAAAGTAGCAAGCCGCATAGCACGCTGGATGAAATTCAAATCTTTAGTATCTAGTGCTAGTTCACGGTAAATCCTTAAGGCATCCTCGTTGTTCCCATTCTGCAAAGCAAGCTCCGCCATGATAGTGCTTGCAAGTTGCTCTGTGGTAAAATTGCCATATTCAATAGGGTACATCTCAGCGGAAGCCGATGGAGCGATTGATCCTTGCACCTTGGGGCTAGTTTCATGCGATTGAGAGGTGATTTCTGTCGTAGATTGATTGAGCACAGTTAAAGTAACTGGCGCTTGCCAAGAGGAAGTTGTATTACATGCACTGAGCAGGCATAAAGCAATACTAAATACTTTTAGATAAAGTAATTTGGACATAAGTCTAGTATAGCCAGAGTTCAAGCTAGGGCTCAATTTAAACCTTCCTGTTTCTGTATAAAATTATTGAACGGAGATGACATGTCCAATGTGAGCGGGTAGTACCTCCTAATGCATTATTTACTCCGGGCTTGCGACAGTAATGAATGGAGCTAGAAGCCAATTTTTCTAAATTAGTACGAAATAGGTCAATTAGGGAGTAAAAGAAAAGAATTTAAGACTAAAAATTAACTATGTAAATTATTGGTTACGCTAAGCTTTTGAGCAAATGCCTAATAGGTAAAATAATACAAAGAGAAGTGAGCAGTGGCTGCTTTGACTCAATTTAAAACTAGGCTCTGAAGTCTTCAATTAGGTGATCAGAATGAAATTTCAAAGGGCAAGACTCTAGTGAAGTGTTGAGCTGCCTAAATTAGTTGTAGAGACAGTGAAGTTTAAGGTCAACGCTAATGCTGCCTCAGTCTACTATAGATTAAGAATTGGACAAATAAATAACCATGAGGAATTCTCTTATGTGGGACATTTCCTCGTAAAATCAGTAAAATACTCATTTGGCAAAATATCGGTCGTTTATGTCTCTTCTTGCACTAGGCATCAACCACAATACCGCTTCTGTAAATATTCGCGAGCAAGTGGCTTTTGCTCCTGAAACTATGCAAGAAGCCCTGATTGCAGGTTGTGTTCAAGCACAACTCGATGAATTGGTGGTTCTTTCGACATGTAACCGGACAGAACTCTATGTTTGTAGCAAGCACACCCATGAGGAAATTCAAGAGCGAGTGCTGAGGTGGTTGGCTCATCATCACCAGTTGGTGATTGAACAATTGCAGCCAATGACTTACGTCTATACCAACTCTGATGCTGTACGTCATTTGATGAGAGTGGCCTCCGGATTGGATTCAATGGTGCTTGGTGAGCCACAAATTTTGGGGCAGTTGAAATCTGCCTATGCTGTAGCGAAAGAAGCGGCGACAGTAGGTTCTCAGTTACACCGAACTTTTAAAGAAGTCTTTGCTATTGCTAAACAAGTTCGAACTGAAACTGCCATTGGTGAAAATCCAGTATCAGTTGCCTTTGGTGCAGTCACACTAGCTCAGCAGATATTTTCTGATATTCATAAAGCTTCAGCTTTGATGATTGGTGCTGGCCGAACCATCGAGCTGGTGGTGCAGCATCTCCAAGAGGCGGGCGTCAAAAATATTGTTGTTGCTAACAGAACACTTACAAATGCTCGAGAGTTATGCGAAAAATATGGTGTCCGCGAGGTTTTGTTGGCAGATGTTCCTAAACAACTTGTTTCAGCCGATATCGTAGTTTCGTCCACTGCAAGTCAGCTACCAATTCTTGGCAAGGGTGCTGTTGAAACCGCATTGAAAGAGAGGAAATATAAACCCATTTTCATGGTAGATTTAGCAGTACCCAGAGACATTGAAGAACAAGTAGGAGAGCTAGATGATGTCTACTTATATAGTGTCGATGATCTGCGAGGGGTCATAGACAGCAATTTACGCAATCGACAAGCTGCAGCCGAAGAAGCAGAAGTTATTATTTCTTCAGGAGTGGCTCAATATGAACGTCGACTTCGTGGCTTGAATGTGGTGGGTACTCTACGTTCTTTCCGGGAAAAAGCAGAACAAATTCGTGACACAGAGCTAAACAAAGCGCTCAGCCAATTAGAACGAGGCGAAGCGCCACAAAAAGTGCTACAAGATCTAGCACGTCTATTAACCAGTAAACTTATTCATTCTCCCAGTGTACAAATGAAAAAAGCCTCTGCAGACGGTCAAAACGAACTTATTGAACTCGCGGAGCAGTTGTTTGAGCTAGAAGCTAGTAATGAGCCTGAAGTCTCTCCTTTACACAACAACCAAGATACCTCAATCAGTCAGCAGTCATGAATCCATCTATTTCACGTAAACTGGAACGTCTTGGCGAACGTTACGAGGAGCTCGAAGCACTTCTAAGTGACGCCGAAACTATTGCCAATCAAGATAAATTTCGTGCTTTTTCAAAGGAATATGCGGAACTTGAAGAAGTAGTCAAGTGCAATCGCCAGTTACAACAGGTTGTGCAAAACATGAAAGATGCTGAAGTCATGCTAAAAGACTCTGATGTAGATGTTAGAGTTATGGCTGCCGAAGAAATTGATGAGTCCAAAGGAAAAATTGAAGCTCTAGAGATTGAGTTACAGAAATTTTTACTGCCTAAAGACCATCGAGATGACAATAATATATTCCTAGAAATTCGCGCAGGAACTGGTGGCGATGAAGCCGCAATCTTTTCTGGAGATCTTCTTAAAATGTATTCACGTTATGCAGAGCGCCGAGGCTGGAGAGTGGAAATTCTAAGTGAGCGCCATGGTGAACACGGTGGTTACAAGGAAGTTATAGTCCGTGTTGAAGGCAAAGAAGTCTTTGGACGTTTAAAGTTCGAATCTGGTGCACATCGCGTTCAGCGTGTTCCCGAAACCGAAACGCAAGGTCGAGTACATACCTCTGCTTGTACCGTGGCCATTATGCCTGAATCTCCAGCAGAAGAAGCGATTAGTATCAATAAGGCGGATCTGCGTATCGATACTTTTCGCGCCAGTGGGGCGGGGGGACAGCACGTCAATAAAACAGACTCAGCAATTCGCATAACTCATATTCCTACGGGTATTGTTGTGGAATGTCAGGACGAGCGTTCCCAGCATAAGAATCGTGCGCGGGCAATGTCTTTGTTACAAGCCAGATTGGAATCTGCGGCCGAAGAAGAACGCAGTGCTAAGGAATCTAGTGCAAGAAGACTTCAGGTGGGAAGTGGCGATAGATCAGAAAAAATCCGTACATATAACTATCCTGATGGGCGTATCACAGACCATCGAGTGAAGCTTACTTTATATCGGCTTGCTGAAATTATGAGTGGTGACATGGATTCTCTGCTTGAACCTTTGTTGACCGAGTACCAAGCCGATCAGTTGGCAGAAATGGCTGCGCAGGATCAATAAAGCATCGTGGTTTCTGCAACTATTCAAGAATCACTTTCTACAGCCACCGAGTTACTTGTAGCTAATGTTGATAGGTATAACGCTAAACTAGAAGCAGAGTTACTGTTAGCGTTTACACTGGGTGAAAGTCGTACATTTTTATTCACTTGGCCTGAGTTTTTACTTACGTCAGATCAAGTAGAGCGGTTCAAGAGGTTAATAAGTGCACGCTGTAACGGTGAACCTGTAGCTTATCTACTGGGTCACCGTGAGTTTTGGAGTCTTTCTTTATCTGTTATGCCAGGAGTGCTCATTCCTCGCCCTGAAACAGAGCATCTTGTCGATAAAGTTCTTGAAATACTTCCCGTTTCCTCGCAAGAAATAGTAGATTTAGGCACCGGCTCAGGTGCTATTGCGTTGGCACTTGCCAAAGAGCGTTCTCAATGGAAACTCTTGGCCACAGATTCTAGCGAGCTTGCCCTAGAGTGTGCAAAAAGGAATGCGAAAAAACTAGGTTTAACTAATGTGAAGTTTGCTCTGGGAAATTGGTATTCTGCTTTGCCAGCAGGGGCGTATTACGATTTGATAGTCAGCAATCCGCCCTATATAGATCCAGAGGATGACTGTTTGAACCTTGGTGACTTAAGGTTCGAGCCGCGCTCAGCTCTTGTTGCCGCTGATAAAGGCGAAGCCGATCTTGAAGAAATTATTACAAAGGCTCCTAACTGGTTATTACCTCAAGGGTGGCTAGCGTTGGAGCATGGTAATACTCAAAGTAGAGTTGTAACAGAAATGCTTATGAAAGCAGGCTTTCAAAATATACAGACTATAAAGGATTATGCAGGCCACGATCGATGTACGCTAGCTAAGAACACTGGATCGAAGTCACCATGAACGATGAAGAATTATTAAGATACTCCCGACAATTGATGTTACAGGATTTCGATTTCGCAGGCCAAGAAGCTCTATTAAAAGCCCGAGTGTTAATTTTGGGTCTTGGTGGGCTGGGGTCACCTGTGGCATTGTATCTGGCGTCGGCGGGTGTTGGGGAATTAGTTTTAGTGGACGACGATGCTGTGGAATTGACAAATCTGCAACGTCAAATTGCTCACGACATGGATTCTATAGGAATGAATAAGGCTGTTTCGGCAGCGAAACGAATTTCTGAGATGAATCCAAGCATAAGGATAGAAGTGATCCAAGAAAGAGCTTGTGCACAAAGAATTGAACAGCTGGCACAGAACTGCTCACTGATTTTAGACTGCACGGATAGCTTTGAGGCTCGTTTTAGCGCCAATGTAGCAGCTTGGAAAGTAGGTATTCCCTTAGTAAGTGGAGCTGTTATTCGTATGGAGGGACAACTGTTGATAAGTGATCCCAGAGATCTAAATAGTCCTTGTGTTAGATGTTTATATCCCAGTGAAAAATTTAATGATGAAACCTGTGCCCAGAACGGTGTCATGGCTCCCATGGTTGGTTGGGTTGGATGCTTGCAAGCTATAGAGGCAATTAAATTAATTGCAGATTACGGGGAGGCGGCGGTAGGTTCGCTGATTCATGTGGATGGACTTACCATGCAGCAACGCCGAATGCAGTTACCTAAAAAAAGAGACTGTCCCATTTGTTCATGAGTTGGGTGCTCCACTTAGTGCTTATCGGGATAGATTTAATGTGAGGTTAATTGACCTTCTGCCTCGGTACTGATTGAATAGCGCCGCAGTAAAGTGATGATCCTGCATGAACTATAGGAATTTGAGATGAAAAAACCTCTACTAACGCTCCTTGCCTTAAGTGTTACATACACAGGTGTCTTGCATGCAGAAACGGCCAATTATATTTCAACTAAGCAATATGGGTCAGTTTTTTTTCGGGTTATGCAGCAGCAATATTTGTATCTAGTTGGGCGTTTTGATGATTATTCAGCCCAACTCGAGTTGGATCCTAATAATTTGAGTGCAACCAAATTAACAGCTAAGGTAGAGATGGGTTCCTTGAATCTTGCTGATAGTGATGTATCAGAGACGCTTATCTCTTCCAGTGCTTGGTTCAATTCATCCTTGTTTCCAATAGCTACATTCACAAGTGACAGTGCCAAAGTGCTAAGTGAAAATAAAGTGATACTCGAAGGTGAGTTGAACTTTCTCGGAATAAGCAAGCTCTGGCAGTTAGAAGTTGAATTTTTGGGTGGAAGTGATGGTAACCTGGAGGGTTCCTCTATTGGTATGCATGCCACGGGCATGATCAACCGCCTAGATTTTGGTATGGACCAATATCGTAATGTAGCGGCAGATGAAGTGGGTATTGAAGTCAACGTTAAATTTAACAGGAATTAGGGATCAATCCATGGGTAGTAAGATTACTATGAATAGGAAAAACGGGTTTTTCGCATCATTGACAGTATTTTTTCTCTCCGGATGCACGAGTTTTGTGAAACTCACGCCAGAGGGTGAAGATGTGCGCATTGGAGTAGCTGATACGGTGATAAGCTGTCAAATGACAGGTACCACTACAGTGGAAATTTTGGCAAAAGTGATTGTGAATCGTAGCCCTGAAAAAGTAGCATTGGAATTGCGTAGTTTAGCTAGGAATAGAGCGGCAGATCGTGGTGATACAATCGTTGAGGCAGGAGCAATCAAGCGTTCAAACGGTGACGCTTCGCAGACCTTCAATATTTATCGCTGCAATTGAGTAAATAATGACTGAAAAATTAACCACCACACAAGTTGGATTTCGTACATTTGCATTGCCTGAACCATTACTGCGCGCAATAGACGAACTTGGTTTTGAATATTGCACTCCCATTCAAGCAAAAAGTCTGGCTATTACTTTGCAAGGCCATGACGTGACTGGTAAAGCTCAAACAGGCACTGGTAAAACTGCTGCCTTCCTCACAACTATAGTTACTGACCTACTCAAACCTGATATTAAAGTTGAAGAGAATCGGTATTTAGGTGAGCCAAAAGCGCTTATCATTGCACCGACTAGAGAGTTAGTCCTGCAAATTGCCAAGGATGCTGAAGCACTGACTAAATATACTGATTTAAGTATTGTGACTCTGGTAGGTGGAGTAGACTACGAAAAGCAACGACGTGATTTAGACAAAAACCCAGTAGACATTGTGGTGGCAACCCCTGGTCGATTGCTAGACTTTGTCTCGCAGAAAGAACTTACTCTGAGCCAAATTGAACTGTTGGTCATCGATGAAGCTGATCGTATGCTCGATATGGGGTTTATTCCTCAAGTTCGTCAGATCATCTCACAAACACCACATAAAGAGAGACGCCAAACTTTGCTATACAGTGCTACTTTTACTGATGAGATTATTACTCTTGCAGATCGGTGGGCCTACAATCCTGTTCGTATAGAAGTTTCATCGGAACGACTTACGACGGACAATGTAAAACAGCTGGTGTACTTGGTTACCACCGAGCAGAAATACAGTCTGCTTTACAATCTCATTCAAAGCGATGAGGGGGAGCGTGTTATAGTGTTTACCAATCGTAGAGATCAAGCCCGTAAGTTGGCAGATAATTTGCATCGCAATGGTATAGCCGTTGGCTTGTTATCTGGTGAAATTTCTCAACCTAAAAGGGTTCGCACTTTGGAAGAGTTTCGTTCTTCAGTAATTCAAGTACTAGTTGCAACTGATGTGGCCGGACGAGGCTTACATATTGACGATATTACACATGTTGTGAATTTTACATTGCCAGAGGAAGCTGATGACTACGTGCATCGTATTGGTCGAACTGGTCGGGCAGGTTCCCTAGGTACCTCTATCAGCTTTGCGTGTGAGGATGATGCTTTTCTACTGCCAAACATTGAGGAGAAAATCGGAATGAAACTGGCCTGTGAGTATCCCCCAGAGGAACTTCTCAACTTGCCACCTGATTTCGAACGTGCATCGAAATTCAATCAAGTTAAAAACACAGGTGGAGCTCGGCCTCGTCGTGGAGGAAATCATCGCAGTAAGCGTTGAGTCATTTGCTCAGTCTATACCTGTTTGTAGTTGGCCCAAATTATCACGCTATTGCTAAGGTGGGGGAAATTTAAATAAACGACTCCAGTAAAAGTTCGATGAGAAACTAATAAGGCAACCACTACAAAAAAAAGTAAAGCAACCATGGCTCTCCCGTAAAAGTCGCCTCACAAATTCTACTCAAGAAGAATGTGATTCTTTTAAGTCAACAAAATCAACCCAGTTTTTCTTTGAGGATAGCGTTGACTTGTGCAGGGTTAGCCTTGCCTTTACTCTCCTTCATTACTTGACCTATAAAAAAGCCAAAAACTTTCTTTTCACCTGCTAGATATTGTGCAACTTGCGTTGGACTACTCTCTAGTACTTGTAAAATGATTGCTTCGATTGCACCGGTATCTGTCATTTGCTTGAGACCTTTAGCTTCGATAATTCCATCGACATCAGTGTTACCCTCCTGCATCGCTTCAAAAACAGTTTTAGCAGTTTTGGACGACAGGGTGTTATCCAAGATTCTTTGAATAAGCAAGGTGAGGCTCTCTGTAGTCACTGGGCTTTCTGAGATAGAGATTTCCTGTTTGTTTAGGACGGCCTGTAAATCTACCATTATCCAGTTAGCTGCTAATTTTGGATTACTGCAGCCTTGAGCGACTAGTTCGAAGAACTCTGCAGTATCTCTATCGGCAGATAAGACATTCGAATCGTAGGTTGATAGTCCATACTGAGATTGAAAACGTGCCGATTTTGCTTCAGGTAGTTCTGGCAAAGTGTTGCGAATAGTCTGTACGTAGGCTTCGTCAATCATAATGGGTAGCAAATCAGGCTCGGGGAAATAGCGATAATCATTAGCTATTTCTTTACTACGCATAGAACGTGTTTCATTTTTATTAGCATCATACAGACGTGTTTCTTGGGTAATTTTGCCCCCATCTTCGAGAATATCTATTTGGCGCTCTGCTTCTATATTGATAGCTTTTTCAACGAAGCGAAAAGAGTTGATATTCTTGATCTCAGTACGCGTACCAAATTCTACAGAACCAACTTTACGCACGGAAACGTTCGCATCACAGCGCATAGAACCTTGTGACATATTGCCATCGGAGATGCGTAAGTACAGAATTAGTGAATGTAATTTTTTGAGATAAGCCACTGCTTCTTTAGCGCTGCGCAATTCAGGTTCACTAACTATTTCTAGTAATGGAGTCCCCGCACGGTTAAGGTCGATTCCTGTATGTGCTGGGAAAGCATCGTGAATAGACTTGCCAGCATCTTCTTCAAGGTGTGCACGTGTTACACCTATTGTTTTGGTGCTACCGTCTTCAAGTGTAATGGTTAGACTTCCTTTTCCTACAATAGGATAAGCCAGTTGTGAAGTCTGATAGCCTTTTGGAAGATCTGGATAGAAGTAGTTTTTTCTGTCAAAGACAGACTTCATACCAATCTCAGCATCAATGGCAAGACCAAAGGATACAGCCATACGAAGTGCTTCAACGTTCATTACAGGTAATGTGCCTGGCAGAGCAAGGTCAAAAATATTTGCGTGTGTATTCGGTTTAGCACCAAAGCTAGTTGAGGAGCCTGAAAAGAGTTTAGATTTAGTGGCGAGTTGAACGTGTACCTCTAGGCCAATAACTATTTCCCAGCTCATGACATAGCTCCCTTTTCAGTGCAAACAGTTTGCGCAAAAGTTGACTGATATTTATGCCAGTCGGTGATTTGCTGATAAAGATGCGCCACATTTAGTAGCAAGGCTTCACTGAAGTCTGGCCCAATTAATTGCATGCCTAGGGGTAAACCAGCCAGCATTCCTGCTGGCACAGACATGCCAGGTAACCCGGCAAGATTCACAGCTATAGTAAATACGTCTTCCAGATACATCGTGACAGGATCTTTTTTTGCCCCTAATTTGAATGCAGCGTGTGGAGAAGTAGGTCCGATAATCAAATCAACTTGCTCGAATGCGCGCTCGAAGTCCTGACGGATAAGGCGACGTACCTGCTGTGCTTTCACATAGTAGGCATCGTAATACCCCGCGGATAAAGCATAGGTTCCAATCATGATGCGACGCTTTACTTCAGCCCCAAAGCCTTCGGCACGACTTCGTTTATAAAGGTCCTCTAGATCTTGGGGGCTTTGACATCTGTGGCCATAGCGCACTCCGTCATAGCGGCTTAAATTAGCTGATGCTTCGGCAGGAGCCACTACATAATAAGCAGGAACTGATAAATGAGAAGTGGGCAAGCTAATTTCTATCAACTTGGCTCCTAACTTTTCTAGTTCAGATAAAGCACAGTGCACTACCTCAGCTACCGCAGGATTTAACTCTGAACTGAAGTGTTCTTTAGGGATACCAATCCTTAGGCCTTCAATGGAGTTAGCTAAACTTGAGCGATAATCCGGCACAGCGATATCCGCAGAAGTAGAGTCTTTGGGGTCAAAACCTGCCATAGCCTGTAACATCAAGGCAGAATCTTCCGCGTTACGAGTCATGGTACCGGCCTGATCGAGGGAAGAGGCAAAAGCAATCATTCCCCAACGTGATACACGCCCATAAGTGGGTTTTAATCCACTGAGGTTACAAAATGCGGCAGGCTGACGTATGGAACCTCCAGTATCAGTGGCAGTTGCTCCAGGCGCGAGGCATGCCGCAACAACTGCAGCAGAACCTCCAGAAGAGCCCCCCGGTACACGCTCGAGATCCCAAGGATTATGTACCGGACCGTAATAGCTAGTTTCGTTGGAAGAACCCATTGCGAATTCATCCATATTAGTTTTACCCAACATTACGGCACCTGCTGCGGCTAGTTTTTCAACTACAGTGGCATCATAGGGAGCAATGAAATTATCTAACATACGCGAACCACAGGACGTCTTTAGACCCTGAGTACAGAAGATATCCTTATGCGCTATCGGAATACCATCAAGTGCGCTCAGTTTTCCTGATGAGCGTCTTTCATCAGCAGCTCTTGCTTGTGCTAAAGCGGTTTCTGTTGTCACTGTTATAAAAGCGTTCAATCTAGGATTGTGAATTTCAATTGCTTTTAAATAGGCTTGGGTAAGTTCCACACTTGAACAGCTACGGTTGTCCAACATGGCTTCTAATTCTGCAATTCCTTGATTCAACATGAAAATTTCCTGGAAACTGTCTTGGTTAGTTACTGCTATCTGGTGGAAGACCTCTAGTCAATAACTTTAGGTACTAGGAACATACCCTCTTCAGCCATTGGAGCTAGAGCTAGCAAGGTCTCACTTTGGTCGGTTTCGGTTACTAAGTCTTCACGTAGCCTTTGTGATGAACTGGTGGCATGGGCAAGGGGTTCGATACCAGTTGTATCGATACTTTGCAATTGGTCTATCAGGCTAAGAATATTGCCGATACTGGTTGTCGCTTCTTCGCGCTCATTCTCGGTCAACTGCAAGCGAGCCAGTTGAGCGATATTTTCGATAATACTTTTGTCCATGTTGCAATCCTCTTGTGCTCTTCACCCAGCACATTGTTTTTGGTTTTTGTCCACATCTGTTGGTCAGGATTGTTAATCGCGTTGTTTATGCAGACTCTTCTTTGGAGCATCTTGCTAGATGAACTCTTCATGTGAACAATGTAATTAAACCAGACGCCGAAATTTAGGTCTATTTCATTGTCTACGTTAAAAGTCTATATCGAGGCAGACCTCAAGCTCATGTCCAGAAAATCATTGTTATGAATTTGACTTAATTAGCACTTGCTCTAGCATGACTGCATTGTTAAATTAGCCACCTATGTCACCATAGAGATTATACTAAAACTCTATAAGAAAAGCGCTGTTCTTACCCTCAACTTGGACAATAGATAAGAATGTTTAAATACCTACGAGGCATGTTTTCCAACGATCTGAGTATTGACTTGGGTACAGCTAACACTTTGATATATGTACGTCACAAAGGCATTGTGCTGAATGAACCTTCAGTAGTTTCTATCCGCATGCACAATGGGCAAAAAACAGTTACAGCCGTGGGTGCAGATGCCAAACGTATGTTAGGTAGGACCCCAGGTAATATCTCTGCCATACGCCCAATGAAAGACGGTGTGATTGCAGACTTCCAAGTCACTGAGAAAATGCTGCAGCACTTTATTCATAAGGTTCATGAAAATAGCTTCATTCGACCTAGTCCTCGTGTGCTTGTCTGTGTACCATGCAAATCAACACAAGTTGAGCGCCGTGCTATACGCGAATCAGTAATGGGAGCCGGTGCTCGAGAAGTGCGTCTTATTGAAGAACCTATGGCAGCCGCGATTGGTGCAGGTTTGCCAGTTGAACACGCAAGTGGTTCGATGGTTGTGGATATTGGTGGTGGTACCACTGAAGTGGCTATTATCTCCCTAAACGGCATAGTATATTCAGAGTCTGTGCGCATAGGTGGAGATCGCATGGATGAAGCCATCATGACGCATGTACGGCGTAACTACGGCAGTCTTATTGGTGACGCCACAGCTGAACGTATCAAGAAAGAAATTGGTTGTGCTTACCGCAGTAAAGAAATGCGTGAGATAGATGTGCGTGGTCGTAATCTAGCAGAGGGTGTACCTCGCAGTTTTACTCTCAACAGCGATGAAGTTCTAGAAGCTTTGCAAGAACCTTTATCGGGTATTGTTCAAGGTGTTAAGAGTGCTCTAGAACAATCTCCTCCAGAACTATCGTCCGATATTGCTGAGACAGGATTAGTGCTGACTGGAGGTGGAGCGTTATTAAGAGACCTAGACAAACTACTTTCAGATGAAACTGGGTTGCCAGTGATCGTCGCAGATGATCCACTCACTTGTGTTGCTCGTGGAGGGGGAAAAGCGATGGAGCTTATGGATATGCACGCACTGGATCTTCTTACCTCCGAATGACGGCTGAGACCGGGGGCTACCATTAAATCCATATTTGGTTACAACACGACTCAAGGATACCGATTACTTGGTTTATGTCTCTTGTCGTTGATTCTTATGCTGCTAGATACCCGGTTTTATTACCTAATACAATTAAGAGCAGTTCTAGGTAATACAGTTAGCCCTATCACCTCCTTGGCATTCCTGCCCGATACTGTTTCAAATTTTTTCACGAACATGTACTACACACGAGATTCACTTGAGCGCGAGCTGGCTCGTGTCAATCAAGAATTAGAAAAGCAGAGGTTGAGTATGCTTCGTTTGGCGCATCTGCAAGCTGAAAACGAGCGCTTAAATGAGTTGCTGCGCGCGTCGGCAATTGTTGAAGATCCTATGATGCGTTCCCAGATTATTGGGATCAATCCAGATCCTTACAATAAGCGCATTTTGGTGAACCGAGGAGCAAACGATAACGTTTTTATTGGACAGCCAGTCTTGGATGCCTATGGCATTATGGGACAAGTAGTTGAAGTATTAGATGATACTAGTTGGGTACTACTCGTAAGCGATCCTCTTCATGCTACTCCAGTAGTAGTTAATCGTAATGGTATCCGAGCGATTGCTATTGGCTCAAATGACATGCTCCATACCATACGATTGGAGAATGTGCCTAACACAACCGATATACTAGTAGGAGATTTGTTAGTTACTTCAGGCTTAGGGGGACTATTCCCGGCAGGATATCCTGTTGGCACAATAACAAGTATAAAGAGAAATGTTGGTCAGCCATTTGCCGAAATTCGCGTCAGCCCTCAGGCAGAAATTGATAGAAGTCGTCACCTGCTCATGGTATTTCCACAGAGGTTAAAGAAATGACAGGAGGTCGAGGCCTATTAGCAGGCTTTATTATTTGGGCCACCTTTATTGTTGCTTGGGTATTGGCCGTGATGCCGCTACCAATCAGCTGGATGCCATGGCGTCCGGAGTGGCTTAGTGTATTCCTAATTTATTGGGTAATCGCCTTACCACATCGAATGGGCCTTGTATCCGCGTGGTTCTTGGGCCTGCTAGTGGACGCTGGGCTTGGGCAAGTGTTGGGCTTGCACGCCTTATTATATTGTGTGGTAGCTTATTCTGCGATGTATTTTCACTTGAGACTACGCCTATTTACTCGAGCGCAACAAGCTGCATTTGTGCTGTTAATTATCAGCATGCAGAAGCTCATCGGTTTTTGGGCGCTTACCGGAGCGGGGTTTAATGTAGCACCAGATTTATCTTATCTTTACGGTGCGATAACTAGTGCTCTACTGTGGCCACTTACCTTTAGCTTTTTGCGCTATTGGCGTAGAAGTTGGCATTTAGCGTGATGAGACTTGTATACCTCAAGATAAACACCGTCAGTTACATATTACTGCTCTTATTAGTTAGTTGCCGTGCTCCTATTGAAATTACCGATTGGCCTGACACTCTTCCTCCGGCTAGGGTGTTTATAGCCTTGTATGAGCAAGATGAGGAAAATAAGTCACTGCAAAAGTTGGAAAATTATCTGCTATGGATCAAAAGATTTTATCTGGGCTATCAGATTGCGCCAGGTTGGCTTGAAATTGAAGGAGCAATAGAAGACTATACTGGAGAGAGGTGGTCTGAATATTGCTCTTTTCTTGAGCAACTTAGTATTAAAATAAGCAGTGAGTGGGCGCAAGACAATAGTGTGCGTAAAATTAATTCTCGCACTGCCGCCATTTGGCGAGATGCCTTAGTTGAAGCCATGGCACAGGACAAACTGGATCAATTTCTGCAACAATTCACCGCAGATGTAGAAGATCTACTTTCAGGTGAGCTATCTACTCAAGAAGTACGTTTTACACGATATTTTGAAGACGATTTTGCATTCTAGCCCATGAGAAAAATATTCCTGGTAACCCATCGCTGGTTAGGCTTGTTTCTAGGAATTTATCTCTTTTTTTTAAGTCTTTCAGGTTCTGCCGTTGTTTTCAGACCTCAAATTCATCGCTGGTTCCCCTACAATCCGGAAAGCCTAGTTGAGGCGTTACCTGTTCTAGTTATTGAATGGTTAACGCTATTTCATGATGAGCTCTTTCTGGGACAGTCCGGGCGTATAGTGAATGGTGCAGGGGGCATATTGCTCATTTTAATGACGATGAGTGGCCTTTTTCTCTGGTGGCGGGGGAAAAGAACAATCTGGGTGTATCGTTCTACCCAGGGGAGCTTGTGGTGGCAATTTCATCAGTTAGTTGGGCTTTGGACAGCTTTATGGTCTTTAGCATGGGGATTCAGTGCTGTGTATTTCGCCTGGCCCACACTATTTGAGTACTTTATGGAGTTCGACTCATACGAAAGAATTATCTCAGGTCTTGTAGCATTCCACTTTGGGCGTTTCGGCGGCAATTTTTTCACGCAAACGTTATGGGTAATCGTTGGTCTGTCACCTGTCTTAGCAGTTATCACGGGACTCTGGCTATGGTTGCGCAAACTCTGAGTAATTAATTGTTAACCTCGTCTGTTTAGTGCCAAATCAGCTACCATCTGAAGCCCTTTGAGGTACGGCGAGTCCGGCATTTCAGACAAAGACTCTAAAGCCAAGGCGATGCGTCTACCTGCCTCTGCTCGTGTAAAATCTAGGGCACCTGTTGACCTCACGGCATGGATAATGGCATCCAATTTGTCTAAACCCCCTTCTAGAATAGCCGATTCAATGAGTTTTCTTTGAGCGGAACTTCCATTTTGCATAGCGTAAATTAATGGAAGAGTTGGTTTTCCCTCTGCTAGGTCATCTCCGATATTTTTGCCCAGTTCTTCGACAGAGCCATCATAATCCAGGACATCATCAACCAACTGAAAGGCCATTCCTATTTCCAGGCCGTACTTGTACATTTTACGCACTTGTGCTTCGGAGGCTCCAGCTAAAATTGCTGCAGTAGAACAAGCTGCGGCGAAAAGTATAGCCGTTTTATTATGTATGACCCGATAATATTGCTCAGCCGTAGTCTTTGGGTCACGTTGATGGATTAATTGGAGCACTTCACCTTCAGAAATTTGATTAGTTGTAGTGGCCATCACCTCCATGATGGGCATAGATCCAATACTTACTAGTAACTGGAAAGCTCGAGAGTAGATGAAGTCACCCACCAAAACTGACGAGGGGTTGCCCCAGTGTTGGTTCGCTGTTGGGCGTCCTCGACGCATTTCGGAAGTATCTACAACATCATCGTGGAGCAAGGTGGCGGTATGGAGAAACTCAATAACAGTAGCTAAATCAATATGTTGATTTCCATTGTAAGCCAGGGCGCGGGATATCAGTAAAACTAGCAGAGGGCGAACACGCTTTCCTCCGGCCTCAATTATGTACTGTCCAATATTCTCGATAAGTTCAACTTGAGATTTTAGTTGTCTTACGACGGCAGCGTTCAGACGAGTAAAATCGTCAGCGACAAGAGCTTGTATTTCTTTGACCATGGGGCTCGATTAGGCCTATTCTGTGGGCCTCCACTGGAGGCCCTGTATTGTGAAGGTTGCATCCTACTTTCCCTTTGACTTCAATTCAACTTGCAACTAACCTCCTGAAACTCGTACAATTGCCGACCTTCGTCAACGGGCGGTCCAAAGTGAGGCCTGGAACTTCATGTTCAACCGAGCATGAGGCCTGTGTGAAGCTATATTTGGAGTCTTTACAATGTACGCAGTTATAGAGAGTGGCGGTAAGCAACATCGCATAGTTGAAGGCGAAGTGCTGCGGCTAGAAAAAATTGAGGCGGGTGCTGGTGACAGCATCGTTTTTGACAAGGTGTTGATGGTAGGCGCAGGTGCAGATGTAAAAATCGGTGCTCCCTATGTAGCATCTGGAAGAGTTTCAGCTGAAGTGATTGGTCATGGTCGTGCCGATAAAGTGACTATCATCAAGTTTAGACGTCGTAAGCATCACCGTAAGCAGCAGGGCCACAGACAGTGGTTCACTGAGGTTCGTATTACAGGTATTGAAGGCTAAGGGAGAAGATTATGGCTCATAAGAAAGCAGGCGGCAGTACCAGTAACGGTCGCGATTCCATTAGCAAACGCCTAGGCGTTAAGCGGTTTGGTGGACAAGAGGTTCTGGCAGGCAACATACTAGTGCGTCAGCGCGGTACCCGTTTTCACGCAGGTGAGAATGTGGGTATAGGCAAAGACCACACCTTGTTTGCTAAAGCAAATGGTAAAGTTGAATTTAAAGTACGTGGCCAACAAGGTCGTACATTCGTCAACATAATTGCCGAGGAAGCTCAGGGTTAAGCTTTACTTTGCTTATTTTTAAAAAAAGCCCTGTCTACACAGGGCTTTTTTTATACCATATAAAAAAATTCAAATGATTAGATGGCAGTAGAACAGTGAAATTCGTCGACGAAGCAGAAATCATCGTGGAAGCAGGCAAAGGAGGTAATGGTTGTCTTAGCTTTCATCGAGAAAAATTTATCGACCGCGGCGGCCCTGATGGGGGAGATGGTGGAGACGGAGGATCAATTTATCTGCAAGCTGATGTTAACCTCAATACCCTGGTAGATTTTCGTTACCAGCCACGCTATCGCGCTGAGTCTGGGAAAAAGGGTACGAAGGGTAACTGTACTGGGGCCAGTGGAAGCGATCTTTTTATTAAAGTACCCGTAGGTACAAGTGTTTATGAAGCAGATACAGAAGAACTAATGGGCGACCTCTTAGAACCCGGACAACGTTTACTAGTGGCTCAGGGAGGGTTTCATGGCCTTGGGAATCAGCGCTTCAAGTCCTCCGTTAATCGCTCCCCACGACAAACGACTAATGGCTCTGCTGGCGAGCTAAGGCGTCTACAGCTGCAGTTAAAAGTTGTCGCTGATGTCGGTTTGCTGGGAATGCCAAATGCTGGCAAATCATCCTTGATCTCTGCAGTCTCCTCTGCACGTCCACGTGTTGCTGATTATCCATTCACAACGCTCGTACCAAATCTTGGCGTCGTAAGGGTAGGTGATGAAGACAGTTTTGTCATGGCCGACATTCCTGGGCTTATAGAAGGAGCCTCGGCGGGTGCAGGACTGGGCATACGCTTCCTGAAACACTTGGCGCGTACGAGAGTACTACTGCACATAGTTGATATCGCTCCCATCGATCAAAGCGATCCTGTCCAAGCTGCTCGCGTCATCATTGAGGAGTTAGAACAGTTTTCTCCAGCGCTGACAGCAAAACCCCGCTGGTTGGTTTTAAATAAATTAGATTTGTTACCGGCTGAGGAGCATGAGAGTTTCATCGAAAGCTTTATTACTGAACTAGGTTGGGAGGGACGTGTTTTCAATATCTCCGCAACAACAAGATCAGGAACTCAAGTTCTTTGTAATGAGTTAATGAATGCTATTAATGCTCACGAAAGGGCAATGAAAGATGAGGAAAGCTATAGAGTAGCCGAACGTGAGCGTGAGCTACAAATGGAATATGAAATTCGTCAAAGTATTGCCAGAGCCCGAGAACTTTGGCGTGAGCGTCATCAAAAAGATGATAACGATGACGATGATTTTGATGTGGAAGTTGAGTACTTATATGAATAAGCGCGAGCTTCTGCAACAGGCTAAGACCTGGGTAATAAAAATAGGTTCTTCATTGTTAACCGACAATGGAAAAGGTTTACACACTGAAAGCATTGCCTCATGGGTAGAGCAAATAGTGAGGCTGCAGGAATTAGGGCTTGATGTCGTGCTGGTCTCCTCTGGCGCCGTAGCTGAAGGAGTGACACGCTTAGGCTTGTCAGGTCGTCCGGAAGCCATTCATGAGCAGCAGGCTGCTGCCGCTGTAGGACAGATGGGTCTGATCCAGGCCTATGAGTCACAGTTTAAGCGTTTCAATCGACACACTGCACAGATCCTGCTAACTCATGACGATTTAAGTAATCGCAAACGTTACTTGAATGCGCGCAGCACATTACGCACGCTGTTAGAACTTAAAGTGGTACCAGTGATTAATGAAAATGATTCAGTGGTCACAGATGAAATTTGTTTCGGAGATAACGATACCTTAGCAGGATTGGTTGCTAATTTAATCAATGCCGATGTGCTAGTTATTCTGACTGATCAACAGGGTGTTTTTGATGCAGATCCTCGTTTGAATCCCACAGCAGCTTTGATTTCTGAAACAGACAGCGACGATCCAAAACTTTTAGAGGTGTCTGGGGGCAGTGGTGCTTTGGGACGTGGAGGCATGCTGACCAAAATTAGAGCTGCCAGACTTGCTGCGCGCTCTGGAACAGCCACTTGCATAGTACATGGTTCAGCTCCCTCTGTACTGGAGCAATTACAACAAGGAGCTTCTTTAGGAACTCTTCTTAGACCAAAAACTGAACCGCTTACAGCCCGCAAACAGTGGCTGGCTTCTCATCTCCAAGTGAAAGGCCATTTGATACTTGACGCTGGGGCGGAGAAAGTACTGCTGCAAAGTGGAAAGAGTCTCTTGCCTGTAGGTGTAAAAAAGGTGAAAGGTACTTTTAGACGAGGTGATCTGGTTGCCTGCCTTAATGAAGCGAGTAAAACAATAGCGCATGGTCTAGTGAACTATGACAGTGATGAAGCGGCTTTATTAGCTGGCAAGCCCTCTGCAAAAATAAGCGAAGTGCTTGGATACGAAGGAGAAGTAGAGCTTATTCATCGTGATGATCTCGTAGTGCTCTAATGACAATTTTTGTCGGAAATGACAAATAAGTTTAAGTAAGTAGTCATCAATTTCTACAGCTGTTTTTTTTAAGACGAGTAATTTTTTCACAATTCTCAGCATACTTTAGGTAAGTAGATGCGATAGAGATAAATAATTCTTTGTGTGAGGATTGATCTTTTAGTGGTTTCTGGCGATTAGGGCCTTCAGATATTTGCGTTGTTCATTGACACACTGCTGCTTGTACCTTAACTTTATCCAATTAAAAATAGACATAAAATGGGGGTAACTATGAAGCTTTCCCTGGTTTTGCTATCGCCACTAGTAGCGATAGCTTTGCTGTTGCAAGCATTCACAGCCTTTGCCGAGGCGAATCTCTCCGGTACCTGGGGAGGAACATATACTGAAGATTGGCCCGATCGTTTTCCGGGGCCTGAATTAGGCGATTTTGCAGGTTTGCCTATTAATAGCGCGGATAGGCTGCGAGCAGAAAGTTGGAGCGCTTCGTTAATCGCTATGTCTGAGTATCAGTGCCGGGTACATCCTGCGGATTACGCTAATTCTTTCGCAGATATCCGTTTTTGGGAGCAGCGCGATCCTTGGAGTGAGGAGCTTATTGCTCTACATCTGCAGCACTTTGCTTGGCAAACACGTCGCACTATATGGATGGATGGTAGAGAGCATCCATCATCTAATCATCAACACACTAGTATGGGTTACTCAACTGGGAAGTGGCATGGAGATACTCTCATAGTCACTACCACTCACTTGCAGGAAGGTTGGTTACGTCGTAATGGTGTCGCTAGAAGTGACCAAGCAGTGATGACGGAACACTTTACACGTCACGGTAATATACTCACTTGGACTGTCATGATTGATGATCCTATTTATCTAGAGGAGACTTTTGTACGTAATCGTGATTACCGTCTTCAGGGTAATGTACAACTGGGTTCTTATCCTTGTATTCCGGTGGTAGAAATGGTGCGTGAAGAAGGTGAGATCCCACATCACTTACCGGCTGCAAACGAAGACTGGAAAATATTTTCTCAACGTCACGGTATTCCTTTTGAGGCAGCCATGGGTGGAGCTCACACTATGTACCCGGAGTACATGAAGGAAATTGAACGTCTGAAAGCAGAACAAGCGGAATAAGGTGATAATCATGATAAATAAACTTATGTCATTTATTATTCTGCCGATTGCACTATCTATACCGCGTGTCAACGCGCAGGATATGTCGGAAGTAGAGATAGAAATCCTGCCAGTGCGGGAAAATATTTTTATGCTGATTGGTCAAGGTGGCAATATCACAGTCCAAATAGGTAAAGAAGGTGTGCTAGTTGTGGATACACAATACGCAGAGCTTAGCGATAAAATTTTAACGGCTATTCGAAGCTTAAGTAATCGTCCTATTCGTTATGTAATTGATACGCATCACCATAGTGATCATGTAGGTGGCAACGCTAATATAGCCAAGGCAGGGAGTACAATTTCTGGTGGTAACGTGGGTGGTGATATCGGTGATGCTGCTGAAGGTGCTGCTATTATTGCGCATGAAAATGCAATGCTACACATGGTTGTGCCAGAGGTAGGTGAAGCTTTACCTTCTGAATATTGGCCCACTATTACTTATTTCACACCACGTCGTGATATGTGGTTTAACGGGGAAGGTATACGCATTGAACATCAGCCTAACGCCCATACTGATGGAGATTCCATTGTCTATTTCAGACAGTCTGATGTCATCTCCGCAGGCGATGTTTTTAATAACAGCATGTACCCATTTATTGATGTCGTAAATGGCGGCAGTATTCAAGGCATTATCAAAGCGGCCAATAACCTCATTGATTTAATTATTCCAGTGTATGGACAAGAGGGGGGCACACTAGTTATCCCTGGGCATGGCCGATTGAGTAATATGGCCGATGTCATAAATTGGCGAACTATGCTCACGATAATCCGAGATCGGATTCAACATATGATTGACCGGGGGATGACTCTCGAGGAAGTTCTCGCCGCAGCACCAACACAAGATTATGATGCTCGCTGGGGACGAGATAGCGGTTTTTGGACTACCACTATGTTTGTCAGTACTGTCTACCAAAATTTAGTTGATGCAGTTAATGCTGAAGAAGGAACAGAGTAATGAATAAGTCGATTAAAATTGCTATCTCTGGCCTTGTAATTTACTGTGCTTCTTTAATCTCGCAAGTTGTAGCAGGAGCTGACGCTCCATCAGCCAAGACGACTTCACCCATTGATATCACTGGTTACTGGGTGGCGTTGGTGACGGAAGATTGGCGCTTTAGGATGGTTACAGCTCCAGCGGGTGACCATGAAGGCATCAACTTGACCAAAGCAGGTCTTGAACTGGCAGCAGCATGGAATCCAGAAGCGGACTCTGCTAGTGGAAATGAATGTAAAGCCTATGGAGTTGGGGGCATAATGCGAATTCCTACTCGTCTTCATATTGCTTGGGAAAGCGATAATGTGCTCATCATAGAAACTGATGCGGGTAAACAGAAAAGATATCTTCACTTTGGTCCGGAACAAGTTAATCCCGGAGGTAAAGGTTCATTACAAGGAGTTAGCTTAGCTAATTGGGAGCTTCAGCGTGAAGGTCGTTTTGGTCCCGTCGTAAATGGTTCATTGGCTGTATCTACAACTGATATGAGTTCAGGTTATCTTAGAAGGAATGGTTTGCCCTATAGTGAGCAAACTCAGGTGAATGAGTTCTTTGATCTTTTGGCATCGCCTAATGGTACAGAATACCTGACGGTACTCACTGAAATTATAGATCCGCAGTATTTGATTGATCCAATGTTGACATCAACTTCCTTTAAAAGAGAGGTCGATGGGGGTAAGTGGGATCCGCGTGATTGTCAAGCACAGTAAGGTTGTTAGTAAATTTTTGGACCAGAAAATGAGGATGACCACTAAAATATTTTTATGTTTGAGTATGGGTTTATCTGATTTAGCTTAAATTGTTGTAAAAGCAAAAGACAATGTCTTACAGGCGGCTTATGCCTGTAAAGATCTAGCGAATTGATGGATTAGTTTTGCGTCACAAAGCTGAACAGTAGTCATCTTCATACCAGAGGATGGGTATGGAGGAGCTGCGATCTAATCAACTTTTTCGTCTTCCTTGAAGCCCCAGCCAAAATTATCACTTGGTCTTAGAATAGATTCCATGCGCATTCGATGGTCAGCTAAATCACGGCTGGGCTGACCTCGGATAATTACTTCATCACCTACACGAAAAGAGTCACGAGTTAGGCCTTGTCTTTGTAGAAGGCTAGCGCCACCCCATTCGATTCCCCAGCGTTGCATTTTTCCTTCTGTATCTGGTGCCATTACCATCACAGAGGAGTGTGGATTACGAAAATTTAGCTGTACTAACTTACCTTTAATCTCCGTGATTGTGTCCATATTGTAGCTGGCCTGAAAGGAATGGTGGGCTGCCACTGACAAGGACAAAATTACGCTTAAAAACGCTGTCAGAATGAGCTTCTTCATAGTACGGTCTCATTTATTGATAGGGTTAGTTCAATTGGTGAATATACCCAAAGCTACTGCTGCTGTGAAGCAAATAGGTGATAAGGACGAAGTAAATTTTGAGGAGTTTTAGTAAGACAAAAAAAACCGGTACATAAAAGATACCGGTTTTTGCTTGAGATTTTATCTTGTAGAAAACTTAAGGTTGCAGTGCCTTTACTGCAGCGTTAAGACGGCTCTTATGTCGGGCAGCTTTGTTTTTATGAATGATGCCCTTATCTGCCATGCGGTCGATAACAGGTACAGCTTCTGTTAGAGCAGAATTAGCAGATTGATAGTCTTTTGTTTCGATTGCAGAAACCACTTTCTTGATGTAAGTACGCACCATGGAGCGGAAACTCGCATTGTGACGACGATTTTTTTCTGCTTGTTTGGCGCGCTTGCGTGCCTGAGCTGTATTAGCCAAGGTAAACTCCTAAATTGTGATTCAGTCTAGACAATTGACCATAAAAAGAGGCGCACTATGCAAAAATTGCTCGATAAAGTCAAGCCAGCTAATATGCCCTTTTTAGTTAGGTTACAAGTATGAAGGCGGATGTTGGCCTACAGCAAGACACTAAACTCCTTAGATCTTCAGTGATCACGGGTAGTGGAACACTTTGCTCCCGGATCTTTGGCATGGTCCGAGAGGTAGTATTTGCTGCAATTTTTGGTGATTCTGCAGCAGCTGATGCTTTTTTTGTGGCCTTTCGTATACCCAATTTTTTGCGGCGATTATTCGCGGAAGGTGCGTTCTCGCAAGCCTTTGTGCCAGTGCTTGCTGAGTACCGCAACCAACACACAAAAGAGGAAATTCGTTTGTTCTTGGCACACGTTGAAGGTGGTCTGGGTCTAATCTTGGCCTTACTCACTGTAGTGGGAGTAACAGCAGCCCCACTTTTAGCAGGTGTCTTTGCACCAGGATATTTGGACGACGGTAGTAAGTTCTCACTGCTAGTAGATCTGTTACGTGTGACATTCCCCTATATTCTATTGATCTCGCTTACAGGCTTTGCAGGTGCTGTGTTGAACTCCTACGGTTATTTTGCTGTGCCAGCATTGACGCCTGTGTTGTTGAATGTCGTACTGATCGGGGCCGCTGTTTGGATAAGTCCCATGTTCAATGAACCTGCATTGGCTTTAGCCTGGGGGGTAATACTCGCAGGACTACTGCAGTTGATGTTCCAATTACCTTTTTTGGCACATCTAAAACTTTTTGTTTGTCCAAGGTTGAACTGGAGCCACCCTGGAGTAAGCAAAGTCATTAAGTTAATGTTACCTGTATTGTTCTCCGTATCTATAGGACAAATTGGACTCTTGCTCGATACTATTCTGGCGACCAGTCTTGAAGGCGATGGCGCTGTATCTTGGTTATATTATTCTGATCGCTTGCTGGAATTACCGTTAGGAATCTTTGGGGTGGCCATTGCTACAGTGATATTGCCTACGCTATCTCGACAACATAGTACGGGTCAGGCAGAGGTTTTCGATGACACCTTGAACTGGGGATTGCGTGTGCTCACTATCTTGGGTTTGCCTGCGATGGCGGCCCTCTTGGTGCTAGCTGAGCCTTTGGTGATTACTCTGTATCAGCGGGGACAGTTTGGACCCGATTCCGTGGCACCTACAGTAGGATCTTTGCGTTCTTTTTCTTTGGGTTTGTTGGCTTTTATGTGGGTAAAAGTGCTGGCCTCAGCTTACTTTTCTCGTAAGGATACTAAGACACCTGTGCGTTATGGAGTGATCGCTTTGGTCAGTAATATGGTACTCAATCTGTTACTTATATTCCCCCTTGGACATATTGGTTTAGCTTTGGCAACTGCCATGTCGGCGTGGGTTAATACTGGATTGTTATGTTATGGGTTGATGCGTGAAAAAGTCCTACATTTCAACTATTCTTGGCTTAAATTCAGCATTCAATGTGTTACAGCCTTGGTGGGGATGATCTTGCTGCTGTGTTGGCAGCTGGATACAGTTGAAAATTGGCTAGCTTGGGACGAATTACAAAGAGTGCTTCAACTAGCCTGGTTAGTGGTATCTGGAGCGGTAACTTATAGCGTTCTGTTATTGCTTACTGGCTTCAGGCCTAAGCATCTGTATCCCTAAGAGCTTGTTTCGCCTAGCTACATGGAACTCCGCGTTTGCACGCTCTGACTGAAGAGGGTTCATTGAGGTCAAGTGCCTAATATAGGAGTATAATGCCGCCCTTCAAACAAACAGGCGTCTGAATGAAAGTTAGTGATCAACCCTCTGAACTGCAAGCTATATTAGGTCCAGTAGTGGCTACTATCGGTAAATATGATGGCATGCATCTAGGACACCAGAGTATCCTGTCCTCTCTCCGATCTGCAGCGGCTAAGCTTGGGCTTCCCTCCGTAGTAATTCTCAGCGAACCTCAGCCAGAAGAATTTTTTGCCCCTGATAAAGCCCCCCTAAGACTGATGCCCTTTGCAGATAAAGTTGATTTTTTGACAACTCAAGGAATTGATGCAGTGCTTCGGATGAACTTCGATAAAGCAATAAGTTCACTAACTGCTGATGAGTTTATTTATAGTTATCTCTGGAGGGACTTGGGTCTTTGTCACCTAGTAATAGGCGATGATTTCAAGTTCGGAAAAAATCGCGCAGGAGATTTCTCTTTATTACAACGCAATGGTGCTGAATTAGGTTTTACGGTAGATGCTGTTGAACCTTGCTTGGCTCAGGGAGAACGTGTCAGTTCTACGCTAGTGAGAAAATACCTAGAGCAAGGTAACTGTGAGCGTGTCCAACAGCTATTAGCAAGACCTTTTATGATCAGAGGAATCGTCCAACAAGGTCGTCGGTTGGGGAGGCAGTTAGGGGTGCCTACAGCCAATTTAGCCTTAGAAACACGCGAACCAGTGATGCGTGGTGTTTTCATAGTTGAAGTAGAACTTGTAGATGGATCGAGAAATCCTGCTATTGCTAACATTGGATTTAAACCAACCGTCACTGAAGTCCCTGAGCCATCCCTAGAGGTTCACTTATTGCACTTTGATGGAAATTTGTACGGTAAAGTTCTTAAAGTTCACTTTATTAATAAAATTCGCGATGAAAAGAGGTTTGATGGATTGGAAGCCCTGCGGTCACAGATTCAACAGGACCTTACTCAAGCCAAAACTTTTTTTGGGTTAGTATGAATAAGGAGCCCTAATAATGAGTGGCGACAAATTTGTCAAAGTGATGTTGAATTCGCCCTGGATATGGCTCTGGCTTTTATTTGGTATCGCGTTGGATCAACTGACCAAATATTTAGCCGATCATCAACTGACATACTTAAAACCAAGTGCCGTTATTCCTGGTTTTTTTGATCTGCTGTTGGTATATAACAAAGGGGCAGCGTTTAGTTTTCTGAGTACCGGGGGGGATTTTACTAGATGGTTACTTACTGCAATATCAGCGATAGTCTCCGTAGTTCTGATAATTTATCTCAAGAGGACAGAGTCTTCTCGATATCTATTGAGAAGCGCTTTATTACTTATTTTAGCTGGCGCTATAGGTAATCTAGTAGACAGAGCCTTGATTGGCTACGTAATAGATTTTATTAGTTTGTATCATGGAGAGTATCGGTTTGCTACATTCAATATGGCGGATGCCTTTATCTCGGTAGGAGCAATTTTGCTCATTTTGGATACTTATTACTCAGAAGTAACTAAAGAGAAGAAAGCTGATCAATAGCATTCGTACTGATCTCAATGTTCCAACAATGATGGGCAGGATTAAAGCCAGCAGTTACAGGTTTAGATTTATGACTGAATATCTTATTAAACTGGTTGATGTACTTGAAGCCCAAAATAATAAACCTCTGACGAATACAGGTTTGCAGGTAGGGTCGAGGGTGAAACTTCACTTCCAGTTATCTCTGACAAATGGTCAGTTGATTGATGGTTGTTACGATAAGGCAGCAGCCCAGTTCGTTATTGGCGATGGGTCCATGCTACCTACTTTCGAGGCAAGCTTGCTGGGGATGCATCCAGGAGAGGAGCGTGAATGTACTTTAAGTCCTGAGAATGCTTTTGGTGAGCAGCGAAAGGAAAATATTCAGCGTTTCCCCCGGTATCGTTTCCCTCCCGATATGGTGCTTGAATCAGGACTGATGCTTGAGTTCAGCGACAAAGCAGCTAACACTCAGCCCGGTGTTGTACATAAAGTGAATTCACGATTCGTTGAAATTGACTTTAATCATCCTTTGGCTGGTCGTACTATTGTGTTCAAAGCTATTTTGCTTGAACTAGATAACTCGGCGCTATGAAAAAATTTCACGTACAACTAGCTAACCCTCGTGGTTTCTGCGCTGGTGTTGACCGGGCAATTGATATAGTAAATCGTGCGCTGGATATCTATGGAGCCCCAATTTATGTGCGTCATGAAGTTGTTCATAACAAATTTGTTGTGGAATCCTTGCAAGAGCGTGGAGCAATATTCGTAGAAGAACTTTCTGATATCCCTATGAAACAGAAGGGTGAAATAAGTCCACCAATCGCTATTTTCAGTGCACATGGTGTTTCAAAGAAAGTGAAAAAAGAAGCCAGCACTTTGGGTTTGCAAGTCTTTGATGCTACTTGCCCACTGGTGACAAAAGTGCATATGGAAGTACAGCGTTATTCAAGAGCTGGCGTAGAATGTATCTTGATAGGTCATGCGCGTCATCCAGAAGTAGAAGGTACAATTGGACAATTTGATGCTAGCACTGGCGGTGAAATCTACTTAGTTGAAGATGAAGAAGATGCCAACACATTAGCAGTCCGAAACCCTGATAGACTATACTTCGTTACACAAACCACCCTGAGCACAGACGATACATCACGTATTATTGATATACTAAGAAAGCGATTCCCTAACATTGCTGGGCCCAGACGTGATGATATTTGTTATGCCACGCAGAATCGTCAGGATGCTGTAAAACAACTTGCTCTGGAAAATGAATTAGTCTTAGTTGTAGGCTCTCCTAATTCCTCCAACTCAAATAGATTGCGTGAGCTCGCTGAACGCTCTGGTTCAAAGGCATATCTGATTGATAAGGCGCAAGAGATAAAGCCGGAATGGCTGATAGGTGTCTCTTCTGTGGGAATCACAGCAGGTGCCTCTGCGCCTGAAGTGCTTGTGCAAGAAGTCATTAAAATATTGGAGAAGATGGGTGGAACAGCGCCAAAGGAGATTAGTGGTATGGAAGAATCTATGTATTTCGCTTTACCGCGAGCCTTGCGGTAATTGTAGTTTTTACTCGAATACTTATCTTTTTCTGACACCCCTGAATCTTTTTCCAGGGCTTGGGGTAATTTCTATGTCAGTTCCAGTATCTCTCGATCTGGGAAAGCGAAGTAAATTATGCAAAGCGATTAGATAGTCTCTATTGATAAAGTACTGAAGGGGGTGAAATTTTTTTTGATATGGCGAGCAAGGCTAGGAAGCCAAGGAAAAGTGGTAGCTCTAACAGGGTATAAGCACTAATAGGTTTAACGATTAAACACAGCAAAAAACCTAAAGTTTGTAGATACTCAATCCATGTGTTCCTTACAGCAATACCATTGGTTCATATGAAAATAAGAATCGGTTTTGGGTACATAAACTCCGCACTTTGAACAGTTCACCATAGTATCATTCAATGATTTTTTACTGATGTCTTGGCTATCTTGGAGTTTCTCATCTTTCAGGAAATTACGTTTGATCAACATCCATACGACCCATACTAGAAGTGCAATTATTAGTATTCTCAATAACACTGGTTTTCCTCTTGAGAGATTTTTGCTAAGTGTGGGTGAATAGCGGACAATACACAAGTGTACAGACTTATAAAGGTAAGCATTCGTGCATAGACCAGTATCAATGCCAATCCTAAACCAGCAGACTTCGTTGACCTTAAAAGTAGTCATGGCTCAAGTAAACCCTTTGGTGGGTGATATTCATGGCAATACTGCTTTAGTGTTAGAGCAAGCACAAAAGGCAATTTCAGATCATCAAGCAGAGGTAGTTGTCTTTCCAGAACTGGTCTTGACAGCATACCCTCCTGAGGATTTACTACTGCGTCCTAGCCTTGATGCTAGGATCGACTGGGCGCTACAAGAATTGCAAGATGCAGCACTACCTACTGTAATAGTGGTGGGATATCCTGGCCGTCAGGGGGACAAGCTACAGAATAGATTAGTTGTGATCAATCACGGTCAAATTTTAGGTTCTTACATCAAGCAGCGCCTACCGAACTATCAAGTATTCGATGAGAAGAGATATTTCAAGAAAGGTCGTGAACCCCTAGTCCTCAATCTTGGCGGTATAAATGTAGGCTTTACCATTTGTGAAGATCTTTGGAAACCTAAACCCATGGCATTAGCCAAAGCTGCTGGTGCTGAGCTTATGATTAATATTAATGGATCTCCTTATCATCAAGGAAAATTGAAAGAGCGCCAGCAAGTCATGAGTCAGCGAGTTCACGAAAATAATATTCCTTTGTTGTACATTAATCAGGTTGGTGGACAAGATGAGCTAGTCTTTGATGGTGCCTCAATGGCTATGAATGCTGAGGGGGAGATACTTGTTCAAGCTCCTCAATATCACGAGGCACTTACACCTGTAAAAATAGTTAAGTCTACAAGAGGTGTAGAAGTAGTTGCAGGAGAGAAAGCTACACCATTAGCTCCAGTGGCAGAGCTCTATGAAACACTAGTGCTCGGTTTACGAGATTATGTTAATAAAAATCGTTTTCCCTCTGTGGTATTAGGTTTATCTGGTGGTATTGATTCAGCATTGACAATGGCACTGGCGGTGGATGCATTAGGGGCAGAACGTGTCAAAGCTATTATGATGCCTTTCGCCTATACTTCCGATATGAGTAAGGAAGATGCTCAGTTACAAGCAACTCGCCAGCAAGTAAGTTTCGAAGTCTTACCTATTGAAACTCCTTATGAAGCGTTTATCTCTGTGTTAGAGAATCAATTTGCAGGCACTGAACAGGATCTCACTGAACAGAATCTACAAGCACGTTGTCGTGGTGTATTACTCATGGCTTTGTCTAATAAGCAAGGTTCTTTAGTATTGACTACAGGTAATAAAAGTGAGCTTGCGGTTGGTTATTCTACTCTGTATGGAGATATGGCTGGTGGCTTTGATGTCATTAAGGATGTTCCTAAGATGCAGGTCTATGCTTTGGCTAAATATCGTAATGAGCGTGATGGCACTGAGGTAATTCCTAGTCGCGTTATAAATAGGCCTCCTTCGGCTGAATTAGCGCCTGGGCAAGTAGATGAAGACAATCTTCCGCCATATGAAATACTGGATCAAATTTTGGAGCTCTATATAGAGCAAGATCTTGGCGTAGAATCTATCTGTGCTCAAGGGTTTGATGCCCAAATTGTAAAGCGTGTAATACTTATGGTTGATAGGAATGAGTATAAACGTCGACAAGCTCCAGTTGGAGTACGTATCTCCCGTAAAGCCTTTGGCCGTGACAGACGCTATCCTATTATAAATGGATGGCGCATATGAATTATTGTTCAAAAGGATGTAAGTTTTTCAATCTAGCTTCCATTTTTTACTGGAAAATTATTCTTTCTACCAGAAATTTTGGGGCTACAAGCTGTATTTATTGTCATGATTAGTCAAACACTGTAGCACAAGAAATTATTTTTTATCATGAGAGAGAAAAATTTAGAGAGCCTGCAAGAAAGTAAAAAAGTAAGGATCATGATTGATATTATTAACTCTACCAAATGTATAAAGAGCAAAACACAATCAATACTTTGTTTTTCTCGACTAAGATTAAGTTAAGATATACTGCACATAAAAATAACAAAAAAATAGAAATGTAACTTTAATACTTAGCAACGCTAATCACTTTTAGGTAGTGAGGAGATATGAAAAAAACACCACTATTTTGGCAAAGTAACCTTCGTCTACTTACTGTGGTTCTGTTTATATGGGCGCTGGGTTCTTTTGGGTTTTCTATCATATTAGCAGATGAGCTAGACATTATTCGTATTGGTGGTTTCGGTCTTGGTTTCTGGATGGCACAGCAAGGCTCTATCTATCTTTTTGTCATCTTGATCCTCATTTACAATTTCTTTAAAGAGCGACTTGATAAAGCTCAGCTTAGAGAAAAAGAAATCAGTCTTACAGATGCTGAAGCTGAGACTGATGAGTGGGCTAAGGATAGGGAAGCTTAATGACCCTAAAAGAAATGACTTTTCTGTTTGTAGGACTTAGTTTCCTGTTATATATCGTAATTGCTATCCGTTCCAGAGCCAGTAGCACTAGTGAATTTTATGTCGCCGGCTCACATGTACCCCCCCTAATTAATGGTATGGCCACGGCAGCAGACTGGATGTCCGCCGCTTCCTTTATTTCCATGGCGGGAATAATAGCGTTTATGGGGCGTGATGGATCTGTGTATTTGATGGGTTGGACAGGAGGGTATGTCTTACTTGCACTCCTAATAGCTCCATATCTACGCCATTTTGGGCAGTTTACTGTCCCCGATTTCATTGGTACACGGTATTACTCACAAACAGCACGCGTTGTGGCTGTACTGTGTGCCCTCTTTGTGTCTTTTACATATGTTGCAGGACAAATGCGAGGTGTAGGAGTCGTATTTTCTAGATTCCTTGAAGTGGATATTACGGTTGGTGTACTTATTGGTATGGCAATTGTATTTGTGTACGCTGTTTTAGGGGGGATGAAGGGCATAACCTATACACAAGTTGCGCAATACTGTGTATTAATTTTTGCATTCATGGTACCTGCGATATTTATTTCATTATTATTAACGGATAATGCAATCCCTCAACTAGGCTTTGGGGCACAACTAAAAGAGAGTTTCGGGGGAGGTTTCCTCTTAGATAGATTAGATGGACTCAATCAGGAATTGGGTTTTTCTGCCTATACTCAAGGCGTTCGGAGTACCTTAGATGTAGTCTGTATTACCGGAGCACTCATGATGGGAACTGCCGGTCTTCCTCATGTAATAATTCGTTTTTTTACTGTACCCTCCGTTCAAGCCGCTCGTCGCTCTGCCGCTTGGGCGCTTATATTTATATCTATTTTGTACACTACAGCGCCTGCAGTTGCTGCCTTCGCCCGCATGAATTTATTAAACACTGTTCATAATGCTGAATATATCCACATGCCCTCCTGGTTTCGTAATTGGGAAAACACTAAGTTGATAAGTTTTGAGGATAAAAATAGTGACGGCATGATCCAATATTTAGCTGATCCAGTTAAAAATGAACTAATAGTGGATCGCGATATTATTGTACTCGCTAACCCTGAAATTGCACAGTTACCTAATTGGGTGATTGCGTTAGTGGCTGCTGGTGGATTAGCAGCGGCACTTTCTACAGCTGCAGGACTGCTCTTGGTCATAGCAACATCAGTTTCTCATGATTTGTGCAAAAAATGGCTTAAGCCTGATTTAACTGAAAAAGAGGAATTATATTATGCGCGGCTTGCTATATTTTTAGCTATATTGATTGCAGGCTGGTTTGGGATTAATCCACCTGGATTTGTAGCGCAGGTTGTTGCCTTTGCTTTTGGTCTTGCTGCGGCCTCATTCTTTCCAGCATTAGTGCTAGGGATTTTTAGTACACGGATGAATCGTGCAGGCGCTATCAGCGGGATGCTGGTTGGATTGTTATTTACTCTCGCGTATATCTGCTATTTCCGTTTTATCAATCCTGCTATGGATTACTCAGAAAACTGGCTTCTCGGTATCAGTCCAGAGGGTAGTGGTGTGTTGGGTATGTTACTAAACTTTGCTGTAGCTCTAACAGTGAATTCTTTTACCAACCCAGCTCCTGAAGAGGTTCAGGCACTAGTCAGACAGATTAGAGAACCAGAGGGAAAAACCATTATTGATCGCCAAGATCTTTAGCGCTGAATAGTTGACAAATCACTGCAAGCAAGAGCGCGCCAGTTAGTAGCATGGCTATTGGTAAAACAGTGCCATCATCCACTAGAACCAGTAAAGGACCAGCTAGAGCTCCTGAACCAAAGCGCAAGGTACCTGTCACGGCTGCTGCCGAACTTGCCTCGTTAGGATATTGAAGCAGTACCAAAGAGTCTATATTTATTGACGCGATCCCTAAGCTGCCTACCAAATAGACTAAGGAAAATACTGTAGGTATTAGGCCAGCATTAACTAACCAAAGGGTTAGTAAAATTAGAGCGGCAACAAGTGAAGATTGCATACCACGACGCATGAGTGTGCGAGAGTCATAAGTACTGATGAGTCTTCTATTGAGCAAATTAGCAACAATTAGTGAAGCAGCAGATAACCCAAAGAAAAAACCAAAAAGTGTTGGCTCTACCTCAAACCAAGTAATGTACACGAAAGAGATGGAAGTGAGATAGATGAAGAAAGTTAAGGCCGCCAACATAGAAGTTGCCAAGTCTGGGTAAATGGACTTTCTAGCAAGAATACGACCGTACAGACGTATAGTATTAACCCCTTTTTGTAGTTCTTTCTGCTCGGAAGTTAAAGTTTCAGGAAGTAGTTTCCATGTGAGACCAAGCACAAGAAATGTATACGCAGTTAGAATATAAAATATGCCTTCCCATGGTAGTACAGTAAGCACCATCGAGCCCAACAGAGGTGAGATCAGTGGAGCAATAAGCATGACTGTGAAAACAGCTGACATGCCTTTAGCGGTGTCTTTACCATAACAGTCGCGAATCATTGCCGGTACTGTTACTGAAGCTGCAGCACCCAAGAATCCTTGCAAGAAGCGAAGAATCAAAAAAATATCCAAGGATGTACTGAGCGTTAGTAACATGGAGCTGATGGCAAATGCCATGATACCTAGAAGCGCGACAGGTCGACGGCCATGTCTATCTGCCATAGGTCCAAACAATAACATACCAAGACCAAAGCCAAGCAGAAAAATACTCAAAGAATTCTGTACTGCAGTGACAGTGGTATCGAGGTTATCGGCAATACTAGGAATAGCAGGTAAATACATATCAACTGCTAATGGCACTTGTGCTGCGATCGCCGATAAGAGAGTAAGAGGTAATGCATTGCGAAGGTGACCCGATGGGGCGGAGTGTTCCATGGATTGCTCGATGTCTTATAAGTTCCAAAAAAACTAACATTGTACATCATCAACGGTGTATCAATGGCTTCACAATAAGTAGCAAATTACTTTAAGCATTCTACAAAGTCTGAAAGATAATGATAGCCTGAAGCAAAGACTTGTCATTTAGCTACATGGGATTTCAGATCTTCATGTAGGCGGTACCAGCGCTGTTTCTGCGCTTCCGACAGAGCTAACTCTGAACATAGAGCTATCCAGCGCTCACTATCGAGAGTGCCCAGACGGATGTCAGGCTTCGAATCCAAAGTCAGATCTGTATAAATGGTGGTTAGCTGTTTATTCAGAGGAAGTATCTCACGATTTTTATCCACCAGAGCAGCAACTCTCGCGGCTCCACGAAATTTCATTTTACTAATGTTGTCTATGTTTGCTGTGATAGCTTCTACACTGGGATATTTTCTTAATATTCTTGCTGCAGTAGTGTAACCCACTCCCGGAATCCCTGGAATGTTATCGATTTTATCACCTGATAGGGCTAACATATCTGCGATTAAACTAGGAGCAACGCCAAAGTGTTGTTCTACACCCTTGGGGTCTAGCTGTTGATTTTTAGCAAAATCCCACCAGCGATCTTCAGGGCCAAGGATTAATTGCGCCAAATCTTTATCGGCAGAGATGACAGTAATGGCATACCCTAGAGATCTAAATCGGGACGCAAGTGTGCCAATGATATCGTCAGCTTCGAATCGCTCATGCCCGTAATTTGCAATCCCAATAGCATTACAGTACTGCCGACACCAAGCAAACTGTCGCTTCAATTCTTCGGGTGCTGGATCTCGGTTAGCCTTATATTCCGGATAAAGCTCCTTGCGGTAGGAATTAGTTTGAGAGACATCAAAAGCGCAGGCAATATTCTCTGGCTTTACACTTCTTATTAGTTGGTAGAGAAAATCGCCAAATCCAAAAACAGCATTTGCAGGAAATCCTTCGGCGCTAACAATAGACTCATCAAAAATATGCCAGGCACGGAATATATAGATGCTTGAATCGATGAGGTAGACTCTAGGTAAGGCCATTTAAATTCTTTTTATTTTCTAGGTAAGCGAATAAACAGATCGATTTTTTCCTCAATGGGAAGACCAGAGTGCGTCCGCATGGTGTGCGATATGATCGGCTATAAAAGTAGCGATAAAGAAATAACTATGATCGTATCCTGAATGAAGTCTAAGTGTTAATGGATGCTTAGCAGTCTGACAAGCCGCTTGTAATAATTCGGGTCTCAGCTGTGATGACAGGAAGTTATCATTTTGTCCTTGATCAACTAGGATGTGTAGCTTTTCTTTAGCGTTTGCGATCAAGGCACAACTATCGTAATTTGACCAAGAGCGGCGGTTTTCTCCCAGATAACCGTATAAGGCTTTTTCACCCCAAGGACAGTTCATAGGAGAACAGATTGGCGAGAAAGCTGAAACAGCTCGATAGACTCCAGGGTTTGTAAGCGCAATAGTCAGTGCGCCATGCCCTCCCATAGAGTGACCCATGATAGAAGAATTGGCGGTATCCAAGGGCAGATCACTGGCTGTTAGCATTTGGGGTAATTCATGTGTCACATAATCATACATTTGGTAGTGTTCCGCCCAAGGCTCTTGTGTCGCATTAACATAAAAACCAGCGCCCAGACCAAAATCATAGGCATTCTCGGCATCATCTGGCACACCTTCCCCTCGTGGGCTGGTGTCAGGGCAAACAATAGCAATACCTGCTTCTGCAGCATATTTTTGCGCCCCTGCCTTCTGGACAAAGTTATCGTCAGTACACGTGAGCCCAGATAACCAGTAAATGACAGGAACTCTCTCACCTTGAAGTGCTATCGGTGGTAAATAAACAGAAAAGACCATTTCGCATTTTAGAACGGTGGATTGATGTTTAAGTTTTAATTGAGTGCCGCCGAACATTAAATTGGCACTCAGCTGTTCAAAAGACATATATATTACCTGTATCAATAGGGGATTAATTGTTACTTAGGATCCATGTTTACTTCTGTATGTGTTACTAGGAGGGTGAGCGGCCAAATTAAAGGTAGCGACTACTTAAACAAGCTAAGTGGTCGCTGCTTTTGGAGTAACACCTAATACAATACTACCGAGCGAATGCTTTCACCTCTATGCATTAAGTCGAAGGCGTCGTTTATTCTCTCCAAAGGCATAGTATGTGTGATCATTTCATCAATCTGTATACGCTTGTCCATGTACCAGTCCACAATTTTTGGTACATCCGTTCTGCCGCGGGCACCACCAAAAGCAGTTCCTCGCCAAGAACGACCAGTGACCAGTTGGAAAGGCCGAGTTGAGATTTCTTGACCGGCTCCTGCCACTCCAATGATAAAGGATTGGCCCCATCCTTTGTGGGTACACTCTAGTGCTTGACGCATCACCTTAACGTTACCAATGCACTCAAATGAGTAGTCAACTCCACCGGTCATCTGCACGATATGATCAACCACATTTTCATGGTCATTTGGATTGATAAAATCTGTCATACCGAACTGGCGGCCGAGTGCTTCGCGACGTGGGTTTAGATCAATACCGATAATACGGCTTGCCCCCGCGAGGCGAGCACCCTGAATAACGTTCAGACCGATACCACCCAGTCCGAAGACAGCAACTGTGGAACCTATCTCTACTTTGGCTTGGAAAACTACAGCCCCTACCCCTGTGGTAACACCGCAGCCTATGTAACAGATTTTATCAAAAGGAGCATCTTCTCTGACTTTAGCTAAGGAGATTTCTGGTAGTACGGTGTGGTTGGAGAACGTAGAGCAACCCATGTAGTGTAAGATTGCCCTTCCCTCTAGAGAAAAGCGGCTAGTACCATCCGGCATGACACCTCTACCTTGGGTGGAGCGCACAGCTTGGCATAGATTTGTCCGTGGATGCAGACAGTAGTCGCATTCACGACACTCAGCGGTATACAAGGGAATAACATGGTCACCTGGTTTCAGACCTTTCACTCCTGGGCCTACTTCTAAAACCACGCCTGCACCTTCATGTCCCAAAATCGCAGGGAAAGCGCCCTCAGGGTCGTCACCGCTTAAAGTAAATGCATCGGTGTGGCACACACCTGTAGCTTTAAGCTCTACTAGAACCTCCCCAGCCTTAGGACCTTCTAGATCTACCTCACAGATTTCAAGGGGTTTCCCTGCACTGAAGGCAACTGCTGCACGAGTTTTCATGGTTAGTCTTCCTGTATTTAATACTGTTTCTTCAGAGTAAAAGATTGCCGTAAATGTGAGTCACAGCACTTTCGAATCATAGGTAACACTACCTAAATATAACCACTTGCTTGCTGCTTGTGTAGACCTTAGAGACCTTTCAATCTCATGGAAACTGTAAGAATTTGCCTGTTACACCTGACATATGTACAGACTGAGGTATAATCAACTGAAAATTTTCATTAATTTTCCTAGATTTAAGGACCTTGGAGTTAGTAATGCCGAAAGTGAAATACATAAGCCATGACGGTAACATACATGAAATTGAAGTGGCAGAAGGTACTTCAGTGATGCAAGGAGCTGTTGATAATCTGATTGACGGCATTGTAGCTGAATGTGGAGGCTCTTGTAGCTGTGCTACTTGTCATTGTTATGTGGATGAGGCGTGGATAGATAAAGTAGCACCTGCCAGTCCGATGGAGAAAGATATGCTCGAATGTGTACTAGAGCAGCGTCCAGGTAGCCGACTCAGCTGCCAGATTCCAGTGACCAATGAGGTTGATGGTTTGGTGGTTCAGCTTCCTGAGTCGCAATTTTAAATCGACCACTGGATTGTAATTTATTTTTTTGAATAGCGGGGAACTTTTAAGCTAATTGTCACTCCAAGGCTATGAGTTGGATGATTTTTGCTTGATAAATTACCCCCTTATTACGCAAAAATTGCTTTTAAACCCGGTGCTAGATGCACCGGTTTTTTTTTGCTATGAATTAAATGTAAATATCAGCGGCAAATGAAAAGCAGATTGTCAACCACAATTTAAAAACTTAATAGACAATTTTTTATGTGATAAGTGTGCTGCTTTATCTGAGAATTTCTTTCTGCTCAGTTTGATGGCACTCTGACAGTTTTGTATAGATTTAATAAATTGGGGCAATCTGCTAACATCTTTGTTAGAAGTCAGATTTTAGTTCTAGTCATCAAGAAAGATCTGCGGGTGTATCAATATCCCTGAGAATACCAAGATCATCACACTCAAGGTATTGAACTTTATGCCTATATTTAGTGATGAGTCCACGAGCGCCTTGATCTGCTAGAGCAGTAGTGGGCGGCTTGGCCAGCTCTGCAAAAAAATCACAGCCTATTCCAACCGGATTGCCACGTTGTGCTTTGTAAGTTGGTAGTACCAACAGATTGGAGCTGATTGCGCTGCTGATCTGCTCATAAGTAGTCTTATGTACATAAGGCATATCTGCCAACGCCACAAGAGCCCCTCTAATGTTCAAAGGCATTAGAGATAAGTCAGATTCATTTTGCATGGTGAGTAAAGTTTTCATCGCATTAAGTAGCGAATACCCTATGCCTTTTTCAGCCTGCTGAGCAAAGATCACTGTCCAAGGTGCAGGGATTTCACTGGCAATAGTTTCCTCCCCTGGTTTTAGAACCAAGAAATATTTTGAGAACAAAGGTGGCACAGAGGCTAGAGTGCTCATTAAAAGCGTCCTACCTGAGGGGAGTATGGTTAGTCTTTTATCTGTACCAAAGCGTCGTCCACTACCAGCAGCAAGGACAATACAAGCTAGTTCCGAGGGATTCGCTGGATTGTTTAAAGAGGTATTCATGCCTTCAGGGAACGTACGGTTGCACGTAGTTGAGTGAGTTCAGCAAGAATAGCGATTGCTATCTCAGGAGGTGTTTTGCTACCTATAGTCAGTCCAACTGGGGCGTGTAGTTTCTCCACATCCTCAGGGTTTAAATTCAGTGCCTTAAGACGTTCTCGTCGTGCAGCTGAAGTTCGAACAGAACCCATGGCACCGATATAGAATGATTTCGAGGGCAGGGCCTCAAGAAGCGCCATATCATCAATTCGAGGATCATGGCATAACGCGATGATGGCAGTTTGCTTGTCGGGTTTCATTTCCCGAATCCAATCATCTGGCATCGCAGCTTTAATACTGGTGGCTTTTATTGATGGTGAATTGTCAATTAACTCTTGTCGTGGATCGCATATATGTACTTCGTAATCTAGGCAAGCTGCCATATCAGCGAGATACCAGGCTACCTGGACAGCGCCCACTATTAACAAGCGAAAGGCCGGTCCATAAGTCTGTTTGAGTTTCTCTGCAGTATTTTCAAGTGGCTGGAAGTGACTTGCAGGAATTAAGCGGACTTCACCTGTTTTTTTGTCTACCTCACGAGTTATCAATTGACGTGACTCGATGGCCGCCGCTAACTCTGCATATATGTCTTTTTGTGAAGGATTGATTGGTTCTATCAGTACTTCCAAACTACCGCCACAAGGTAACCCTAGGCGAAGAACATCATCCACACTGACACCATACCGTAGTTGCTCAGGAAGAGTTCTAGCGAGCTCACCACGAATAATACTTTCACGTAAGTTATCTTCGACACAACCGCCAGAGAGAGAGCCGCAATAGAGACCATCTTCACAACAAGCTAGCAGAGAACCGGAGGGGCGAGGGGAAGAACCAAAAGTTTGGATAATAGTACAAAGCCAGCATTGTTTACCGGCGTCCAGCCAATCACTTAGTTGACACAATACTTGCTGATCGAGTGAATTCATGAGGTATTGAATACTCCTGTCTCATTTAGTTAGAGTATACAGTACTGATTCAGCTCAGATAAGTTCTGCCTGCGCCAAGGCTAAATATTGTCGGCTAGCTTTTATCTTCTTTATCCATTTTCATATCTATCCATTATAGAGCGGACCAAACCACTACGGACGATATCATCACGAGAAAATTCATGTACATAGACATCCGGTAGGCCCTGGATACGGTGAAGAGCATCAGCAAGTCCGTTATGTCCTCTTAAGTCACTTTGTTTGATATCTCCGTTGATCACCACCTTGGCATTTTCACCAATTCTCGAGAGGAACATCTTCATTTGAGACGGAGTAGTGTTCTGTGCTTCATCAAGAATGACAAACGTATTTTCAGCAAAAGTTTTTCCGCGCATATAAGCCAAAGGGGCTCCAATAATACGCCCATGCCTTAGACAATAGTCCACGACACCACGCCCTAGTCGTTCAACCAGTATGTCGCGGAAAGCATCGATATAAACTGCGTATTTTTCTTCAAGTTCACCGGGCAGGAATCCTAGTTGTTCACCAGCTTCTACTGCTGGTCGAGTGAGAATGATGCGTTCAATTCGACCAGATTCAAGTAACTCAGCTGCAAGGGCACCTGCACAGTAGGATTTACCAGTTCCAGCAGGACCTATGCCGAAAGTGAGACTGTGGTTTTTGATGGCATTGACATAACGCTGTTGTGAAGGTGTGCGGGAGAAAAAGGGGAGAGTGTTTCTTTTTGGGACATAACCCATGGTAAGTACTTCAGAGTGAGAGGAAAACTCGATTATGTTACTGTTATCCTGCTGTCTTCGCTTATTAACTTTGCGGTGTTCACGATCTTTACGATTAGTATTTTGGTGACTTTCGAGCTCCTGGGCGTGACGCTGTTGACGACGGACTTGGGCGCGCTTAGCCATGGCGTATCCTCCGGTTGGGCGAGCTTTTAGTTAAATAGGAACTATTAAAAAAGACAAAACAAAAAATGAGGGTAGGGTTCATTTGTTGATCAAGACAAGCCATAACGCTTTTTGATCTATCGCGTAGGTCCTGAGCTAAACACTGAATTCGTGTATAATCTATCTGTATCTGCAAAATTTCCTCTCACGTGGTTTATTGCAGCTAGGAGATGACTTCAGGAAGTCTGCTTGAGCAGTGCTACGATGTCAACTCACCCTTGATGAATTTTTTTTCTAATTAAAACTACCTGGAGTCCATATGAAGTTTCGTCCATGTATAGATCTGCGCGAAGGTAAGGTAGTGCAGATTGTGGGGGGGACTCTTCAGGAGCACAGCAATCATGCTGCGTCAAACCCTCGAGAATCAAAAACTGCGGATGCCTCTGGTGTAGACCCCATGACTGAGGCTATTCCGTTGGTTAATGATACTCGGGGTGAGTTAAGTCCTATTCAGTTTTTTCAAACTGCCAAGACAAATTTTGTGAGTGAGCTTGCCCCGGCTCATTACGCTAAGCTATATGCTGATGCCAAGCTTACTGGTGGTCATGTGATTGCCTTAGGGGCAGGCAACATAGCAGCAGCTCGAGAGGCTCTGGGTACTTGGCCTGAAGGTTTACAGTATGGAGGTGGTGTTACTGCAGAAAATGCGGCTGACTGGCTTGATGCAGGTGCAAGTCATGTTATTGTTACTTCTTATGTTTTTCGTGAAGGAAAAATTGATTTTGATCGTCTTAAACATTTGGTGCAGCGAATTGGGGCTGACAAGCTGGTTCTGGATTTGAGTTGTCGCAAGCGAGAAGGGCAGCACTTTGTGGTTACAAATCGTTGGCAACGCTTTAGTACAGAGGTGGTGTCTAGCGAGCTCCTGGATAAACTTAGCCGTTATTGTGTTGAATTCCTAGTCCATGGAGTAGACGTTGAAGGTTTGCAGCAGGGGTTGGATGAAGAGCTCATAATTTTATTGGGTAAAATAACGCCACTACCGATGACTTATGCGGGAGGAGCGCGATTTCTTGAAGATCTAGATCGGGTAAAAGAGCTTGGTGCCGGTTGTATCGATCTAACAATTGGTTCAGCTCTCGATATTTTTGGGGGGCAACTTTCTTTCCAGAGCGTTTGCTCGTGGCAAAGTAAACAAACTAAGCACTCAGCTTAAACGCTCTCGCTTGTAATACGTTTTAAGACTCACACTTTGAAACGGCTGAGTTACAATGCGCGCGTGTTCACGTGTCAATAAACGAGGATGAGCTAGACCGCAAGAACGAGCAATTAAGTTAACTTCCTTAACCATGTTACTGTGATAATTAGCAACCCTTTCTGCTTTGTCTTCCACTACTAGGCCTCGTTGTAATTTAGGGTCATGTGTCGTGATACCCGTAGGACAACTGTTCTTGTTGCATTCCAGGGCCTGAATGCAGCCTAGAGAGAACATAAAACCACGAGCATTGTTAATAGTATCTGCACCAGCACAAAGTGCCCAAGCTACATCAGAAGGGTTGAGTAATTTTCCTGAAGCAATAACTTTTATCCTCTCCCGAAGACCATAGGTAACAAGTAAATCCACTATTAAAGGCAAGGATTCTCGTATATCCATTCCCACATCATCAATTAAAGTAAGAGGCGCAGCACCTGTACCGCCATCACCACTATCGATGATAACAAAATCTGGTGCTGACGCTTCCCCCGATTGCTTGATTTTAAGTAGTAACTCTTCGAACCATTCCTCACGACCAAGCACAAATTTGATACCCACTGGCTTGCCGCTCAGTTCCCTTAGCCAGTGGATTCGAGCCAGAAGGTCATCATGTGTTTTGATGTCTGGGTGACGATTAGGACTAATTGAGGGTTCATTCGGAGTAATACCCCGAATGGCTGCTATTTCCTCCGTGACCTTCACAGCAGGAACAATACCTCCTTTACCGGGTTTAGCTCCTTGACTGAGTTTAAGCTCAAACATTTTTAGTTGGGGTAAAGCTGCTATTTCACGAAGCTTACCCTCATCATAATTACCTTGTGCATCTCGCACGCCATAGCGGGCTGTACCGATTTGCATGATAACATCACAATTACCCTCCAGGTGGTAGGGAGTTAGAGATCCTTCTCCTGTAGACATCCAACAGCCGGCCTTGCCTGCACCATGTGAAAGAGCTAAAACAGCTGGCCGTGATAAAGCACCATAGCTCATACCCGATATGTTGAAGAATGAACGCGTAGAGAAAGGCTGTCTGCAGTAAGGCCCAAAAGTAATCGGAGGAGTGGGTTCGGCTTCTTCATCCAATACTGCAAACCCAGCATTAACAAATATAATATGCCCCGGTTTGCTATTAGTAGTTGTAGAGCCAAAGGCTTGTGTATTGTCCACATTCTTTGAAGCTCTATAAACCCAAGAACGTTGTGCTCTGTTGAAGGGAAGTTCTTCACGATCTTGCGAGATGATGTATTGTCGGAAGAAGCTACCTAGATGCTCTAATAGATAACGAAAGCGACCAATTAACGGATAGTTTCTCCGGATTGTGTGATGGCTTTGTCTGACATCAATGACATAAAGCACTAAGGCGACTATAAGCCCAATACCTATCAAACTAATAAGCAAGCTGGAGAGGATATCGGGTGCAAGCATCAAATATTCAGTAAATTTATTCATCAATTGATGTACTCATTCAGTCGTTCAGTGATTCGACTTTTAGGTTGCTAGTATCATAGCTTACGGGTCTATCTGTAAATGGATCATGTAAGATTCTTTGTGGAGGAATGCCTGCAAGATATGCCATCTTATGTAAACTGTGAACCACTGTAGGACTGCCACAAAAAAAGGCGGTGGCCTGACGCAATCCTGTTCCAGTGACTAGGCTAAGGGCTTTTTTTAATTTGCTTTGAAGATCGCCACAGAGAAAATGATTTTCAATGTTGGCCCCAAGTCTTTCTTCTTCAGCTTCTTTAAGGACAGGATGGTAGTGAAAATTTGCATAGGTATTTGACATACTTATTAGTTCTTCGATGAGGTACAGACCAGCACTGTTTCTTGCTCCGTGGTAGAGATGAATTTCAGCTTGATGGCCTTGACGTAATGCATCCTTAGATATTGCCAGCAATGGAGCTAAACCTGTCCCGTTACCGCCTAACCAAAGAGTAGATTGACTATCGCGAACAGAATCGTAGTGGCATTGACTGCCCGGACCCTGTAATCTGATTTCATCGCCAAGCTTGGCCTCATAGAACAGCCAGCGAGTAAATTCACCATGACTGGTGGCACTAATATGGAAATCCAATTTCAATTCTTGGCTATAGTCATTTGCTGTTGAGTAAGGGCGAGTGATCCCTGTCGGAGTGCTCAGGCTAAAGAATTGACCAGGATGATAGCTAGGTAACCGTGAGCGATCTGCAGGAATTAGAGTGACTAGCATGGTTTTGCTATTGAGCGGACTCATTTGAGTCAGTGTACAAGGGATACTAAAATCTGCTCGGGAAGGTAGACAGGCTGCCACATCTTCTTCCGGATACCACCGACAAGCAAGCGTAAAGCCTTTTTCTGTTAATTCTTTTCTAAGCCATTGTTGTGATTCGATACTTGCGCATGTGTCTACTGCTTTTATCAGGCATGCTTGGCACATGCCTGCTTTACAGGCGTAGGGCAATACTTCGCCATGTCTAAGCAAGCAGTCTAGGACATTTTCATAAGGCCTGAGTTCCAACAAACGGTTATTAAATTTTAATGTAGGCATCGTAGTAGTATAACAAGACCATGGCAATGGCTATACTATTCCTTTAAGAGAAAGTTCAAGGGAAGTCGAATGTCAGTCAGTGATTTACCTCATCTACCAAGTATAATTCTAGCCTCGGCCTCCCCACGACGACTTTCCCTCTTGGAACAGGTAGGTGTAAGTGTAAAGGTATTGGCACAGGATATTGATGAGAGCGTGCTTAAGGAAGAAACTCCTGCCATTTATGTCCAAAGAGTAGCTCAAGCAAAGGCAAAAGCTACATTACTGGATTCTCGATATGATGGAGTTAGTCTGATTCTAGCCGCAGATACCAGTGTTGTGCTGGGCAACGAGATTCTTGGTAAACCAGCCGACATTGACGAAGCAGCATTAATGTTGAGGAAACTTTCAGGCCGAGAGCATCAAGTTCTTACAGCTGTTTGCCTGACAGGAGCTTACGTTGATGGTGAAATGATAACTAAGACTGTATTAAGCTGTTCTAAAGTAAGATTTAAACATCTCAAGGAGACAGAGATATCATTTTATTTGCAAAGTGGTGAATACCATGGAAAGGCTGGGGCCTATGCAATACAAGGTTTAGGTGCTTTTTTTGTGTGCCATTTGCAAGGCAGTTACAGTGCAGTTATGGGATTACCTCTGTTTGAAACAGCGCAATTGCTAGAAGAATTTGGTGTTAGCTTAACCTCAATAGTTAGTCAGGCACTCTCATCCCAAAACAGTGAAGAAGGTAGGCAATGAGTTTTGAAATACTGATTTCTGCTACTCCTCGTGAAACCAGGGTAGCTCTGACCGAACAAGGGTTGTTGCAAGAAATCTATATCGAGAGAAAAAATAAGGTAGGTCCAGTAGGTAACATTTACTACGGCAAAGTCATGAGAGTAATGCCAGGTATGCAGGCAGCCTTTGTCGATATTGGTCTAGACAAAGCAGGCTTCATTCATGCTGCCGATGCTATGCCAGTTAATATCGAACCAAATACGCCAATCCCAGATATCGTGAATCTTCTCCGTGATGGACAGTTAGTAGTAGTTCAAGTCGTCAAAGAGCCAATTGGGAGCAAAGGTGCTAGGCTCACTATGCAGCTTTCAATTGCCGGACGGTACCTGGTTTTTATGCCCGGAAACAGACACCTTGGTATTTCTCAGCGCATAGAGCAGGAGACTGAACGTGAGCGTTTGCTTGGATTGCTAGATCAGGCAGTCAACATTTGTGAAAGCGATCAGCAAAATTCTACACCGGAACTAAGAGGTGGCTTCATTCTTAGAACTGCAGCTGAGGGAGCTACCCTTGAGGAATTACTTAACGATATTAGGTTTTTATATAAACTTTGGGCTTCAGTTGAGAGGCGTCAGCAAGAGTCTGGAAGCAATAAAGTTAGGCTCTTGTATCAGGACTTAGTACTTTATATGCGGGCAATGCGTGATATTCTGCGTGCTAATGTGGAACGCATACGTGTAGACGATAGTGAAATTTTTGCTGAAGCCCGAGGGTTTCTTCAAGACTTCACGCCAGAATTACTTCCCATGCTAGAACTCTATCAAGAGGAGCGTCCACTTTTTGATGTCTATAGCATCGAGGAAGAAATACAGAAAGCTCTCGCCCGAACCGTACATCTTAAGAGTGGAGGTAATCTTGTCATAGACCAGAATGAAGCTATGACTACAATTGATATCAATACGGGAGCGTTTATTGGTAATAGAAATCAAGAGGAAACTATTTTTCGAACTAACCTTGAGGCAGCAAAATCGATTGCACGACAACTGAAGGTTAGAAACATTGGGGGGATAGTGATAATTGATTTCATAGATATGCACAATGAAGAGCACAAGCGACAAGTGTTACGCGCATTGACAGCAGCTCTGGAGAAAGATCCAGCCCGTACACGAGTGACTGGCTTATCAGAGCTAGGTCTCATTGAGATGACTAGAAAGCGTACAAGAGAGAGTCTACAGCAGATCTTATGTCAGGAGTGTCCAGAGTGCCAGGGTAGGGCGAGAATTAAGACTCCAGAGACTATGTGTTACGAAATATTCCGAGAAATCCTCCGTGTGGCTAGTGCTTATGAAAATCAAGCGATAAGAGTACTTTGTGCGCAGGACGTTGTGGATCGTATGCTGGATGAAGAATCATCAACCATTGCTAATCTAGAGATGGTGTCGGGTAAAAAAATCAACTTTCAAATCGATGGCTCTTATGGAACAGAGCAGTTCGACATAGTTCTATTTTGAGGTTTAGGTGAGCTTAATGTCTAGTCGCTCTAAGCTTTGTTTGTGGGATCGTATTAAGCGTCATAGCATGTTGTTGGTGCTTATCTTGCTGGTACCACTCACTATATTGATGACTGGGACAAGACTTTTATTGCCGCATTTAGACATCTCTGCTCAGCAATTGGGCCTTGAGCTCAGTCGAGTCTTAAAAAATCCTGTGACAATCAATCGTCTTCAAGTAACGTGGTCCGGGTTTTCCCCAGCTGTCATCATTGGTGAACTTGATATTAATCTGTCAGATGAACAAAGCCTTTCAATTGGTAGGCTCGAGCTTGGGGTTGATGTGAGTGCATCTTTATTAAGCCTCAGTCCACGATTAAGTTATCTGCGGCTTGATCGTCTGCAACTTCCCCTACATGAAAATGCCGAAGGAGAATGGCTAATTCCAGGCCTACCACCACCCGATCTAAGTGTGAGACAGCTAATCCTACAGATGCTTCTTGATGCTCCACTCGTGCAACTTAGTGCAGGTGAACTAAGACTGCAACGATTCAATGGGAGCCGTTTTGAACTAAGTTCTTTGTATTTACAAAGTAGTTTAGGTGGTCTACTAAACCAGATTCATAATTTAAATCTCCAGTTTCGTCCTGGAATAGAAGCGGCGGCATTTAGAGGGCTAGCATCTTTCGAGGGTTCGCTTGCAGATGGCTTCAATGGTCAGTTATGGATGGCAACTACAGGGTTGGATTTATCTTCGTTACTACATCAAATTGTTGAGCCCGAACTCTTTGCCAAAATCCCCTCTGATTTAGAGCTGGACACTGAAGTCTGGATAGATTTTTCTCCCTCTGGAGTCACTAGAGTTAAAGGGCAGGTTAATGATCTTCAGGCTAACTTTATGATTTCAGATCAGCCAGTATCGTTACGATATGTAGATTTTACTTGGCAAGCTCAACCAAACGAAAATGCGTCTTGGCAAGCAGATGTCCAGCAGTTAGTTTTTGATCTTAATAATCAACCATTCGCTATGCCAAGTTTTTCACTTATCCTTACAGAAGATGAATCTCTACAATTCTATGCAAGACAACTTAACCTCCAACACCTACATTCACTTTTCAGTGAGTTACCATTGCCTGTAAGTCTAGACAACACGCTAACTACCCTGCAACCGAGGGGAAATTTGAATAAAGTGTTTCTTTCACTGGACCCAAATAAATTGGAGTCAGGCTTGGCCTTGCGGGGGGAACTACAGGATGTCGCTGTAGACGCATGGAATAAAGCCCCCAGTGTTTCAGGTTTACAGGGCTTCGTGGAAATGATGATGAACCCAGACCATTACTCAGGAGTAGTCTGGGTGGACAGTAAGAAATTCGATTTGCATCTTCCTTTACTTTTTCCTCGCCCCTGGGAATATTCTTCGGTGTCGACTAAGGTGTATTGGGACGTAAAGCCAGCAGAATTGAAGATCTGGAGCGAGCCTATAAAAGTTTCAAGCCAGGATCTGAATGGGCAGTTGGAATTCGGTTTAATCAATAGCTCCATTGGCACCCCAGACTATCAAACTGAATTTAACCTGCGTGTAGGAATGGATTGGATGAATCTTGGAATTCACTCTGACTATATTCCCTTGATTCCTTCAGCTGCATCAGTTTTCGACTGGGTAGATACTGCTCTTGATTCAGGCCTTATCTCACATAGTGGGTTTATCTTAAGAAGTGTGGGAGGCACACGTTATGACTCTAGCCATGTAACCCATCAGTCCTTCTTTAAAGTGAGTAATGCGACGCTTAATTTCCTTTCTGATTGGCCAACACTTCATGCGGCAAAAACTAATATATTAATCTCCAATAACGAAGTTGATTTGGTGGCTGAGAATTTAAATCTAGGTACTTTGAATCTAAAAAATGCCAAGGCAACAGTACGTCCCCATGACGAATCTACAATGTTGACTTTGGAAGGGGCAGGGCGAGCTGAAGTCAACGATTTGTTGAATTTTCTCTCGACCACACCTGTGCATTCTGCAATTGGCGTTGATCTTAGTACTTGGTCAGCAAGAGGAAAAGGTGATATCCAGTTTTCTCTGCTTATTCCTTTGAGGTCGTCTGTGGAGCCTGAGGAGTTGACGGCGCATTTATACTTGGATGAAGTGGATTTAAAACTACCGCCGTATGAGCTTGAATTCACCGGCATTAAAGGGGAAATGAAGTTAAGCAATAATAAGCTCAGCAGTAATGTACTCAATGCAAGTTTCTTAAATAAACCACTAACTGCGCATATTGTTAATGTCGATGACTCGCTAAATATTCAAGCCTCCGGCATGATGGATGTTAACACTCTTGAGCAGTGGAGAGGTTTAGGTAATTTCGTTCCCCAAGTGTTAAAAAAAACAGGAGGTGAGTTTAATTATCGAGCTGAACTTAGAGTGCCTGATGCAAGTGCAGAGAAAAGCCCCGAGTTACAACTCGACTCAGATTTGCAGGGATT
>JAYPEI010000004.1:143581-197328 GCA_038125665.1 Enterobacteriaceae bacterium
GGATTTATTTCGGCATATCCATTGCCGTTTACGAAAGTTGCTAAGCTAAAAAGTCCACTCTCTTTGACTTTCATCTTTGACCCAGATTCAACACAACTAGAGTTAAGTTATGCTGACTTTCTTTCAGGACAGCTTCTGTTACAAGACGGCACTGTAGATCGTGGACAGCTATACTTGGGGAAATTGAATGAATCTTTTTCTATTCGCCGAGCCGATAATAATGCCCGTGGATTATTTCTTTTAGGTGAGATATCTCAATTTGATTTTGATGCCTGGAAGCTTGCTCTGGCGCCATTGCTGACTAGTAACTTAGAGGATGAAAAGTCACTGTCGGATTATCTTGCTCTGATTGATATGGACATCGGTGATCTTACTCTTTTTGATCGTCACTTTATGGGAGTTAACACAGCCATTGAGATGGTTGATGACCAATGGAAAATTAAATTTGCTAATACTGATATAGCTGGTGATTTGCAAATGCCTCTAAATGATGATGAAGGTATCTGGAAGCTTGATCTAGCGTATCTTAATCTTCCACAACCGGAGTATGTAGATAATAACAGCGATACCCCAGACCTGCTGGAGGAAGTTGATCCTAGGGAATTGCCCTCAATGGATATAGTCCTCAAAGAGCTAACTGTCGGAGAGCATCAATTGGGACGATGGAGTTTTTCTATCCGTCCAGAATATTTGCAAAATACTCGAACTGGCGTAGTACTGAATGATTTTTTAATGCGTGAATTGACCTCGAATATAGAAGGTCTAGAGGGAGAAGCTACTGGTGCATCCATGCACTGGAGCTTTGATGGTAAAACTCATAACAGTAGCTTTGCTGGTGTCTTCAGGACAGGAAATTTAGCACAAGTGATGCCTAACTGGGGTTACGATGCGGTGATCATTTCTCGCAATTCTCAATTTCGCAGTGAACTTAGCTGGCCCGGTTCTCCGGTTAACTTTAGCCTAGCCTCGAGCACGGGTGAGATCGCGTTAGTGATTGATGAGGGAAATTTCACGGATGTGGAGTCCGGAGGTGTGAAATTACTGGGAGCATTTAACTTTGATGCACTTGCACGGCGTCTGCAACTGGATTTTTCTGATGTCTATAGTAAAGGCTTTGCCTACGATGACATTCGAGGACAACTTAACTTTGAGCAGGGAAAGGTTGTTACAAATGTTCCAGTTGTGGTGAATGGTACTTCCTCAAGGCTCACGATAGAAGGTGAGTTAAATATGTTAAAAGAGACAATTACTGCTGATATGCAAGTGAGAATTCCGGTAGGTGAAAATATCTCTATGTTGGCAGGACTACTGGGGGCTTGGCCTATTGCGATAGGAACTTATCTGGCAAGCAAAGTTTTTTCTGAAAAAGTGGGCGAATTTACCACGGTGCTTTACCGTTTAGATGGGTCTTGGTCTGATCCGCAAGGAGATTTCGAGTATGAATAAAACAACATGGACTAATTTGCTTACACTATTTTGTCTCTTAATAGCTTTTTGGTGGCCGTGGGAGGGACGAGATTACTTATTGAATGCTAGTTTGTTTGCGCTTTCGGGCGCATTAACCAATTGGTTAGCTGTGCATATGCTGTTTGAAAAAATTCCTTTGATTTATGGTTCAGGTGTAATTCCAGAGCGCTTCGAAGAATTCAAAGCAGGTATCCGAAATATGATTTTAAAACAATTTTTCAACAAGGAGGATGTTAGTCAGTTCCTTCAAAGTATGCAGGGTAAGGATGAACATGGTGCATCTGCGCTTGGTAAGATTGCTGATGGTGTGGATTTTGAAGTTGCTTTTAGCCAATTAACTGATGTGATTATGAAATCTTCTTTCGCTCCTATGCTGGCAATGGTTGGTGGTGAGAAGGCGCTCTCTCCGTTGAAACAACCCTTTATTGAAAAAATGAGTATTTTTTTAAAGAATACTTTAAATGATCCTAAGATAATCTCAGCTATGCATACGCAAACTGGTGAGACTATGGTAGAAAAAGTGGAAGGTATTGTTGACCAAAGGCTTAAAGAACTGACGTCAGAGTCGGTGAAAATAATTGTTCAGGAAATGATTCGTGAACATCTTGGTTGGTTAGTGGTGTGGGGAGGAGTTGCTGGAGCACTTATGGGAATAATTGTTCAAGGAATGGACGTAAAATAAAACGATGAGTTTCACCAATTAATTGTCTATCTGCCGTACTTTCTTATTAAGAATCTTGGTAACTAAGCACCTGTTGCTGTAAAATCAATACCAAAAACTCATCCCTCATAGATTAGTACCATATTAAATCTACCTATGAAATATATTTAATTACTTTTTAGAAGGATACGTACATGGCGAGACCTGTAGAATTTGACTACGATCTTGTACTAGAGAAAGCAATGGAGCAGTTCAACAAAGAAGGATACGAAGCAAGCTCAGTACAAAAATTACTCGACGCAGCCCAAATAAATCGTGGCACCTTGTACAACTCATTCGGGGATAAAGATACCTTTTTCATGTTGAGTCTTGATAGATACAATGTTGAGATGAAAGGGCTAATAAAAGCCACATTGGGAGCTGATCAAAAAGCTGCCAATGCAATAGCTTCATTTTTTGATGCTGCCAATGGTCTACCTCCCAAAAAAAGAGCCATGGGATGCCTGATTGTTAACTCATTATGTGAAAGCATTATCTGGAACAAAGAAATGCAATCCAAAATTCGTGACTCTTTAAATCAGATTCGTAAAGCACTCTTGGGTCGAACCAAGGAGCTTGAGAAACAACGTGGATTGGCTAAAGGGTTATCTGCAGATTTGGCTGCAGATTTACTAATCAACTTGTATGTTGCCATCAAAGTGGGTGCCCGTAACGGAAAGCCCCACAAAGCCTTAAGTGAGCAAGTAGCTTTCACCCTTAAGGTGGTTCTTCATTAGCATAAGGCAGGGAGCAGTTGAACCTGCTCCCCAAGCTGATATACTCAGCCAGCAAATTGGGTTTTATTAAATGAAGATGTAAACTCTGAAAATTTTTTTGGGATGCCCAACAAGGAATAAGACTAAGGAATTATAATGAAAACTGTAGGCAGTTCAGTAATTAAGCGGAAAAAAGACGAATCTAATATCGACCTAACACCCATGCTAGATGTTGTTTTCATCCTGTTGATTTTCTTTGTTGTGACTGCAAGCTTCCTTAAGGAAAGTGCTCTTGATGCGCAGTCACAAGATCCAAATAACAATCCACCCCCTCCTACTGAAGACACTCCTCAAAATATCCTGATTGAGATAGATAACAGAAACGTCATCTATTTCAACCATGAGAGAGTAGATATTTCTGCACTTCGTGCTCGTGTTGCATCTCATCGTGCTGAAAATCCAGCTGCTTCTGTAGTAATCCGCCCTGGTGCAAACTCTACGGCTGAAATCTTGGTGCGTTCCATGGACGCAGCTCGAGCTGCCGGTGCCTCAGCAATTTCAATCGCTGAGTAAAACCTAATTTTGAGTAAAAAAAGCAGAAAGCTAATTTTGCTTCAAGGTAGAGTTAGTCTGATCATTTACCATTGTTATGATCACCTTAGTTTCTCTAGCACCATAAAGTGCTTCTCTGAAATGGCTTAATATATTTGTTATAAGTCTCACTCAGGAATGTAATTGAGTAATTTGATTCTCTTTTAAATGAATATAAATCAGCTGTTCTTTACTGTAATCACTTAGTACGTTTGTTGTACACTCATCATTTTCTGCGGGAGGATTTCCCATGTCGCTGATTTATTTCATTCTGGCCTTGTCTTTACTGCAATATGTCTGGTTTGCATTGAAAGTTGGCCGCGGACGAGAGCTATACGGTGTTAAAGCACCGGCAATTAGCGGACACCCTCAATTTGAGCGCCTTTATAGAGTGCAAATGAATACCCTGGAGCAACTGGTCTTATTTGTGCCTTCACTGGTCCTTTCTGCTCATCTTTTGCAGGCAGAGGGCTTTGAAACATATTTCATTGCATGCCTTGGGGTCCTGTATCTGGTTGGTAGAGGATTTTATAGCGTCAGTTATGAAAAAGATCCCACCAAAAGAGGGCTCGGATTTATGGTGGGATTCGTCCCAACGTTGATTATGTTACTGATAGCAGCCCTGCTTGCAGCCAGAGAAATGCTCTGAGTCCTGGCATTTGATAGTTGATATGAAACTTAAATCTACTTGGCAGAGTTTTTTTTGGCGATTGAGACACAGGCTACTAGCAATCTTGGTGCTTTTGTATCTCCCCATCGTTCATGTTGGCTTAGCTGCAGTGCCAGTACAGCCAGTAAAAATCGTCCAGAAATTCCCACACGACCCAAATGCCTTCACGCAAGGCCTTGAGGTATTTGGGAGTGAACTACTGGAGGGAACCGGTCGTTACGGGAAGTCTGAACTTAGGCGTGTTGAGCTTGCTTCTGGCGAGGTCTTGCAAAGCTATAAGTTAGGAAGACGTTATTTTGGGGAAGGAATCACTCTTCTGAAAGATAAAGTTTTTCAGCTCACCTGGCGATCCCATTTCGGCTTTGTATACGATGCCAAGACCTTTTCTAGAGAGCGTTTTTTTCTTTACAGCGGTGAAGGTTGGGGTCTCACTAATAACGGTTCAGAACTTATAATGAGTGATGGAACTGCTCAGTTACGATTTCTAGATCCAACAACCTTGCAGGTAGTCCGTGTAGTGACAGTGACTGAGGAAGGATCCCCTGTGACTATGCTCAATGAGTTAGAATTTGTGCAGGGGGAAGTGTGGGCGAATATCTGGTATAGCAGTCAGATTGTACGAATTCATCCGGATACCGGTGAGGTAATCGGCCGTATCGAACTCGGGACTCTAGAAAGACCTGGAGATCCTGACGCAGTTGCCAATGGCATTGCCTGGGATAGTAAAGAGCAACGTCTTTTTGTGACAGGTAAACTCTGGGAACATCTTTACGAAATAAAATTACTTCCAGCTATAGGGAATACTCCATGATTATCAAACCTCGTGTCCGTGGCTTCATGTGTATCACTGCTCACCCAGAGGGATGCGCAGCCAATGTTCGTCGCCAAATTGACTATGTTCGCTCACAGGGAGTCTTGGATAGTACTCATGAGACTGCAGTTGCCAAACGTGTGCTAGTAATAGGTGCCTCCACTGGGTATGGATTAGCTTCACGGATAGTGTCTGCTGCTGGATGTGGTGCAGCCACATTGGGAGTGTTCTTTGAAAAAGAGGGTAATGAGACTAAGCCAGGTTCTGCGGGCTGGTATAACTCCGCTGCATTCCATAACTGGGCTGAGAATGAGGGTTTATATGCAAAAAGTTTGAATACGGATGCTTTCAGTGATGATGCCAAGGAAAAAGTAATCGCCACCATAAAAGAGGATCTTGGTCAGGTCGACTTGGTAGTCTACTCATTAGCTGCACCACGAAGAACGCATCCAAGAACAGGTGAGGTCTTTAACTCTACACTGAAATCTATCGGTAAATCGGTGACATTACGAGGCGTAAATACTGATAAAGAGATTATTCAGGAGATGAATGTTGAACCAGCTTCGGAGGACGAAATAGCAAGTACAGTGGCCGTGATGGGAGGAGAAGACTGGCTATTCTGGATGGAAGCATTAAAAAACGCAGGGGTGCTTGCCGAAGGAGCAAAAACCACAGCTTACACGTATCTAGGTGCTGAACTGACTTGGGATATTTACTGGAATGGCACCATAGGTGAGGCGAAAAAAGATTTAGATACTAAGGCAAAGCTGATTAATTCACTACTTGCTGATTTAAAAGGAGAAGCCAGAGTCGCAGTGCTCAAGGCAGTTGTCACGCAGGCGAGTTCTGCTATTCCTATCATGCCTTTGTACCTAGCTTTGCTATTCAAAGTAATGAAAGAGGCGGGAACTCATGAAGATTGCATTGAACAGGTAGATCTATTATTCCGTGAGAGTCTCTATGGTGCCAAGCCTCGAATTGATGCTGATGGGCGCTGGCGCGCTGACTACAAAGAGTTGGAGCCTGCAGTGCAAGAGGCAGTGAAGAATAGTTGGAGTGCTGTCACAAGTGAGAACCTGCACGAGATAACCGATTTTTCAGGTTATCAGCGTAATTTTTTACAACTGTTTGGTTTTGAAATGGAAGGAGTTGACTACGAGGTTGAAACCAACCCAGTAGTCTATATGCCTTTAATCAGTTAAGAATATGTCAATCAACCAATCATAACTGAGCGAGTGAATTGGCCATAATTCTCCCAACGGGTTGGTTTTTCTGGCATTTCATCAGCAGTGGCTTGAACCTGTCCATTGATGTCAATAACACGAGAGACGACACTGTGTTCACCGGGGGTCGCGTTTTTCCAAGTGAAACTGAACAACTTCCAGGAAAAACGGGAACTAGTAATGTCTAATTCGGCACGTTGCCAAGGGCCACCGTCTATGCTCAACTCGACACGGTCAAGGGCCGTGCCATCATTGAGAACAAAGCCCCTAATCAAGTGCTCATCACCTCTACGAGTCACTCTCACTATCGATGATTTAAGGCGAATTTTAGTGACAGAACGCTCTTCCCAGCGCTCTACACCTCCAATATCCAATTTTTGTAAGGTCACATAGTCGCGTGCCATAAAGCGGCCCATGTAACGACGATCTTGAACATGAATCTGATCTAACCATTTCACATTGGCTACACCATACCAGCCTGGTACCAATAGGCGTAATGGTGCTCCGTGATACAGTGGTAAAGGTTCTCCATTCATTTCGTATGCCAACATGATCTCAGGCATGGCCACTTCTTCTTTATTGAGGCTGCGCCCAAAATTCTGTAAGGCTTTTACATCACCTGCAGAGTGATGCGAACCTAATATTTCTTCACCAGAATCGCTTCCATAAAATACGAATTCCGTGGCAGCGGGTTGTACGCCAGCCAAATTAAGGACTTCCGATAAAGCAACTCCAGCCCAACGTGCGTTTCCAATAAGTCCTTGGAACAATCTAGGTGAATTACCGCCGCATTCAAAGCCGGCATCTAGTTCAACTCGAGTCATAGCTTTCAAATCATCCATTGACAGGCTTAAATTCTTATCCACCAGCCCCGTTACTTTAAGACGGTAACTAGCGATATCTACTACGGGTTGGTTGTAATGCTGAATAATGTAGAAATCGTTATTTTCAGTATAGAAATTAGTGATTTCACGAGAGTCAAGATAATGAATGGCTCCAGGCTGTACAGGGGGGGCAGCAAATTCCTCTGGCATATCGGTAAAAGGAACTAACTCTTCATCTGCTCCCAGGGCGAATGAGGACCAAAAGCCTAGACTTGAACCTACAGCACCCATGGTGATTGCTGACTGGAGAGCGCTGCGTCGAGATGGGTTCTCTAAGTTTTTGTTATTGGTATCTGTATCTACTGGTTGGCGGTCAGACAAGTAGTTCTTTGACATAAAATTCCCCTCAAATATCTTTCTTATTGGGTTGATTATTCTCTACTGAACGAGGGTGAGTCAAATGAACTTTGTTACCGACATTATTGGATATTTCTCAGAGCGATTGGGTTAAGCTTGGGCTTGAGCACAACCATCAAGAAAAGCCGCTATGCTACCACCCAGTTTTTCAAGATTGTATCCTCCCTCTAAAGTGGCCAAGATGCGTCCTCGTGCTGTTGTGTTGGCAAGAGAACCTAGTTTTTTACCTAGAATAAAATAAGTACTTTCTGTGAGTTGCATACTAGCTAGAGGATCATCCGCGTGGGCATCAAAACCAGCTGAGACAAGAATTAACTGGGGAGCACTAGAGCTGACAAGTGGTATCAGTTGTTCGTCAATCAGTTGGATGTAATGCTGATCATCAGTACCGGGCGGCAGAGGAATATTAGTAATCTTACCGGGGAGATTTTCATCAGTACTACCAGTTCCTGGATAGAGTGGGCTTTGATGGGTGCTTATAAAATGTATGCCATGATGGCGAGAGATAATATCCTGGGTCCCATTTCCATGATGAACATCGAAATCGACAATCACCATTCGTTGAATACCGTAATGATACAGTGCATAGAGAGCAGCGCAGGCAATCTGATTGAAAATACAAAAACCCATAGACTTGCTATGTGTTGCATGATGGCCTGGGGGACGGGATAAACAAAATACTTGTTTAATTTCCCCTTGCATTAAGTCATCAATGCCTGCACAGCAAGCACCAACTGCTCTCAGTGCTGCGGTTAGGCTACCTGCAGAAAGGATAGTGTCGGCATCCAAAAAGACTCTATTTCCTCTATTAATGGTACTAGCCAGATCTTCAACTTCCTTGATATAAGCCTCGGAATGAGCAAGAAGCAGTTGTTCACGTGTTGCTAGCGAAGCTTGTTGGATGTCAAGGGAGTCCTTTAGCTCCAATAAGGCAAGACTGGTACTAAAACGCTGTATACATTCTGGATGTTGTGGTCCAGTATCGTGCTCTAGGCTGTCCTTATGAGCATAGATTCTTTGTTTGTAAGCTGTGATCACTGTTGTTTAAGAAAATATTTGATAGCTCGTAGATAGAGTTCAGGCTCTTCTGACTGAACTCTGGCACGTAGTGATGCGATAGTATCACCTTCTTCTACCGCAACACTTTGTTGCATCACTATAGGGCCCTCATCTACACCTTCGCAAACGATATGAACCGAGGCGCCGCTATTTTTTTCACCAGCGGCGAGCACCGCCTCATGTACACGATCACCGAACATACCTCGACCACCGTGACGAGGTAGTAAACTTGGGTGTATATTGAGTATCCGTCCTGGATATTTCCCTAGTAGTTTAGGTCCCAAAATTTTCATGTAGCCTGAACAGACCAATAGTTCAGTACCAGCATCCTCCAAAACGGTGCACATAGCTTCTTCAGCCTCCTGATCTCCTCTATGAGTTTTTGCACTGATATGTCTGGCTGGAAAGTCATTTTCTAGGCACCATTCTAATATCGAGGCATGACGATTATTACAAACAAGTACCCCAGGACTGGCCGTCAAAGTGCCGTTGGCCATGGATTGGATGATATAGCGTGCTGAGGAACCGCCATGAGATGCCAGAAAACTAATTATCATGAAATTCGTTAGTGGGTAGCCCTTTGGAGTGAACATGCTACCATGAACCCCCAGTAAATCCGTACCCTCTTTGATGAGAGGGTTAATTCATCTCAAACTAATTGGAATATTCATGGAAGCACCTTACAAGAATCCCGAAGAACTAGCCTCTTATGCCATAGGTCGTCAGATAGGCGAGCAGGTGTTGTCACAACCTATTCCCGATATGCAAGCACAGGCACTGATCGATGGCTTAGCCGACGTATTGGAATCAGTACAAAGTCCTTACCCTGAGGCAGAACTGCTCAAAGCTATGAATACTATGAACGAGCGGATGCAACATCAACAAAAAAGGAAAATCAAAGCTCAGAGTGCAGAGGGCGAAGCCTACCTAGCAAAAAATGCTCAGCGCGATGAAATTACTGTTACTGAAAGCGGTTTACAGTATGAGGTGCTGGCAATAGGCCATGGTCAAACACCCACTCTCGACTCCCATGTCAAAGTGCATTATCACGGCACTTTGATCAACGGCACTGTCTTTGATTCTTCAGTGGATCGCGGTGAGCCAATTGAATTCGCATTAAATGCTGTCATTCGCGGCTGGGGTGAAGGCTTACAACTAATGCAGGAAGGTGCTAAATATCGATTTCACATACCACATGAGCTTGCTTATGGTGCACATGGTGCAGGTGCAGTCATAGGCCCTTACGAGACTTTAATTTTTGAAGTCGAACTCATAACTGTTAGTAATAAATAATCAATAGTAACGTCTCTGGAGAGTTTATTCTTATGGCAAAAGAGAGAGTCAATGAGGTTAAGACACCATCAGTATTATTAGCCTTGATTCCCTTATTCTTGTTGGTGATTGGTCTAATGTGGTCAGTAGGCAATTTCGGTGATGAAGCCGCAAGTGGAGCAAATCAACTGGTCCTACTTTTAAGCGGCTTGGTTACTTTGGGATTAGCTACATTGAGTGGAAATAATTGGCAAGCACTAGAAAATCGATTGTATCCAGCTATGCAAATTTTATTTAAACCAGTATTAATTCTTCTAATGGTAGGTGTTTTGGTTGGAATATGGCTTCTGGCTGGTGTGATCCCTTTGTTGATTAAACTTGGACTACTAGTACTTTCACCAAAATTATTTTATGCAGCTGCGTGCTTACTTTGCGCAGTGGTAGCGATCTCTATCGGTTCGTCTTGGACTACGGCAGCTAGTATAGGGATCGCTTTGGTAGGGATCGCCAAAGTTTTCGGTCTATCAGTAGAAATTACTGCTGGTGCCGTAATTTCTGGTGCTTATTTTGGTGATAAAATGTCACCTTTATCTGATACAACAAATTTAGCCCCCGCAGTTGCTGAAGTTGATCTATTTGCCCATGTCAAACACATGGCGTGGACTGGGGTGCCAGCACTGTTATTATCGTTATTTGTGTTCACTGTACTTGGGTTACAGCAAAGTGCTGCAGTTGACACGACATCTCTACAGAATGCATTACTGATATTAGAGAAAAACTATCAATTAAGTGGCTGGTTATTACTCCCACTGATTGTATTAATGACTCTGGCATATAAACAAGTACCGGCATTTCCCTCTTTGGTTTTTGGCGCATTTGTAGGCGCCATAGTTGCCGTTATTTTTCAACCACAGCTTTTTCAAGCTAACTCTTCAGCCTTGACTCAACTTTGGCTGGTTGCTATTGATGGCTATGAAGCTAAAACCGGTGATAGTTTGCTTGATGAATTGCTTAGTGGAGGAGGAGCAGTGGGAATGCTCAACACAATCTGGCTGATTGTGTCTGCCATATTTTTTGGATGTGCCATGGAAATATCTCGTTTTCTAAGTGTGTTGATAAAGGTAGTGCTAAAGATTGTCCATGGAACAGCTAGTTTAATTGCGGTGACAGTGGGTACGGGAGTGCTTGCAAATATTGTGACTTGCGAACAATATCTTGCAATTTTGTTGCCGGGGAGAATGTATAGACAAGCCTATCTAGAAAGAGGTTTGGACACTTTAAATCTGTCCCGAGCACTCGAGGATTCGGCAACAGTGACATCCCCTTTAGTGCCATGGAACACTTGCGGAGCCTTCATGGCGGCGACGCTAGGTGTTGCCACGCTAGATTATATGGCTTTTAGTTTCTTCAATTTATTCATGCCCTTACTATCTATAGCTTATGGATTAGTAGGCTTTAAAATGAGGCTTATTCAGTGTTCGCCCGACGCTGCGTAACAGCTTCAGCTAACTCAGTTAACAGTTTTTCGGTATCTGACCAACCCATGCAGGCATCAGTTATGCTTTGACCGTAAGCGAGTGTAGCTCCTGGTATTTGTTTTTGAGAACCAGCCACTAGGTTTGATTCCAGCATCAGTCCCATAATGTTTTTATTTCCCTTACTTATTTGCCCAGCCAAGTCTTGGCACACAGTGACCTGTCTTTCATGATCTTTACCAGAGTTTGCATGTGAGCAGTCGATAATAAAACGGGGAGGCAGTCCTGCCTTATGAAGGAGGTTGGCTGTTTCTGCAATGCTTTCAGGATCGTAATTAGGGTGTCTTGATCCACCACGTAAAATGACATGGCAGTCTGCATTACCACTGGTTTCAAAAATTGCTGAGCGTCCTTCTTTAGTAACGGATAAAAATTGGTGTGAGCGTGCAGCAGAAGCTACTGCATCAACAGCAATCTGTATATTGCCTCCTGTACCATTTTTGAAACCTACAGGACATGAAAGCCCGGAGGCTAGTTCGCGATGACACTGAGATTCTGTAGTTCTTGCCCCTATTGCTCCCCATGAGACAAGATCAGCAATATACTGTGGACTGATCAGATCTAAGTACTCCGTAGCTGCCGGCATCCTCATGTTGTTTAGGTCAAGTAACAACTGCCGAGCAATGCGCAGACCATCGTTGATTCGATAAGAGTTGTCTAACCCGGGGTCATTTATCAGACCTTTCCAACCAACAGTTGTGCGTGGTTTTTCAAAGTATACCCGCATGACAATCAATATTTTGTCTGCCAGTTCTTGTTGAATAGGCTGTAGGCGTTGAGCGTATTCTAGTGCTGCTTGGGTATCGTGAATGGAACATGGGCCAGCGATAACCAACAGACGATCATCTTTTCCATGCACTAGAGACTGTATACTTTGTCGTGTGTTAGCTACTGTATTGCTGGCAGTTTCACTCAATGGAAGTTCTTGGAGAAGTTCCTCGGGTGAAAGCAATTGTTTCTCTGCTTTGATGCGTAGGTTGCTGGTAATTTGCATGATGCTGTCTCTATCGGCCTTAATTATTAGTGGCCAGCTTGATGGAAAGTGTGAGCATTTGGTCATCTACTGCAAATTCCAATTCACCTTCTTGATCTGTAGGCGTTAATGAAACTGCAAGAGTTTCGCTCTGTATATAAGCTGTATGCTCAGTGATAGCTGTGGCAAGCACGGGGCTAGCGGTGAAACTGAGCGCTATCCGATCAGTTACTTGGAACCCTAAATCTTTGCGCGATTTTTGGATGCGGTTAACTACCTCACGAGCTAGTCCTTCGCGTACAAGGTCTTCGGTTAGCTTGAGATCTAGAGCTATAGAGATAAATCGGTTGGAAACGGCTTCCAAGCCTCCTTCGGCATTATCAATGGGCTCTCGGAAAATTAAGATGTCATCAGCACTGAAAGACTGATCTGCCAGTTGAAGCGAACCGTTTTCTTGTAATTCTTCTAATTGTGCTGGTGAGAGCGATTCAATAAGTTGCCGATAACGACTAAATTCTTTTCCTAATCGTTTACCAAGCAATGGCGAGTTTGGTTTGGCATAAAGTCGGATATAGGAGTCTTCATCTGTACTGTATTTAATAGACTTAACATTGAGTTCGCTTTGGATATAGCTATCTAGTCGAGCTATTTCATCGAGCATGCTTTGCTCTCGATGCAAGATTGTAAGGATGCTCAGTGGTGTTTTCGTCTTAATCTTAACTTGGTTACGCTTTTGACGGCCTAGCAGAATAATGTTTTGCATACGCGAAACAGCCGCCTCTAGTAAGGGCTGGATCAGGCTTTCATCACTTTTTGGATAATGACAAAGATGAACACTATCAGGCGAGTTTTCAAGTGAAGAATTGTATGGACTTAAGGCCTGATAAATATGCTCTGCAAGGAAAGGTGCAAAAGGCGCCATGCAGATGGTAAGTTGGTGCAGTACTTGATAAAGAGTAGCATAAGCAGACATCTTATCGCTATTTTTGCCCTCTACCCAGAAGCGAGAACGATTCAGGCGTATATACCAGTTAGTAAGCTCCTCAATGAATTCAAAAAGTGCCGGAACTACATTGTATAGTCGGTAAGCAGCCATCTCCCGGTTCACATTATTGATGAGAGATTGCAGTCTAGAGAGAATCCATTGATCAGTAATATTAGTCGCTATAAAATCAGCATCATTATTTTGCCATTTGTCGATGTCGGCATAAGTCTTGAAAAATCTGAAGGCATTGAACCAAGGTAGTAGTACTCTACGCACCATATCTTTCACGCCAGAATCTGCGAAGCGTTGTTCTTCGGCCCGAACCAGACCTGAGTTAATAAGATAAAGTCTTAACGCATCGGCTCCGTACTCTTCCATCAGAGTGTCGGGAGGCGTGTAATTTTGAAGACGTTTTGACATTTTTTTACCGTCTTCCGCCATCACAATGCCATTAACAATCACATTCTTGAATGATGGTTTGTCGTACAGTGCAGTACTCAAGACCAGCAAGGTATAAAACCATCCACGTGTCTGATCTAGACCTTCGGCTATATACTCAGCTGGAAAACCGTCTTGGAACAGTTTTTGATTTTCAAAGGGGTAGTGTAGTTGAGCATAGGGCATAGAGCCTGATTCAAACCAACAATCGAGAACTTCCTCAACCCTATGGTAAGTACCTTCCTCACCATCCACACTAAAAGTCAGTTCATCTACAAATTCACGATGTAAATCTGTCAAAGTAACATCAGTATAATTGGCTAATTCAGCAATTGATCCCATGCAAATCATCTTGCCAGAAACATCATTAACCCAGATGGGTAAAGGAGTACCCCAGTACCGATTTCGTGAGATACACCAATCTATGGCGTTGTTCAGCCAGTTGCCCATACGACCATTTTTAATATGTTCCGGTACCCAGTTAATCTGTTGATTGTTGCTAGCCAGACGATCTCTTAGACTTTCAACTCGCACATACCAAGACGGAACCGTTCGGTAAATAATTGGGGTATCGGATCTTGGGCAATAGGGGTAAGGATGCATGATGACATCTTGTACTAACAGTTTACCTTCTTCCTTCAAGCGACGAATGATTGCTTTGTCTGCTTCTTTCACATGCTGCCCCTCATAATCAGGCACTTCAGCCGTAAAACGACCAGCAAAATCTATAGGACATGGAACAGCTTCAACACCGTGGGCACGCATGACGCGATAATCATCCTCACCAAAGGCAGGAGCTTGATGTACAACACCTGTGCCACTATCGGTTGTAACATAATCGTCACTGACAATTTTGAAGGCGCCTTCAGTTCGCAAGTGTGCAAAGTAAGGAAATAGGGGTTCATAGCTAGAGCCAATGAGCTTACTTGCATGTACAGTCTCAAGTACTTCTAGTTCTCTCTTCTTTTGGAGATCTTCCAAGCGTGCCTGAGCTAAATAGATGGTAGCGTTAGTTTGCAAGTCTCTCACTTTGACGTAATCAACGTTGGCATTCAAGCACAGTCCCAGATTGGAGGGTAATGTCCAGGGGGTGGTCGTCCATGCAGCCATGTAGGCATCTTCGTCACAGAGCTTAAAGAGCACCGTGACAGCAGGATCTTGCACGTCTTGGTAGTTTGAACTCGCTTCAAAATTTGACAGCACGGTTCCTAGAGCAGTGGAGAAGGGCACCACTTTGACGCCTTGATAAACAAGCTCTTTCTCCCACAGTTGTTTGAGTACCCACCACACGCTTTCCATAAAAGGTGCATCCATGGTTTTGTAGTCATTTCGAAAATCAACCCAACGACCAATTCGAGTGATAGTTTTTTCCCATTCAGCGGTATAACGTTGAACAATGCCTCGGCATTCATCGTTGTACCCCTTGATTCCGAGCTTGGAGACAGCCTCCTGTGAACTCATTCCCAGAGCTTTATCGATTTCATGTTCGATAGGTAAACCGTGACAGTCCCAGCCGAAACGGCGCTGTACGTAGTAGCCTTGCATGGTGTAGTAACGAGGAATTATGTCTTTTAAGGTAGAGCCAACCAAGTGGCCATGGTGAGGTAAACCAGTAGCGAAAGGAGGTCCATCGTAAAAAATATATGGTTTACAGCCCTTTGTTTGCTCTAAAGAGCGTTGGAATATTGAGTTTTCAGCCCAGAATTTAAGGACATTATGCTCTGCAGCAACAAATGAAAAACTCTCCTGACCGGTAAGTTCCTGATCGTCTGTCTGTGCATTCATGGGGCAACCTACTTGAACTACTACTCATACTATTTAAAAGCCAAAGTGTCTAGGACGTCTTACTGGACAAAGAGGGTAAGACTGGTGGGCTTTTTTGCAAATCGAAGTATACCGCAGCGGGTCCTGAAGTAAAGTCAGCATGAAGGCAACTTGCTGATTAACAGGGAATTAATCTAAAATTTTTACCATCTGAAATAAGATTGATGGTCAAAAACGGACTTAAAAGTGGATCCTAGCAATATCGTACCCAACTTAGGACATGTGGACTGATAGGGTTATGTTTTCAACAATTCATTATTCAGTGCAAGATGATATTTTTGATTTTCCTGATTTAGCAGATTAAAAAGTTTGATAGAGGGGGGGCTGGTTAATTAAGAATAATTTGTTAGACTTTCGACCACTCATATACAAAAACAATAAAAATTTTGGTCCTATAGCCAAATAAGCCCTCGGAAATCACACCTATGACACCATCGCAAAGTGGTACCAACTCCCTTGTTGAAGCGTTTTTACTCAACTTTCTAGGCAAATCACCTCAATGGTATAAGCTCTCAATTTTAAGTTTCCTAGTGCTTAACCCTTTATTGCTTTTCACTCTAGGTCCTTTTATTACTGGTTGGGTCCTAATCGCGGAATTTATTTTTACTTTAGCGATGGCGTTGAAGTGCTATCCACTTCAACCAGGGGGGTTACTGGCCCTTGAGGCAATTGCTTTAGGGATGTCCTCTTCAGAAAATGTACTTCATGAAGTTGAATTGAACCTTGAGGTAATTTTATTGTTGATGTTTATGGTTGCTGGTATTTACTTCATGAAGTCGATGTTACTATTCGTCTTTACAAAAGTTCTATTAAATGTAAGATCGAAACTTATCCTTTCAATTCTTTTCTGCTTCCTTGCCGCTTTCTTGTCAGCTTTTTTAGATGCTCTTACAGTCACTGCGGTTCTGATTTCAGTCTCTGTAGGATTTTATACCGTATATCACAAAGTAGCATGTGGTAAGCATTTTGATCATGATCATGATCACGGGGATGATGATCAAATCACCAACGATAACCGTCGTTCAGACTTGGAACATTTTCGTGCTTTCCTTCGTTCAATACTGATGCATGGAGCGGTAGGTACGGCTCTTGGCGGAGTAATGACAACAGTTGGTGAACCACAAAACTTGTTGATAGCGGGTGTGATGGAGTGGGAGTTTGTAGAATTTTTCTTACAGATGTCACACGTGACTCTCTACACTTTAGCTGCTGGTTTTATTACTTTAATAGTGGTTGAGAAACTTAAAATTTGTGGGCATGGTGAAAAATTACCGGAAAGTGTTCGTGAGATTTTGGTCGATTTTGACACGGCTATGAGTGCCAAACGCACTAAGCAAGAAACAGTAACCTTAATAGTTCAGGCGATCGTTGCTGTGTTACTTGTTATATCTTTGGCAACTCATTTAGCTGCCCCGGGACTAATTGGTTTGATGGTAATTGTTTTACAAACCGCTTTCAACGGAGTAACGGATGAACATCATCTGGGAGAAGCCTTTACAGAGGCTCTGCCTTTTACTGGTTTATTGGTTACTTTTTTTGCTGTTGTTGCCGTGATTCATGAACAACATTTATTCACACCCGTAGTGCAGTTCGTTTTCACCTTTGAAGAGCAACTACAGCCAGCGTTATTCTTCCTGGCGAATGGCATTCTTTCTGCTATTTCTGATAACGTATTTGTAGCCACTGTCTACATAGGATCAGTAACTGAGCAATTCAATGCAGGTGCGTTTAGTCGTGAACATTATGATGCACTAGCGGTCGCTATCAATACCGGTACAAATTTACCCAGTGTTGCTACTCCCAATGGACAAGCAGCTTTTCTCTTTTTGCTAACTTCTGCGCTAGCTCCTCTCATTCGACTATCTTATGGTCGTATGGTGATTCTTGCTCTGCCTTATACAATAGTTTTGACAGCAGTGGGATTTACCTGTGTCTATCTCTTTGGCGGTTAGTTTGTCATACTGAAATTATGTTGAGATTTGCCAACTATATGTTGTGCTAATCTCAACATGTTACATGTATAACCATATTCGTTATCGTACCAAGCGATAAGTTTTACAAAGGTCTCATCTAGTGCAAAGCCTGCATCAGCATCAAATATCGAGGATAATGAACATCCTCTAAAGTCTGTTGAGACAACTTTTTCTGTTGTGTATCCCAATGTTTCTCCGATACCTGGATTTAAGGAAGCTTCACGGATAGCCTCAGAGATCTCCTGATATGAAGCAGACCTCTCTAATTCAACAGTGAGGTCTATAACAGATACATCTGATGTTGGAACGCGAAATGCTGTCCCTGTGAGTTTACCTTCAAGGTCAGTTAGCACATTACTCACTGCATTTGCAGCTCTCGTTGAAGCAAGTATTATATTTTCCAAAATCCCTCTGTCACTCCTCTAGTCTTTTTTTGAGCAGCTATCGACAGTTTTCTGTCCTGCAGTAGCAGCATGAATGGTTGTCATCAATCCACGACGAATTCCCCAATTATCGTGTACTACCTTAGCCATTGGGGCTAAAAAATTTGTCGTACAGGATGCAGCTGAAATTACATTCTTATCTTCATAGTGACCCTGGTTGACTTCAAAAACAAACATGGGTGTTGAGTCGTTACTTGGGATAGATATCAATACTTTGTTAGCACCGGCCTGAATATGTTTCAAGCAATCAACCTGGTTGAGAAACAACCCAGTGCATTCAAAAACAATCTCAACTTTATCCCAACTAAGTAAGCAAGGGGCGCGTTCTGAAGTGAGTCTTATTTTCTTATTATCAACAAGAAGATAATCTTCAGATATTGCTAACTCACTCCTAAATTGACCATGCACTGAGTCATACTTCAGCATATAAGCAAGGTGCTCGGGTTCCGATAAATCATTTATTGCAACAACTTCAAAAATATCCTTAAAGTCGTTCATGATCGAGCGTAACACCATGCGCCCTATTCGACCAAATCCATTTATGCCTACTTTAATAGTCATAAGCTTTTGTCAATTTAAATTAATATTAATAAGTAAGAAATAGAAGTGCTGTAGGACATAAGGAGCGATACTTTAATTGACATCAGTCAATCTAATTGTCCCACTCTCGTCCATCACGAGCGATGAGAGAAAAAGCAGAAACTGGACCTTGGGAACCAGCCTGATATAAGTCTGGTCCCACAGTACTGTTTCCCCAAACTTGAATAATCTGATCAATCCATTGCCATGCGGCTTCTACTTCATCACGTCTAACAAACCAACTCTGATTACTCTGCATCGTTTCAAGCAGTAGACGCTCATAAGCATCCACAATGCGAGAATTTCCCTCCACTTCACCAAAACTCAGATCTAATTGGTTCTCAGATATTCGTCCAAGCTCAGTGATTCCAGGCACTTTATTCATCATACTTAGATCAATACCTTCATCAGGCTGTAGTCTGATGGTGAGTTTATTTGGGGGAAGTCTGGGATAGGAGCTCCTGAAAATATTGTGTGGTTGCGCTTTGAAGTGAATATTTATTTCACTTTGTTTACCTGCTAAACGCTTGCCAGTCCTGAGGTAGAATGGCACTCCTGACCATCTCCAATTGTCAATATTTACTTTCAATGCGACAAAGGTTTCGGTATGACTACTTCTCTCAGCATCTGCTTCCTCGTTGTACCCAGGAACTTTTTTTCCATCGATATAGCCCGCACTGTATTGGCCACGCACTGATAACAATTTGTTTTGATCAGCATTGATAGGCCGAAGAGCTTTTAACACTTTTAATTTCTCGTTACGAATACTCTCAGCACTAAGATCTACTGGTGGCTCCATGGCCAATAGGCAGAGAATTTGCAATAGATGATTCTGTACCATGTCTCTCATTTGTCCGGCTTTATCAAAAAAGCCCCAACGATCGCCTAGCCCTACACTTTCCTCAACAGAAATCTGAACATGATCTATACAATTATGATCCCAGTTACTAGTAAAAAGTGAATTTGCAAAACGAAGAACCAAAAGATTAAGCACCGTTTCTTTTCCTAGATAATGATCAATCCGGTATATCTGTTCTTCACTAAAATATTTTGCTACCACATCGTTGATCTTTGCTGAACTGATAAGATCATAGCCAATAGGTTTCTCTAACACTACTTGGGAGTTTGCTCTGATGAGGTCCGCGCTATGAAGGCCATGACAAATATCAGAATACAGAGATGCTGGAGTCGCAAAATAGAAAATTGATTTTGCTGTGCTCTTATAAAACCAGTTTTGTAAACAGACATATTTATCGACTTCACCAAAAGCCAGATCTTGATAACTAAAACGATCCAGTAATCTTTGTAGAGTAAATTCGTCTAGGGGTGTACTCACGTTCTGATGTAGTGCCTGACGCAAAGACTTATGTAACTGATCTTGATTCATTGAGGATCGTGAAACGCCAAGAATACGTGTATCAAGTGCTAGCTGTTCGTCGGCCTCTAGATGATAGAGAGCTGGAAGTAATTTTCTTTTGGCAAGGTCGCCCGTAATACCAAACAGAATCAGATTACAAACAGGTCTCATCATAACTTTCCGTATATAAATAAGGGGATCATAAATTAGCGAAGGATATTATAAAGGGGATTAGATTTCGTAATTTTCATAATTCAGCTCATTTTTCAGATGAACATATAGATAAAATAGAGAGACTTTTAATAAATATGGCTCACGGTTTCAATCTACGTTGTTCTAGTACATTACGTATATTGTTCACTTTTTCTTCAGAAAGAGCATAGTTGAACATTATTAGCATGGCTATTAGAGAGGTAAATGCGGGGACAAAGGCATCCATCAGCCTCATACTAATAATGCTATTACTATTTTGGTTTCCTGCCAGTGCAACATCGAAACCTGTCGCATTCAATAGATAGCCTCCAAGAGCTAAAGCCACTGCCATGCCCAGTTTCACAACCCACCAGAATATCGATCCGAACATGCCTTCTCGGCGTTTGAAGGTGGATATCTCATCAAAATCTACCACATCTGCGATCATTGATGGCATAAGAGTGAACAAAGCACCAAGACCAAAGGCGATGAGTGGTACTGGAACAAGTAAGAGCCAAGGTTGATCAGGAGTGTAAAACCACCACTTTAATACATAGCCAAAAACAGAAATTCCTGTGGCTAGATGAAAGGCTTTTAATTTACCCAGATGAGTTGCTAACCAAGTGACAAAGACAATAACTGCGAAAGTAGACACTGCACCCAAAGTACCAGCGTACCCAGCATATTTTGCCCCTGCAACAGTATCACCCGAGAAGACATAGTAGATAATGACGTAGGATTGAAAAGAGGAGACCATAATGAAACCATTGAATACCAAAAATGTTGCAGCACAAAGTTTCAAAAAAGGAGCAACTTGCAAAGTTAATGTGAATCCCTTAAAGAAATCTTGGCATTTCCTTAACGCACCTCTAGTGAGTGGTTTATCTTTGGCTTCTTTACCGTTTGAACGACTAAAGCGTTCTCGTAAGAAAAGGGCTGGTAAAATCCCCATTATTATTACTACAAGCCCTATTATAATGGCTAGGGTTTTTGCTCCCTCAACCATATCTTTGAAATAGACTTCATTTTGCATGAACAGTAGAAACCATGGAGCTATCACATATGCGAATTGCCCCATAAAATTTTGGACGCCCATCAAGCGCGTGCGCTCGTGATAATCTCCAGTCAGTTCATATCCAAGCGCTACCCAGGGGGTAACGAAAACTGTATAAGCTAGGTAAAAAAGCAAGGAACCTATCAGGAAGTACCAAAAATAATAAGTTTCACTTTTTCCAACTGGTAGTTGCCAAAGTAGAGCGTAGATTATCCCAACACTAACTGCTCCAATAAAAATAAATGGTCTTCGCCGTCCCCATCTAGAGCTTGTTTTATCCGATAAGTAGCCAATCAATGGATCAGTTAAAGCATCTGTTAGGCGCGGTATGGCACTCATTAGTCCAACCAGAGCGGGATTAATTCCAAGGCCTAAATTGAGCACAATGACCATACCTCCTATGGCTGCTGCAAGTAAATTATTCACGAAAGCTCCCACGCCATAAATAATTTTATGGCTGAGGCTCAGTTGATCATCGAAGCTTGTTGGCGAGGTATTCATGTGACTATAGTTACTAATGTTGACAGCGTTGTCAATTACTGAAAGAATTTTATCCTTAAACAGTAAAGAAGTAGACTTAATTCATGAATGCTACGCCCCCTTTATCAAGTGCCGAAATAAAAAAATGCCCAGAGCAATTGGAAAAATTTGTTCTTGATCTGGTAAGTCAAATGACGCTTGACGAGAAAATTGGCCAGATGACACAGCTCAATGGGGAGAGTCTAGTTCTAGATTCCTGTCTGAGAGAGCAGCTTAGAACTGGAAAGATAGGCTCCATCATCAATCAAGTTGACCTTAATGTACTCAATGAGCTTCAGCGCATTGTAGTAGAGGAAAGTCGGTTAGGTATTCCCTTATTGGTAGGCAGAGATGTTATTCATGGCTTCAACACAATACATCCTATCCCTCTTGGACAGGCCGCTACCTGGAATCCTGGGTTAGTTACAGAGCTGGCTAGTTTTGCCGCTTTGGAAGCTGCATCCAATGGTATTAACTGGACTTTTTCACCAATGGTAGATATTTGCCGGGATCCTCGTTGGGGGAGAATTGCTGAGAGTTTTGGTGAAGATCCTTATTTAACCAGTACGCTCGGTGCGGCAATGATCAGTGGATATCAGAGCCATGATATGTCCAATCTAGGTTCCATTGCTGCTTGTGCGAAACATTTTGTAGGTTACGGTGCCGTCGAAAGTGGTAGAGATTACGCGACTACCAACATTCCCGAAAATGAACTACGAAATATCTACTTGACGCCATTTCACGCGTCCGTAAAAGCAAATGTAGCTTCGATAATGACTTCTTTCAGTGACTTGAATGGAGTGCCAGCGACGGCGAACCCCTTTATCTTGCGGCAAGTTTTGCGCGATGAATGGCAATTTTCTGGTTTGGTAGTGAGTGACTGGGACTCTGTGCGACAACTCGAGATCCATGGATTGACAGCTAACGCCAAAGAATCTGCCTGTGAAGCAGTCTCTGCGGGTATTGACATGGAAATGGTTGGCGATGCTTACTCGAAAAATTTAGCATCTCTTGTCCACAATGGTGTGGTAGATGAGATATTAATCGATAAAGCTGTGGCTAATATTTTGCGTATAAAAGCAAAGCTAGGACTTTTTAATAATGCAAAAACTGATCCTAAAGTATTACCTTCTATTGCAATTGATGAACATTTACAGTTAGCTAAAGAAGCTGCCATTCAAAGTGTAGTGCTATTGCAAAATAATCACGAGACTTTGCCATTGGCTGTAGAGACGCTCAATCGTGTTGCCTTGCTTGGTCCCCTGGCAAATGCTCCCCATGAACAATTGGGCACTTGGATTTTTGACGGTAAGGTGTCCCTCGCGCAAACCCCTCTGCAGGCCTTCAGTGCCGAGTTTGGAGAGCGCTTATATTTTCACCCGGTTTTAAAGACTTCACGCAGTAAAGATCTTACTGCCTTGACTGAAGTAATCAAAGAACTTGCTGACTGTGACTTGATTGTAGTTTGTATAGGTGAGGAGTCCATTCTCTCGGGAGAGGCACATAGCCGTGCTGACATAGGATTGCCTGGTGCTCAAACTCAATTACTAGAAGCCTTGAGGAAATTGGGTAAACCTGTAGTCTGTGTAGTTATGGCAGGACGACCACTTACATTGACTTCTGAAATAGCCTTAGTAGATGCTCTATTATATGCCTGGCATCCAGGAGTCATGGCGGGTCCAGCTATAGCAGATTTACTGGTCGGTAGAGCGGTTCCAAGTGGAAAATTACCAGTTACTTTTGTTAGGCATGTAGGGCAAATCCCACTGTATTACAATCAAAAAAATACTGGGAAACCACCCTCTGATGAAGAAATAGTGCTGATTGATGATATTGAGGAACGGGCTCCACAAACTTCCTTGGGAATGACAGCATTTCATCTGGATGAAGGTTTTAGACCCTTGTTTCCCTTTGGTTTTGGCCTGAGTTATACACGGTTTCACTACAGCGAACTCATTATTGAAAATCCCAACTTGGAGGTAAATGAGTCGCTAAGGGTATCAGTGAAGTTATCAAATACAGGTTCTTCTGCGGGAGTAGAGGTAGTTCAGTGTTACATTCGAGACCATGTTGGCTCCGTAACTCGTCCAGTTCGTGAGCTGAAGGGCTTTCAGCGAGTCAGTCTAGCTGCAGGTGAAAGTAGAATAGTGTCATTCATTATATCGCCTGATCAATTGGCATTTTATGGTAGAGATCAGCGTTATAAATCAGAGCCCGGAAGTTTTACCTTATGGGTGGGTGGCGATTCAAATGCCTCACTAAATGGTAATTTTATACTGTGTTAGTTGAGTCAGTTTTATGTAACTATGCCTCTTTCTTCCTGGTCATTCTTGCACCGTAAATCTCTAGAGTTTGAGGCTAAATCTGAGAAGAAGAGATTGGGAGAATTCATGAAACCTAATATGCCAAAGACTTGTTTATTTATAATGTCTTTGCTATGTACAGTTCAATCTTACGCTCAAGAAATAACCGGTGCCATTCCTGTCACCATCGCACTTGATTCAGAGGGATATTATTTTCTTCGAGGTGGTGAGCGATATGAGGTTCATGGTGCTGGGCGTGACAACGGTAGCCTTGAAACTTTAGTTGCCTCAGGAGGTAATTCTTTTAGAACTTGGACCACTGAAGGAGCTGGACCATTATTGGATGAAGCGCATCGTCTTGGCTTGACTGTCGCATTGTGTTTGCCCGTGATGCTGGAGCGTTGGGGTTTTGATTATAACGATTCTGAGGCGGTATCCGCTCAGTTGTTAAAAATGGAAGAGGAGGTGCTGAAATATAAAGATCATCCTGCTCTATTATTCTGGATTATAGGCAATGAGTTGAATTTTGATTATACAAATTCTGCAGTTTATGATGCTGTCAACGATATCTCAAAAATGATTCACCGGGTTGATGGTCTACATCCTACCACCACTGCTGTTGCTGGTTTAGGACTCAATGTTTTAGAAGACCTTGATGCTCGGGCAGAAAACCTTGATTTTCTGAGTTTTCAAGTTTATGGGGAGCTGGCAAACCTGCCAAAATTTATTCGAACAGCTAAACCTTCACGCCCTATAGTCATTACAGAATGGGGGCCTTTGGGTCATTGGGAAGTGGGGCAAACAAGTTGGGGGGCTCCAATAGAATTAGATAGTAGTGCCAAGGCGCAAATCATCACTAAGATGTACGAAGAAAATATTGAACCATTATCCCGGCAAGTGATGGCCTCCTATGTCTTTCTATGGGGGCAAAAACAAGAACGTACTGCCACATGGTACGGTATGTTCACGCCAACTGGTGAAAAAACTGCAGTTATAGATGAGATGCAAAAGATTTGGCTGGGCAATGAGCCTGATAACAGAGCTCCTCACGTACTATCAATGGCACTTAACTCTCTTCGTGCGACGGACAATATTACACTTCGTCAAGGTAAGTCATATAAAGCAAGTGTGCGTGTCCGTGATCCCGATAAAGATAAACTGACATATAGATGGGTATTACAAGCGGAGAGCAAGGCTGATCAGGTGGGTGGGGATTTTGAGGAAGCACTAGACGATTTGAATGTCGGGTTAGACCAGCAAAATTCAGCTAAAGTGAGTTTCACTTCACCCATGGACCCCGGGGCGTACCGTTTGTATATGTACGCTGTTGATAATCAGGGAGCATCAGCTCATGCTAATATTCCATTTTTAGTCCAATAATTGTCTCGTCTCAAGGAATTAACCTGAATCAGTTTGGCCGTCGTGTAGATTCTCTAATTTGCAATTCTGCAGGGACTATTTGTAGCTCGGGACACTCACGTCTTAACTTCTCATCCATGATCAGTTGAGCGGCTCTTTCTGCCATAGCGGCAAGAGGTTGCCTAACTGTGGTCAATGTGGGGGAAACTAATCTTGCAAGTGTTATGTCGTCAAAGCCCGCTATAGAAAGATCATCAGGAATAGTTAAACCCAATATTCTTGCCTGACGCATGACCCCGATAGCCATATCATCATTAGCTGCGAATATAGCTGTAGGTGGAGATTTCAATCCTAACAAATTCCTTGCTGCTTCTTCCCCAGAGCCCACGGAATTATCTCCATGAAAAACATGATTCTTAACAAAAGGCCGTTTTAAGGTTTCAAGAGCTTTTTTGTACCCTAATAATCTATTAGAGACTGCACGATGGGAGGAGTTACCCGCGACAAAAGCAATGGACTCATGACCAATGCTGGCAAGATACAAGGTCATGGTAGAACTGATTTCTAAATCATTAGTGGCAATTGAGTAACTCCCTGATAACTTCTTGCCAGGTGAAAGAAGTATTATTGGTATTTCAGTAGCAAGGAGTGACTTAACTACACCAGATTTACCTGAAATTGGGGCCGCCAAAATGATGCCATCAGGACGAACTTGTTGTACTAAGGAGATGAGTTCTTGCTTGATGTTGTCTGAGCGATAATTACAGGGGTGTATCAATAGATCGTAGTGATTATTTTTGCAGGCTCTCAATGCGCCTTCCTGCATTTCCAAAATATAGCCAGCACTCGCCATCTGGTAGGTGGAGGGGTCATCGTAAACTAGTGCGATCAAATGAGACCTCTGACTCGCAAGGTTACGCGCGGATAAATTGGGTTGATAATTCAATGATTTAATCGCTTTAGATACTCTCTCCATTGTTGAGGGGCTTACATTGGGCTCTCGATTGACAACTCTTGACACGGTTTTGATAGATACACCGGCCAATGTAGCGACATCTTCCAGAGTAGCTCTCTGCATCTCTTCTCTAAGTCTCCTGATATAAGTCTGTTGATGGATAAGTCACGTATAGTATAACTTATTGACAACGTTGTCAGCATCAGCTATAAAACACTGACAGCGCTGTCAAGATAGCAGCATTCAATCGGTTCAGCGTCAACTTTACGCTCCATATTAGTTATCACACTCAACTGTGTGTCAGGGGGAATTAAATGTCTAAACTACAAAGCGCAATTCGCGTTGCATTGTTTCCTTTTGTAGGAATCTCCATGATGGCTGTTGATCAGCAAAGCTTAGCCGTCGAAAATAATGATAACGAGAACGAGGCTCAACCGAGTATAGAGACAGTAACCGTCACGGCGACCCGACGCGAAACCGATATTATGGAAACTCCAATTGCTATTTCAGCTCTTCGAGAGGAAGAACTTCAAGCTCTTGGGCTGAATAATGTCAAAGATCTGAGCTATAACCTACCTGGTCTGTCTATCCAGAATACAGACAGCAGTGCACCTGTCATTACCTTACGCGGTATTCGTTCTGAGAATGTGACTGAGGTAGGCGATCCAGCTGTGGGTATTCATGTTGATGGCCTATATGTACCTAGACCGCAAGGGGCTAATGCTTTAATGTTCGATTTAGAGCGTGCTGAGTTAATGCGTGGTCCTCAGGGTACACTTTTTGGTCGTAACTCCATCGTAGGCACCTTAAACATTGTTACAGCAAAGCCTAATTTTGATGGACAGAGTGGCTCAGTAACGCTGGGGACAGGCCGGTTCAATGAGCGTAATGTACGTGCACATTATAATCTTCCTGTTACAGACAAATTTGCCATTCGAATAGCTGCAATGGCCGATCAGAAGGATTCTTTCTTGAATGGTTGGTACGATGGATCACAACCTGATTGGCGCTTCCTTCCTCAAAACGTGCGAAGTCAGTTCAAGCCAATTACCTCACAGGATCAAAAACTTACTGCGACAGATTACCAGTGGTATTTGGGTTGTCAGTCATGGCAGGAAGGTTGCTGGGCAGATCCAGGCTGGCAAATAGGTCTGCCACAAACTAAGGTGAAGGCTGATCCTTCAACATTCTATAATAATGTTGATAACTACGCTTGGAGAATAAGTGGGCTATATGAGATAGATCCCAGTAGTTCTCTCGTTTTGCAATATGAAGAATTCCAGGATGATGGTGCCGGGTGGCAAAACATGTATTCCTGTGAGCAGATGGCTCTTAGAAGCGGTAAGCTCATGGGCGATCCTGCTGTCTATAATGCTAACACCTGTGAAGATATACAGGGTACAAACAACCGTTATACCTCTTACGTAAATACGCCAGGTATTGTTGACATGAACATCCAGTCAACTCGCCTAATCTATACCAAGGAGTTCAGTAACACTAAGTTTACCGCAAAATATGGACAGCAAGCACTTAATCAGTACTCCCAGTGGGATACAGATGGTGGAGCAAACGCTGGTTGGGATATGGCCTTCGTTATACAGGATTACGAAGCAAAATCAGATGTGTTCGATTTAGAAATACTAGGCAGTTTTGGTCAACTTGACTGGGTATTGGGTGGATTCTATATGAAGGAAGATAACGACATGTTAGCTTACTTCCACGCCACACAAAATGGAGACTCCATCTTTGATCAGCCTGATCGCGTTATCGAAGCTAAAGCAATCTTTGGACAGGGTACCTATGCCTTAAACGACTCTATGTTTCTAACTTTGGGTTTAAGACACACTGCAGATAACAAATCTGATGTTGGGGGTCGTACTTACGACTGTTCTGTTTGGAACTCATGCTATCCATCTACTGAAGTTTGGGGTCAGCGTTTTCTTTTTCCTGAAACACTTAATGCTCTTACACCAGACTTCCATGTTGCAGGTGGAAAGATAGCCGGAGTTAATTGTGAGGGAGCTGGCGGTCCCTATGGTGGAGGTCCTTATTTGGGTGCAACTGGATGTATGGTTGAAGTAGGCCGCAATGACGTTTCTGAAACCTATAGTAACACGGATTGGCGTCTAGGTTTCGATTGGCAGGTTTCTGATACTGACTTCTTTTACACCTACCTAGCTACTGGTTTTAAGGCAGGTAGTATCGCAGATCAGTACGTTCGTGGTGAAAATTCTGTTCATCCCGAGGGTCCTGGATCTAAAGTGAATACCTCATACGATTCAGAAACTGCCCTGACATTCGAGTTGGGGTATAAAACACGTTTACTTGATGGTCGTTTAAATATATCCGCGAACTATTACCGGACTGATTACGACGGCAAGCAGTGGACTGGTAACATTCCTGTGGATGTTGTAACAGCCACAGAGTTCAATCGTGTCACTCAACAAGTAGAAGAAGTGCAGAAAGTAGTGACTATATGGGGCACAACAAACTTTGGTAATCAGTTAATGCAAGGCCTAGAGCTGGAGTTTAATTTTATCCCTTACGATGGTGCACGCTTAAATGGTTGGGTCACTTTGATGGATTCAGAGATCAAGGATGACTTTATTACTCAGTGGTATTACGGTATGGATGCTCAATTTGGAAGACCGTACGATCAGTCTATAGCTAACGTCCCAGAAAATGCTGTCAACTTGAAAGGGAACGAAGCACCATACTCCCCAGATATCGCCTTTACTATAAGATTCGAGCATACCTTCTATCTTGGGCAATATGGTCAGTTAACTCCTTCAATAAATTATCACTGGCAAAGTGAAGACTACCTATCTATATGGAACGCCGACAAACATGTGAATGATCCAGGTGGATATGGTACCGGTTTTAGTGGTAATGGAGATTTCGTAGACCTCCCTGGTTACTTTGCGGACGACGTACGTACTTTTGGCGACAAGCGTGATTCTTGGGGTATGACGGATCTACTAGTAACTTACAAACCAGATGATAACTCAAGCTGGTACGTGCAAGCCTATGGATATAATATCACGAATGAAGAGATTGCTTGGTGGCGAGGTGTAGAAGCGGGGCAACCTAGAGGCTCATATTCAGCACCAGCACAATATGGTGTTCGCCTTGGATATTTCTGGTAACAGAAAGTTCCCGTGTTGTGGAATGAACATGCCGCTAGTTCGCTAGTGGCATTTTTTCTCTTCAAATAAGTTAGAAAGTAGAGCTTTAAGATCTGAGAGTTATTTGCTCTAAAAGTTTTTCACTAAGCTCCTTCTTGTTATCAATTATTTCTTCTGTAGACAATCCGCACAACTCATGAGGAAATACTACCCATTGGGATGTTTCTTTATAAAAATAATCAGGATCATATGCATGTTGATTATGCTGGCGGTGAAACCAACCTACGCAAGTTAGGATGTCACGCCCAGGCGCTTGCAACAGGCTGCGTACTTTCATAATCGTGTTGCCTGAGTCCCAGATATCATCCACTATTAAGATACGGTTACATCCGATGGCTCGTTCTAAAAGAAGCTCTGTACCTACTACCTTAACTTCCCCGGGGGAGTCTATCCCAGTATAACTACTTGTCTGTAGACAATGATGTTGACAGTTCAGTCTTTGGTTCTTATGTGTCTCACTGAATAGTGCCAGTGTTTCTTGTAAGGCTGTGCCCAGTAAAGCGCCACCACGCCAGAGGACCACGACCAAATCTGGAAAAAGTTGGCGGTTAATTATTTCCATAGCTAAATCTTGACCAGCCTGTAGCACTTCCTTGCTGCTAAGGTAGATTTTAGGCGTCGCTTCTGGTTTATTTACATTTTTAATCATGACGAAAATCATAACAGGAGTTACATGGAAGCGTTTAATAATTTCCTACTGAGTCTTGATAATTTATTAGGTTCATCTGCTTGGTTTCCATTTGCTTTGTTGGGGGTGGGACTTTTTTTTACAATCTACTTGGGGTTTCCCCAAATTCGTTACTTCTCTCATGCTTGGGATGTGACAAAGGGTAAGTTCGATAATTTAAAAGATCCTGGTGATACTTCTCATAGGCAAGCACTATTTACCGCGCTTTCCGGTACGGTAGGAACAGGTAATATAGGAGGAGTGGGGCTAGCGATTTTTATTGGTGGCCCCGCTGCTTTATTTTGGATGTGGGTAACTGCATTTTTTGGTATGGCGACCAAGATGGTAGAGGTTTCTCTTTCTCATAAATACCGTCAGGTGGACAGAGAAGGGCAGATGGTAGGAGGCCCGATGTTTTATATGGAGAAGGGGCTAGGCTTAAAATGGCTTGCTATTTTTTTTGCTATCGCGACTGTTATCTGCTCTTTTGGTACCGGTAACCTTCCCCAAAGCAATAATATTGCTATTAGCGTTCAGTCTTCGTTTGGCGTAGAGCCTTGGATGACAGGTCTGGTCCTTTCTATTTTACTTGGACTCGTTATAGTTGGCGGAATTCATCGTATAGCGCTGGTTGCTAATGCCATCGTTCCAACCATGGCAATTATCTACCTACTTGGAGCCCTAACTGTATTGCTTAATAATATCGATGGAGTGATTCCCGCATTCTTACAAGTATTTTCAGATGCCTTCACGGGTTCTGCTGCTACTGGTGGCTTTCTAGGGGCAAGTTTCGCTTATGCGTTTAATAGAGGAGTGAATCGAGGCTTGTTTTCTAATGAGGCTGGACAGGGATCTGCCCCTATTGCTCACGCCTCTGCCAGAGCGCCTGAGCATGTTTCAGAAGGGATGGTCTCATTGTTGGAGCCCTTTATTGATACTTTGATTATTTGCACAGTCACGGGTTTAGTGATTTTGGCTTCAGGTGCTTGGACACAGAAATTCCAAAATGACTTCCAGCAAGCAGATCTATTCTTTGTTAATGGTAATTATAGTGAGCAATTACCCGAAGATAGATTAGCGTTGGTGACACTATTAAATGGAGAAAAGGGCCAAGCATCCCTTTTTACAGGAGAGTTAAGTGTAAGCTCAGGGGAATTGATATCTGATGAGCTTGATCTGACTATCTTACATGCTAGATCTGTAGCAGAGGAAGTAAAATTCATTACTCAGGCGGGGCCATATTCAGGCACTTTGAGTATAGTAGATGGTAAGCTCAGTGATGTAGATGTTATTGTTTCAGGTCTATCTCGAGTTCACTCTGCCGCCTTGACCACATTATCTTTCAATTTTGGTTACCTCGGTAATAATGGTCAGTACATTGTTGCTCTCTCATTGATACTTTTTGCTTTTTCTACCTCATTAGCTTGGTCTTACTATGGAGATCGCGCAGTTATTTATTTGCTAGGATCTAAAGCAGTACTTCCATACCGATTAATTTATTGTCTAGGCTTTTTTGTGGCATCCTTCAGTGATACCACAGTTGTCTGGAATATTGCTGCTGTAGGTATTGTTGTAATGACTCTGCCGAATCTTATCGCCATTCTTTTGTTACGCACCGAAGTGAAAGACATGGTCCGAGAGTACTGGGAAAAGTTCAGTAAAAAATAAAATAGTTCAATTTAGATTCTGCTAGATCTGATTTCGTGGGGCAAAATTAATTCACAATAAAAACTCAGGCAAGTACAAGTCATAGAATTAATTACCAATCAAGGGTCAAAAGTTTACTAGGACCCATGCAATTTAAGTAGTGGGCAAAGTTTCTGAGTAGTAAAATTAAATCAGCTTATTCAGACTCGGTGGACGAGTCTGTGGTGCCGGGATCTCCCATGACACCAAAAGTTAACACATTTATTAGGGAGCGTTTGCGTTGAATTTCAGGGATAGCGAATGTGTACTCATCTCCACGTGGTCGTTTCTTCGGAGCCAGCGGTGCATCTCTTTTATTGGAGCCAAGAACACCGAAGCTCACTGAATACAGGAATGAGGGGTCGGTAATTTGAGTGCTGACCAGGAAATTACCTTCAGCGTCAAGTTGCTCACTATTAGGGTAGTTCTCAGTAAGTACCAATAAAGAACGATCAGCTAGGTCGTTGAGGCCTAGTCGCAGATACATTTCTGTAGTGATTTCTAGTCCTCTTTGAACAGAGGGTGCCCCTGGATAGTTTTCGACAACAAACCGTGCTCTATTGAGAGCGCTTAAATAAGCTTGACGCTTGATATAGAATTCTGCCACATGAATTTCATACTCAGCTAACAAATTCCGTAAATACAGCATACGAGCGCGAGCATCGCCTGCGTAGCTAGAGTTGGGAAAACGCGACAATAATTGGGCAAAATCCGAGAAAGATTCACGAGCCTTGCCAGGGTCACGCTTACTTGGATCAGTGGGTAGCCACCTACCTAGGATCCGGGAATCTTCGGTGTAGTAAGCCATACCCTTCATATAAAAGGCATAATCTAGGTTGGGGTCATCAGGATATAGACGAATAAACCGATCGGCTGCAGCACGTGCAGCCTCTGGTTCACCGTTTTTGTAGTAGGCGAAAATCAGTTCAAGTTGTGACTGAGCAGCATACTCACCAAAAGGAAACTGCGCCTCAATTTGTTGCATAATGGCAATGGCGCGAGGCCAATTACTACTGTTCATAGAGCGCTCACCCTCTCTCCAGAGGATGCTTTCACCAGTATTGGAGAAGTCTTCTTCGGTTTTACTACAACCTTGCAATAATAGGAATAGACAGAAAGCTATACCTAGGTTCCTTTTTAGAACAGTAGTTATAGATGGTTTCAAAGTGGTCGATAAGTTTAATACAGGTTTCACGGAGTTTTTACCAAGTCGCTTCTGTTTGGATATTACCTTTTATATGCGTTAGTGTACTATCAATTTTTTTAGTGGTCGAACCTGAATTAACAGGAAAACGAAAATGTCATACCCAGATTCATCCCTGAGAACCCCTATCACCCATGAAAAGCGTACCATCCCAATGGACAATGGTGGGTTGCGTCTAGATCAGGCAGCTGCCCTGGCTTATCCAGAGTTCTCTCGCAGTCGGCTACAGCAGTGGCTTAAAGAAGGGGTATTAATCCTAAATGGCAAACCCGGACGTGGAAGAGATAAAGTGTTGGGGGGAGAAGTACTGCAACTTCTAGCCGAACAACAGACTATGATAGAAGACGCTCCAGAGGCTATGCCCCTGGATATTATTTATGAAGATGAAGATATCCTTGTTCTCAATAAAGCAGCAGGTTTGGTAGTCCATCCCGCTGCTGGTAACCGTGAAGGAACCTTACTAAATGGCTTGTTGCATCATGTTGCAGATCTTGTCTCTATTCCTCGCGCAGGAATTGTCCATCGTTTAGATAAAGATACTTCAGGGTTGATGGTGGTTGCAAAAACATTGGAAGCTCATCTGGACTTAGTTGAGCAGTTACAAGCTAGGACAGTATCCAGAATTTATGATGCTGTTGTCTATGGAGTGCTAACTGCAGGGGGTAAAGTAGACGCCCCCCTCGGTCGTCACCCTTCAAATAGGCAAAAAAGAGCCGTTTCAGCTGGTGGAGATGCCCGAGAAGCAGTTACCCATTATCGAGTGCAAGAGCGTTACAGGAGCCATACTTTAGTGCAATGTCAACTCGAAACAGGTCGTACACACCAGATTAGAGTACATATGGCACACATTGGTCATGCCCTATTAGGTGATCCGCTGTATGGAGGCAGACTACGTTTACCAAAAGGAGCTTCACCTGAATTCGCCAATTTTTTAGGAGGGTTCAGGCGTCAAGCATTACATGCCAGAGAGCTTACGTTTGAACATCCTAAAACACACGAGATTATGAGTTTTAGCGCAACTGTTCCAGAGGATATGCAGACACTACTTAGTCTGCTTGCTGTTGATGCAAAGTAAGTTACTTTTTACCCCTCCTGAGCTTGTAGATCAGCTGCCAGATCGAGTACGTCTTGCCCTTACGCTAGCATCGATAGAATCTGAATTCATCAACCCTGAGAGAAACATTCATGAGACTCGAACAGTATTTAATTTGGCGTATCATCTTGGCGACGATCTAGGAAAAGTATTGGCAAATCGACAAAGGTTAGATCTTGAGGTTACCAGACAATGGGGGCTGGAAGGTGAGTACCCATTACGTTGGCAGTGGTTGCAACAAGTGCATGGTACAAAAGTTATTACTGCAAATTCACACTTTTCTTCGTCAACTGATGTGCCACTCAAAGGCGACGCACTTTTTACAATAGAAAGCAACTTTGCTTTAGCAATACTTAGTGCAGATTGCTTACCAGTTGTTTGTTGGTCTGATTCAGGGGATGAAATAGCTATTGCTCATGCAGGGTGGAGAGGCCTTTGTGGTGGAGTCCTGGAGAACACGCTTGCTCATTTTTCTTGCCCAGTTGAAGAGATCAATATTTGGTTGGGGCCTGCTATTGCCGCTTGCCATTTTGAAGTGGGCGAGGAGGTGCGTGCAGCTTTTGTAGAATCGATGGGAGCAGAAGCAAAATTAGCTTTTTCAGCAAGTATCCAATCGTTATCGTTGACTTCAGCACCTGATAACGAAGTCACTGTTAGCCAATTATTGATAGGAAGCACAAATAAACAAACAAAGAAAAAATGGCAAGCGGATCTTTACCAATTAGCCATATTGCGTTTACTCCGTTGTGGTATTAAGAACATTCTTTGTGTTCCAAGGTGCACAGTCTGTTCTATGAATGAACAAGGTCAGCCTTTATGGTTTTCTCATCGGCGTGTAGTCAAACAGGGTACAGTAAGAGAAGTTGAAGGGCGTTTCGCTACGTTTATTTCGAAGTGCTGACTTGAATCAATAAAACTCACCCCCACTTATGTTGTTATAGCGATACGGGAGGTGTGTTTATGCGCATGGATAAATTGACAAGCAAATTACAAATAGCTCTTGCAGATGCTCAGTCCTTGGCGCTCGGTCGTGACCATGGATATCTGGAGCCAGTTCATCTTATGTTGGCACTCTTTGAGCAAAAAGGAGGTTCAGTTCGGCCGTTAATGGCTCAAACTGGTTTTGATATTTCAAGGGTCAAAGAAGAGTTAGATAAACTACTTAATCAACAACCAATAGTCAAAGATTATGACGGACAACTCAATGCTTCACCTGCACTGAGTCGATTACTTAATCAAGCTGAACGATTGGCCCAAAAAGCTCAAGATCAGTATTTATCTAGTGAAAATGTTTTGCTTGCAGCCATGCATGACAAGGGTGAGCTCGGTAAGTTACTCAATTCCTTTGGAGTTAGCGCTTCTGCTCTAGAAACTGCTGTTCGTAATTTGCGTAGTGGTGCGCAAGTGAATTCTTCAGAGGCAGAGGAATCAAGACAAGCGTTACAAAAATATACAGTAGATGTGACAGCTCGCGCTGAAGCTGGAAAGTTAGACCCAGTAATAGGGCGCGATGAGGAGATACGACGTACAATTCAAGTTCTACAACGTAGAACCAAAAATAATCCAGTATTAATTGGAGAACCTGGAGTTGGTAAGACTGCCATCATCGATGGATTAGCCCAACGGATAGTGAATGGGGAGGTTCCTGAAGGACTTAAGGATAAACGTATACTCTCTCTAGACTTAGGAGCACTTATTGCAGGGGCGAAATTCCGCGGTGACTTCGAAGAGCGTCTAAAAGCAGTGCTTCAGCAATTATCCAATCAGGAAGGTCAAGTCATACTCTTCATTGATGAAATTCATACCATGGTTGGAGCAGGGAAGGCTGAGGGAGCCATGGATGCAGGGAATATGCTAAAACCAGCATTAGCTCGTGGCGAACTCCATTGCGTAGGGGCAACAACACTAGATGAATATCGCCAGTATATTGAAAAAGATGCTGCACTGGAGCGTCGTTTCCAGAAAGTGCTCGTCGAAGAACCTTCCGAAACTGATACTATCGCAATTCTACGTGGTCTAAAGGAGCGCTATGAGGTGCATCACGGCGTCACAATCACTGATGCAGCTATTATAGCTGCGGCTAAACTTTCACAGCGTTATATCTCTGATCGACAACTTCCTGATAAAGCAATTGATTTAATTGATGAAGCTGCCTCTTTAATCCGTATGGAAATCGATTCCAAACCAGAGGAAATGGATAGGCTTGAGCGCAAAATGATTCAGTTAAAAATTGAACGTGAGGCACTAAAAAAAGAAACCGATGAAGCATCAATAAAGCGTCTCAGTAAATTAAATGAGGATATCGCTGAGTTGGAAAAAGAATTTGCAGACCTTGATGAAGTGCTTCGTGCAGAGAAAAGTGTTTTACAGGGCTCTCAGCAGGTGAAGAGTGATCTCGAACAGGCACGCATTGAACTGGATGTCGCTAGGCGTAATGCTGATCTTGCACGCATGTCTGAACTCCAATACGGATTGATTCCAGAGCTAGAAAAAAAATTAGCCTCTACCACACAGCCTGTAGAGTACAGCGAGCTCAAGCTATTACGAAATAAGGTAACAGATGAGGAGATAGCAGAGGTTGTAGCTAGAGCAACAGGAATTCCTGTAGCAAAAATGTTGGAGGGCGAGAAACAGAAGTTATTGCGAATGGAGGAGGCTATTCATGAGCGTGTTGTAGGTCAGGAAGAGGCAGTTAGTGCGGTTGCTAATGCCGTGCGTCGTTCACGATCAGGTTTATCAGATCCAAGGCGCCCCAATGGTTCTTTTCTTTTCCTGGGTCCCACAGGTGTAGGTAAAACGGAGTTGTGCAAGGCTCTAGCAGGTTTTCTCTTTGATACCGAGGATGCCATGGTGAGAATCGATATGTCAGAGTTTATGGAACAACACTCGGTTTCTCGCTTAGTTGGTGCCCCTCCGGGATATGTGGGATATGAGGAAGGAGGTTATCTTACTGAAGCTATTCGTCGCCGTCCTTATGCTGTACTGCTACTGGATGAAGTTGAGAAGGCGCACTCAGACGTATTCAATATTTTATTGCAAGTACTCGACGAGGGTCGATTAACAGATGGCCATGGCAGAACGGTAGATTTTCGAAATACTGTCGTGGTCATGACTTCAAATTTAGGTTCAGATCGAATACAAGATATGATGGGACAAAAAAGCACTTTCGGTAATATTACGCAGTACGAAGATGTACGTGAATCTGTAATGGAAATAGTTGGGAAGTATTTTCGTCCCGAATTTATCAACCGTATAGATGAAGTAGTTGTTTTTCACCCACTTGAACAAGAGCAACTTCGCAATATTGCCGAAATCCAACTTAATTTGCTTAAGCATCGACTTCAAGAAATGGATTTAAAACTTCAACTAGCTACTGAAGTATTAGAGCGCCTAGCTAAATTGGGCTTTGATCCTGTTTATGGGGCTCGACCTTTAAAGCGTTCCATCCAACAATGGCTAGAAAATCCTTTATCTCAACACGTCTTGAGTGGGGATTATCCACCTGGGTCAACAATCACAGTACGTATGGCTGGTTCAGAAATTGTCTTCAGTTAATCATAATCATTTTCAAAGATTTGGGTAATACCTATATTATCTGTGAAACTGTTTAGGTTAGTTGCCTGGAAAAAAGTCTAGAAAAGTAGTTTAAAAAAACGCCAGCATTATGCTGGCGTAAAGAGACCTGAGAGGAAATCACAATTTGTTTTACTCAGGTTTTAGGAAGATGAAATTACTTTGAGGGCCTTAAGTCTAGATTCATGGAAGTTTATATCTTTTAAGTGTGTATCTGCTTTAAGCGATTTAAGAGCCTCACGAATTTTTTCGTTAACGCCACACAAGTGTACTTGTCTTCCATAGGAATGTGCGTCTACGGAAATTGTTTCCAGAGCCCGCATGGCAGATAGATCAAGTTCGTTTATCTGTGAAAGATCTAGAAGAACTGTTTTCAGCTCATCGTTTGTAAATAATGAGCGTGCGTGGTGACTCAAGTCAGCCAAGGCACCAAAACTCAAAGGTCCGCGAAACTCTAAGAGATTAAGAGAATTACCCAATGTTTTTCTTAGAGCAGTCTCTTCATCACTCATTGGTAGTAGAGAGTCATGAGATTTAAGATGCGCAACCTGCTCCTTAGCAGCTTTTTCAACATAAGCTAAAGAAGCGAGCACAACTCCAACCGCTACAGCTGAAATAAGGTCAACGAATATAGTTAAACCAAGCACTAAAACCATCAGCGCAAAATCCCAACGAGGTCCCCGGAAGCAAACCTTGAGATATCCCCAGTCGATAATGTCAACACCAACTTTGACTAGAATTCCTGCTAGAACTGTCATCGGTATATAGGAAGCTAACGGTCCCAGTCCCAGAACAATTGCCAGTAGAAACAAAGCATGAATCATACCGGATAATCGTGTAATGCCTCCTGTTCGGATATTTACGACAGTTCTCATGGTTGCGCCCGCTCCAGCGGTCCCACCAAATAGACCTGCTATGGTATTACCTATGCCTTGTCCAATGAGTTCTTGATTAGAGTCATGACGTGTCCGCGTCATATTATCGGCAACTAATGAAGTTAGAAGGCTATCAATCGCACCCAGAAGAGCTAAAACTAAAGCAGCTTTTCCTATTAAAGAAATTGTAGATACATCAAAATAGGGTATATTCAGAGATGGTAAACCGCTTGGTATTTCACCCAAGATAGGAACCCCTCCGGTAAAAGTCGATAGAAGAGTGCCGATGATCAGTGCGGCAAGCGGGCCTGGCACATAACGAGCTAGTTTTTTGGGCCAATACATAGCAATTAGAAAAGACATAACACCTATGGCGAATGCTAAGAAATTTGCTTGCCTAAAAGCTGTAGGTGCAAATAGTAATGCGTCAGTCACCGCGGGAGGCGACGATTGTCCTAGGAGAGGTGCGAGTTGGATTATGATTATAATGCCACCTATACCGCTCATGAAACCAGAGATTACCGGGTAAGGAACTAAGCGGATATATTCGCCAAGGCGCAGTACACCCATGAGTATTTGTAAAATCCCCGCAATTACAATAGCTGCAAAAATCAGAGTTAAATTATTTCCATCTCCTGTTGCTGCAGCTAGGGATGCAGCGAGACCAGCAACAACTACTGTCATGGGTCCAGTTGGTCCAGAAACCTGTGATTCCGTTCCTCCAAAAAGTGCAGCAAAAAAGCCTACAAATATGGCACCATATAAACCAGCTATAGGACCTAGCCCTGAAGCAACACCCATAGCAAGTGCAAGGGGTAATGCGACTACACCAGCAGTGATACCCCCAAAAAAATCTCCTCTCAAATTTCTAGTGGTAATTTTGTCCTTGAACAGACCAGCCATTTACTACTCCCAATAAGTTAGATCTTAGAACTATAGTATTCCTCACTTAAGCAACATATTGTCCATCATTTGGATTTTCTACAATATGCTTGTAGTGTTCATGTACAGAGACGAATGCACGATTTTTTGATTCATAGCAATATATATCACCCTCACCTATATCATAAACCCAGCCATGAAGCATGACTTCATGAGTAGCTAACCTGGCAGCTACTGAGGGGTGTGTCTCCAGATGTTTTAATTGTTGAACTACATTTTCTTGAGTTAGCTCTAATAATTGTTCAGGACCTATTTTACCGTGACGAGCTTTGACGCGGGCTGCTGCAGCCTCTGCATTAGATAACCAGCTATGTACGTGATGTAGGTGAGAAATATTTTCAGGGTTTGCGGCTCCTTTCATCGCACCACAATCAGTATGACCGCAGATGACTATATGTTTTACAGCAAGAACCTGCATTGCAAACTCTATACTAGCGTCCATGTCAGCTGTAGCTTGAGAGTAATGTGGGGGGACGAGATTTCCAGCATTACGAGCTATAAAAAGGTCTCCAGGCTTGGTTTGTGTTATCAAGCATGGGTCAATCCGTGAGTCTGAGCAGGTAATGAACAAGACTTCAGGACTTTGTCCTTTTGCTAGGTTTTTAAAGAGCTCTTGATGAGCTTTGAATTTATTCTCTTGGAACTTGAGAATTCCGGAAACTAGTTTTTCCATTATACTTCTCCATAATCTGTAATTACATGGACTAAGTGTGATGGTTTTGTAAATGTATCCTAGTCAATGTGGATGTACTGTTTTTGAGATGTCTAAACTATCTAGTATTTTTTGATATAGAAACTAATATTGTGATAGGAAAAAACTTTCATTCTATGTATATCTGAGTTAGGCTAAACTGATGACAAAAAATGATCTCTCAATATCGTTGAAACAGCTTCGATACTTCATTGTGGCCAGTCAGCACAGTAGTCTTCGCCAATCAGCTCTTGAGCTTGGTATTTCACAACCCTCACTTAGTGCACAGCTTCGCTTACTTGAAGAGAGTCTTGATGTAGTGCTTTTCGAGCGTTCTCGGGGAGGTGTCACCTTAACACCAATTGGGAGAGAATTAATTGCTGAAGCAAACAACGCGTTGGCTGCAGCAGAGTCTATTCTTAAAGTGGCGCAATTAAGCTCCCACGGGCCTAGTGGTACTTTTCGACTAGGTGTAGCTCCTTCATTGGGCCCCTATACCCTGCCTTGGTTACTTCCTAAAGTGCGTGATAAGTACCGGAGTGTGAAGTTTTTCGTTCGTGAGTCTTTCACTTCCAAGCTCATCACGGATTTGAAAGCAGGCGTGTATGATCTTATTTTTTCACCCATGCCCATTGAAGACCCTAACTTGACAGTTCTTCCAGTCTTTCGCGAGCCTATCTACTTGGTGGTTGCAAAAACTCATCAGCTAGCGACTGCCGGAACCATCAGAGCGGAACAGCTAGATGGGATGTCCATTTTGACCATTGAAGAACAGCACCTATTTTTTCGACAAGTTGAGCAACTTTGTAAGAGGTTTAACGCTAATCTGCTACGTGATTTTGAAGGAACAAGCTTAGATGCTATCCGCCAAATGGTGTACATGGAATTAGGAGCTGCTTTTTTACCGGCGCTATATATTCGTTCAGAGATTAAGGATCGTGATGAACTCTGTGTGCTCAAAGTAGAAGACGAACAAATGTATCGAGTGCACGCGATGGCCTGGCGAAATACCTCACCCATGCGAACCTACTATAGAAGCTTACATGGATTCATCCAGGAACTATCTGAAAATGTATTTGGTAAGGATATCATCATACAATCATGAAGATTAATACATCAAAGTTGGAATCACCTTATTTTGCTGCGATTGATCTTGGCTCGAATAGTTTTCATATGCTTATTGCCCGTGTACAAGATGACCAGGTTGAGGTTGTCGATAGAGTTAAAGAAATGGTTCAGCTTGCCCGTGGCATTAGTGCAGAGGGTATGCTCGATATTGAAGCTCAATCCCGTGCATTAAATTGCTTGACGAGATTCTCTGAGCGTCTTCGTGATATACCACGCCATCAGATCCGAGCAGTAGGAACGAAGAGCTTGCGGACAGCGCGTGAGCCAAGTTTTTTTTTAAAGCAGGCTGAACTTGCCTTAGGTGTGCCTATTCAAGTGATTTCAGGTTATGAGGAAGCACGACTGGTCTATATTGGATTAGCCCACACTGTTGCTAATGATAATAACTCTAGGTTGGTCATTGACATCGGTGGTGGCAGTACCGAAGTTATCATTGGGTTAGATGATGAGCCTAAACTTCTGGAAAGCTTGCCAATCGGCTGCGTGACATATACTGAAAATTTTAAATCAGAGAAAGAGAGATTCACTAGGGATAGCTTTCAACAAGCCTACTTCACTGCCTGTACTGAATTGGAAACGATTCGCAAAAATTATTTACAAGCGGGTTGGAATATCGCTTATGCGACCTCGGGTACAGCGCGCGTAATTGCAGACCTTGTGCAACATCGAGATGGTGGAGCACTGATCAACAAGGATTCTATTGAATGGCTTGCCGAAGCAATTTTTGCTTCAAAATCTTCATTGAAAGATTTACCCAGTTTGCGGCGTAGTGTCCTACCCGCTGGTTTGGCAATCATGAAAGCTGTTTTTGATCAGTTGTTATTGGAGACTATTCATGTCGGCGATGCAGCCCTGAAGGAGGGTCTCCTGTTTGATAATATCGGACGTTTGTCAGATGATGATTCCCGAGCAAAAACAGTGGTTAAACTACAACAGAGGTATGGGGTTGATACAGTCCAGGCCGAACGCGTAGTAAAGACAGCATTGACTCTATGGCACCAAGTTCAAGGTCCAGAACTCCCTGGAGTTTCTCGTACTAAGATTTTAACTTGGGCCGGTGCTTTACATGAAATCGGCATGTCCATTTCTCACTCCTCACACCATCACCATGGATTCTATATACTAAGAAATAGCGATCTTGGTGGGTTTGGTCGATACGAACAATATATTTTAGCTAATCTTATCAGGGCTCAACGTAAAGGGATGTATGCGGCTAAATTTGCTGAGATAGATGCCCAGTCTATGGAAGCTCTACTGCCACTAGTTATCTGTTTGCGACTGGCTGTGTTGTTAAACCGCAGCCGTGAAGACCTTACTATGCTCCCGCAGCTTAAAGTTAATGAGCGGCACTACCAGCTCATTTTCCAGAATCGATGGTTGCAAGACCATCCTCTGACTTCAGATGGTTTACAGCGCGAAGCGGAATACTTTACTCAGATAGGGTTAACTCTCGACTTCGAGTGAAACTACAATGATGTTGGAAGTTGAATTTATGCCTAAAAGTTTGGAAATACATGTTAGAAACCTAGATGCTATTAAGTTTCAAATGGCTCCGAGATGTTTCGAGTATTTTTTTCCTAATATCTTGCTCGCTGCTTGCTTAGCTTTGCTCATAATAAGCATTTTATGGAGTTCTGAAAGCATAGCTCAGCGACGACTTCGTGAGCCTACACTAAATCCAACTAATCTAGCGGTTAGCCCAATTGATAATGATGGTGCTGAATTTTACTTTGCTCGCCTTTTCTACACAGGTAACCAGTATGATCGGGGGTATATGGGTAGAGGGAGTTGGACGACGGACTGGCCAGAAGCGGAACATTTTTTTATTGAAGGTATTAGTCGCCTCACAGGTATCGACACCATGGCTGTCACCATCGAAGGTCAAGGGGGTAAGATCATTCAACTAGAGGATGGACAAATTAATGACTATCCTTTTCTGTATGCAGTAGAAGTAGGATATTGGAGTCTAAACAGGGAGGAACAGCAAATTCTTCGCGACTATCTCTTACGTGGAGGATTCCTCATGGTAGATGATTTCCACGGATCTCAAGAATGGACTGGTTTCACCACTGTCATGCAACAAGTATTCCCGGAACGCCCCATCGTCGATATTCCAGCTGAAGATGAAATATTTCATGTATTGTATGATCTTGACGAGAAACAACAGATCCCTGGATTAGCTTCGCTTTATAACGGTATCACCTTCGAGAGGGATGGTGTCTTACCTCAATGGCGAGGTATTTATGATGATAGAGGTAGGTTAATGGTTATGATTAATCATAATATGGATTTAGGCGATGCCTGGGAGCATGCTGATACGCCCGGATATCCTGAGCCGATGACAGCCCTAGCTTACCGGTTTGCTGTTAATTATGTGCTCTATGCTTTGACCCATTGAAGCTCCATGGTAGGTGTGCTGGTAAGTTGTGCAGCTTAAGTCAAACAAATAATTCTGGATGTGTAGTCGCAGACTAATTTATAGCGACACGAGAAAAAGAAAAAAACAAGCCAGACTGAAAATTTTTTCATAGTGTCAAAAATGCAAGATCTTTACTTTCTTTCCATTGAGGGCAATCGAGACACTAGAAAAAGTTGTACCTTAAAAGAAGATTATTTTTTAACTCTGCAAGTTACCACAGGAGAGAACCGATGCAGTTGTCGTTTAAAAAAATCATCCTAGCAGCGATGGCTACGCATTTATTGGTGGCATGTGGTGAAACTGTTGATCCTATCCAACATGCAGTTGAGCTTGATCAAACTTTAATGACTTTAGATACACATGTTGATATTCCATTGAATTATGCCACCAGTGAAGTGCAGCCCCATGATGGTGAATTACAGGTAAATTTAAAGAACATGCGTAGTGGTGGGCTTGATGCTGCTTTTTTTATTGTGTACACCGGTCAGACAGATAGGACACCAGCTGGCTACGCTACAGCAAGAGCAGATGCCGAAGCAAAATTTGCAGCCATACATCGTATGACTGACATTCTGAACAGTGATGAGATTGGTTTGGCCACAACTGCCGCAAAAGCACGGGAACTTAACTCTGCCGGTAAGCTTGTAGCATTTATTGGCATCGAAAATGGTTTTGTGATTGGTAAAGATCTGGGGCTGTTGGAACATTACAGAGATCTTGGAGCCCGCTATATGACCCTTGTTCATAATGGGCATAACGACATTGGGGACTCTGCTCAACCGCAAGAGAGATTAGGAGATCAGCCCGAAGAGCATGGGGGGCTGAGTGAATTTGGCCGTCAGGTTATCCCTGAGCTAAATCGTCTGGGCATAGTCGTGGACATCTCACATGTTTCTCGCAAGACCATGCTACAAGCCACCCAGCTGTCTGCTGCTCCTGTCATCGCATCTCATTCTGCAGTAAGGGCCATTAATGATCATCCTAGGAATATGGACGATGAGCAAATGCTAGCCCTTCGAGATAATGGTGGAGTATTGCAGGTGGTGGCTTACGATAGCTATTTAAAAGCAGGGGGCGGATCCACTGTGATTGATTTTGTTGACCATATCGACTACGCGGTAGATTTAATTGGTATTGATCATGTAGGGATTTCCTCAGATTTTGGTGGTGGCGGTGGTATTACTGGTTGGCAAAATGCTGGTGAGACAAAGAACGTCACTGAGGAACTTATTCGGCGAAATTACACAGATGAGGAAATAGTTAAACTATGGAGTGCTAATACCTTGCGCATTCTTGAAGAAGCGGAAAAAGTTGCTACCTATCCATGAGGACCATCCTTTAAGTCGCATAACTCATTGACAAGTCAGGGTTTGTCTCTTAAAATACTTTCCGATTAGGCGAGCGGCTTGTTGATTACCCGTTGACATGTCCGAGACAACGATTTCTGTGGCAGGTTGCATAGAAGTTTGTCCGGCACCGCAAACTGCCAACTCCAACGAGTTGCTGTTAACTCATCTTCCAGGGATAAATCACGTCTCTGGGTCGTAGGCTCTACCTGAGCCGTCTTGCTTATCGTTACTATCCATGACTGTGAGTTAGTTCGTTCAGATAATAGGGTTTTACCCTATCAGAGTTTACAACATAGGTGTGTGGTAATACTCATTACAGTGGCATTCTAAGACTAGATCACCTTCACACGTGGTGTCATGGGATCAAAGAACTATACGGATTAGTCAAGGTTGAACCAAAGCCGTGTTACAGGTTGACAGGCTAAAATTAGTGAGGATACAGACATGAAACTCTCTGGTGGTGAGGCGCTGATACGCGCTCTTCACGAGGAAGGCTGCCAATTCATCTGGGGTTATCCTGGAGGTGCGGCTTTACATATTTACGATGCAATTTTCCAGCAAGATAAGGTAGAGCATATTTTGGTTCGACACGAACAAGCGGCAACTCATGCCGCTGATGGTTATGCTCGAGCTACAGGAAAGCCCGGGGTCATACTAGTGACTTCTGGGCCGGGAGCTACCAATGCCATCACAGGAATAGCCACCGCATACATGGACTCAATCCCTTTGGTGGTGATTTCTGCACAAGTTACCCGTGACTCAATAGGTACAGATGCCTTTCAAGAAACTGACATGATAGGTATCAGTCGCCCTATTGTTAAACATAGTTTCATGGTTCAAAACCCAGAAGAAATTCCAGGAATAGTAAGAAAAGCATTTTTTATTGCTAGTTCTGGGCGTCCCGGACCAGTCGTCATAGACGTCCCAAAAGATGTCACCGATCCTGGCTATAAGTTCGACTATGAATACCCAGATCAAGTTAAAATTCGCTCGTATCAACCACCAGCTAAGGGCCACTCTGGGCAAATTAAGAAAGCAGTAGAGATTTTGCTGGCGGCACGTCGCCCTATCATCTACAGCGGTGGCGGTGTGATCCAAGGGGAGGGCTCTGATTACCTCACTCAACTCGTTAAGTTAGTCGGTTGTCCTGTTACTAATACTCTGATGGGACTTGGAGCTTTTCCTGGAGATGATGAACAGTTCGTGGGCATGCTTGGAATGCATGGTACCTATGAGGCCAATATGGCAATGCATGAGGCCGATGTAATTCTTGCCATTGGAGCACGTTTCGATGATCGCGTGACTAACTCGGATGTTAGTAAATTCTGCCCAGATGCAACCATATTACATGTTGATGTAGATCCTGCAGCTATCTCCAAGACTGTGACAGCGCATGTGCCCATTGTTGGGCCTGTGGTTCCCGTATTGCGTGAAATGCTTGAGTTAGTAGAGGCTAGTTCGACACGTATTGATTCCGAGGCGATGTCAGCTTGGTGGGAACGTGTAAATCATTGGCGTGAACGCAAATGTCTGTTCAGAGAAAAAAATCCTGATGGGTTGATTAAGCCTCAACATGCGGTAGAAGCTGTTTACAAAATTACTGAAGGTAAGGCATTTGTTTGCTCAGATGTGGGACAGCACCAGATGTATGCGGCGCAGTATTACCCTTTTGCTAAGCCAAGACGATGGATTAATTCCGGTGGCTTAGGCACCATGGGCTTCGGTTTACCTGCGGCAATGGGGGTACAAATAGCTTATCCTGAGGATATTGTAGTTTGCATTACAGGTGAGGGTAGTATTCAAATGAATATACAGGAACTCTCCACCTGCACACAGACCGGTTTTCCAATCAAAATTATCAACCTTAATAACTCAGCTCTTGGTATGGTGAGACAGTGGCAGGATATGCAATACGGCGGACGCCATTCAGCCAGTACCTATTCAGACTCACTACCTGATTTCATAAAATTGGCTGAGGCCTATGGACATGTAGGGATACGCATAGAACATGAGAGTGAACTTGAAAGCAAACTTCAACAAGCGTTCGCAATGAAAGATAGGCTTGTTTTTGTCGATATCATTGTCGATCAAAATGAACACGTCTATCCCATGGCAGTTCGTGGAGGTGCTATGAGTGAAATGTTCCTAAGTAAGACAGAAAGGACTTAAGGGAGGCTCAGCTTATGCAAAGGATTATCTCAGTATTGCTCGAAAATCAGCCTGGCGCTCTATCACGAGTGGTTGGTCTTTTTTCCCAGAGAAACTATAACATCAACTCACTAACTGTAGCACCAACAGATGATCCAACTTTGTCTAGGATCACTATAACTACCGCTGGTGATGATAGGAAAATTGAACAAATCATCAAACATCTCAATAAGTTGGTAGATGTGGTTAAGTTGGTGGATCTCACCGAAGGAGCTCATATTGAACGTGAGTTGATGCTAGTAAAAGTTAAGGCAACAGGTGCTCAAAGAGCAGAAGTTAAGCGAGTATCTGATATCTTTCGTGGTGATGTTGTTGACATTACTCCAACGATGTACACCATCCAATTAACGGGAACGTCTGATAAGTTAGATGGGTTTCTTTCAGCTTTGGCAGGAACCACCTTACTAGAAGTTGTTAGGACTGGAGTTTCAGGGATAGCGAGAGGGGAAAAAGTGCTGAGCCTTTAGGCGTCAGTGCCTTATATTGTAAAAGGGTGTAACTTTTTTCCCTAGCAAGTTTTTCGAAGTAAAAGAAATTCTAGCTAACCTCATAAGAATTCTTTAAAAACTTCTTGAAAGTATTCTAAAAAAATTTAGGAAACAAAGTTGCTGAGCTAAACATGATAACTTCAAAGCTTTAATCGTCAAAATTCTGCTTTTGCTATTATCAGGTAATAGTTATTAGCAACAAAAAATATAAAATTGTGAACAGACTAACAATGACAAGAAGCAGTCTATTGGATAAAACCAGTCTGCTGAAATAACGATAAGCCAGGCCAAAAACCTGGCTTTTTATTTGCTCGTTAAGTATCAGACTACTTTCTTCATGTCAGTCATGTGAAAGCGTAGTTTATTTCCTATCTGCTCAATAGGATGCCTACTAATTGCATCATTAGTATCGATCAATGCGCGGTCATCAACGGAATTGTCAGCCTTATTCAACCCCATACCAATAACATCAACATCAACGCCTTTCATAAAATCTTTCAGCATGGGCACTGCCGCGTTTGCAAAAAGATAACAGCCATACTCAGCAGTATCAGAAATTACTTTGTTCATTTCATACAGCTTTTTACGACCTATCAGGTTGGCAATCAGTGGTACTTCGTGCAGAGATTCGTAGTAAGCTGATGCATCGATCACTCCGGCTGCGGTTAAGGTTTCGAAACAAAGTTCTACACCTGCCTTTATCATCGCCACCATCAAGATACCTTTATCATAATAGTCCTGCTCTGTGATTTCAGGTGCGCCTTCCTTACTGCTTAGTTCAAAAGTGGTACGACCAGTTTCTTCGCGCCAGTTTAGTAGTTTCTCGTCGTCATTAGCCCAGTCTTCCATCATACCTTTAGAGAAAGCACCACACATGATGTCATCCATGTGTTTTTCAAATAGGCCACGTAAGATCCCTTTTAGTTCCTCTGAAAGTTCAAAGGCACGTAGTTTAGAGGGATTATCTAGGCGATTCATCATGTTAGTGATACCGCCTTGCTTCAAGCCTTCTGAAATGGTTTCCCAACCATGTTGTATCAGTTTAGAGGCAAAAGCTGACTCTATACCTTTGGTGACCATGAGTTCGTAGCACAAGATGGACCCCGCCTGTAACATACCGCAAAGGATTGTTTGTTCACCCATGAGATCAGATTTCACCTCAGCAATGAATGAAGATTCCAACACCCCTGCACGATGTCCTCCGGTTGCTGCGGCATAGGCCTTAGCAATTTCAAGCCCATCGCCATTTGGATCGTTCTCACGATGCACGGCTATTAATGTGGGTACTCCGAAACCACGTTTGTACTCTTCACGCACCTCAGTTCCTGGACATTTTGGGGCCACCATGATCACTGTCAGATCTGGTCGAATCTGCATACCTTCTTCAACAATGTTGAAGCCGTGAGAATATGCGAGCGTTGCACCTTTCTTCATCATCGGCATAACTTTGTTAATGACAGGAGAGTGTTGCTTATCAGGAGTTAAATTTAGTACCAAGTCTGCACCTGGGATAAGTTCTTCAAAAGTTCCAACATTAAAGCCGTTATCGTTTGCACTCTGCCACGATTGACGTTTGTCAGCGATAGCCTCAGCTCTAAGAGCATAAGAAATGTCTAATCCTGAATCACGCATGTTAAGGCCTTGATTAAGACCTTGGGCACCACAGCCCAGAATGACTACTTTTTTACCTTTCAGATAGTCACAACCATTAGCAAATTCGGACTTATCCATGAAACGGCACTTGCTTAGCTCCTCTAGCTGTAGGCGCAGGGGGAGGGTGTTGAAATAGTTCATGCGGAATTCTCCTGGGAATTAAAAGAAAATAATCTTTTTCTTTTCGGATCAAAACGACAATATGTTAAATCTTGTCTCACATTGCGTAAAATGAAAAAATTGCAACCTGATATGCCATTTTTTGCAATCAATGTTATAGTATTTCTAATTTACCCTTTATTATCAGAGTTGTCTCTAGACCGGTGGATTCTTCTTCGCCTATGAAAAATAAGGAACTTCAACTTTTTCTACACTTGGCAAAAACGTTGAGTTATGCACGCACTTCTCTAGCCTGTCATGTATCGCCATCTAGTTTGTCTCGAGTGATTCAGCGACTCGAAGAGGATTTGGGCCATAAACTCTTCGAACGAAACAACCGAAGTGTTGAGATAACACCTGCTGGAAAAGCCTTTCGTACTTATGCTTCTGGAGTTATGGACCAGTGGCTTAAACTCAAAGAAGAATTGCAATCTGGAGAAGATTTATTACGCGGAGAAATTTCTTTATATTGCTCTGTCACAGCTAGCTATTCGTTTTTGTATGAGTTGCTTTCACGCTTTCGTACCAGTTATCCTGCCATTGAACTGAAATTGCATACTGGTGATCCTGCAAAAACTCTTGAGAGAATCCGAGGTGAAAAAGAAGATGTTGGAATTGCAGCTCTGCCAGATCAAATTCCTCAAGAAGTGCAAACCCATACCATCGGGAAAACACCTTTGGTGTTTATCGTGGCCCAAGATTACTGTTTGCAAGGTAGGCACTGGTCTCAGTATGACTGGATGAATGGAGACTGGGATAAAGTACCTATGATTCTTTCAGAGCAAGGTGTCGCTAGGCAGCAAGTGGAGAACTGGTGGCGGCGTATGCGAAGAAGCCCAAGCATTTATGCACAAGTTGCCGGTAATGAAGCAATAGTTAGTATGGTAAGTCTTGGTTTTGGCGTGGGTTTAGTGCCAAAACTGGTGGTTGAAAATAGTCCTTTAGCGCAAAATATATCTACACTTGCAGTGAGCCACGATATGCAACCCTATGCTATTGGGGTATGTGCATTGCGTAGAAAGTTGAATAATCCACTCATTAAAGCATTTTGGGAGCAAATGCAGAACAGTAATTTTAAAAACAGTAAGAACGTAGATGACCGATGAGCATCACTCCGATACCTCAATGAGGAATGAAAATGAAGATAGGAGTAAGAAGCAAGACAACGAGACAGCTCTGAGCCTAAAGGTGAAGAATTTACTGTTGGGGAAGTATTACAAAAAGCTACTAGCTTATAAAAGGATACTCATTAGTGATGGATAATTTTCAAAATAGTCTTTCAGGTTCCAGTAATGATCATTCTGAGGAAACTGTGAGTAAAGCAACGATAGGGGAAACAGAGAATATCTCTATCGTAGACGAAGCCCTTACATTCATTGATGATCACGAAGAAGAAGTGATCGCTGAAGGAGGGCAGAGTATTCGTCAACGTGGTATTTATCTGCTACCAAACTTGCTTACTACTGGGGCGATGTTTGCAGGCTTTTACGCCATTATTGCAGGCATGAATGGCGACTTCACAAAAGGGTGTATTGCTCTCATCGTTTCCATGTTTCTTGATGGGCTTGATGGGCGAGTTGCTCGGATGACAAATACTCAAAGTGCTTTCGGAGCCCAATATGATTCTCTGTCGGATCTGGTTGCCTTTGGCGCAGCTCCAGCTTTATTGTGTTTTAACTGGTCTTTATCTCACCTGGGTAAGTTGGGATGGACAATTAGTTTCTTCTACCTAGCATGTGCAGCCCTTCGTCTAGCTCGTTTCAATGTGCAACTAGGCACAGTAGATAAGCGTTTCTTTGTAGGGTTAGCAAGTCCTGCAGCTGCTGGTCTAGTCACTTTCATGGTCTGGACTTTTCATGAATATCAAGTTGAATCCAATGCGCTCATAGGAACGCTCGCCGGAATTATCACTCTTTTTGCAGGTATTTTGATGGTGGTTAATGTTCCGTACTATAGTTTTAAAGATCTCGATCGAAGTAGGGTTCCTTTCGTTGCAATACTTGCTTTGATTTTGATTTTTGTCATCATTTCTTGGGATCCACCAATTGTGCTATGGTTAATGGCTATTATTTATGCATCTTCAGGGCCTACGATGACACTTTTCAGAAAGCGTAAGTCGCCTTGATCATATTTGCTCACTTGTTGAAATGGAATTCAGTCGGAGATAAACAATATGCTGATTAAAATAAAAAATTGTCGAGATGTTCTCTCTTCAGAAATAACCCCTGAAAGTGTATACAGATCACGTCGTAGTTTTCTACAAGGTACAGGCGTTCTTGCCAGTGGTGGCCTCACTACCACGAGTTTGATTTCTGCGTCTTTCCTTACTGGGACATCAATATCAGCTCAAAAGGTTAATGCTCAAAGTGCCGCTCAAGGGGATGCTCTCATAGCTCGTGCACCTCAAGACCTAAATCTCGCAGCCAAGCCTGCCTTCTTAGTAGAAAAGGTAGCACTCCGAAGACCTGTCCCAGATAGCGGCCCTTTTACAACCACGGAATCTCTAACGCCATTCAGTGATGTCACAAGTTATAATAATTTTTATGAGTTTGGGATGGATAAGTCCGACCCGTCGACAAGGGCACGAGACTTTAAAGTCGACCCATGGATGGTGAAAGTTTCTGGAGAGACTAATAAGCCTGGTGACTATGCTCTAGAAGATCTACTTGCTCCAGTTGACTTAGAAGAAAGAATCTACCGACACCGCTGTGTTGAGGCCTGGTCCATGGTGATTCCTTGGATAGGTGTCTCTCTTGGTGAGGTATTGAAGAGACTTGAGCCTACCGGCGATGCTCGTTATGTTGAGTTTTTGACCCTTGAAGCACCGGATATTATGCCTGGGCAGCGTTCTAGATTTTCAACAATTGACTGGCCATATCGTGAAGGCTTACGGATGGATGAGGCAATGCATCCTCTAGCAATGCTCGCTGTTGGTTTATATGACGACGTTTTACCTGCGCAAAATGGTGCACCCTTACGTCTAGTAGTTCCTTGGAAATATGGCTTCAAAGGCATTAAATCTATCGTTAGTATTCGCTTTACTAAAAGCATGCCTAATAATACTTGGCGTGATTTGCAGCCCAGTGAATACGGTTTCTACGCTAATGTGAACCCTACTGTTTCTCACCCGCGCTGGAGCCAAGCCCGTGAACGTAGGCTGCCCTCACCGTTATTTGCTGCACGAACTATTCCAACGCTACCATTTAACGGTTATGCCGATGAAGTGGATGGTCTCTACGCCGGAATGGATTTGCGAAAAAACTACTAAAGATTTCATAGATCTCAACTTCTTTTGGTGCTTTCATATTGCTTGGAAAATCGAAGAATTTCGGTTATTTTTTGATGGGTATTTCGTAAAGGAGAACTCATTAAACTAGTTCACGCAAAAGCTAATCAGCTAAGCAAGTAGTCGACAAGGTACATGGTTGACTGGGAAGTGAAAGGGACTCGCAAATGAAAACATTCTTGAAACCTTTATTTTTTCTGCTCGCTGCAATGCCTGCACTTCAGCTGGCTATCGTCTTTTGGCGAGCATGGCAGGGCGATTTAAGTTTGTTGGGACCAGATCCGGCAAAAACCTTAGCTCTTGAAACTGGTGAGTGGGCTATACGACTGCTCATCCTTGCCTTGGCCATAACCCCTCTGCGTTATGTGCTGAACATGCCAGCTCTTTGGAGTTTGCGCAGAATGAGTGGTCTTTTTGCCCTTTTTTATGTCTTATTCCATTTTTTTGTCTTTTTGGTTTTCATACTGGGTCTAGATTTTGCGCAGTTAGCTATCGAAGTCGCTGAGAGGCCCTATATTTCTCTCGGCTTTATTGCTCTATTACTCCTTATCTTATTAGGAGTCACATCTACCAACAACATGAGGAGGCGTCTTGCTCGTCGATGGAAGCAACTTCATCGTACGGTTTATGTTGTAAACATCTTGGCAGTTTTGCATGTGATTTGGATAGTGCGCTCAAGCATTGCTGATGCCGTTTTATATGCCGTTCTAGTGTTGCTTTTGTTGAGTTATCGGGTTCTCTTTCATTATAGTATTTCAGTGCGTCGCTGGAACCTTCCGAGTCAGCTGATTGGTCCAGAAAAAAGAAATTAAGAAAATGCAAAATTTACCCTTGCTTGTAACTCTCAGGCGCGTATAATGCGCGCTCTCCCAGGCGTCTACCTGGTGAGAAAGTTCTTTAAA
>JAYPEI010000005.1:0-152830 GCA_038125665.1 Enterobacteriaceae bacterium
TTGTTTCCGTAATGTGGAATCCTTTGAGTGCTGCCATCTTTCCAGCAAAGAAAAATATCTTCTGCTTTATAGCTAAGTTCAACAGCGCAAACATTGGCAACTATTCTATCTAGAAAACTATCTAATTTGACTGGGATATTATAGCAGAATTGAGCGTAATACGCTGTAAATAAAAGGTATTTAAAAAAGAGTTTGGTGGAGGCGGGGGGATTTGAATTGGTGAACTAACGCCTTGAAATTAAAGTACAAAGTGAGTCTGAACGCATGGCAGTACTACTACTGGTACTACTAAAACTAAATGTCAGCAGAGATTTTTAGAGGAATGGATCAGTGCCAAGAGCTAAAAATCGTATATGAGCCAATCGCAACAAATCCAAACCCTGCCACCAGCTGCAAATAGCGCTCGTTGATGTATTCAGACACAAAACTCCCTGCCAACACTCCGATTGCGGAAGCTACAATCAAGGCAGCAGAGGCCGCTAAAAAAATCAGAATTTTTCCTGTTTCCTTGTCAGTTGCAAAGAGCAGGGTGGCAATTTGTGTTTTGTCTCCTAGCTCAGCGATAAATACCGTCGCAAAAACCAGAACAAATGCCTGCAAGTCCATCTTCACTCACTCCTTCCATCAGCCAATCAAATATAGACATCATCGACCAGGTTCGTAATGAGCTGAATCAAAGACTGAATCTAACGCTCAACTCGTAGGATCTAGGGTCTCCAAATATCCATTGATTTGGCACATAGGGAGCCAGGACGTAATCATCCTCGTCAGAAAGGTTTCTTCCTCTTAGGGTGACAGTGACATCATCGCTGACAAACCAGTTTACGCTCGCATCAAACACCGTATACTCCGGCAGCACTTCAGAGTTGCCGTCATTGGCGAATCTAGAGTCCACATAGCGAAACCCACCACCAATCTGCACATTTGGCATGACCGCCCAGTTAAGCCAAAGGTTGGCTGTTTGTTCAGGTACATTTCGTGGTGCGTTTCCTGCGAGAGATACTCCACCTGAATAAAACTCGTCGAATTTGGCATCAATGATTGCGGTGTTGAAATCAACACTCAGGTTTTCACTGGGATTAAGCCGGATAGTAAATTCGAGGCCATCCGAACTTTGCTGACCTATCTGCTCAGTGATTGCCGAAGCGGGTCGACGCGTAAGGATGTCTTCTTTTTCGATGTCGAAGTACGCCAGGGTGTATTCAGCTCTGCCATCTAGAAACTGCTGCTTAATGCCGATCTCATATTGGCGCCCAGTGGATAAGTCGAAGTTAGCATTCCCCGCGCTGATGGAAATCGGCGATGTGACAGGATCAGCGGCTGTGCTGGCCTGTGCATACAGGCTGAGAGATTCATTGGGTTGGTAGACCAATCCGGCACGCCAGGTAAATTCGGAAAAACCTGTCGCGAAAGCGGACGCTGGATTTCCGCCGATTGCCAGATCAAATCGGTCAAAATCAATGTCATCGTATCGGGCACCCAGCACAAGGCTGAATTCATCATTGATTTGCAAGGTGTCATCTACAAAGAGAGCAAATTGCCGCGTGTCCGTTTGGTAATCGAGTATCGTAGGAATCATGGCTTGCGGCAGTGATCCGGGGTCGAACCCGAATACTGGCACACTGTCGCCAACACCAAATCCGCCTGTTGAAAAATTGTTGAGGTAATTTAGTTCGATGTCATTGACCTCAGCGCCGATACTGATGGCGTTGTCCAACCCCCCTAATTCAGATTCAATCAGAAAGTCGAATCGCGAACCGACTTGTTCTTCATCATGGATTATGCCGAGATAGAATGCTCGATTGATTTGGTTTGAGGAGGCATCGTAGGAATATTCTTCCAGGTTTTGCCATTCACGCCGAGCGTCGAGCAGATAGGTGTCACTGCGAAATGTCACGTTCGCTGCGAGATTCCATTCAATATGCACCCGCGACCAAGTGTCTTCATACTCTACTTTCCCGTCTCCAAAATTGTAATTGTTTTCTCGATGAGAACGGCTGGCTCCACCATTGATAAGAGGAGTTCCCCAGTAAGGCGCAGCATCTATATCTGCATAATCCAGACTGAAGCGCACACTAAAATCTTCATTTGGTTGATATAGCAATGAGCCTGCCCAGACATCTCTTTGCTCGTCTGCACGATCCACAAATCCATCTTCTTTCTGATGTGACCCATCCAGTCGAAAAGCCCACTCATCTGAAATCTCGGCGCCACCGCCCAGTGCAATTCGGCGCATACCGAAACTGCCTGCTGCCACGTTGCCTGAAAATTCGCTATCTCCGAACTCGGGTTTCTTCGGCACGAAATTGATCGTTGAACCTAGTGCTCCGATTCCGTTGATAACCGAGCCAGCCCCACGTAAGACCTCCACCCGGTCAAGTGTCCAGGTGTCCGCTGGGAATGTGACAGTGCCCGCAACGATATAGAGGCGAGTTCCATCATAGGTATACACGGTTGAGCCATGGCCATTAAATCCACGGGAAGAGATGGATGTGCCTCCATTGCCGGGACTGGCGCTGGATGAAATGCCTGTTGTTCGGGTCACAGCCTCTAGCGCGCCATAGTCACCTTTGGTGGCGATTTCGTCACGGCTAATGATGTCCACGCTGGCTGGCAAATCAAAACTTGAAAGTCCCAAGCGGCTACCTGCACCATTTTCAGCATCGAGTCTTATAGCACCGACACCGCCCTGTCCTGTCACCACAATCTCTTCTACAGACTGCTGAGCCTTAGAACTCTGGGCGAAAGCCACAATGGCAGTGCTCATTGCCAAGCGTGAAATCTTCTTTGTATAATAAAAGGCGACAGTTGAATTCCGAAAGGGCATGAATTTCTCTCCAATTGAGCAAATAAAGATGAACGGGGCTCTGTGAATACGGACCAATTTTAGGCGTCGCAATAGTAGTAATTATAGCTACAGAAGGACAGATTTGTTAGCGTTTTTAACGGTTATTTAACATTCTTGAGGGTGTAATTTTGACCAAATCCTCTGCATCTCTGATAGTCTGCATGTCCAGTTATTCGTCCAATGTGCTACCCGGATCAACAATTATGACTACATCGAATAATTCATCTCAATTTTGGGAAAATAGACTAGTTCTATCGTGTTGCTTGGTTCTATTAAGCGCTTGTTCGAGCGAAGAAGTGGAATGGATCGAAGTACCACTCGAGGAGAACGTTTTCTTCCAGCAAGAGCTAACTCAGCGCTCAGATACGATCGAAATTCCCCTATTTGCTGGTGCTGATCTGGAGTACAAGCTGGGGATGAAATTGGGTAATGCTGTTTCCTATAACTGGAGCGCCGCTAACTTAGATTCGCCTGATGACCTGCTAATTGAATTCCACGGCCATACAATAAGAACGTCAGACGCGCCGGGTGATGTTATGTTTTACAAAATTCATCGGACAGATTCAGGCTCAGGATATATGGTGGCCCCGTTTGATGGAATTCATGGCTGGTACTTCGATAATCAATCTAACAGCGACATCCTGATTACTCTGAACGTTTCCGGATTCTACGAGCTGCAGTGAAACTAAAACCTGTATTGTTTTTCGTACATCGATGGCTCGGCATCGGTATGTGCCTTCTCTTTGCCCTCTGGTTCGCCAGCGGCATCGTCATGATGTATGTGGAATACCCAGAATTGACGGAAGAGGAGCGACTCACCAATCTTCTGTCAATAGACTTCGATGAAATACGAATAGCTCCCAGTCAAGTCTCGGCAATTGCAGAACGCACTGACAATTTTGCTGGACTGAAGCTAACGACAATTTTGGGTCGTCCTGCATACCAGATACAGTCTAACTCTGAAGGGCCCACAACAGTATTTGCTGATGATGGCTCGATTTTGAAGGGCTTGTCTGAAGCTCAGGCATTGACTGCTGCTCAACAAAGTGGTTTTTATCAATCAGGACTAAAATTGCAACATGACGGAATTCGAGACTACGACCAATGGACGCTGTCTTCCGGGCTTAATGCCAGCCGACCTTTACACAGGGTTAAACTCAACGATCCAGCGGGGACGGTTCTCTATGTGTCTGACAAGTCCGGTCAGATAGTCCGCGATACGAATAGGACTGAAATGTTGTGGAACTGGGTAGGATCGACAATTCATTGGATCTATCCCGCTCAGTTGCGCAAGAACACAAATCTCTGGATAGATGTCATCGTCTACCTTTCCTTAATCGGCATCTTCTCCGTATTAACTGGCGCTGTGATTGGCATCATGCGTTTGAGAATTAGCAAGCCCTACAAAGGAAAATACTTCAGCCCATATTCCGGCATGATGAAATGGCATCATATTATGGGGCTGCTCTCAGTGGTTTTTGTCTCGACCTTTATATTCAGTGGTCTCATGTCGATGGGACCCTGGGGGGTATTTGAGTCTTCTATACCACAGTCATTGCAAATTGCTCGTTACCAAAATAGGGATGCAGTAGCAGTGAATGCCCTGCATGACGCGCGGGACCTGTCAGGGGCTGCAGGAGTGAAAGAAGTTCGCTGGCACAGCATCGCTGGCGAGCCTTATCTCGTAGTCTTGCGCTCTGATGTTAATAGATCAGTAAGGTTCAATGGGGAAAAAGATCGGGACCAATCTCTCACTTTATTGGCCACGCTCACCGGTGCGATTCCCTCCCTTCTCCCTGACCACAGATTGGAAGATTTGGAGATGATTCGTGAATACGATGACTACTATTACTCACGGCACAATCGCTATCGACCATTGCCGGTTTATCGAGCGAAATTTAATGACCAGGAAGAAACCTGGTATCACATTGATTTAGTGACAGGGGAAATCGTCAATAGAGTTACTAGTGCAAATCGAATTGAACGTTGGATTTACAATGGCCTCCATAGCCTCGATTTTCAGTTGCTCATAAACAAAAGGCCACTTTGGGATATTGTGGTGATCTTACTGAGCATTTGTGGCTTGGCTTTTTCAATTACCAGTATAGTTATAGCTTGGAGAAGGTTGAGTAATTGAGGATTTTTTCTAGCTTAGTTTCAAGATGTCTAATGATGTTTTTGATGGTTGCGTGAACTATTTTTAGTCATCCCGACATTTTTCTTCAGGGAATTCAAATTCGATTGTTGTATGTGCGAATTTAAAGGATTCTAGTGTGCGGGCAATTTCGTTTTTCAATTTTAGTTGTTCAGCCACTGATGGAAGGCCGCTCAGCACCAAATGAGCCGTGTAAACAGAAGAATCTCCATCCAGTGACCATGCATGCTCATGGTGGATCGATACTACATCCTCAATGGCCATAAGTTCTTTTCGTACGCGCTCAATCAGTCCTTTTTCGGGCGTTGCCTGGAGAAACAACTTGATTGCAAGGATCGTATTGCTTGCAACATTGACCAACACATAGAGAGTGAATCCCACTGCCAGTAAAGCGTCTAGCATGGGCAATTCAACAAACATCAATGTGATTGAAACAATCAGTACCGCAACCCACCCGAGCACATCCTCAAGCAAGTGCCAGTTCAATACTCTCTCATTCAGTGTTTCTCCTGCGCTAAGTTTCCATGCGGCAAACCCGTTTACACAGACGCCTAGAATTGCGAGCATCAACATGCCTTCAACCTCAGGCATGACAGGGTCAGAAAGCCGAGGAATTGCCTGTGCCAGCACCCATGCTGAGCCAGCTATTAGGACCAGACCATTGATTAATGCGCCGAGCAATGAAAAACGTTTGTATCCGTAGGTAAATGAACTATCTGCTCCTTTTTGTGCCATTCGACTCAGCACCCAAGCAGAGCCTATGGAGAGACTGTCCCCCAGGTCATGAACGGCATCGGCCATGATGGCAGTGCTGTTAGTAAGAATGCCGCCAACAATTTCGATTAGAGTAAAAGAAACATTGAGAACAAAGGCCCAACCTATTCTATTACTGCTCTGGCTATTGTGGTGAGTGTGATCGTGCATAAGTGACCTAATTGCCTTTTAACACATGATTTTTATTGACGATTAAATAAAGTGCTGGAAGCAAAACAAGCGTCAGCAAAGTGTCTGAAATAACACCACCGATTATCACGGTTGCAAGCGGCCTTTGTACTTCTGCCCCTATGCCGGTATTCAGTGCCATGGGCACAAAGCCCAAACTTGCAACCAAAGCGGTCATTAGCACCGGACGCAAACGGATCAGAGCACCCTCGATGATAGCAGGGACCAACTCCCCGTTATCCTTCCAGAGCGCTTTGATAAAGGTCAACATAACCAGGCCGTTTAACACTGCGATTCCAGACAACGCGATGAACCCAACTCCCGCTGTAATTGACAAAGGCATACCGCGTATCCAGAGTGCCAATACTCCCCCTGTTAGAGATAGAGGTACGCCGGTAAAGATAATCAGGGAGTCTCGGATAGAGCCAAGAACGATGAGTAGTAGACCAAAGATCAATACGAGAGTGGCAGGTACAACAACCAATAGTCTCTGACTCGCGGATTCCAACTGCTCAAACGTGCCCCCATAATCGAGGTAGTAACCGATCGGTAAATCGACTTGGTCATCAATCGCTGCTTGTACTTCTTCCACGAATGATCCCAAGTCACGATCTCTTACATTAGAGCTAACAACCACGCGGCGCTGCCCATTCTCGCGACTGATTCGGTTCGGTGAAGAGATTAATTCAGGCTCAACGACTTCTGAAAGAAGCACATAGCCTGCTTCGTTTGCAGATTCAGGAACAGGAATCGGTAGCCTTCCTATTCTATCTAGGTCTCCGCGCATGTTCTCTGGCAATCGAACCACGAGTGGAAAGCGTCGATCGCCTTCATAGATTTGTCCTACGGACTCACCACCAATTGCTGTTCCGATTAGGTGTTGAGTATCCCTTACACTTAACCCGTAACGAGACAGGACTTCTCGTTTAGGATTGAAAGTTAACATTGGTAGCCCATCAGTTTGTTCGATTCTCGCGTCAGAAGCCCCATCGATTGACTCAACAATCTCAAGAATCTCTTGTGCGGTCGTGCTGAGCTGATTGAGGTCCTCGCCAAAAACCATAATGCCTAAATCAGACCGTACACCTGAGATCAGCTCATTGAAGCGCATCTCGATTGGTTGCGTAACTTCGTAGATTTGTCCTGGCAGTTCTTCCAGAGTTGTTTCCCATTCTTCCAACAAGTCACTTTTCAGGCGCTGCGGATCTGGCCACTCGCTCCGGTCTTTGAGAATGACAAAAGTGTCAGAAATGCTAGGCGGCATGGGGTCAGATGCTATCTCCGGTGTTCCTATTCTGGAGAAAACGTCTTGAACTTCTGGAAATCCTAGAAGGCGACGCTCTAATACGTCCTGCATCTCGATAGATTGTTGCAGGCTTGTTCCGGGCGGGCGCAGAGCCTGCACGGTTACATCTCCTTCATCTAATTGTGGGATAAATTCTGAACCCAATGTGCTGGCCAACCAACCAGCACTACCGACCAATGAAAGCGCAATAGTCACGACTGCCCAGCGAAATCTCAGCGAGGCACGCAGTACAGGTTCATATATCCACTCGGCCCCACGCATGATCGGATTTCTTGCCTCTGATATTTTGCCAGTAACGAATAGGGCAACAGCTGCGGGAACGAATGTCAGTGAGAGAATCATGGCAGATAACAGAGCCATAATTACAGTAAGCGCCATGGGGTGAAACATTTTGCCTTCGACTCCGGTGAGAGAAAAAATCGGTATGTACACCAGAGTAATAATTGCCACTCCAAACAAGCTGGGTCTAATAACCTCATTGGTAGCTTCGTAAACAACTTGTAGTCGTCGGTTCAGAGTCAATACGGTATTTCCGGCTGTCGCAAGGCCGAGCCTCCGAATGGAGTTCTCAACTATGATGACTGCACCATCTACGATGAGACCAAAATCTAGCGCACCGAGACTCATCAAATTTGCAGAGACACCAGCTTGAACCATGCCTGAGATAGTGGCGAGCATACTGATGGGAATAACGAGAGCCGTGATTAGTGCTGCGCGTATGTTCCCTAATAGGCCGAACAAGATAACAATGACCAACAGCGAACCGATAACGAGGTTCTCCTGAACAGTGCCAATGGTATTTTCTACCAGTGTGGTTCTGTCATAGAGCGGCTCTGCAACAACACCATCCGGTAGTGAGGCATTAATTTCATCCAGTTTGGTGGCTACTGCTCTGGCAACTGTTCGCGAGTTTTCGCCCAGTAACATAAAGGCGGTTCCGATTACTGCTTCCTGGCCAGAGCGGGTACCTGCTCCAGTCCGTAAGTCTCTACCAATAGAAACCTCGGCGACGTCCTTGATTGTGACAGGAATACTGCTGCGGGACTCAATGCTTACCTGTTCTATATCTTCAATGGAAGTCAATTGTCCCGGGGAGCGCACCATGAGTTGTTGGCCATTGCGTTCAATGTAGCCTGCTCCCTGATTGATATTGTTGTCCCACAAGGCAGAAGTGAGTGCAGGAAGTGTAATTCCCCAGCGCAACATCTTCGCGGGATCTGGTGTTACATGATATTGTTTTTCAAATCCTCCGCTGGTATTCACTTCGGTGACGCCATCCACCAGTATCAGTTGCCGCTTTACAACCCAATCCTGAAGTTCCCGAAGTGCAAATAGGTCATAAGGTTTGCCATTGGGCTGCAACGCGCCTTCATCTGCTCGCACGGTGTACATGAATATTTCGCCCAAACCCGATGAGATCGGACCCATTTCCGGCTCTAAACCCGGCGGCAGTTGACTCTTGATTGGGCCTAAGCGTGAGTTAATGAGGTTGCGGGCAAAGTAAATGTCAGTCCCATCTTCAAATACAACTGTGACTTGGGATAGACCATAAGCGGAAAGTGAGCGGGTATAGGCTAGTTGTGGAAGCCCGGCCAATGCCGTTTCAATTGGGAAGGTTATACGCTGTTCAGATTCGAGCGGCGAGTAACCTGGCGCCTCTGTGTTAATTTGTACCTGCACATTAGTGATGTCGGGCACGGCATCAATAGGTAAGTTTTGAAAATTCCATATTCCCAAAGCGCATATTGATAGAACCGCCATCATCACGATCAGACGGCTCTTGATCATTTGTTTAATTATTCTTTCAAGCATGACGTTGCCTCCTAATGTTCATGCTCGGTGCCTTCTTTCTCGAGATCAGCCTTGAGGATGTAGCTGTTAGAAACTACGTAGCGCTCTCCAGGTTCTAACCCCATCAGGATTTCAGTTGAGAATGGATCTGACCTACCGATAGTGACGATTCTAGGCTCGTAAGTTTCACCTTCGAGAACGAATACAACCTGGTTGTTTTCGTACGTCTGTAATGCACTATTTTTGACAGCAACAGAAACTTCTGATGATTCGATATGGACATAACCTTCTACGAGAAGCCCTGGAGTCCAAATCGAATTTGCGTTTTCGAGTGGCACTCTGGCTATAACAGTGGGGGATTCGCCTTGGCTAGGATTTATATATCGAATGGTGCTCTCGGCAGTGAGATTCTCCATGCTAATTGTCACAGGCAATCCTGGTCTGATTTGTTGTGAATCGCCCGGAAAGACCGTGAGATCCACCCAGATGCTGTTGTAGTTAGCAATCGTTAATAGCGATTGAGAAGTTGCCAGCTCGCCAGGATTGGCATGTTTTTCAACTACAATGCCAGTTAGAGGTGAAAGGACTTGGTAGTTTTGAAGACTGCTATTCGCTTCGATCACAGCCAAAACTTCACCGGCGTCGACGGAATCACCCAGTGTTGGTTGCATAGAAACAATCATCCCGGGATAGCGTGCGAAGACATGGCTTACACCTTGTGGGTCCGGCATCGTTCTTCCATAAAGTAAAATATCGAGATTTATGATGCCCGGACCGGCCAATTCAGTTTCTATGCCTAGCTCGGTAGCTAGTTCATTTGAAATTGTGACTGTTTCCTCTTCACCATCTCGCTCTTCCGCAGCGAAAATGGGCATGGTTAATAGCGCCCAAGCAATCAACAGCAGATTCCAAGGGGCTTTGTGACATTTGCTTGTGGTCATTTTCATTGATCTGTCCTCATTGAGGTCCAGTAAGGGGTTGCCCACTGAGCCTCTCAATTTCTGCCCGTAACGTGTGCACACCGCTCGCGCTATTAATCAGTGCTAGTTGCGCATCGAGATATTCTTGTTGAACACTTATCAGGTCCAGATAACTGTAGTTGCCTGCAGCATACGCAGACTGAATTTGCTGTTGTACACTCTCAAGGGTTGGAATGACTTCTTGAGCAAGTGAGTCAACAGCGGCAATATTTTGCTCCAGTTGGCTGTTTAGTGATCGGATTTCACCTTCGATGGCGTTAAGTGCCGTCAGGCGCCTCGCCTCGACCTCTTGGGTGTTTGCTTGCGCGGCTCTGATAGAACCGCTTGCGCGGGATTCATTAAGAAGCGGGATACTTACCCCAAAGGTGAGGCCGGTATCATCAAGTTGTTTCAGGTGTCTAATACCAACAGTCCATTGCACGCTAGCGCGGCGACGTGATTCAGCCAGCACAACTTCGGCTGCCCTCAGTCGACTCTCGGCTGCAAATAGCTCAATATCCGGATTGGACTCGAGTGTGGTCAGAAGTGGTTCAATCGATATGGCCGCACCAACTGCTAATAGATCAGCATCAACACTTTCAAATTGTGGTGAATTTATTGACCACATATTGGAGAGGCGAATCCTCGCACTTTCTAGCATTGCCTCTGCGGATTGCTCAGCTATTTCGGCACGACGCAACGCCGCAGTTGCCCTATCTATTTCAAGTTGTGGAGATTGACCAGCTGCAACCAACGGCTGGAGCAGGAGAATTGTATTTTCTGCCAGCGCTGTAGCCTGTGTTTGTAGTGAAAGTGTTGCTTGTGCCGTTGCCACTTGGATATAGCGCCGTACAACTTCGACCAATAGATCCAGTTCAACTACACGCTGTTCGGCATCCAGCATATCGAGACGGCGATTAACTACTCCCACTCGAGCGGGGCGTTTACCGCCAAATTCAACAATGTTGGAAAGCTGAATAGTGGCCTCTGCGCCCGTGAAGTCACGCACGTCCCCGGTCCCTAATGCATCCTCAAGAGAGGCTTGTACTTGGTAGGCTGGCCTCAAATTCGCCAAGTCTCGCTCACCCGCGAGAGACTCAGCGCGCAAAGGAAAACTTCGCAGCCTCGGATGCCTGGCGAGCGTTGCTTCCATAGCATCCCGAAGTGAAAGCGTTCCGGTGAGAGATTCTTGTGCCATGGTTGGCGAAGAGAAGATCGCAACCATAAACACAATCATCGAACACTTCGTGTTCATAAGATTGTCTCCTGCAATTGTCCATAACAGACTTCAACCCAGCATTGTTCGCTGAATTGGCTTTGTCTTATCGAAAATTAAACGCGTGCAGGAGGTGCGCGTAGCGGAGGTAGGAAAAAAGTCTCGGTGATTGGCGGGTCGGATGAAGCCTGGGGTGAAGCCTCGAGCTGAAATCCGGAAGGAATATGTAAACTATATAGGTTTGTAGGTGCGTGATCTCCGATGCTATCGAACAACTTGGATAGTAGCGTATCCAAGGAGAGTTCAGTTTCTACATCAACATTGTCAGGTTGCTCAATATGTTCCTCGGCATGAATCTCTGCAGTCTCAATATGGATAGACACAGAAGGCTCATTGCCATCCATGCAATACCGCACATGGATATGGGCGAAATTCGAGACAGCCAATAGTGACACCGCCAGTAGAGCCAGTGCTGTGCCATAAATGGGTCTGTTTCTGTGAGCTTTGAGAGACATATGTTCAAAATAGGGTCTAAAACAACCTATCACGCACTTTATACCATAGCGCAATTGATTCCTATAGCTTTGACCGATGTCAAAAAATTGCGCAACACTATGCAGATGAGCCAAGCAGGATAAGTTTTGGGTTCGCGAATAAACAATCGCTTATAGCTCTTTGCGGCTATTCTCCCACTTGTCAATCGCTGAAATGATACTTGAGGGACAGTGATGTTCCTTGATCGATCTGTTCGTGAGCTTCCCGAATAGCTCAGGAATTGATCTCATTTCACATCCAGGAGTAGCAAGCAAAGCAGCTAAGACAAATGAGATACCTAGATGTGCATAAAAATAGGTCATCCACAAAATAATCAGGATTCCTAAGAAAGTTGAACTTGCATTCCCATTAATAATGAACCCGATTCCTGCAACGGCACCCATAATTAAGATTGAAACTACTAGTGGGTAGTTGCTCCAATCTTTGGAAAACCCAATGTTTACGACATAGTTGAAGATACACAGAACAACGAAAATCATGAATGACAAGTTGGGTAGCAGTTCAATTGGTCGTTCGATGAAAAATGGCGCTACCGCAATTAGTTCCCATAGACCGTAAAGGCAGGCTATTCCTAATGTAAGTCGAAACAACCGGCCAATTGGTCCCGGTCGGGTAAGGCGTCCCTGATTAACTAATTCAAGAGACATATTCATACCTCCATCTAGTTAGGAGCATGCTGACAACAGTTTCCATGCTGAATTGGTGGACAAGGCACACTCCCATACGAACAAAATACGCAACAATCTCCCTCTTGTGGCCTGAGCAAAGCTGTGCAGTTCGAGCATTTATAGAAAAACAGGCAAGCGTCAGTAGGCATTTGCTCTACGCTTTGATGGCCACAGCGTGGACAGGAGAGGGTTGAGTTGAGTATCAATTCATTCATGTGTGGAACTGACAATTAAGCCAGTGACAGTGGGATTCTCTGGATATACACACTAGATTATGTATTCTGTAGTAACTACAGGTTCAAGATAAATTGGTGCAAAATGACTAAATCTTTGCCGATTGGAGAGTTAGCGCGTCAGTCAGACGTGAATATTGAAACCATCCGATTCTATGAAAAGCAGGGCATCTTGCCGAACCCTGCGCGCACGGAATCGGGGAGGCGAATTTACGATCAAGATGATGTTAAGAGGCTTAGCTTTATACATCGCTGCAGGGGGCTAGGTTTTTCTCTAAAAGAGATAGAGAGTCTGCTCAGCCTGGTGGACGCTGGCGACTACACGTGCAAAGAAGTGCGCGAAATAACAGCTTCTCATGCTCAGGACGTGAAGCAGAAAATCTCAGCGCTGCAAAAAATGGAAACTGTATTGGAAGCAATGGTTGAGCGTTGCGGTAAAGGCGATGTGCCTGAATGCCCAATAATAGAAGAATTATTCGGCAGCTAATTGGGTAAGTTTTTCTGCCAGGTCGGTTGCCTGAACTTGACCGACTGAACGATACAGTTCATCCCCATTGGCATTTAGGACAAGTAATGTGGGCATGCCAACTACCTGATATTCAGTTGCAACATCGGCATATTCATCTGTATCGATCTTGACGAATACGTATTCTTCCAAAGCTGCCTGAACTGCATCTTCAGCTAACACGAGTTCTTCAAGTGCCTTGCAGGCAATGCACCACTCTGCGAAGAAATCCACAAATACAAGTTTGTCCTCATTCGCAGCTTGAATTAGAGCTATTCGCAAAGGTGACTCTGAAGATACTTCGGAGGACTGTGAATCAAGAGGAGCACCTGGCTCGAGTCCAGGAGAGTAACCTAAACTCTCTATGGCCTCGTACATCTGTTCGAGATTTACACGAGCGGGATCGTACCGCAGAGTAAACGCATCTCTCTCCAGATTAACTTGTATATCTTCTTGTATTCCAGGCAACTCTGACAGAGCTGCTACGACGCTATCGGGTCAGCTCATTCAGGTGACGCCGCCGCGGCTCTTCATCATCCCTTCGACAAAGAGCGTTACCTGCGACATCTCAGCATCGACTGCAGCGGCTTTGACTGAGAACGAGATCAACAGTCCTGCCAAAGCAAGGATGGCGATAGAGCTGAGTTTGGGCTGGATATTGGTCACTTTCGGTCCGTTGTTGTGAAAATAACTCTCTAAGTATAGAACCTCTACCTACTACAGGTTCAACAACGTAAAAGCAAAAAATGAGGTGTTCGAGATTAGGTTTCGGGCTTAATAGGCTGCGCGAAGTGGAGCAATACTCCGACAGGGTCCCAAACGAATGTTACAAGAGAGCCGTAGCTTTGCTCGCGTGGCGGATCGACTCTTGCTGCTCCATAGTCCACTTCAGCAAGGACCAATCTAACTCTTTCATACCAAGCGTGAGCGTCTTCCACTGTTATATGCAACATGGAGTTTTCACACCAATTTCGATCATAGTAGCGTTGAAGATAGAAAAAATTATCTCCCAGTCGCATTTCACAAATATCTTGTGAATCGAAGGTCATTTCCCACCCAATGGCCTGATAGAAAGCCTTAGATTCATCGTAGTCGCGAGAACCAATAAAAGGCTTAATCTCAGAAACCGCATAGTTTGGCATTGATATAAGCCCCCATAAGAATCAAATTTGAGATAGAAAATATCTGAAAGTCTTTCTGAATTAAACAATCAATTCATAGCGTGGTTTCGCGGAACGCCAAGAAAGTACCGCTTTATGAGGATGTTCTATCAAATGTCCTGCTGAACAAGCGCAAATTGGTGAGTTCCATGCAAATATCAGTAGTTCCGAGGATATACTAAGCAATCTAATAGTCCCTGGGATGCCTTATAGATGAGCAAGTTACTTAGACTCAAAGCCTGGCTGACTCTTGATGAAGCAGTTAGCCACATTTCAACCGTTTTGGGCGAACCAGCGACAGTAGCTGATCTGTACAGGTTTGCCTTGGATGGGCATTTAACACTCTCTGTTGACTTCGTGAACCATGCCAACGCAAGGAAAGGGAAATGGGTTAAAACCGAGGAAGTGCAATTCTACTTAATGGAGACCGACATACTAACCGGAGAAAAGCTAGAAAACCCAATTTCGATGCCTCTAAACCATGAGCTATTTGTTTCCGATGACAATTGGATAGCTTTAGAAAAACCTGTCGAGTACATTTCTGGAGTGTGGGACCTTGCGATGGTAGGGGCAGAAACATTGGATATTGAACATCTATATCAACAATCTACATCAGGACTAGAAGTTACTTTAGTTGCAATAGATGGCGCGTTCGTTAAGAAAGGAGATGTGATTTGCCAGTTGCAAACGGACTATGATGATAATGAATATCAAACTGGATCGAGGGCGCAGAGAAAAGACATAGATCGATATATTATTGACGAGAAATTGTCCGACGAAGAAGCCAAGAAAATTATTGATAAATACAAGGAAGATAGGAAAAAGTATCTGGAGGACAGGAAAGACACGCCCAGGGAAAACTTATTCTATCCTTCAGGGGGGCTAGGCGAGCATGACTATGTCTTGGTCATTCGTACGGAGGAAATTACACGTTTTATTCAATCGTTAGAAGGTCTCTCTGAAACTGAAAAACCCCTGACCTCTAAAGAAAGAAACTCTCTTCTGGTCCTTATAGGGGCACTGTGTAAAGAAGTTGACATTGACCCTGGCCAACGTGGTGTAGCAGCATCTTTAGTCGCTATGACTGAAAATCTCGGCGCTCCTTTAACCGACGACACAATACGCAAAATATTGAAACAGATTCCCGATGCGATTGAACTAAGAAACAAATAACCGAAATCGGCAAACCAATTCCGATTTCTTACCTGCCTGTTCTTTGTCTCGATAGTCTCTTAGTTGTTCTAAATGGCAACTAAGAGGCTTCACAATGACGCATACCATTCTACGACTTCCAACAGTCCTTAATCGCACGGGTTTATCTCGTAGCAGCATCTATTTGAGAATTTCAAATGGAGAATTCCCAAAGCCGATCTCTCTCGGTGGGCGAGCGGTGGGGTGGCTTGAATCCGACATAAACCAATGGTTGGCCGACAGGGTTGAGTTTAGTCGAGATACCGAGTAATGCCGAAAACCCTAAATCCTAATCGGGTGAAGATTCATCGAAACTATACGGTCGAGGAAGTGGCGAGCCTGCTGCTCGTTCATAAGAACACAGTAAGAGCCTGGATCAAGAACGGTTTACCGGTCTGTGATGAGCGACGGCCCACACTTGTTTTGGGTGCGCAGCTTCGTGCCTACCTTCAGGAAAAACGGCGTTCCCGAAAGCGAAAATGCCGTATTGATGAGATGTACTGCATGAGCTGTCGCTCACCAAAACGGCCAGCAGGTGACATGGTCGATCTTGCTCCGGTATCAGCTTCCGCACATCGCCTCACGGGGCTTTGTCCGATCTGTTGCTCGCTTATGAATAGATTCGCCAGTGATGCTAGTTTGAAGCGAATCAAAGACAATTTGGATGTCCGCGTACCGAAAGCACTGCAACACATAAGCAAGAGTAATTTGTTGCCCGTTAACAGTGACTTCAGCTAGAGGTATGAATCAATGAGAAAGCACCACCCTGAAAATGAGCGAGTGAAGCGGAAATATTTCATTTTTCTAAAGGAGGCAAAACGCCAGAGCGATGCTTCAGTAGATGCGACAGCTAAGGCCATCAGCCGATTTGAAGAATATACAGGATGGAAAGAATTCAAAGCCTTTCACTTTCAACAGGCAGTTGGATTTAAGCGGGTTCTGGCCAGGCATCAGAATGCCAGTACGGGAAAGGGGCTGAGTAAGGCCACTATGAACTCAACATTAAGGAGTTTAAAAGCATTCTTCCAATGGCTGGCGAGGGAATCAGGGTACAAGTCACGCATTAATTACTCTGATGCGGAATACTTCAACCTTTCTGAGAAAGACGCCCGCGTTGCGACTGCAAAGCGCCGAGGTCGTGTGCCGACAATGGAGCAGGTCAGGAAAGTCATAAAGTCTATGCCGCAGGAGACTGTCATTGATCAGCGCAATAGAGCCGTGATTGCATTCGCCGTGCTCACCGGAGCCAGGGACAGCGCAATAGCATCCTTCAAGTTGAAGCATGTGGATACAGAATCAGAATACGTTTATCAGGATGCAAGAGAAGTGAAAACTAAAGCCAGCAAGACATTTATGACTTACTTTTTTCCAGTCGATGATGAATTTAAGCAAGTCGTATTGGGCTGGATTGGCTTTCTTAAAACTGAATTGATGTTTGGTAACGATGATCCCTTGTTTCCCAAGACTGCGATTGTAAGGGGGGAGCGGAACGTCTTTGAACCTTCAGGTGTGTTACGGGAGCATTGGAGCAATGCAACTCCGATTAGGAAGATTTTCAAGGATGCATTTCAGGCAGCTGACCTGGACTATTTCAACCCGCATAGTTTCAGGAAAACACTGGTGCGACTTGGACAGACTGTTTGTAGGACACCAGAAGAATTTAAAGCGTGGAGCCAAAATCTAGGGCATGAAGGCGTACTTACTACATTTTATAGCTATGGCGAGGTTCAAGAGAGCAGGCAATCCGAGATATTCAAATCACTAGGATCGTCGCAGCAGAAGGAATCTTCGGCCCAGGTGGAAGAAATTGCAGCGGCAGTCCTGCGCCAAATGAACAAAGTAGGAACTGGCGCTTAGCCTCTGACCAATTTTAGGGTAGCGGTGCCGGTTAAACTCATATTGCCAGTGGCAGCTTGTTCGATGTGTTGACTCCACCAGTCCATCATAGGTTTTCGCCTTTCGATATACTGGGCGTGGTTGTAAGCGTTGCGAACTTCATTCTTGCTAGTGTGGGCAAGAGCAGCTTCAATAATATCTGGATCGAATCCCTGTTCATTGAGGATTGTGCTCGCCAAGGAGCGTAGGCCATGTGCAACTAGCCTCTTAGCATAGCCCATGCGTTTCAGTGCCATATTGGCCGTCTGCGAATTGATATGTGTTTTCGGGTTACGATCCGAAGGGAAGACAAATTCTCCGCTACCACTAATTGGGTGCATGATTTCCAGCAAGGCTATAGCCTGCTTAGACAATGGGATTGTATGCGCTTTGCGCTTTTTCATGCGCTCAGCTGGGATGGTCCATATCTGTTTTTCTAAATCAATCTCATCCCAGTGGGTCCCGGCGGCTTCACTAGGCCGGACCATTGTGTGAAGTTGCCATTCAATCAAACAGCGTGTTGTAAGTTTGATGCTTGCGACTGACAAATGTTGCATCAGTTCTGGCAGTTCAGCTGGTGGCAAAGTTAATTGATTGGTTCTTCTAGGTGGCTGGAAAGCACTGGCAATCCCCGACAAAGAATTGGTGTCAATGAATCCAGAGTTGACGGCAAATGTCATTATCTCATTTAGGCGCTGGCACAAACGCTTCACGGTTTCCAAGCTGCCTTTTGCAGCTATAGGTTTAATGGTATCAATTGCCTTTGTTGCCGTGATCTTGTGAATCGGTAGCTTACCCAGATCAGGAAAGATATGTAGCTCCAGCGAACGCCATGTATCAGTGGCATAGGCTTCGGTCACCTTACTTCTTTTAATTTCCAGCCATTGTTCAGCGATAGCGTGTAATGTGTTGCTGTGAGCAGACTGTTCGGTGCGTTGCTGCTCATCTCTGTGTTCCTTCGGATCAGTCTGTTGTGCCAATAGTTTGCGTGCAGAGTCGCGTTTGGAGCGAGCCTCCGCTAGCGAGACTTCTGGAAAAGTGCCAAAGCTGATTGAGGTACGCTTTTTCGTGTAGGGGCGGTAGTAATCTAGTAGCCAAGTTTTGGAACCACTAGGTTTGATCCGAAGCTGTAAGCCGCCACCATCTGACAGGGAATAAACTTTATCACGCGGCTTGGCCTTGCTGACTTCAGTATTGGTGAGGGGTTTGGCGATTCTAGGCATCGTAGTAGTACCAAGTGGAAGAGTAGAATAAGTGTACTACTACCTGTACTACTAAAAAAGTTGGATTTGACGGGATTTCTCTGGACTCCCTAGGAAACAAAAAGCCCGTATTTCGGTATAAAATACGGGCTTTTTAGTCTTTCTTGGTCTTGCTAGGATTTTAGTTTGGTGGAGGCGGGGGGAGTTGAACCCCCGTCCGTCAGTCCGCTGCCCTCAGCTCTACATGCTTAGCGTCGTCTATTTTTTGACCTGTTGTCGCCCGACGGGCAGGGTACAACAGGCGAGTCCGGTAAGGTTTAGCAGGTCGGCGCCGGACGCGCTTTCCCACGATCCCGTTCTATATGACGATTGCTAAACACTGGTTTACGGGCATCCCGGTGGCAATCGCTAGCCGGCTATATTAAGCAGCTAGAGCGTAGTTTTCGTCGTTGGCAACTATAATAGTTGCATAGATTGATTAGCGAGAGTCTATACCCTCTCGGCATGCACCTCAGGTTTTGATACCGGCGTCGAATCCAAAACGCCCCCAATCAGTCAAGCATAGCAAGTTTCTTACTCATTTCATATTTTCTAAACATCTTACCCAATAATCACAGTTAGCTCAGCTTCAGACCCCGCTGAGTGACTTTTTAATCCGTTGAAGCCAAGCTTCACCGGTTTTTCCAAAAGACAGAGTTTTCTAGAATTTTTACTAAAGCATTAATAAAGCCTGTTCCTAAATCACTTTAGAACAAGTTGAGTCAATTGACTCACAGTATGAAATATAGACAACATTCTCATAGGTTCATTTACACCTTTCTTGGCTAACTTTACCTCTTTTAGACTGTGAAACTAAGCTCCTGGTCTTTCTTTACCCAGCTAGTCTTTAAACTTGAATCTTCTAGTAGCCTCTTTAAGATAGAAGCTTTAGTCATTAATTACACCCATTCCTACAGAGTTAATTACATGTCATCAACACCCAAATTGCTATTCTTGCTGACTCCACCATTTTCAGGGTCGACAGCTATGGTTAAGTGGTTAGTTTCCAGTCCATTGATCGGCTTATTACAGGAGCGTGGAGAAGGACAGTGGCTTATTCCACACCTTAGTGTTGATGCTCGTTGGGAACCCAATTTACCAGTCGATTATTCTGAAGTGAAAAAGGTTTGGTTTAAGGTAATGTCAGCAAATCCTGAGTATGAGCTCTTTGTCGAAAAAAGCCCTCCGAATATGGTGCGCTTTCCCAAGTTACGGGAATGTTTTCAGAATAGTATCTCTATAGTGAACAACCGTAACCCGTATGCGAATTGCGCGAGTATTCTTTATAGTATGCATAAAAAAACATTAGATGAGGTGAAACAAAGACAAAGGATATTACATAAATTAGCGGAACAGTGGGTCCTTCGTAGTCAATTGTTACTTCAGTTAAAAGACACATTCAAGTTACCACAATGTACATATGAAGAGTTCTGCGCAAACCCTAAAAGTCTGTTGCCCTTACTTTCATTATCAAAAACACAAAGAGAATCTGTGCAAGTAGACACTCTAGTCCAAGTAAAAGACTACCCATTACAGGGAATAGTAAATCAGAATGAAAGACAAATAGGACTGTTGAATGAGCAAGATGTAAAGATTATTAATGAAGTACTTCAATCAGAGCTGAGTTTACTTGATGCCTTTGGTTATAAGATTATATCTTAGTCTCTGCGCACCTTGTGCTGCATCAGACGCTGTTTATCAATATTCCATTCCCGTTCTTTGGTCACTTCACGCTTATCAAAGCTCTGTTTACCCTTAGCCAAAGCAACTTCACACTTGATCAGATGATTTTTCCAGTACATTCGAGTGCAAACACAGGTATAACCCTTTTGTTGGATGCCAGAGAATAGTCTGGCTAATTCTTTGCGTTTCAGTAACAACTTACGGGTTCGGGTAGGGTCTGCATAGAGATGTGTGCAGGCTGTTTGTAGTGGGTTAATCAAAGAGCCAAGTAGCCAAGCTTCGCCGTCTTTAATTATTACGTGACTATCTACTAATTGAACTTTTTTCGCCCGAAGGCTTTTTACTTCCCAGCCTGTAAGTGCAATTCCCGCTTCGAGTCGGTCTTCAATGTAGTAATCGTGGTTGGCTTTTTTATTCACGACAATCTGATTGTCGTTAGCCCCATTTTTTTTTGGTTTTGCCATAATTGGGCATTATAGATAGGCAAGCGGCTGCTTCATAGTTAAACTCAAATCTTTTAGAGAAATTTACAGAAGGATGGTTGTATGTCTGGTATTCGAGGCGCCTTCAGCAACAAGCTGGGCTTCATCTTAGCCACCAGTGCTTCTGCTGTAGGAATAGGGAACTTGGTCGGATTTCCCGTGATGGCGGCTAAAAATGGTGGGGGGGCTTTCCTACTAATTTATGTGCTTTTTATTGCTCTTGTCTTGTATCCCCTGATGTTAATGGAGATTACCATGGGACGTGCAGGACAAAGAAATCCTGTTGGAACTTTCAACAATCTAAGTGGAGGCTCCAAACTTTGGCGGGCGCTAGCACATCTAGCAGTAATTACCCCTTTTATGATCTCAGTATTTTATAGTGTGATCACTGTATGGATTCTTATTTACACCGTTCAAAGCTTTATGGGGAATCTGGATTATCTGGCACAGCCCAGTTCTTTTGGCGCTATAGTAAGTTCCATCCAGGTATTCTATTACTGGATACCCTTAATAGCTCTGATGTATATAGTGCTATCCGCGGGTGTTAAAGGGGGAGTTGAGCTAGCGTCGAGGATTTTGATGCCTGCCCTAGCAATCATGCTGATGGTGTTGGCGATATTTGTGCTTAGTTTGGACAATGCGGTGGTAGGGGCGCGTTTCTTTCTTATACCGGATTTCAGTAAAATTAATTCACAGGTCATTAACTCTGCCATTAATCATGGGTTCTTCTCCTTGGGTATAGCTATGGGAATTCTTATTACCTATGGCTCTTATTTCGAAAGAAAGGAAAGTACTGTGGGGGTGAGTAAAGTGGTTTCTCTTACCGATACAGGGATTTCAGTTCTAGCTGGTTTGTTAGTCATTCCCGCTGTTTTTGTTGCGAATCCGCAAGTGAATCCGGACGATCTGACGACTAGCTCAGTGGGGTTGATGTTCAACTACCTACCGCAGATTTTCCTAAATTTGCAAACTTTCTTCTCCTACAGCACAGTATGTCTTATCGCTGGCTCATTTTTCCTGCTAGTGCTTTTTGCCGCATTTACTTCTTTAATTTCTATTTCTGAAATTCCACTCAGCTGGATTGTGGATGAAACTTCGCTGAATCGGAAGCAGGGCTTGATTGTCCAAATGCTAGTGTTGTTCGTTTTTGTCGTAGTTGCTGCGACTTCTTTCGGCCTATCGGATTTCTTTACCAGCTTTTTACATTATGGAGGTGTAGAAAAATCTTTGTTCGATGTTATTTTGGACATCTTCTATGAGACCATCTTACCGCTAGTTGGCTTTGTGACTTGTCTTTTCTGTGTTTATCGATGGGGGCTTCATAAGCTAGCCGAAGAAGCGAATTATGGTGAGCCGGGCTTTATTGATTCTTTTCTTTTCCGTTACTTGAATTTCTCTATGGGACTCATAATTCCTATTATTTTAGCCATAGTATTCGTTGGTACAGTAGGCCGTATTTATTTTGGTGTTGATCTTTTTGTCTAAGGAAGAGTTGTGACACAATTTGAGCGCTCCGCACTACTACCATATTCTGCGCAATCTATGTTTGAACTTGTGAATGATATTGCCAGTTATCCTATGTATTTGCCGGGGTGTTTGGGGGCAGAGATTATTTCGCAGTCAGAGAGTGAGGTGGTAGCTCGCTTGAAACTAGGTAAAGTAGGCCTACAGGCGCAGTTTACCACTCGCAACCAGCTAACACCTTACACCATGATGACTATGCAGCTAGAGGAAGGCCCATTTTCCAGTTTTGCAGCTAGTTGGGAATTTAAAGCCTTAACAGAATCGGATTGTAAGGTGATTTTGAAGATGAGTTTTCAAGTTAACTCTGGGCTTATCAGTGCAGCCTTGGGGACAATATTAGAAAGTACTACGCAAGATTTGATGAAAGAAATATGCTTAGAGGCGGAAAGACGGTTTGGGGAAGCAAAGGGTGCTTGATGGTTAAAGACAAAGAGATGGCTGAAATGATTACAGTTGAAGTGGCCTATGCTTTAGCAAGTAGACAAGACATTCTCACGCTACAAGTGCCTGTAGGAACCACTGCGCTACAAGCAGTGCACGAGTCTAGCATCACGGAACTATATCCGGAGATAAATCCTAATACTGCGCCAATGGGAATTTTCTCGAGGCGTCTTGACGGCAAAACGCTTCAAGAGCCCGCAGATTATAAACTGAGAGAGAAAGACCGTGTAGAGATTTATAGGTCACTGTTGCTAGATCCTAAAGAGGCCAGAATTGCTAGAGCTGCTCGTGCTGCAAAGGAGCGTCGGGAAAAATAGAAACTAGAACTGCTCTTTACCATCGCTTTGCTTGAAATCTCCCTCAAAATGGACCAGTTCCCCCCCTTCGAAGAACACTGTCAGACGCTCTTGTGTGCGTTCACCACCCCCGGTCTGAAAGCCGAAGACATAGTCCCAGCGATCTTGATCGAAGGTATCCTTGACTAAAGGGGTACCTAGAATAAAAATTACTTGGCGCTTATTTAGACCTGGGCGTAATTGATCCACCATTTCCTGTGTGATGAAGTTACCTTGAGGAATATCAATCCTGTAAACGCCGGGGAAACTAAATGAACTGACAGAGCCGCAGCCTACAAGGGTAAGGTATAGGCCAAAGGTTACGGAGCTACGCGCCAATACAGTTCTAAGGTGTTTAATCATCATAAGCAGTCGGTCTTCAGACAATTCTTTCAGCAAGAATTCTTTACATGTAAATCAGGGGAGGCATAATAACGCAAAGGAAGGGCAGAGGTAACACTATGAGCGGAGAAAATGACGAACTAAGGAAAGTGGGATTAAAAGTTACTCTCCCACGCATAAAGATTCTTCAGATGCTAGATGGCTCTAGGGATCATCATTTTAGTGCTGAAGATATTTACAACCACTTACGGGAGGCTGGAGAAGATGTTGGTCTTGCGACAGTTTATCGTGTAATGACGCAATTTGAGGAGGCGGGCCTAGTTACTAGGCATCATTTCGAGGGAGGCTTATCTGTATTTGAGTTAAGTCCTGATGAACATCATGATCACATGGTTTGTACCAAATGTGGGGTAGTTGTTGAATTTGTTGATGAAATTATAGAGCAGCGTCAACAAGAAGCTGCAGCAAATATGGGTTTCAGTATCAGTGACCATTCGCTTTATATTTATGGCCTGTGTGCCAAGTGTCAGTAGTATTCTTTCTCAGCTGCTTTCTTTATTTTTAGTAAGTTTTTTCAAGTTAACTATCCATTATCTAGTAAGAATCTCCATGGTGATTAGCTAAATTTGTTCCCCCTAGGGATCAGCTTGATTTGGATCCTTGAATAAAAGTAGGACTATCATAAAATAAAGCCAAGGCAAATAATCGTCATGGCTTAGCAGCCCTAGTTTCATAAAGGACCAAACCTATCCTTTGAATTTTTCAACAGCAGCTGTAGTCATAGAAGAAAGCATTAAAAGCTTCTTCACGACACTTGCGACAGTAATTCGGTTGCATGAGCTAGGCTCTTAATACTATTCTCATCGCCGCCTAACATACGAGCCACCTCTGAAACCCGTTCTTTCTTGTTCAGAAGCACTAGACTGGTCTCTGTCGATTCGTTTGTAACATGTTTGCTCACCAGTAAATGTTGATGTGATTGTGCGGCTACTTGTGCTTGATGGGTTACGCAAAGGACTTGCCCGCGAGTTCCCAAACCACGTAGCAGTTCTCCCACAACTTTGGCCGTGGCTCCACCAATACCAACATCTACTTCATCAAACACCAGTGTTGGTATAGACATATTTTGAGCTATCACTACTTGAATCGCCAGACTCACTCGGGATAATTCGCCCCCGGAAGCTATTTTCACCAGAGGCTTTGGTTCTTGCCCAGGATTGGTACTAATAAGCAGTTCTATCTGTTCGAAGCCTTGTGGGTGGATTTCCTCTGCTTTATGGGCATGATAGGCTAGGCTTAACTTCGCGCTCGCCATACCCAAGCGATATAGTTCCTGATTGACTGCTTTTTCTAGTTTGTCTCCGGCTTTTTTTCGTGCCCTTGAGAGTTGACATGCGGCATCACTATATTCTGTGAAGATCTTATCTAATTCAGCTTGAATTTCTCCTGAACGTTCATCTATTTTACTTAATGTGGTAAGTTCAGCCTCAAGGCTAAGTAGATATTCTGGCAGGCTTTCTTCCACTCTCCTGTGCTTGCGTGCTGCGGAGTGAAGTGCTCCCAAGCGGTTATCTACATCCTGTAGGCGCTCAGGGTTTAATTCAACTTGTCCAGCTGCCCGATCCAGATTACGCGAGGCTTCTTCAACCTGAATCTTGGCACTTTCTAATAGCCCAATTGTTTCCTCCAATAGTGGAGTGCGATGTGGTATGTCTTGCAGTAGTGCTACTGTTCTGCTAAGACCCTGTTCTAAATTAAAATTTTCATTTTCACTACAGATTGATGCCACTGCCTGTAAAGTTGAAAGGATAGATTCAGCATGGGTAAGTCGTTGATGTTCGGCCTCCAATTCTGCGAACTCTCCTTTTTTCGGATTTAATTCTTGCAGCTCTTGAACTTGGTAAGTGAGCAGTTCTTGCTGGGCACGTAACTCTAAGCCGGTTTGTTGCAGAGATTCTAGGGTATCAAGTAGTTTTCGGTGCTGTTGTGCCAAAGTTCTCACTTTTAGAGCTTGAGTTTCCAGTTGCCCAAAAGTATCTACTAAGAGTTGGTGTGTGCTGGTTTTTAATAAAGACTGATGTTCATGTTGGCTATGTATGTCTATCAGTAATCCTCCTAATTGACTCAGTTGAGTCAAGGTACAAGGCTGCCCGTTGATCCATGCGCGTGAACGACCATCACGGCTCAATACTCGACGCAGTAAGCAAGTATTATCCTCAACGGCTATTTCCTGTTCCGCCAACCAGGCTAATGCTTGAGCTTGCTGGGTTAACAAAAAGGTAGCAGTAATATCCGCCCTATCACAGTCCTGGCGAATTACCCCCATATCAGCTCGATCACCTAGTGTTAGCCCCAAGGCATCAAGTAAAATCGACTTACCAGCCCCAGTTTCACCCGTGATAGCTGTCATTCCGGAACCAAACTCCAGTTCTAAAGCACTAACAAGTGCAAAATTTTGTATGGCCAGATGAGTAAGCATATTTGGGTTGTGATTCCCTCGGCTGAAAGTACATAAAAGACAGTAAAAATCTTGACCTGCCTTGATTTTCTCACATTCTAGTACGAAGCCGCTTAGTGTGGCAGTACTGATTTATCATGAATTAAGTTGTTTATTACAGGCAAGCAAGTTTTAGTCTTGAAAAGTGATTTAAGTGTCCCCATATCGACTTCATGCTACCCACAGATATATTTAGGAGATACTAAATGAGCGATGAAGGACAGCAAAATCCAGCGTCGGATGCATGTGAAGATAACGTCTCCCAGGAAAATACGGGCGAGACAATACCAGTAGATGAGCTAAACGATCGTATCCAAGAAGCCATTAGTACTGCTCTAGCAGAACAGAAAGATAGTGTTCTACGAGCTCATGCAGAGGTACAAAACATACGTCGCCGCGCTGAGCAGGATGTTGAAAAAGCTCATAAATTTGCCCTTGAACGCTTTAGTAAAGAGCTACTGACGGTAGTAGATAATCTGGAGCGAGCCCTTGATTCTGTGCCTACTGAACAGAATGATCAAGTCAAAGCTTTTTGCGAAGGGGTCGAGCTGACACACAAAGGGTTGGTGGAAGTCCTGGGTCGTTTCAATGTTATGCCCATAGATCCAGTGGGTACCCCTTTCGATCCTGAACAGCACCAGGCTGTGACCACTGTACCGAACTCGGAAGTGGAGGCCAATACCGTACTGGAAGTAATGCAGAAAGGCTATAGCCTAAATGATCGAGTTATTCGCCCCGCTATGGTGGTGGTAAGCAAAAATCCTTAATTACAGACTTGAACTTTGTCAGATAGGCTCCATATAGCTGGCAAGCGAGCATATTACCGGAGAGAAACAAATGGGCAAGATCATAGGAATCGACCTTGGTACTACTAACTCCTGCGTGGCAGTGATGGAAGGTGGTAAAGCGAAAGTTATTGAGAATGCAGAGGGTCATCGTACGACCCCCTCAATTGTTGCTTACAGTGAAGAGAACGAAATTCTTGTTGGGCAGTCTGCTAAACGCCAAGCCGTAACTAACCCTGTGAATACATTGTTTGCAGTAAAACGTTTAATTGGTCGCCAGTTCAATGATGAGGTTGTGCAAAAAGACATCGCTATGGTGCCTTACAAAATAGCCAAGGCTGATAACGGCGATGCATGGGTTGAAGTGCGCGGTGAAAAAATGGCGCCACCACAAATTTCAGCGCAAGTGCTAAAAAAGATGAAGAAAACAGCAGAAGATTATCTGGGTGAGTCAGTGACTGCTGCGGTTGTTACTGTGCCCGCCTATTTCAACGATGCTCAGCGTCAAGCAACCAAAGATGCAGGAAAGATTGCCGGCCTTGAGGTAAAGCGTATCATAAATGAACCTACAGCGGCTGCTCTCGCATTTGGGTTGGACAAGAGTTCTGGCGATACGACAATCGCTGTTTACGATCTCGGTGGTGGTACTTTTGATATTTCAATTATCGAAATTGCAGAAACCGATGGTGAGCATAGCTTTGAAGTGCTTTCCACTAATGGGGATACATTCCTAGGTGGAGAAGATTTCGACTTGCGTCTTATTGAATTTTTAGCCGATGACTTCAAAAAGACTAATGGCATCGACTTACACAGCGATCCTTTAGCATTGCAGCGTCTTAAAGAAGCGGCTGAGAAAGCAAAAATCGAACTATCTTCTGCTCAACAGACAGAAGTCAATTTACCGTATATTACTGCCGATGCTACAGGGCCAAAACATTTAGTTGTAAAACTAACTCGCTCTAAACTTGAGTCTTTGGTTGAAGACCTCGTTGATCGTACAATTGAGCCTCTAAAAGTTGCGCTAAAAGATGCAGGCCTTTCTGTCTCTGATATTAATGATGTCATTTTGGTAGGTGGCCAGACTCGTATGCCACTAGTTCAGAAAAAAGTGGCGGAATATTTTGGTAAGGAAGCTCGTAAAGATATTAACCCAGACGAAGCTGTTGCTATCGGTGCCGCAGTACAGGGTGCAGTGCTGGCTGGAGAAGTGACAGACGTACTTCTCCTAGACGTGACTCCACTCTCATTAGGTATAGAAACTCTAGGTGGTGTAGCTACGACGTTAATCGAGAAAAACACAACTATTCCTTGCAATAAGAAGCAAACTTTTTCTACTGCAGAAGATAATCAGGGTGCAGTTACTATTCATGTTGTGCAAGGTGAACGTAAGCGTGCTGCTGATAACAAATCGCTAGGTCGCTTTGATTTAAGTGATATTCCTCCAGCGCCACGAGGTGTGCCACAAATTGAGGTTAGCTTCGACCTAAATGCTGATGGTATTTTAAATGTAAGTGCGAAAGATGTTGCTACTGGTAAACAGCAAAGCATTGTCATTAAAGCCTCAAGTGGTTTATCAGAAGATGAAATTGAAAAGATGAAATCAGATGCGGAGTCCCACGCAGCTGAGGATAAGAAGTTTGAGGAACTTGTTGCTGTGCGTAATCAAGCTGATGGTTTAATCCATGCAACGCGTAAGTCTGTGAAAGATAATGCCGATAAACTACAGGGTGATGAAGGCGATAAGATCGAGGAGGCTTGTAAGTCACTGGAAGAGTCGATCAAAGGGGATGATCTAGAGAAAATCAAATCATTGACTGAAGAGCTAACAAAAATATCTACTCCATTCGCGCAGCGCATGTATGAAGATGTACAAAAGCAGGATGGCTCTGAAGCCACTGATGCAGGTTCTGGTCAAAGTGGTAAGGATGCGGATGATGCTGTTGATGCTGAATTCGAGGAAGTTAAAGACGATAACAAGCAGGGTTAATTACTGCTCTGTGAACGAGGAAAAACACAACTGGCAGAGCTAAGGCTCTGCCAGTTTTTTTGCATTTTAATGAGAGCGTGATGGCTAAACGAGATTATTACGAAGTCTTGGGTGTAGAGCGTGGTGCCAGCGAACAGGAGCTGAAAAAAGCTTACAGGCGCGTTGCAATGAAACATCACCCTGACCGCAACCCTGGTAATGCCGAGGCAGAAGCGAAGTTCAAAGAAGCCAATGAGGCGTATGAGGTGCTATCTGATGATCAGAAGCGGGCTGCTTATGATCAGTACGGTCATGATGGTGTCAACGCTGCTGGCATGGGAGCCGGTGGTGCCCACGGTTTCAGTGATATTTTCGGTGATATTTTCGGTGATATCTTTGGTGGTGGTGGCGGCGCACGTCGTTCGCATGTACAAAGGGGCGCCGATCTAAGTTATACGCTTGACCTTTCGCTAGAAGATGCTGTCAAGGGGACCACTGTCAAAATTCGTATTCCAACCCGTGTTAGTTGTGAACCTTGTAATGGAAGTGGAGCACGCAAAGGCTCCTCCCCTCAAAGCTGTTCTGCATGTAATGGCGCCGGGCAAGTGCGTATGCGTCAAGGACCTTTTCAGGTTCAGCAGACTTGTCCACGTTGTCGGGGCACTGGTAAGACTATCAAAGATCCTTGTGACCGCTGCCATGGAGCTGGTGTTATTCAGGACCAGAAAACATTATCAGTGAAAGTACCTGCTGGAGTAGATACAGGAGATCGCATACGTCTTTCCGGTGAAGGGGAAGCTGGGTTACATGGTGGGCCTGCGGGCGACCTTTATGTACAGGTACGTGTAAAAGACCATCCGATCTTTGTGCGAGACGGTGCTAATTTACTTTGTGAAGTACCTATTGGTTTTTATGATGCTGCATTGGGTGGGGAATTGGAAGTTCCCACTCTTGATGGTCGCGTAAAGCTAAAAATTCCATCAGAAACACAGACGGGAAAAATGTTTCGCCTACGTGAAAAGGGGGTAAAACCTGTTCGTGGTGGCTCTGCTGGAGACCTTTTATGTAAAGTGGTGATAGAGACGCCCGTCAATCTCACCAAGCGTCAAAAAGAGTTACTGGAAGAGTTTAGGGATATTGCAGAAAATCATGGAAAGCAGAATCCTCGCAAGTCTTCTTGGTTCGATGGCGTTAGGGATTTCGTAGATTCGCTTAAGTCGTGAATTTTCTCCAAAAAACTCTCAATAAAGTCTTTTAGTCTGAACTACCTCTATCTTGATGACAGCAGGGGCATAAAACGCTATAAAGACGCTAATAATAAGAAATATGTTTCATAGTTGGAAAAACTTATGCAAAGAGTTGCCATAGCTGGAGCCACTGGGCGCATGGGACGCACCTTGGTTGAAGCCATTTACTCTCATCCTGAGTTAATGCTAGGAGCAGCTTCCGCATTACCAGGAGACCCTGGACTTGGACAAGACCTTGGTGGGCTTTGTGGTCTTCCAGAGCAGAAGGTCCTTTTGTGTGCTGATTTATCCCAAGAGTTAGAGAATTTCGAAGTCTTAATAGACTTCACATCTCCCGAGGCCAGTGTTCAACATGCAGCGTTGTGTGCAAAGTATGGAAAAAAGCTTGTTGTTGGCACCACGGGTCTGAATGCTGAGCAGAGGCTTCACTTGAGTAAAACAGGTGAAAAAACCGCCATAGTTTTTGCGCCTAACATGAGTGTTGGTGTTAACCTGTGTTTTAAACTCATTGAGCTTGCAGCTAAAGTGCTTGGTGATGAAGTTGATATTGAAATTATTGAAGCCCACCACAGGCATAAAAAAGACTCCCCTTCAGGTACTGCCTTAGGAATGGGTGAAGTGGTGGCAAAAACTTTGGGTAGAGATTTGTCTGAATGCGCTATTTATGGCCGTGAAGGCATTACAGGTGAGCGCGAACATCCTACTATTGGGTTTGCTACTGTGAGAGGTGGAGACATAATAGGAGACCATACGGTGTTATTTGCTGGTGATGGGGAGCGCTTGGAGATTACACATAGGGCCAGTTCTCGTCTGAATTTTGCGAAAGGTGCGCTTCGTGCTGCAAGTTGGTTACAAGATTACTCTCGAGGATTCTTTAACATGCAAGATGTATTAGGATTAAATGAGAAAAAATAAAAAAAATCTTTACTTGACCACCAACTTTTGCATAAACTTAGTCTTCAGTTAAGCAGAAATTGAGACGCAACTGTGAGCTGAAAGAATTCATAAAAAAGCGGAAAAGACATCAGTCTCTTCCGCTTTTTTTTTAAACTCTACTCTTCTCTCTATCTCAATTATCACTGATTCTATAAACCTGTTGATAAAAGTACTATCCTCTGAACACGCTCCTTAGAGCGCTAATTGCAGAGACACTTTCATGCAACCTAAAAACAGCATCCTGAAAGCTGAGGAGAAGATCTTGACCAAACAAGTTACGCATCAAGCAATTTTGGTACTCGCTGATGGATCTTTTTTTGTGGGCAATGCAATAGGAGCAGAAGGACAAACCGTGGGTGAGGTCGTATTTAACACCGCCATGACTGGATATCAGGAAATCCTGACGGACCCCTCCTATGCTAACCAGATTGTAACCCTGACCTATCCTCACATTGGTAATACTGGAACAAATACAGAAGATAACGAATCTAATAAAGCTTGGGCTTCAGGACTGGTAATAAGAGATTTACCTCTGATGACAAGTAATTTTCGCAGTGAAGTGACTTTACAAGACTGGCTGTGCGAACGCAAAGTGGTAGCTATCGCAGATATAGATACTCGCCGACTTACACGCCTATTGCGAGACAGAGGTGCTCAAAGTGGCTGTCTGCTCGCTGGTCCAGAGGTCGCTGCGGACTTAGAAACTGCAAAAGTTAAAGCACTAGCAGCAGCGAAAGCTTTCCCTGGACTGAAAGGAATGGATCTTGCGAAGGAAGTCACTTGTGCCGAACAACACGAATGGGTGGAGGGTAGTTGGCAACTGTGTGTGGGTCATCCTCAGGTAAAGGGAGGGAAGTATCATGTGGTTGCTTACGATTTCGGAGCTAAAAACAATATTTTTCGTATGTTAAAAGATCGTGACTGTCGCCTCACTGTTGTTCCTGCAAAAACACCCGCTGACAGTGTGTTGGCTATGAAACCTGACGGCATCTTTCTCTCCAATGGGCCTGGTGATCCTGAGCCATGCACCTATGCTATTGACGCAGTTAAAACTTTCCTTGAGAAACGGTTACCTATTTTTGGTATCTGCTTAGGCCATCAACTTCTTGCTCTTGCTTGTGGCGCTAAAACAATAAAAATGACTCTTGGTCATCACGGTGCTAACCATCCTGTGCAGCAACTTTCTTCTGGCAAGGTGGCAATTACTAGCCAAAATCACGGGTTCGCGGTTGATGAGGCATCCTTGCCCTCTAATCTGCAGGCAACATATAGATCACTATTTGACAGCACTCTCCAAGGGATCGCCCACTTAGAAGCTCCAGCGATAGGTTTTCAGGGACATCCTGAGGCAAGTCCTGGACCTCATGATATTGCCCCAGTTTTTGACCACTTTGTCAAATTGATGAAACAGCACCAATCTAAAGCCCACTAAGCTCAGGAATTCTACATGCCAGCACGTAAAGACATCGAAAGCATTCTTATAATAGGAGCAGGGCCTATTGTTATCGGCCAGGCTTGTGAATTCGACTACTCTGGAGCACAAGCCTGTCAGGCGCTGAGTGAAGAGGGTTATCGCATCATTCTTGTTAACTCTAACCCGGCGACCATCATGACAGATCCTCATATGGCTGATGCTACTTATATTGAGCCAATTACTTGGCAAGTAGTAGAGAAAATTATTGAAAAAGAACGGCCCGATGCCATTTTGCCTACAATGGGTGGACAAACAGCACTTAACTGCGCTCTGGCACTAGATAAACATGGAGTACTAGAAAAATATAATGTAGAACTAATAGGCGCAAATCAAGAAGCTATTAGTAAAGCGGAGGATCGGATGCTGTTCGATCAGGCCATGGAGCGGATTGGCCTGGCTACGCCACAGCATCAGTTAGCTCATGACATGGATGAAGCTTATTCGGCTCTTGAGAATCTTGGGTTCCCGTGCATTATCCGCCCTTCCTTTACCATGGGAGGTAGCGGAGGTGGTATTGCTTACAACAAAGAAGAGTTTGAGGATATCTGTAGGCGTGGTTTGGATCTTTCGCCTACAAGAGAATTATTAATAGATAAATCTTTGATCGGTTGGAAAGAGTACGAGCTAGAAGTAGTTCGGGATAAGAATGATAATTGTATCATTGTTTGTTCTATCGAGAATTTCGACCCAATGGGGGTGCATACAGGCGACTCAATCACTGTTGCGCCAGCACAGACACTAACGGACAAGGAATACCAGATTCTGCGGAATGCTGCGATCGCTGTTTTACGTGAGATTGGAGTTGAGACAGGTGGCTCAAATGTGCAGTTTGCAATTAATCCAGAAAATGGTGAATTAGTTGTTATAGAAATGAATCCCCGTGTTTCTCGCTCGTCTGCGCTAGCTTCTAAAGCAACAGGTTTTCCGATAGCAAGAGTTGCAGCCAAACTTGCTGTTGGGTTCACTTTAGATGAACTCCGTAATGAGATTACTGGAGGCATTACACCAGCTTCTTTTGAGCCTAGCATCGATTATGTGGTCACCAAGATTCCACGTTTTACATTCGAGAAATTCCCTCAAGCCCCAGATCGACTAACAACACAAATGAAGTCGGTGGGAGAGGTAATGGCTATTGGTCGCAACTTCCAAGAATCTTTGCAAAAAGCACTAAGAGGGCTAGAGATTGGTATATGTGGGTTTGATCCTATCTTGGATATTGACGCTAGTGATGCCGATGAAAAACTGCAGTTCGAACTACGACAGCCTGGAGCTGACCGCATTCGCTATGTAGCAGATGCGTTTCGTCGGGGATTGAATGTTGGAGATGTTCAAAATTTGACTAATATTGATCCTTGGTTCCTAGTACAGATCGCAGATATCATCGAAGATGAAAATGCGCTGCAAAATATGACCCTTAGTCAACTAGATAAAGCTGTGTTATTTAAATTAAAGCGTAAGGGTTTTTCAGATCAGCGTTTAGCGCAACTCTTACATGTGAGTGAGAAAGAGATTTTTCATCTGCGGGCTGCTCTCGGTGTGCATCCTGTATATAAACGAGTTGATACTTGTGCAGCAGAATTCCATTCTGACACAGCATATATGTATTCGTCTTATGATGAAGAGTGTGAAGCTAATGTCAGTAATCGAGAAAAAATTATTGTGCTTGGCGGAGGCCCAAATCGTATTGGTCAAGGAATAGAATTCGATTATTGCTGCGTTCATGCCGCCTTGGCTGCACGTGAACTAGGTTATGAAGCCATTATGGTTAATTGTAATCCTGAGACAGTGTCCACCGACTTTAATATATCAGACCGATTATATTTCGAACCTGTAACCTTAGAAGATGTGATGGAAATTGTTCGCATCGAGAAGCCTAAGGGCGTTATTGTACAGTTCGGTGGACAAACTCCACTTAAACTCGTCACTGCTCTTGAAAAGCTAGGAGTGCCCATAATTGGTACCTCTCCAGATGCAATTGATCGAGCTGAAGATCGTGAACGCTTCCAGCATATGATTCAGAAATTAGGGCTAAGACAACCCCCTAACGCTACAGTGCGTAGTCTGGAGCAGGCACTAGTTGCTGCTAATAAAATCGGATACCCCTTGGTAGTTCGTCCTTCTTATGTGTTGGGCGGACGTGCTATGGAAATCGTTTATAACGAAACTGAATTGCGTCGATATATTAATGATGCTGTGAAAGTATCGAATGAAAGTCCTGTATTGCTAGACTATTTCCTCAACAGTGCTATTGAAATTGACGTTGATGTTGTTAGTGATGGTAACCAAGTTGTAGTGGGTTCAATTATGCAGCATATCGAACAGGCGGGAGTTCACTCTGGTGACTCCGCCTGTTCATTGCCACCTTATTCTTTGCCAACAGATGTCCAAGATGAAATACGTGCACATTGTGTCGCAATAGCCAAGGAATTAGGTGTTAACGGCCTTATGAATTCACAGCTTGCTTATCAAGATGGACTAATCTACATAATAGAAGTTAATCCAAGAGCCTCAAGGACGGTTCCTTTTGTTTCTAAATGTATCGGGACTTCTCTTGCTAAAGTGGCAGCCAAGTGCATGATGGGAGTCACTTTAGCAGAGCAAGGCTTTACGGATGAAATAATCCCGCCATTTTACTCTGTCAAAGAGGCAATTTTTCCCTTCAATAAATTCCCTGGTGTAGATCCAATTCTGGGCCCAGAAATGAAATCAACGGGTGAAGTTATGGGTAGTGGGGCTACTTTTGCTGAAGCTTATTACAAGTCACAAAATTTGGGTGAAAATAATATTAATCTGCAAGGTAATGTTTTCATATCTGTGCGTGATGCTGATAAAGGGGCATTACCTGAGCTCGCGCGTCGTTTTCGTGAGCTAGGCTTTAATCTTCTAGCGACTCGTGGAAGCGCTAAAGTGATTGCAGAAGCTGGCAGTCCGGTAGAAGCCATCAACAAAGTGATGGAGGGACGTCCGCATATTGTAGACATGTTGAAAAATGATGAAGTAGACCTTATTGTGAACACAACTGAGGGACGTCAAGCTATTGCAGATTCGGCTACTATCCGAAGTACTGCTTTGCGCCATCAGGTGTATTGTACAACGACTATCGCGAGCGGATTTGCTGTATATGAAGCACTGAAGTTTGGCGGTGACATCACAGTTAATAGTTTGCAAGACCTACACAAAATACAGAAGATAAGTTAATGCGAAAAGTTCCTATGACAATTGGTGGTGCCGAGAGTTTACGTGCTGAATTGAGTGAGTTAAAAACAGTTCACCGTCCAAGAATAGTTCAGGCGATTGCCGAGGCCAGAGAACATGGAGATCTCAAAGAAAATGCTGAATATCATGCTGCGCGTGAACAGCAAAGTTTCTGTGAGGGTAGAATTAAAGAGATCGAAGGCAAGCTGGCCGATGCTGAAATCATCGATGTCACTAAAATTGTCCATAATGGTAAGGTTATTTTCGGCACTACTGTTACTTTGTATAACGTGTATGAAGATAAGTGTGTTACCTATCAGATTGTTGGGGATGATGAAGCAGATGTGAAAAAAGGAAAAATTTCAGTTAGCTCTCCTATCTCGCGAGCCATGATGGGTAAACTAGAAGGTGATGAAGTAGTTGTTAAAGCACCTAGTGGAGAGATCCTCTACGAAATAGAGAAGGTTGAACACCTGTAGATAATTTGAACATTTGTATAAAATAAACTTCTGTTAGTCCTTACAGCTTCTTAATGAGCCTTATGTCAAGGGCAGTTTAAAAACTCAGGGTCGATTTCTAGTCATCAGCTCTGAAGCGCACAGAGTGAGTCCACGCCTCCATATATAAATTAGTGTAGTGACACAGTTTATTTTACTGGAGAAAGAACTTGAACCTTTCAAGATTTGACAATTTTGGTTTAACTTTAGTGGCTGGGCGCAATACTAATACAATATGTCCTGTTTGCTGTACTAGTTGGCAATTGAGTTCAATACACAGGGTTTCGACAAGTTTTTGTTTGGATAGCCTATCTCCTACAATTAATCTGACTTTGATAAGTTCATGATCACTCAACGCCCTGTTAAGCTCCTTGACCACAGAAATAGAGAGTTCTTTCACCGTCACAACAGGCTCTAGTTTGTGACCGATTCCGCGCAATTTGCGTTTGTAATCATTGGTTAGGGACAGTGAGTTATTAGGCATAGTTTTTCCGCAGGTTTGTTCAGCGTAAAATTTGTCAAGGATTGTTATTCTACACCAAGAAACCCGTAGCAGGAGAGACTAATGGCCAGATCAAATAGCAGTAATAAATGGCTACAGGAGCATGAAGCAGATAAATGGGTCAAAATGGCCCGTGAAGCTGGTTACCGTTCTCGTGCAACTTTCAAGCTAATGGAAATTCAGGAAAAAGACCGCCTTTTCCGACCAGGGCAAGTGGTGGTGGATTTGGGGGCGGCACCAGGAGGATGGTCGCAGCTTGTGGCACCGCTTGTGGGGCCTAATGGATTAGTTGTAGCTTCCGACATAATAGATATGGAACCTCTACATCAAGTTCAATTCCTGCAAGGAGATTTCACGGAAGAGGCCTGTTTTGAGGAATTGCTACGTATTCTACATGGGCGTGAGGTAGACATTGTAATTTCTGATATGGCCCCCAATATATCTGGTATGACAGACATTGATCAGCCTAGAGCTATGTATCTAATTGAGCTGGCAGTAGAATTTGGACGTAAAACCCTTAGGAAAGATGGAAAATTGCTAATGAAAGTCTTCCAAGGCGAGGGGTACCAGGAGTTACTAAAAAACTTACGTCGTGACTTCACACAAGTGGTTGTGCGTAAACCTCAAGCATCGCGGGCAAGATCCAGAGAAGTTTATGTGCTGGCGAAAGGTTTCAAAAATTAATAAGTAAGCTAGAGTTGAGTTAGTAAAGCATTACGGATCGTGCCACAATGTTGGTTGAGAAGAAATTTAAGGTTAAGCCCAGAACACGGCGTTTATTAAGTCTCTTCCGAGAGTGACACTAAAATAAGTAATTCACTGAGGTAATTTTAAACATAGAGGTAAAAAGTTGAACGATATGGTTAAGAATCTTCTTCTTTGGCTGATCATTGCTGGTGTAATGCTGATGATCTTTCAGAACTTTAATGATCGTCCAAGCTCTGATCAGGTAGATTACTCAGACTTCATTAGTGAAGTGCAAAGTGGTCGTGTGACAGAAGTTACAGTCAGTGGGCTCAATATCAGGGGGCGTCGCAGTAATGGACAGCTATTCACTACTATCCGTCCTTATATCGAAGACAACAAATTGATGGATGAATTACTCGCCAATAATGTCAGGGTAAAAGGGGTAGAGCCTGAACAGGAGAGTCTTTTGACGCAACTGCTAGTTGCGACATTCCCCATCATTCTGATTGTTGCTCTTTTTATGTTCTTCATGCGACAGATGCAGGGTGGCGTAGGTGGCAAAGGTGGACCTATGTCTTTTGGTAAAAGTAAAGCCAGAATGCTGAGCGAAGATCAAGTTAAAGTAACCTTTGCGGATGTGGCTGGTGTTGATGAAGCTAAGGAAGACGTTAAAGAACTTGTTGATTTCTTGAGAGAGCCCGAAAAATTCCAAAAGCTGGGTGGCAGAATCCCACGTGGAGTTTTGATGGTAGGTCAACCTGGTACGGGTAAAACCTTACTTGCTAAAGCAATTGCTGGTGAAGCCAAAGTTCCCTTCTTCTCTATCTCGGGATCGGATTTCGTAGAAATGTTTGTCGGTGTTGGTGCATCTCGTGTGCGTGATATGTTCGATACTGCGAAGAAACAAAGTCCATGTATTATATTTATAGATGAGATTGATGCAGTGGGCCGTCACCGTGGAGCAGGAGTCGGTGGTGGGCACGATGAGCGTGAGCAGACGCTCAACCAACTGCTTGTTGAAATGGATGGTTTTGAAGGTAATGATGGTGTTATTGTCATTGCTGCCACTAACCGTCCTGATGTGTTGGATCCTGCTTTATTACGCCCTGGACGTTTTGATCGTCAGGTTGTGGTGGGACTACCTGATATACGTGGACGTGAGCAAATTCTTAAAGTGCATATGCGCAAAGTCCCCATCTCTGAGGGTGTTAAAGAGTCTGTACTGGCAAGAGCCACCCCAGGTTTTTCTGGTGCAGATTTGGCTAATTTAGTTAACGAAGCCTCCTTGTTCGCTGCTCGTTCAGGTAAAACACGAGTGACAATGGAAGAGTTTGAGAAAGCCAAAGATAAAATTATGATGGGCGCTGAACGTAAATCAATGGTCATGTCAGTCAAGGAAAAAATGAACACGGCTTATCACGAAGCAGGTCATGCAATAGTGGGAAGGTTGGTACCTGAGCATGATCCAGTCTATAAAGTGAGTATCATCCCTCGGGGTCGTGCTTTGGGCGTTACGATGTTTCTTCCTGAGGAGGATAGATATAGTCATAGCAAACAGAGCATTTTATCACAGATATGCTCCCTTTATGGCGGGCGTATCGCTGAAGAAATGACGCTTGGCAAAGAAGGTGTAACTACCGGGGCATCTAATGACATCCAGCGTGCCACAAAAATGGCACAGAATATGGTGAAGAGGTGGGGGTTATCTGAAAGATTAGGGCCGCTCCAGTATGATGAGGAGCAGGAAGAGGTATTCCTTGGACGAAGTGGTATGGGGGGAAGTGGTAAGGTTTTATCTGCAGAAACCCAACAGGCAATAGACGAGGAAGTGCGCACGATTATTGATTCTTGTTATGATCGCGCTACGCAGATATTACAAGAAAACCGCGAAAAATTGGAAATCATGAAAGATGCATTGATGGAATATGAGACTATTGATGCCGGTCAAATAGACGATATTATGGCAGGGCGTCCAGTGCGTGAACCATCGGATTGGAATGATGATGAGTTTCGTCCGGGACCATCTGCTTCGGTTAAAGATATGCCATCAGATGGTGCTTCTTCTATTGGTGGGCCTGCCCGCGAAGTGTAACGGCGAAGCTGATAAATGCAGTTTGGTAAATATATCCTAGATCTGTCAGAACCGCAGGTTATGGGAATCTTAAATGTTACACCGGATTCTTTTTCTGATGGCGGGGAGCTGCTGACATCTCAAGGTCTGCAGCTTGATGTTATCCGATCCCGAGCAGAGGCAATGGTGACTGCTGGTGCCAGCATACTAGATATCGGTGGCGAATCTACTCGACCGGGCGCGACATTGGTGTCGGCGCAAGAAGAGCTAGATCGTGTATTACCTGTGTTGGAAATGTTACAAGACCTTCCAGTAATCCTTTCTCTAGATACTTCGAACCCCGACTTGATTACTGCTGGAGCAAAATTTGGAGCTGGGCTTATTAATGATGTCCGTGCACTGCGGCGCCCAGGTGCACTTGAAGCTGCAGCAGCTACAGGTCTACCGGTTTGCCTTATGCACATGCAGGGGCAGCCCTCGACGATGCAAGAAGCTCCCACTTATGAGGCATTGATAGCTCAGATTGCCGATTTTTTACAAGAGCGTGTTGCTGCCTGCCTAGAGGCCGGAATTTCAAACACTCAAATTCTTCTTGATCCGGGTTTTGGTTTTGGTAAGACCCTAGCGCATAATGTAGAGTTGCTCGCTGGGCTTGATAAATTACATGAGTCTCTTGGAAAACCTTTATTGATAGGTGTTTCACGCAAAAGAATGTTAGGTTTCCTCACTGGGGGTAAGGTTGAAAAAGAGCGAGTTGATGCTGGTTTAGCCGCAGCAGTAGTGGCAGTAATGAAAGGTGCCTGCATAGTACGTACTCACGATGTAGCCCCGACTGTGGATGCCATGAAGATATGTAAAGCAGTGTTGGCTGTAAACTAAGGTATGGCCTCACTAGAGGTAATAATGAAAAAGTATTTTGGAACAGACGGTATTCGTGGTCGTGTTGGGGAGCACCCTATTAGTGCAGAATTCATGCTCAAACTTGGCTGGGCTACTGGAAAAGTATTTTCCCGTTATGACACAGCCAGCATTTTAATAGGGAAAGATACTCGTATTTCTGGTTACATGTTTGAAACTGCTCTTGAAGCTGGACTGACTGCTGCCGGAGTACACACTAAAATGTTGGGCCCTATGCCCACACCTGCTGTTGCTTATTTAACTCGTACATTTGGCGCATCAGCGGGAATAGTGATCAGTGCCTCGCACAACTCTCACGAGGATAATGGTATCAAGTTTTTTTCCTCGCAAGGGACTAAGCTAGATGACCGTTTAGAGTTAGAAATAGAAGCTGCATTAGAAGAGCCTTTCACGACAGTAGCTTCTCGGTATATTGGAAAAGTTATCCGTATCAATGATGCTTCAGGTCGTTACATTGAGTTTTGTAAAAGCACCTATCGTGCCAAAGAAAAACTTCATGGATTGAAAATTGTTTTAGATTGCGCCAATGGGGCGACTTATCATATCGCTCCCAGTGTATTCACCGAATTAGGTGCCAATGTGACAGTTATTGGCAATAAGCCTGATGGGCTCAACATCAATGATAACTGCGGTTCAACACATCCAACTCGTCTCATCCAGGAGGTGCAATTGAGCAATGCTGATCTTGGTATCGCCTTCGATGGAGATGGAGACCGCGTTCTTTTTGTAGATTCCAAGGGAAATCTTATAGATGGTGATGAGTTACTTTACATCATTGCTATGGATCGAGCTCAAAAGCAAAAAGTGCCAGGAATCGTTGGTACACAGATGAGTAATCTCGGGCTAGAGTTAGCTTTGAAAGAGAAAGAAATGGAATTCGTTCGCGCCAAGGTAGGCGACCGTTTTGTCATGACGGAGCTGATATCTCGGCAGTGGCTTTACGGTGGTGAAGGCTCAGGGCATATCGTCTGTTTAGATATGACCACTACTGGTGATGGGATAATTTCAGCACTTCAAGTCTTAGGCGCTTTGCGTAATGCAGATAAAACCATAGAACAGCTTTGTGCTGGCATGAAAAAATTCCCTCAAGTCCTACAGAATGTGAAATTACCGCTGGATAAACGCTGGGATGTAAATAGTAAGATTATGCAACAAGCGATAAAAGATGTTGAAGTGGTACTGGGCAAGCGAGGTAGAATTCTACTACGTTCTTCAGGAACTGAGCCTTTGGTGCGAGTAATGGTTGAAGGTGAAGATGCGGTCATGATACACAAATTAGCCCGGCAACTAACAGAAGCAGTAACTCATTCTTTTGTGAACATTTGATTCCGTTGTAGGCTATAACTTTATTTGTGACTCATCATTGGAAGAATTTTCAGAAACCTCCTCGATTGATGAAAAGCATATATCATTGTATTTATCCAAAGAAAAACTTACAGGAACTAAAGTGTCAACAATCGAATCAAGCGAGACAGCCAGAGTATCCCTGGCCCCATTGGCTCATCAGCTGCAGGATCCTACGCTATTGCCTCAAGGTTTGTTGATCAATGGAGAATGGGTGGATGCAGACAATGGAGAAGTTTTTTCTGTCATTAATCCAGCCACTCAGGAACTCTTAGCCGAATTACCCAAAGCAGGAACGAGCGAAACTCGAAGAGCTATAGAAGCTGCTGAGCAAGCACTTATTGGCTGGCGGGCAACACTCGCCACTGAACGCTCCACCATACTAAGGCGCCTCTTTGATCTGATATTAGCCAATAGAGAAGATCTCGCTTTGATAATTACTTCAGAACAGGGTAAGCCATTGAATGAGGCAAGGGGAGAGGTGACTTATGCGGCCAGTTTTATAGAGTGGTTTGCAGAGGAGGCTAAACGAAGCGATGGAACTATCATTCCTCAAAATACCAGAGGCAGACGTATCTTAGTACAGAAAGTACCTGTGGGAGTCTTTGCCGCAATCACTCCTTGGAACTTTCCTGCAGCCATGCTTACCCGCAAGGCTGGCCCAGGTTGGGCTTGTGGCTGTACTGGTGTTATCAAGCCAGCAAGCCAGACACCATTAACTACTTTAGCTTTAGGTATGTTGGCGGGACGTGCCGGCCTACCTCCAGGAGTGTGCAATATCATCACTGGAACAGCGGCAGTCATAGGGGGAGAACTTACAAGCCATCCCTCTGTTCGAAAGCTTTCCTTTACAGGCTCAACAGAAATTGGATCGCAACTGATCGCTGCTTGTGCTAAGACTGTAAAGCGTACCAGTATGGAGCTTGGAGGAAATGCGCCTTTCATAGTGTTTGATGACGCTGATTTGGAAACGGCGGTCAATGCAGCACTAGTAGCCAAGTTTAGAAATGGTGGACAAAGCTGTGTTGGAGCAAACCGTTTTTTAGTACAGTCTGGGATTTATCAGGCATTTAGCGAGCGCTTGGCTGAGGAAACTGCCAAACTCAAAGTATGTAATGGAATGGATGAAGATGCGAGGATAGGGCCGTTGATAGATCTTGCTGCAGTTAATAAGGTAGAAGAAAATATCAAGGATGCGCTTGATCTGGGAGCAAAGATTCTTTGTGGGGGGAGTCGACATTCCCTAGGAGGCTCTTTCTTTCAACCCACCATACTTGTAGATGTGCCAAGGATAGCAAAAGTTTTTAGTGATGAGACATTTGGCCCTGTGGCTCCTCTGTTTAGTTTCGAAGATGAGCATCAAGCTATTCAGATGGCTAATGATACTCCTTACGGTCTTGCCTCCTATATTTGTTCACGCGACGTAGCTCGTATTTTCCGGGTCATTGAAGCCCTTGAATTCGGCATGGTCGGGGTCAATGAAGGTCTAATTTCAACAGAAGTAGCCCCTTTTGGAGGAGTGAAAGCCTCTGGGGTTGGTCGTGAAGGATCTCATGTTGGCATGGATGAATATTTAGAGACCAAATATATTGCGCTGGGCGGGCTTAATGAAACTGTTAGTTAGCACTCTAGCTTGCACTAGCCACCTATCTTCGCTAGACTTTGCGCCTTTTTCCAACGATAGGACGAGATAGGTTTGGATCAAGCTATTAGGTGCAGACGCCCTCTTGTGGCTGCCAATTGGAAAATGCATGGTCGTCGAGAAATGGCTTTAAGCTTCATGGCTGAGTTGCTAGAAGGTCTGACTAGAAATCCAATGGATGAAGAGATGGATTTGTTAATTTGTCCGCCTTTCGTTCTGTTGTCAGAATTAGCTTCTTTTATCAATAGTCCTCAGGCAGCAAAGTTACAGCAAACCTTAGTGCTTGGTGCACAAAACTTACATGAGCGGCCACATGGTGCTTATACCGGTGAAATCTCTGGAAGTATGCTGATAGAAGCTGGGTGCCAATATGTCTTGGTAGGACATTCGGAGCGTCGAACTTTGTTTGGTGAAAACGATGCTCTTGTAGCGGAAAAATTCATAGCTGCTCAGCAGGCAGGGCTTACGCCAATACTTTGCCTCGGTGAGCTCGCAAGTGAGCGAGAGACTGATCGTACTGCTGAGGTGGTTAGTCGACAGTTAAATGAAGTCTTGCAAACGGCTGGTACGAAAGCATTTGAGAATGCAGTAGTTGCTTATGAGCCTGTTTGGGCGATAGGGACTGGATTAACTGCAACACCTATGCTGGCTCAGGAGGTTCATGCGCAAATTCGTGCTGAGCTTGCTGCAGCTGGCGTAGCTAACGCAGCACAAGATGTTCGTATTTTGTATGGCGGAAGTGTTAAGCCCAACAATGCAGCTGACTTGTTTGCTGAAATTGACATAGATGGTGCGCTTGTAGGGGGGGCTTCTTTGGAAGCTAAGGATTTTTTGGCGATCTGTGCTGCCGCTCGTCATTAGTATAGATTCAACTAAAGAGATCTTGAGATTCTATTTCATTGATGAAGAATAAGTCATGACAGTCACTAATCATTCAATGCTTGATTAGTTGAAAACATAACTAAGCGTCCTAAATAGGCGTATTATTGAGAAAAACGAGGATAGCCTCTGTGAATATTGCGGGTTTTGAAGGTTTAATCATAATTGTGCATCTGCTGGCAGCTATTGGTATTGTGGCTCTAGTGTTGCTGCAACAGGGTAAAGGTGCTGATGCTGGAGCTTCCTTTGGTGGTGGTGCATCGCAAACTTTATTTGGAAGTGTTGGTAGCGGGAATGTACTAAGTCACACAACTGCTTGGTTGGCTGTGGTATTCTTCGTTACCAGCATTGGTCTAGCTTTTATCGCTAAACAGAGAGTTTCAAGTCCTGACCAAAACAGTGGTCTGATTGAAAATATTGAGCAAATGGATTCACTGGCTCCACCACTAGACTCTGATTTACCTGATTTGAGTGAAAATCCAGTCAGTGAAGATGAGCAACCAGATGATATTCCGGTTTTAGGTGCAGAGCCTTTGCAAGAGAGTGCTGAGCTGCCGGATTAGTAATGGTACTGTTATCAGTAAATAGCATAAGTTGGTAGTACAAATTAGCTGGAAAATGCCCAAGTGGTGAAATTGGTAGACACGCTATCTTGAGGGGGTAGTGACTTCGGTCGTGGCGGTTCAAGTCCGCCCTTGGGCACCAATATTCGATAAGCATCACTATTTTTCTCAGTTTAGGCAAACTCTCTGGCTTTTTAGTCAAAAAGAGTAAAGTCTCATTATTGCTTAAGCTCAACCTCTAAAGTCTGGTTCCTACTAGCCTAACTCAATCAAGTATGAACTAAGCCTGGAATCGGTGTCTGGAGATCTTAGCAATTTCTTGACCACCTGCAGTTCCTCTCCTATAATGCCGGCCTTATTGATAGTCGAATGTTGCGGGGTGGAGCAGTCTGGCAGCTCGTCGGGCTCATAACCCGAAGGTCGTAGGTTCAAATCCTGCCCCCGCTACCAATTCATTATTGCCAGCGAGCTTAGTATGTTTTTCAGTTTTTAGCTGAAATAATTAACCCTTAAAGTTATTGGTAATGTACTGAGCATTTAAGCTAGTAAGAAGTAAGAAAGCCGTGTGAAGTTAAATTATAACTGCTCATGCAAGCTTGCTCAGGAAGCTAGATAGCATTTCACTGGCCCCCTTGAGGGGTTTTTTGTTATCTGAAATTTGTTTACAGAAAATTGTAGTGATGGGCCTAGTGCCCATTTTTTATTGGCCAACTGGAGATATGATGGCAGCAAGATCCGCCTTGATCGAAGCTATTGTAGCGCCGGTTGTTCAGACGCTAGGATTTGAATTGTGGGGCATAGAGTATCTGGGGCAGGGAAAGCATACCCTACTAAGAATTTATATTGAAAAAGAAGAGGGTATTGATATTGATGACTGTGCGCAAGTAAGTCGTCAAATATCTGCCATTCTTGATGTTGAAGATCCAATCAGTTCACATTACACCTTGGAGGTCTCGTCGCCAGGTTTGGATAGAATGCTATTCAAGATTGATCAATACAAGGCATATCTTGGAAGTAAAATTAAGTTAAGGTTGACTGAAAACTTTGAAGGAAGAAGAAATTTTCAAGGAAATTTAACAGGTGTTATTGATGATATGATCACCGTGGAGAACGAAAGCGTTAGCTACGAGTTTCCTTTTGAGTTAATAGAAAAAATAATAGTATTTGGCGACTTGGAAAAGAAAAAATAATTTCTCAGCTTATGGGATTGTCCAGGCTGAATAAAAAAATGTACTTACGTTTAAGAATTTAACAAATGTTTTTATAAACAGGTATCGCCAAACTAGTGCTGAATACCTTTGCATAGGTGACAAACTTATGAATAACAAAGAAATCCTGCTGGTAGCAGACGCAGTTTCTAACGAGAAAGGTGTTTCTCGGGAAGTGATTTTTAAAGCAATTGAATCTGCTTTAGCTTCTGCCACGAAAAAACGCTACTTAGAGGAAGAGATCGATTGTGAAGTTATCATTGACCGAGATTCTGGTAATTACGAGACCTTCCGTAAGTGGACAGTTGTACCAGATAATGAACTAGCCTTATTAGGTTCTCAATTTACCACAGAGGAAGCTCATGAGGTAAACCCAGAGTTACAGCCAGGCGATGTTCATCGTGAGCGAATTGAGAATGTCGAGTTTGGTAGAATTGCAGCACAAACTGCGAAACAAGTTATTGTTCAAAAGGTGCGTGAGGCAGAACGTGAGCTAATTGTTAATGAGTATGCAAACAGGATTGGTAAACTAATTAGCGGCACAGTGAAAAAAGTGACAAGAGATAATGTCATTGTTGATTTAGGCAACAATGCTGAAGGTTTGTTGCCTCGAGAAAATCTTATTCCTCGCGAAATCCTACGTATGAGTGATCGTGTGCGTGCGTTGCTGCTAGAAGTAAGAACAGAACTACGCGGGCCGCAGCTCCTGTTAAGTCGAACCGCTCCAGAGATGTTGATCGAACTTTTTAAAATAGAAGTTCCTGAAATTTCTGAAGAAATAATTGAAATAAAAGCAGCTGCGCGTGATCCAGGATCACGTGCAAAGATTGCTGTAAAAACCAATGATAAGCGTATCGATCCTGTAGGTGCCTGTGTAGGTATGAGGGGTTCTCGTGTTCAAGTGGTTTCAGGTGAATTATCCAACGAGCGGATTGATATCGTTTTGTGGGACGATAATCCTGCGCAGCTTGTAATTAACGCCATGGCTCCAGCACAAGTAGCATCCATTGTGGTAGATGAAGATAGTCATACAATGGACGTTGCAGTGGCAGAAGACAATTTAGCCCAGGCAATTGGTCGTAATGGACAAAATGTTCGCCTATCCAGTGAGCTAACTGGTTGGGCAATCAATGTTATGTCCGAAGAAAATGCCCAGGATAAGATTCAGCAGGAAACTTCAACGATCATCAAGACTTTCATGGCAGCATTAGACGTCGATGAAGAAGTTGCAGAAATTTTAGTCACGGAAGGCTTTACTAATATAGAAGAGGTCGCTTACGTGCCATTGGAAGAGATTGCGCAAATTCAAGATTTCGATGAAGAGATTGCAAATGAACTGCGTAACCGCGCTAAAGATGCATTACTTACTAAAGCCATAGCGTCAGAAGAAGAAATTAATAAAGCCGGCATTAATGAAGATCTTTTGAACATGGAAGGTATGACTAATGAACTTGCACTTGCATTATCCAAGCTAGACATTCTTACTATGGAAGATCTAGCAGAACAGGGTATAGATGACCTCATGCCAATCGAAGGTATGGACGAAGAGAAAGCAGGACGGCTCATTATGACTGCTCGAGCACCTTGGTTCGCAGGGCAAGAGTAAGTCAACTCAAGGCCCTTATCTTAGGAGTAATTAATGGCAAATTTAAGCATTAATGATTTAGCACGCGCCGTGGGTGTTCCAGTGGGACGGCTGCTCGAGCAGATCAAGGAAGCTGGCTTGCCCCAGACTACGCCAGAAGATGGTATTACCAATGATGAGCGCGCTAAGCTACTGTCTTTTCTTAAAAGTCGTCATGGAGATAGCTCTGGCTCTGATACTGCCCCACAAAAAATAATGCTTCGTCGTAAAACAACTGAGACTCTCAAGTCTTCAGACAATAGTGGTCGAGGCAAGACAGTCAATGTTGAAGTGCGCAAGAAACGTACCTATGTTAGGCGTAGTGTAGAAGAAGCTCAAAAAGAAGCCGAAGAAAAAGAACGCTTAGCTGCTCAACAAAGAGAACACGAGGAAACACAACGCAAGGCTCGTGAAGCAGAAGAAGCACGAATAACTGCTGAGGCGAAAGCTGCAAGGCAACAAGGTACCTCTGCTAAGACTCAAAGGCAATCTTCAGCATCAATAGACATATCATTGCCCCGCCAAGATCTACGCAAGCCTGGTGGAAAAAAAGAATTTACAGAAAAAGATGAAGACTCTGGTCGCAAGAGCCTTAGTAAACGCAAAGAAAAAGACGCACCTCCCAAGCGCATAAAAGGAGGAGGACGTTCTGCCGAATCATTTATTCTGGAAGAAGACGATTCTATGGGATCGCGTCGTCGAGGTGGTCGCAAGAAACAAACTTCTAAGCACCAATTCGAGATGCCTAAAGAGTTTATTTCGCGTGAGATCGAAGTACCAGAGGCTATCACGGTATCTGATCTTGCCGCCAAAATGTCGCTCAAAGCAAGTGAGCTCATTAAGACGCTTATGAAGATGGGTGTGATGGCAACAGTAAACCAAATACTGGATCAAGACACCTCCGTGCTATTAGTTGAAGAATTAGGGCATAGACCCAAAACTATTTCAGCAACGCAATTAGAGGATGATATTGTAGACAATATTTCTTACGAAGGAGATGAACTTTCAAGAGCACCTGTCGTGACAGTGATGGGACATGTTGACCATGGTAAGACTTCATTGTTGGACTACATTAGAAAATCCAAGGTAACTGCCGGTGAGGCTGGTGGTATTACACAGCACATTGGGGCATATCATGTGCAAACTTCAAAAGGCACGGTTTCTTTTTTAGACACGCCTGGTCACGCTGCATTTTCAGCTATGCGTTCCCGAGGAGCTAAAGCTACTGACGTAGTGATTCTAGTAGTGGCTGCTGACGATGGTGTTATGCCTCAGACAATCGAGGCTATTCAGCACGCAAGAGCTTCTGGAGTACCTTTAGTCGTTGCTGTTAACAAAATTGATAAAGAGGGTGCAGATCCTGACCGCGTGAGAAGTGAACTTGCTCAACACGAAGTCATCCCAGAGGAATGGGGTGGAGATATTCAGTTTGTGCATGTATCGGCGCATACTGGTGAAGGTATCGATACATTGCTAGATGCTGTCTTGCTGCAGGCCGAATTGCTAGAGCTAAAAGCAGTGGTTGATTGTCCAGCCAAAGGGGTAGTGATCGAGTCTTCATTAGATAAGGGGCGTGGATCTGTAGCAACGGTATTAGTTCAGAATGGAACACTTAAGCTAGGCGATATCGTTCTTTGTGGTCATGAGTTTGGTCGAGTCCGTGCCATGCTTGATGAAAATGGTCAACAGGCGAAAACTGCTGGACCCTCAATTCCAGTACAGATTCTAGGCCTCAATGGTACGCCAGATGCTGGTGATGAATTCTTGGTAGTAGATACTGAACGTAAAGCTCGTGAAGTAGCTGAGTTTAGAATGCAACGTCATAAAGAGGCTATGGTGGCACGACAGGCTGCACTGAAAGCTGAAAATCTATTCGCCACAATGGGTAAGGAAAATGAGCGCAAGATTCTAAATATAGTTCTGAAAACTGATGTTCGCGGTTCTCTTGAAGCCATCATGGGTGCTCTCAATGGAATGGGAAATACGGAAGTAGCAGTTAATATCGTTGGCTATGGCGTAGGAGGTATTTCTGAGACTGATGTACAGTTAGCAGAAACATCAAGTGCGACAATCATTGGTTTCAATGTACGTGCTGAAAAATCTGCACGAAATATGCTTGAACAACTTGGTTTACAGTTACGCTACTACAGCATAATTTATAATCTGATTGATGATGTAAAAGGTGTTCTCAGCGGTATGTTGTCACCAGAAGTCCGCGAAGAAATTGTAGGTGTTGCTGAGGTGCGTGAAGTCTTTAATTCACCTAAGTTTGGTCTTATCGCAGGTTCTATGGTGATAGAGGGCATTATTTATCGTAATAAGCCTATACGTGTACTTCGTGATAACGTAGTAATCTACGAGGGAGAACTTGAATCCTTGCGTCGATTTAAAGATGAAGCCAGCGAAGTGCGCAATGGTATGGAATGTGGAATTGGTGTGAAGAACTATACAGATGTACGTTTAGGCGATAAGATTGAAGTGTATAACCGGACTCAGGTTGCGCGTTCACTCTGATATCTTAACGGAAAGAATGCTGATGTCTCCTACTTCAAACAGACTGGACCGAATTAATGACCAAGTTGCGCAGGAGCTGGCGTCACTTGTACGTAGTGAGTTGAGTGCCCCTGGTCTAGGTATGATTTCAGTGTTGAGTGCGCGTGTTTCTAAAGATCTAGCACATGCTGATGTATATGTAAGTGTTTTAGGAGCAGAAGCTGAAGTTGCTCTGGAGATTCTTCGTAATGCTTCCGGTTTCTTACGTTCACAGCTTGCACGAAATCTTAATATGCGTGCAACTCCTAAGTTAAAGTTTTACTACGATGAAAGTGTGGAGCGTGGACGTAATTTATCCAGCCTCATCGATCGTGCGTTGGATGAAGATTCTCACCATAGTGAATAGCTAGCAAAGTATGTCTTATCTAATAGATGGTATTTTGTTGCTGGATAAACCTCCAGGAATGTCTTCAAATCAATTGCTACAGAAAGTCAAACGACATCTACAGGCTGAGAAGGCTGGTCATACTGGCGCTTTAGACCCCATCGCTACGGGTGTATTACCCATTTGTCTAGGAGAGGCAACTAAAGTCTCACAATACTTGCTTGATTCTGATAAATGTTATGTTGCTCAAGTTCAGCTAGGAGTGACTACCACCACAGGTGATAGGACTGGTGATGTACTGAGAACAGCTAAAGTACCTCAGTTCAACGAAGCTTCCTTAGAAGTGACCCTGCAAAAGTTTCGTGGTGATATTGAACAGGAGCCTTCTCTATATTCTGCTCTGAAACAAGATGGTGTCCCTAGGTATAAACTAGCTCGAAGTGGTAAGAAGATTCGCTCTAAGCTTCGTAAAGTCACTATCTATAATCTAAAGTTAATTTCTTATGCAGATTCCTATCTTGAAATTGAAGTCTGTTGCTCAAAGGGTACATATATACGAGCTCTGGCAGAGGATATTGGCTCCTCACTTGGTTGTGGAGCCCATATTAAAGAACTGAGAAGAACTAGAGCTGGACCTTTTTCATTAGAACAATGTTTGAGTTTAGAGTCCGTGAAGGAAATGCAAGGAGAAAAACTCCATGATAGACTGCTTACACCAGATAGGGCTTTGCCTGAGATGCCAAGTATCCAATTAAGTAGTCTTGAGAGACAGCGTCTACGTTTTGGACAAACTGTCTATCTGGGAAGCATACCCTTGAATTGGCAAGGGTCTCTAAATCCTTGGAAAGCTTATTCAGATGGGGAATTCATTGGTCTGGTCAATATTGGCGAAGATATGCGTGTGTCTGTCTTAAGGTTAATGAAGTTTGCTAAGCCCTGAAAAAATTGATTTTAGAGTTTACGAAACTTTATTCGTATCAATAATCTATATTCATCAATGGAAGAGTAGCCAGTCGAGCATCAATTTTAGCTTCAACAGTCTTATAAGCCTCGCTTTCAGTTGAGCTATAGAGCTCGATAAACTGTTGTTCGCTGAGGTACTCGGGTAGATCGCGAGCATCAAACATAAAAAGTGATTCATCTTGTGAACTAGCTAAGAGTTCTTGTGCTAGTCTTGCTGAGGAATCATTTGTCAGTGCTACACGTGCGAACTCTGTTCCTACTCTGTCGGCAGCCAAATCCGTAAAACTAAAACCTGATCCCGTCTCAGCATCGTCTCGCTCCTTGAGTAGGCCAAGTGTATCGCTTAAAGAGGGGCTTAGGGAACTAGCTAACAGTGCTGAACCTATAAAGTGCTCAGCAAAGTCACGACGACTATAGAGAGTGAACCGCCTTTCTGGACGCTTGTCGGTTTGAAGGCCGAGAATTTCCGGATTAAGGCGTAATTGATGTAAAGCCAATGCAGTGAAAATTAATCGATTACTCTCTGCTGCCGGATGTCGACTTTTTATAGCTTGGGCCATAAGAGGGGTTAATACTTTGGTAAGCCCAAGTGAACCTTTTCCGCTTTGGCTAGCCTCGATTTGCAACAAGTTGGCGAAATAATTCGCTAGTAGGTTGAACTGTGATTCAGAAAATAATAGCTTAAATCCTCTTGGACCTAGCTTCTGCATAAACCCAGCTGCTAAGTTATAGTGAAGCTCCAGCCCTGCAGGGAGAAAAGCGAAATCAGTCAAAGCACTTTGCAACATTTTGTAATCTTCGTTGTTTTTTAGTGCTACGCTGTTTGCTAAGCGCAGCAAATAATTAGCGACGTTAACTGAAATTGGTACTTTTCCTATTTTTAGTTTGTCTATGGCAAAGGTCTCGATGGTTTTAGTAAGCTTCAGTTGTATGTTGAGATATAGATTCAAAGGAAGGTTAGCAGTTACAAGCACTTGTGCAGAGCCTTCGGCATAATCTATAGATGAGTAACCCCCTCGCCAGTGAGACAAACCATAGCCAATTGCCTGAGAGCTAGCTTGCGAGGAAAGCAGAATGGTTCCTTCTTGAGATTCATTATCTGCTAAGGGGAGAAGATCAACCAAGATTGTACGTGCTTCCCGTAAGCCTCTAGGGGTAAGCTTGCCACCTTCACCAAGTAAAGGGTTTGTTTCAAAAGCAAGAGTGCAAAAAAAAGTCACTATTACGAAAATTAATAGAGATACTTTTTTTGCGATCTTGTTCAAGTAACACCGATTAATGGCCGACATAGTTGTTCTTTTTCTACTATAGAATTAGCAAGATAGCTCTATCATAGCTAAGTCTTTATCCTCTTTTCCCCTTCCAGTAATGGTGCCAGAAAACGACCAGTATGCGAGGCACTTACCTTAGCCACTTGTTCCGGAGTGCCCTCAGCAATAATTTGCCCTCCGCCATCACCGCCTTCGGGACCCATATCCACTAGCCAGTCAGCAGTTTTCACAACATCGAGGTTATGTTCAATAACAACAACCGTATTTCCTTCATCACGAAGGGTATGTAACACTTTTAGGAGAAGCTTGGTGTCATGAAAATGTAAGCCTGTTGTAGGTTCATCTAAAATATATAGAGTTTGCCCGGTATCTCGCTTTGAAAGTTCTCGTGATAATTTAACACGTTGTGCTTCACCACCAGATAGTGTTGTGGCGCTTTGGCCGAGTCGTATATAGGAAAGACCCACATCAATAAGCGTTTGTAACTTACGTGCTATCGAAGGCACTGCTTCAAAGAATTCACGAGCATCCTCTATTGTCATATCTAGTACTTCATAGATATTTTTTCCTTTATATCTGACTTCTAAAGTCTCACGGTTATAGCGCTTACCTTGGCATACATCACAGCGAACATAAACATCTGGGAGGAAATGCATTTCTACTTTGACAACGCCATCTCCCTGACATGCCTCACAACGTCCTCCTTTCACATTAAAACTGAATCTACCCGGCTGATAGCCGCGTGTACGTGATTCTTGTGTTTGTGCGAAAAGTTCGCGTACGGGAGTAAAGATTCCTGTATAAGTCGCGGGATTGGAGCGGGGAGTTCGACCAATAGGGCTTTGGTCGATATCAACAACTTTATCGATGAATTTGAGTCCTTCTATACCTAGATATGGCGAAGCTTCTAGAGTGGTGGCACCGTTCAATGCTGTAGCAGTAATTGGATAAAGAGTGTTGTTAATGAGTGTCGATTTTCCCGACCCTGAGACACCCGTAACGCAAGTCATCAAGCCTAAGGGGATATTTAGGGTGACATTTTTTAGATTATTACCTGAAGCTCCTAGAAGGATTAGCTGCTTTTCAGGATCGGGTTTATGCCTCTCTTTCGGTATTTCAATAACCTCTATGCCACTCAGATACTTTCCAGTCAGGGAGTCTTTATTAGCTTGAATCTGCTTTGGTGTGCCTTGTGCCACGATTCTACCGCCGTGGACTCCAGCGCCAGGTCCAATATCAATAACATGGTCTGCACTACGTATTGCATCTTCATCATGTTCAACCACGATAACTGTGTTACCTAAATCTCGTAAGTGTTTCAGGGTATTAAGTAATCTTTCGTTGTCACGTTGATGCAAGCCTATAGAGGGCTCATCCAAAATATACATGACACCCACTAGACCTGCGCCAATTTGTGAAGCGAGACGGATACGTTGTGCTTCGCCCCCCGAAAGAGTTTCAGCACTTCTACTTAGAGTTAAATAGTTTAGTCCTACATCCACTAGAAACCCTAGTCTTTCACGAATTTCTTTAAGAATTTTTTCAGCAATTCGCTCTTTGCTACCAGTAAAGCTCAGCTTTTCAAAATACTGACAAGCAGCTCCTATGGTGAGGGTAGTCAGCTGAGGTAAGTTTTTTTTGTCAATTAAGACGAAACGAGAATCGCGAGTTAGACGGCTTCCTTCACACTCAGGGCAAGGTTGGGTACTGAGAAATCTAGAGAGATCCTCACGGACATTCACGGAATCTGTTTCCCGAAAACGACGTTCCATGTTTGGCAAGATGCCTTCAAAAGATGCGTTACGCTTAATTCTATCCCCACGTTCGTTACTATAAACAAATGTTAGAGTTTCTTTGCCACTACCCCGCAAAATAATCTCCTTATGCTTATTGGCGAGCTTCTTCCAGGGCTTATCAATGGAAAAATTATAGTGTTCTGCTAGAGAGGTGAGCATGTTGAAGTACCAGATATTGCGACGATCCCAGCCTCTTATGGCACCTTCAGCTAAAGATAATGAATCGTCAACAATGACTCTTTTTTCATCAAAATATTGCTTCACACCAAGTCCATCACACCCGTGACACGCACCAGCGGGATTGTTAAAAGAGAACATCCTTGGCTCAAGACTAGCAATAGAGTGGCCACAAGTCGGACATGCAAATTTGGATGAGAAAGTAAGCTCAGTGCAAGCCCCTTCCTCCATTGGAGCAATGACAGCAACCCCGCCACTAAGTTGTAACGCCGTTTCAAAGGATTCCGCCAGGCGTTGCTGTATATCTGGCTTTACTTTGAATCGGTCTACCACAGCTTCAATGGTGTGCTTACGATTCTTCACTAAATTTGGGGGGTAATCCAGTTCAGTCATTAGCCCATCTACCCTGGCACGGATAAAGCCTTGTGTTTTTAGATCATGGAAAACATGTACATGTTCTCCCTTGCGTTCACTGACCACCGGAGCAAGAAGCATCAAGGCTGTTCCTTCTTTCAGAGCCATGACTTGGTCAACCATTTGACTAACTGTTTGTGCTGATAGCTTGATATTGTGAACAGGGCAGTGAGGGTCTCCAACACGAGCGAATAAAAGACGTAGGTAGTCGTAAATTTCAGTGATGGTACCAACGGTAGAGCGTGGGTTATGAGAAGTGGACTTTTGTTCAATGGAAATTGCAGGGGATAACCCGGAAATTTGATCTACATCGGGTTTGTCCATCATGCTCAGAAACTGGCGCGCGTAGGTGGACAAAGATTCCACGTAACGACGTTGTCCCTCTGCATAAAGAGTGTCAAATGCGAGAGATGATTTTCCAGATCCACTGAGACCGGTGACTACAACCAGCTTATCTCTTGGGATAGTGATTTCAATGTTTTTCAGGTTATGGGTGCGCGCCCCTTGTACGACAATGTTATCCATTGGGTATTCGCCTAGGCAGACTAAACTGCAACTTCTACTGAACTTAAGAAAAAACGATCAAGTATACCCCATTCACGTAAGTAATACCCACTAGCCTAACTAGGACATGTACGAAGAAAGGCTTTATTTAGATGGCGCCTTAGAGGAACGCAAAGAACAAAAAAAGTGCTACACTTATCTGAGTAACTGAAAATCAAAAAGTTAATTCAGAACGGAGGTCACAGTGGCGAGTAGAGGTATAAACAAAGTCATTCTTGTAGGGAATGTCGGTCAAGATCCTGAAACACGCTACATGCCGAATGGTGGGGCAGTGACGAATTTAAGTCTAGCTACCAGCGAGACTTGGAAAGATAAAAACTCGGGCGAACAACAAGAGCGTACTGAGTGGCATCGAGTGGTTTTCTACCAAAGGTTGGCAGAAATTGCAGCAGAATACGTACATAAAGGCTCCAAGTTATATATTGAAGGGAGTCTTCGCACACGTTCTTGGGAACAAGATGGCGTCAAACGCTATGCTACTGAAATCATAGCCAACGAGATGCAGATGTTGGATAGTCGTGGGGATAATCGCGGGGATGGTGGATTTGCCCCACGCCAAGAACAACCCCGTCAGACTAATTCGCAACCACCGGCGACAGGTGGCATGGATTCCTTTGATGATGATATTCCTTTCTGAGTAGAGTAACCCTTGAAAGTTCTCGTTTTAGGTGCAAACAGTCAGCTTGGACAGGCTGTTTGTAACCAACTTAAAGCTGCTGGTGTCGATTACCAAGCAAAGATGCTTCATAGTGTTTCTTTGCACAAAAAGTCAGAAATTATTAAAGTTTGTTCGACGTATGAACCTACAGTAGTGATGAATGTTGCTACATTTGGAAATATAGAAAGCGTAGAGAAAGATCCAAAAGCTGCTGAACTGTGTGAACTGGTGAATAGCATAGGCGTGCAATGCCTTGCAGAAGTTTGTTTGAGTTTGGAACTTCCGTTAATTCATCATTCGTCGGCTTATGTATTTGATGGGAGTAAGTCACACCCTTACAAAGAAGAGGACTCTCCTAATCCTCAAAATTACTATGGACGCCAGAAATGGTACGGTGAGAGGGCTATTAGAGAATTAGTCCCACGGCATATCATCTTGCGGACTGAATGGCTATTCTCACACCAACGTCCAGATTACTTTTTTAATTTTATAGATTTAGTAAAAAGCTCTAATTCCAGGCTTACGGTTAGCCGACAACGTTTCTCACCAACACCAGTTGATGATGCAGCTAGAGTCTTATTGGCAATAGCTCAGCAAATTGATTGTGAAGCTCAGGCTTGGGGTACATACCACTACGCCTCCTTGCAGCCTAGCACACAATCGGTTTTTCTCATGAATTTTATGCAAGATGCCGCACTTTATGACACAACTTTAGCGGAAAGAATTCAAAATCTCAGTTTTATTGAACGTCCAGTGGAGCGTCCTTATATTACAAATAGTACTCTTCATGCTCAAAAAATTTTCGACACCTTTGGTATTAAGCCTCGCTCTAGACAAGCCGAAATTAATGCAGTTATTCAGCGTTGTTTTAATCTTATAAAGGCGCCTGAACTTCCTTTTTCACCAACGCCTGACAAGGGCGACCTCGCGGATCGTGAAGAAGATCTCCATCCCGCTCCTCAAGTGAAAAAAAGAACTTAGAGAACGGAACAAGATCATATTAAAAAAGATTCCACGCTATCCATAAAAGCCGAAAAGAAAATATCGTAACTGCAGCTTTTAACAAGGCACGAAATAACTTTTCTGGGAGACGGTGAAGAGTTCGGGTTCCAAGAGTAGTCCCTATAATTCCTGCTATCCAGCACAGGCCTATTAGACTTATGTATGGGCCGTAATTAAATCCTTCATAAAGGTAGGCTGCAGACTTAAAAATAGCCATGAATAGCAGGCTACCTGCAATGATGGCGACAATATTCTGTCTAGGAAAGCTGGAGTTTGCCATCAGGGTTTGCATCAGTCCACCTGCTCCAGAAATAGTAGAAAATAGTGTATGAAAAATGCCTATCCAGAACCAAGGCTTTGGCACTGAGTTAGCCATAGTATTCATGCCACTAGTTCTTGGCATCCATGTCATCCAAAACATGACACAGCCAAGAATCAGTGCTATCCAAGCCTCTGACAATTCGAAATAAATTTTACTTCCTAGAAAGGCTCCAATAATGGAACCGGGGATAAAAGGAAGTGTGATGCTCCAGACCATGTACTGACGAAATTGCCAGGCTCTAGCTAGTTGTCCTGCCAGGATAAGAACTCCATTCAGAGGAATAACAACCGAAAGGGGTAATAGCAGTGAGGTGGTTGAAAGAATCAGTAGACCGCCGCCAAGGCCTGCAACCGTAGATATGTATGCGCCTGAAAAGCATATAGCAGGAATAATCAGGTTTAGCTGATTAAATTCTTCTTGTTGCTCAAGGATACTAGAAAAAAAAGTGGTAAGTTCAGTCAAAGGAAATCCAACTACTGGTGAGTTTAGTTCATTATATCTGTATCATGATGTTTATGATGAGATCTTTAACTCCAGTTAATCTAGCTTTGACGGATTTGTTGTCGCAGCTCAACACTATGGCTGTGGCGCACAGTGTCCCAATTGCGCAAGCACTTGGTTGCGTGTTAGCAAAAACTATAGTTGCAGAGTACGATGTTCCAGCCTTTCCTAATTCGGCAATGGACGGCTATGCTCTTTGCTTAGGAAATTTAGCACAACATTCAGGGCTCATAGTAAGCCAAACAGTTGCGGCTGGACATCCTGGCGAAAAGCTCGAGCAAGGCACTTGTGCACGGATTTTTACTGGCGCCCCGATTCCAGATGGAGCCGATGCGGTTGTCATGCAAGAGAATGTCACAGTAACAGACTCCGGTGTCCAGATAAACCAACTGCCCAAGCTAGGAGAAAATATCCGTTTACAGGGACATGATATTAAAAAGGGAGCTATTCTGCTGGAAGCTGGGCGTAGGCTTCAACCCCAGGACTTAGGTTTGCTGGCTGCTCAGGGCTTCACTGAGGTGTCAGTCCTAAAACCTTTAACTGTTGCCTTACTGAATACAGGTGATGAAGTTGTTATGCCGGGTCAGGCGTTGGCTCCTGGACATGTGTATGACTCTAATAGTTTCGTGCTGGAGGCTCTTTTGGAGCGTCTAGGGGTTCAGGTGATTCGTCGTGGTATAGTCGCTGATACCTTACATGACACCCAAGCTGCAATTAAAGAGGCAGCACAGGTAGCTGACTGTTTGATTACTACAGGAGGTGTGTCTGTTGGTGAAGCAGATAATGTACGTCCAGCTGTCGAGAGTATGGGTAATTTATCTATATGGAAGTTGGCGATTAAGCCTGGCAAGCCTTTTAGCTTTGGTCATGTGCTGGGAATACCTTTTTTTGGCTTACCTGGAAACCCGGTCGCTGTCTTTGTTACCTTCGTGATTTTAGTTAGGCCAGCACTGCTGAAGATGCAAGGGGCAAAAGTATTAGAACTACCTCATTATCGTTTGCCAATCGGTGTCAATGTGAAGCATGCTGGTACAAGGGATGAATATCTTCGCGTTCGTCTTATTGAGGGCGTGCTTCAACCTTTTAGGGATCAGGGCTCAAGTCTCTTAAGTTCATTGTCATGGGCTGATGGGTTGGCAATAATCCCTGCGATGACTACCCCCAAAGTCGGAGACAAAGTTGATTTTATTCCTTTCACAGGAGTGTATTAATGCGCACAGTATGCTCTTTGAATTGGGTAGCAGTCATAGTCCTGATGATATTACTTGAGGGTTGTCAGACGACTTCCGAGCAAACAATTTACAAGAGCAGTCAATCTATAGTGGTACAAAACCAAGTGAATCCAGCCCTTAGTGGTTATGAGGCTCAATTAGCAAGACAGCGAATTTTGGCAGACATTCTTTTCGCAGCAGCTAATGCTTTTGATGATAATCGTCTCATGTCTCCAGCTGGAGATAATGCAATGGAATATTACCAACAGGTACTTGAACTAGATTCCTCAAATTCGGTGGCTCAGGAAGGAGTTCTTGATATAGTGCGTCGGTATATAGCATTAGCGGAACAAGATATCAACACAGGTAATTTTTCTGGAGCACGCAATTTTCTAGCAAGAGCGAAACAAATTGGTGAATTAAGCGGAGAGATCGAAAAAACTATCTTAGAGCTGCATCAAGCGGAACGGAATCAAATTACGAGTTTCAAGCTGGACAAACGCTCAGTAGCTGAGGAGAGTCTGGCTGTTATGGTTCAGTTGGCGAATATTGCAGCTCAGATTCAACAGCAGGAAGCCACTTTTCTGATTAAAGCGCCTACAGATACGCAAGGACGATGGATGTATAAAGTCATGCGAGAGTCTTTAGGTGGGTACAGACTTCGTGGAAATATTGAAATCGATGAAGAACCAAGTGTGACTTTAATGTCAACAAACTATGGTTTATCTCAAACTGAATAACTGTCATCAATTATATTATAAAGAATAAGAGTCGCATCATGAAAGTCACAAAGTTTCTGTTTATTAGTATGTACATGTCGCTGACTACTTTACTCAATGCAGCTCCGAAGCTGGAAATAAAAGATCCCTATGTAAGAGGTATGCCACCCGGAGCCCCAAATACAGCAGCTTATTTTGAACTGACCAATAAAGGAACCACTCCCTTAGTATTAGTCGGGGCTCATACTGAGGTAGCGAGAAAAGTTGAACTACATGATACAGTCATGGATGATCAAATGATGAGTATGAAAGCGGTTCCAAAACTAACTCTAGGGCCTGGCGAGACAAAAAAATTAGAAAGTGGTGGATTACATTTGATGCTGTTGCAAGTGCAATCACTGGATGAAAATACAGAGATCCTGATTGAATTAGAATTTGATGATGGTATCAGTATACCTATTATTTTTCCGGTTAGAAGTGTAAAGAAAGAAACACAGAGAAATGAGCATAGATAGAAGTTTAAGGAGTTAGCATGTCAAAAGCTAAAGTTGCGATTATCACTGGGGCCAGTTCTGGTATAGGTTTTGCCTGCTCCAAGGCATTGTTAATGGCTGGATGGAACACAGTAATGCTTGCTCGACATACAGAGTCTATGCAAGCTCTCTCTAATGAATTGGTGTCAGAATTTAGTATCCAAGGTAATCAATGTTTCGTCCAGGCATGCGATGTCAGAGACGCGTCAAGTGTAAAAGCTGCCTTTAGTGCAGTGGTTGAGAAGTTTGGTCGAATTGATCTATTGTTTAACAATGCAGGAATGACTGGTCCTTTGGGCTCTATTGATGAAGTTTCTCTAGAGGGTTGGGAGCAAACTTTAGATGTAAATCTTCGAGGAGCTTTTCATTGTGCTCAAGCTGCATTCTCCCAAATGAGAAATCAGCAACCCCAAGGTGGTAGGATTATTAATAATGGTTCTATCGCAGGACAAACTCCTCGGCCACATATGACACCTTATGCAATTACCAAGCATGCAATTAATGGTCTGACAAAGTGCTTATCTTTAGATGGTCGTCCATTTGGTATCGTGTGTGGGCAGATAGATATTGGTAACGTTAAGACAGCTATGTCACAGACTTTCACACAAGGCATGCTCCAAGCTAATGGGACGCGAGCCCCTGAACCTCTTTTCGAACTTGATGATGTAGTGAAGTCCTTTATGTTAATGGCTGAACTCCCGTTAGAAGCAAATATTCAGAATATGACTATCATGGCAAGTAAAATGCCTTTCGTAGGACGAGGGTAACCATAATTTTTGCAAGTTTATTGTGCTTACTTAGTAAAGGAAATCTTTTCTCTAGGAATGTTAGGCTATGATGACAGCTCAAAAACTAAGCATATTACGACTATTTTTAAGGTCTGCTACACTTATTGTGGTAGTCCTGCTTGTCTTCAGTCAGGCAGGATCGGTGAGTGCTCATCATTCATTTGCTATCTATGACTTCGAAGTTACCCAAGAATTCGAGGGAGTGGTTGAAATTATTAAATTTCGAAATCCACACATCGAAATGATTTTAAAAGTTACTCACCCTGATGGTTCAGAGGATCTCATTCACTACGTTGAAGGAGCCCCTGCAAATATGTTGGTCAGAAATGGAGTAACTCCTGATAAGATGAAGGTTGGTAGTCGATTAAAAACAACCGCTTCTCCTTTATTAGAAGACCCAAAGAAATACTTCCTGCGAGCGCTAATTACTGAAGATGGCACCGAGTACGGTATCTAGGTAGAGCGATTTTCAACAAGTGTCGTCACTACCGATGGGTCTGCTAGAGTGCTGGTATCGCCTAGAGAATCCAATTCGTTTGCTGCAATTTTGCGTAATATTCTTCTCATAATTTTCCCAGAGCGTGTTTTTGGCAAGCCAGGTGCCCATTGAATGACATCTGGTTTGGCTATAGGACCGATCTCTTTAGCTACACAAGCTGTAAGTTCACGAAGTAATTCATCGTTACCGTCTATGCCTTGCATTAAAGTGACATATGCATAAATACCGGTCCCCTTGATGGCATGAGGAAAACCAACAACAGCAGCCTCGGCAACCATGGGGTGAAGGACAAGAGCGCTTTCAATTTCTGCTGTGCCTAGTCTGTGGCCAGAGACATTAATCACATCGTCAACTCTGCCTGTTATCCACCAATAGCCATCTTCATCACGTCGTGCTCCGTCGCCTGTGAAATAGTTGCCCGGATAAGTATTGAAATATGTTTGTAGACAACGTTCATGATCTCCATAAAGAGTTCTTAATTGGGATGGCCAACTAGAAGTTAGAACTAAATTGCCACTTGCAGCACCCTTAAGCAATTTTCCTTCTGCATCAACAAGTTCAGGTTTGACACCAAAGAAAGGTAAGGTAGCCGAACCTGGTTTCATAGCTGTCACTCCAGGAATAGGAGTGATCATGTGTCCCCCAGTTTCAGTCTGCCACCAGGTATCCACAACTGGGCAGCGTGAATCTCCGACAACATGAAAGTACCACTCCCATGCTTCTGGATTAATAGGTTCACCGACAGAACCCAGTGTCCTTAGAGAGGTGCGTTGATGCCGTTGAACGGGCTCATTTCCATGAGCCATAAGGGCTCGCAACGCAGTAGGCGCTGTATAGAATTGATTAACCCTGTATTTATCAATAATTGACCAGAAACGATCGACATCTGGATAATTCGGAATCCCTTCAAATATGACTTGGGTTGCTCCATTACAAAGCGGGCCGTAGGCTATATAAGTATGGCCAGTCACCCAACCAACATCAGCTGCACACCAGAAAACATCTTTATCATGATAGTCAAAGACGTAGTGGTGGGTCATCGCTGCCTGTAGGAGATAGCCTGCAGTGGAATGAAGAATCCCTTTTGGTTTCCCAGTTGAACCAGAGGTGTATAGGATAAACAGCGGATCTTCACTGTCTACCCATTCTGGCTCACAGACATGACTTACTTTACTGAGAGCATCATGCAACCAGTAATCTCGTCCCTCACTCATACTTACCTGGTCACCCGTTCGCTCCATGACGAAGACTGTATGTACATCTGGACACTTTTCTAGGGCGGTGTCGGTATTTGCCTTCATCGGAATTTTTTTTCCGCCACGAACTCCGTAATCTGCTGTCAGAACTACTTTACAGTCTGCATCTAGAATGCGAGAGGCTAATGCATCTGGTGAGAAACCCCCGAAGACAACTGAGTGGACAGCGCCAATACGGACGCAGGCTTGCATAGCTATAACAGCTTCAGGGACCATAGGCATATAGATGCAAACTCGATCTCCTTTACTAACGCCTCGGGAACGAAGAACATTAGCAAGCTTGTTCACTTCTATACTAAGTTGATGATACGTTAGCTGTCGGGCTTGGCCAGGTTCGTCGCCTTCCCAAAGAATCGCAGGTTGATCACCTCGAGTTTCTAGATGTCTATCAATGCAGTTCACGCTAGCGTTGAGCTTGCCTTGACAGAACCAACTAACTTCAGCTTTTGAAAAATCACCTTCATAGACTTTGTTGAAGGGAGAATGCCAACTAAGAAAGCGGTTTGCCATCTGTGCCCAAAAACTATCTGGAAAATGAATCGATTCGTCATAAAGTCGCTTGTACTTGGCGAAATCGAGATGTGTCTTGTCTGCTATCTCAGGTGAGACAGGGTAAAGATTTTCTTGCGACATCAGTATTCCTTTAGATCAAAAACAAAAAATCTTAACAAACGATAAAGTTACCTTATCTTTGGTTTAGTTGGAAATCAATCTAAGAGAAAAAACGAGAGAAAATATAAGACATGTAATAATTCGCGCAATAAATGTTTCTAGGGTAATGACATTTTATTCGGTAATGATGAGGAACTATCAAGTTTCCCATGTAGTGTTGGTTATCTATGCTACTTGAACAGGAATAGTATTCTCAGTCCTTGTGACATGATTTTTTTCATCTAAATAAACCAATTTTGGTTTATGGTTAAGTAATTCAGTGTCTGAATATGTGCCGTAAGAACAAATGATAACTCTATGACCAACTTCTGCTTTGTGGGCGGCAGCACCGTTCACAGAAATGATACGAGAGCCTGCCTCTGCAACAATCGCGTAAGTCGTGAATCGTTCGCCATTTGCTAGATTATAAATTTGAATCTGTTCGTATTCGCGTATCCCAGCCTCTTGCAGTAGGTTAGCGTCTACGGCGCAAGAACCTTCATAATCTAGCTCGGAATGCGTCACACACGCACGGTGTAGTTTTGATTTAAGGATTGTGGTTTGCACGTTAGTTCTCTCTGTACTATTAAACCAGTATATTATCCCTTGTAATAAGCTCTCACTGCAATTATCAGGATATTAAAAGGTGGGTTTACTAAATATTATGTTATCTATCAGTCGTGTTTTGCCTTGCCAGGCAGCGCCGAGAATAGCTAGTAATCTCTCAGTAGTCTCTGCACGCTGAAGAGTTTGTGCATCACAGATATGCAGGTAATCTACTACAAATCCATGCTCAGCAAGCCTATTGCAGCCGCTAGCCTCAATCAATCTCAAGTCGCGCGCGCCATGTAAAATCTGGGCGCTCAAATTCCGCAAGGTACGGTAGAGTTCAGGCGCGCGTTGACGTTCTGCTTCACTTAAGTAGCCATTACGAGAACTCAAAGCTAAGCCATCCTCAGCTCTAATAATGGGATGACTGATGAGTCTAACATCAAACGCAAGGTCTTCAACCATGTTGGAAATGATACGAAATTGTTGTAAGTCTTTAAGACCAAAGATTGCGCAATCAGGCTGAGCAATGTTGAATAGTTTAAGCACTATTGTACAGACGCCATCAAAATGACTGGGACGTGAGGCACCACAGTGTAGTTCTGAGAGTATAGGAACGTGTATTGTTGTATGGGTTGCAAGAGCATTTGGAAAGAGTTCTTCCAAGGAGGGAGCAAAAACGGCAGTACACCCTATACTCTCAAGACCATCTACATCGGTCTTAAATGTCCTAGGGTAACGCTCAAAGTCTTCTCCTGGGCCAAATTGCAAAGGATTGATAAACAAAGTGGCTAGGACAGCATCCGCCTCCTTCTTAGCATGGTTCACCAGAGTAAAATGTCCTTCATGTAAGTTACCCATAGTAGGGACTAAGGCAAGGCAATTTCCAGCCGACTTTAACTCTGCCCGCCATAATTTTAATTCCTCACAAGTGTGAAGAATACGGATATTTTTAGAAGTAACAGTGTTCATCTGCGGGGAAAGTTCCTTTTTTTACTGCTTGAGTATAAGCATGGAAAGCTCCGCTTATACCAGTGCTACTTTCTGATAAGAAGTTTTTTACAAATTTAGGAGTGATAGGCGAAATTCCCAACGCATCATGGAGCACCATGATCTGACCATCTGTATGAGGACCTGCACCAATACCAATTACAGGGATCTTCAGAGCTTTAGTTACTTTATCTGCTAAGTCCACCGGAACACATTCTAGCAACAACATGCACGCACCTTGCTCTTCCAATAGTTTAGCTTCTGCGATTAAAGTGGTAGCCTGTTTAGGATCTCGTCCCTGGATAAAATGACCACCAATTCGGTTAATAGATTGTGGTGTCAGTCCCATATGGGCGCAAACAGGTATCCCACGCTCACTGAGCAACCGAGTGCTCTCTGCAATCCATGCTCCACCTTCTAGCTTGACGATATTGGCGCCATTACGCATTAAAAGAGCAGCATTTTCTAAGGTTTGTGTAGGGGAGGAGTAGGACATAAAAGGCAGGTCACCCATTAGTACTGCTCGAGTGTTGCCTCGATGAACACACCTTAAATGATACAGTATATCTTCCATAGTTACTGGTAGAGTTGAAGAGTGTCCTTGAAGTACCATGCCCAGAGAGTCTCCTACTAACAGTACTTCTACACCTGCTTCATTTAGTAGTTGGGAAAAAAGTGCGTCATAAGCTGTCATACACGCAAATTTATCGCCTTTATTTTTTAATTCTTGAAGATGATGAAGAGTGAGCTGGCTCATGCAATTTACACCTGGAATAGTCATAATAATGATGAAGTGAAGTTGAGGTACTGTCTTGAACCCACTTTGGCTTTTAGGATATGTCTTAACAAAAGTTCATAATGATCTTCGCGATTTACAAAGTCTACTTCACTACAGTTGATCATTAATAAAGCACTTTTATCATAGTAATGAAAAAAATCAGTATAAGCTTGTGAAAGCTTCTCCAGATAGGTAGCACTAATTTGTTGTTCTTCTATGATCCCGCGTATTCGAATTCGTTGGAGTAGCAAGTCTACAGGTGCCTGTAAATAGATCACGAGGTCCGGTATTGGTGCATTAATGGTAAGGTGATTAAATACTTTTTCGTACAGAGCATATTCGTCTTCATCGAGAGTGAGTTTTGCAAATAATTGATCTTTCTCCATTAAGAAATCTGCGACACGAACTGGTTCAAACATATCGTTCTGCTTCATCTCTTGGATTTGTTGGCTCCGCTGAAATAGAAAGAAGAGTTGAGTTGGTAAGGCCATTCTGGGTTGGTTTGCATAGAAGCGAGCCAGAAAGGGGTTTTCTTCACCTTTTTCCAAAATTGTTTGGTAATTAAAGGTGTTGGCAAGCTTCCTTGCTAAAGAAGTTTTACCAACGCCTATAGGACCCTCAACGGTGATGTATCGGGGTTTGTGTTGAATCGGTTCAGGATTTTCAATATCTGTACAACTGATATTGTTTTTTTTTATTGTCACAGGCGTGTGTCCTGTCATAGTGCTCATTGTTACAAGTAGGTGTCCAACAGCTGCAACTATTAAATGTAATATTGCTGCAATGATGCGTGTTCTATTGGAACACCTGCATGATCAAAGGCAGATGGTAAGTTACTCAGTTAATGTGTGATTTTACGCTGCTCCTGCGATGCGAGGAAGGTTTGGCTGAACGTGGTAGCTGTGCCAGCAGTTCCTCACGAGCGTGGTCATCTCCATTTTGGTAGGCCGTCCACCAAGCGCCAAGTTTTTGCAGATCTTCCCCGCTTTCTTCGCGTAGTAAGACGAAATCGTAAGCTGCCCTAAATCTCTTCTCTTTGATAAGTGATGCGGCTCGTCTACCACTGCGTATGGCTAGTTTTTGGGAGGTTTCCCAGATCTCTCGGATGGGCATGCTAAAGCGCTTTGGAATCGAGAGGATGGTGAGTTGCTCATTAATCACTTGATTGCCAGCAACTTGCAAGGCTTTAGCGGCTGTGACACCTTGGGTTAAGAGGGCCTGACGCTGGTTATCCACAGCAGGCCAGAGAATCACAGCCAGTAGGAAGGCTGGAGTGATAGATTTCCCTTGCCCCAGTCTCAGATCAGTGCTGGCACAAGCTAGCTCTAATAGCACTTGATATCTTTCATTCCTTATATTATCAAAACCACTCATTGCACGCTCGGTAACAGGGAAGAGTATTTTGAAAATACCATGTTCTTGAAGTTTTTTGAGTGTTTTCAAACTATGACCGGAAAAAAATAATTTAATAAATTCATCAAACAAGCGTGCTGGGGAGACTGACTCAAGCAGCTTTGTACAAGAGGCTATGGGTTCTTCGGTTTCTTTTGCAAGCTTGAAGTTGAGTTTTACGGCTAGACGAATTGCTCTTAGAAGGCGCACCGGGTCTTCACGATAACGTTGCTCAGCATCACCAATCATTCTGAGAATTCGTAAATCGATATCTGCAAGGCCATTGAGATAATCATGGATCTCGAAATTATTGACGGTGTAGTACAAGGCATTCACAGTGAAGTCTCTGCGCAAGACATCTTCTTTAATGCTACCCCAAACATTGTCTCGTAATATCATGCCATTTGTGCTTTGAACGGCATCTTCATGACGAGATTCTGCTGTCATTCTTTCGCTCACGATGGTGGCGGTATCCTGTGATGTCCCGCGGAATGTAGATACCTCAATGATCTCGTGTCCGAAAATCACATGAACTATTCGGAAACGTCTTCCAATAATCCGTGAATTCCTAAAAATAGCTTTGATTTGCTGAGGAGTTGCATTTGTCGCGATGTCGAAATCTTTAGGTTTTAATCCCAATAATAAGTCTCTAACACCACCTCCAACGATAAAGGCATCGAAACCAGCATCACCTAGCTTATATAGTACTTTGAGACAGTATGGGCTTATCTGTTGACGTGAGATTCCATGTTCTGAACGAGCAATAATCTGAAAACTTGCATCATCATAGCTGCTGGAGAGATTATGGCTAGGGTGAGGGATATGATGGCTCAAATAAATTTTCCTGTTTATAATTTTTTAGGACGCGGGAGGTTGAATCGCTGGCGGCGCTCCCAAAGGCATTTACGGCTTATTCCTAGCTTTTGTGCAAGAGCGGTTTCGCTGAACTCTCCCTGATGGCTGAGTACGAACCGTCTAAAATACTCTTCGAGGGAAACTTGACCACTATTAGGCAAAGCTTGCTCATGGTGATTCAAGAGAACTTCATCTGAGACTGGATTTTCGGTGTGTTGTTGGGTAACGGCTCTGTATTTAAGCTCAATATCCAAATTCAATAGTTTTAATTCAATTTCATCACTCTCACTAAGCACTACTGATCGCTCTATCGCATTTTCAAGCTCTCTGACATTGCCTGGCCAGTCATATGTAGTAATTGCCTGCACAGTATCTGCGCTAAAATACTTTTGGTGGCAGCTATTTCGTTCACACACTCGGTTCAGGAAGCGGTCTGCCAGTTCAAGTACATCCATGCCGCGTTCACGCAATGGTGGAATACGAAGGCTCATGACATTAATACGATAAAAAAGATCCTCCCGGAACATGGCATCGCGTACGAGAGGTTTCAAGTCTCGCTGAGTAGCCCCTATAAGACGAAAATGACTTAGTTCAATGGTTTGAACTAAGCGAGCTTGTAATTCAATTGGCAGTTCATTGATTTCATCCAAAAATAAAGTGCCTTTATGAGCTAGTTTCACTAAAGCTTCATCATCTTGCTCATTCATTCCGAAGAGCATGGTGCTCATTTTTTCTGGCGGTACAGCCGCACAATTCATTACATGCATAGGCCGATTAGAGCGTGGACTAGCTTCGTGTAAAGCTCTTGCTACCAGCTCTTTACCGGTACCGCTCTCACCGGTAATCAGGACTGCAGCATCAGTGGCGCCAATTTTTCGGATATGGCGAAAAAGCTCCTGCATAGCAGGACAACTACCAATCATTCCTGTCACTGGTAATTCATCATGTCTTGGCTCACGACGGCTATCCGTCAGTGCTCGATATTGATCTGTCCAGACCAGTGCAAGGGCTTCTCTGATTTCTGCTACTTGTGGCGGGTATTGAAGATAGTCAATGCTGCCATACTTGAGAACTTCATCTTGAGAGAGATCGGAAGCGTGTGAACTCATGAAAAGCACAGGGGTAGTTGTGTGCTTGAGTAGACTAGTTGCGGGTTTGTCATTGAGACGCAAATTACAAACGATAGCATCGAAAGAGTTTAATGCTAAATTGGAGGCCTCTTCACTATTGTGAGCCACAGAGACAAGATGACCATCAAGCTCTAACATCTGCCGAAGAGTTGAAAGCTCAGTGTTCTGATGATCTACAAGAAGTATAGTTGGCACAAAGTGTTACCGTTTTAGCTCTACTCCGAAGCTGGTAATTTACTATGAATACTCTGACTGTAAATTGCAACTTATGGATTTATAATATCTTTTAGAAATCGGGGTTGATGATAGCAAGGATCTGTTACTTTGCCTATGTTTCCAAAATACCCAAAAATTTTATCGAAAATTCACAAGCTTAACTAAGAATGGAATGTCCTTTCAGACACCTCATAGACCATTTTTTTAGTGCCCAAGTGAGAATTTCTTCGGTTGGAGCACCATGTAGTGCGAGTGGTGGTGGCATTTTTAGCAGGGTTAATACTTTAATAAGTGGCTCGCTTGGTTTTGATGTATTGAGAGGTAGTGCTCTATTTTGCTTACTTAGCTTTTGTCCATCCTCGCCTAATACCAAGGGCAGGTGAGCGTAGTATGGGGTGGGGTAGCCCAGTAACTGCTGAAGCTGTAACTGTCTAGAAGTAGAACTCAGGAGGTCTCTGCCTCTTAGTATGTGAGTAATATTCTGCCAAGCGTCGTCAACAACCACTGCTAATTGGTAAGCGCTCAGGCCGTCCTTACGCATGATAACAAAATCACCACACAACTCAGAGAGTTTCTGATCTTGGGGGCCTAGAAGGAGGTCTTTGAAATGCCATTTGTCTTGTTGGATGCTACATCTAAGAGCCATCCTCCCAGTCTTATTGCGCTTTTCTGAGCGACAAGTACCTGGATAAATACCTTTATAGTTAAGCAGATCTTGTCTTGAGCAACTACACCAATATACCGCACCTTGGTCGATTAAGCTTTTGATAGCAAAGGTGTAGGCTTCATGTCTTTGACTTTGATAAACAATAGGCCCATCCCAGTAAAGCCCCAATTTATCAAGATCATAGAGAAAGCTATCTGCTGCTGCTATTGATTCCCTTGGGGGGTCTAGATCTTCAATACGCAAGAACCATTGGCCCTTGTTAGCTCTGGCATCTAGCCAAGAGATTAGCGCTGTTGAAAGAGAACCTAAATGCAAAGGACCCGTAGGCGAAGGAGCGAAACGCCCTCGATAAGGGTGACCTAAGCCTGCTGAAGATTTAGGCGCTTCCGAGCTGGCGTTCCTTGAGCTCATCGAGAGTCTTACAGTCTATGCACTTGTTAGCAGTAGGACGAGCTTCGAGGCGACGAATTCCAATTTCGATACCGCAAGACTCACAGTAGCCATAATCATCATTAGCAATCATTTCAATAGTGCTGTCTATTTTCTTAATGAGACGACGCTCACGATCACGGGTGCGTAGCTCGATTGAAAATTCTTCCTCAAGAGTTGCCCTGTCAGCGGGGTCCGGCGGGTTGGAAGCTTCATCTTTCATGTTATGCACTGTGCGATCAACTTCCTCCATTAGTTCACTGCGCCAGTGAAAAAGGATTTTCCTGAAATGTTGCTTCTGTGCTTCATTCATGTACTCCTCACCTTTCTTTATCGCATAAGGTGTGAAGCCTCTTGCCTGATTGTCTAGAACAGAAACAAATTGCTTATGATGACTTGCAGGTGCTTTTCGGCGTACTGGTTTAACGACTATATTACTGTCCATAGAGGTTACGTCAATTCTTTCTTTTATTGAACTACCCTTCTTAGGGGTAGTCTTAGGTTTATTGGATTTGCCAGCTTGTAGAGCGGGTTTAAGATTCTTTGTTTTCAGCTTGTCTGTTGTAGCTTTTGTCTTTACATTCTGCGTTTTTTTTGTTGGTAGTACTTTTTTCTTCTTCACGACCTTGGTTGTAGAAGAATGCTTGGCAGCTGTTTCAGTGCGAGAGACTTTAGGGTTCACTGACTTTTTGGTCTTTGCTTTTTTGTTTTCTGTCTTAGCTACTTTCTTAAGTACCGATTTTTGGGAACCTACCTTTTTCTTGCCAGCAGTATTTGGTTTGCTCTTTTTAGGAATAGAAGTTTTTACTTGAGCTTTTTTAGGAGTAGCCCCTTTTTTTGCCTTAGCTCTCTTAACTGAGGTGTTTTTTACAGGTGCTTTCTTAACAGGTGAATTTTTAGAAGGTTTTTCTTTGGTAGATGCTTTAACCACCACTTTCTTGTTGGATGCCCTTGAATTTGTTGACTTTACTGAAGCGGTTTTCTTGATAGCAACTTTTTTCGTCAGTGTTTTTTTAGAGTTTACTTTAGGTGACAACTTTGTAGTTGCTTTTTTCTTGGGTGCGACTTTTTTGGACACAGCTTTGGATGTAGCTACCTTCTTTGTCGCTGTTTTTTTCGCTACTGCTTGTTTTGCTCTAGCCATAGTCAATGTACCTGCTCTATTGCCTGTTCAAGAAATCTCGTAATGCTGTAGATTTTTTTGCGCCGCGAAGATACCAGAAACCGCAGCTCGACTCCAGATAAAACACTAACATTAGACTATTTACTGCAGAGTGCAATAAAAATTTCAAGAAGAAATGTTCAAGCCCTATTCTTGATCTCAAAGAAAACTATCAAATAGTTTGAGTCAAATGAAAAAATTCATACAAGCATGCCTAAGAGGGTTTCGTTCAGGGACACTGAAATTTAGCTTGATTCTATGATTTTTCTAAGTTGTCAGGGACCTAGGGAGACAGGGAGTGGGATTAATTTAGATCAGTGTTAAGGGCTACAGATTTTCAATTTGACTCAATTTCACTTGGATCAATCCATAGTTGATTGTTTTTGATAGATACATCTAAAGCCCATAGCGCCTCTCCTTTGCATGGCCCTAGAATGCAGTCCCCATCTTCTAAGGTAAAAAGTGCACCGTGAGTTTCACAACGTAAATACTTACCTTCGTTGTCTAAGTTGACGTTATCACCCCAGTTCAAGGGTATAAATAAGTGTGGGCAACGATTCAGATAAACCCTATAACCAGCGTGTGTGTTGAGAGCAATCACAGTGCGTTGTCCTACTTTAAACAAACACGTTCGACCCAAAGGCAGTGCACTAAGTTCGCATAGTACTAGCATGCCAACAAGGCCTTGCTGAAGTCATTTATCAGATCAGAAACATCCTCTATCCCGATTGAGAGCCTCACCATCGAGTCTGCGACCCCCATAGAGGCTCGCCTTTCAGGGCCCATTTCATAATAAATGGTGTGAGCTACAGGTATGCCCAGTGTGCGAGTATCTCCCAGGTTACTTGAGCAAATCACCAGTTCAAGTTGATTTAGAAACTCGAAGCAATCTGCGCCCTCAACAAGTTCGATGCTCATGATTGCACCAGGAAGGCTAAATAGGCTTTTTGCTCGTTCATACTGGGGATGTCCCATTAAACCAGGATAGAAAACTTTTGCCACGCGTGGGTGTTCATCAAAGAATTCAGATAACTGCTGAGCATTCGCACAAGCACGATCCATACGAAGAGCAAGAGTATCTGAGCCAACAGAGAGATAATGGGCAGAGTCAGGTGCCATAGCAGCACCAAAATCACGAAGTCCTTTTTTCTTAATCTGAGTCAGCCCCCACAAGAGAGGATTACCAGTTTTATAGTTTTCGTAAAGATTTGGATAATCTGTCCAATCGTAAGTTCCGGTTGCCGTTAGGCAACCTCCCAATGCATTACCATGCCCACCTACATATTTCGTAAGGGCATTCATCACTAGCCCCGCGCCATATTTTTTTGGTTTAATCAACCAGGGTGAAGTCATGGTATTATCGACGCAGAACAAAATGTTACGGTCTCGACAGATTTTCCCTATGCCCTCTAGGTCACTCACTTGCGTGACGGGATTGGATATAGTCTCCACGAATACCATTCTAGTGTTGTCTTGAATGACCGCCTCCACAGAGGCACTGTCTGTTGAATCAACTAGAGAAACTTGTATGCCAAAGTTTTGTAAAGTGCTCAGTAGGGAATTGGTGTTCCCAAAGAGGAAGGCGCTGGAGATCAGGTGGTCGCCACTTCGAAGAAGAGCCAAGAACATAGCTCCAAGTGCCGCCATGCCAGTACTAAAACAAATAGAGCCTAGACCCTCTTCCATATGTGTGATTTTGGTCGCTAAAGCTTCTACAGTGGGGTTGCTCTGCCGTCCGTAGGCGAAGCCGCTTTTACGACCTTGAAAGACCGCAGCTAATTCTCGGGAATCTTCATATCCAAAGGCGACAGAGGGGTGAATAGCCTTGTGTAACACGCCATGCTCCGGAGCCCCAAGCCGATCCTCGTGAAGAACTAGAGTTGTGAAATGTTTAAAAGAAGGTTTATCGCTCATTACCGGTTGCTCAACTTGGCTTAAAAATGACATGATACCTCTGTCAGCCCTCAGCGGGCAAAAGGATCCCCAGTATGAAAGCACGCAACCATGCAACTAAACCGGACAAAATCCAATTATTACTTGGGTTTATGATGTGTTTGGTGTGTTCATGTGCATCTACCCCGCAAGGACTTACACCAGCAGAGCAGGCAGCTGCTGAAGAGGCAGCAGAGATGCGTCGACAGGCAGAGTTACGTCGGCAAGAGTTAGCTGCAGAGCAAGAACGTCTGGAGCAGGAAGCAGAAGCCGCAAGGCTTGCTGTGGAACAAGCTGCAGCAGAGCTACAGGTAGCTAGAGACAAAGCTCGTGACGAAGAGCGAACTCGACGAGCTGCTCGCATAGAAGAGTTACAGGCTGAAATAGCAAGAGTTCAAGCTGAGACAGCCAATGTTGAGGCTGCATCAATTTTACTACAGCATGCAATAGAAAAGGCTGAGTTTTTGCGCCAGCAATTTGAGCGAGAAATCGATTTAGCATTGTCCTTGAATAATTCAGAGACTACTACAACATTTGTTAATAATGAGGAAATTTCCGCTCTACTGACAGAAGTTGAGCAATTACGTGCGAAAGCAGCAGAACTTACAAGTCAAATGAGTGAATAATTCTTGTTCATGTTACTGCATTGCTTGGTGTAGGCATTCTGCTGTGCTAACATTTCGCCGCTTTTATTCCCCTAGGGAGCGCTAGAAGGCTCACTTGGGACGATGAATTTCAATTGCTAACAAAAACAAAGGGAGCCTCTCGATGGCAGAGTCGATTCTTATTATACTGGTATTGTCGTTTTTCGGTCTGGGTACGGCTTACTACTACATGCGGAAGATAACCAAAATCTCACTTAGTGAGGGTTTGGATTCAGATCTTGCTGAACGCGTGCGTTCAATTCATGGAGCGATTGCTGAAGGTGCTATGGCATTCCTAAAGCAGGAGTACCGCACTTTGTCATTTTTTATGGTGGCTTTTGCTGTTGTGATTGCCTTGCTGACTGATAATCACGAAACTGATAACGCAAACGAAGGTATCTGGACTGCTGTTGCCTTTTTATTCGGTGCTTTAATTTCAGTGCTTTCTGGTTATATCGGTATGAAAGTCGCCACCGCAGGTAATGCACGCACTACGCTTGCTGCTCGCAAATCACTGGCTGATGCTTTCGTGGTAGCCATAGACTCAGGTGCAGTAATGGGTTTTGCGCTAGTGGGCTTAGCAGCCCTTGGTCTGATTCTTATATATATATTCATGGATATCATGATCCCTAGTGTTCCCTCGAATGTCCTCATGGAAGTGATTGCAGGATTTGGACTAGGTGGTTCCACCATTGCTCTTTTTGCACGCGTAGGTGGAGGAATATTTACTAAAGCAGCTGACGTTGGTGCAGACTTGGTGGGGAAAGTTGAAAAAGGTATCCCAGAAGATGATCCCCGTAACCCTGCAGTCATCGCAGACAATGTAGGTGATAACGTTGGTGATGTTGCGGGTATGGGTGCTGATCTTTTTGGATCCTGTGCCGAATCTACCTGTGCTGCATTGGTGATTTCCGCCCTAGCTTTTGCTGGGGATATCAATGCACTTCTCTACCCAATTATGATTACTGCAGTGGGCATTCCTGTCAGTCTTATTACAAAATTAATGGTAAGTGCTAAAACTGAAGAACAGGTTGGTCCTGCTCTGAAGCGTCTGTTAATGATTTCTTCATTAATGATGGCTGTGGTAATGTATTTTGTTACCACTTGGATGGTACCAGCGAGCTTCGCTATCGATGGGCAGCAATACACAGCAATGGGAGTATATTTCTGCTTCTTGGCTGGTCTAGTGGCGGGTCTGGCAGTAGGTCTTCTAACGGAGTATTACACTTCAGGGGACTACAAGCCTGTGCAAGAAATTGCTAAATCTTGTGAGACCGGTGCCGCCACCAATATAATTTTTGGCCTTGCGCTAGGCTATAAATCTACAGTGCTGCCTTATATAGCTATCGCGGTCTCTATTTTCCTTTCTTGGCAGTTAGCTGGTATGTATGGTATAGCGATTGCCTCTTTGGGTATGCTAGGTACCCTGACAATTGCTTTGATGATAGATGCCTATGGACCTGTGGCAGATAATGCAGGCGGTATCGCTGAAATGACTGGTATGGAGCCAGAAATTCGTCGTCGGACTGACGTGCTAGACGCGGCTGGCAATACTACAGCCGCGATCGGTAAAGGTTTTGCAATTGGAGCTGCAATTCTGACCTCCTTGGCTTTGTTCTCGGCTTTTATTACGCATTCGCAAAATTTAATGCGTGGTATGGATAAGTATGGTGCAGACTACGACCTGATCAGCAACATCACATTGCTTGATCCAATGGTGTATACCTCCCTATTCATTGGTGCAGTTCTGCCATTCTTGTTCTCAGCAATGACTATGAAGAGTGTGGGTGCTGCGGCTTTTGATATGATTGAAGAGGTGCGTCGTCAATTTCGCGAGATACCAGGAATTATGGAAGGTCAAGGCCGTCCTCAATATGGTCAGTGCGTTGCAATTTCTACGCAAGCTGCACTGCGTGAAATGATTGCGCCAGGTATTCTAATCATGGGTACACCATTATTAACGGGTTTCCTCTTTGGTGTGCAGGCAGTGGCTGGTATGTTGGCTGGATCACTTGTTGCCGGTGGTGTCTTGGCGATAGCTTCTTCAAACTCCGGCGGTGCTTGGGACAATGCGAAGAAATACATCGAGAAAGGCCATCATGGAGGCAAAGGATCAGATGAGCACAAGGCTGCCGTTGTTGGTGATACTGTGGGTGACCCTCTTAAGGATACTTCAGGTCCATCATTGAATATTCTTATCAAGTTGTCAGCTATTTTGAGTCTTGTTTTTGCACCATTCTTTGTAGCTTATGGCGGTATTTTGGTATAACTCATATAGGTAGAAAAATGGAGCGCAGAGTCAGTGCGAATCTTCAACACGTAGCCGCACTAATTGTAGTTGCTTCAGGTAAAGGCGGAGTAGGTAAATCTACTACCGCCGCCAATCTGGCACTTGCCCTGCAACAACAGGGTGCCAGAGTTGGTCTTTTTGATGCGGACATCTATGGTCCAAGTCAGCCCCTCATGTTAGGCGTCACAGGTTCTCGTCCAGAAGTAGTCAATCAAAAGGGAATGAAGCCTGTTACTGCGCATGGCATTGTTTGTAATTCAATCGGGTTTCTGGTCGATGATGCGCAAGCTATGGCTTGGCGAGCACCCATGGTGGTTGGGGCTTTCAATCAGATTCTTAATGATACTCATTGGGGGGAGTTAGATTACCTAATCATTGATATGCCACCAGGCACTGGTGATATTCAACTATCGCTTGCTCAATCTATACCGGTTACTGGTGCAATTATCGTAACAACTCCGCAGGATGTCGCTCTTCTGGATGCCAAACGAGGTATAGAACTCTTTAGCAAGGTAAAGGTGCCTATTTTAGGTATAGTTGAAAACATGGCTCTCCATGTTTGTACACAATGTGGTCATCATGAGCATGTTTTTGGAGAGGGAGGTACGCAACGTTTGGCCGCAGTTTACGAAGTAGATATACTTGGGTCACTACCGTTAGTCGGCGCTATTCGTGAACATGCTGATACTGGGACACCTATAGTTGTTGCAAAACCTGAAAGTTTGGCGGCTGAGGTGTATCACGGTATTGCCGAGCGTGTGAAAGAAAAAGTCGCCCTATTTGAACATTTAATCGTGCCTAATTTTTCAGAGTCTGAGGATTAAGCTTCTCACTAAAAGTAGTTGAATGTGCTATTTTTGAAGCACTTAACAATTCTTTGTTTTTTGACCTTCCGGTTTCCCTTTTGCTTTTATTTTTTAAATTAGAGAGTTACGCTAGCTAGATGTCATTCCAACACCTTTTTTCTTCATTAAGCAACTTGTATTGCTCGCTCTGTTTTAATCTGCTGTATTGATAATTTTGCGACTTGAAAGAATAGATACTTGAGCAGGCTGTTAATAAATTTCTCGGAGCAAATCTTTCAATTGTGATTCTAGTTTCGGTAATTCACTGGAGTTTTTACGAACATTTCGTAGCAAGTGACGAAAGCTCTGAATGTCAATACTTGCTCCCAAGCTAACAAGTTTCTCTAGAGCACTGGTTTCATTACTTAGACATTCTTGAGCCAATTCTGCTGCTTGAACTTGCAAACGCTTATTTAGTAACTCAGCTTGTGAGAAGTATTGTTGAATCGCTCTACTCTGTACTTCTGTGAGTGCTCGCATCAGTTTGCCAATGTATTGTTTATGTCGGCGTTTGGCGCCGCGTCCAATACCAAGTCGACCATATTCAACTAATGCCTCACGTAATTCTTCAGTGAGTGGTAGTACTTCAAGTTTACGAGGAGGAAGCGTTAGTAGTAATTCGCCCAGTTCTTGTAGAGCTATAGCTTCACGCTTTAGTTGGCTTTTGCTAATAAATTCCTGGTCATCGAAATCTGTCATTGGAGTAGCACTGTGGTAGGCTCGCAACAGTTGAGCATGTCAATAAAAATAAGTAGCCAGTCCTAGGAAGGAGAGGAACCCAACAATATCTGTGATAGTTGTTAGGACAACTCCCCCAGCTAGAGCAGGGTCAATATTTAGAGATTTTAGCAGTAGTGGTAATAAAGCGCCGGAAAGTGAGGCAGCAAGTAAATTAACGATCATTGCCAATCCAAAAATTAGACCAAGTAGGCTGTCGTTGAACCAGAAATTGGCAGCTGCAGCCGAAAGAGCAGCCCATAGTAGGCCATTTAAGAATGCGACCATGAGTTCTCTACGAAGTAGCCAGACTGAATTAGTGCTACCAATCTGTCCTAATGCCATGCTGCGAATGACTAGTGTAAGCGTTTGATTACCGGCTACCCCTCCCATACTAGCCACAATAGTCATTAGAACGGCCAAGGCTACCACTTCATTAATGGTTGCAGAGAATTCACTAATCACAGCAGAGGCCAGAAAAGCGGTTAACAAATTGATGCCAAGCCAAACAGCTCGGCGGCGGGCAGTTTTCACAACTGGGGCAAAGGTATCTTCGAAATCTGATAAACCTACCAATCTGTTAATACTATGATCGGATTCCTCTCGAATAACATCGACGATGTCATCAATGGTTATACGCCCTACAAGCTTTCCTTCCTCATCAACAACTGGAGCAGATATCCAGTCCATTCTTTCGAAGAGTTGGGCAATTTCAGTCTGTTTCATGTTAACTGGTATAACTTGAAATTCGGTATCCATGACATCGCCTACTGAAAGATCAGGATCTGAGACCAAGAGTTTTCTTAGCGGCAAAATGCCGCTGAGTTTGTCATTTCTATCAACAACAAGAATGTTGTCTGTCATTTCCGGAATTTGATCATGTCGGCGCAAATAGCGTAGAACCACATCAAGAGTGTGGTTACGGCGCACAGTGATAGTGTCTGTATTGAGCAAGCCGCCGGCAGAGTTTTCAGGGTAAGATAGAACTTGCTCTAGGCGTTTTCTATCTTGGTCATCCATGACTTCCAGGACTTGATTTATGACCGCCTCTGGCAGGTTCTGCAAAATGTCTGCTATGTCATCTGTGTCTAGTCCTTCCGTGAGGTTAGCTACTTCTTCAGGGCTGAGTTTAGTAAGGATATCAGTTTGAACTTCATAGTTAAGATAATTGAGTACATCCCCCTCATTATCTTTATCTACTAGCTGCCATAAAAGGTCACGAGTTTTTACAGGCGAAGATTCTAGCAGATGAGCTATAGTGGGAGCAGGTAGGTGGTTAAGCATACGGCGCACTTGCACGAAAGAGCCGCTTTCTAGAGCTTCTGTAAGAGAAGCTAGCTGTAATTGTGCATAACTTGTCTTGTCTTGTATGACTGCCTTATTCAAGTCCTCAGCTCCCGCAACAGTTACAGATTAAATTTGATTTTGATTAGAAGGTCTTGACTGATTATGGTTAAGTATAACAGCGTATGACTTTTAGAGACTTTTATTCTTCTCCGAAGCGTTCAGCTAATAAAGTTTGTATAGCTGAGAACACTAGGTTTTCGTCATCACCCTCAATGACTAAGTTTAATTCCGAACCCATGGGCGCGGCTAGCAGCATCAGAGAGAGGATACTTTTACCGTCGACACTTCGTTCACCATTTGCCAGTTGGACTGTACTTTTGTAGGAGCTAACAGTGGCCACAAGTTTTGCCGCAGCGCGTGCGTGCAGCCCAGCCTTGTTAGGTATGGTGATTTTTGTATTGATCATGGTAAGTAACGCTGCTCTTGTGACGGATTTATCTACGCTAACTCTTTGTGGCGAATTTGAGCATTATAGCCTAGGCTAACGAAATGCTCCCCTAATTTTTCACATAAGTAAACTGAACGATGCTGACCTCCAGTGCAGCCTACAGCAACAGTAATATAGGCACGATTGTTTTTTTGGTACTTAGGGAGCCAATATTCTAGGAAATTGCTTATATCTTTCAGCAGATTTCCGCAATCTTCTTCCATATCCATAAAACTTTGCACTTTTGGGTCTTTTCCATTGAGAGACCTCAATTCTTCTACCCAAAACGGATTAGGTAGGCTGCGAGCATCGAAGACTAAATCGACATCAGCTGGTACACCATTTTTAAATCCGAAAGACTGAAATTGAAGAGAAAGCCCAGTACCTTCACCTGAGGCGATACGGTTTAGAATGAGGTCTCGTAACTGGTGTAAGGATAAATTAGTAGTATCGAGACTCAGATCAGCCAAAGTTGCTAAGGGGCTTAAGAGCTGACGTTCAAAAGTGATTGCATCTTGAAGACCCATACCTTTATGAGTTAAAGGGTGTTTACGACGAGTTTCACTGAAGCGCTTAAGTAGAGTATTCGCTTCAGCGTCAAGAAAAATTATACGTGTATCTTGTTGAGTGGAAAGTCTTTGGAATATTTCCGGGAAACTAGACAGATCCTTAGAAAGGTTACGAGCATCGATACTGACAGCGACATGATCAAGTTCACAGTCAGTATCGTTGAATCTATGAGCGAGAGTTTCAAGTAAGCTAGCGGGTATGTTGTCAACGCAGTAGTAGCCCATATCCTCTAGCACATGCAGACATGTAGTTTTCCCCGAACCTGAACGTCCACTAACGATAATAAGTTTCATAAACTGTGACTGAGATCTCGTAAAATTTGGTAGAGTTCTATGCCTTCTTTCGCGCTTCGCAAGCGATATGTATTAGCTGGGATGCTGAAAATCTCAGCAATTTCTTTTAGAGTTTCTAAATGTCCACTGAGTGTATTTTCGGGCACAAGTAAGATAAAGATTAAGTCTACATCTTGATTATCTATGGCATCGAAATCCATAGGCTTTGCAAGATACATCAGACATCCTAAAGTTTCCCGTAGTCGAGGCACTCTACAATGAGGTATGGCGATGCCACCGCCAATTCCTGTACTACCCAATTGTTCTCGCGCTAATAAGGATTCGAAGATTTGCTCTGCAGATAACCCTTCTACTTGTTCAGCGATCAGTACCGATGCTGTTTCGATCAGGCGTTTTTTTGTGGTCTCAGCGATATTAGTAAAGCATAAAGCTGGATTAATTATATCGATTAGTTTCATAACAGTTGCTTACGCTCATTGGATGGGGCTAGACCTAGCGATTCCCTATATTTAGCAATAGTCCTCCTGGCGACTGTGATGCCCTGTGCAGCCAGCAGTTGAGCTATTTTACTGTCAGAGAGGGGAGAAGCGCGATTTTCTGATGAAATTAATTGCCTAATTAGTGCCCTAATTGCTGTTGATGAATATTCCCCCTCTTGTTCAGTACCCACATGAGATGAGAAAAAGTATTTCAATTCAAATATTCCCCGCGGGGTGTGCAAATACTTTTGAGTGGTTACTCGTGAAATTGTCGATTCATGCATCTCTACGGCTTCCGCGATGTCGGCAAGAATCATTGGGCGCATGGCTATTTCACCAAGTTCGATAAAGTCCTGTTGTTTTTCCACTATTTGAGAGGCTACTTTTAGTAGAGTTTCATTTCTGCTCTGAAGACTTTTTATAAACCAACGAGCTTCTTGTAAATTATTGCGCAAGTATGTAGTGTCACTCTCTCTAGTAACAGCACCACTTTTTCCGTTTGCTAACGACTCATAAAAAGGGTTTACTCGCAAGCGTGGGGCAGTTTCTGGATTAAGTTCAGCAACCCAGCGTCCTTCCTTCTTTATCACCAAGACATCAGGCACTATATAGGTAGTATTATCGGCTCCAAAATCAGCGCCAGGTTTAGGATTTAAACTACGAATAACTAAGAGAGCCAGTTTGAGATTAGCTTCATTTGTCGAGAGGAGATGCTGCAAAGTTGTATAGTCACGTTTACCGAGCAGATCCAGTTGTTCGTTTATGATCCGACGAGCAAGAATTAGCCCATCAGTGGATTCCGGTATTTGGCTAAGTTGAACTGTTAGTGTTTCCTTTAAAGTTCTATATCCAACACCCACAGGGTCAAACAGTTGTATTCTATGCAATACTGCCAATATCTCTTCCAGCTCAATCGCTTCAGGTGTTGTCAAAGAGCTCCTTATAGTTTCTAGGTCGACTGTGAGTCGCCCATTTTTATCAATAGAGTCAATAATAGTAGTAGCTATTTCATGGTCTATTTCACTTAGTTTGCAAAGATTGAGCTGCCATAACAGATGTTGTTGTAGGGTTTCTTCTACCGCTTTATGGGAAGTAAAGTCACTAAAGTCATCGGGCATACTCGAGCTACTTGTGAAGCTTTCCGCATAAATATCATCCCAAGATGTATCTATATTGAAGTCTTCAGGAATATCTTGAGAATTTGACCAAGCTTCATTTGCATTTAAGTCTAAATTTGAACTGTCAAGTTCAATGCTCTCTGTTTCAGCAGTTTTTGACTCAGTGCTCGAGTGTGTATTAATTTCTTCGTTAGTTGGGTAACTGCTGTCTGCTACTTGTAAATTTAAGTCTGCGGTCTTTTCAATATCTCTTTTCTCGGAGAGAGCATCCTGGTTGGCAACTTCAAACTCTAAAGAAATAGTGGTGTCATTTTCTGAGTCATCGGCTAGTTCAAGTAATGGGTTATTATCGAGCGCTTCTTGAATCTCTGCCTGCAAGTCAAGCGTAGACATCTGCAGCAGTTTGATAGCCTGCTGCAGTTGTGGCGTCATTGTGAGCTGTTGCCCAAGTTTTAGCTGCAATCCTAATTTCATCGAGGGATGATAGCAGAACTAGCAAAATTTGTGCCTATTGAATTTAGATTCTTATAGATGGAAGTCTGAACCCAAGTAAGAGTTTCTGACTTGCTCATTCGCAAGGATCTCCGCCGGCGTGCCGCTGGCAAGCATGCCACCGTTACTAACTATGTAGGCACGCTCACAAATATCAAGAGTTTCTCGCACATTGTGGTCTGTAATTAAAATGCCGATATCTCTTTGTTTCAAAGTGCGAATAATGTTTTTTATCTCAGTAACGGAAATGGGATCTACGCCAGCAAAAGGCTCATCCAGGAGCATGAATCTAGGGTTTGAAGCCAGTGCACGAGCAATTTCAGCTCGACGCCTTTCTCCTCCAGACAGTGATGATCCAAGAGAATCACGAACTGTATTTAACGAAAAATCCTGTATTAATTTTTCCAATTCAAGTTTTGCTTGGGGTTTATCTAAGTCTTGACGAAGTTCTAGGATAGCCATGATGTTGTCGGAGACCGACAGGCTTTTAAAAATGGAAGCTTCTTGAGGCAAGTAACCCAGTCCCAATCCAGCACGCTCTGCCATAGAGAGATTGCTGATATTTTTCCCATTAAGAGTTACTACTCCAGCTTCTGCCGCGATAAGGCCGATAATCATATAAAAAGAAGTGGTCTTTCCGGCCCCATTAGGGCCTAGAAGCCCTACAATTTCACCCGAATACATGCTCAATGAAGTACCATGTACAACGCGACGACCTTTGAAGCTCTTTATCAGGCCATTAACGGTCAGTAAACTAGAACTTTCAGTCATTTGTTTAGTCGCTCTCAATTGTAGGAGGTAGCACCATACGTACTTGATCGCCCTCAGGTGAACGATCAGCTCTTACTGTTCTCTTATTTATATCGTAAGTGAAATGGTACGCCTCTATCCGTGTTCCACCTTGTACTAGCCAAGCATCTCCAGTAATGTCTAATACCCCTGTAAGTCTGTTATAGAAAATATGTTTGCCGCTCGCCTCAATGGGGGGTTGCTCGGCATCAATAACTTGATAAAAAGTAGCAGGCAAGCCCTGACTTTCAATGGTGTTAATATTTTCAGAATTTCTTTCGATTATTATTTCTATGCCTGAAATGCGAAAGGTACCCTGAGTAATCACTGCGGGTTCACTCGGACTGCCATTGAGCGCTAGCAAACCAGAATTCATATTCATTTCAGATGTGTCGTAACTGAATTCAATAGGTTGTTCAACGTCTTCAGGCAGGGCACTGAGAGTAGTGCTGATTAGTAATAGAGGAGTCCCAGCTTGCATTGAGAATTTTAGTTTTTTTGAGGTTGCTAACACTACTGATAGAAAAAAAGCTGTCAGAGTTAGTTTGTTGTTTAGTTTTACAGTCCCAGTCTTTGTCACTGTGTATCCTCTGTATATGATCTGTGTTGAAGCTGTCCCTCTCCTGCTTCCAGGCTAAGAGTGCTATTGACCAGATTTACTTTAACTCCATCACTTCTCATCTCAAGGCTTCTACTCGTTACGTTTACTATCTGATCTGTTTGCAAAATATTTTTATTAAAGATAACAGATAGTGCGTCTGTAGTAATCTGGAATGAATCCTTCTCTTCTTTATCAGACTGGCTATTTGCTTGGATAGAATTATACAGTTCAAGAATCCTTGTCTCATGACTACTATTCAATATTTCACCTCTCGAGCCTGAAATTTGCCAAGTTGTAGCACTACCATTAAGCTTCAAATGAGGATTGATTAAGTCAGCGATATCTGAGTTTGCGTGATGTCTTAGAGTGTCTGCTTTCAGTTGGTACTCAAGATAGTTGGCTGGGGTGAGATGTTCAAGGGTAATGTTATCCATCAAGTAATCATAATCAGAGCTTAATAACGCAATAATTTCTGATTCCTTGCTTTCAGGATTAGTTGAGAACAAAAGTTGCCAGCTACCCACAAAAAAAGATAATGTGATGAAAAAAACTATCAGATTTAGCTTCATGGCAAGAAACTCTCTACAATTTTAGGCATGAGTCCTTGTGCTTCAAGAATCCAGTCGCATACTTCACGGACAGCACCAGCGCCACCAACCTTAGTGGTTTGACAAAAAGCCCGGTCTAAAATAATGGGGTGTGCATTATTAACAGCGACGCCAAGTCCCACTTCTATGATGCAAGCTAAATCTGGAAGATCATCACCTACGTAGGCAGTGCCATTCATGCTAATACCCAGCTGTTTTTGTAAGTCTCGTAAGCAAGCCAGCTTATTATGAACACCCATATATAGGTTCTGGATTCTAAGTTCTTCTGCTCTTTTGGCTACCAGAGATGAAAAGCGAGCTGTGATAATGGCAACTGAGATATCAGTATTCTGCAATAGTTTAATTCCTTGTCCATCAAGCGTGGAAAAGCTTTTTAATTCCTCTCCACTAGCCCCGTACCAAAGTTTTCCATCTGTTAGAACCCCGTCGACATCTAGGACCAAAAGCTTTACTTCTTTGGCATGGCGATAAATTTCATGACGAGTGGTGAGGGTTGTCATAAAGAGCGTCCTGTTTTTGTAAGTCAATTCTGATTTGGATGATCTCTTGGTCTTCTCTTGACGAACTAATTAATGGAGCCTTTCAAGTGTTAGGCTAATTCGTTAAAACTGTTTCGTCCTATAACACGTTTGCCTGTAAGAGATCATGCATTGTTACTATGCCAGCCAGTTGTCTTTGATCGTCAAGGACTACTAAACTATAAATAGCATGTTCTTCCATGAGTCTAGCCGCCGCACTTGCCATAGCAGTGTGTTTGATCGATTTAAAATTTGTAGTCATGACATTGGCCACTTTTTCTTCTTGCAAATTAACTTCTCGATCAATTACACGACGTAGGTCACCGTCAGTGAAGACTCCACTGATATTGCCTTTGTAGTCAGTAACAGTGGTCATGCCCAGTTTTTTAGCACTCATCTCGATTAAGGCGGAGGTAACAGGGCTCTGTTCGTTCACTACAGGAATAGTTGTATCTTTATGCATCACATCTTGTACTTTTAGTAATAAGCGCTTGCCTAAATTCCCACCTGGGTGAGAAAAAGCAAAGTCATCTGCGGTAAACCCGCGAGCTTTCAAAAGAGCCATTGCCAAGGCATCTCCAAGAGCTAGGGCAACTGTAGTTGATGTAGTTGGTGCTAAGTTAAGAGGACAGGCTTCACGATCAACGCTGGCATTCAAGTTAATATCTGCTGTTTGGGCCAATACGGATTCCTTGCGTCCGGTGATACTGATTAGTTTCACTCCGATTCTGCTCAACACTGGGAGAAGCGAGAGGATCTCAGGTGTTGTTCCAGAGTTAGATAAGGCTAATACAACATCGGCTGAGGTCACCATGCCTATATCACCATGACTTGCTTCGGCTGGGTGAACAAAATACGAGGGGGTCCCAGTTGAAGCTAAGGTTGCAGCAATTTTATTGCCAATGTGACCAGATTTACCCATACCCATCACAACTACACGCCCCTTGCAAGACAAGATGAGTTGGCAGGCATCAGCAAAAGTATTGTCAAGTCTAGCTTGAAGTGACGCTAGAGCCTCCTGTTCCAGTTGCAGCGTTTCTCGGGCAGATTGAATAAGATCTAGAGTATTCATATGATTATTTCAATGACGAAGAATAAAGTTTAAGCCAATTGTGCAAACAGGGAAACTCCTAGCTTGCCATGGTCTGGTTCGTAGTGTCTTCTCTGCTTCTGTAAGCACTAAGTTTCAGGTAGAATGTCCCAAATTCTTGCCCAAATCTGAGTCTGGGAGCTAATTTCATGTTACCTATCTTACTAGTCATTGGACGCCAAGTCCTGCTGGTGCATTTAGTATCCATTTTCTTGATCTTTTCCAGCTTGACTGTCGGGGCAGATAGGGAATCTGTTGAAGCCGCAACTCAGCGTTATGTTACTGATTTACTGACGGATCTAAGGGCCGCTAAACCTCTTTATGATAGCGATCAAGCAGCCTATTTCAATGAGGTTGAGGACGCATTATCTAGATTTGTGGACTTCCGTGAGGTCGCAAGGGGTGTCATGGCTCGTTATACCACGGGCGCGAGAGGGGCAACTTCAGATCAACTGGATCGTTTCGCTGAAGTATTTCGTAGCTCTATGGTGGAGTTTTATGGTTCAGCTCTTGCAAATTATGATGCACAAACTTTCGAATTGTTACCCATTGAGCAGACAGCAGAGGATCCTTTAAAGAACTCGTTAGTGCGAATGAGCATTGGTGGTGCTAGTGGTTTTAGTTTCGAAGTTCTTTATGTGATGTTTTTAGACGATCAAAATCAGTGGAAAATGAAAAACTTATTTGTTGAAGGAGTTAACCTTCGTCGTCAGTATTACGCCCAGTTCGATAGTCTCATGCGCAGTAATAATTACAATATTGATGCTGTCATTGACCAGTGGAAATTACAGTGAATTGTGAATTAATTAAAGACATAGTGTCGGCTGCATTCCCTCAAGCACAGATTGAGGTGCAAGGGCAAGATGGTAAATTTTCAGTTAAGATTATAGATCAAGCTTTTGTAGGTCTTAGCAGAGTTAAGCGGCAGCAAAGGGTTTATCGTGTTTTGAATGAACATATCACCAGCGGCGCTATTCACGCTATCTCCATGCAGCTGGAAACAGAATAAGATCATAGAGAATTTACGTGGATAAACTGCTTATTCAAGGTGGTGTTCAGCTTAACGGAGAAATTCGTATAGCTGGAGCCAAGAATTCAGCGCTGCCTATAATGGCATGTGCACTACTAACTTCAGATGTGGTCACAATTGGTAATATGCCTCATCTGTTCGATATTACCACTATGCTAGAGCTTCTAGGTTGTATGGGGGTTGAGACCGTCATTGGTGAAAAAATGATGATCGAAATCGATAGTAGCAAAATTAAATCATTTAACGCGCCTTACGAGCTAGTAAAGACTATGCGTGCCTCTATTTTGGTACTTGGTCCGCTATTAGCGCATTACGGCCAAGCCGAAGTAGCTTTACCAGGTGGTTGTGCAATCGGTTCGCGTCCAGTAGACCTTCACTTATCTGCTCTAAAAAAAATGGGTGCAAATATTCAAGTAGAGCAAGGTTACATAAAAGCCAATACTAATGGGAAGAGATTGCAAGGTGCTCACGTGTTAATGGATATCGTGACAGTTACTGGGACAGAAAACGTTATGATGGCTGCTACATTGGCACAGGGTAAGACTATAATTGAAAACGCTGCAAGAGAGCCTGAAGTAGTGGATCTAGCTAATTGTCTTCGTGCAATGGGGGCGGAGATAGAGGGCGATGGAACGGGTACCATCACTATTAATGGGGTGTCTCGTCTGCAAGGTTGTACCTATAATGTCATGCCTGATCGTATTGAAACAGGAACATACCTGATAGCCGCAGCGGCAACGCGAGGACGTATTAAAATCAAAGATACAAGACCTAACATACTAGAAGCGGTTATAAGTAAATTGGAACAAGCGGGTGCGGTTATCAAGTTAGGTGATGATTGGATCGAGCTGGATATGTACGACAAGCGTCCGTTGAGTGTCTCTTTGACTACTGCCCCATATCCTGCTTTCCCAACGGATATGCAAGCACAATTTACCGCACTGAATGCAGTCTCTGAAGGCTCTGGATCGATCACTGAAACTATTTTTGAAAATCGCTTTATGCATGTTCATGAGATGAATCGCATGGGTGCGGATCTTAAAGTTGAGGGCAATACAGTTATTTTTAAAGGGGTAGATGCTTTGAAGGGAGCTCCTGTGATGGCAACAGATCTTCGCGCCTCCGCTAGTTTGATAATTGCTGGATTGGTATCCAACTCTGAAACCGTAGTTGATCGTATCTATCATATAGACCGTGGTTATGAATGCATTGAAGAAAAATTGCAGTTGCTGGGTGCGCGCATCCGTCGCCTGCCTTCCTGAGAAATAAGATGACAAGTTCTACAGATAATCTCGTATTGGCACTTACGAAAGGTCGTATTCTTGATGAGGTGCTCCCATTATTAAAAAAAGTGGGAATTACGCCGGCAGAAGATATGTCTAAAAGTCGTAAGCTGATTTTTGATAGCTCAGTACCAGGTTTGAAGCTGATGTTGATTCGTGGATCAGATGTACCTACTTATGTAGAATTAGGATCTGCAGATATTGGTATCACTGGCAAAGACACTATTTTGGAATACGGCAGCAAAGGTTTCTATGAGTCGTTGGATCTAGGTTTAGCTCGTTGTCGAATGATGACTGCTGCTTTAAAAGGTACCAATTTAATAAAGCCCCGCCTTCGAGTGGCTAGTAAATTTATCAATATTGCCAAACGTTATTTTGAGAGTCAGGGTCAACAAATAGATTTAATTAAACTCAATGGAGCACTCGAACTAGCGCCACTGATGGGGCTCGCGGATTGTATTGTCGATATAGTTGATACCGGTAACACGTTAAAAGCAAACGGACTGGAAACCAGGGATTATATATTTGATATCAGTACTCGCGTGATAGTAAATAAAGCCTCCATGAAGATTAAGCACGATAGAGTACAGCAGCTACTAGATAAGATTTCTAGTTCGTTGCCTTCTCAGAGTAGACAGAGATGACTCTACTGGGTTTACAGATTAAGCGGCTGAAGGCCGACTCATTAGATTTTGATGCACAGCTAAGTCAAGCTTTAGCTTGGGATGGCATTGCTGATAAATCTATAGAAAGTAATGTGCAAGATATCATTAAAAGTGTACGTGAGAAGGGCGATAGTGCTGTCATTCATTTTACACAAAAGTTTGATCATCTTTCTGTGAACTCCATGGCGGAACTCAAGTTGTCGAAAGATTACCTACGACAAGCTTTAAAAAATATATCGCCGGTTCAGAAAGATGCTTTAGAACTAGCTGCAAGACGTATCCGTCTGTATCACCAAAGACAATCTCAAGAGTCGTGGATTTATCAAGAATCTGATGGCTCGGTGTTCGGTCAAAAAATAACACCAATGGACAGAGTAGGTTTGTATATTCCTGGTGGTAAAGCCAGCTATCCTTCAACTGTGCTAATGGATGCTATTCCGGCTCAGGTTGCCGGTGTACCTGAGCTTATAGCAGTACTACCTACACCTAAAGGACAGTGCAATGACCTTGTGCTGGCTGCTTTAGCTATCACCGGAGTTGATGAGGTCTATACAATAGGTGGAGCTCAAGCAGTGGCTGCTCTGGCCTATGGGACAGAGACTATCAAAGCTGTTGATAAGATTGTAGGGCCAGGAAATGTCTATGTGGCTGCCGCAAAAAAAGCAGTATATGGCCAAGTTGGTATTGATATGGTTGCAGGCCCCTCTGAAATTCTCGTGATTTGTGACGGCAAAACCAATCCGGATTGGATAGCAATGGATTTGTTTTCTCAAGCAGAGCATGATGAGCAAGCCCAATCTATTCTGCTGTGTCCGAACCCTAATTATATTGATGCAGTTGTTGACAGTATGAACAAGCTTTTACCCGAGATGGAGCGGCGAGATATTATATGCGCTTCTCTGAACTCTCGTGGATTCTTAGTCGATGTGACTTCATTAGAACAAGCAGCAGAGATTAGTAATCGTATTGCTCCAGAGCATCTAGAGTTATCTGTTGAGGAGCCTGATAAGGTTTTATCCTTACTTAGACATGCTGGCGCTATATTCATGGGTCGCCATACATCGGAAGCTTTAGGGGATTACTGCGCTGGACCCTCGCACGTACTACCCACTTCAGGTACAGCTCGTTTCTCGTCGGCTTTGGGAGTTTATGACTTTCAGAAAAGAACTTCATTGATTAATTGCTCTCCAGCTACGGCAAAAGCTCTCGCTAAGACCACTTCAGTACTAGCTAGAAGTGAGGGTTTGACAGCACATGCTAGAGCTGCCGAACTGCGCGATCCAAGTTGGCCTGATGGGTTATGAAAAACAAAATATCGAAGTATTTAATTGGCAGGCAGATCTAGATGCTCTACTCTGATTAGAATGAACCAAGACTTTTCTTATGTCTTTTTTTAGGGGCTAGCTAAGGGAGTAAAGAGTTGAGGCTCTCCTATGCCTAAAATGGCAGTCAATTGTAGTTCCTTTCCAGCTCTAAAAATTTCAAGTGTAATGACCTCACCCGGAGAAAGCTCACTGATATTAGCGATAATACTGCTAGCTTCCTCAATATCACTTGGGTTGTTGAAAATTAGTTTCTTACCATTAATCGCGGTTATGACATCATTGACCTTCATTCCTGCTTTGTCAGCTGCAGAGTTTTGACTGACTTCATTTATGAGAAAACCCTGTATATCTCTATCAAACAATTGGTAACCTTGTTCGATGGTTATACCTACAGCATTGACTCCGAGATAACCGCTAGGTCCAGAGGCTAAGTACTCAGATAGCAAACTCATAGCTTTACTAGCGGGTACAGCAAAACTGATTCCCTCTGAGCCTCCAGAGCCTGACACAATTGAGGAATTGATTCCGATAAGCTCTCCTTTGATGTTAATCAGAGCGCCTCCAGAATTACCAGGGTTAATAGCCGCATCTGTTTGTATGACGTAACTATCATCGCGACGCCAGAGAGCTGAAATAATACCGAAAGTAACCGATTGTCCAATATTCCTCGGAGTACCAATAGCAAGTGCCACATCGCCTACTTCAAGCATGGAATCTTGAGCAGCTTGCAAGAAATGGAGCTTGTCCGCATCGATTTTTAATAGGGCCAAGTCGTTACTTTCATCCAGCATCACTAATCTTGCTGCGTAAGTACGTTGATCATTCAAAGTAACAACAATATCTTGGTCTATTCTAACTCTTACATCAGGATTAAACATAACATGGTAGCTTGTAATGATGAATCCATCTTCATTGATGATTACCCCCGATCCAAGAGAGATATTTTCAGTTTGCTCCGCCATTAATCCACGAATAGTAAGGACAGGCCTGGGCACGACTTCACGATTGTTAATTGAAACAACAGCTGGAACTGCTCGTTTGATAGCAGAGCTAAAGGTTAGTAGATTAGCTTCGGGGGGTTGCTGAGAGGACGTCCAATAGTTTAACAGTGGCAAAGACACAAAAAGTTGAGGCCAGAACATCAGCGCCAAAGAGAAGGTCCCCCCTGCTAAAGTTGGCCAAAATATGTATCTTGTCAGTTTTTGCATGGATCGCTTCTTTATGTGAGTTCAGTAATAACGGATAATAGCCTTTCCAATATGTGAGTTTCCAGTAATGAGTAATTCCAGATCAGTATATTCCACAGATAAAGGACGACTTTGCTACGATTGTGGCGAATCTAATTCAAAATGTCGATGCAAGATAATGTATCTAGTACCTAGTGGTGACGGTATCATTCGAATAAGCAGAGAGAAAAAGGGACGTAAAGGTAAAGGTGTTACTTTGCTCACAGGTTTCCTTTTACCTGAGCCGGAGCTCAAAAATCTTGCAACCAAGCTAAAGCAGATTTGCGGAACAGGCGGAACGATTAAAAGTGGAGTGATTGAAATTCAAGGAGATCAGCGTGAAAAATTACAATCCTATCTTCAACAACAAGGCTATAAGATAAAGTTGGCAGGGGGGTGAGCTTTTTTTAAGGACTTAGGCTTTCCAAATACTCTGGGGTTTATCAACTAAATAGGAGTGGATATTGTGAACAACATTGAAATTGAAGCAGCGGTATTTAGGCGATTGCTTGAGCACCTAGACAATCATAAAGAGGTTCAAAACATCGATTTAATGAATCTGGCCAGCTTTTGTCGAAACTGCTTATCAAAATGGTATGTGGCGGCAGCTGAGGAACGAGGTGAAAGTGTTTCTTATGAAAAGGCGCGCGAACTTGTTTATGGAATGCCTTATGATAAATGGAAGGGACTTTATCAGACGCCTGCCGGTCAAGAGCAGCAAGAAGCATTCAATCGTCGAGGATAATTACACAAGACGGCATCTAAAAATAGTGAAGGTTTCCCAGACTTGACCTTCAACATAAGGGTCACTTTGGAGAGTAGCCTCTAACGTTTCTCTGTCTGGGAAATCTACATGCATAGTAGAGCCGATCATCCTTTCACCGCTATCGTCTAACAGTGCGCCACCACTGATCATTTGTCCATTTGCCACTAATTTTTTTATGCCCCTTAAGTGAGCCTCTCTGTTTGCTAACCGACGTTGCAGTGCGCCAGAGTCTTGATAATCTAGTGCTGTCACCATGAATTGCATAAATGTTCTCCTTACTTGTGAGAGGCCCCTCTTAGGGCTCTTGGAGGTTTCGCCCAAGTCAAACCAAATGTATTGATTTCAATAATGAATTTATTATTCTGTTATCTTTGAATACTCGAAACGTGAATGGTTTCAGTTTAGAGGTAAGTCCTAGCTTAGTTCAACTTAAAATTGTGTATACATTTAAAGGTATTTGGCTATGTTACCTTAGGCTTCACTAATAAATTTAGTCACTAGACAAGCCTCTAATCCTTCTATTCCTTCTTCATGTCCGTGGCCACTCTCTTTGACTCCACCAAAAGGGGATTCAGGGACAGATATTTGGAAAGTGTTGATACCAATCATGCCCGCTTCTAGTTTTTCTCCTAATAATTTGACGCGCTTAGCTGAATTAGTGAAGGCAAAGGCGGCCAGTCCGTAGGGCAGCCGATTAGCTAAGTGAATGACCTCATCAAACTCAGAAAAAGGGTTAATAAGTGCAACTGGCCCAAATGGTTCCTCATTCATGATGCGTGCCGTTATTGGTACTTCTGCAAGCACAGTCGGCTCATAAAAAGAGCCAGCAGCATTTATTTTTTTACCACCTGTCATTAGTTTTGCTCCCCTGGCCAAGGCTTCTTCGATAAGCGCATGAACAGAATTAACTCGACGTTGATGAATAAGAGGACCCATATGGTTACTCTCATCTAGAGGGTCACCTACTTTCATGGCTTTCACGCGCTTTGTGAAGCTCTCAACAAACTTATCGTAAAGACTAATATGGACATAGTAACGGGTGGGTGAAACGCAAACTTGTCCACCATTACGATATTTGGCAGTGACTGCGATATCTATAATCTGTTCAAGATCTACATCATCGAAAATGAGAACAGGAGCATGTCCACCTAACTCCATTGTTGTGCGAATCATTTTCTCCGCACAGATCTTAGTCAATTCTTTTCCAATTGGAACAGAGCCTGTGAAGCTTAATTTACGAATGACGCCTGAGCGCAAAATATATGGGCAAATTTCTTCTGGAACCCCAAAGACAATATTAATGACACCATCAGGAACCCCTGCCTCTTGTAGTGCCTTAGCTTGCAGTAAGGCAGATGCTGGTGTGTCTTCTGCAGGTTTTAACAAACAGGAGCAACCCGCTCCAAGTGCAGCACCCATTTTTCGAGCAGGGTTTCCCTGAGGAAAGTTCCATGGAGCAAAGCCTGCAACTGGACCAATCGGTTGTTTAACAACCAGCATACGAGTACCTGATTGGCGTTGCGGCAATACGCGACCATAAGCGCGTCTACCTTCTTCAGCATACCATTCGAAGATTTCTATGGACATATGTAGTTCAATTTTGCATTGCGCAAGAGGCTTACCCGATTCTAGAGCGGCTACAGTAGTAATCTGCTCAGCATTAGCATTTAGTAATTCTGCAGCCTTACGCATAATGATACTTCGCTTTTCTGGGAGATACTCCGACCAGACTTTGAAGCCCTTCTCAGTGGCAGTGAGTGCACGATCAAGGTCTTCTTGTGTAGCATGTGGTAGTTGTCCAAGCACTTCCCCAGTTGCTGGATTGATGACCGGCTCTGTTTTGCGGTCTCCAGCAGAAATCCATTGGCCTGCTATGAAAAGTTGAAGTTCGGGATAAATAGGATTTGCTTGCTTCAAGAAACACTCCAGATTACTCAAATTGATTGAATGCTAGAGTGTAATGATGGCGCAAAATTTGAAGACTTTAAAGAAATAAAGATTGAGAATCATGAATAATGTTGATTTACTATAATAAATAAACATAGGTGAGTTTGGCGCCTTAAAAAATTATAAATATTTTTACTGAGGACAATAATGTCAGTTCTTGAAATCAATCCAAATCCACCCTATAAGCGCATTGCAACTGAAGAGGCATTCTGCACGCCAGAGATCCTAGCTCTCTATAAAGGATATTTTTCTGATCGTACTATTAATGATCCAGGATTTGACTCATTATGGGGTTTTTATTCTTCATCAATGGCTCCCCGCCCCCTCTTTATTCGTGAAAGATTGGTAGATCTGGACGATTATCGAATAGCCGATATGGATGCTGCGGGTATAGATCATTCGATTCTTTCTTTGACCTCACCAGGTGTGCAGGTGTTTGAAAAAAATCTTGCCATTCGTTTAGCGGCCGAAAGCAATGATATCCTTCATGCAGCAGTCCAAAGATTTTCTTCTCGCTATACAGGATTAGCTGCTATTGCCCCTCATGCACCAGAGGCCGCTGCCGCCGAGCTAGAACGTTGCAAACCTTATAACTTCAAAGGCATTATCATCAATTCACACACCATGGGTGAGTATCTGTCTGATACAAAATTTTGGCCGATTTTCGAAGCTGCTGAGGCTTTGGATATGCCTATTTACTTACACCCCAATACGCCACCAAAAAATATGATCCAGCCAATGCTTGAGGCTGGTTTAGATGGAGCAATTTTTGGGTTTGGTGTAGAAACTGGGATGCATTTGCTGCGAATCATTACTGCAGGTGTCTTTGACCGTTTTCCAAAATTACAAATTATTGTTGGGCATATGGGTGAAGCCCTACCTTATTGGATGTACAGACTAGACTATATGCACAAAGCCGGTGTTAAAGCTGGTCGTTATCAATGTATGCAGCCCTTGCATAAGAAAGTCAGTGATTATTTAAGAGAAAATGTTTATATAACAAATAGTGGTATGGCTTGGGAGCCTGCAATTAAATTTGCTCAGCAGGTGCTAGGTGTTGATCGCATCATGTATGCCATGGATTATCCTTATCAATATGCTCCGGAGGAGGTGGCCATTCTTGATCATATGGATATGGATGCTGAAGCAAAATATATGTTTTACCAAGGAGTAGCAGAAAAGGTCTTCAAACTGCGCTGATATTTCTCTTAATCCAAATATGGCGCAAAGAGTTATTATTAAGTTAACTTTATATTTGACTATTTTTGCTGACATTTTAGTTTTTCTAATAATGGGTAAATAAGTTCTTGCCTTGGGAAATGCGAGAGTGTTTTTCAAAATTACTAAAAGCTTCAGAAGCTCAAAGTGGTTTTCTCATTGTAAGAGTTGTTTCGCCTAACTCTTTGGTGTGACGTCATATGCTGTGAACATATGGTATGTAAAAAGTCCACCAACGAACCTAAGTCTAAAGTACATTTCTTAAAAACTTGGAGCAATCAGAGCTTGGCTTTATGATGGGTTAAGCTTCTTGAGGTGATACGTAGTAATAAATGGGGATTTGGTTACTTCCGGTGTTTAACGGGCTGGAGAAATACAGCTATTTAAGCTGAGAGTTGAGTTTTTGCAAAATTCACCCAAAGTCACTACAGAAGTTCGATATGCATTCACTATCCTCATCAGTTGACTTGCGGTGAGTTATCGACATTTCAGTCTGAAGTGAACCTAGAGTTTCTGCAGGTCGCTGATGAGTCTTATAGACTTATAATAAGTACATGAATTAAAGACTTGAAAAATAATCTACTAATTTATATTTATTGGCCTCTATCTATAAAAATTTGAATAGTCTCACATTCGATTTCTGAAAATATCTTTACGGGTGTGTAGTGAAACACTGTAAGTCCGAATAGTAAAATCTTGGTCGTACTGAGTAGTATCGTCAGATTTGAATTCTTACAAGCTAAATCCGCAAGAATTTTAACTAAAAAAAGGCCCTGTAAAAAAGGGCCTTTTTTGATCTTTACTCCTCAGATTTTTGTGTATCTGAGGATAAACAGGGTATATTAGAATGGATATTTGTTCTGTCCAGTTTGGATGGTTACCCATTTCAATTCAGTGAGTTCATCCATGGAGAAGTGGCCCCCTTCGCGACCAAAGCCGCTATCCTTAACTCCTCCGAAGGGCACAATTGGCTCATCACGTACGCTAGGTCCATTAATGTGGCAGGCACCAGATTCAATACCTTCTGAAATTGCAATGGCCTTTTGTAAATCATTGGTGATGACGGCAGAAGATAGACCATAATCAGCATCGTTTGCCAATACAAGGGCGTGTTTCCAATCGGAGGCGCGAATAACAGAAGCAACTGGTCCAAAACATTCTGTACGGAAAATACTCATCTGTTGAGTAATATCAGCGACTATAGTCGGTTGGAACACATTGCCTTCGTAGTTGCCACCACATAAAAGACGTGCACCCTCAGCAACCGCTTTGTCTACCTGTTCTTTGATGAATGGTGCTTGAGTTGGACGAATCAGAGGGCCGACAATTAAACCAGGCTCACGTGGATCTGCGCCATATTTTACATTTTTCACTTTTTCAGCAAACTGCTTGCAGAATTCATCATAGATACCGTCTTCAACGATCACACGAGAGCCAGTCATGCAAATCTGACCTTGGTGCATGAAGTTAGAGAATGTCGCAGTGTCCACCGCATATTTGATATCAGCATCATTGAGTACAATGATTGGATTCTTTCCGCCTAGCTCTAAAGCGAATCGCTTGCCGTGAGCTGCGGCTTTAGCTCCAACTTGCCAGCCTACACGGCTAGAGCCAGTGAATGTAACAAACTTCACACGCTTATCAGTGATCAGGCCGTCACCTAATTCTGCGCCAACAGCTGGTACAACATTTAGTACACCTGGTGGGAAACCAGCATCACGAAAAAGTTCGCCGAGTTTAAGACCTATAACAGGTGTCATTTCGGAAGGCTTTAAGATGACGGTGTTACCAGCGGCAAGTGCGAAGCCTATTTTGCGGATTCCAAGCAGAAGCGGGAAGTTGAATGGTGCAATCGATAGCACTGGGCCTAGTGGGCGGCGAGTGCAATAGGACTTAACACCGGGATAATCTGATAAGTAAGTTTCCCCCTTTACCCGACGGCATTCACCCGCCATAGAGCGAAGATAGTTGGGAGTGTGATGAGTTTCATACCCAGCTTTGAGCAAAGTTGATCCAGCTTCTTCGATGAGGACCTCAGCCAGTTCTTTAGCTCGTTCCTCCATTAATGCAGCGGCATTGATCATCAGTTTTTCCCGCACACTTGGAGCAACATCTTTCCAGGTTTGAAAAGCGTTCCAGGAGGAGTCAATGATCCGTTGCACATCATCTTTGCCAGCATTCTGGACTTTAGCGTAGACTTCACCAGTCGCTGGGTTATGGTCTTCGCTGTAGTCACCAGAAGCCGATGAAACATATTCGTTGTCAATAAAAAGCTGATATTCTTTCATGGGTTTCTCCCGCCACAGAACTTTATAACTGCAAAAAAAAATGGAAATTAAAATTAGCTTAAAGTGCAAATTATTTCAATTTATTTCAAAATTTGAAAAAGTAAATTCTTGAAGCGGTGTAAGAGCACGCGCCAGCCAATTGTTGGAATTATCTTGCAAAGTCGCCGCATAGTAATGCAGGGCTTCTTTTAAACCTTGAGGAGCTGCACGTTCAGCTTCACAGGCTACGTATAAGCGATGTCCATTCCAACATGTGATCAGTAAACCAATATATTGCATTAGGGCATAGGCTCCTTCTTGAGGTAAGACTGATTTTTCTTGTAATAATGAATCAGCTTGTGAGCGCAATTTAGGCCAGAGCGAGGAAAACGGCGAAAATTCTGTTGATAGTTCCATTGTGATTTTATCGAAAAGGAGTTCTAAAGTTGATCCTCCATTTGCCTGTACTTTTCTTTTTAAAAAATCCATAGCTTGAATCCCGCTTGTACCTTCATATATAGCAGCAACTCGGATATCTCTGACCATTCGCTCTAAAGGATAATCCGAGGTGTAACCGTATCCACCAAGAACTTGAATACCTTGTGAAGCTATCTGGAATCCCGCCTCTGCATTGAGGGTTTTTGCTAAAGGCAGAAGTAGTTCTGCAATTGCTTTTAATTCTTGAGCTTTAGCATTCTCCTGATGGGCAATGGCGACTTCACTAGCATCAAATAGTGCAGCAGTTCGTATGACTAACGCTCTCGCCAAAGCGGCTTGAGCACGCATTTCTTGAAGCATGCGTTGTACGTCAGCGTGTTCGCTTATTGGAATGGCTTTGCTTGATGGTGAGCCGCCTTGAGAGCGAGTTTTTGCGTACGCTATGGCTTCCAAGGCAGCGACGTTGGCCACAGCTGATCCTTGAGCACCTACGGCTAGTCGCATTGCGTTCATCATGACAAAGAGGGCAGTCAGTCCTTTTCCTTCTTCTCCTACCAGCCAACCCTTGGCTTTTTCTAGGTTAAGCACACAAGTTGGTGAGCTGTGCAGCCCCATTTTATGCTCTAAACGTTCAATCTTAGTACCGTTAGTTTGAAGGCCAATGGTATTTTTACATGCAGGTACCAGAAATAGTCCCAGTCCGCGGGTACCTACCTCACCATTAGGAATTCGAGCTAATACAAGATGAATAATTTCATCTGTCACATCGTGGTCAGCAAAGGAAATCCAAATCTTATTTCCAGTGATAGCCCAGCTACCATCTGCTTGAGGTTCTGCTTTAGTCAAAATTCTTCCCACATCTGAACCAGCTTGAGGTTCACTAATGGCAATCGTGCTTGCCAAAGTACCAGTCACTAGGCCTGGAAGATATTGCTGAATTTGTTCCTCGTTGGCATTTTTTATCAACGCTAAAGCTGCACAGCGTAAATTGATACTCAGCATTCCAAAGGCTTGGTGAGCGCCGTCTGTGATTTCCTGAACTGCAGTGAGAACGATGAGCGGCATGTCTAAGCCATCGAAGTCGCCTGGTAAATCTAGTGCCGGAAAACCCAAATCACACCATGTTTGCCAAGCTTCGCGTGTTCCTGCAGGCATGATAACTCGCCCCTCATCTAGTAGGCATCCACTGAGATCGCTGCTGGCCGCAAGAGGGACAAGTTTTTCAGCGGCAAATTGAGCTGCCTGTTCAAGAATCATGGCTATAGTTTCACTATCGGCATGGTTAAAACGTTCACTGGCGCTGAGTTGTTCCAAATTGCCTATACACTTAAGTTGAAACTGAAGTTCATTGGCTTGAGTAAAAGTAACTGTCACGATATACACCTAGTCCATATCAATATGGGAATAATAGCCTAAATCAAGTTTATATTTCATAAGGAAATTATTTTCAGTCAATGTTAAGATCATCACCGTTTTGCTAAGGCATTTGTAATGCCCATCCCCGGGCTATTGTTAGATTACTAGCACAAACCATGAAAAATAAACTGTAGGGAGTTTTAGGTGGTAATTGAAATTAAAAAGAATTGCGAAATCAGATTAGTTGTTTTAACGGCATTTTTCTTGCCAGGTTTTCTTCCAACGGAATTAGTCCAAGCACAAGAACAATTAAATGCTGAGCCTGCCCCAAATACCCTGGAGTCCATCGTCATCACGGCTAGTCGTCAACCTGTCTCGCTGCGTGATCTCAGTGCAAGTGTATTTGTAATAGATAATTCCTCTTTGGAAAAGGTACGCGCAGTGCACATCAATGAAGTTCTCGTTCGCGTCCCAGGAACTTGGGTCTCGCGTGGTAATGGTCAAGAGAGCTCAGTCTCATTACGTTCCCCAGTATTGAGTGGAGGAGGGAGTTGTGGGGCTTTCCAAATGGCTCAAGATGGCATTCCTTTGAGAGCAGCTGGGTTTTGTAATGTTAACCAATTGTTCGAAAGTAATAGTGAACAAGCTGAAGCCATTGAAGTCATTCGAGGCCCTGGTTCTGTTCTTTATGGTGCTAACTCCATTCATGGGGCGATCAATGTAATTAGTCCACAAATTAGGCCTAATTTTGGTGAGGTCTCTGTTGAAGTAGGGCCCGATGAATATGCTCGAGTACGCTTCTCTCAAGGTGGAATTCGGGGAGCTCATGGTTTTCGAGTAGATTTTAATGGTGCTTCTGATGGTGGTTATAAAGATGATTCTGGTTTTGGCCAACAAAAACTTACCTTTCAACACGGATTTATTGGTGATAATGGGTTCTCCATTAAAAGTTCAATGAACTACACAAATTTGAATCAGGAGACAGCAGGTTACTTATTGGGTACTAATGCTTATAAAAAAGATGAATCATTTAAGCGTGTTAATCCAAATCCGGAAGCCTTTAGAGATGCCAAGTCGCTGAGACTATCAACTCGTATGCAATGGCAGAAAGGTACGCGTCAGTACACCTTAATACCCTATTTCAGGAAAACTGACATGACCTTTCTACAGCATTACTTACCGGGTAATCCCTTAGAGGAAAATGGTCAGCATAGCTTTGGATTACAAGCGATGGCTCATGGACTAAGGGGCGCAATGGACTGGACATTAGGAGTTGATTTAGAAAACACTGAGGCATTCCTCAAAGAGAGCCAATATTCTCCAGCAGTCGGTTCTGCATTCTTGGTGAATACAATACCTGCTGGAAAGCATTATGACTACACTGTATCAGCCGTTCTTAAATCTCCTTATGTATTACTCAATTATCAGATAAATCCAGATAATAGATGGTCTCTGGGTTTACGTTATGAGCAACTGGATTATGACTATGACAACTTGATGATAGCTGGTAGAACTAAAGATAATGGAACAGCGTGTGGCTTTGGTGGATGTCGATTTAATCGACCTTATGATCGCAGTGATAGTTTCAGCAATGTGTCAGCAAAACTGGGTTGGATACATGACTTTAGCAATCAAACTCAAGCCTTTGTAAATATTTCAAGAGCTTTTAGAGCACCAGATAGTAGCGAAATTTACAAGTTGCAAAATAATCAGTCAGTGGCCGATCTGGATTCTGAAGAAGCTGATAACCTTGAGGTGGGGTATAGAGCAACTTATGAGACTCTGAGTTTTGCTTTTTCTGTCTATCATATGCAGAAAGATAACGTAATTTATCAGGATGGAAGCCGAAACAATATCGACAATGCGGCGACAAAGCATCAAGGGCTTGAATTTAATGTCGGAGCCCAGTTGGCCAATGACTGGAGTCTAACTCTAGCAAGTAGCTATGCTCAACATACCTATAACAATGATGTTGAGGGTTATGAAGGCAATACAATGACAACTGCACCCAAGGTTATGAGCGCAGCAGAACTATCCTGGCAAATAGATCAGGAACGTAAAATGGAGTTAGAGTGGGTTCATATGGGCAAGTACTTTACTACCGATGACAATACTCACAGCTATCCTGGTCATGATTTAGTTAATCTGCGCTACCAAGCTGATTTTGGTCGCAGAAGCTATTACGCAATTCGTGTAACTAATTTATTGGATGCTGATTACGCAGAAAGAGCAGATTATGCTTTCGGCAATGAGCGTTATTTTGTTGGACAACCAAGATCAGTATACGTAAATCTTGGAACGCGCTTCTGAAACTCAGTAAAAAAGTCCTAATTTAAACTGCAATTTATGACTTTTCAGAGGGAGGTAGATATACACAAGGTAACCTCTTAATTGTGCTACCTGAGTTTTGCTGCTAAATATCCTCTCCACTAGATGTACACTTAGTTTAGTATCAGGATTTTAAGAAATATATCTAGCTGGCATCTATTAAAACCGTCTCAATCACATCAGAAGACATCTCAAGAACTACAAATACTCAGGTCATTCAAGCAACACTCAAGTAGTTACTGCAAACTTTCTACAAGAGGAGCACATGCAAACCCTGAACTACAACTACTCTTGTACTACATTCTTCATCTTGAAACGGTTTTAATAGAAACCAAACTTAGCCTACACCGGTATGTTACCATATTTTTGGATTGTGTAAATAGGTAACGTTAAAATGTTACTTATGGCTTCGTTAGGAAGAATTAAATGGAGTATAAAAATAATATAAACAAATGATTTATATTTTTTTATCCCCTCTCTTTTTTGAGAAAAAAAGTAACATAATAATTATAGGGATTCTCATGATCTAGTTAGCTTTGTGGGACATTAGGATTTGAATTTATAGACAAACCTTTTTAAATTCTCCAATCAGAAATGAAAAGGTTAAGTAAAGCAGAACAGCGAATAATTACATGATTTCCAAAATATATTTTGTGAGTAAGTTAAGAGGCTGTTCTGGAGTACCTGAAGTCATATCTTTATCTTCAAGCCATTAAAAAGAATTTATGATATTAGCTTGATACTTGTCTCAACTAATAATCACAGTCATGGAGTGGTCGCTCAGTCAGGGAGTAGTTAAGCGGGAAAACGCTTGGCTTACACCTCATATAATGACATCAGATGAACTCTCGTTCTTTTAAGAGATTCAATACTCTATCTACGCATTCTTCAACGGATATCTGATCTGTTGGTAAGCTTAAATCTGGATCTGATGGCCATTCAAAAGCATAAGAAATACCAGGAATTAAACCTTCGCGTGAGAACTGTTCTTCTGTATAGATGCCACTTGGGTCACGTTCCTGGCAAGTATTCAGAGACGCTTCTAGTGCAATAACAAGTGTGCGATGTTGTCCTATTATACTTATGAATTCCGCTCTAGCTTCTGCACTCGCACCAGTAAAAGCAGCACAGCATATGTGTCCTGCCTCATTAAGTAGTTGAGCTACAGCGGCTCCTCTTTTTAGATTTGTAGAACGCCCCGACGAATCTAGTTTCAGATCTTTGCTGAGTTGTTGACGAAGTGCTTTGCCGTCAATCACTGTCACCAGATTTCCTCTGTCAAATAAACGTCTTTCTACAGCATGAGCGAGAGTACTTTTACCAGTTCCTGACAAACCGATGAATAGTAAAGTGACTGGTGATTGAGCATAACGTTGGCTCCGTTCCATAGCATTAACACGTTGACTGTGGCTGGAGGAAGTTTTGCTTGTATGTAGGCTAACTTCTTTAATCATACCAGCACCAACTGTGATATTGCTGAATCGATCTATTATTATAAATGATCCGGTAGAAGGATTTTCTGCATACTTGTCGACATAAATTGGGAGCTCAATAGTGAGTTCGCACGAGGCTATTGCATTAAGTTCGAGCTGGGTTGCAGCCCCTTTAGTTAAAGTGTTGACGTCGATGATATAGTGAATTTTGCTAACGACACCACTCACTAAGCGAGAGGTATGTTTAAGCAGCAATGGTTGACCAATTTTGAGGGGAGTCTCAGACATCCAAACGAGGGTGGCAGTAAATTTTTTCAGCTTTTCTGGTTCTGCTTCAGGATGAATCAGCATATCGCCTCTGCTGATATCTATTTCATCTTCGAGAGTTATGGTGACAGCTAAAGGAGAAGAGGCGGTTTCAAGCTCACCTTCATAAGTAATGATTGATTTCACTTTAGAAGTTAAACCAGAAGGCATCACAGAAACATAATCACCCTTGCTCACAGTACCCGAAGCAATGGTTCCACAATAGCCGCGAAAATTAAGATTTGGTCGATTTACATACTGAACTGGATAGCGCCAAGGAGCTTTGGTGTCATCCCCAGTTACCTGAACATGTTCCAAAAGTTCCATGAGTGTTGGACCATTATACCAAGCCATTAACTCACTGGGATTAACTACGTTGTCGCCATTAAGAGCAGATATTGGGATAAAAACTGGCTTAATCTCTCCCTCTACAAATTCAGCAAGCTCTTTAGCAAATTGAAGATAATCCTCTTGAATATTTTTGAATGCCTGTTCAGAATATCCTTTCAGATCCATTTTGTTGATAGCGACAACTAAATGTTTTATGCCGAGTAGGCTAGCAATATAACTGTGTCTACGTGTTTGAGTCATGACACCGTGACGAGCGTCAATCAGTATAATAGCAAGATCGCAATTAGAAGCGCCCGTAACCATATTTCGAGTGTATTGCTCATGACCTGGGGTATCAGCAATAATGAACTTTCGTTTTGTGGTGGAGAAATACCGGTAAGCTACATCAATAGTTATACCTTGTTCTCTTTCAGCCTGTAAGCCATCTGTTAGTAGAGCAAGATCAAATTCGCCAGCCGTGGTCCCGGCTTTAATACTGGCAGACTTTATCGCTTCTAATTGATCTTCATATATCATCTTAGAATCGTGAAGCAGCCTACCAATCAGTGTGCTTTTTCCATCATCGACACTTCCACAAGTTAGGAAGCGAAGCAGTTCCTTACGTTCATGCTGAGCGAGATATGCGTTGATATCGGTGGCGATAAGATCTGATTGATGCGACATGTTAAACCTTAGAAATAGCCTTCACGTTTCTTTTGCTCCATAGAGCCATTTTGATCACTATCAATCAGACGGCCCTGACGTTCTGAAGTAGTTGTAAGTAACATTTCCTGAATAATTTCTGGAAGTGTTGTTGCTTCAGAGCGAATAGCTCCAGTGAGGGGGTAGCAACCTAGAGTTCTGAAACGTACTTTTTCCATACGGGGGTTGTTCATTTGATCAGGAGGGATGCGGTCATCATTGACCATAATAGTCACACCTTCATAATCCACAACGAAACGTTCTTTAGCAAAATAGAGATCGGGGATTGGGATATCGTTTAGATAAATGTATTGCCATACATCGAGCTCAGTCCAGTTTGACAGTGGAAAGACACGGATACTTTCCCCCTTGTTAACTTTGCCATTATATAGATTCCAAAGTTCAGGGCGTTGATTTTTTGGATCCCAGCGATGATTGCTGTCGCGGAAGGAGTAAACCCGCTCTTTAGCGCGAGACTTCTCTTCATCACGGCGAGCGCCCCCAAAAGCAGCATCAAATTTATAGTGCGACAAAGCTTGTTTTAAAGCTTGGGTTTTCATGATGTCAGTATGTTTTTGACTACCATGTGAGAAAGGATTTACCTTTTTCTCTACACCATCCTGGTTAGTGTAAACCAGCAGTTTTATGCCAAGATTTGCTGCTAGCCTATCACGAAACTCAATCATCTCTTTGAATTTCCAAGTTGTGTCGACGTGTAATAGAGGAAAGGGGAGTTTGCCCGGATAGAATGCTTTCAATGCTAGATGCAGCATGACAGCAGAATCCTTACCAATAGAATAAAGCATCACAGGGTTATCGAACTCTGCAGCGACCTCACGGATGATATGAATACTTTCCGCTTCAAGTTCTTTTAAATGCGTAAGCCTTGTTTCGCTCATTATATTGCCATTAGCTATATATTTATTTTATTCAGTAAATACCGAGTTAATTGTGGATGGCAGTATATATTAGAGAAAGTTAGAAACGAAGAGATGCTGGGTAAAATCTTAGTAATAATTCGAGTCAAACTATTAAGTGCTTGTCTCATCAGTTTGGTGTAGACCATAATTTTCAGCTAAGGTAGAGACTTTCTTCTCTCCTTTGTCCGCATAATCTCTAGGTGGCTGATATGTTTCTTCAGAGGAGGCATTTTTGTCACGATGAAGTATGGCTTTAGCTGCTGCGCTGAGTTGAAGTTGTTCTGAGACATGTTCTGGACAAAAATCATGTGCACCTTTGGCTAGATGTAGATAGACATCACGATAGGAATCATTGAGGGTGTTGATTAAATCAGCCGTGTCAGTAAAGTGTGAATGAACGTCTTGTTTGTAATTTTCATGCTTTGCAGTGAGTTCGTTAATCAGCTCTTGCAGATGCTGAACACGAACTTCATCTGAGCCGAAGAGACGAGAAGCTAAAATCCCAGCGATGCCTCCTGAAAGAAAACATACAGAGCCAATAATCCACAGCATAGATTAATCCTTCTTGATAAAACTTTAGTATTGTTCTTGATTATATCTATAATTGAGATCATTAGAATATTCTAGACAATTTTAGATATTAAATTCTGCAGGAAAACTCCTTGAAACCCCCATCTCAAAAATTTCATGCCGAGCCTTTGTCCGTCCTTCTGCAATACGAGGCAGATTTAAATGCTGGTCTTATCATGCCAGACCCAGCCCAAGCGAAATTAGTGAAAGCCTTGCAGAAGCGTCACGAAATGCTAGCCCGACTTTGGCAACAAGGGTCTGCTTGGCATGGTATATTTTCATTCTTCCAGGATGGAGAGGCTCACGAAAAAAGTAAAGGTTTATATATTTGGGGAGGGGTTGGGCGCGGAAAAACATATCTCATGGACCTTTTTTATTCAGGCTTGTCTAGTGATCGTAAGTTGCGTGTGCATTTTCATAGGTTTATGTTGCAACTACACAGAGATCTACAGCAACTGCAGGGTCAAACAAACCCATTAGTAGGCATAGCAAAAGAACTGTCTGAAAAGGTAGACGTTATTTGCTTTGACGAATTTTTTGTCAGCGATATAGGAGATGCCATGCTGCTTGGCCCTCTGTTAAGTTTACTTTTTGAGAGGGGAGTTATCCTGATTGCTACCTCTAATATTAAGCCGGAGAGTCTTTACGAGCGTGGCTTGCAAAGAGGTAGCTTTCTACCTGCCATAGCTGCCATCATAGAACATACGGAAGTCTTTGAACTAGTTGCAGCACAAGATTATAGGCTCAGGTCGATGAATAAAACCGGGACCTTTTTTCATCCGTTGAATTCAGAAAATCATCATCTTCTCTGCTCGTTGTTCTCTGAACTTAGTATGGTTTCCGATATCAGCCCAGGCGTGTTAGAGGTTTGTAGCAGGAAATTACCCGTCGAGGGACTACACTCAAACCTAGTATGGTTTAAGTTTAGCACCTTGTGCGAGGGACCAAGAGCGGCAGCTGATTATATTGAGTTGGCAAACCATTATCACACGGTCTTCCTCTCGGATGTGCCAGTGCTGACGGAGCAGAAAGATGATGCAGCAAGGCGGTTTATATCCCTCGTTGATGAATTTTATGATCATCGAGTAAAGCTCGTCTTGAGTGCAGCGACTGCACTAAATGAACTATATCAAGGATCAGAACTTAAATTTGCCTTTGAGCGTTGCGAAAGCCGACTTTTAGAAATGCAGACTCGAGAGTATCTGAGTCTCCCTCACGCCACTAAATAAAATCAAGAGAAAAAGTTGAAAAAAGAGAGCTCTACAGGTACAATTCGCGGCCCTATGGATACCCGATCGGTTCAGCTCCCACACTGCTGGTACCAAATAAATAAATTGAACAGGGTGTCCTGAAGCTGGACGATATGCACTTCTAAGACTGATCTGACGAAAGTATTAGTTGTGGGTTTTGAACTAAGCTTGCGGGTGAAACATAACTTATTGATTTTAAAAGAGGTCCTGGCTTAGGCTAGTACACCGAAGAATTAACTTAGAGAACATCTGATGAAAACCTTTTCTGCCAAGAAAGAGACAGTACAGCAAGATTGGTATGTAGTTGATGCCGCGGGTCAGACACTAGGTCGTCTGGCATCTGCATTAGCTACCCGTCTGCGGGGTAAGCATAAGCCTGAATACACATCTCACGTGGACACTGGCGACTACATTGTAGTGATTAACGCCGATAAAATCGCAGTGACTGGTAACAAGGGAAAAAATAAGATGTATCACAACCATTCACAGTACCCAGGTGGTCTGCGTAGCCGCTGCTTCAATGAGGTTATTCAGGGTTCTACTCCTGAAGAAGCGTTAAAATTAGCTGTGAAAGGAATGATTCCACGGAATCCGCTGGGTCGTGACATGATGCGCAAATTGAAAGTGTACGCTGGCATGGAGCATCCTCATTCTGCTCAACAACCGGCACCACTGAATCTCGGTTAAGGATATAGGACAAGAACATGGCAAGCACTCAATTCTATGGCACTGGTCGACGCAAAACCTCCACTGCTCGTGTATTTATCAAGCCAGGAAGTGGTAATATTACAATTAATGACCGTACTCTGGATGTATATTTTGGTAGAGAAGTGGCTCGCATGATCGTGCGTCAGCCTCTGGAACTGCTAGATGCTAAAGATAAATTCGATATATTTGTAACTGTAGCAGGTGGCGGCAGTTTTGGTCAGGCTGGAGCGATACGTCATGGCTTAACGCGTGCGCTCATCGAATATGATGAGGGAAACCGTTCCCCCCTTCGTAAAGCAGGTTTTGTCACTCGTGATTCGCGTGAGGTGGAGCGTAAGAAAGTCGGATTGCGCAAAGCACGTAAAAGACCTCAATACTCTAAGCGTTAAGCCAATACGGTTTTGCTGTTACATCCAATACAAAAGCGCTGCCTAATCGAATAGAGCGGCGCTTTTTTTATTCTACATCGATAATTAAATAGTTGTTTTTGAGTAGCTTTCCCCCCTAATCGTCCTTGAAAAAAATGCCCCAAGACAGTAAAATTCGCGCGTTAAATTTCCAGCTTGAAATAGGAGAGTAAGACGTGAGTGACGGCACGGTTAATGAAGGTCGCCGGAGGTTTTTGGTCGGTAGTACAACTCTTGTAGGTGCTGCAGGTGGGGTAGGAGCCGCGGTCCCTTTCGTGGGTTCATGGAATCCAAGTGCTAGGGCGCTTGCTGCCGGTGCACCCATTACAATAGACATAAGTCGTCTGCAACCTGGTGAACTCCTTGGGCCAATGCCGGCGTGGCGTGGTCAGCCGATTTTTGTCATGCGTCGAGACAAAACTGTTCTAGATAATTTACATCAACATATTGATCATTTAGCCGATCCAAATTCTGAACGCAAGGATCAACAACCAGAGTATGCTCAAAACGAATTTCGTTCACGTAAGCCAGAAATCATGGTGCTGGTAGGTTTATGTACTCACCTAGGCTGTTCTCCACAGTTATTCGCAAAGGTTGAGCCGCAAGATTTCGATCCAAATTGGCATGGCGGCTTCTTCTGTCCATGTCACGGATCCAAGTTCGACCTTGCTGGTCGAGTCTATAGTGGTGTTCCAGCTCCTTCTAACTTAAGTGTACCTCCTCACTTTTATGTCAACGATGACGTCATAGTGATTGGTCTTGATGGGGAGAATTCTTAGTGGCCGATTTCGAAAATAAAATACAAAACCAAGGTGGCTTACTGGGGTGGATTAATGCTCGACTGCCGATAATACCTGCTTTTGAAAAGCACATGAGCAAGTATTATGCACCCAAGAATTTCAATATTTGGTACGTTTTTGGTGTTCTTTCGATGGTAGTGCTAGTTAACCAATTGTTGACTGGTATCTGGCTCACTATGAATTTTAATACCTCCGCTGAAGGTGCTTTTGCTTCAGTGGAATACATTATGCGTGATGTCGACTACGGTTGGATTTTACGCTATATGCACTCCACAGGTGCCTCTGCGTTCTTCATTGTTGTGTATCTGCATATGTTCAGAGGGCTAATGTATGGCTCCTATCAAAAACCCAGGGAGTTAATCTGGATTTTTGGTATGACCATTTATCTAGTGTTAATGGCTGAAGGGTTTATGGGTTACGTGCTTCCTTGGGGACAAATGTCTTATTGGGGAGCAAATGTTATTGTATCTTTGTTCGGAGCTATTCCAGTTATTGGCCAAGATTTGATGGTTTGGATTCAAGGTGATTACTTGATTTCAGGTGCCACGTTAAATCGTTTCTTTGCTCTACATGTCATTGCATTACCCCTTGTCCTAGTAGGTTTGGTTTTCTTACACATTCTGGCTCTACACGAAGTGGGTTCAAATAACCCAGATGGAATTGATATTAAGAAGAATAAAGATGCGAATGGCATTCCACTTGATGGAGTTGCTTTCCACCCATACTACACAGTGCATGATCTCGTTGCTATTGTAGTATTTCTGTTCGTGTTCTGCTTTGTGATTTTCTTCATGCCAGAAATGAATGGTTACTTTTTAGAACACGCTAATTTTGAGCAAGCCAATAACCTCAAGACACCGGAACATATTGCCCCTGTTTGGTACTTCACTCCATTCTATTCAATGTTGCGAGCGGTAACTTATCCTTTTCTTGGCTTTGATGCCAAGATGTGGGGAATGATTGTGATGGGCTTAGCGATAGCCATTCTATTTGTTGTGCCTTGGTTAGATCGAAGCACGGTTCGTTCTATTCGTTATAAAGGTTGGACTTCACGCGTAGCTTTATTATTGTTCGTAGTATGCTTTGTCATCTTAGGGGTGTTGGGAACAAAAATTGCAACAGGTCCTCGCACAGCATTGGCTCAAATTTGTACAGTTTACTACTTCATTTTTTTCCTAGCTATGCCTTGGTATACGAGTCGTGAAAAGACAACACAACCGCCAGAACGAGTTACCGGTCGTTTTATAACGATACCGCAGTTAATTGGCACCTTGGTGCTTTTGAGTAGCTTGATCTTTCTACCACTTAAGGTTGTGGGAGCAGAAGCTCATGTGATATTGCCAGAATTTGAGGTCGATCTGGAAAACCAACCCTCTCTCCAGAGTGGGGCAAGAACTTTCGTAAACTACTGCATGGGTTGCCATGGGGCCCAATATATGCGCTATAACCGTATAGCTAAAGACCTTGGAATTCCAGAAAATATTATGGCTGAAGAAATGCTATTTTCTCCCGGAGCAGAAATTGGTGGTCTTATGCGAACTGCTATGTCTGCTGAACTAGCAAAAAATTGGTTCGGTGTTGCACCTCCAGACCTAACTTTGGTTGCTCGAGTACGCGGACCTGAGTGGTTGTATGGGTATCTGAAAGGGTTCTACCAAGATGAATCGCGCCCCTTCGGCGTTAACAATGTAGTTTTTCCTAATGTTGGTATGCCTAATGTATTGGTCGGATTACAAGGACACCAGTCGCTTTGTGAAAATAAAAATTGTGAGTCTCCAACTCAACATATTGAAGGGACAGGGCATCTCACTGTGGAAGAATTTGACCAATTGATTGCAGATCTAGTCAACTTCCTTACTTATTTGGGAGAGCCCGCAAGATTACACAGAGAGATTATAGGGACATATGTGCTCTTCTTCCTCGCATTCCTGTTGGTATTTGTTTACATGCTTAATCGCGAGTATTGGAAAGACGTTCACTAACAATTTAATTCAAAGACAAGATGAGGCCAACTTAATGGGAGTTGTCACTAAACGCTCTTCAATGCTTTTTTACTCTGATGGCTATTCTCAGTTTAGTCATCGGGTACGTATCGTACTTGCCGAAAAAGGTGTTACGGTAGAAACAGTTGATGTAGATATTTACGATAAGCCAGAGGATTTGGCTGCTCTTAATCCTTATAACAGTTTACCAACATTAGTTGATAGAGACTTGGTGCTCTATGAGCCTAACATTATGATGGAATACTTGGATGAACGCTTTCCACATCCTCCGTTGTTTCCTGTTTATCCTGTTGCGCGTGCTCAGAGTAGATTATGGATCTATCGAGTAGATCGTGATTGGAGCGGCTTAGTTGAAAAACTGCAGAGTGAAGATGGAACTGAGGAAGAACTAGATTCAGCGCGCAAAGAGTTGCGTGAGAGTTTAATTTCTGTTTCTCCGATTTTTGCAGAGAAAGCTTATTTCATGAGTGATGAATTTACTATAGTAGATTGCTGTGTTCTGCCAATCCTTTGGCGTCTTCCAGAAATTGGCATTCGTTTGCCTGAAACTAAAGCCACTAAACCTTTGCTTGAGTATCGAGCGCGTTTACTTGAGCGTGAGTCTGTTCAAGCAGCTTTTTCTGAACAGGAACGTGAAATGCGTACCTAAGGGTATGCATGTTCTTTTTATGGCCATGACTAGTCATAAGCCTTACTTGATTCGTGCTCTTTATGAGTGGATTCTAGATAATGGCTGTACTCCTTACATTCTCGCCAACGCGATGGCACCGGGTGTAGAAGTGCCACAGCAAGGCGTTAAGGATGGTCAGGTAATTCTTAATATCAACCCACAGGCTGTAAAAGGATTATTGATTACGAATGAAATGTTGGAGTTTGATGGCCGTTTTGGAGGGATACCAAAACATATTCGAGTGCCTGTTGCGGCTGTTCATGGTATCTATGCTCGAGAAAATGGTCAGGGTATGATCTTTGAGGCGGAGGAGGATTCTACTCCGACCCCACCTTCTGCCTCTGGGGCACCCACATTTTCAAGGACATCTAAGGTTTTGGGCGATTCAAAGCGCACGGATACAGTGCGTCCAATCCTAAAAGTTATCAAATAATCGTTTTTCTATTTATTCTGGATAGGAATGTCTTCATACATATAAGTACGAAATTTAATGCTATTTTAGCTATGGTCCTTTGTTGCTGATAGCAATAGTTTACTTTGATGCGTTCAAGTTCATTGATAATGCATCAGCTCCATTTTGGAATTTTTATCGCTAGATACTGCTAGTCCAATTTAATAGATCTATATAGTCACTGAGTTCATACAGTATAGTCTGTTGCTAAGAGAAATTAAGGCTTTAATCTTTGAAAGGCATGATTTTAGAATTATTTTTTTTTAACATTAGCTACCGGTAATATACGTTATTGAAATGAGGTTAAGTCGGAAGTGATAATAGTGTTGGCCGGCCTTGACCATTCAGGATTCAAATCATGGACGTAATCTAATCAAGAAAAGCTGCTTCATCTAGGGGCGTTTTGTGCTTAAATCGATCTTGCCATAAGAGCTCATCATAAAAATTTTCCTGATAAGCTTTTAGTATTAGCTGTTTCTTTAGCTTAACCATGTGACTACTAATACTTGTTAGACTACTATGCCATTTACTAACTAATTCTTTGAGTTGACCAAGAAATCTACTCGTGAAGATCTACTCGCCAAAAAAGTTAAGCATACAAAACTCATCAAAAGATGCATTGAAAAAGGCATTGATCAAAATAAATTATATTAGATCTTGGTTGGCATGTTGGATGCGCTCAAGAAACAGAAGTGATTTTTTTATAGCCTGGGATGAGTAAGATGAATTTCAGAAAATCTTTTGGTGACAATGTGGCTGTCCAAGAAATAAAGGTGTACAAGTGCACATGCATAATACAAATGAAGGAGCTGGGCATGAACAAGCCTGAATTCAGGGGATAATATTTTAAGATGTACATAAAATAAAATATATTTATCCTGTAATTGCTACCTTTTCAACCTCATTTGATAACTGGAAGGCTGTAGTTTTCCGTATAAATCCAAGAGTAATTTCAGTCGATATACTCAAAAGCGCGAATAACTTTTGTGACTCCTGATGCTTGAGAAGCTAATTCGCTAGCTAATTCAGCCTCATTATGGGTTAAGAGCCCCATTAGATAGATGACACCGTGTTCTGCTACTACTTTTATGCGCATTCCACTAACGGTAGGATCTGCAAGCATTAGTGCTTTGACTTTTGTGGATAATAAAGCATCTGCACTCCGAGTAAGCAGAGAGATTGGAGGAGAAATCTCAAGTTCATTATGTACTGTCTTAACTTGTGAAGGCGTTGTAGCTACTTTGGTGGCAAGGTTCTTCAAGTCACGGTCTTGCACCTGGCCAGTAAGCAACACTACTCCATTAAAGCTTGTTACATTGATATGTGCATCAGCAAAGCGATCATCATCGGCATGCAAATTAACTATAATTGTAGTCTCTATAGTATTATCATCAAAAACACTACCAATTGTTCGTCGTCCACTATTTTCCTGTATGCCCTCTTTATTTGCAGCAGTCATTACAGTGACACAACTAGTAAGCAATACAGCACAGGCAATCATATTAACAAAGCGTAAGAGTATACTCATGATAGTTCTCCAAAAAGTTGAGTATCAATCAAATCACATAAACAATGTATGACTAGAAGGTGAACTTCCTGGACTCTTGCTGTAACATTGGAAGGTACACAGATTTCTATATCGTTATCTGACAGAAAATCTCTCAGTTTACCTCCATCTTTTCCAGTAAGTGCTACAACGCGCATACCTCGTTGCTGAGCAATTTTTATAGCACTAAGAACATTACTTGAATTTCCACTTGTTGAGATGGCCAATAGTACATCACCAGATTTTCCTAGGGCACGAATCTGCTTTGAGAAAATTTCTTCATAACTGTAGTCATTTGCAATTGATGTTAAAGTAGATGTATCAGTGGATAACGCTATTGCGGGAAGAGCAGGTCGTTCACGTTCAAAGCGATTTAATAATTCTGAGGAAAAATGTTGAGAATCTCCTGCTGAACCACCATTACCACAAGCCAGAATTTTTCCCTCAGCAAGAAGACTTTTTACCATTGCATCAGCCGCTGCAGTAATGGGGTCGACAAGTGTTTGCAGCGATTGCATTTTTGTTTCAATACTTGCTGTGAAGTGGTGTTTAACGCGATCTTGGAGATTCATAATTTGATTCAACTTTACCGAAATATTGAGAGGGGAGTCCATAATAGTGTAACGCAAAGTTTACTACAGCTCCACGCGGAGTAACTCAGTTTTATTGAATAGAATAAAGTGCCTTTAAACCAAAGAATTTTGTAGAGAAGTTAGCTTTCATTATAAAAAAATTCAAGCGCACCTACAAATTTATGTATATCAAAGTTAATATATGAGTATTATTTGGCTCAATGGCTAAGTTAACATTTTCCCTAGCCAGTGCAGAGCATATTCTTCCGTGGAGTAACCTTTAAGTTTCTGTCATAGCCAATTTTATTTAGGATGAACTAGAATCATTCGATGATTAGCATAGTCTAATGGTTAATGAAATCAAGCTTACAAGAAATTAGTGAAAAATTCATTTTCTTTAAATGAGAACATGTCCCAGTTGATCCTAGTTAAAATTGTGAGTATCCCTTTAGCGAAAAGGTTTTCCTAGAAATCGATAAATATATTTAAGGAATTATTTCAGGTATACCTGAAGTAATTTTTACCCATCGTAGTGAGCGAGTAATTTTGTTGTCAGCATTTAATATGAGTGTCCCAGTATTCCCTTTAAGACCTCTCTCACCCATGAATTTGAGCAGTGGAAGGCGAGGATAAAGATAGAATGCATCAAGTGCGAAGGCTTGCAAACGCATGATCTGGGCTGATCCTTGTGGCAGCAGCTCCCCTATTTCCGAAAACAACTTTGGTCTTTCACCAAGTAACCAAGGAGCTTCACCAAAAATGACCTCATTGAGATCACGATCTTCTAAGGGTCTATTTTTACCGCTGTAAATATCTGATGTTGAATAAACAGGAAGTTCGCCGGCGTACAAGTAAGATAGTGAGGGATTTATTTGTCTACCTGCCTGTGGTGAGGCAATTAAGAGTATGCCATCTAAATCCTGACGGCGACGTGGGGTGAACTCTATGTTCTTTTGGATAACTCTTGATAGGGATTCTTTACGCAAATTGCTTTGGGTGAGTTCAAGCATCTTACTTAACATTGTGGTGTAGTCTTCTTGCCCGAAGGGTCTCTCTATGACAATAGTACCACCCTGCATAGTCCATGCATGCGTAAGAGCTTCTCTTTTTCTTTGTTCCCCTAACGGATACAAAAGTGCGATTCGTCGTAAACCAGCTTCCCAAGCTTTTTTCGCTAATTGAGTAGCTTCGTCCTCTGGGGCCAGGGTAAATTGATAAAGTTCGGGTGATGCCACAGGATGATTAGCAACATCGTTCAGTGCTAGGGTAGGTGCTCCGAGCTCTGGGACATCCAGTAGTTGTTCAACTTCATTTTTTAATAAAGGTCCAATTACCATATCGGCTCCATCTGCTACCGCTTCTTCATGAAGTACAACTATAGAGCTGGCTTCGCTAGTATCATAGAGCCGAATAGTTGGCATTTTACTCTTATCAATCTGCTCCTTGAGCAAAGCATAATACGCAGAGAGGAATGAATCCCGCACGATTATGCCAGCTGGGTTCTGAAGTGGAAGTAGCAAAGCAAGCTGAGTTTTAGGTTGCTCAGCAATCTGGGAGATGATGACTAACTCTTTTGGAAGTTCCTTGTTAGCTGAATGTCGCGGGTGCACGCTTTGCCATTGTTCTATAGATGCTTTACTCGCTTGTAAATCTAGTCTATTTCTGAGATTTGTTAGGGCTAATTCGTACCAGCCTCTAACTTCATCGTCGAGTGCTGTACTCGCCATTGTTTCTAGTTGGTCATCAGAGAGTTTTTTCAAGAGGTTCCACAGCGATTCTTTATTAGTAGAGAAAAGCTGATCATTATTTACCACTAGTTTAGCTATATAAATTCTTTCAAGTATGGCGGGTAAAGGATCAGCATTATTGAGTTCTAGTGCTTGTGCTCTCAAGGAGTGAAATCGCATTACGTTTTCAGGAGAGAGTTCTGATAAATCAGGAAAGTTTGAGGGGGATAGTTTGGTGAGAACTTCAGTTGCCTCAGTTTGTCCTAGTTCTAAAGTGAATAATAATATGTCGGCATATAGGGAAGGCCTCACATCATCAAGACTGATCTGCCCTAAAATTTCTTTTGCTTCCTCAGTGTTTGATGAATCTTTTTCTACCAGTTGTTTAGCAAGATTCAAGAGTAATTGAGCTGACTGATTAGGAGGCAGTTTGTTTGCTCTATTGATAGTGGAAGCAATGTCATTATTTAGACTCTCTTCTATTGAGATTGCAGACGGTCGCGAATTCTGATTATCGGTTGTAGTGCAACTATATAATATAGTGGATAATAGTAGATAAGTGATCAGTCGGTGCAAGCAGTTAAAGAATTTTTTTAGCTCAGGTGAAAGTTCATCAATTATATATTGATAAATAGACAATTGGCCGGATGCGGACTCAGCGGTTTGTTGAGCAAATATCTTAAGAAAAGACTTTATCATTTCGGCAGTATAGCGCTCTCTGTTCGGAGTAGCGACTATAGCAATATTGTAACCGGGTAAAATTATATGGCAGGTGTACTTTACATAGTGGCAACTCCGATTGGTAATCTAGCCGATATTTCCATGCGAGCATTAAGCGTATTAAGAGATGTTCAATTGATCGCCGCTGAAGATACGCGTCATAGTTTAAAACTAATACAGCAGTATGATATCCGTACACCTACCATAGCATTACATGAACATAATGAGATTGAGCGTACGCAAGCGCTCTTATCACGATTGAAAGCTGGAGAAAATCTTGCTTTGGTTAGTGACGCCGGTACTCCCTTGATTTCAGATCCTGGTTACCATCTGGTTCGCGAGGCCCGTGGGGCCGGTATTAAAGTGGTTCCAGTCCCCGGTGCTGCTGCTTTCGTAGCTGCACTTTCGGCAGCTGGCTTACCAAGTGATCGGTTTATTTTCGAGGGCTTTTTGCCAGCAAAATCAACAGCAAGATGTAAAGCCTTAGAGGCTTTAAAGACAGACCTACGAACATTAATTTTTTATGAAGCGCCTCACCGAATAGTAAATTTACTGGAAGATATTAAATTAATTTTGGGGACGGAACGGGAAATATGTGTTGCAAGAGAGCTTACGAAGTCATACGAAACGCTCTTGAGCGGTAATGTGGAGTCTGTATTAACCAAAGTAACGCAGGATCCAAACCAACAGAAAGGTGAGTTTGTTGTTATTGTTGGGGGGTGTCGTAAAGTTAAGACTAGCATGTCAGCAGAACATTCGCTGCTACTGCAGATTCTCCTGGAAGAATTACCATTAAAGCAGGCCGCGGCTATAGTGGCTCGCTACACAGGACTAGTTAAGGCTGAAGTTTATCAAGAAGGGCTTAGGCTACAAGGAAAATCCTACTATTAAATTAGGTAGTAATTTCAATAAAAACAATATATTATCTAAATACGAGTTGGCCAGGCAATCGCGTTAAAAATGATAACGAGGAAAGTCCGGGCTCCACAGAGCGAAGTGCCAGGTAACGCCTGGGAGGCGTGAGCCTACGGAAAGTGCAACAGAAAGTAAACCGCCTGCTTTGGCAGGTAAGGGTGAAAGGGTGCGGTAAGAGCGCACCGCGTGAGTGGTAACACTTCACGGCACTGCAAACCCCACTAGGAGCAAGGCCAAATAGGGATCCATCAGTGTGGCTCGCACTGGATCCGGGTAGGCTGCTTGAGCCCAATGGTGACTTTGGGTCTAGATGAATGATTGTCCCTGACAGAACCCGGCTTATCGGCCAACTCGTTTTTTTCTTCATGTGCAGTATGGCTAGTCTAAAAAAATTATAGATTTTTCCGTCCCCTCTACTCTTTAGAATCCACTTTAACTTTGTTTTCTAGCATCATGTAATAAAAAAGAATGCATTTCTTTAGTAAATTTGTGTCTCTGTTCTAGCAAGGCAATACAGAGGTTTTTTTAGGAAAAACAAGGCAGTAAGTACTTGTTCAGACTCCTTTTGTGGAATATAGTGGGGTGTAGTGGATAAAAGTGGGATGAAGTGGTTGTTTCCATCCTGCCAAGAGGGGCTAAGTGCTGTTAATTGGGCTACACAGAGTAGTGCTTGATTCGAAGGGTCGTTTGGCGATCCCGACCCTCTATCGTCCTGCCCTTGAAGAGGGCTGTAATGGACGGATGGTTATAACAGTCCAGCATCACGGCAAGTCATTAATGCTATACCCTGAAAATGAATTTGAAGATATTGCGCGTACCGTACGGAAGCTCTCAGATTTCGATCCTGCCGAACAAAATTTCAAATACTTATTTTTTGGTCATGCGATCCCTCTTGAGATGGATACAAGTGGACGTGTACTGATACCTCCTTTATTGCGTGAGCTTGTGGGTATTGATAAGCGTGTAGCGCTGGTTGGACAGACAAACAAACTTGAATTATGGGATGAAGCCGCATGGTTGCAACGACAGCAAACATTGTACACAGCAGGTGGTGCTCAGGGGGTGCCAGAAAAACTTAAAGAACTAAGTCTTTAATTTGTTTATTAACAGGTGACTATGTCTCAGCATCAAAGTGTGCTGCTAAATGAAGCCGTTGACGCCCTCGTGAGAGATCGGGATGGGCTGTATATAGACGGTACTTTTGGTCGGGGAGGGCACTCAGTAGCTATCCTCAGTAAACTATCTGCCTCTGGACGTTTGTTGGTGATTGATAAAGATCCCAAAGCAGTTAATGCCGCGAATCAACTCGCTGCAAACGATTCTCGTGTCAAAGTACACCATGGTAGCTTCGCGGATCTGAAGTTGGCAGTTAAGGCAAATTTTTCCAGTTCGGAAAAGGTTTGTGGATTGTTGTTGGACCTTGGAGTTTCTTCCCCGCAGATAGATGAGGCTGAGAGGGGTTTTAGCTTTCAACAAGATGGTCCTCTTGATATGCGTATGGACACCACTACAGGAGAAACTGCTGCAGAGTGGCTTGCACTTGCCAGTGAAGAGGAAATTGCGAATGTGCTTTATCACAAAGGTGAAGAGCGTTTTTCGCGTCGAATGGCAAAAGCTATAGTTTGCGCAAGGAGTGAGGGCCCTATCGCAAGTACATTGCAATTAGCTGAGATTGTTAAAGCGGCCAATCCTTCATGGGAGCGTAGCAAGCATCCGGCAACAAGAGCTTTTCAAGCAATTCGGATTCATATCAACAGGGAGTTGGACGACTTGCAGCAGGTATTAGATCAAGCACTTGAGGTCCTATGTGCAGGTGGACGAATGGTATTAATTTCTTTTCACTCTTTGGAAGATCGTCTGGTAAAGCAGTTCATGCAGAGGCAAGCGCGTGGCGATGAATTCCCTAGAGATTTACCGCTCACTCAAAATCAACTGAAACCAAGGTTACGACTTGTTGGTAAAGCTGTAAAAGCAAATAAAACTGAAGTGTCAGAAAATAATCGTGCCAGAAGTGCAGTTATGCGTTGTGCGGAGGTGCTCTAATGGTCCTTGATGACATGAAAAATACTCAGCTGAGTTTTTCGGCTAACCTGATAGAGGCTCGAGTCTTCTTTGCGAGCTGCTTAGTTGTACTTATGCTGATTTTTGCAAGTGGTGTGGCTGTCATTATCACCACACATGACACACGCCAGCAGCTTTACGCTTTGCAGGAACTAGAGCAGCAACGTAATGCTTTACAAATTGAATGGAGTCGTTTGTTACTTGAAGAGAGTTCTCTCACGGCTAATGGTAATGTTGCTGAAATAGCCCAAAGTCTAAACCTACAGCCAGCAAATCCAGAAACGGTGGTGGTGCTGTATGCAAAATAGATATAGAGTTCCTTTGCATCAACCTCTTTGGCGTATTGGCATAGTTGTTGGCTTTTTTGCTTTGAGTTTTGCTGTGCTCACCTGGAAAGTAATCGATATACAGGTTCTTGATAATGAAGTTTTGCAAGAGCAAGGTGAGAAACGGACATTAAGAATTGACACTATCATGGCAACTAGGGGCAATATTATAGACCGCCATGGCAGACCATTGGCGGTTAGTACTGCAGCGCAATCTATATTTCTCAATCCTAAAGAGGTATTGAAACATCCCAGTCAATGGGAACTCCTCAGCGCAACTTTAACAAGGCTTGGACTGGATCCTGAAGTTATACGAGCTCGCATTTCGCAGTATGCACATCAAGAATTTATGTATGTTAAACGTCACCTATCGCCTACTGAAGCAGAGTCGGTACTAAGCCTAGGCCTTAAAGGTGTCTATGCGCGAGAAGAGTTCAAAAGATATTACCCTTTGGGTGAAGCTGCAGTTCATGTGATTGGAATGACTAATACCGATGAAGAGGGACAAGAAGGTATAGAGCTGCAGTATGAAAATATTTTACGAGGCATTCCTGGGAAACATCGTCTTATTAAGGACTCTTTGTCTCGAGTAGTGCAGGACTTAGGTGTAGAGCAGCCTGCTCAGCCTGGACAGGATATTACTCTGAGTATTGATGCAAACTTGCAGTACATTGCTTATCGAGCATTAAAGGAAGCGGTAACTCAGCGAAATGCTCAATCTGGTACAGCTATCGTGCTAGATGTTCGTACTGGCGAGGTGTTGGCTATGGTATCTCAGCCATCATTTAATCCAAATAACCGTAGCTCAATGACGGAAAACTCCTTAAGAAATCGTGTCGTGACTGACGTCATGGAGCCAGGATCAACCTCGAAAACCTTCACCATGACAGCAGCATTGATGAGTGGTCAGTTTACTTCTAAAACAATCATTGAAACCAGTCCAGGTTATACGCGTGCAGGGCGTAAGGTCATCAAAGATCCGGTAGATTATGGTCCTTCAACGTTAGAGCGTATCCTTTACAAATCAAGTCAAGTGGGAGCCACCAAAGTAGCTTTAGCTATCGGGCCAGAACCCATAGTTAATGTGCTCTCTAAAATGGGGTTTGGCTCTTCGACAGGTATTAATTTTCCTGGTGAAGCCTCAGGTAGTTTGCCTGTACAGGCGCGTTGGAGTAAGGAGGAAATTGCTACTCTTGGATATGGCTATGGATATCAGTTAACTCCGCTACAGTTAGCTCATGCCTATTCCATTTATGCTAATCGGGGTATCTCTAAACCGGTATCTCTATTGAAAGTAGATAAGGTGCCGGAAGGTGAGAGAGTCATTGATTCCGAAATCGCAGATACCGTGGTTAATATGCTCCGGTCAGTTGTCAATAAAAAAGTTGGTGGTACTGGGGTAAAAGCAGTAATTCCAGGATATTCGGTCGCAGGAAAAACGGGAACAACTTGGTTCTATGATGTGGATCAGGGAGGGTACGATAACAGTAATTTTACCAGCCATTTTGCTGGAATAGTTCCAGTTGATAATCCTAGCGTCGCAATTGTTGTTTCGATTCAGCGCCCCCAAGGAGAGGAGTTTGGTGGGGGGCAGGTATCTGCCCCAATTTTTTCTGAGATTGCAGCGGGGACTATGCGTCTGCTTCAAGTAAGTCCAGAGTCAAAAGCCGAAGAGATTAAACAAAGTTTGCAATTAACCATTGCAAATATTGGTGGTGAAATGCAATGAACAAGCTACAACCATTTCATCGTACTCTGAGTGGCCTACTATCTGATATCTGCCCAGTGTCTGGAAATGTTGACAGAGAGCTTAGCTCGCTATCGATAGATTCTCGTACTGTCAGTAAAGGGGCATTATTTTTAGCATGCCCGGGTACTAAAACTAATGGTAAGCTATTTATACCTGAGGCTATCGCAAAAGGCGCTGCAGCAGTCTTGTATCAGGCTGACACTCTTGAATGTAACACGGATCCTGAAACGCAAACTGTTTTGATAGGCTTACCCGAGCTACTACGATTATTGCCGACTATCTCCTCATCTTACTACGGTAATCCATCTCAACATCTTCAGCTTATTGGGATTACTGGTACTAACGGTAAGTCCACTATTACCCAACTTACTTCAAATTTATTAAGCCAGTTATACGGTCGAGCTGCACAAATTGGAACACTTGGTCAAGGGTTCGCAGGAGAGGAACTAGCAAGAACTGGGAGCGAGGCAGGCACAACACCAGACGCAATTACTGTGCAAAGATTACTTGCACATTTTGTTACAAATAACGCTAAGTCAGTGGTTATGGAGGTTTCTTCCCATGGGTTGGATCAGTGGCGTGTGTCACCAGACCATTTTTCTGCTGTGCTTTTTAGTAACTTTACTCGAGATCATTTAGATTATCACGGTACATTAGAAGAATATCTCGCCACTAAGCGAAGACTTTTTCAAGGAAAGAATTTGCGGTTGGGTGTAGTCAATATGGATGACGTTGCTAGCTTAAGCTCCCAGCGTTTCTTGGCGAGAGGGGTTTCCTGTTTAAGTTACAGTATAGAAAATGAAGCGGCAGATATTCATGCCAAACAGATTTCTTATCAGTCTCAAGGGGTAAGTTTTCTATGTGCTACACCTTGGGGTGAAGTCTTTCTTGAGGTGGGGTTACTCGGTGCCTTTAATGTGAGTAATCTTTTAGGTGCTCTAACGCTCGTACTTGGATTACACCCTGAACCACTAAGAGTATTAGAGTCTCTTCCAGAGTTTGTTCGTCACTTAGCTAGTGTCACCGGCCGAATGCAAGTGATTTGTACTCAGCCAGTCATGGTGGTGGTCGATTACGCACATACTCCCTCTGGGCTTGAGCAGGCGATTAGAGCGCTTAGAGTCCATACAAATGGAGAAATAATTTGCATCTTTGGTTGTGGTGGAGATAGAGACTCTGGAAAGCGAAGTGAGATGGGTCGAGTTGCACAAGCAATGGCCGACAAAGTAGTAGTGACTTCAGATAATCCCCGCACAGAGGATCCTCAAAATATCTTAGGAGATATCCTGATTGGTATGGAATCTCGAGCCAATGTCACAGTAGTAACTGATCGATCTGAAGCTATTCGGCAGACAATTTTGTCTGCACTTGCAGGATCTATCGTGCTAATTGCAGGTAAGGGACATGAACAAGGCCAAATTGTAGGTGTTAATACTATTCATTTTAGCGATGCTGAAGAGGCCGGTAAGGCTTTGAAACAGCGCCTGCGAGGCGCTGCATGATGTTTGCTATGTCACTCAGTTCATTGCAAGAAATCTGTGGCGGAAGACTCTATTTGCCCGCTAATGCTTCTGCTGATTTGGAATTTACTAGTGTGGCGATCGATACACGTAAGTTGGGGTTACAGTCGCTGTTTATAGCTTTACCCGGTGCTAAGGTGAATGGCGCTGAATTCATACATGCAGCAAAAGTGGCGGGTGCAGTAGCAGCAGTAACGGAAATACAAAAAGACTGTACCTTACCCCAACTGATAGTTTCAGATGCTGCAAAAGCACTTGCTCTAATTGGAAAGGCAAATCGTACTCTGAGCAAGGCGACCGTGTTAGCCCTGACTGGAAGCCAAGGTAAGACGACAGTTAAAGAACTTTGTTCCAGTATTCTTGCTCATCTTGGGTCTACACTAGCGACCGAGGGAAATCTTAATAATCATCTTGGTGTACCGTTGATGCTTACACGTTTAAATTCGACGCATAAGTATGCGGTGATGGAATTAGGTGCTAATTGTCAGGGTGAGATTGCCTTTTTAGTGGCATTGGTAGAGCCAGATTTAGCGTTAATTAATTGTGTAGCTTCTACTCATTTGGAAGGTTTTGGTTCCTTGCGTGGTGTGGCAGATGGTAAGAGTGAGATCTGGAGTGGTCTTGATAATCAAGGTATTGCCATTGTTAATCTAGATGACGACATGGTGACGAATTCTTACAGAGCGGTGGAGGGCGTAAAGCGAGTGAACATCAGCGCTAATGGGTCTTATCAAGCTGACTATCGAATAAATAATCTTCATCTTAAAGGGTTAGCAGGATCAGTTTTTGACTTGGTCACACCGGAGGGGCAGGCAACAGTCAGTCTAACACTGTCTGGTGAACATAACGCTGCCAATGCTTTGGCCGCAGCTGCTTTGTGTATGGAGGCAGGTGCCTCATTGGAACAAGTTGTTGCAGGACTTAGTATAGTCGGGCAGTTCAGTGGTCGTATGGAGATACTCTCTGGCCCCCATGGGGCATGCATCATAAACGATACATATAATGCCAGTCCCGCTTCATTTTCTGCAGCGTTAAAAGTCCTACAAGCTCAGTTTGGTAAGCGCATTTTGGTTGTGGGAGATATGGCTGAGTTGGGCGGCGATGCAAAAAAGTTACATAGTGCTTTGGGATTTGAGGCTAGGGAACTGAAAATTGACCAGCTGATTGGTATTGGACCTTTAAGTCAGTATGTCTGTGAAGCTTTCGGTGAAAATGCTCATCACGTCAACTCAATTGAAGAAATTATTGCATTACTTTCACCTCAGTTTGATTCACATACAACCCTTCTAATCAAAGGTTCTCGAAGTGCAAGAATGGAGCGTGTTGTAAACGCTATAAGAAATTAGAATGAGGAGCTAATTATGCTGCTTTGGCTAACAGGATATCTCGCCGAACTGAATTCAGCATTTCAGGTTTTTCAGTATTTATCAGTGCGAGCTATTTTAGGTGCATTAACTGCACTAGCAATTGGGTTGTTGGTTGGACCAATAGTCATAAAGAAACTAAATAACTATCAGATTGGTCAAGTAGTTCGTGATAACGGACCGCAGTCCCATTTAAGTAAAGCAGGTACTCCTACTATGGGGGGCATGCTAATTCTCATTTGCATCATTTTATCTACTTTGCTCTGGTCTGATCTTAATGTGCATTACGTGTGGGTGGTGTTGGGAGTAACTTCTAGTTTTGGAGTAATTGGTTGGGTTGATGACTATCGCAAAATTTATCATAAAGATCCGAGGGGTTTACCAGCTAAATGGAAGTATTTCTGGCAATCTGTATGTGGTGGTCTTGCCGTTGTCTACCTATATGTCATGGTACAAGTGCCTGCAGAAACGCAGTTTTTCGTGCCATTCTTTAAGGGTGTAGCTGTGAATCTAGGACTAGGTTATTTACTGCTGGCCTATCTTATGGTGGTCGGTTTTAGTAATGCAGTAAATCTCACTGATGGTTTGGATGGTTTAGCAATATTACCTTCAGTTGTGGTTGGAGGGGCGCTAGGAATTATCGCGTATCTAACAGGTAACAGTGAATTTTCAAGTTATTTGAACATTGCTTATATACCAGGAAGTGGCGAACTAGTCGTTTTTTGCGCAGCTATAGCTGGTGCAGGACTTGGATTCTTATGGTTTAACACTTATCCAGCTATGATCTTTATGGGTGATGTTGGGGCGCTAGCTCTGGGTGGAGCTCTTGGTACTGTTGCTGTGATAGTGCGTCATGAAATTGTCATGATCATTATGGGGGGTGTGTTTGTTATGGAGACTGCTTCCGTAATGCTCCAAGTTGCTTCATTCAAATTAACAGGTAGACGTATCTTTCGGATGGCACCAATCCATCATCATTTTGAATTAAAAGGCTGGCCAGAGCCACGCGTGATAGTCCGTTTTTGGATCATTACAGTGGTGCTTGTACTTCTGGGTTTAGCAACACTAAAACTGCGCTAAAAATAAGATAAAGGAAAAATTGATGCGGGTCTCTTGTCAGAAAAAACATGTGATAGTCGGTCTAGGGCAGACTGGTCTATCATGTGCTCATTTTCTGGCGTCTCGTGATCTAAATTTTAGTGTAATGGATACACGAATGAACCCGCCATGTTTAGCAGAGTTACAATCAGCTTATCCAGAGACTACAGTCAAACTAGGTGGGCTAGATACCAATGTTTTAAAGAGTGCCCAAGTCCTCGTTCTTTCTCCTGGGATTGATCCTCGTAATCCAGCTATTGTAGAGGCTAAAAAAGCAGGAGCTCTATGTACCGGGGATGTCGAGTTATTTGCAACAGCGTTGCAAGAACAATCTGCTGATGGCTCACCTTCTACCCCAGTGATAGCTATTACTGGTTCTAACGCAAAAAGCACAGTAGCTACATTAGTGGCAGAGATGGCGCGTAATTTTGGTTTACAAGTAGTATTGGCAGGGAATATTGGGTTTCCAGTTCTAAATGCCCTGCTTGATAAGTCCGCCTCTAAGACTCAGTTATATGTTCTAGAGTTGAGTTCATTCCAATTGGAAACGTCTAGTTCGCTTCAAGGACACATCGCTACTTTGTTAAATCTTAGTGAAGATCACTTGGATCGATATGACTCATTAGATGCCTATTTAGAAGCCAAACAACGGATTTTTTCAGGTTGTAAAGTTGCCATAGTTAACCGAGATGACGTAGCTAGTTCGCCAGCAGCTGATGTACCAGCGAAGATTAGGTTTGGTTTAGGTGAACCCACACAACCTTATGACTTCGGTCTTCGCCAGCATGAAGGTATCGAATATTTAGCTCGCGGTGAGTCGGTCTTAATACCCATAAATAAAATAAAAATTCCAGGACGTCATAATTTGAGTAACTGCTTGGCTGCACTAGCACTTGGAACAGCGGCAGGTATTTCACAGGAATCGATGTTGCAAACTTTACAAAATTTTGTGGGACTTGATCATCGTTGTCAGTGGGTGGCTGAAATTAGCGGAGTACAATGGTACAACGATTCAAAGGGTACAAATATCGGTGCAACAGTGGCAGCTCTAGCTGGTCTTGGCAATCAAGGATCTGTGTATTTACTGGCTGGAGGGCTAGGCAAAGGAGCAGATTTTTCACCTTTGAGTGAGGCGCTTACTGCAGTTAATGGTACGGCTATTCTTTTTGGTAAAGATGCTGGAAAAATCCAATCAGCTCTTGCCGATGGAGTTTCTAATTATAGGGTGAACGATCTTCAAGAAGCAGTCAAACTTGCGGCGAGTATGGCAAAACCAGGTGAGCAGGTATTGCTGTCACCAGCCTGTGCCAGTTTTGATATGTTTAAGTCTTACGTCCATCGTGGTGAAGTGTTTGTTGAATTGGTTCGGGCGTTACAAAAACAAGTGCTAGCAGGTGGAGTACTATGATGACTTCAGTTACTCAGCCATATTATTACTTGAAGCGCTACCACGGCGATCCGTTATTAATTATTGCCAGTGTTTTGCTTGTAACCCTTGGTTTCTTAATGATGGGCTCGTCATCTGTTGAAATTGGTAGTCGACTTGCTGACGACACCCTGTATTTCGTTAAACGCCAAGCTTCGTTTTTATTACTCGCGATGATTATTGGGGCTGGTCTACTTTCAATATCTATGCGCTTTTGGTATCAAAGTCGATTTCTGATTTTATTAGCTTCATATTTTGTACTTCTTATTGTATTAGTCCCAGGGATTAGCTCAACTGTAAATGGGTCGAAGCGCTGGCTTGATTTTGGTTTATTTGCCTTGCAAGCATCAGAGCCAGCCAAGCTTGGCTTAGTCATGTACCTTTCATGTTGGTTAAGTCGCTACCACGAACCTTTTCGTGCAAGCCGCTTTGGGTTTATAAAGCCCTTGCTAATCATTTTCTTACCTGCTCTTTTGCTATTACTTGAGCCAGATTTTGGAGCTCTTGTTGTTTTGACAGTTACTGTGTTTGGTATGATGTTTTTAGCTGGAGTAAGGATCTTACCAATTATAATCGGCGGTATAATAGTTATTGCACTCGCTGGTTTACTCATTCTCTCGTCTGATTATCGTCTACAGCGAGTAGAAACATTCCTATCTAGTTTAGAAGACCCTTTTTCAAATAACGTTGTGTTCGGTAGTGGCTATCAGCTTGCACAAGCACTAATAGGTTTTGGTCGTGGTGAGTTGTTTGGCGTTGGGTTTGGAAACAGTATACAGAAAATATATTTCTTACCAGAAGCACATACAGATTTTGTTTTAGCCATCATTGCGGAAGAGCTAGGTGCAGTAGGAGTACTTTCTGTTGTGTTTCTTTTCCTAATCTTATTTTGGCGAATTATGTTAATAGGACGTCGCAACGAAGTTGCTGGACGATTAGCCTCCGCTTACCTCTGTTATGGCATCGCATTGATTTTCTCGGTTCAAACTATCATTAATTTTGCAGTTAATATGGGAGTTGCTCCTACCAAAGGATTGACCCTGCCGTTTATTAGTTATGGTGGTTCAAGTTTGCTCATTTGTATAGCTATGCTTGCTTTAGTGCTTCGAGTAGATATTGAGCAACAGCAAGAGGTTCAGCCAAGAATTATAGCGGGGGGGCAACGATGAATATGAGATCTGCCCGAGTACTCATTATGGCAGGTGGCACAGGAGGACATATTTATCCTGCACTGAGTATTGCTAAGTTACTTAAAGAACAAGGTGCTGATATTGAATGGTTGGGGACGGCAAATGGACTCGAAGCTTCGTTGGTTCCGCAGCATGGCTATCCGCTTCACTGTATTTCTATGGTTGGCTTAAGAGGTAGAGGGCTTCTTAGTCTTATACAAGCACCCTTTCGCACATTTTTTGCGATGATGCAGGCTGTGAGGATGTTGATGCAGTTAAGACCAGATTGTGTGCTTGGCATGGGAGGTTTTGTTACTGCTCCAGGGGGGGTTGCAGCTAAGTTGTTGGGTAAGCGATTAATAATTCATGAGCAAAATGCTATTGCTGGATTTAGTAATCGGATTCTATTCCCTCTGGCACAACGAGTGTGTGAAGGTTTTCCCGCTGCCTTTACCAGTAAACAAACACTACTAGAAAAGTATTATAGAGGTAGTAATAAAGTAATCACTACAGGTAACCCAGTACGAGAAAAGATTGCCCAGCTACCAGAATACGCTGAGCGACTAGCAAACAGAGGTGTAGAAGTAACTAGGACACTAAGGTTGCTCGTTATAGGGGGTAGTTTAGGTGCAAAAGCACTTAATGATTTGCTGCCACAATGGTTAATAAATTATAGTGCAAATCATCAAAATTTTCCGAAAGCAATTGAAGTTCTTCATCAAACTGGTACAAAACTTTACCAACAAACTTTGGAGACCTATGAGGCTGCAGGTCTGCAAGTAAATGCTCCGTCTTCATCAAAACTTTTAGTTAAAGTACAACCTTATATCGATGATATCGCTTTAGCTTATGGTTGGGCAGATCTTGCCCTTTGTCGTGCTGGTGCAAGTACTATTACTGAGCTAGCAGTAGCAGGTTTGCCCGCAATATTAGTGCCTTACCCTTGGGCAGTGGATGATCATCAGTTTGCTAATGCTAATTTTCTCGTTCAACGTGGAGCTGCCTGGTTATTGCCACAATCACAGCTCACAGTTCAAGCATTAGATGCTCTAGTGAGACCTTTGCATCAGGAGCCAGCAAGATTATTAGTGGCAGCTATCGAATCACGTAGGTCAGCTTATTTGTTTGCTTCTGCCAAAGTGGCAGAAATTTGTCTGGAGGCCTGTAATGTCTGAGTCCGTTCAGTCATTTACAAAGCGGATATACTCCAGTGAAATTCCTGGAATGCGTCGAATTCGAAATATTCATTTTATTGGAGTTGGTGGTGCAGGCATGAGTGGTATCGCTGAGGTGATGCTTAATCAAAACTATCACATCAGTGGCTCTGATCTCCAGACCAGTGCCACTACTGACCGTTTGCAGAAGCTAGGTGTTAATGTACTCATCGGTCATAGTGCCGAGAATGTTGCCACCGCTGATGTTGTTGTCACCTCATCGGCAATATCACGAGATAATCCTGAAATTCGAGCTGCCCAAAAGCGCAGAATACCCATCATACCACGTGCTGAAATGCTCGCTGAACTTATGCGATATAGACATGCCATTGCTATAGCAGGCACGCATGGAAAAACAACGACGACCTCATTAGTAACTTCTCTCTTAGCACAAGGAGGGATGGATCCTACTTTTATTATTGGCGGATTGTTAAATTCTGCAGGTACTAACGCAAAGTTAGGTCAAGGCCGGTATTTAGTTGCAGAGGCTGATGAAAGTGATGCTTCATTTTTACATTTATTACCCATGGCTGCAGTAGTCACAAATATAGATGACGATCACATGGGTACCTATGATGGGGACTTTGAAAAGCTTAAAAAAACTTTCGTTGAGTTTTTACATAACCTGCCATTCTATGGGCTTGCTGTACTGTGTTTGGATGATGTGGTTATCCGAGAATTAATACCACAAATCGCTAGGCCAATCCTAACTTATGGTTTTAATCCTGATGCAGACTATCGGATAGAACTACATAAACAACAAGGCATGCTGACACAATTTCGTTTATTCCGTCCGGGTCATCAAGAACCACTTGAACTATCGATAAATTTACCTGGGAAACATAATGTTCTCAACGCAGCTGCAGCTGTTGCTATAGCGACTGATCTGGGAATCAGCACAGAAGATATCCGGTTAGGTCTAGCAAATTTCAGTGGTGTGGGGCGTAGGTTTGATTTACAAGGCGAGTTGGAGTGTGTTCATGGGCGAGTGATGCTCGTAGATGACTATGGTCATCATCCAACGGAAGTGGCGGCTAATATCTCAGCTGTACGTGATGGTTGGCCAGAACGTCGCCTAGTCATGATTTATCAACCTCATCGCTACAGTCGGACCCATGATCTTTATGATGACTTTGTAGAGGTTCTGTCTTCAGTGGATGTCTTAATTATGTTGGATGTCTACCCCGCCGGTGAGCAACCAATTAAAGGAGCCGATTCTCGTTCACTATGTCGAAGTATTCGCCGTCGGGGTCAGCTAGATCCTATCTGGGTTCGTCAACAATCTGATCTGCCTCCTCTACTAAATGATTTATTGCTAGATGGCGATATTCTCGTCACACAGGGTGCAGGTAATGTCGGGCAGATAAGTAAGAAGTTGTTTCAAGGTGGGCTTCAGTCATGAAATTAACTCCTGGTTCTAGAACACAAATAGATCGATACGGAAAAGTCGCTGTTCTGATGGGAGGACGTTCATCCGAAAGAGAAATTTCGTTGCTAAGTGGAGCTGCTGTTTTACATGCACTACAGTTTGCTGGTGTAAATGCGATAGGTATAGATGCTAGTTCGGATCTTATTCCACAATTGATTTCGTCGGGAGTAGAAAGAGCTTTCATTATTTTACACGGCAGTGATGGTGAAGATGGAAAGGTACAAGGTGCGCTGGAATGGTTAGGAATTCCCTATACGGGCTCTGGAGTTTTAGCGAGTGCGCTGACTATGGATAAAGTATTCACTAAGCGTATTTGGTTACAAAATGGCCTACCGACACCTGCATTTCGTGTACTAAATGCAAATGATGATTGGGATGCTGTGCTATCTGATTTAGGTCCATGCTTCGTGAAGCCAGTGAGTGGAGGTTCTTCCCTAGGAATCAGCTCCGCTAGCACTGCTGCAGAATTGCAGCAGGCATATGAGATTGCTACGCAATACCAGGCGGAAGTAATTGCGGAAACTTGGTTGAGAGGCAAGGAATATACAGTAGGAATACTTGGTCAGGACATACTCCCTATCGTTGCAATGCAAAGTACCAATGCATTTTATGATTATCAGGCAAAGTACTTCTCTGAGGAAACTCGCTATGAATGTCCAGCTCACATTGATATTGATGTAGCTAAAGAGATGCAGGAATTAGCTTTAAAAGCTTATCGGTCCGTGGGATGTAAGGGTTGGGGGAGAGTAGATCTGATGACTGATGCCTGCGGGAACATGTATTTATTAGAGGTAAATACAACGCCTGGCATGACTTCGCATTCCTTAGTTCCTATGGCAGCTAAACAATTAGGAATTGACTTTCCCACACTAGTATTGCGAATCCTCGAGAGTAGTTTCCCACCAAATGATTTAGTGGGAGGTCAAGGGTAATGCGTGGCGCGACACCTCGACATAACTTTTCACAAGGTAACCATACTACCCCAAGGGCTAAGCATCTAATACTTCGTAAATTTACTTTTGTGATGATGATAAGTCTTTTTATTTGTACTTTGGGGTATGGGGTATACCTGGTTTTTGCAAGATTGGAAGAGCAAAAAATTAACACTGTTGTCGTTGAGGGAAGTTTAAGATTTTTGAGACGAGAAGAGCTTACTGAACTTGTTCAAGACTACGTACAAGAAAGTTTAGTCAGTATAGATCTTAAGCAGCTAAAACAGAAATTAGAGGCTCAACCTTGGGTAAGCCAAGTAAGTTTACAGCGTCAATGGCCAGACAAACTGATTATAAGTATTCGTGAGGAAACAGCTATAGCGCGTTGGGGGGAGAAAGCACTACTTAATCAGGAAGGTCAAAGTTTTGAACCAGAGTCGGGAATAGAAGGACTTATGCTACCAAGGCTATCTGGACCAGCAGGAAGTGAAGCGTTAGTGATGTCTCAGTATAGGCAGTTCAACCAATTAATATATCCCCTAGGAATGCGTATTTCTACATTGCAACTTAACTCAAGAGGCGCATGGACTTTAAAGTTTTCCACGGTATCAGATGGGTTAGGAACTGTGAATGTAAAAATTGGTAGTAAAGATTTATTACAAAGAATACAGCGGCTGGTCAGTTTTCTTCAGCTAAGAGGTGCCAGCTTAATTAACTTAAGCGATATTGATCTTCGCTACAAAAATGGCTTGGCAACTCGTAGTTTTATAAGTCAACAGGTAGCAACAATACAGGAAAAACCAGATGAGTAATCCAAGCTACGGTGACATGATTGTAGGTCTGGATATAGGAACTTCTAAGGTAGTCGCCATTGTTGGAGAGATTACTGACGAAGGAGGAATAAATATAGTTGGTGTTGGACGGCATCGTTCGCGCGGACTAAAAAAAGGGACAGTGGTTAATATCGAATCAACGGTCCAGGCAATACAACGTGCGGTGGAAGAAGCAGAACTGATGGCAGGATGTCGCATCCATTCTGTTTATGCTGGAATAGCAGGTTCTCACATTCGTTCATTGAATTCACATGGTATTGTTGCAGTTCGTGATAGTGAAGTGCAGCCAGCAGATTTGGATAGAGTAATAGATGCAGCACAAGCTGTAGCCATTCCAGCGGATCAAAAAATTCTGCATATCTTGCCTCAGGAATACATTATCGACTTACAGGAAGGTATCCGTGATCCACTTGGTATGTCAGGTGTGCGCTTAGAGGCCAAAGTTCATCTTATTACTTGTGCAAATAATGCTTATCAAAACATTGAAAAATGTATCAAACGCTGTGGTCTTGAAGTGGATGAAATTATTTTAGAGCAACTTGCCTCTTCATATTCGGTACTAACTGAAGATGAAAAAGAGCTTGGTGTTTGTATGATTGATATCGGCGGAGGAACTTCTGATATCGCTATATTTAATGAGGGGGCAATTAGACATACAGGAGTTATCCCAATTGCAGGGGATCAAGTGACAAATGATATTGCTATGGCACTTCGCACCCCCACTGATCATGCCGATGAATTAAAAATTAAATACGCTTGTGCCTTGGCGCAGATGGCTAATTCTGATGACATGATTAAAGTGCCAGGAGTGGGCGACAGACCCTCGAGAGATATCTCTCGCCAGGCACTCGCTGAAGTTGTAGAGCCTCGTTATGACGAACTTTTCCACTTGATTCTTGCAGAGTTGCGCCATAGCGGTTATGCCGACTATTTGGCGGCAGGTATAGTTTTTACCGGTGGTACTAGCAAAATGGAAGGTGTTGTTGAGTTGGCTGAAGAAATTTTTCATATGCCAGTGCGTATCGGTGTCCCAAAAGAATTTACTGGTCTTAACGACATCATACGAAACCCTGTTTATGCAACAGGTGTAGGTCTTCTGCTCTATGGTTTAAACCAGCATAAACAACGTGTGGGTCGTAGTCATCGAGGAAAAGTATCAATCGGTATTATGGAAAAAGTGAAGAAGTTTTTATTTCGAGAAGATTAAGTAGTAAAGGCTGGGTGGCCTGCAGTTTTCTGATATTTTATAACTAACTATATAAGGGGCAATTATGAGTCATTTTGAAATGGTCGAAGAGCAAGCGCAGAACGCCGTTATTAAGGTGATCGGCGTTGGGGGAGGCGGTGGAAACGCAGTGTCTCATATGATTCAAAATAGCATTGATGGCGTAGATTTTATCTGTGCCAATACTGATGCCCAAGTGCTTGATAAGATGAGTGGACATTCATTAAAAATAGGTTCTCATGTTACTAAAGGTCTAGGAGCTGGAGCTAATCCAGAATTAGGGCGTCAGGCTGCTATGGAAGACCGTGATCGTATTCGTGAAGCCATCGAAGGCGCAGATATGGTCTTCATTACAGCTGGTATGGGTGGTGGAACTGGTACAGGTGCTGCACCTGTAGTTGCTGAAGTAGCTCGAGAGTTGGGTATTTTGACTGTTGCAGTAGTAACTAAACCTTTTCGCCTAGAAGGTCCTAAGCGGATGAAAGTTGCTGACCAAGGTATTTTAGAACTAAGCGAACATGTTGATTCACTGATCACCATTCAAAATGAAAAACTCATGTCAGTTCTAGGTAAAGAGGCCACTTTACTTGACGCATTTGCCAAAGCGAATGATGTTTTACTTGGAGCTGTTAAAGGGATTGCAGATCTTATTACTCGCGAAGGCTTAATTAATGTTGATTTTGCAGATGTGCGGACAGTAATGTCTGAAATGGGTATGGCAATGATGGGATCTGGGCGTGCCTCAGGTGAAAATCGAGCCGCAGTAGCAGCAGAAATGGCTATACGTAGCCCTTTACTTGAAGACATCAACCTGACTGGAGCTAGAGGAATTTTGGTTAACATCACGGCAGGTAAAGATTTGTCCTTAGGTGAGTACGGTATAGTTGGGGATATAATTAATGAATTCGCTTCCGACCAAGCAACAGTAATTTTAGGTACAGTAATCGACGATTCGATGGGTGAAGACATTAGTGTTACAGTAGTTGCAACAGGTCTTGCCAATACAGGAATTATTGCCAAGTCTGCAACAGTTACCCCAGTTAGGCAGGAACCTACGATGGCTCTACCTAGATCTCGTGGGGAAAGGCCAGATTATGGTAATTATGATCGTCCTACAGCATTGCGTCGTCGTCCGCAATTGCCTCAACAAGAGGCTGGTTCTGCAGGTTTGAGTAGAGCAGTAGGTGCCCCAGATGTAGAGTTTCTGGATATCCCAGCCTTCCTACGCAAGCAGGCTGACTAGATTATTCACAGGCCATCAGTTCATGCCCCTGAACTGATGGTTTTGTTTGGTTTGCTGTTTACAGATTTTCAGTGATTTGTTTGCTATTGATGCTGGCTTTGATACCATAGACTTATTGAGGAGAGATAGCTTTAACTCCTAATAGTCTTAGGATGTTCTGGCTGTTAATAACGCTGACCAGATACTATAAATAATGCTTCAGTACTGCAGATTTAGATAATGATAAAACAGCGAACCCTCAAGAACACAATTAAAGCAACAGGTGTTGGCTTACATACAGGCAAAAAAGTTTTTCTGACTCTCCGTCCAGCTCCTGTCAATACAGGCATAATTTTTTTTCGTACCGATTTAACCCCACCTGTAAGTATACCTGCTCTTGCTGAAAATGTAGGTGAAACAACTCTGTCCTCCACATTGATGAAAGGAGATGTGAGAATTTCTACTGTAGAACATTTGATGTCAGCCATGTCAGGCTTAGGCATCGATAATGCCTACGTAGATGTGTCAGCAGCTGAAGTGCCAATTATGGACGGCAGTGCTGGCCCTTTTGTTTTTTTAATTCAAAGTGCAGGTATTGAAGAGCAGCATGCCCCTAAAAATTACATCAGAATTACTAAAGAAATTACTGTCGAGCAGGGTGACAAAAAAGTGATGTTGAAACCTTTTAATGGTTTTAAAGTTGGTTATACCTTGCTTTATGATCATCCGGTGCACCGCCGCTACACCAAACAAGCAGTAGTAGACTTCTCTAGCACTTCGTTTGTGAAAGAGGTCAGTCGAGCGCGTACTTTTGGCTTTATGCATGAATTCGAGGAGCTTCGAAGACGAAACTTAGCGCTGGGGGCAAGTATGGAGAACGCTGTAGCTGTTGGTGACTATAGAGTCCTGAACGAGGATGGCTTGCGTTATGAAGATGAGTTTGTCAAACACAAGATACTCGATTCAATTGGTGATCTATACCTACTGGGCTTTACTCTGATAGGAGAGTTTAGTGGTTATAAGTCGGGTCATGCTCTGAATAACCTCTTACTACGTAAATTGTTGGCAGAGCGAGATTGTTGGGAAATTGTTACTTTCGAAGATGAGTCTGAGGCACCAATTTCTTATCTGCGACCAGTCTTTGCAGCATAAACAGCTTCTGGTATCTTCTGTACTCTAAAGCTTGAGTCGAGCCCAATCTGGGGGTTACCCCACAACTCTGTAAAAAGAGTTCCGCTTTAGCTAAGAAAGGCAGCTAAAATGTCTATGGGTTGGAGAGTACAGAAAGAGATGGATACTGCTGTCATCATAGATGCAAGCAAGTTCCCACTGGACAATAAAGAAATTCACACAGGTAACCAGTTGGTGGTAACACCTAAATGAGATCGTCTTTAAGATGACTATCTATCAATAATTTGAGATACCAATAGACTAATTAGCCATAAAAATTGAATGAAAATTATCATATTGGACAAGAAACATGGTGCCACACGCTCCATTGTACTGAAGGGGTGGATGCGTGGTTTGCTAGGAGTTTTTTTTCTCGGTCTACCGGTGGTGTTTGGATATGGCACTTTCCAATGGTTAGAGGGACGTCAGGCTAAGACTCTTAGATCTGAAAACTGGCAAAATAGTATTGAAGCCCTGAATAATCAAAGCCTTGAAATAACCCGTGTGCGTGAGGAAGCACTGTCTCAATTGCAAGCACTGACAATTCGCTTGGCCGGTTTACAAGCACGATTAATAAGGTTGGATGCTCTTGGGGAACGTCTGATTATTGCAACAGGTATTGAAGCCGATGAATTTGATTTCAAGACAGATCCGCAATTGGGTGGTCCATCTTTAGAAATTGTCGGACAGAATGAAGACCAGATGATTTGGACAGACTTTTTCAAAGAGCTAGAACTGTTGTCCACAAAAGTTGAAGAACGCCAACAGAAATTCAACTTGCTTGATTATGAGCTAATCGAACGAAATGCCCTAGCTGAGTTCGAAATAGCCGGTAAACCGGTCAATACGGGTTATATCTCTTCAAATTACGGTCGTCGATTAGACCCCTTCAATGGCAAGCTCTCTTGGCATCATGGTGTGGATTTCGCTACAGGTAAAACTGGGATAGAAGTCAAGGCTGTTGGTGCTGGGGTAGTAACTCACGCAGGCTACAAATCTGGATTTGGTAACTTGATTACCATTGATCATGGCAACGGTTATGAAACGCTTTATGCACACAATCAGAGGTTGAAATTACAGGTTGGTGATGTAGTTAAACGTGGTCAGGTTGTGTCACTGTCCGGCTCATCAGGACGTTCAACAGGACCTCATGTCCATTTCGAAGTGCATAAAAATGGTCGAGCAATCGATCCTTCATCATATCTTCGTCGCACAATCCAGTAATTTCCCCCTAGTAACCTACTCAAAAGTAGGCAGACAGGTGCTCGTGTATTCTATGACATGATGTGAGTGCCTAGCATGATGTGGCTAGACAAAGGTTCTCTTAAATATTTGGATGTTAGGTAATTCCTTATGATTTTCGCCAAACTTTTCGGCAGTAAAAACGACCGTGAACTTAAGCGGTTAAATAAAGTAGTGAAAAAAATTAACGAGTTTGAACCTGCGCTTAAGCTGCTTGATGATGCTGCGTTACAAGCTAAAACTGATGAATTTAAAGGGCGTCTGCAAGCTGGCGAAACACTTGATCAACTTCTCCCAGAAGTTTTTGCTGTTGTAAGAGAGGCTTCAGTTCGTGTCATGCAGATGCGTCATTTTGATGTGCAGATGATAGGTGGCATAGTGTTGCATGAAGGTAAGATTGCAGAGATGCGGACAGGTGAAGGAAAGACCTTGGTGGGAACGCTGCCCGCTTACCTGAATGCCTTGAGTGGACAAGGGGTACATCTTGTTACTGTGAATGAATACCTAGCCCGACGAGACTCGCAGTGGATGCGTCCTCTGTACGAATTTTTAGGCTTGACTGTAGGGGTTATAGTTCCTCAACAAGATCCATCTGAGAAGCGAGCAGCTTACCTTGCTGATATCACATATGGAACTAATAATGAATTTGGATTTGATTATCTTCGTGACAATATGGCGTTTCGTTTACAGGATCGTTTTCAGCGGGGAGTGAACTTTGCTATCGTCGACGAAGTTGACTCTATCTTGATTGACGAAGCCAGAACACCATTGATCATTTCTGGTGCCGTTGATAATTCAGCAAAACGCTACATTGAAATGAATGCTTTGGTACCACTACTTAAGAGGGGTGATAAAAAACCAGAACTGAGCCAATTGGAGAGGCAAACTCAGGAATATATAGCGCCTGATTGCGATTTCTATATTGATGAAAAATTTCGCCAAGTTGAAATTACAGATCCTGGCCACGAAAAACTGGAACAACTCCTAACAAGTCGTGGATTATTAAATGAAGGAGATTCTCTTTACTCAGCGACTAATTTGACTTTAGTACATCAGATTCAATCTGCACTTCGAGCACATTATCTGTTTAATCGTGATGTTGAATATATCGTCCAGGAAAATCAAATTGTTCTTATTGATGAGCATACAGGTCGTACTATGCCAGGGCGACGCTTATCTGAAGGTCTACATCAAGCCATTGAAGCGAAAGAGGCAGTACCGATTCAGAATGAGAGTCAAACTCTAGCATCTACCACTTTCCAGAATTACTTCCGTTTGTATAAAAAATTAGGAGGGATGACAGGAACAGCGGATACAGAGGCTTATGAATTCCATCAGATTTACGGATTAGATGTTGTAGTAATCCCGACCAATAAACCTATGGTTAGAGTGGATGCTAATGACCTTGTTTACTTAACAGTGGAAGAAAAGTTTGAAGCTATTGTCAAAGATATAGTTGAGTTTAGTGAAAAAGGTGCGCCGGTGTTAGTTGGTACGGCTTCGGTGGAGACTTCAGAAATATTATCTAAGTTCTTGCAGAAGAAGAGAGTTAAGCACAATGTCTTGAATGCTAAATTCCATGCGAAAGAAGCCGAAATCATTGCACAGGCTGGACGTCCAGGGACAGTGACTATTGCTACCAATATGGCTGGCCGCGGGACAGATATTGTTCTAGGGGGGCGTTGGGAATCAGAGGTAGATGCTTTACCTGAGTCAGAACGTACTCCTGAACGGATTGCTAAGATTAAGGAAGACTGGAAAGAATGTCACGATCAGGTACTAACTGCAGGCGGCTTACATATTGTTGGTACTGAACGTCACGAATCACGCCGAATAGATAATCAATTACGTGGTCGTGCTGGGCGTCAAGGTGATCCTGGGTATTCTCGATTCTATTTATCGCTAGAAGATAATTTAATGCGTCTTTTTGCTTCTGAGAAAGTTGGAAATATGATGCGTAGACTTGGTATGGAGCATGGGGAGGCATTGGAAGCTCGCATGGTAACTAATGCTATCGAAAAAGCGCAGCGCAAAGTAGAGGGAAGAAATTTCGATATTCGCAAGCAGTTACTAGAATATGATGATGTTGCAAACGAGCAGCGCAAGTTTGTTTACAATCAACGTAACGAGTTAATGGAGACAGATGATATCTCTGCCATTATCAAAGATATGCGAGTTTTGGTTGTTAATAACTTCATAAGTCAATTCATTGTTCCTCAAAGTATGGATGAAACTTGGAACGTAAGTGGACTTGAGCAAGGGTTAGCTTCAGAATTTGGTGTTCATCTATCAGTTAGTCAATGGTTAGAGGATCCTAACCTTTTTGAGGAGCCATTACGTGAACGCATTCTGCAACAAGTTGTTGAGAATTACGAGCTCAAAGCAGCGGCCGTAGGGGATAATATGCGCGTTTTTGAGAAACAGATTACTCTGCAGATTTTGGATAATCATTGGAAGGAACATCTGTCCAACATGGATGCTCTCCGTCAAGGCATAGGGCTAAGAGGCTATGGTGGTAAGAACCCTAAACAAGAGTATAAACGCGAATCTTTTAATCTTTTTCAAAACTTCTTAGATGAAGTGCAGTCAGAAGTCATACGTTTCCTATCCCTAGTCCAAATTCGCGAGGAAGAAAAAACGGATACTATCGAACGTAAGCGAACAGAAGAGCGAGCGCGTACGCGACAGCAGGCTATGCACCTAACCCAAGTGTCAGCAATGCAGACAGAAAACGTTACCCTGGAAAAAGTCGGTCAAGCGCAACCAGCGAAAACATTACCAGTAGAGCGACAACAACCCAAAGTTGGGCGTAATGACCCTTGTCCTTGTGGTTCTGGACAGAAATTTAAACAATGTCATGGCAAACTCGGCTGAGATACTTATATGGCAGTAGGCAGCGCAGATTTAGGTAAATTATATCCAGTACCCGGTGTACGAATGAGTGCGGTGGCTGCAGGTCTAAGAAAACCTGGCAAGTTAGATTTGGTTCTTTTTGAGCTAGCTGACCAATCAGTCAGTGCCGGCATTTTCACGCGTAATGCTTTCTGTGCAGCTCCAATAGCTATTTGTAAGCAACATTTACAAACCATGATGCCACGTTATTTATTGATAAATACTGGCAACGCCAATGCTGGGACAGGCGCAGCAGGTATGCATGCTGCACATCGGAGTTGTGCCGAGCTTGGTGCTCTGCTGGATTGCCCCTCCGAAGCAGTTCTCCCTTTTTCTACGGGAGTAATAGGTGAATTATTACCGATCGATAAACTCTGTATGGCAATGCCTGAGTTGTCCAAAGGTCTGGGAAAAGGTGATTGGGAAACAGTCGCTCGAGGTATTATGACTACTGATACGCGTCCTAAAGCTGTATCAAGACAAGTTCAGATAGCAGGCCACACAGTGACTGTGACGGGCATTGCGAAAGGAGCCGGAATGATAAAACCCAATATGGCAACCATGCTGGGTTATGTGTTCACTGATCTTGCTATGAACAAATCAGAGGTTCAGCACTGTGTGAAGAAATGCGCTGATCGCTCATTCAATCGAATCTCAGTAGATGGAGATACCTCAACAAATGATAGTTGCCTTTTGATAGCAACTGGAATGTCGAATGTACATTATGGTAGTTTGAGTGAAGAAGAAAGAACAGAAATTGACCTACAACTTATTGAAGTATTCGAACTATTAGCTCAGGCAATCGTACGAGATGCTGAGGGGGCCACAAAGTTTGTTACCTTGCATATAAATGGAGGAGCCACAGAGGAGGAATGCTTAAAGGTAGGTTATGCAATTGCTGAGTCACCTCTGATTAAAACAGCAATATATGCTTCAGATCCTAATTGGGGACGTTTACTGGCAGCTATTGGGCGTGCAGGATTGGATTCACTAAAAATTGAGGGGATAGAGTTGTATTTAGATGATGTCTGTATAGTCTCTGCCGGTGCCAGAGCCTCTAACTATGTGGAGGAGCAAGGACAAGCTGTCTTTAGTAAAAGTGAATTTACGATTAGGGTAGAACTCGGTCGGGGGCAGGTGAACGAAACTTTCTGGACCTGCGACTTTAGCCATGACTATGTAAGTATTAATGCTAATTATCGTACATAAGTAATGAAGAATTATTTGGCTGTAGCAGCCGGTGTCATTTTGAATTCTCACGGGGAAGTATTGTTAGCACTCCGTCCACTTGACAAGCACCAAGGAGGATTGTGGGAGTTTCCTGGTGGGAAAATTGAAGCTGGAGAGAGAGTTCATGAGGCATTAGCCCGCGAGCTCAGAGAAGAAATTGGGATTGAGATTTTTGACTCTACACCTTTGTTGGAAAAGACACATGAATATACTGATAAGTCCATCCACTTAAGTGTTCTCTTGGTTAGGCAATGGAGCGGAATTCCAGATGGTAAAGAAGGACAAGAACTACGCTGGATAGCAATTTCAAATTTACAGGAACTTAAATATCCAGAAGCAAACCTAGAAGTAGTTGACTACTTACAGCGAAGGCATGACTTATACAAAGATTAAGTCGTTATGTTTTGCTAAGCTTGATTTGATTAACTAAAGTTAAACTAATTAAGGCTATCTTAGTAATTATCACTCAAATTGTTCTGCGGGGGTTGTAAGTCCAATAAATCATACTTCCGAATGTAAGCTCTATAATGCCGCCCAATATTCCTCCAACTTCTTCGGGTAAGCCAAAATAAGTCAGCAAAATGGAGGCTAAAATAAAAGTAAATGCACATGCAGAATGCACTTTTAGTCCATATATTGTACGTAGAATTAAATAATGAGCCCCTTTCATAAGCATAAGAGCTGGATAGAAGTATAACGGGCTATGTTGGGCAATTATCAAAGTGATAAGAGCGCTGAATAAGTACCAGATATTACTATTGACCAATAAATGGCCTAAAGGGTTATCCTTGCGGTGCTTCCCAGTGCATTTCAAAATTCTACTTAAATGTAGCGATGCATACCATGAAACACTGCTAAGTATAATGAAAGTCAATGCGCCTGACCAAGGATCAAGAAGCCAGCTAACTATAGCTGCTAAGACCCATGCTAAACCAAAATATAATGCATAGGCACTTCCGCCGTAATAAGCCTGTCGCAACTCTAGTTGTGCAGCAGGAATGGACGACATCATTGATGGGGTTCCTTAATTAAGGTTAGTAGAGTTGGGGGAAGACGAGAGAATATCCGCAGAAAAAATTTCGCTCTCGCCCTCTGGAATAATATTACGTTCGAAAGCCCATTCTCCGAAGTCAGCCATTTGGCAGCGTTTGCTGCAAAAAGGTCTGAATTTTTCAGTCTCGCACCAAGTTATTTCGTTGCCGCAGTTAGGACACTTGATGATTGTGATTGTCTGAGGGTGGGTCGTCATGCCAAAGTTTCTCCAGTTCTCTATACAATTGCATCGTTTGCTCTTGTAGACTTTCCAGTGTGCCACAGTTATGCAGTACATAATCGGCTTTTTGTAACCGTTCATTTCGAGACATCTGTTTGCTGATGATAGTCTCTACCTGAGACTTGTCTACTTTATCACGCGCTTGAGTACGTTCTAGCTGTAGTATTTCCGTGGTATCTACAACAGCAATTTTATGAACCCAGTTGTAGTCTGAGGATTCCAATAGAAGTGGTGCCACAAGAACTACCCAAGGCGAATCAGTGGATTCTATGCGAACCCTAATTTCTTGTTGAATGAGGGGGTGTAGCAAGGCTTCTAGCCAGAGTCTAGATTCCTCGTTACTGAAAATTTCAGTGCGAAGCAAGCTACGTTGCAGTTCACCATTTATAACAAAGTTTTTACCGAAATAGCCCTCAATGCTCGCTAGTGCAGGCTTCCCCGGAGTTACTAATTCTCTGGATATACTGTCAGCATCAATAATGGGTACCCCTTGTGCAGAAAATATTTCACAAATTGTACTTTTTCCACTGGCGATACCACCAGTAAGCCCCAGTACCCGAACGGTGGCATATTTTTGGTGTTGTTGCTCCTCTAAGGTGGTTTTCATTATATTTCCCTTTTTCTCATGGGAACCATTCTATGACAGATTGCCAGAAAATGAGTACAGCTCCAGCTAAAGCCAAGGCTGGGCCAAAGGGAATAGGAGTGTGTTGGTTGTGCCCACGTGTCAAGATGAGTATGAGACCCATAGCAATACCGATAACTGAGGCATATAAGACGATCAATGGGAGAGAGTCGATACCAAGCCAGGCACCAAGAGCAGCTAGTAGCTTGAAATCGCCTGCTCCCATACCATCTAGGCCTCGTATCAGTTTGAAGAAAGCATTGATCAACCAAAAGCCACAATAACCAATAGCAGCACCCCATACCGCTGCGTAAAGTGAAGTGAAAATATCATATGAGTTAACTAGAAGACCAAGCCATAGTAACGGTAAAGTGAGTTCATCTGGAAGTAGCTGGTGCTCAAAGTCAATAATAGTCATGGCAAGTAAAATCAGAATAAAACCATAAATGCACAGTGAATAAAGTGTGGGGCCAAAAGAGAAGAGTAGAGTAAGAGCATGAAAAACTGAGAATAATTCGATAAATAAATAGCGTCTACCGATAGACGCTTCACAATGACGACACTTTCCGAGAGTCCATAGGTAGCTCAAGATGGGAAGCAGATCACGCAGACCCAAACCCTTACCGCAACTAGGGCAATGAGATCCGGGTTGCCACAATGTGAGCGACGTTGCTTTGCCAGAAAGTAGAGAGTTTTTTGGGGTGAACTCAGTATCAATTTGTCTGCCTAGGATTATCAGGGGCAAGCGATAGATTAGCATATTGCAAAAAGAGCCTAAGAGCATAGCAAGCACTACAACGATGGGTACTGTTAGGACATGAGGCAATTCGAGTGAGAGAGCATTCAATGTGCTGTTGATAAGTGAATCTAACAAATTTATTTCCTACTATAAATAGTACAACTGGGTTAACAGTAAACCTCTGATAGCGATTTAAAAGTCTCCCTCAGAATAATAGCTTTAATACCACTCTAACTTTTATCTGAGATAAGCCCCCTAATTTTTTTAAGTTACACGATGCTGGTAAGTTCGAACAAGGATGAATAAGGTTTCAATATTAGACTGTGGAAAATAATTTCTTAAGTGAGTAATAAAATGGGTTCCAACAGTGTAATAGGAGTTGCTAATTGGTCAAGAACATGTACTTTATAATACTTTACCGCTTGACAGTAAGTTCTTTGAGTGGGAAAAAGAACATTAGAAGAAGATAGATAAATAATCATTATAAGAGTAGGGAACATAATGCGCATGATAAAATTTTTCCAAACAGCTCCTGTATTTCTAATGTTTACGTTGTTTGGTAGTTCTGTTGTCATAGCAGACATGCAAGACCTTTCAGGTAGCTTTGCAGCTTGGAGAATACTCGGAGATCCTAACTGGAGAGTAGAAGAAGGCGCTTTTGTTGCCGATGCTGGAAATGGGCAGCTTGTAACAGCAGATTCATTCGAGGATCTTCATATTTCTTTGGAATTTTGGGTAGATGAGTCTGCCAACAGTGGTGTCTTTCTGCGTGCAGCCGACCCGATGTCGATCACTGATACTTCAGCTTATGAAGTAAATATCTTTGATACTCGACCTGATCAAACATACCGAACTGGAGGTGTTGTACATTTTGCTGCACCTCAAGTAAAAATTGATACCTCTAATAAATGGAACACTTATGATATCACAATGCAAGGTGATCATTTGACTATCATACTAAACGGTGAAATCACTGTAGATATGCATGATAGCACTTACTCAGAGGGTCCTTTCTCTCTGCAGTATGGAGCCGGGGTCGTTAAATTCCGAAATGTGAAAGTCGAACGACTGTAGGGTTAGTGCAACAGTTACCTAGAGGGTAAATTCAACTAGTTAGTGGCTGGCGGGGACTTGAAAAAAGAAAGCCGATTCGTAAAGTTAGTTAAGCTTTAGCGAAACCTTTAGCTACTCAGCTATAAGCTACTAGTTGTTAATAAAGAGTAAACTAAAGTCTGTCGCTTGGAGATTTTTTGTCAAAGCACCTATAGATAGGTAATCAACTCCTGTTCGTGCTACCTCCAGCATAGTGTCAGTGTTGTAGCCACCAGAGGCTTCTAATTTAGCTCGACCAGCGTTCATAGTAATAGCTACTTGAATTTCTTGTACACTAAAATTATCAAGCATTATGATATCTGCTTTTGCTGCTATAGCTTCTTCAAGTTGGAAAAGAGTTTCTACCTCCACTTCAATCAGCTTGTCAGGATTACTTCGCCTAGCAGTGCTCAGGGCCTCAGAAATCCCGCCACACGCATTGATATGATTTTCCTTTATAAGAAATGCATCGTACAGGCCTATCCGATGATTATCGCAACCACCTATTCCAACGGCATATTTTTGCGCCAATCTTAAGCCTGGTATAGTTTTGCGAGTATCAAGTAAGGTAATCGATGTCTCTTTCACAAGTTCTGCATAGTGATGTGCAGTGGTTGCAACTCCAGAGAGTAGTTGAAGAAAGTTCAATGCACAGCGCTCAGCAGTCAATAGTGAACGGGCGGGGCCTCTAGCAATAAAAACTCTACTATCTGGCTTCATTAGACTCCCTTCCTCCTGTAGCCATTCAACTGTAATTTTAGAGTCCACTTGTGAAAACACTTCGTCAACCCAAGGCCTACCGCAAAGAATAGCTTTTTCTCGATTCAGTAAGGTGGCTGTAGCATGTTGCTCGGCAGGTACAAGTGCTGCCGTAATATCACCACTACCAATGTCTTCAGCCAGTGCTGCGCGAACATTAGCGGAGAGGTCGGCAAAAAAATTAATCGTGGACATAATATTTCTCCAACTTACCGTACACACTATTATACAGGCACTCAAGTACAGTAGAAAAATTTAAAGTTTGGAGCTGATACAGAGTTACCTGGCGTGCACTTTTTCTTTTCAGTGAAGCCATGCACCTCTTGGTGTTTTTTCACAGAAAAGCCCTAGCTGAGTTTGGTGTCATCTGTTAGAGCGGTAAAACCTCAGACCCTTAGGCGATACTCCAAGCTTAAGTTAATATATAAATCAAAGAAAATAGCTTATTCTAAGATGGAGTCGCCAATTATATTCAATATAAAGAGTACATTATGAATGTCTATTGCTATAGAAAACCACTGGATTAATTTAGCTCGTGTGATCCCTTCACCAAACTATGGACCGAGGCCAAGCGGGGTAGAAGCTGATTTAATTGTCATTCACAATATTAGCCTCCCTCCAGGTGAGTATGGAGGTGGTCATATTGAAGCTTTATTCACTAATAAATTAAATACAGAATTACATCCCTTTTTCAAGGAGATAGAGAACTTGAAGGTCTCTTCGCATCTAGTTATCGAGCGTGATGGTTCTTTACTACAGTTTGTGGGATTAGATCAGCGGGCTTGGCATGCTGGGTGGTCTGAATTTGAGGGGCGCCCCGCCTGTAACGATTTCTCCATTGGGATAGAGCTTGAGGGAAGTGATTTAGAACCTTTTACCAATCTGCAATATGAGATGCTCAATAAAGTGCTTATTTGTTTGCTGAAGACATACACCAAATTAAGTAAGGAGCGTCTTGTCGGGCATAGCGACATTGCTCCTGGAAGAAAAACTGATCCAGGTCCTTACTTTGATTGGTCGAGAGTCAAAAAAGAACTACCTTGACTACAAACTGCAAGTGCCTGATTTACAGGCATCTCCTTAAAGCATCACAATATAATTTCAAACCTTTGTAGTTAAACTACAAAATAGGTCAACATTGTTGGAATTTATGCTAACTTTGCATTAGAATTCTCAGCACTTGTAATTTGACTACACTGTTTTGACCTATACCATGGGTCATAATGAGTCGTAAGAGGGCAATGCGTTATGACAAATGATATACGCGACATAGACCCCTTAGAGACGCAGGAGTGGTTGGACGCTTTTTCTAGCGTCATCCGCAATCAGGGCGTAGATCGCGCCCAATTCCTGCTGCAATCTTTGGTCAACAAGGCCACAGAGAAAGGGCAACAGTTACCGGTCGAGTCTTTGACAACACCTTACCGGAATACTATTCCTGTAAGCGAACAAACTCCGCTACCTGGAGATGCTTACAAAGAGAGGGCGATTCGCGGGATCGTGCGTTGGAATGCCCTGGCCATGGTGATGCGAGCAAACAAGCTGGGTTACGACTTAGGTGGTCACATTTCCACTTTCTCTTCATCGGCGACCCTTTACGATGTTGGGTTCAATCATTTTTTTCGTGGTCCAAGTGGCGACTTTTTGGGAGATTTGGTCTATTTCCAAGGCCACGCTTCCCCAGGCATGTATTCTCGTGCCTTCCTTGAGGGGCGTTTCACCGAGGCCCAACTAGATAAATTTCGCCAAGAAGTTGATGGCGATGGTTTGAGTTCATATCCCCATCCATGGTTAATGCCTGATTTTTGGCAGTTCCCAACAGTTTCTATGGGGCTTGGGCCTTTGCAAGCCATATACATGGCGCATACTCTAAAGTACCTCGATAATCGAGGACTTGTGAAACAAGGTGATCGTCAAATTTGGGCTTTCCTGGGCGATGGGGAATGTGATGAGCCAGAAACTCTGGGAGCCATTTCTCTCGCTGCTCGAGAGGGGCTTGGTAATCTCAATTTTGTTATCAACTGTAACCTTCAGCGACTAGATGGACCTGTTCGCGGTAATGGTAAAATAATTCAAGAGTTGGAAGGTATCTTTCGTGGTGCTGGATGGAATGTCATCAAAGTAGTTTGGGGACGCCATTGGGATAACCTTTTAGCGCGGGATAAAGATGGCTTACTACAACGGCGAATGGATGAAGTTGTTGATGGGGATTTCCAGACATATCGTGCTCGCGGTGGTGCTTATACTCGGGAGCATTTCTTTGGTAAGCACCCAGAGTTGCTTAAAATGGTGGAACATCTCTCAGATGATGATTTGATGCAGCTAAATCGTGGTGGACATGATCCTCACAAGGTTTATGCAGCTTACAAGCAGGCTGTTGAATGTACCGATCGTCCGACAGTGGTTTTGGCCAAAACTATCAAGGGTTATGCCTTCTCTTCAGTTGAAGGAGTTAACGCGACTCACTCAGCCAAGAAACTGGCTCTGGACGAACTAAGGTCTTTTAGAGATCGATTTAACTTGCCTATTCCTGACGATAAACTGGAAGAAGTTCCCTATTATCGTCCGGCTCAAGATAGTGGTGAAATGCAATACTTGCAGAAAGTAAGAGAGCGTTTGGGAGGAGCTATACCGCAGCGCCGCACTCAAACTGAAAAACTATCTATCCCTGATTTGTCTGCTTTTGATGCTCAGCTCAAGGGTAGTGGAGAACGAGAAATTTCTACTACGATGGCTTTTGTTCGTTTGTTGAGTAACTTGGTCAAAGATAAAGAGATTGGTCATCGGATTATTCCTATAGTACCGGATGAAGCACGTACATTTGGTATGGAAGGTATGTTTCGTCAGATCGGTATCTACTCAGCGAAGGGTCAGTTATATGATCCGGCCGATTCTGGTCAGGTGATGTATTATCGCGAGGATAAGAAAGGACAGCTATTAGAAGAGGGTATTAATGAAGCCGGTGCTATGAGCTCATGGATTTCTGCCGCTACTTCATACAGTGTGAACAACTATCCATTAATTCCTTTCTATATTTACTATTCCATGTTTGGCTTTCAACGTGTTGGAGATCTCTGCTGGGCAGCAGGTGATCTACGCGCTCGCGGATTTCTAATAGGTGCTACGGCAGGACGAACGACTCTGAATGGTGAAGGTCTGCAACATGAAGATGGTCATAGTCACTTAGTGGCAGCTACCATTCCTAATTGTGTGAGTTATGATCCTACTTATTCTTACGAACTCGCAGTGATCATCCAAGATGGGATGCGCCGCATGTATCAAAACGATGAGAGTGTCTGGTACTACCTCACTACCATGAATGAAAACTATGTGCAGCCAGATATGCCTAAAGGTTCAGAGGAAGGTATCCTGAAAGGAATCTATTTGCTTGAGGATGGAAAAAGCAAAGAATACAAAGTTGCCAAGGCTCTAGGGCATGTACGCTTGTTAGGTAGCGGTACTATTCTAAGAGAAGTACGTGCAGCTGCAGCCTACCTACGTCAAGAATATAAAATAACCGTTGATGTATACAGTGCCACCAGTATGAATGAGCTTGCTCGTGACGGTAATTCGGCTGAACGATGGAACATGATGCATCCAGAGTCTGACAGACAGCGGATACCTTTTGTTACACAACTGCTTGGTGAAAGTAATGCTCCTGTCATAGCTGCTACCGATTACATGAAACTTTACTCTGATCAGATTCGTGCCTATGTACCAGCTCCTTATAAAGTCTTAGGAACAGATGGTTTTGGGCGTTCAGATAGTCGAGAGAAGCTACGAACTTTCTTTGAGGTGAACTGGAAATATGTCACTGTGGCAGCTCTTAATGAGTTAGCAAAAATTGGAACATTGAAAACTTCCGACATTACGGTTGCCATCAAAAAATTAGGGCTAGATCCCGAGAAAACTAACCCGGTGTTGGTATAGACTGAGATAGATTTAGGAGTGTGAAACGTGACAGTTGAAACCATTCAAATACCGGATCTTGGCTCAGACGATGCCGTTGAAGTCATCGAGATTCTGGTTAAAGTTGGGGACTGCCTAACAGCTCATGATAATGTTGCTGTGCTTGAAAGTGACAAAGCGGCTATGGAAATTCCATGCTCTGCAGAGGGTGTTGTAAAAAAAATCCTTATCAAAGTTGGTGATCAAGTAAAAAGTGGTATGCCATTGTTGGAGCTAGAATTGTCTGGTGTTATCGAGGTTGAGACACCGGAGCAGCCTGCGAAGACAGAGGCTAAGCAATCACCATTTGAGGAACCGCGGCCTGAAAGGCAGGATGAAGAGACTAAAAGTTCTAGTTCAATCCAGCAAGTCTTGTTACCTGATCTCGGTACAAGTGATGAAGTGGAAGTTATTGAGATTCTGGTATCAGAAGGTGAGCTAATCACTGCAGAGAGTGGGCTGGTTACTCTTGAAACCGATAAAGCTGCGATGGATGTCCCTGCGTCTGTTGGGGGCAAGCTCGTTAAGCTTTATCTCAAGGTCGGAGAGAAAGTTAAGACAGGGCAACATGTAGCTGATATCGAAGTAACAGATATCGTTCGCCAAGATTCAACAGAAGCTAGTGAGCAAGTAACCACTAGACATGAAAATAAAGCTGGTGTGCTTGAAACATCGATTGTGCCAGCACCTGACGATTTGTTGACTATTGATCCTGCCTCTCAGGAAGAGGTCTACGCTGGCCCAGCTGTTCGTAAGTTGGCTCGTGAACTTGGTGTTGATCTACGCCAAGTAACTGGTTCAGGTAGTCGTCAGCGTATACAAAAAGAAGATGTTCATGAGTTTGTTAAAGGCTTCCTCCAATCAACGCCGGTTACTCCCTTGATAGTAGGAGTTGGCGGATTACCACAGGTCGAAGATATTGATTTTGGTCGTTTTGGTTCTGTAGCTGAAGTAGAGTTAACTAAACTACAACGAGTAACAGCTCAAAATATGACCAAGAGCTGGCTAAATGTCCCCAGAGTTACTCAGTTTGATGAGGCTGACATTACAGAATTAGAAAACTTTCGAGCGGAACAAAAAGTTCTTGCTGATAATCGGGGCATTAAGTTAAGCCCGCTACCTTTTATTGTCAAAGCTTCAGCTTTAACCTTGCGAGAATATCCTCAATTTAATGTGTCCATTCATTCCTCAGGATTAAAACTGATTCAAAAGAATTATGTGCATATCGGTGTGGCAGTTGCAACGCCTACAGGATTAATGGTTCCGGTAATACGTGATGCCGATAAATTAACAGTTTGGGAAATTGCCGAAAAAATTCAGCAGTTGGCTGCTAGGGCTAAGGACCGTAAACTGAGTCGAGAGGATATGGAAGGAGCTTGTTTCACGGTTTCTTCTCTAGGTAGCATGGGCGGCTTGGGTTTCACACCGATAATCAATACACCTGAGGTGGCTATTTTAGGAGTTTCAAGAGCCACGGTTAAGCCGGTCTGGAATGGTAAAGATTTCATGCCTAGAACTATGCTGCCGTATTCGCTGGCTTACGATCATCGTGCTGTAAATGGGATTGACGGTGGAATGTTTGCTACACATTTAGGTAAGCTGTTGTCAGATATCAGGCTAATGCTACTTTAGTTTAATCTTACACAATACAATGAGGATTACGCATGCCTTCATTTGATGTAGTTTCAGAAGTCGATAACCACGAATTAAGTAATGCTGTTGATCAAGCTAACAGAGAAGTTGGCAATCGCTTCGATTTCAAGGGAGTAGATGCTGCTTTCGATTTTTCTGAAA